>NZ_CP030771.1:5537500-6875000 GCF_006088715.1 Streptomyces sp. YIM 121038
GCCCGGGCGGTGGTTGTCCCGGGGTAAGGGTGTAGGCCGTGTGATAGGCAAATCCGTCACACATTAAGGCTGAGACCTGATGCCGAGCCGATTGTGGTGAAGTGGATGATCCTATGCTGTCGAGAAAAGCCTCTAGCGAGTTTCATGGCGGCCCGTACCCTAAACCGACTCAGGTGGTCAGGTAGAGAATACCGAGGCGTTCGGGTGAACTATGGTTAAGGAACTCGGCAAAATGCCCCCGTAACTTCGGGAGAAGGGGGGCCACGCCTGGTGATGGGTTTTACATCCTGAGCTGGGGGTGGCCGCAGAGACCAGCGAGAAGCGACTGTTTACTAAAAACACAGGTCCGTGCGAAGCCGTAAGGCGATGTATACGGACTGACGCCTGCCCGGTGCTGGAACGTTAAGGGGACCGGTTAGTCACTCTTCGGGGTGGCGAAGCTGAGAACTTAAGCGCCAGTAAACGGCGGTGGTAACTATAACCATCCTAAGGTAGCGAAATTCCTTGTCGGGTAAGTTCCGACCTGCACGAATGGCGTAACGACTTCTCGACTGTCTCAACCATAGGCCCGGTGAAATTGCACTACGAGTAAAGATGCTCGTTTCGCGCAGCAGGACGGAAAGACCCCGGGACCTTTACTACAGTTTGATATTGGTGTTCGGTTCGGCTTGTGTAGGATAGGTGGGAGACTGTGAACCCGGTACGCCAGTATCGGGGGAGTCGCCGTTGAAATACCACTCTGGTCGTGCTGGATGTCTAACCTGGGTCCGTGATCCGGATCAGGGACAGTGTCTGATGGGTAGTTTAACTGGGGCGGTTGCCTCCCAAAGGGTAACGGAGGCGCCCAAAGGTTCCCTCAGCCTGGTTGGTAATCAGGTGTTGAGTGTAAGTGCACAAGGGAGCTTGACTGTGAGACTGACGGGTCGAGCAGGGACGAAAGTCGGGACTAGTGATCCGGCGGTGGCTTGTGGAAGCGCCGTCGCTCAACGGATAAAAGGTACCCCGGGGATAACAGGCTGATCTTCCCCAAGAGTCCATATCGACGGGATGGTTTGGCACCTCGATGTCGGCTCGTCGCATCCTGGGGCTGGAGTCGGTCCCAAGGGTTGGGCTGTTCGCCCATTAAAGCGGTACGCGAGCTGGGTTTAGAACGTCGTGAGACAGTTCGGTCCCTATCCGCTGTGCGCGTAGGAATATTGAGAAGGGCTGTCCCTAGTACGAGAGGACCGGGACGGACGAACCTCTGGTGTGCCAGTTGTTCTGCCAAGGGCATGGCTGGTTGGCTACGTTCGGGAGGGATAACCGCTGAAAGCATCTAAGCGGGAAGCCTGCTTCGAGATGAGTATTCCCACCTCCTTGAGAGGGTAAGGCTCCCAGTAGACGACTGGGTTGATAGGCCAGATATGGAAGCCTGGTAACGGGTGGAGTTGACTGGTACTAATAGGCCGAGGGCTTGTCCTCAGTTGCTCGCGTTCACTGTGTTGGTTCTGAAACCACGAACAACCCCATACCTGCATGGTGTGGTGCGGTAGTTCACAGTTTCATAGTGTTTCGGTGGTCATAGCGTGAGGGAAACGCCCGGTTACATTCCGAACCCGGAAGCTAAGCCTTACAGCGCCGATGGTACTGCAGGGGGGACCCTGTGGGAGAGTAGGACGCCGCCGAACAAATTGTGATGGGAAACCCCCGTGCCGGATGGCACGGGGGTTTTCTGCGTTTAGGGTCGAACCATGCGATACGACCTTGTCATCTTCGACAACGACGGTGTCCTGGTGGACAGCGAACCGCTCTCCAATACGATCCTCGCCGGATATCTGACCGAGCTCGGGCACCCCACCACTTACGAGGACTCCCTGCGCGACTACATGGGCGCCGCGCTCCACCGCGTACACGACACCGTTCTCGAACGGTCGGGGCAGCGGCTGCCGGAGGACTTCGACGACATCTTCCACGGCAAGGTCTTCGCAGCCTTCGAACGGGAACTGGAACCCATGGCCGGGGCCTTCGAAGTGCTGGAGAAGCTGACCGCCGACGGAGTCGCCTACTGTCTCGCCTCCTCCGGGAGCCATGAGCGCATTCGGGTCGGGCACCGGAAGACCGGGCTCGACAAGTGGTTCGGAAAAGAACGCGTCTTCAGCTCGCAGGACGTGGGGCGGGGCAAGCCGGCGCCGGATCTCTTCCTGTACGCCGCCGAACGGATGGGGGCCGCGCCCGAGCGGTGCGTCGTAGTGGAAGACAGCCCTCTCGGGGTACAGGCCGCGAGGGCAGCCGGGATGGACGTCTACGGCTTCACGGGCATGACCCCGGCCGAGCGGCTGACCGGAGCCACCCGGCTCTTCGGGGACCTGAGAGAGCTGACCACCCTTCTCACCGAAGTTGATGGGTGATCTATCTACCCAGCGGTAGCGCCCGGGCCTACGCTTCGCCGTCATGACGGAGACGCTGCGGCGGGGCAGGACCTCGCTCGCGTTCGGCTTCCTGGCGCAGGGCGTCGCGTTCGCGCTCCTGGTGACGCGGATACCGGCGCTGCAGGACCAGTACGGGATATCCGACGGGCTGCTGCCGGTCTTCCTGGCGGCGGTGCCCATCCTGGCCGGTGCGGGAAGCGTGGGGGCCGAGCGGCTGGTGAGGCGGGTGCGGCCCAGCCGGGTGATGCGGTGGTCGCAGCCCGCGGTGCTGCTCGCGCTGCTCGGCGCGGGGGCGGGCGACGCGATGTGGGAGATCGCGGTGGCGCTCGCGGCGTTCGGAGTCGCGGTGGGGGCGCTCGACGCCTCGATGAACATGCTCGGGGTGAGCCTCCAGCGGGCCTACGGGCGCAGCATCATGCTCGGCTTCCACGCCGCGTACAGCCTGGGCGGCATCGTGGGGGCCTCCCTGGCGTGGGCCGGCGCGCACTGGGACCTGTCGCTGTTCGTGCTGTACCTGCCGGTGGTCGTGGTGCTGCTGCCCGCCGCGTTCCTGGGGAGCCGGTGGTACGTCGACGACGTGCGCGGCCACGGGGACGAGGGGACGGAAGGCACTCCGGACGGCCAGGACGATGGCCGGAACGCCGAGGACCGCGTAGTCGTTTTTCGGACGCTGTTGCCGCTGTGCCTGGTGATGGCGTTCGTGTACATCGGGGACTCGACGGTCTCCAACTGGGGCGCCAAGTATCTCCAGGACGTGCTGGGCAGTTCGGAGCAGCTGTCCACGGTCCCGTACAACGTGTACATGGTGACGGCCCTGGTGGGGCGGGGAGTTGGGGACCTGGGCGTGCGGCGCTTCGGGGCGGTGGCCGTGGTGCGGGCCGGAGCGGTGCTGGGCGCGGCCGGGTTCGGTGTGGTGGCTGTGGCTCCCGGGGCGTGGGTGGGGATCGGTGGGTTCACACTGCTGGGGCTCGGGCTGTGCGTGATCGTGCCGCAGACCTTCGCGGCGGCGGGGCGGCTGTTCCCCGGGGCCTCGGACGCGGCCGTCGCGCGGCTCAACATCTTCAACTATGTGGGGTTCCTGGTCGGTTCGCCGCTGGTGGGGGCGCTGGGGGACGGGTGGAACTATCGCGGCGCGATGGTCGTTCCCTTGGTGTTGGTGCTCGTGATCCTGCGGTACGCCCGGTCGTTCGCCCCCGGACCGGACCGATACGGTGACGGACATGAGCGGGCGCGCACAGCTGATGTGGGACGAGGCGGTAACGGGCTATGACTTCGGTCCAGAGCACCCCATGGACCCGGTCCGGCTCGCGCTGACCAGGAGCCTGATCGGTGCCTTCGGGCTCGACCGGGAGCTGGACGTCGTCGCGGCGAAGCGTGCCGGTGAGTCGACGCTGGGCCTCGTCCACCGCGAGGACTATGTGGCGGCGGTGAAGGCGGCCTCCGCCGACCCTGCTTCGGCGCGGGAGGAGTACGGGCTGGGCACGATGGACGTGCCCGCGTTCGCCGGGATGCATGACGTGTCCGCGTTGATCGCCGGGCAGTCGGTCGGTGCCGCCGAGGCGGTCTGGCACGGACAGGCTCTGCACGCGGTGAACTTCGCGGGCGGGCTGCACCACGCCATGCCGGGCGCGGCCTCGGGCTTCTGTGTGTACAACGACGCCGCGCTGGCCATCGCGCGCCTCCTGGAGCTGGGGGCCGAGCGCGTCGCCTATGTGGATGTGGACGTGCACCACGGAGACGGGGTGCAGGCCGCGTTCTGGGACGACCCCCGGGTCCTGACGATCTCCCTGCACGAGCATCCCCGGACGTTGTTCCCGCAGACCGGATGGCCGGAGGAGACGGGAGGCGAGGCGGCGCCGGGCAGTGCGGTGAACGTGGCGCTGCCCGCGGGCACCGGGGACGAGGGCTGGGTACGGGCGTTCCACGCCGTGGTGCCGGAGCTGCTCGCGGAGTTCCGGCCGCAGGTCCTGGTGACGCAGCACGGCGCCGATACGCACTTCGAGGACCCGTTGGCGCACCTGGCGGTGTCGCTGGACGCGCAGCGGGCGGTGCAGGTCGCCTGTCATGAGCTGGCTCATGAGTACGCGGAAGGGCGCTGGGTGGCCCTCGGCGGGGGCGGGTACGCGGTGGTGGACGTGGTGCCGCGGTCCTGGACGCACCTGGTGGGCGTGGTGGCGGGGCAGGAGGTCGACCCCTCGGCGGGAGTGCCGGAGGAGTGGGGGCGTGAGGTGTTCGCGCGGGCGCGGGTTCTCGCGCCCGGACGGATGACGGACGGGCGGTGGCCGGTGCGGTGGCGGGGGTGGAACGAGGGGTACGACCCGGCCGACCGTGTGGATCAGGCCGTGTTGGCGGCTCGGCGAGCGGTGTTTCCGCTGCGGGGGCTGCTCGCCTGAGGCCCCGCGGGTGCTCCCCGCTGTGGCCGTCAGGGCTGTGGCCGTCAGCGTGCTCCGCGGGTGGACGCCCCTTCCCGGACCAGGGTCCGGGCCCCGCGATCGGACCAGGGTCCGGGCCCCGCGATCGGTGTTCCGCGTCTCGTCCTCGCCCGGCAGACCGGCCGGAGGGTGCCGCCGGAGTGCCCTGGCGTAGGAGTGTTAGCCCAACTGTGCGGTGTTTTCGGGTTTTTCGGGGTGGGGGTGGGGTGGCTGCGGCAGCATCGGGGCGTGTTGAGCACCGGAGCGTTGCGCGCGCATCTGCTGGCGGCCCGGCTCGCCGGGCCCGTGGCCACGTCGCGGGAGGAGAGCCTGCGGAGTTACCGGCTCTTCGCCGCCCGGGACCCACGGATACTGCTCGGGCTCGATCCCGAATGGACCTGGGGCACCGGCGACTTGCTGCGGCTCATGGCCGACAAGTGCGGGGTGTCCGGCGACCCGCGGCACACTACGGGGGCCGATGTCATCGACCCGGAGCGGACGTTGGCGGCTCTCGACGCGTTCGCCGAGCGGCTCCGGGAGGCGGCCCGCAGGAGGGTTCCCGTGCTGCTCGGGACGGGGCACCCGCACCGACTCCTTGGCTTCTACGCCGCGTTGGCCGATGCCCTGTCGGCGGCGGGCTGCCAGGTCCTCACTCCCGCGCAGGGTTGCCGTGTCGACATAACGACCCGGTTCGGCCTACGCACGTACAACCTTGACTACGTACAAGGTGTCGCGCTGGTGCGCGAACCCGGCGTGCGTCCCACCGGGAGTGAGACCGGCGCACACAGCCATTCTCCCTTGCCGGTTCGACGGGCTCTCGGGGTCCAGGCGGAGTCCGGGGGCCCTCTGCCCGAGCTGGTCATCGGGGACCACGGATGGGTCTGCGGAGCAGGTCAGCTGGGGTTTGAGGCGATCGGTCTGGCGGATACGGACGATCCGGCCCTGTTCGTCGGAGAGGCGGAGGGGCGAGTGTCCGTCGTCGTTCCGCTTGATGACGCTGTGCGGTCTGATTACTACCGACCGCTTACTCGCTATGTACTCAATCGAGCGTGTCTGTCACAGTAAACGGCCGATGGCAGCTCCTCTTCCCCACTCGCATCACCCGCCCCTACTCTGGGGAGTGAGCGCACAGCGACGAGGAGTCACCGGAAGGGGAAGCCGGTGCGCGTCATGTGCGGAAGGTTCAGGTGTGTCATGGCTGCTGACCAGAGGCCTCTCAGCGAGGTTGCGTTCCTGACCGTGGCGGAGGTCGCCGCGGTGATGCGAGTCTCGAAGATGACCGTGTACCGGCTGGTGCACAGCGGTCATCTGCCCGCAATCCGGGTCGGAAGGTCCTTCCGAGTGCCCGAGAACGCGGTTCACGAGTACCTTCGCGACTCATACGTGGGGGTGGAGACAGCCTGACCGACATCTCTCGATTACAGGCTCGGCGAACGGGCGGGTAGGCTAGGCCGACGTAGGTCGTGTGGGCCCAGACGCCCCGCACCGATATCCCCGCTGACGCGGGGGTGATCCGAGAAGTGAGCGAGGGTAGTCGTGGGCTCTGTTATCAAGAAGCGGCGTAAGCGGATGGCCAAGAAGAAGCACCGCAAGCTGCTGAAGCGCACGCGCGTTCAGCGCCGCAACAAGAAGTAAGCGGCCGCTGAGCGAGCGAGCCAGCGCACGTACTGAAGCCCTCCCGTCGTCCGACGGGAGGGCTTCGGTGCGTTCCGGGGCCCTCGGAACGACCCCGGAATCGTTGAGGGCGCTCTCATATGGGGTTCAACTGTTCAAAGGCGGGCGAACGGCTTGATCTCTACGAAGTCGTGTGGCCGTCGTCACTTCACGCAGCTCGCAGTCATCACAGCGCAACATCGACCCGCTAGCGTTGGCCACGCACGTAACGCGAGGCCGGACGCGCCGCTAGGTCTGAAGAGGCCGAAGCGCGGTACGCGGCCCGCAACAACCGGGGCAACGCGGGGCTGGGGAAAGGCGGCGCTGATCTTGGGCAAGGTCGTGCTCGTGACCGGGGTGGCCCGGCAGCTAGGCGGCAGGTTCGTCCGGCGCGTTCAGCGCGACCCCGAGGTCGAGCGGGTGGTCGCCGTGGACGCGATCCCGCCCGAGCACCATCTGGGCGGCGCCGACTTCGTGCAGGCCGACATCCGGCAGCCGACGATCACCCGGGTGCTCGCCGAGCACGCCGTGGACACGGTCGTGCACATGGACGTCACGGGCACCGCGCTCGCCGGCGGCAGCCGCGGCTCGGTCAAGGAGACCAACGTCATCGGCACCATGCAGCTGCTCGGCGCCTGCCAGAAGTCGCCGACGGTCAAGCGCCTGGTGGTGAAGTCGAGTACGAACGTGTACGGCTCGGCGCCGCGCGACCCGGCGGTCTTCACCGAGACCACGCCGCCCAAGTCGCTGCCGAGCGGCGGTTTCGCCAAGGACACCGTCGAGGTCGAGGGCTATGTGCGGGGCTTCGCGCGGCGCCGCCCGGACGTCGCGGTGTGCGTCCTGCGGTTCGCGAACATCCTCGGCCCGGCCGCGGACTCACCGCTCGCCGAGTACTTCTCGCTGCCGGTCCTGCCGACGGTCTTCGGCTACGACCCGCGCCTGCAGTTCGTCCACGAGGACGACGTGATCGAGGTGCTGCGGCTCGCCTCGCACGAACCGGCGCGGTCCACCCTCAACAGCGGCACCTTCAACATCGCGGGGGACGGTCTGCTGCTGCTCTCGCAGTGCGCGCGCCGTCTCGGCCGCCCGACGCTGCCGGTGCTGCTGCCCGCCGTCACCTGGGTGGGCACCGCGCTGCGCACGCTCGGCGTCACGGACTTCTCGCGCGAGCAGATCCGGCTGCTCACCCACGGCCGGGTCGTGGCGACACGGCAGATGCGCGAGACACTGGGGTTCAAGCCGAAGTACACGACCGCGGAGACCTTCGCGGACTTCGTACGCGGCCGGGGTCCCGGGCTGCTGCCTCCGGACGCGCTCGCGGCGGCCGTCGACCGGGTCGCGGCACTGCCGTTCGCGGGCGGCGGTACGGAGCGCGGCGCCCCCGTGGGCGCCGGACGCGAAGCCGACGACAGTGCCCACCACAGCGCCAACTGAGGAGATCGTCAACGATGGCGGACGCCAAGGTCATTCCGTTCGACGACGACCGGTCGCGTGGGGCCGGCCAGCGGCCGCCGCGCCGCCGGACCACCGTGTCGCGCCGCAAGGGCGACGCGGCGAAGGTGCGCGAGGTCAAGGCGGTGCCGACCGGGCGGGACGGTGACGTCCCGGCGGTCGAGGAGGCGGAGCCGGGGGCCGCGGGCGGGGCCGCCCCCGAGCCGTCGGGGCGGCGGCCGCGGCGGGTCGCCCTGCCCCGCGCCGGGGTCTCCCGCGCCGGTGCCGCCTCCGCCGAGGAGCAGGAAGCGGCGGCGCCCCACGCGCCCGAGCCGCGCGGTGGCGGCGGGGGCGGCTGGGACCGGCGGATCGCCGGCGGCCTGGCCTTCCTGCGGCGGCGGCTCACGGGGGACTACGAGGTCGACGAGTTCGGGTACGACGCGGAGCTCACCGACCAGGTGCTGATGTCGCTGCTCAGGCCGGTCTACGACAAGTACTTCCGGGTCGAGGTCAAGGGCATCGAGAACGTGCCCGGTGACGGCGGCGCCCTGATCGTCGCCAACCACTCGGGGACGCTGCCGTGGGACGGCCTGATGATGCAGGTCGCCGTGCACGACCACCATCCGCAGCAGCGGCATCTGCGGCTGCTCGCGGCCGACTTGGTGTTCATGCTGCCGGTGGTGAACGAGCTGGCGCGCAAGGCCGGGCACACCTTGGCCTGCGCGGAGGACGCGGGGGCGCTCCTGGAGCGGGGGGAGCTCGTCGGGGTGATGCCCGAGGGGTTCAAGGGGATCGGGAAGCCCTTCGGGGAGCGGTACAAGTTGCAGCGGTTCGGGCGGGGCGGCTTCGTGTCCACGGCGCTGCGGACCGGGTCGCCGATCGTGCCGTGCTCCATCGTGGGGGCGGAGGAGATCTACCCGATGGTGGGCAACGCGAAGACGGTCGCCCGGGTGTTGGGCATTCCCTACTTTCCGCTGACTCCCACGTTTCCTTGGCTGGGGCCTTTGGGAATGGTGCCGCTGCCCACGAAGTGGACCATTCAGTTCGGGGAGCCGATTCCCACGGACGGGTATCCGCCGGAGGCCGCCGAGGATCCGATGCTGATGTTCAACCTCACGGATCAGGTGCGGGAGCAGATTCAGCACACGCTGTACAAGTTGTTGGTGCAGCGGAGGTCGGTGTTCTTCTGAGCCGCCGTTCCGCTGGGCCGGTGTTCCTCCGAGAGGGAGCTGCCGCCCCGGGACCCTCACGCAAACGCCTCCGCCCACTCGCGTCCCCTTTTCCGGGAGCGAGTGGGCGGAGGCGTTGAGCGCTACTTCTGTTCCTCGTCCTCGATTCCCAGTTCCGGGAGGAGGCCGGGGATGAGGGGCGGCAGCGTCACTTCCGGTTTCGCGGGCGTGAGGCTGCTGTGGGGCTTCTCGGAGGTGTTGTGCGAGGGGGGCGGGGTGTGGGGCTTGGGCGGCTCGATCAGCCCGTCCGTGACTCCGGGGAGGAGGCCGTCGCTCTCCTTGTGGGAGGGGGCGGGGGCCTGTGGCCTGCCCGGGGCGCGGTGGGGCTGGGAGTCGTCCGAGGTGTGCGGGGAGGGGCGGTCCCTGCGGGGTGTGTCGGGGGTGTCCTGGCGGGGGCGGTCGTCCGGTGCGCGGTGCTTTCCGGGGGTGCGGGGGAGCAGGGAGCGCAGCGGGTCGACTTGCTGCTCTATGGCGTCGAAGACCGAGGTGACCTCTTCGCCCACGTCACCGAGCTGGACGGGGAGCTTGGCGCGCAGGTCGCGCCAGCTGGCGCTGTGGGCCTTGGCGAAGGAGGAGAGGGCCTGGATGGGGCCGAGGGAGCCGTCGCGCTCGTAGGCCTGGCGGAGCAGGCGGTGGCCCTCGGAGGCGTCGTGGCGCATGCCGGAGAGGGCGCGGCGGACCTCGCCGAGGGACTCGTGGTCGAGTTCGCCCGCGCGGGTGCGCTCCATCAGGCGGCGGGCCTCGCTGAGCCTGGTGGAGGCCTGGTCGAGGTAGATCTGGCCGCGGTCGGTGTCGCTGTCGGCCATGCCGAGCTTGAGGTCTTCCATGCCGCGCTTGAGGCCGTAGAGCGAGTCGCCCGGCAACGCGTCGTTGCTCGCGGCGGCGATGCCGCCGAAGGCCCCGGCGGCCACGCCCACGGTGAGTCCGCCGGCGGCGATGCCTTTGGACAGGCGGGAGCGCGGCTTGAGCTTCCGCAGCGCGCGGTGGGCGCCCTTGCGGGAGCGCTGGCGCGGCACGGAGGCGGTATCGCCCGTGGTGCCTTCCGCGAGCATGGCCTCCATGGCCGCCACGAGCTGGGCCCGCTGCACCACTTTGACCTCGGGATCCAGCTCCGGCCTCGGGAGCTGGGCCAGGCCGTCGGCGAGCGCCAGCAGGCGGTCGCGCTCGGCCGGTCCGGGGGCCGCGGTATCGGTGCGGGCGACCGTGGGGTCGGCGGGTTCTTCGGGCTGCTCGGCCGCCGGGTCCTGGCCGGAGTGCTCCTCCAGGGCCTGGGCGAAGGCGTTCGCCCGCCGGTGGGCCGATACGTTCGCGATCACTGGCGGCACCTCCTCTCGTCATGACGTCGACTCCCCAGGGGTCCTGAGGGTTGCAGGTCCTGAGCGCTTCCACACGATCGGGTGAGCGAATGGAGCGTCCCCCTGCTCTTTCGGAGCTCGGGGGAGGTCAGGATGCGACCACAGGGAGCCTGCATCCCGCACAACGAGCGTCGCGGCACTTGGGTTACGGACGGAGGATGATCGGACCGCCGGAGAATGGGGAGGCGCCGCGACGACCATCTGGCCGCCACGGACGGTGAGTTGGCCGTCGCCGAGGGTGTCGGGGCGAGGGCCGGGCCGGGTCGGTGGCCGCTGGGTGACCGCGTCGCGGCCGGGGTGCGGCCGGTCAGCGGGCGTCGTCCGGGAGGAGTCGGGCGAGCGTACGGACCGCTCGGTACTGGAGGGTCTTGATCGCGCCTTCGTTCTTGCCCATCACGCGCGCGGTCTCGGCGACGGAGAGGCCCTGGAGGAAGCGCAGGGTCACGCACTCCTGCTGCTGCGGGTTGAGGCGGCGGACCGCGTCCAGGAGCGCGGCGTTCGACAGGGATTCGAGGACGGAGTCCTCGGGGCTGCGCTCGACCTCGTTGGCGTCGAGCATTTCGCCGGTGGTCACTTCGAGGCGGAACCGGCTCGACTTGAAGTGGTCCGCGACGAGGTTGCGGGCGATCGTGACCAGCCAGGCGCCGAAGTCGCGGCCCTGCCAGGTGAAGGTGCCGATGCGGCGCAGGGCGCGCAGAAAGGTCTCACTGGTGAGGTCCTCCGCGGTCGCCTTGCCGCCGACGCGGTAGTAGATGTACCGGTAGACCGTGTCGCTGTACTGGTCGTAGAGGCGGCCGAACGCGTCGGCCTCGCCCGCCTGGGCGCGTTCGACGAGGTCCATCATGCGGGCGCTGTCACTGTCCGCGGCGGGGCGGCGGGTGGTGGTGGCGGCGCCGGAGCGCGACCGTCTGCTGACCGCGGCACCGCCGTCCGCCAAGGCGTAGCACGGCCCGGCGGGTGCCGGGACGGCGAAGGCGGGGACGGCGTACGCGGTGGGGACGAAGCCGCGCAGGCGGTCGAGGACCGTTGCGCGCAGCGTAGCCAGGCCCGAGGCGTCAACCCCGACGTGTGGGTACACGGGACTCCCAGAGGCAGAGCTTCCATCACGTGCAGTGCGGGACCGTTCACCCGTCGTAGCGACGTGCAAGGTCCTGTCATGCGTCTGAGGAGAATAACGCTTCGTACAGGCAGCGCTACACCCAGTTGCTCAAATCATCGATTACGTCGCTTCTCTTACCGATCAGCGGTCGGACAAGTACCGGTTATTGAACGCTTGTTGATCGAAACAGCGCGCATTCCGGCTGAGCGGGGGGCGTGTTGTGGCCGAGTTGAACGAACGGGACTGGCGGGAGGCCCGACGGGTAAGAGAGAACGATTACCGCCGTTTTCGCACAGGTGACGGTACGTGGCGACCAGCAGAGCCGCACACACAATCGAGAGAACCCCGTCCGACACCAAGGGCCGGGGCGCGGCGCGACAAAGAACCCCGTCCGGCACCCGAGGACGAGAGGCACGGCACGGCGGGGAAGCCCGTCCGGCGTTTGAGGACGAGCGCGTAGCGCGAAGGGGGAGCCGGTCCGGCGCCTGAGGACGAGGCGCGCAGCGCCGATGACCGGCTCACGCGCCCCGAGGGCTCAGTGGCGGCGACGGTGCAGCGCCACAGCCGCCGCCGTGGCCCCGGCCAGCGCTCCGACCCCGGCGGCGGCCGGGATGCCGACCTTCGCGGCCTTCCGCCCCGTGCGGTAGTCCCGCAGTCGCCAGTCGCGGGCGCGGGCGTGCTTGCGCAGCTTGGCGTCGGGGTTGATCGCGTAGGGGTGGCCGACGAGGGACAGCATCGGGATGTCGTTGTGGGAGTCGCTGTAGGCGGCGCAGCGGGCCAGGTCGAGGCCCTCGGCGGCGGCCAGGGCGCGCACCGCCTCGGCCTTGGCGGGGCCGTGCAGGGGCTCGCCGACGAGCTTGCCCGTATAGATGCCGTTCACGGACTCGGCGACCGTGCCGAGGGCGCCGGTCAGGCCGAGGCGGCGGGCGATGATCGTGGCCATCTCCACCGGCGCCGCGGTGACCAGCCAGACCTTCTGGCCCGCGTCGAGGTGGGCCTGGGCGAGGGCGCGGGTGCCGGTCCAGATGCGGTCGGCCAGATAGTCGTCGTACACGGCCTCGCCGATGGAGATCAGCTCGGCGACGCGGTGGCCCTTGACGATGGACAGGGCGCTCTCGCGGGCGTCCTGGAGGTGCTCGGGGTCCTCGCCCGCGAGCCGGAACCAGGCCTGCTGCCAGACGAACCGGGTGAGCTCGCGGCGCTGGAAGAATTTGCGCTGGTACAGGCCGCGGCCGAAGTAGAAGAGCGCGGCGCCCTGCAGCACGGTGTTGTCGAGGTCGAAGAAGGCGGCGGCCTTGTCGTCGCCGGCCACCGGGAACTCGGGGCCCTCGGCCTCGTCCGGCGCCGGGGTCCGCGCGAGGTCCTCCAGCTCCTGCGAGGACTTGCGAGCGGCCTCCGCCGAGGCCTCGCCTGCCAGGACGCTGCGCGCGGTGGCGGAGCGCCTACGGGGGTGGAGCCAACCGAGAGCGGCCATGCCGTCGAGCATAGCCACTCTGTTCGGTTGTCCCGTGAAGGTGAGGATGCGAACCCGTCAACTCACTGTGTCGCGCTGGTCACAGTGCGAGGTTCGCCCGGCGTACGGGAGCGCGTAGGAAGCTGGAGGCATGAGCCCGATTTTTCGTAGGACGGCGAAGCAGGCGGCCAGGAGCGCCGCGAAGGCACCCGGGGACCGGCTGGTGACGCTGGTCGGCAAGCCCGGGTGCCATCTGTGCGAGGACGCCGAGGCCGTCGTCGCGCAGGTGTGCGGCGAGCTCGGCGTTGCCTGGGAGAAGAAGGACATCACCGAGGACGAGGCGCTGCACCGGGAGTACTGGGAGCAGATTCCGGTGGTGCTCGTGGACGGGGAGCAGCACACCTTCTGGAAGGTCGACGCCGGGCGGCTGCGGCGGGCGCTCACGGAGTAACGGAACGGCGGCAGGGCGGGGCGGCGGGCGGGGGCCGGTCGCATAGCACGGGCGCGGCGGCGGCCGTGCGCGCCGATGGCTGGTTATGACGTCCGGAGCTGTCCGGAAAGTCGTTTAGCATCGGGTGCGGTTGTGAGGTCTCGGGGGCGATGATCATGAGGAGTGTGTGCGGCTTTGCCCCCGTCAGGTGAGTGTCGTTCCTGGCCGTGCGCCGGTTCCACGAAAGTGCGCCAGGGGCGCGTGACCCCGGTCACGTTGGGCGGGCAAATCGGACACCATCTTTGTGCACGCGTTCACAAAGACATAGCCTGCATTCGACGGGGCGGTCTGGGGACATGGGGCCGCCCGCAGCCCCGCTCTACCCGCAGGAGCACCGTGGCAACTGGCCGAACTCACCGACCGGCGACCCGTAGCCGAGGGATCCCCGAGGCCACCGTCGCCAGGCTTCCGCTGTACCTGAGGGCGCTGACCGCACTGTCGGAGCGCTCTGTGCCCACGGTCTCCTCCGAGGAGCTCGCGGCCGCCGCGGGGGTCAACTCCGCGAAGCTGCGCAAGGACTTCTCGTACCTCGGTTCGTACGGAACGCGCGGTGTCGGCTACGACGTCGAGTACCTCGTCTACCAGATCTCGCGCGAGCTCGGCCTGACCCAGGACTGGCCGGTTGTCATCGTCGGCATCGGTAACCTCGGCGCCGCCCTGGCCAATTACGGCGGGTTCGCCTCGCGCGGGTTCCGCGTGGCCGCCCTCATCGACGCCGACCCGGCGATGGCGGGCAAGCCCGTCGCGGGCATGCCGGTGCAGCACACCGACGACCTCGAGAAGATCATCACGGACAACGGTGTCTCGATCGGCGTGATCGCGACCCCCGCGGGCGCCGCACAGCAGGTCTGTGACCGTCTCGTCGCCGCCGGCGTCACCTCCATCCTGAACTTCGCGCCGACCGTCCTGACCGTCCCGGACGGCGTCGACGTGCGCAAGGTCGACCTCTCCATCGAGCTGCAGATCCTCGCCTTCCACGAGCAGCGCAAGGCCGGCGAGGAAGGGGCGGGCGACGGCGCCGCCGCGCCCGCCGCCTCCCAGGAGCACCGGAAGGGACCCGACGGGGACGTCCCCGCGGTGATGCCGGCATGAGTCTCCTCGTCGTTGGCCTCAGCCACCGGAGCGCTCCGGTGAGCGTCCTGGAGCGGGCCGCGCTCACCGTCGACGCGCAGTCCAAGCTGCTGCACGACACGGTGGCCGCCGAGCCCGCGGCCGAGGCCGCCGTGCTCGCCACCTGCAACCGCATCGAGCTGTACGCGGACGTGGACAAGTTCCACGCGGGCGTGGCCGAGCTGTCGACGCTGCTCGCCCGGCACAGCGGCGTGAGCCTCGAAGAGCTCACCCCTTATCTGTACGTGCACTACGAGGACCGGGCGGTGCACCACCTGTTCTCGGTGGCGTGCGGCCTCGACTCGATGGTCGTGGGCGAGGGCCAGATCCTCGGCCAGATCAAGGACGCCCTGGCGCGGGCACAGGACCTGCACACCGCGGGGCGGCTGCTCAACGACCTGTTCCAGCAGGCGCTGCGCGTCGGCAAGCGGGCGCACTCCGAGACCGGCATCGACCGGGCCGGGCAGTCCCTGGTGACCTTCGGCCTGGAGCAGCTCGCCGGGCGCGAGCCGGTGGAGGCGTGGGCCAAGGGCAGGCGCGCCCTGGTGATCGGCGCGGGTTCCATGTCGTCCCTCGCGGCGGCGACCCTCGCGCGCTCCGGCGTCGACGAGGTCGTGATCGCCAACCGCACCCTGGAGCGGGCCGAGCGGCTCGCCCGGATCCTGGCCGAGGGCGGCACCGGCGTGCGCGCCCGGGCGGTCCGGATGGACGCGGTGGCGGCCGAGCTGACACGTGCCGACGTGGCCGTTTCCTGTACCGGCGCGACGGGCCTCGTGCTCACGGGCGCCGATGTCGCGGCGGCGGTCTCCGGCCGTACGGGCGCGCCCGCGGTGACGCTTCCCGGCCAGACGGGCACGCCCGCGGCCGCCGGTGACGCGGACCGGGCCTGCGCGGACGACACCTGCCTCGTCACGCCCGGCGACGGCACCGGGAACCCTGACGGCACCGACGGCACCGACGGCACCGATGGCCCGGACTCCGGACCGCACATCGGCGACGCCCACGCGTACGAGCAGCACGGCGCGCTCGTCGACAACAGCCCCTCCGTCGGCGGCGGCGCCGCGGCGCGGACCGCCACGGCCGTGGCCCGGGCCCAGGTCGCCGCGCCCGCCCGCACCGTCGCGCTCGCGCTGCTCGACCTGGCCATGCCGCGGGACGTCGACGCGGCCGTGCACCGCGTCGAGGGCGTCCGGCTCGTCGACATCGAGTCGCTCGCGGAGGCCTCCGCCGACGCGCCGATGGCCGCCGACGTGGACGCCGTGCGCACGATCGTGTCGGACGAGGTGGCCGCGTTCGGCGCCGCCCAGCGGGCCGCGCACATCACGCCCACCGTGGTCGCCCTGCGCACCATGGCCGCCGACGTCGTCAGCGGCGAGATCGCCCGGCTCGACGGACGCCTGCCGGAGCTCGGCGACAAGGAGCGGGCCGAGATCACGCAGACCGTGCGCCGCGTCGTGGACAAGCTGCTGCACGCGCCGACGGTGCGGGTGAAGCAGCTGGCCAGCGAGCCCGGCGGCGCCGGGTACGCGGACGCGCTGCGCACCCTCTTCGACCTCGACCCGGAGACGGTCGCGGCCGTCTCCCGGGCCGACCACCTGCGGGACGCCCCCGGCGCGCAGGCGGGCCAGCAGGACCAGCACCACCAGAACGACGACCCGAAGCGAGGCCGGGCATGACCGAGAGGGCCCTCAGGCTCGGGACCAGGCGCAGCAAGCTGGCGATGGCCCAGTCCGGCCAGGTGGCCGAGGAGGTCGCGCAGCTGACGGGGCGTCCCGTCGAGCTGGTCGAGATCACCACCTACGGCGACACCTCGCGCGAGCACCTCGCGCAGATCGGCGGCACCGGTGTGTTCGCGACCGCGCTGCGCGACGCGCTGCGCGACGGCGAGGTCGACTTCGCCGTGCACTCCCTGAAGGACCTGCCGACCGCGCAGCCCGAGGAGTTCACGCTCGCCGCGCTGCCGGTGCGCGAGGACCCGCGGGACGTGCTGATCGCGCGCGACGGCCTGACCTTCGCGCAGCTGCCCGACGGCGCCCGGGTGGGCACCGGCTCGCCGCGCCGCATGGCGCAGCTCAACGCGTACGCCCGCGCTCACGGTCTGACCATCGAGACCGTGCCGATCCGCGGCAACGTCGACTCCCGGATCGGATACGTGCACGACGGGCGGCTCGACGCCGTCGTCCTCGCCGCCGCCGGACTCAGCCGCGTCGGCAGGCTCGACGAGGTGACCGACTTCCTGTCGGTCGACATGGTTCTGCCCGCCCCCGGCCAGGGGGCACTGGCGATCGAGTGTGCCGCGTCCAACGCGGACCTCGTCGCCACGCTCGCCGAGCTCGACGACCCGTACACGCGGGCCGCCGTGACCGCCGAGCGATCCCTGCTCGCCGCCCTGGAGGCCGGCTGCAGCGCACCCGTGGGAGCGCTGGCCGACCTGCTGGCCGACGGACAGGTTGTCAAGGAAATGCGCCTGCGCGGCGTCGTCGGTGCCACCGACGGCTCGTCGCTGGTGCAGCTGACCACCACCGGTCCCGTGCCCGAGACGGAAGACCAGGCGATGGCGCTCGGGCGGGAACTCGCCGCCGAGATGCTCGCCAAGGGCGCGGCCGGTCTGATGGGGGAGCGAGCACTTTGAGCCCCACCTCGAACCTTCCCGGCCTTCCCGCACACGGGCACGTCACCTTTCTCGGTGCCGGACCCGGAGATCCGGGACTGCTGACTCTGCGCGCCGTCGAGGCGCTGGCCCGAGCGGATGTGCTGATCGCCGAGCCAGATGTTCTCGATGTCGTACGTGTGCATGCCCGAGGGGGTGTGGACACACCCCTGCAGCAGGACGCTGACGGCACGTCAGAAGGCGCTCAGGCGCCGACGGCTGCACCGGATCGAGCTGCGGCCAATCTTGTCATGGAGGCGGCGCGGGGCGGCAGGCGGGTCGTGCGTGCGGTGACCGGCGATCCCGGCCTGGACACGGACGCCGCGGACGAGATGCTCGCCTGCGCCGCCGAGGGCATCCCCTTCGAGGTGGTGCCGGGCATCGCGGCCGCGGTGGGCGTGCCCGCCTACGCGGGGGTGCCGCTGCGGGACGCGCAGGGCACCGACGTGCGCTTCGTCGACGCGCGCACCGCCTCCGACCGCTGCTGGAGCGAGGTCGGCGCCTCGGACGGGACCGTGGTGGTCTCGACGGCCCTGGACTCGGTGGCCGCGGCCGCCGGTGAGCTGGTGGCCGCCGGGCGCAAGCCCGACACGCCGATCACGGTGACCGTCGCCGGTACGACGACGTGCCAGCGCACCTGGACCGCGACGCTCGGCACCATCGCGCAGGTCTTCAAGCAGGCGAAGGTCCTCCCGTCGCCCGACGGGGGTCGGCCCGTCATAGCCGTGGTCGGCGAGCGTTCCGCCGCCGCCCAGCGCGACCAGCTGTCGTGGTTCGAGTCGAAGCCGCTCTTCGGGTGGCGAGTGCTCGTGCCGCGCACGAAGGAGCAGGCGGCGTCGCTCTCCGACCAGCTGCGTTCGTACGGCGCGGTGCCGCACGAGGTGCCGACGATCGCCGTCGAGCCGCCGCGCACGCCCCAGCAGATGGAGCGGGCCGTCAAGGGGCTCGTGACCGGGCGCTACGAGTGGATCGCCTTCACCTCGGTGAACGCCGTCAAGGCGGTGCGCGAGAAGTTCGAGGAGTACGGCCTCGACGCCCGTGCCTTCGCGGGCATCAAGGTCGCGGCCGTGGGCGAGCAGACGGCCGCCGCGCTGATCGCCTTCGGCGTGAAGCCGGACCTGGTGCCCAGCGGCGAGCAGTCCGCCGCGGGCCTCCTGGAGGACTGGCCGCCCTACGACCCCGTCTTCGACCCGATCGACCGGGTGTTCCTGCCCCGGGCCGACATCGCCACGGAGACGCTGGTCGCCGGGCTCATCGACCTCGGGTGGGAGGTCGACGACGTCACCGCCTACCGGACCGTGCGGGCCTCGCCGCCGCCCGCGGAGACCCGTGAGGCCATCAAGGGCGGCGGCTTCGACGCCGTGCTCTTCACGTCGAGCAGCACGGTGCGCAACCTGGTCGGCATCGCCGGCAAGCCGCACAACGTGACCGTCATCGCCTGCATCGGTCCCGCCACGGCGAAGACCGCGGAGGAGCACGGCCTGCGCGTGGACGTGATGGCTCCCGAGCCGTCCGTGCACCAGCTGGCCGCCGCGCTCGCGGAGTTCGGCGCGCGCCGCCGTACGGCCGCGCTGGCGGCGGGGGACCCGGTGACCAGGCCCAGCGAGCGTCGGCCAGGAGCGCGGAGGCGGCGGGCCGCGGCGCCGTAAGGTGCCCTCGCGGGGCGTGCCCCGGGCCCGCCCCTTCCCGGACCGGAGGGCGCTGCCCTCCGGTACCTCCGTTCATCGGCCTTCGGCCTCGTCCTGAGACGCCGGACGGGCTGGGTCAGCCCGCCGGAAGGGAGTCAAGAGTGAGCACCTACGGTTCGTTTCCCGGCTCGCGGCCCCGGCGGCTGCGCACCACCCCCGCGATGCGGCGGATGGTCGCCGAGACGCGGCTGCACCCGGCCGATCTGATCCTGCCCGCCTTCGTGCGGGAGGGCATCGACGAGCCGGTGGCGATCGACGCGATGCCGGGGGTCGTCCAGCACACGCGGGACACCCTGAAGAAGGCCGCCGTCGAGGCGCTGGAGGCGGGGGTCTCCGGGATCATGCTGTTCGGGGTGCCCGAGGAGTCCAAGAAGGACGCCCTGGGCACGCCGGGCACCGACCCGGACGGCATCCTCCAGGTCGCGATCCGCGATGTGCGGGCCGAGGTCGGCGACGACCTGATCGTGATGTCCGACCTCTGTCTGGACGAGACGACGGACCACGGGCACTGCGGAGTCCTCGACAGCGAGGGCCGCGTCGACAACGACGCCACCCTGGAGCGGTACGCCGAGATGGCGCAGGTGCAGGCCGACGCGGGCGCGCACGTGGTCGGGCCGAGCGGCATGATGGACGGTCAGGTCGGCGTCATCCGGGACGCCCTCGACCAGACCGGGCACGAGGACGTGGCGGTCCTCGCCTACACCGCCAAGTACTCCTCCGCGTTCTACGGCCCCTTCCGGGAGGCCGTGGGGTCCTCGCTGAAGGGCGACCGCAAGACCTACCAGCAGGATCCGGCCAACCTCCGCGAGTCCCTGCGGGAGCTGGCGCTCGACCTGGAGGAGGGCGCCGACATGGTGATGGTGAAGCCCGCCGGGCCCTACCTCGACGTCCTGGCCAAGGTCGCGGAGCGCGTGGACGTGCCCGTGGCCGCGTACCAGATCTCCGGTGAGTACGCGATGATCGAGGCCGCCGCCGAGCGCGGCTGGATCGACCGGGACAAGGCGATCGTGGAGTCGCTCACCGGGATCAGGCGGGCCGGGGCCAATCTGATCCTCACCTACTGGGCGACCGAGGTGGCCCGCCAGCTCTGAGCCGTCTCCCGGCCGCGCTTGACCTCAACTTAAGTTGACGTTCCAGAGTGGTGTGTGTCAGGTCGTTCGTCGCCCGCCCGGGAGGACCACAGATGCACGCCGTCGTACTGCGCGAATTCGGATCCGCGGAGAACCTTCGCTACGAGACCGTGCCGGACCCCGAGCCGGGGCCCGGCCAGGTCCGGATCGCCGTGAGGGCGGCCGGGGTCCACTTCATCGAGACCGTGATGCGGGCGGGAGCCGCCAGCGACCTGGCGCCTCCGCTGCCCGAGCTGCCCGCCGTCCTCGGCGGCGAGGTCGCCGGGGTCGTCGACGCGGTCGGCCCCGGGGTCGACGCCTCCTGGCTCGGCCGGGCCGTCGTGACCGCCTCCGGGACGCCCGGCGGCTACGCCGAGCTGGCCGTCGCCGGGGTGGAACAGGTCTACCCCCTGCCGCGGGGGCTCGGGTTCCAGGACGCCGTCGCCATGGTCGTCACCGGCGCCACCGCCGTGGGGCTGCTCGACATCGCCGGGATCACCGCCGACGACGTGGTCCTCGTGACCTCCGCGGCCGGAGGCGTCGGCCGCCTCGTCGTCCAGCACGCGCTCGCCGTGGGCGCCACCGTGGTCGGCGCCGCGGGCGGCCCCGCCAAGGCCGAGGCCGTGCGCAAACTCGGCGCCGAGGCCGTCGACTACCGCGCGGACGGCTGGGACGACACCGTCCGCCACCTGCTCGGCGCCGACCGGCCGGTGACCGTCGTCCTGGACGGGGTCGGCGGCGCCCTGGCCGCCACCGCCTTCGAACTCATCGGTGACGGCGGCCGGTTCGTGTCCGTCGGGGCCGCCTCACAGGTCGGCTTCACGCCCGCGTCCGACCGGGTCGCCCACGTCGACGCGCTGCTCGACCTCCTGGCCCGGCCCGGGGACCGGCCCGGCTACGAGCGCCGCGCCCTGGACGCGGGCGCGCGCGGCGACCTGGTGCCCGCCGTGCAGTCCTTCCCGCTGTCCCACGCGGCCGAGGTGCACGCCGCCCTGGAACGCCGGGAGACCACCGGCAAGGTCGTGCTCGTGCCCTGAGGGTCCGTGCCCCGAGGGCTCGTGCCCCGAAGGTGAACGCCTAGCCCCGCTGGAGGAGTTCGGCGAGCCGGGACAGGCCGTCCGCGCCGTGACCCTGCTCGACCGCGCGGTCGAGCAGGGGCTGCACGCCCGCGAACAGCTCGTCGCTGACGCCCGCCTCCGCGAACGCCGCGAGCAGGTTCGGGAACGCCGCCTGGTTGACCTCCAGGCTGGAGACGTCCGTCAGGTGCTGCCCGGACTCCAGCGCGGCCGCCGTGCCGGGCACGAGACCGTGCGTCATGGCGGTGATCCAGTCGGCCAGGAGCGGCGCGAACTCCTTCGGCGGCACACCCGCCCTGCCCGTCAGGGCGAACGCCTGCGTCACGCCCTGGATCATCCCGTACATGCCGGTGAGCAGCGACAGGTCCCACAGCGCGGCCAGGCCCGCGTCCTGGCCGACCCACTTGGTGTCGGCCATCGCGGCCAGCGTCTCGCGGTGCTCCTGGAACGCCTCCTCGTCACCGCTGTAGAGGATGTAGGCGCCCGGCGTCGCGATCATCGGGGGGATCGCCATGATCCCGGCGTCGACGTACGCGATGTCGTGCTTCGCCGCCCAGGCCGCGAGCTCGCGGGCCTGCGCCGGGGTGCCGTTCGTGGTGTTCACCAGGGTCTTGCCGCGCAGCTCCTCGGCGAGCGGCTCGAAGAGGTCCCGGACGTGGTCGTTGAGGGTGAGGCAGGCGATCACCAGGGGGCTGGCGGCGACCGCGGCCAGGGGCGTCCCCGCGGGAGTCGCGCCCTGGGCCGCGAGGGGGCCCGTCTTCGCGGCCGTACGGTTCCAGACCGTGGTGGGGTGGCCCGCCTTGAGCAGGGCGGCCGCCAGGGCGCTGCCCATGTTGCCGAGCCCGAGGACGGACACGGACGGCTTGGAGGACGCGGAGGGCGCGGAGGACATGGGGGCTCCTTGGAGTGGGGAAAGGGGGGATCGAGGTGATGCCTCGATCCTCCGGTCCCACGATCCTTCGGACAAGTACCGACTTTTTAGTGCGTACTTACGGTTTGGTCAGTGGAGATTCCGTCAGGGAAGATGCCGCGCCCGCGCACCAGGGGGAGGTGCGCGGGCGCGGCCGGGGGGAGTCGTACGGTCCCGCGGACCTACCGGTAGGGGGCTACCAGTAGAGGGCGTCCGCGGCCGTCGACTGCCAGTAGGTGACGAAGGCGGAGGTGTCCACGTACACGCTGCCGCCCGGGAGCTTCGGGTGCGCCGTGGTGCCCACGCTGCCGTTCGCCGCGCGGTTGGAGAAGAGGACGCCGAGCTTCTTGGCGTCGTAGCCGTCCTCGCCCTCCGGCGACGAGGTGCCGATGCCCGCGTATGCCGACTGGCCCGGCTTCAGCGTGACGACCGCCTGCGGGACGCTGTCCCGGAGGACCTGGGTGGCGGACTGCGCCTCGTCGAAGCGCAGGTACGGGGCGTTGTACGCGTAGCAGGTCTTGGTGCCGGTGTTCTTGGCGGTCAGGAGCAGGTGGTTGACCGGGCGCTGGACCTCCTTGACCGTGACCTTGGTGGTGGCGGCGGAGCAGGCGACCGGCGCGGCGGACTTGGCGGGCGCGGCGGCCGTCGCCGCCGTCCCGGCGAGGGTGGTCAGGGAGAGCGCGGCGGTGAGGGTGACGAGGGCGGCCGTGGTGCGGCGGTTCGTGCGCATGGTCGGATCCGTCTCATTTCTCGTGTGGTTCGGTCACGGCGGTGGAAGGGGCCGCCGGGTGCGGTCCGGCCGGGCGGCCGGACGCGGGTGGTCAGTTGAGCGCGTCGGTCGAGCTGGTCAGCCAGTACGTGACGCGCAGCTTGTCGTCCACGTGGACGCCCTTCGCCTGGAGCGCGGCCTCGGCCATCCGGTCGCTGCCCTCGAAGCCGACCTCCAGGCTCTGCGCGGTGTAGCCCTCGCCGCCGCTGCCGTCCCCGGCGGACAGGATCGCCCCGGCGTAGCCCTTGGCGCCCGGCTTGAGCGAGGTGACGGCCTGCGGCTTGGTGTTCTCCATGACCGGCGGGACGGACTGCGCGTTCTCGAACTTGAGCCGCGGATAGCCCTTCAGGTCGCACATCTTGGAGCCGGTGTTGGTGACCGTGATGAGCATGTAGTTGAGGGGGCGCTGCACCGGGGTCGCGGTGATCGAGGTGTTGGCGGCGGAACAGGGCACGCGGTTCGCCGGGTCGTACGGGTCGGACTCCGTGCCGCCGGACGCGCCGGACGAGCCCTTGCCGCTGCCGGAGGAGCCGCCGGAGCCCTCGCTTCCGCCGCTCCCGCCGGAACCGTCGGCCCCTGAACCGTCGTCAGACTTCTCGGGTCGCTGTGCCGCGTCGGACTCCTGTGACGAGCTGTCCGTGGACGACTGCGTGGACTTCGCGGCGCCCTCGTCCCGGGTGCCGTCTTCGTCGTCGCACGCCGTCAGCGAGAGCGCGGCGACCGCGATCGTCGCGGCGGCGAGCAAGCGGGTACGGGGACGTCGGACGGGCGCACGCATGGCTGGTCTCTTCTCGTGTGACGGGGTAGACGCGTGCCGCTCGGCCGGGCCGTGACGAGCGGCGTGCTTGGATGACCAACAGCTTGTGCGGGGTTTCGTCCCAGCCGTTAGCCTCACCGCGGTGTTCGGGACGCTGGAATGTTCGTACCGGCCCTGAGCTGGGGGAATAGGTGCCGCCTGGAACGGTGGCGCGGGAAGGAGAACACGTGGGGGCGGGCGATCTCGCGGAGCTGTTGCGAGAACTGAAGGGGCGGTCCGGGCTCAGCTACGGAGCCCTCGCCAAGAGACTGCACGTCAGCACGTCGACGCTCCACCGCTATGTGAACGGCACCGCCGTGCCCACGGAGTTCGCCCCGGTCGAGCGCCTCGCCCGGCTGTGCAAGGCCACTCCGGAGGAGCTGGTGGAGGTCCACCGCAGGTGGATCGTCGCCGACGCGACGCGCGGGCGTAAGGCGGAGCCGGTGGCCGAGGCGGCCACCCAGGCCGTACCGGATGCCGCGCCTGAGCCGGATCCCGCGCCCGTACCGGATCCCGCGCCTGAGCCGCATCCCGAGCCCGCGACCGTCGTCGACACAGCCGCGCCCCGGCCGGAACCGGACGCCGTACAGGAACCGGGTCCGGGACCGGGATCGGAACCGAAGCAGGAGCCGGGGCCGGAACCTGAGCCGGACCCTGGCCCCGGCCGGGAGCCGGAACCGGAGGTCGAACTGCGGCGCCACCCCCGGCCGCACCCCGGCAAGACCCCCCGCAAGACCCTCCGCGTCCCGCGTGGCAGGCGCCAGCGGCTCGGCGTCCTCGCCGCCGTCGGCGTCGTGCTCGCCCTCGGCGGCACCGCCCTCGCCGTGCACTCGGCCTCCGGCAGCTCCGGCGGCGACGGCAAGAACGCCGCCGCGGACAAGGGCCCCAGTGCCGGGGCCGAGCGTTCGCCGTCCGGCACGCCGGACGAGAAGGAGCCGTCCGGCAAGCCCTCCGTCACCTCCTCGGCCAAGCCCCCCGAGAAGGAGGACGTGGACAAGAAGGACGGCGGCGGCCCGAAGGGCGCCCCCAAGGGCGGCGGGGAAGGCAGCGAGGGCCGCTCCTCCGGCGCCGGAGGCCGGGCGCCCGGAAGCGCCTCGGCCCGCGCCCCCGTCACCGTGTCCACCAACCCCCAGTACTGGCAGTCCGACTGCGGACGCCCGTACCTCATCAGCCGCGCGCCGGGCCGACTGCCCGCGCCGCCCACCTCGCAGGACGCCCCGGGCTGGGTGTCCGCGTTCGACGGGGTCGCGGCCGAGCAGCACGACGTGAAGTTCACCGTCCAGGGGACCGGCAAGGAGACCGTCGTCCTGGAGTCCCTGAACGTCCGCGTCGTCGGCAAGAGCGAACCGCTCGCCCGGAACATGTACCTCATGGGCTACCTCGGCGTGGGCTGCGGCAGCGGCATCCCCAAGCACTCCTTCGACGTACAGCTCGACAGGGGACAGGCCGCCCTCGTCTCCCAGGGCGACGAATTCCCCTACAAGGTCAGCGAGAACGACCCCGAGACCTTCTTCGTCTTCGCCACCAGCAAGACCCGCTACGTGCGCTGGTACCTGGAGCTGGAGTGGTCCAGCGGCTCCCGGCACGGGACGGTCGTCATCGACGACGAGGGCAAGCCGTTCCGCACGAGCGGCCCCCCGAAGAACCGCACCTACGGCTACACCCTCGACAACAAGGAGTGGGTGAAGGCGTGGCGCCGCCCCAACGGGGAGGACGGGTACGACTGGGAGCGCGGCTAGCGGCGGCCGGAGCGGGCGGGCCGCCCCGGGCAGGCGGGGCCGGGGCCGCCCGGGGCACGCGCGTCCGCATCGCGAGAAACGACTCCTGTAAGGGCCACTCATCCGCCTAGGCTGCTCGGCAACCGAAGGAGCAGCCGATGACCGCCACCGCACCCGCGCCCAGCACCGCCCCCGTTCCGGCCCTCGCCGCCCGCGCCGCCGCCGTCGGCGGCTCGCCCGTACGGGACATCCTCGCGGTCACCGCACGCCCTGAGGTCATCAACTTCGCGGGCGGCCTGCCCGCGCCCGAGTTCTTCGACAGCGAGGGCGTCGCCGCCGCCTACCAGGCCGTCCTCACCACGCGGCCCGGGCAGGCGCTCCAGTACTCGACGACCGAGGGGGAGCCCGCGCTGCGCGCCCGCATAGCCGGGCGGTACACCGGCGGCGGGCTCGCCACCGACGCCGACGACATCCTCGTCACCACCGGCTCCCAGCAGGCCCTCTCGCTGCTCGCCACGGCGCTCGTCGAGCCCGGCGACACCGTGCTCGTCGAGAACCCCTGCTACCTCGCGGCACTCCAGGTGTTCGCCTTCGCGGGCGCGCGCGTCGTCGCCGTGCCCGGCGACGAGGAGGGCATCGACCCCGGCGCCCTGGAGTCCCTGATCGCCGAGCACCGGCCCAAACTCCTGTACACCGTGCCCACGTTCCAGAACCCGACCGGACGCACCATGTCCGCCGGGCGGCGCGCCGCCGTCGCCGCCGTGGCCGGCCGGCGCGGCCTCTGGATCGTCGAGGACGACCCCTACGGGGAGCTGCGCTTCGAGGGCGAGCGCGTGCCGTGGATCGCTGCCCACGCCGGGGCCGAGGACCGGACCGCGCTGCTCGGCAGCTTCTCGAAGGTGATGGCGCCCGGCCTCAGGCTCGGCTGGCTGCGGGCCCCCGCCGCGCTGCGGCGCGCCTGCGCCATCGCCAAGCAGGCCGCCGACCTGCACACGCCCACCGTCAACCAGCTCGCCGCCGCCTGGTACCTGGAGCGCTACGACCTGGACGCGCACGTGGCGAAGGTCGCCGGGGCCTACCGCGAGCGGCGGGACGCGATGCTCGCGGGCCTGGCGGCCGCCCTCCCCGAAGGATCCACGTGGAACCGCCCCGAGGGCGGCATGTTCCTGTGGGCCCGCCTGCCCTCCGGCCACGACGCGACGGCCCGCCTCCGCGAGGTCATCACCCACGACGTGGCCTACGTCCCCGGAGCCCCCTTCTACGCGGGCACCCCGGACCCCGCCACCCTCCGCCTGTGCTTCGTCACCCAGACCCCGGACGAGATCACCGAGGGCCTGCGCAGACTCCGCGCGGGACTCGTCGGACAAACGGCGGAACGCGGGGGCTCCGACGCCGGGGCCCCCGCGTCCCGCGACGGGATCAGAGGCGCTCAGGCGTCCTGATGCCCAGGAGGGCCATGCCCTGGTGGAGGGTGCGGGCCGTCAGGTCGCAGAGGAACAGGCGGTTCTCGACCTGGGCCGGGGTGTCCGCCTTCAGGACCGGGCACTTGTCGTAGAACGTCGTGTACAGGGACGCCAGCTGGTAGAGGTAGGCCGCCAGCTTGTGCGGGGCGTACTCGGCGGCGGCCTCGAAGACCGTGTCGCCGAACGCGTCCAGGTGCAGGCCGAGGGCGCGCTCCGCCGGGGACAGCTCCAGCTCGGGGTGCGCGGCCGGCCGGGTCTCGCCCGCCTTGCGCAGGATCGACTGGATGCGGGCGTACGCGTACTGGAGGTAGACGGAGGTGTCGCCGTTGAGCGAGACCATCTGGTCCAGGTCGAACTTGTAGTCGCGGCTCGGTGACGTGGACAGGTCCGCGTACTTCACCGCGCCGATGCCGACCTGCGCGGCCCGCTCCTGGATCTCGTCCTCGGTGAGGTCCTGCGCCTTCTCGCGCACCACCTCCGCGGCACGCTGCACCGCCTCGTCGAGGAGGTCCTCAAGCCGCACGGTCTCGCCCTCACGCGTCTTGAACGGCTTGCCGTCCGCGCCGAGCACCGTGCCGTAGCCCATGTTGTGCGCGGTGACGTCGTCGTTCAGCCACCCGGCCCGCCGGGCCGTCTCGAAGACCATCCGGAAGTGCAGGGACTGGCGTACGTCCACCACGTACAGGAGCGTCGTCGCGTGCAGGCCGAAGACGCGGTCGCGGATCGCGGACAGGTCCGAGGCCGCGTAGCCGAAACCGCCGTCGGCCTTCTGCACGATCAGCGGGACCGGCTTGTCGTCCTTGCCCTTGATGTCGTCGAAGAAGACGACGAGCGCGCCCTCGGAGCGGACGGCGACGCCCGACTCCTCCAGCATGCGGGCCGTCTCGGCCATCATGTCGTTGTACGCGGACTCACCGACGATCTCCTCGTCACGGATCCGCATGTCCAGCTTCTCGAAGACCGAGTAGAAGTAGACCTTCGACTCGTCCACGAACCGCTGCCACAGCTCCAGGGTCTCCTTGTCGCCGGACTGGAGGGCGACGACCCGCTTGCGGGCCCGCTCCTTGAAGTCCTCGTCGGCGTCGAAGACCGCGCGCGAGGCCTTGTACACCCGGTTCAGGTTCGACATGGCCTGCTGGCCGTCCGTGTCGGTCTCCCCGGCCAGCTCGGCGGGGTTCTCGATCAGGTACTGGATGAGCATGCCGAACTGGGTGCCCCAGTCGCCGATGTGGTGCCGGCCGACCGTCCGCTCGCCGGTGAAGTCGAGCATGCCGCGCAGTGCGTCACCGATGACCGCCGAGCGCAGGTGGCCGACGTGCATCTCCTTCGCCACGTTCGGCTGGGCGTAGTCGACGACCGTGGTGCCGGGCTCGGCCTTCACGGGCACCCCGAGACGGTCGCCGTCGGCCGCGCGGGCCGCGAGCGTCTCGGTGATCGCCCGGTCCGTGACCGTGATGTTCAGGAAGCCGGGGCCGGAGACCTCGACGTCCTTCAGGAGCTCCGGCGCGTCGATCGACTCGACGACCCGCGTCGCGAGGTCACGCGGGTTGGCCTTCTGCTTCTTGGCGAGCGCGAGGATCCCGTTGGCCTGGAAGTCGGCCCTGTCACTGCGTCGCAGCAGCGGGTCGGCGGGGGCGGCCTCCGGCAGGGCTGCCGAGAGGGCGTCCGCGAGGCGCTGGTGGACGGAGGCGGTGAGGGACTGGACCGAGGCCATGGAGTGGGTGCCGTTCTCCTCGAGGGTGTGGGTAGACCCGGTCAGTATCCCATGGGGCGTCCAGCGGATTTCGCGGTCGCGACGGGGCCGCACACCCGTGCTCCACCGCAGGTGGGCGGGCGGAACGGAAAGGCGTTTTCGCGGTTGCGGGGCGACCTGGGAGAATGGTGCGGTCCAGCGGTACGCCCGTACGTACCGGCATCGAGGCAGGAAAAGAAGGGCGCCGATCGTGGCTCAGAGCACCGATACCACCGACTGGGTCTCCCGCTACGCGGACGAGGTCATCGCCGAGTCGGAGCGTCGTGCCGCGGGCGCGAAATCCGCCACCGCCGCACCGGTGATCGTGGTGGCCTCGGGCCTGTCCCCCTCCGGCCCCATCCACCTGGGCAACCTGCGCGAGGTCATGACTCCGCACCTGGTCGCCGACGAGATCCGCCGCCGCGGCCACACGGTGCGCCACCTGATCTCCTGGGACGACTACGACCGCTACCGCAAGGTCCCGGCCGGCGTCCCCGGCATCGACGAGTCCTGGGCCGAGCACATCGGCAAGCCGCTGACCTCGGTGCCCGCCCCCGCCGGATCCGCGCACCCGAACTGGGCCGAGCACTTCAAGTCCGCGATGATCGCCTCCCTGCACGAGCTGGGCGTCGAGTTCGACGGGATCAGCCAGACCGAGCAGTACACCTCGGGCGTCTACCGCGAGCAGATCCTGCACGCGATGAAGCACCGCGCCGACATCGACGCGATCCTCGACCAGTACCGCACCAAGAAGGACCCCGCCAAGGGCAAGAAGCAGGCCCAGAAGCCCGTCGACGAGGCCGAGCTGGAGGCCGCCGAGGGCTCCGGCGCCGCGGGCGAGGACGACGGCAGCGGCGGCTCCGCCGGGTACTTCCCGTACAAGCCGTACTGCGGCCGCTGCGAGAAGGACCTCACCACCGTCACCTCCTACGACGACGAGACCACCGAGCTGGCCTACGTCTGCACCGCGTGCGGCTTCGACGAGACCGTCCTGCTGAGCGAGTTCAACCGCGGCAAGCTCGTCTGGAAGGTCGACTGGCCCATGCGCTGGGCCTACGAGGGCGTGGTCTTCGAGCCGAGCGGCGTGGACCACTCGTCCCCCGGCTCCTCGTTCGTCGTCGGCGGCCAGATCGTCCGGCAGATCTTCGACGGCGTGCAGCCCATCGGCCCCATGTACGCCTTCGTCGGCATCAGCGGCATGGCCAAGATGTCCTCCTCCCGCGGCGGCGTGCCCACGCCCGCCGACGCGCTGAAGATCATGGAAGCGCCGCTGCTCCGCTGGCTGTACGCGCGCCGCAAGCCCAACCAGTCCTTCAAGATCGCCTTCGACCAGGAGATCCAGCGGCTCTACGACGAGTGGGACAAGCTGGAGGCCAAGGTCGCCGACGGCAGCGCGCTGCCCGCCGACGCCGCCGCGCACGCCCGCGCCGTGCGCACCGCCGCGGGCGAGCTGCCGCGGACCCCGCGCCCGCTGCCCTACCGCACGCTGGCCTCCGTCGCCGACATCACCGCGGGAGCCGAGGACCAGACCCTGCGGATCCTGAGCGACCTCGACCCGTCGGCGCCGCTCGCCTCCCTCGACGAGGTCCGGCCCCGGCTCGACCGCGCCGAGAACTGGATCACCACGCAGGTCCCCGCCGACGCCCGGACCATCGTGCGGTCCGAGCCCGACGCGGAGCTCCTGTCCTCCCTGGACGACGAGGCCCGCGAGTCGCTGCGGCTCCTCCTGGAGGGCCTGGACTCGCACTGGTCCCTGGACGGTCTGACGCACCTCGTGTACGGCGTGCCGAAGGTGCGGGCCGGGTTCTCGGCCGACGCCACGGCCAAGGAGCTGCCGCCGGAGATCAAGGTGGCACAGCGCACCTTCTTCGCGCTCCTGTACCGCCTCCTGGTCACCCGGGAGACCGGGCCGCGGCTGCCCACGCTGCTGCTCGCGGTGGGGGCGGAGCGGGTGCGCAAGCTCCTCGGAGCCTGACCTGGCCCCTGGGCCTCGAACGGGGGGCGGGCCCTGGCGACAGGGTTGCTCGGCAGCTGGGGCTGTGCCCACCCCTCCCCAAGCTCTCGGCTTCGCTCGAGCAGGGGATGCCCCACTCGCCCTGCGGGACGATTGCCCACAGCCAGGGGGGTTCCGTCCGCTCAGTCGCGGCGCGGGGCGTCGGGGCCGGGGTGGCGACGCCTGGTGTGACGGGTGGGTGGGTGGGGAGAATCCCGCCGCGGTAGCGGCGGGTCCGCTGACCACGCAGTCGCGGCGCGGGGCGTCGGGGCCGGGCGGGCGAAGCTCTGGTGTGACGGGTGGGTGGGTGGGAGGAAACCCGCCGCGGTAGCGGTGGGGTGGTTCAGCCGCGCTCGGTCAGGCGATGTGTTCCTCGGCGTCCAGGTCCTGCTGGTAGCGGTCCCGGAAGCCGCGCAGGTAGGGGCGGAGCGTGCTCTCCGCGAGGGGGCCGCCCGCCTGGCCCGTGATGCCGTACAGGTCCATCAGGTACAGGCTGAACTGCCGGGCGTTCGGATAGTCCCCCATCTCGCTCACGTACTTGCGGAAGGCGTTGAAGTACGCCTCCTCGCGCGTCATGTCGTCCGGAAGCCCCGGACCGCCCTCGACGGGCTCGGGCAGCGGCTCCGGTTCCGCCTCGGGCCGCGGCTCCTCGGGGGCCCGCTCGGCGCGCGGGTTCGGGATCAGCTGGCCGTTCGCCAGCGGGCGGGTGCGGCCGGGCCCCGACGGGACGCGGAACTCGGGCGCGTCCGCGGCCTCCGCCGACTCCGGAGCGGCGACCGGAGCCTGCCGCGCGTACGGCCGCGCGTCCTCGAACGTCTCGTAGGCCTCGTACGCCTGCTGCTCCTCGTACGCCGCCTGCTCGTCGTACCACTCGTCGTACGGGCCCTCCGGGTCGTACGGGAGCGGCGCCTCGCCCTGGGGACGCTGCTGCGGCGCCGCGAACCACGGGCTGCCGTGCTGCCCGGGCGCCCGCTGATCCTCGACCTGCTCGACCTGCTCGACCTGCTCGATCTGCCCGGCCTCCGTGGGCTGCTGAGGCCGCTGCGGCTTCTGGAGGTCCACGGGCCGCTCGGGCGCGGGCCCGGCCTCCGCGGCAGGGGCGGCGGCAGCGGCAGGGGCAGCCGTCGCCGGGCCGGGCGCCGGAGCCAGCTGCGGCTGCTGGGCGGCCGGCGCGACCACGGGCACGGGCACGGCCGCGGGCACGGGAGGCAGCAGCGCGGGCTCGATGCCCGCCGCGGCCAGCCCCGCCGGAGCGGTCTCCGCCAGCGGCACACCGTAACGGGCGAGCCGCAGCGGCATCAGCGACTCCACCGGAGCCTTGGTGCGCCAGCGCCGCCCGAAGCGGGAGCGCAGCCGCGCCTGGTAGACGAGCCGCTCCTGCTCCAGCTTGATGACCTGGTCGTAACTCCGCAGCTCCCACAGCTTCATCCGGCGCCACAGCAGGAACGTGGGCAGCGGGGAGAGCAGCCAGCGCGTCAGGCGCACGCCCTCCATGTGCTTGTCGGCCGTGATGTCCGCGATCCGCCCGACCGCGTGCCGCGCGGCCTCCACCGCCACCACGAAGAGCACCGGGATCACGGCGTGCATGCCCACGCCCAGCGGATCCGGCCACGCCGCCGCCCCGTTGAACGCGATCGTCGCCGCCGTCAGGAGCCACGCCGTCTGGCGGAGCAGCGGGAACGGGATGCGGATCCAGGTGAGGAGCAGGTCGAGCGCGAGGAGCACACAGATGCCCGCGTCGATGCCGATCGGGAACACTACCGAGAAGGTGCCGAAGCCCTTCTTCTCGGCGAGCTCGCGCACGGCCGCGTACGAACCGGCGAAGCCGATACCGGCGATGACGAGCGCACCGAAGACGACGACCCCGATGAGTATCCGGTGCATGCGTGTCAGCTGCATCGCGGCCACCCGCGAACCCCTCCCTATTCCGGCTGTTGCGAGCGACAGCGTGGCACATGTGTGCGGCCGAGCGTGAGCCGGTACCGCTGGCCCGGGCGCCGGCACACCCCTCGGCCCGTGTGTCACAGGTCGTCAACAGCGCCAACCGAACGGGAAGTTCCGCTCTCTTGCGGCACGGACGGAAAGCCCCCGTCCGCCGCCCGCACCAGCCGAGGAGACTCCCGCCATGACCGCCACCGCCACCGCCAGAACCCGCATCTTCCGGCGCCGGGCCACGGGGCTCGCCGTCGCCGGTACGGCCCTCGTCCTCGCCGTCCCGGCCTCGGCGACGGCCCTGGCGGGGCAGGGCGCGGCCGCGGCCGCCGACCCGGTCTCCGTCCTGAAGTACACCGCCAAGGAACGCAAGGACGCCCTCGCCTACTGGACGCCCGCCCGGATGAAGGCCGTCGGGAAGTCCGTGGACCTCGGCCCGACGGGCCCGAAGGCCAAGCCGTGGCGTGGCCCCACGCTGAAGACCGTCGGGCGGCTCTTCTTCGTCAACGCAGGCGGCGCCGACACCTGGTGCACCGCCACGGCCGTCAAGAGCGCCAACCGCTCCGCCGTGATGACCGCGGCCCACTGCGTGCGCCGGGGCTCCTCCCCGTACAACACCAACACCGCCATGGTGTTCGTCCCCGCCTACCACAAGGGCAGGACGCCGTACGGCGCGTTCGCCGTCCGGCAGGCCGCGACCCCGCGCACCTGGGAGAAGGACTCCGTCAACGACATGTCCGCGCTGACCGTCGACGCCGACAAGGACGGCAAGAAGGTCACCGATGCCGTCGGCGGCCAGGCCATCGCCTTCGACCGCCCGGTGGGCGGCACCGTCTCCGCCTTCGGCTACTCCGCCACCCGCCCGCAGCGCGGCGAGGAACTCCTGCGCTGCACCGGTACGGCCAAGAAGGAGCACGGCCAGCAGGCCATCTCCTGCGACATGAGCGGCGGTTCCAGCGGCGGCCCGTGGCTGGCCGGATTCAACACCACCACGGGCAAGGGCGGCGTCCTGGTCTCGGTCAACAGCGCGCTGGACTCGCTGACCCCGACCAAGATGTACGGAGAGGTGTGGAAGGCCACGGCCCAGAAGGTCTACGACCGGGCGCAGGGCCGCTGACGAAGAACCGGAAGCCCGGCCGCGCGCCGCGGCCGGGCCTTTCCGTGCCTGTCTGCCCGCGTGTCCGCCGGTCCGGCGGGCCCGCTCTAGTGCTTGGCGCCGTCGAGGGCCGAGCCCTTGCCGTCCCCGGCCTTCGGCTTGTCCTTGGCGTCGCTCTTCGCGCCGTCGTCGGCGCCGTCCTTCGCGCCGTCCTTCGTGTCGCCCTTGGCGTCGCCCTTCGGCTTGTCCGAAGTCGCCGGGCCGCCCGCCTTGTTCGCCGCGACGACCGACGCGGCGGCCTCCTTCGCGGCCTTCTGCGTGGCCTTGCCGAGGTCGGCGGCGTTCGGCTGCTTGTCGCCCGCGAGGCCCGCGCCGTTGTAGTCGACGGTGACGACGGCGTTCTCCACGCGCGTCACCAGGGTCTGCTGCTTGAAGGTCTCCTTGCCCTTGGTCACGTCGTAGCTGACCAGCGTCGCCTGGTCGCCCGTGCCCGGCACCGGAGTGGTCTTCGCGCTCTTCGCGCCCTTGACCGCCTGCGCGTCCGCGACCTGCTTGGCGAAGTTGGCCTGCGCGCGCTTGGCGCCGCTGCCCAGGGACTGGTCGGACTCGAAGCGGTTCAGGGAGACCCGCAGCCAGCGGAACTGGGAGCCGTCGACGCCGTTGTCCTCCAGGCTCTCCCAGGTGCAGTTGCCCCGCGTCGACACGTCGTCCGACGTGCCCGTCTTGCCCGCCTTGTCCTTGGCGGACGGAACGAGGCCGTCCAGCGTCTTCTTCGAGAGCGTCCTGCAGGGCTCGGGAAGCTTCCCGTACGCGGCCTTCTCGACGGTCGCGGCCTCACCGCCGGAGCCCTTCGACGCCGAGGCGGAGGGCTTGTCCGCGGAGTCCTTCTTGCCGCCGTCCGAACCGGAGCCGGAGTCGTCGCCGCTGCAGGCGGCGGCGAAGAGGATCACCGGTGCGGCGGCCGCGCCCACCAGAACGCGGGTGAGTCGCTGTCGCTGTCGCTGTGCGGGTCGGTGCATGGTTCCTTCACTCGTGTTCGCTCGTGGCGTCCGTGCCGGGTGCGCGTGGACCACGGGGTCCGTTGGGCCACCGTACGCGGTGAGCGACGCGGGTGACCCGGCTTCCCGGGAGCCCGGACCGGCCTCCCGGACCCGTCAGCCGTTGAACCTGTCGCTGAGGTTTTCGGCCAGTTCGCGCGCGTTGTCCTGCATTTCCTTGGAGTCCGGGACCTCGGTGCGGCGGGCGGGCTGCTCGTCGTACTCGACGGTGACGACGACGTTCGACGTGCGGAACACCACAGTCACGGTCCGGTGCCGGCTCGCCGACGCGGCGGTGCTGAGCACGTCCGCGAGGAACGCCTCGTCGCCCAGGTCGTCCAGGGTGCGGGACTCCAGGCCCTCCGGGGTGGCCTCGGGGTCGGGGGTGTCCCCGGGCTCGGCCCCGTCGCCCTTCCCGACCTCGGCGGCCGCGCCGCCCTGCGCCCGGGCGGCGACCTGGGTCCCTTCGGAGCCCGTGGGCTTCTCGGACCCCTCGGGCTCCTTCGACCCCTTCGACCCCTCCGGTCCCTCGGACTCGTCCGACCCTTCGGAACCCGACGGGGACGGGGACCCCTTCTCGGACCCCGAGGCCGACGGCTCCGGGAGGTCCGCCTCGCGGAGCTTCGTCCGGTAGACCTCCTGCGCGCGGGCGTCGTCGCTCACGGCCCCGTCGTAGGAGACGACGCGCTCGAAGTCGACGAGCAGGTGGTGCGTGGCGTCGGGGGACTCGACCTTCCAGCGGCAGCCCACGCGGCGGTCGGTGTCGTAGGTGACCGTGGGGGAGCCCCCGTAGGCCTTCTCGCGCTGGTCGGCGTCCTCGATCTCCTCGATGCCGGGCAGCATCGCGTCGAGCGTCGAGTTGTCGACCGCGCCACAGGGCTCGGGCAGGGTGCGGTACCTGCCGGGCTCGGCGGCCGTCGTCGAACCGCCCGCGTCGCCGGACTTGCCGTCGCCGCCGTCGTCGTGGCCCGAGCCGCCGGTGCAGCCGGCGAGCAGTGCCACGAGGAGGACCGCGGCGCCCGGTACGTAGACCTTCCTCCGCTGCACCGTGCTGGCTCCTCTCGGTCCTGTCCGGTCCGTCCGGCCTGGTTATTGGGTTGCCGCCGGCGGGCGGCCGGTGGACACAATGTGTATCGCACGCGCTGCCGTGGACGCCGGTCCGTTTTCCCATTCGTTGACCTTGGCGCCGGTATTTGCGCTCCAGTGCTTTTGCTTTGGTTCCGGGGGAATGAGGACGGTATGTCGTACGTAGAGGTTCCGGGCGCGCAGGTGCCGATCCGGATGTGGGCCGACCCCAGCACGGTCGAGGACGTCGCGATGCAGCAGCTGCGGAACGTGGCCACGCTGCCGTGGATCAAGGGTCTGGCCGTCATGCCGGACGTCCACTTCGGCAAGGGGGCGACGGTCGGCTCCGTGATCGCCATGAAGGACGCGGTGTGCCCGGCGGCGGTCGGCGTCGACATCGGCTGCGGCATGTCCGCCGTCCGCACGTCCCTCACCGCCAACGACCTCCCCGGCGACCTCTCCCGCCTCCGCTCGAAGATCGAGCAGGCGATTCCGGTGGGCCGCGGGATGCACGACTCCCCGGTCGACCCGGGGACCTTCCACGGCTTCGCCACGGCGGGGTGGGACGGGTTCTGGGGGCGGTTCGAGGGGGTGGCGGAAACGGTCAAGTTCCGTCAGGAGCGCGCCATTAAGCAGATGGGAACGCTCGGAAGCGGCAACCACTTTGTCGAAGTTTGCGTGGATTTGACAGGTTGTGTCTGGTTGATGCTGCACTCCGGCTCCCGCAACATCGGCAAGGAGCTGGCCGACCACCACATCGGCGTGGCCCGGGACCTGCCGCACAACCAGGGCCTGGTGGACCGCGATCTGGCGGTCTTCGTCGCCGACACCCCGCAGATGGCCGCGTACCGGAACGACCTCTTCTGGGCCCAGGAGTACGCGAAGTACAACCGCGCGATCATGATGGCGCTCCTGAAGGACGTCGTCCGCAAGGAGTTCAAGAAGGCCAGGCCGACGTTCGAGCAGGAGATCTCCTGCCACCACAACTACGTGGCGGAGGAGCGGTACGACGGCATGGACCTGCTCGTCACCCGCAAGGGCGCGATCCGCGCGGGCTCCGGCGACTACGGCATCATCCCGGGCTCCATGGGCACCGGCTCGTACATCGTGAAGGGGCTCGGCAACGACGCGTCGTTCAACTCGGCCTCGCACGGCGCGGGCCGCAGGATGAGCCGGAACGCCGCGAAGAAGCGCTTCTCCACACAGGACCTGGAGGAGCAGACGCGGGGCGTGGAGTGCCGCAAGGACTCGGGCGTCGTGGACGAGATCCCCGGCGCGTACAAGCCGATCGAGAAGGTCATCGACCAGCAGACCGACCTGGTCGCCGTCGTGGCGAAGCTCAAGCAGGTGGTGTGCGTGAAGGGCTGACACCCCCCTCCGCGTTCGGGGCTACTTCGCGTGGGAGACCGCGTAGATCATGACGAAGGCCACGATGTGGATGCCGAAGAGGAAGTACGCGAGGTACCACCACACCATGCGTTCGTTCTTCTTCTCCTCGGCCAGGCGGCGGGACTCCTGCTCGTAGCGGAGGCGGTCGAGGGGGTCCGTGGAGTCGGGGGAGCCGCCGGGGGTGCCGGGGTCGTCGGCGGCGTAGGTCACGGCTGTTCCCGGTGGACCTTCGTGTTGGAGGCCTGGGCGCGGGGGCGGACCACCAGCAGGTCGACGTTGACGTGCGGCGGGCGGGTGACCGCCCAGGTGATCGTGTCGGCGACGTCCTCGGCGGTCAGGGGCTCGGCCACGCCCGCGTAGACCTTCGCGGCCTTCTCCGCGTCGCCGCCGAAGCGGGTGAGGGCGAAGCCCTCGGTCCTGACCATGCCGGGGGCGATCTCGATGACGCGGACGGGGGTGCCGACGATCTCCAGGCGGAGGGTCTCGGCGAGGACGTGGGCGCCGTGCTTGGCGGCCACGTAGCCCGCGCCGCCCTCGTACGTGGCGTGGCCCGCGGTGGAGGAGACGACGACCACCGTGCCGTCGCCGCTCGCGGTGAGGGCGGGCAGCAGGGCCTGGGTGACGTTCAGGGTGCCGATGACGTTCGTCTCGTACATCTGCCGCCAGTCGGCCGGGTCGCCGGTGGCGACCGGGTCGGCGCCGAGCGCGCCGCCCGCGTTGTTCACCAGGACGGCGATCTTCTGGAAGGCCGTGGCGAAGGTGTCGACGGCCGCGCGGTCGGTGACGTCGAGGCCGTACGCCGTCGCGCTGTGGCCCGCCTCCGTCAGCTCCGCCGCGAGCGCCTCGACGCGGTCCTTGCGGCGGGCCGTCAGGACGACGCGGTATCCGGCCTCGGCGAGGCCGCGCGCCGTCGCGGCGCCGATGCCGCCGCTGGCGCCGGTGACGACGGCGATGCCGGGCTTGCGGGGGGTGTCGGCGTGCGGCGTGGACGGCATGGGGGCTGCTCCCTCGGGTGCGGGGCTCGTACGGGCGTTCTCTCGCTCCGGCAGCCAGGATAGGCGGGGTGCCTCACTCGCCTCGCGGCGCGTACATGATCAGGGCCATGCCGGCGAGGCACACCAGGGCGCCGGTGACGTCCCACCGGTCGGGCCGGTAGCCGTCCGCGACCGCGCCCCAGGCGAGCGACCCGGCCACGAAGACGCCGCCGTACGCCGCCAGGATGCGGCCGAACTCGGCGTCGGGCTGGAGCGTCGCGACGAAGCCGTAGAGGCCGAGGGCGAGGACGCCCGCGCCGATCCACACCCAGCCCCGGTGCTCCCGCACGCCTTGCCAGACGAGCCAGGCACCGCCGATCTCGAAGAGGGCGGCGACGGCGAAGAGGGCGGCGGAGCGGGCGACGAGCATGGCGCCCAGGGTGTCACGGGCCGCGGCGGCGGCCGGTCCGCCGCCCTGGTCCCGGGCTCTGTGTCGGGCCACCGCCGTGGTTGCGCCGCTGTGCCGCCTCCGTGGGTGGGTTGCGCCGTCCGCCGTCCGCCGTCCGCCGTCCGCCGTCCGCCGTCGCCGTCCGCTGCCGTCGCCGTCGCCGTCGCCGTCCGTCGCCGTCGCCGTCCGCCGTCGCCGTCGCCGTCGTGGTCGTGCCGTCGTGGAGGCCGGTCCGCCGTGTCTGGGGCGTGCCGTTCCGCCCCCGGGGCGTCAGCCGGTCCGGGACTCCCGCGGTGCGCCGCCCGTCAGGTCCAGTGCCCAGTCGTTGCACCGGCTCCAGCGGCCCTTGGGGTACTCGAAGTCGCCCGCGCCCACGAGGGTGAAGCCCGCCTTGCGGCAGACCGCGTTGGACGGGGCGTTCGTCGCGGCGGGGAAGGCGTGCAGCGAGCCGTGGCGGCCGTCCGCGCGGGCGTCCTCGACGGCCAGGAGGGTGGCCCTCACGGCGAGGCCCCGGCCCTGGAACTCCGGCAGGACGCCCCAGCCCGTCTCCCAGATCGTCTGCCCGGCGTGGATCGCCTCCCAGTACCCGACGAGGCCCGCGGCCTCTTCCGCGTCCGCCGTCACGATCGTGAACATCCGGCCCGTGCCGCCCAGGTTCAGATATCTGTGGTGGCGGTCGCGGAGCTTCTCGTCGGGCTCGGGGCCGCCCAAGTGCTCCGTCATCGCGGGGGTGTTGTGCCGGACGAGCTGCGGGAAGTCACCCTCGCCGTACGGGACGAGGCGGACCGGCGGCGGCTGTGCCGTGGTGGGTGTGCGCTCCATGTCCTCACGGTAGGGGGAGGGTCTGACAACGCCGCCCTGGCACGGGATGACCAGCGCCAGTCTTCCGCTGGCGTGCCATTGCAGCCACCATGGAAGCGGATTCTGAGTCGCGGAACCGTTACGTCAGGGGGAACCACGGTATGGCGGAGTCTGCGAAGGACTTCTGTTCCGACTTGGTCGATCTGTCCGGGGTCTCCTTGGTCTCCTTGGCGGAGCTGCACACCGGTGACGATCCGGTGCTGCGGCGGGCACTGCACCGCGCCGCGCGCCGGGCGAGCGTGTTCGCCGGCACGCTGGACGAGCAGAACAGCGAGGAAATGACACTGCTGCGCGGGGACCGGCCGAGGCGCCGGAGGTGACCGACGGGCGGTTGGACCTGTACCGGCTCCCCGAGGAGTCGTTGAGGTCAATCGCCGCAGGTGACGCCCGGGCTCCGGAGTTGCGGCTGCTGCGCTCCGCCCAGCGCAGTCACCTGCTGCTCGTGCTGAGGTCGCTGCTCGACCACAGTGGTGTGGCGCGGGCCCGGCCGCCCCGCGTCGGCGCGGTGGCGTCGGCGGAGTCGGCCTGGCGCCTGCTCGCCGCCGTGCAGCGCAGTGACCCGGGTGCGGTCGACGCGGTTCTCGCGGACCCCATGGTGATGGCCTGGGCCATGCGGCTGCTGCGGAGGCTGCGCGGCGTCGGGCGGGGTGCCGCTTCTTCGGCGGCGCCGCTGTGGGCGGATGTCGGCCAGTTGTACGCGCTGGCCGCGGCGGCGGCACTGCGTGCCGGGCGGGACGCCGTGGTGGGCGTGCCGGCCCACCGGGGCGTGGTGTGGGTGCCCGGCGCCGGGGTCGTGGGGCCGCTGTCGTCGCGCAGGTGGAGCGGGGCCGAGGTCCGGGTGGCCGCGCACGGCGCCGTCGTACGGGGGGAGGGCGGGGAGGTGCGGTTGCCCCGGGATCTGGGGGAGGCCGCGCCCGGGTGGCATCCGCTTCCGGTGCTGTGGGACGCGGCGCCCTGGTCCGGTGAGCCGGGGGCCGCGCTCCGCTTCGACACGGTGACGCCGTACCGCGACTTCGTGGTGTCCCCGCGGGCTCCGGCGCGGATGGCGGGGCGGCGGTCCGGGCTGTGGCGGGAGCGGGTCGCCGGTGCGTGCGCCCTGCTGGCCCGGGAGTCCCCGGCGGACGCGGTGCGCCTTGCGGCGCTGGTGCGGGTTCTGGTGCCCCGGGCCTTCGCCGCGTCCACGCGGGGCCAGGTGGCCAGTTCCTCCTCGCCAGACGCCTTCGGCGCGGTCACCCTTTCGCTGCCGTACGACGAGGCGCAGATGGCTGCAACGCTGGTGCACGAGACCCGCCATCAGCAGTTGAACGCGCTGCTCGGCCTCGTACCGCTGGTGCGGGAGCCGGACGGGGGCGGGCGGCGGCTGCACTACGCGCCCTGGCGCAGCGATCCTCGGCCGGTGCACGGCCTGTTGCACGGGGTGTTCGCGTTCGCGGGGGTGACGCGTTTCTGGCGGCTGCACCGGGACTTCGTCACGGGGGACGAGGCGCGGCGTGCCGACTTCGAGTTCGCCGTGTTCCGGGACCAGGTGCGGGAGGTCGCCGCCGTTCTGCTGTCCGGTGCGGAACTCACCGCGGCGGGGCGGATGTTCGTGGAGGAGATCGCGGCGGCGGCCGGGGGGTGGGCGAAGGAGGACGTCATGGCCGAGCCCGCGCGGCTGGCCGCGCACTACTGCGCGTTGCGGCGGGCCGTGTGGCGGGCGCGGCACCTGGAGTTCGACGGGGCGGCGGCGCGGCGGGCCGCCGCCGCGCGGGCGGCGGGCGAGGCGGCTCCGCCGCTGCCGGGGTCGTGGCTGCGGCCGCGTCCGGACGCGATCCGTACGGACACCTTCGGGCATGTGGTCCGGCTCTACCTGGGGGCGCCGGACGAGTTCGCCCGCCGCTGGCGGAAGGCCGACGCGGCGGGGGACGCGGTGATCGGCGCCGAGTGCGCGGCGGTGGCCGGGGACGCCGACGGTGCCGTGCGCCGTTACGCGGCGTGGGCCGCGGCCGATCCGGGTGACGTGGAGGCGTGGATCGGCGCGGTGCTCGCGGAACCGGCCCGCTCGGCGGCCGGGGAGCTGTTGCTCGGGCGCCCGGAGGCCGTGGCGGCGGTGCGTCGGGCGGTGGCGGCCGAAGGGGTGGAGCCGCCGGGCCCGTTGGAGCTCGCGGAGTGGCTGTGCGGCGCTGTCGCCGCGCCCGGCGGCGACAGCGGGTGGTGCGGCGACAGCGACTGGCGTGGCTAGAGCGAGATCAGGTCGATGTCCGCGTTGGCCCTGAGCCCCTTCTCGGCGTCGCGGGTCGCGGGGTGGGACGGGCCCAGGATGGCCCGGTAGGTGGACAGCGCCTCTTCGAGGATCTGGCTGCTCTCCTCCGTCCGGCCCAGCGCCCTGAGGTCGTGGCTCAGGTTCAGCTGGACGGCGAGGTTCGCGGGGTGCCGTTCGCGCAGCCGGGCGGCCTCCTCGGCGACGGCCGCGTCGATCTCGTAGGCCCGGTCGGGGCGGCCGAGTGCGAAGTGGTCGCTGGCCAGGTTCATCCGGGCGAGCAGGGTGCGCGGGTGCTCGGCCGAGAGCGTGCGGGTCAGCCCGTCGACGATCTCCTGGTCCAGGGCGAGGGCGCTGTCGTTCTCGCCGAGCAGGCGCAGGGTCACGGCGAGGTTCATGGCCATGGCGTGACTGTGCGGGTGTTCGCGTCCGTAGAGTCCGCGGTGCTCCTCCAGGGCCTGTTCGGTCAGCTGCCTGGCCTCTTGCAGCTTGCCGACCTGGCGCAGGTCGTTGGCGTGGCTGATGGCCATCTGCAGGTACTGGCGGCTGCGCTCCCCGAAGCGGTTGCGCACCAGGGAGATGTAGGGGGTGGAGAGTTCGTACGCGCCCTCGTGGTCGCCCTTCTTGCGGCGGGTCACGCACAGGTTGCGGACGACCTGGACGGTGAACCAGTGGTCTCCGCCGAGCTGTTCGCGCAGGTCCTCGGCGAGTTGTTCGTAGCCTTCGAGGGACTCCTCGTACCGGCCCACTTCCTGGAGGTCGAGCAGGTAGGCGTTGTACGTGGTCAGGGTGTAGAGGTGGTCCTCGCCGAGGACCTCCACGCGGCGTTGCCACGTGTCGTGGTCCAGTTCCCGTGCCTTCTCCGGTGAGCCCGCGAGGCGCAGGCTCACCGCGTAGTTGTGGGCGGTGAGGAGGGTGGCGGGGTCGTCGGGGCCGAATTCGGCGAGGCTCGTCTCGTAGACGCGCTGGTCGATCTCGCGGGCTTCGTAGAAGTTGCCGCGGATGCGGTGGTTGCCCGCCATGAAGCTCTGGGCCTGGAGGGTGTTCTCGTGGGCGTCGCCGAGGACCCTGCGGTAGCGGTCGACGAGTTCGGCCTGCATGTGGAAGGCGCGGTCGAGGTCGAGGTTCTGCTCGCGCACCGTCCCCGCGATCTGCTGATCGATGGCGAGGACTTCCTCGTGGTCCTCGCCGAGCCGGTCGTGCCAGATCTCGGACGCGCGTTCGCCCAGGTTGAGGGCGGCCGAGTAGTCCCCCCTGGCCCGCAGGAACCACACCTCGTTGAGGACGAGGCGGCGGGTCCAGCCCTCTTCGCATTCGACGGCGTTGGAGGCCCGCAGGTGGGTGAGGAGGGAGGAGTAGCGCGGCCAGAAGGTGGCGCGCTGGGGGTTCCTGGGGTCGGCGTTGGAGAGGAGCTGGTGGGCGGCGTGCCGCATCTGGGCCCGCTCCTGGGGGTTCATCTGCTCGACGAGGACGCGCTGGACCAGGCGGTGCAGCTGGACGGTCGACTGGCGGTGGTCGATGCGGGCGAGGGCGTAGCGGCCGATCTCGCGGACGGCGCGGCCGAGTTTGACGGGGTCGTCGAGCGCGGCCTGGAGTTCCTGGGGCACGGAGATGCCGCGGACGGCGGAGAAGAGGTCCCAGGAGATGGGTTCGGGGGCGAAGAAGGCGCAGACCTGGAGGAGTTGGAGGGCGTCGGGGCGGTCCTCGCGGAGGCGTTCCAGGGACACGTTCCAGGCGGCCGCGACCGGCATCTCGTAGTCGGGCGGCGGGTCGGACTGGAGGAGTTCGGCCCATTTGCGTTCGAAGAGTTCCAGGTACTGCTGGACGGGCATGCCCGTCTCGGCCAGCCAGACGGAGGCCTGTTCGACGGCCAGGGGGAGGTCGCCGAGGGAGGCGGCGAGGTGGTTGACGGCCTCGTCGGGGAGTTCGGGGCTGCGGCGGCGCAGCAGCGAGACGCTCTCCTCGCGGGCGAACACGTCGACCTCTAGGGAGCTCGCGGTGCTGGACCACTGGACGTTGCGGGAGGTGACGAGGATCCGTCCGGGGCCGTCACTGGGGAAGTACTTGCGTACTTCTTTGGGGTCTTCGGCGTTGTCGAACACCAGCAGCCAATCGCTGTAGGGCTCGCCCCTGCGCAGCGCGTCGAGGACGGCCGGTACCGCGGAGATCTCGGAGCCGGCCTGGAGCCCCATCTGTTCGCCCAGTTCGATGAGGGACTGGACGATCTGGTTCTCCTGTTCGGAGGCCACCCACCAGATGAGCCGGTAGTCGCGGCTGTGCCGGTACACGTATTCGACGGCGATCTGTGACTTCCCGACGCCGCCCATGCCGTGCAGTGCCTCGGGGAGCACCGCGGTGACTCCGGTGCCGAGGCGGTCCTGCAGCTGTTCGAGCAGGGCTTGGCGGCCGGTGAAGTTCCTGTTCCGCTGCGGTACGTTCCCCCAGATTCGGGGCGGGTCGTGCGGGCCGCGCGGGCCCGGGGCAACCGGCAGACCGGCAGACACGGCGGGGCCTCCAGAAAGGGAGCGAGGGGGAGCTGAGGGGGAGGGGGGCGGGGTGGTTGCGGAGGGGCTGGGAGCAGTGGGGGGTGGGGCGGTGGGGGACGCGGCCCGGGATGGGGGCGGCGCCGAAAAGCCCTCGCGGTCCGGGGTGTTCGCCGGGGCTTGCGGCCGGTACCGTATCGCAGTTTGATGGCTCTTTTTCAAGTTTGACCCGCTATCAGCCTTTGAGTACTGTAATGAATGCTTATGTCCTGATGTAAAGGCTTCGTCTTGAGTCAGGGCGCGCGGGCCTGCCGCATGGCTTTGCAACAGCCTTCCCAGGTGATTGGCGCGGGCGAGATAAGGCCCCGAAAGGGCGCAGAGCGCGGTGTAGAGATGGGTCACGAAAGGGCGCGTCTGGTCCGTGATCGGCGGGTCCGCGGGGTCGCCGTCCGGCGCGACCAGGGCGCCGCCGCCCTCCCAGAGCGCTTCGAGCCGGGGCCCCAGGAACCCCTGGACCTGCCGCAGCGCCCCGATCGTGTCGGCGCGCCGCCCGAGCGCGAGCAGCTCCTCGCGCACGCCCTCCACGAAGTCGTACGACACGGTGTACGCGTCCTCGACGTCGGCGGTGTCGTCGCCGCGGCGCACCAGGCCGAGCAGCACGATCTCCGCCAGGTTCCAGAACCGGGTGCCCGGCAGGGCCTGTTGGAGCAGCCGCATCACCGGCAGGTTCAGGGGCACCGCCGCCAGGCGCTTGGCCAGGGCGAAGCCCGCGGGTGACGCGGTGGCGCGGAACCGGCGCACCACGGCGGCGGCCCGCTCGGCGCGGTCCCGCTCCGGCGACGGCTCGGGCGCGGCGCCCCGGCGCGGCCCGTCGGTCGCGTCGAGGCCCTCCAGGAGCACGTCGGCGAGGCGCTCGGGCACCGGGCCGACCGCCTCCGCGCGCAGGTCCCCGGCCGGTGCCGTCAGGAGCGCGGCGATGCGGTGCCACTGGCTGGGGTCGGCCGCGGCCACCAGGCGGGCCCAGCGGCCGAGCGACTCCGGGCGCAGCTCCACGACCGGGACGGCGATGGCGTCCGCGGGGCCCGGCGCGGGGACGGCGTGGGGCGCCAGGGCGTCGGCTTCCGGGGGGCAGGTCTCGGCGTCGTAGCGGCGGTTGGGCTCGGCCGGGGACGCGGTGCGCAGCCGGGTGGGCGTGACCGTGGGCAGGGTGAGGTCCCACAGGTGCTGGGGCAGCACGTTCAGGACGGCGGTGGGGGCGGTGCCCGCGAGGCGGTGCAGGAACGCGGCGGCGCTGCCGTCGCGCCAGGCGTCGTGGCCGCCGTCCGTGACGACGAGGACCAGCTGGCGCGCGCTCGGCGACAGGGCGGCGGGCGGGGCCCCGTGCGGGCTCCAGCGCAGCCGCCGCACCGTGCGGAACGCCGCCGTCTGCTCCATCAGCGCGACGATCTGACGGGCCGTGCGGCGCCACAGGGCCATCGAGGGGCCGTCGTCCACGAGCAGCAGCAGGTCCTGCCGCCGCTCCGGCAGCGAGCGGCACACCGGCGTCCACAGGCCGTCCACGGCGGCCTGCTCGGCGGTGGCCTCCTCGTCGAGGGCCGTGTCGTACGGCGAGGACCAGAACAGGCGCAGCGGACGCAGGGCGCGGCCGAGGGCGAGGGAGCCGAGCCGCGCGCCCTCCGCGCGGGCGGCCTGCTCGCCGCCCGGGGCACCGCCGAAGCCGCCGCGCAGGCCGACGAGCGGCCTGACGGGGGCGGCGGCGACGGGGGGAGCCTTCTCGTGGGCGGTCCGCTGGTGTTCCTGGGGGCGCTCCCGGGGGTGCTGCTGGGGGCGCTCCCGCGGGTGTTCCTGCGGACGTTCCCGCGGGTGTTCCTGCGGGCGCCCGCCCGGGGCGTCAGGGCCGTCGGGGGCATCGGGCGTATCGGGGGCGTCAGGCGTATGGGGGACGTCCGGGGCGGGGCGCCCCGGCGTGACCGTGCCGCGTGCCGCCTGCCGCGGCGGGAACACCGGCAGCGCCGCGTCCCGGCAGGCGGCCAGGTACACGGCGTCCGCGAGCTCCGTCCATGTGGGCGCGTCCGGATTCGGGGTGTCCGGGGCCTGCCCGGCGCGCGCGGACTCCCGTGCGGCCTCGGGCGGCGGCTCCGCGGCGGCGACCGTCATCCCGGCCTCGATTCCGCCCCCGCCCCGTCGAGCCGGTGCCACAGGGCGTCGACCAGTTCGTCGAGCGCCCCCGCGTCGGCGGGTAGGCGTCCCGAGGTTGTCAAGTACACGGAGTTCAGCAGCTGGTCGATGGCCAGACCGCCGCGCTCCCTGCTGCGCCGGAGGAACCGCTCGATCAGGTCGCCGCCGTCCCCGGCGCGGGTGGCCGCGCCCTCCGCGAGGTGTGCCGTCACCATGTCGACGAGCTGCGTACGATCCGGGTCCGGCATATGCAGGCGCAAACAGCGGCGTAAGAAGGCGGGCGGGAACTCGCGTTCGCCGTTGGAGGTGATGACCACGATCGGGAAGGCGCGGCAGCGGACGACGCCGCCGACGATCTCCGCGGCGCCCTCCGGGTCGTCGGTCAGGACGGTCACGCGCGGATGGCGCCGCCGGGCCCGCAGCAGTTCGGAGACGGGGAACTGGCCCTCTTCGAAGACGCTCAGCAGATCGTTGGCCAGGTCCTGGTCGCTCTTGTCCAGCTCGTCGATCAGCAGCACCCGCGGCGTCTCGTACGGGAGTAACGCCGTCCCCAGGGGGCCGAGTTGGACGTAGTCGCCGATTCCGGGAAGCTGCTCGTCGACTGCCGCCGTGCCGTCGGCCGTCCGGGGTGCGACGGGGGAGTCCTCCGCCGTGCGCAGCGCGCGCAGCGCGGCGGAGTCCTGGACGCGGCCGATCGCGTCGTACTCGTACAGGCCCGAGCGCAGTGTCGTCCTGCTGGTGATGTGCCAGCGAAGGACCCGGCCGAGCCGCAGCTCGCGGCTGATGCGGTAGGCGAGGCTGCTCTTGCCCGTGCCGGGGCGGCCCGTCACGAGGAGCGGGCGTCGCAGAAGCAAAGCCGCATTGACCATATCGGCCTCGCGCCGCAGCTGCTCGGAGGCCGGGGAGCGCCCGGAGGGCCTGCCGAGCCTGCGCGCGACCTCGTCGTCGTCGGCGGGCGGCGGCGGCACCACGGGCCCGCCGGTGAACCGGCGCCAGGGCGGAGGGTCGGGCAGCAGCTCGCGCAGGGTCGTGTCGTACAGGGGCTGACCCGAACCCCGGTAGATCCACCAGCGGTTCTGGCTGGCGGAGCCGGAAGGCGCGGCTGGGGCGGGGGAGTTGAGGGAGCCGGAAGGGCCCGGGTCCGGACCGGGTCCGGGGTCGGGACCGGGCCCGGGGGCGGGTCCGCCATCGGCGGGGCCGGTGCCCGTGGCCGACGGGTCCGCCGCTTCCGCGGGTGTCGCCGTGTCCGTGTCAGGAGTCTTGTCCTGTGACCGGACGTCCTCGGCGCCCGCCGCGCCGACCGGGCGGATCCCTTGAGGCACGCCGTCCTCGGGAAGCATCGCGTCCTACCCTCCCCCCTGTGCGGAAGAATCCGCCATGGCGCCGCCCCCTCCTGGAAGGCGGTACGGATCGTCCCAGAGCAGTGCTGCGTGGCGACCGAGCGTAGAGTCGCCCTCAGCAGCATCCCCGGCTTTTGCCTCTATGCGCAACGACCGGACGGCATCGGGTAGTTGATGGATTCCTGTGCGAGCTGCCAAGTCGGCCAGCTCGCCGCGGAACACCGGATCTATGCCGCCCCGTCTGTCCCACACCACGATCGGCACCCCGGCGCGCAGCGACTCGGCCAACTCGTCGACACCGGAACCGCTTCCGCCGGCGTGGCCCGGCGGATCGCTGAGGACCACCATGACGCGCCGGGGGTCCGACAGCAGCCGGGAGCGGCCGTCGTCGGGAAACCAGTGCACGGGCCCCGCGCGGCCGGTGAGGAGCGCGTCCCAGCGGCGCGCCCAGCGGCCGTGGGTGTCCGTGCGCTCCATCCTTTCGAGGCTGCGCAGGAGCACCGGATGGTCCTCCCCGAGGCTGCCGTCCGCACCGTGGAAGCCCTTCTTGGCCCACCGCTCGACCGGCAGCCCCAGCAGCTCCCTGGGCAGCACGAACTCCAGCGTGAGGTCCTCCTTGCAGAAGTAGGCCCAGCCCGTCTCCGCCTCCTCCACCAGGGACTTCACCTGCTCGGGCAGCTCCGCCACGTCCACGCGCAGGTCCCCGCCGCGCACCGGATAGGGCTCGGGCCCCTCGATCTGCCACCAGTACGAGAGCAGCCGCTCGTCCGCGTGGTCGGGGTCGGGCAGGGGGCGCAGCCGGATCAGCAGACAGGCGCTCGGCGCCCACACCGGCTCCTGGCCGACGGCACGCACCGGGGGCGCGGGGGTGGGGGCCGCCGCGCGCACGCCGCGCCCAAGAAGGCCGGATTCCGCCCCCGCCGCCACGGGCAGGGCGGGGTCGCCGCTCTCGACCGGCACGACGGGCACGTTCTCGGCCCTCGCCGGGCGGCCCCGGCCCCGCTCGCCCCGGCGGGCGGCGGCCCGCGCGGCCCCGTCGTCGTACGGCTCGGGGCGGGCGCGGTGCTCCATCACCCAGTCGAGCAGGTCCTGTTGGCGCTGGCCCTTCGCGTAGCGGGCGAGGTGCTCGACGAGCAGGACGCAGGGCGGCAGTTCGCCGGGCCGCGCGTTGAGCGTCGCGGCGTGCACGACGGCGAGCCAGGGCTCGGTGCAGTGGGCGGGCAGCGGGTCGGCGCGGTACCGCATGACCTCCTGGTACGCGCCCGCGATGTCGAGCACTTCGAGGCCGCCCAGCGCCTCCATCAGACGGGACCAGTCCTCCGGCGGGAACAAGGGCACCTCCGCCACGGCGATCGCGGTCCGTACGCGCTCGGTGTAGCGCGTGTTGCCTTCGAGGAGTTCGACGACGCCGCCGAGGACCTGGAGGCCGTCGGCGTACTCCAGGACCGCCATCAGGAGCGAGGAGAGGTACGTCCGCCGCCGGGCGCTGTCCGGCACCGCGACCGTGGCGCCGAGGGCCCGGCCCACCATGCGGGTGCACTCGCGAAGGGTGGCCGTCTCGTCGAAGGCCGGTACGCCGTCGAGGGCGTCGAGCACGACCTTGGGCGGTCCCCAGGACTGCGTCACGGGGCATCGCCGCCCGGCGCCTGCGGCCACACCTCGTCGAACAGGGCGAGCGCCGCCCGTGCCGGTTCTGACGACTCGTCAAGCATGCGCAGCGCGGCCACGAGCGCCTCCCTGCCGTCGCGGTGGTCGACGCAGGCCTGTACGACGTGGAAGACCTGGAGGCGCGGTCTGGAGTGGTCCCGGACGCCGTGCCGGATGTGTGCGGGGAGCAGCCGCCGCAGCACGGCCGCGCGGTCCTCCTCGACCAGGGGCACCCGCAGGAGGGCGTCGGCGAGGGCGAACTGATCGCGGTCGGTGGGGAGTCGCGGCGGCGGACGCTCGGCGCGCGGCTGCGTCGCGGTGCCGTGGCCCGGGGGCTCCGCCGGGCCCGCGGTGCCGTTCCCGCCGCCGTCGACCGCCGGGGCGAGGGCGGGGCACAGCCGGGCCACCGCCTCCATGGGGAGCATCCACGCCGCCCTGGTGCGCCGGTCGCCGAGCGCGGCCGTGAGCATGCCGACCACCCTGCGCGTGGCGGGGTCCCAGACGCCCGCGCCGCTGAAGCCCGGCTCGATCCAGGCGCTCGCGGAGTCGAGCCCGTCGAGCTGCACCCAGCCCAGGTGCGGCCCGCCGCGGCCCGCGAGGCTCGCTCTGGACCACAGCCCGTCGGGGGCGCGGGCGGGGTGGCCGTACACGCTCACCTCGCGCCGGTCGGGTTCGCCGCAGGGGCCGAGCCGCGCGAAGCCGACGTCGGGGGGCGGCCGCCAGGTGGTGGTGAGGACCGCGAGGTCGCCGACCCCGTCCTCCGGTCCCGGGAACCAGCCGCCGGGCACGACCGTGGCCTCGCCGGACACCACCTCCGGGTGGCCGCCGACGTCCACGCGGACCGCCTCGGCGGGAGCGTCGGGGCTCGTCCGGCGCAGGGCGCCCGCGACCACGTGCGCGCAGGTCAGTACGTAGCAGGGAGCCACCATGATGCCGGCGCCCCGTAAGTCGCCCGCCGGCGTGAGGACGCGCACGCGCCCCGCCGCGGGCGTGCTCTGCCCATCCCCCTCGGCCACTGCCCCGCCCCTTCCCCCGGCACGGATCCGACGGCGCGCACTTCCCGGTACGGAGCCAGCGTACGAAGGACGCACGCTCCGCGCACCGGCGCTGCGCGCACCGGAGTGTCCCGGGTCCGTAACCGCCGGTTCCCCGGTGACTACCCAGGGAACCGGACGTTCACGGCCAGACCAGGCAGTACGCCTGATGCCCCGCGTCGTGCAGGCGGTGGCTGAAGTCCTGCCACTCGTGCAGGAGTTGGTAGACGTTGAACGCGTCGCGGGGGCCGCCGCGGTCCGGGACCGTGGACCAGATGAAGGCGGCGGCGCCGACCGACTCCTCGCCGACGCCGCGCAGCGGGTCGACGACCGTCATGGGGAGCTTCACGACCGCGTAGTCGGGGTGGAGGACGACCAGTTCCAGCGGGGGGACCTTGTGCAGGGGTATGCCTTCGATGCCGGTGAGGACCATCGCGGCCATCGTCTCCGGCTTGATCTTCGTGAACATGCCGCCCATGCCCAGCTCGTCGCCGCCGAGCTCCTCGGGCCGCATCGAGATCGGTACCCGGGCCGCGGTCGCGCCGTCCGGGGCCCCGAAGTACTTGTAGGTCACCCCCACCCCGCCGCTCCTGCTTCCCGTACGGTCACGCCCCGCCCTGTCCGGCGCGCGCTGCTCGGGGGCCGGGACCGCCTCCGCATCTCGCCGGTGCTTGCCCCGCCGGGCACGCCGGGGACCCAGGCCGTCGGTCCCCTCGCCCAGTCCACCACCGCGCTGCATATCTCCACCCGACTGCTTTTCCAGGGCGCGCGGGCCTTGCCGCGCAACCCGATCATCGTGTCAGTGACCTCCCCCACGGTCACCCGCCGAAACGTGGGGTGAAACACCAGTCCACAGGATCTCCGCACCACCCGCCCCGAGGGAAGGCGGTGCGGCCGGAAAGCCGGCGCGCAGGAGGCCCCGGCGCGCCGTCCGGACCCTCTGACACCATGGTTCATGTGAGCTTCCCGTATAGCGCCCCAGTTTCGCAGACTCTTTTCGACCGTGCGGCGGCCGTGACGCCCGGCGGTGTGAACTCGCCCGTGCGCGCCTTCCGCGCGGTGGGTGGTACGCCCCGCTTCATGGTGTCCGGTACCGGTCCGTACCTCACGGACGCCGACGGTCGCGAGTACGTCGACCTCGTGTGTTCGTGGGGGCCCATGATCCTCGGCCACGCCCACCCCGAGGTGACCGCGGCCGTCCAGGAGGCCGTCGCGCGCGGCACGTCCTTCGGCACGCCGGGCGAGGGCGAGGTCGCCCTGGCCGAGGAGATCGTGGCCCGGATCGCCCCCGTCGAGCAGGTCCGCCTGGTGTCCAGCGGCACCGAGGCGACGATGTCCGCCATCCGCCTGGCCCGCGGGTTCACCGGGCGCGCCAAGGTGATCAAGTTCGCCGGGTGCTACCACGGCCACGTGGACGCGCTCCTCGCCGCGGCCGGGTCCGGCGTCGCGACCCTCGGCCTGCCGGACACGCCCGGTGTCACGGGCGCCCAGGCGGGCGACACCATCGTCCTTCCGTACAACGACATCGAGGCCGTGCACGAGGCCTTCCACAACCACCCGGGCCAGATCGCCTGTGTGATCACGGAGGCCTCGCCGGGCAACATGGGCGTGGTGCCGCCGGGACCCGGCTTCAACGAGGGCCTGAAGGCCGCGTGCGAGAAGAACGGCGCCCTTTTCATCTCCGACGAGGTCATGACCGGCTTCCGGACGAGCAGGGCCGGCTGGTTCGGCGTGGACGGGGTCGTGCCCGACCTGATGACCTTCGGCAAGGTCATGGGCGGCGGCTTCCCCGCCGCGGCGTTCGGCGGCCGCGCCGACGTGATGGCGCACCTCGCTCCGGCGGGCCCCGTCTACCAGGCGGGCACGCTCTCCGGGAACCCGGTCGCGACCGCCGCGGGCCTCGCGCAGCTGCGGCTGCTCGACGACGCCGCGTACGCGAAGGTCGACGCGGTCTCCGAGCGGATCCGCGGCCTGGTGAGCGAGGCGCTCACCAAGGAGGGCGTGGCGCACCGCGTCCAGAACGCCTCCAACATGTTCTCCGTGTTCTTCACGGACCGCGAGGTGCGCGACTACGAGGGCGCGAAGGCGCAGGAGTCGTTCCGCTTCACGGCGTTCTTCCACTCGATGCTGTCGCAGGGCGTGTATCTGCCGCCGTCGGCCTTCGAGTCCTGGTTCGTGTCCACCACCCATGACGAGCGTGCGGTCGAGAAGATCGCGGCGGCCCTTCCGGCGGCCGCGCGCGCCGCCGCCGAGGCCGAGGAGGTCAGCGCGTGAGCGGGGCCGATGAGCTGACCGTCGTCCATCTGATGCGCCACGGCGAGGTGCACAACCCGGACGGGATCCTGTACGGGCGGCTGCCCGACTACCACCTCTCGGAGCTCGGGCGGCAGATGGCCGACCGGGTCGCCGAGCACCTGGCGTCGCGGGACGTCACGCACGTCGTCGCCTCGCCGCTCGACCGGGCGCAGGAGACGGCGACGCCGATCGCCAAGGCGCACGGCCTCGACCTCGCGACGGACGGGCGGCTCATCGAGGCCGGCAACGTCTTCGAGGGCAAGACCTTCGGCGTCGGCGACGGCGCCCTGAAGAACCCGGAGAACTGGAAGCACCTGGTCAACCCCTTCAAGCCGTCCTGGGGCGAGCCGTACGTCGAGCAGGTCGTGCGGATGATGGGCGCGCTCGACGCCGCGCGGGACGCGGCGCGCGGGCACGAGGCGGTGTGCGTCAGCCACCAGCTGCCGATCTGGATCGTGCGCAGCTTCGTGGAGAAGCGGCGCCTGTGGCACGACCCGCGCAAGCGGCAGTGCACGCTCGCCTCGCTCACGTCGTTCACGTACCGCGGCGACAAGATCGTGTCGGTGGGGTACTCGGAGCCGGCGCGGGATCTCGTGCCGAAGCATCTCCTGGCAGGGGCCAAGCCGGTGAAGGGCAAGGCCAAGGCCTTCGGGGCCTAGCCGGTGCGCTGGGCTTGAGCAGGGTCCGGCCCCTGCGGGGCCGGGCTGAACGCTGCCGCTTGTCGGCTGTCTGCCGCGGGTCGTCCGTGGCTGGGCGCGCCGTTCCCCGCGCCCCTTCGGGGGCGCTCCGGTGTGGGGCGGTTCCTGTGAGGTTGCTGTGCGCGGCGGGTAATGGGGTGGCCACCCTATGGCGTGGAATGTCTGTTCTCTGTAATAGGCCCCGAATAGGTCCGGCTTGGCCGGAACCCGTCCCGGTGTCGTGCCCTCTAAGTGGTTGTCCTTTGCACAACCGAGGGCGCGACGAATGGGGATGGAATGCGCGACGACAGCCGGACGGACACGGACCTGGGCGGCGGAGCACCGGCCGCGAGCCGTGGTGCGCTGAGCCGGCGGGGCGCGATAGGCCTGGGCATAGGCACCGCGGCGGCCCTCGGGCTCACCGCCTGCGGCTCCGGCTCCGGGGACTCGGGCTCCGCCGCCGACAAGGGCAAGGGCGGCGGCGCCAAGCCGGAGCGCCCGGCCAAGCCGATCGGTGACGGCTCCACGGCGTTCACCGGAAAGCAGCCCAACCAGCCGGAGGCGCCCCGGCCCCTTGAGCCGGGGGAGACCCCGCCGCAGTTCGTGATCTTCTCCTGGGACGGCGCGGGCGAGGTCGGCAACGGCCTGTTCCCGCGCTTCCTGAAGCTCGCGAAGGAACACGACGCGGGGATGACGTTCTTCCTCTCCGGGCTCTATCTGCTGCCCGAGTCGAAGAAGCGGCTCTACCGCCCGCCGAACAACGCCGTCGGCGCCTCCGACATCGGCTACCTCACGGACGGCCACATCAAGGAGACCCTGAAGTACGTCCGCCAGGCGTGGCTGGAGGGCCACGAGATCGGCACGCACTTCAACGGCCACTTCTGCGCGGGCACCGGCACCGTGGGCAACTGGACGCCCGCCCAGTGGCAGAGCGAGATCGACCAGGCCAAGTCCTTCGTGAAGAAGTGGCGGACGAACACGGGCTGGACGGATCTGCCGCCGCTGCCGTTCGACTACGAGAAGGAGCTGGTCGGCGGCCGCACGCCGTGCCTGCTCGGCCAGAACAACCTGCTGCCGACCGCCAAGAAGCTCGGCTGGCGCTACGACGCGTCCTCGCCCGGCGGCCGCCAGAAGTGGCCCGAGAAGAAGCTGGGCATCTGGGACCTGCCGCTCCAGCAGATCCCGTTCCCGGGGCACTCCTTCGAGGTCCTGTCGATGGACTACAACATCCTCGCCAACCAGTCGAAGAACTCCACGAAGGCCCCGCCGGCCAACTACCCGGGCTGGCGCAAGCAGGCCACCGAGGCCTACCTCGCGGGCTTCAAGCGCGCCTACGAGTCCAACCGGGCCCCCTTCTTCATCGGCAACCACTTCGAGGAGTGGAACGGCGGCATCTACATGGACGCCGTCGAGGCCGCGATCAAGGGCATCGCCGGGAAGAAGGACGTCCGCATGGTCTCCTTCCGGCAGTTCGTGGACTGGCTCGACGTGCAGAAGCCCGAGGTGCTCGCCAAGCTGCGCAGCCTGGAGGTCGGCCAGCAGCCCACCGGCGGCTGGAAGGGCTTCCTGTCCGACGCGGGCTCCGGCGACAGCCGCAAGGACGCCGAGAAGGACACCGGCGACGCGGCCTGAACCACCGGCTGGAAAACACGCGGAAACCCTGTCTGAAATGGGACTTTCCGCTACCGCGGGGGGCGTCGAAGATCCCCGAATCGGGCATGCGAAACTTTTCACATGAGTGCCGCCTGCCGCGCCCCCCGCAGCCAGAACCGCAGTCTTGACCGCCGTGCCAGCCGCCGTCGCAGTCGCGTGACGGCGCTGGCGGCGGCCGCGGCGGCCGCCGCGCTCACCCTGACGGCCTGCAGTTCGGGCGGCACGTCGGGCGGTTCCGGCAAGACGAACTTCATCACCGGCTCCGACGGCATCTCCACCGCGAAGAAGGCGGACCGCCGCGACGCGCCGGACCTCGACGGCGAGACCCTCGACGGCGACAAGCTCAGCCTCGGCGACTACAAGGGCAAGGTCGTCGTCGTCAACGTCTGGGGCTCCTGGTGCCCGCCGTGCCGCGCCGAGGCGCCGAGCTTCGCGAAGGTGGCCAAGGAGACCAAGCCCAAGGGCGTGGAGTTCGTCGGCATCAACGCCCGCGACCCCGAGAAGGGCCCGGCCATCGCCTTCGAGAAGGACAAGGGCGTGCCGTACCCGAGCCTGTACGACCCGATGGGCAAGCTGATGCTGCGCTTCCCGCGGGGCACGCTCAACCCGAACTTCATCCCCTCCACCCTCGTCATCGACAAGGACGGGAAGATCGCGGCGCGCTCGCAGCAGCCCCTCAGCGAGGAGAAGCTGCGCAAGATGATCGACCCCGTGGTCGCGGAGAAGTGACCGACGTGTCGACCGCCATCGCCGCCGCCCACACGCTCGCCGCGTCCGGGCCGAACCAGACCGTCATGAGCGGAGCGCTGCTGCTCGCGATCCCCGTCGCGGTGCTCGGCGGCCTCGTCTCGTTCTTCTCCCCGTGCGTCCTGCCGCTGGTGCCGGGCTACCTCTCGTACGTGACCGGTGTGACCGGGCAGGACCTGGAGGAGGCCAAGCGGGGCCGGATGGTCGCGGGCGCCGGGCTCTTCGTGCTCGGCTTCACCGCGATCTTCGTACCCGCCGGGATGTTCGTCGGGGCGCTCGGGCAGACCCTGAAGGAGCACCAGAGCACCGTCACGAACGTGCTCGGCGTGGTGATGCTCCTGCTCGGGCTCTTCTTCATGGGCCTCATGCCCTGGCTCACCCAGCGCGAGTTCCGCTTCCACAAGCGGCCCGCCACCGGGCTCGTCGGGGCCCCGATACTGGGCGCGCTGTTCGCCGTAGGGTGGACGCCGTGCATCGGGCCGACGCTCGCGGCCGTCAACGTCCTGTCCTTCGAGGGCGCCGACCCGCAGCGCGGCGCGCTCCTCGGCGTCGCGTACTGCCTCGGCCTCGGCATCCCGTTCATCCTCGCGGCCGTCGCGTTCCGCAAGGCGCTCGGCGCGTTCGGCTGGGTGAAGCGGCACTATGCCTGGGTGATGCGGATCGGCGGCGGCATGATGATCGTGACCGGGCTGCTGATGCTGACCGGCGTCTGGGACAGCGTCATGCAGCAGATGCAGGTCTGGTCGAACAGCTACTCGGTGGGGATCTGATCCATGAGCAAGACCACGACCACCCGGGACGAGTCCGTCGCCCAGGACGAGCTCGGGGCGGCCGGCGCGCAGCTGTCCACCGCTCCCCTCGACGAGGTCACCGGCGGCGGCCCGAACCTGCCCTCGCTCGGCGTCATCGGCTGGTTCCGCTGGATCTGGCGGCAGCTGACCTCCATGCGGGTCGCGCTGCTCCTGCTGCTCCTGCTGTCGCTCGGCGCGATCCCCGGCTCGCTCATCCCGCAGCAGGGCACCGACGAGCTCAAGGTCCAGGACTTCAAGGACACCCACACCACGCTCGCGCCGATCTACGAGAAGCTCGGCCTGTTCCACGTCTACAGCTCGGTGTGGTTCTCCGCGATCTACATCCTGCTCTTCGTCTCGCTCATCGGCTGCATCGTGCCGCGCACCTGGCAGTTCGTCGGCCAGCTCCGCGGCCGCCCGCCCGCCGCGCCCAAGCGGCTCACCCGGCTGCCCGCGTACACCAGCTGGCGCACCGACGCCTCGCCCGAGCAGGTCAACGAGGCCGCGCTCGCGCTGCTCAAGCAGCGGCGCTTCCGCTCCCACCAGGTGGGCGGGGCCGTCGCCGCCGAGAAGGGCTATCTGCGCGAGGCCGGGAACCTGGCCTTCCACATCGCCCTGATCGTGCTCCTGCTCGCCTTCGCCGCCGGACAGCTCTTCAAGTCCGAGGGCGGCAAGCTGATCATGGAGGGCGACGGCTTCTCCAACACGCTCACGCAGTACGACGACTTCAAGTCCGGCAGCCTGTTCAGCACCGACGAACTGGAGCCGTTCAGCTTCAAGCTGCGCAGCTTCGAGGGCACGTACGAGACGTCGGGACCCCAGCGCGGCACGGCCCGCACCTACAAGGCGCACGTGACCTACACCGAGGGCACCGACGGGCCGGAGAAGCAGAAGGCCATCGAGGTCAACAAGCCCCTCGAGGTCAACGGCACGAAGGTCTATCTGATCGGCCACGGCTACGCGCCCACGGTCACCGTCCGCGACGGCCGCGGCAAGGTCGTCTCCCGGGTCTCCGTGCCGCTGCTGCCCATCGACTCCATGGGCACGGCCACCGGCGCCATCAAGATCCTCGACGGCTACCGCGACAAGAACGGCAAGAAGGAGCAGCTCGGCTTCAACGCCTTCTTCGTGCCGACGTTCGCGGGCGAGGGCAACGGCCAGATGTTCTCCCAGTTCCCCGCGCCCTTCAATCCGCGGCTCGCGCTCTCCGCGTACCACGGCAGCCTCGGCGTGGACTCCGGCATCCCGCAGAACGTGTACCAGCTGGACACGCGCAAGATGCAGAAGTTCAAGGACGCCAAGGGCGAGCTGCTGAAGAAGCGGCTCAAGATCGGCGAGACCATGAAGCTGCCGAACGGCGCCGGGTCGATCACCTTCGAGAAGGAGCTCAAGCAGTGGGCGACCTTCCAGATCTCCCAGGAGCCGGGCAGCGGCTGGGCGCTGGGCGGCGCGATCGCCGCGATCGCGGGCCTCGCCGGTTCGCTGTTCATCCAGCGCCGCCGCGTCTGGGTCCGGGCGGTGCGCGGTGCCGACGGCGTCACGGTCGTCGAGATGGCGGGCCTCGGCCGCAGCGAGTCCGCCAAGGTGCCCGAGGAGCTGTCCGCGCTCGCGGAGAGCCTGCACGAGCAGGTGCCGAGCGCACCGGAACCGGAGGCCGCCGACACCGCCGACGCGGCGGACACGGCCGACACCGCTGAGGCCGCCGCACCATCCGGCAAGGACATGCCGTCCGTCAACGACGTGCCGTCCGGCAAGGACGCGGGCGGCCCGGACGCCGAAGAAGCCTCGGACACCGAAGAAGCCTCGGACACCGAAGAGACCGCGGCCCCCGAGACCGCGGCCCCCGAGACCCCGGGCAAGGACACCCCGGACACCGACGACCCCCACCCCACCCCCGCTGTTCCTGCCGAAGGGGCTGAGAAGTGACGCTCGCCACCACCCTCGCCGCCGAAACCAACGAGAACCTCGCGCACATCAGCAATGTGCTGATCTACTCCGCGATGGCCGTCTACCTCCTCGCCTTCTTCGCGCTCATGGCGGAGTGGCTGTTCGGCAGCCGCAGCAAGGTCGCCCGCACCGCCGCCGCGCTCACCGCGAGCGGCGGGGCCGGGGAGGCCGCCGCCAAGGCCGCCGCGCCCGCCGTCACGGTGCGGGCCAAGGGCGGCACGGCCACCCTGGAGCGGACCGAGGCCGCGCCCAAGGTCGTCACCCGCGCCGCCGCGGGCAGCCGCGACGTGCCGGACGGCCCGGGTGCCGCCGCCGGTGACGAACAGGGCGACCTCTACGGCCGCATCGCCGTCTCGATGATCGCTCTCGGCTTCCTCGTCGAGGCCGGTGGTGTCCTCACCCGCGCGCTCTCGGTGCAGCGCGCGCCGTGGGGCAACATGTACGAGTTCAACATCACCTTCTCCACGGTCGCGATCGGTGTCTTCCTGGGGCTGCTCGCCCTGAAGAAGAACGTCCGCTGGATCGGTCTGCCGCTGATCACCACGGTCCTGCTCGACCTGGGCCTGGCCGTCACTGTCCTGTACACCGACAGCGACCAGCTGGTTCCCGCGCTGCACTCGTACTGGCTGTGGATCCACGTCTCCACCGCGATCTTCTGCGGCGCCGCCTTCTACGTCGGCGCGGTGTCCACGGCGGCGTACCTGTTCAAGGACAGCTACGAGGCCAAGCTGCAGAGCGGCGGCACGCCCGGCCGGTTCGCGACCTCGGTCATGGAGCGGCTGCCCGCGTCGGCCTCGCTCGACAAGTTCACGTACCGCATGAACGCCGCGATCTTCCCGCTGTGGACGTTCACGATCATCGCGGGCGCGATCTGGGCGGGCGACGCCTGGGGCCGCTACTGGGGCTGGGACCCCAAGGAGGTCTGGTCCTTCATCACCTGGGTCGCGTACGCCTGCTATCTGCACGCGCGCGCCACCGCGGGCTGGAAGGGCCGCAAGGCCGCCTACCTGGCGCTCATCGCCTTCGGCTGCTGGCTGTTCAACTACTACGGCGTCAACATCTTCGTCAGCGGCAAGCACTCCTACGCCGGGGTCTGACCGCGCACGGCCCCGAAGGCCGGTTCCCGTGACCCAGGTCACAGGAACCGGCCTTCGTCGTACGGACAGACAACAGGCGTGGAGACGAATGAGGGGGAACTCGCGGCGCGGCGACGGCGGTTACGCGTACGGATCCGGGGCTCCGACCCCGACGCGTTCGGGGAGCTCTTCGACGCCTACGCCCGCTCCGTCTACAACCACGCCTACCGCCTGACGGGCGACTGGTCGGCGGCCGAGGACATCGTGTCGCTGACCTTCCTGGAGGCGTGGCGGCTGCGCGACAAGGCCGACGCGGACGGCGGCTCGCTGCGGCCGTGGCTGCTCGGCATCGCCACGAACGTGACCCGCAACCAGCGGCGCGCGAGCCGCCGTCACGCCGCCGCCGTGGCCCGGCTGCCGCGCGCCGAGGCCGTCGCCGACTTCGCCGACGAGATCGCCGGGCGCGTCGACGACCGGGAGCAGCTGGCCCTCGTCCGCGCGGCGCTCGCCAGGCTGCGCCGGGCCGAGCGCGAGGTGCTCGCGCTGTGCGTGTGGTCGGGGCTCGGCTACGAGGCGGCGGCGAGCGCGCTCGGCGTCCCGGTCGGGACGGTGCGCTCCCGCCTCTCACGGGCCCGGAAAAAGCTCGCGAAACACATGGAACCGCCCAAAGGGCGCGGACAGATGAGAGAGGACCGCACCACCGCGGTCGGGCCTGTCGAGGAGGGCGTCCGATGAAGTCACCCGCTGACCGTGCTGACTTCCCGACCCCGCTGGAGCGGGACCTTCCGCCGGGCCGCCATCTGCGCCTGAAGGAGCATCTGTTGAGCGAGATCCGGCAGGAGAGCCAAGGGAACACCGACACGGGGTGGAATGCCAGGGGAAGGGGCGGGGGCTGGCTGCGGCCGTCCCTGGCCGCGGGGGCGGTGGTCGCGGCGGTCGCGGCGGGCCTCGTGATCACCCAGCCGTTCGGCGGTGATGCGGCGCAGGCCGGGCCGCCGTCGAAGGAGACCGTGGCGATGCTGAAGCAGATCGCGGCGGCGGCCGCGAAGCAGCCCGTGCCGAAGGGCATCCGGGACGACCAGTTCGTGTACGTCAGGACGAAGGAGAGCTACATGGAGACGGGCAGCGACGAGACCGCCCGCATCCAGCCCGTGCACGTCCGGGAGGCCTGGAGCTCGGTGGACGGCAAGCACACCGGGATGGCACACGACCCCGTCGACGGGTTCGACCACGAGCGCTTCCCGCCGGACCTGCCGCTGGTCGAGGGCGACTCCCACTACCGCAGCCTGCAGAAGCTGCCGACCGACCCGGTCAACATGCGGGACTGGCTGTACCGGGTGGGCCAGGGGGGTGAGAGCAAGGACCAGAACGCCTTCGTGCTCGTCCGCGACCTCTGCGGCGGACTGATGCCGCCGAAGCAGGCCGCCGCCCTCTTCCTCGCCGCGTCGAAGATCTCCGGCGTCGAGCTGATCGAGGGCGTGGTGGACGCGGCGGGGCGGCGCGGTGTGGCCATCGCCCGCGAGAACGACGGCGAACGGCAGGAGCTGATCTTCGACAAGAAGACCAAGCAGTTCCTCGGCGAGCGCCAGGTCGCGGTGGAGGACCTGCCGACGGGCTTCAAGAAGGGCACGGTGACCGCCCAGAGCGCCGTCCTGGAGCTGAAGGTCGTCGACAAGGCGGGCGAACGCCCGTAGGGGATGCGTGACCCGGGGGACCGTGTGCGTGAGGCTTGGCCCATGAGCGATGTCAGCGGATTCATCGAGCGGGGGACGAGCCGGACCGAGGGGGACACGCACACGCTCCACTGGGTGCTGCGGCTGCCGCATCCGGTGGCGGAGGTGTGGAGGGCGGTGGCCACCCCGGAGGGGCTTTCGGGGTGGCTCGCCGCCGCCGACGTGTTCGAGCCGCGCCTCGGCGGCGCCGTGAGCCTGCGCTGGCTCAACGACGAGACCCCGGACGACGCGGTCCACTCGGGGCGCGTCACCGCCTGGGACCCGCACGTCGTCGCCGAGTACACGATCGATCTGCACGGGCGCTGCCGGTTCCATCTGGAGCCCGCGGGGGACGCGGGCACGACGCTGCGCTTCACCAACGAGCTCACCGGCGACGACGCCTTCCGGCTCGACTGCCTCGCCGGGTGGCACGACCACTTCGGGTTCCTGGTGGACGCGCTCGGCGGACGGCCGAAGGACTGGTCGACGTGGAGCCCGGACCGGTGGCGCGAGCTGCGCGCGGACTACGCCTCGGACGGGCCCTAGCCCACCGGGCCGTACGGTCTAGTCCGCCGGGTTCACGCGCAGCAGCAGCTTGCCCGTCGTCGTGCGGCCGCCCATCAGCGCATGGGCCTCCGCGGCCTCTTCGAGCGCGAACTCGGCGGTGACGGGCAGCGTGACGGTGCCGTCGGCGACCGCCTCGAAGGCGCGCTCGGCGAGCGCGCGCAGCGCCCGCGGGTCCTCCTTGGCCAGGGTCAGGATGGAGAAGCACGCCACGGACCGCGTGCCCGGGAACAGCTCGGCCTGGCCCACGCGCCACGGCTCGGCCGAACTCGCGTTGCCGTACGACACCAGGCGGCCGAAGGTGGCGAGCGCGTCGAGGCCCGCGCGGAAGGCGTCGCCGCCGACCGGGTCGAGGGCGAGGTCGACGCCGCGCCCGCCGGTGGCCGCGCGGGCCGCGGCGGCGAAACCGGCCCCGCTGTCGACGAACACCTCGTCGTAGCCGTACCGGCCCGCGTACTCCGCCTTGGCCGCGCTCGACACCACACCGAACACCGTGGCCCCCGCGGCCTTCGCCAGCTGGCCGACGACGGTGCCGACCCCGCCCGCCGCGCCCTGCACGAGCACGGTCTCGCCCGCGCGCAGCCGGCCGACCTCGTGCAGCAGGGCGTGGGCGGTGGGCAGCACGGTGGGCAGCGTGGCGGCCGTCCGCAGGCCGACGCCCGCGGGGACCGGGAAGACGGTGGCGGCGTCGGCGACGGCCACCTCGGCGTAGGCGCCGCCCGCGGTGAGCGCGGCGACCTCCTGGCCCGCCTCGACGCCCTCGACGCCCGCGCCCACCGCGCGTACCCGCCCCGCCACTTCCAGGCCGGGAACGAACGGCAGGTCCGGCACGCGGTAGCCCTCGGCGCGGGCCTTGAGGTCGGCGAAGTTCACGCCCGCGTACGCGACGTCGACGGCGACCTGGCCGGGCCCGGGCTCGGGGGCTTCGGTCTCGACGGCCTCAAGGACCTCGGGCCCGCCGAACTCGTGGAGCTGGACTGCGCGCATGGGTGTCTCCCGGTGCTTGGTGTTCGATCTGGATTGAACACTCGGGACTGTATGGTTTTCATCGAACACTCGGCAAGTCCCTGACCCTCACGGAACGAGGAGGCGGGCCCGTGGCCCCACCCAGCAGCCACCGCGCGGCACCCGTGCACGCGCGCCCGGAGGACGTCAGCGTGCAGGAGGCCCTCGCCGCGCTCGCCGACCCCGTACGGATGCGTCTGGTACGGGAGCTCGCGGGCTCGCCGGACTGGTCGCGGGCCTGCGGCAGCTTCGACGTGCCCGTCGGCAAGGCCGCGCTGAGCCACCACTTCGCGGCGCTGCGGGCCGCGGGCGTCGTCGAGCAGCGCGACGAGGGCCCGCGGCGGGTGAACCGGCTGCGGCGCGAGGAGTTCGACGCGCGCTTCCCGGGGCTGCTCGCCCTGGTGCTGCGCGGGGACTGACCCGGCCCCGCCGCCGGGCCTCAGTCGGAGGCGATCGCGTCCAGCTGGGCGCGCAGATAGGTGTGCGAGTCGGTGCCGCGCACGTCCGTACCCGGGTCGCACTCGTAGAAGTACACCAGCGACATCAGCTCCTCGGCGGGCTCCTCGGCCGGGGGCGGCAGCACGCGGTGACGGCCGGAGCGCCAGCGGCCGCCGGTCCAGCGCGCCATCAGATCGCCGATGTTGATCGTGAACGCCGCCGGGTCCCAGGGCGCGTCCTGCCAGCCGTCGGCGTCCGTGAACACCTGGAGCCCGCCCCGGCCCGCCTGCCGGTCCAGGACGGTGACCGTGCCGAAGTCGGTGTGCGGGCCGATGCGGAACTGGCCCGGCGCGGGGGCGCCGACCGTGTCCCGGCCCGGATACCAGTTGATGTTGAAACCCCAGGTGGGGTGGCCGGTGTGGCGGGTGAAGAAGTCCTCGGGCTCGCCGAGCGCGGCCGCGAGCAGGGCGAGGAGCTGGTCGGAGAGCGCGCGCATCAGCGACAGATACGTCTCCACGGGGGTGCGCAGGCCCGGGGTCTCGGCGGGCCAGGTGTTGGGCGCGAACCACTCCGCGTCGACGGCCGGGTCGCCGGTCGGCTCGTCGGCGGCGAAGGACAGCGACTCCTTCAGGTCCGGCGGGGACGGGGTGCCCTCGGCGTAGCTGTTGGCCTCCGCGCCGGGGCCCAGCCAGCCGCGGGCGCCCACGCGCACGGCGTAGCGCCGCTTGGCCTCCGGGGGCAGGCGGAAGAAGGAACGGGCCTCTTCGCGGATCGTGGTGCGCAGGGCGGGGGCCACGTCGTGGCCCGTGACGAGGAGGAAGCCCGCGGTGCGGAGGCCCTCGTCCACGGCCCTGGTGATCTCCTGGCGGTCGCCGGGAGTGCCGGTGCGCCAGGTGCGCAGGTCGACGGTGGGGATCGTCATGGTGGCTATGGTGCCCTCGCGGTGCGCCCCTGACCCGCCCCTTCCCGAACAAGGGGGCTCCGCCCCCTTGGACCCCCGTATCGGCGCTCCGCGCCTCGTCCTCAAACGCCGGACGGGCTATGAATAGCCCCTCCGGCGTTTGAGGAGCGGGGGTCTGGGGGCGGAGCCCCCAGTTTCGGGAAGGGGCGGGATTGGGGAGGCCCCCGGCAGGGGCGCGCTCAGGACTCGTCGCGCCGGTCGGTGTCCTTGTCCAGGTCCCTGTTCAGGTTCTTCAGGAACTCGGGGTTGTCGTCGGGGGCGACCCAGCCCCCGCGGGAGCCGTTCGCCCGGCCGGCCGCAGGCCCCCGCTTCTTGCCGGTGACGAACCAGGCGATCGGGCCGAGGAGGACCTCGCCGAAGAGGAGCACGATGATGACCCACACCACCTTCGGGAGATGGCGCACTTCCTTCTCGGGCGTGTTGAGCACATCGATGAAGGCGTAGATCCACACGGCCAGGACCAGCAGGAACGGCAGATACCTGAGCATGTGTCGGAGATCCCCCAGAGAGCGGAGTGCGGGCGCCGGGCGTACCCGGTGACGGGGCCAGGGTAGCCGGTGACCGATACTTGACCGCATGGCTTATGACGATCTCCGCTCTCTGCTGAGGGCACTGGAGCGCGAGGGCGATCTGAAGCGGATCAAGGCCGAGGTCGACCCGTATCTGGAGGTCGGCGAGATCGTCGACCGCGTCCAGAAGTCCGGCGGCCCGGCGCTCCTCTTCGAGAACGTCAAGGGCAGTGACATGCCCCTCGCGATGAACGTGTTCGGGACCGACCGGCGCCTCCTCAAGGCCCTCGGCCTGAAGTCGTACGGCGAGATCAGCGAGAAGATCGGCGGGCTGCTCAGACCGGAGCTGCCGCAGGGCTTCGTCGGTGTGCGCGAGGCCTTCGGGAAGCTCGGCGCGATGACGCACGTGCCGCCGAAGAAGGTCAAGGACGCGCCGGTCCAGGAGGTCGTGCTCCGGGGCGACGACGTGGACCTGGACCGGCTCCCGGCCCTGTTCACCTGGCCGAAGGACGGCGGTTCCTTCTTCAACCTGGGGCTCACCCACACGAAGGACCCGGAGAGCGGCGTCCGCAACCTCGGGCTCTACCGGCTCCAGCGCCACGACCGGCGCACCATCGGCATGCACTGGCAGATCCACAAGGACAGCCGCAACCACTACCAGGTGGCGGCGCGGCGGGGCGAGCGCCTCCCGGTCGCCATCGCCTTCGGGTGCCCGCCCGCCGTGACGTACGCGTCCACCGCGCCGCTGCCCGGCGACATCGACGAGTACCTCTTCGCGGGCTTCCTCCAGGGCAAGCGGATCGAGATGGTCGACTGCAAGACCGTGCCGCTCCAGGTGCCCGCGCAGGCCGAGGTCGTCATCGAGGGCTGGTTGGAGCCCGGCGAGATGCTCCCCGAGGGGCCCTTCGGCGACCACACCGGCTTCTACACGCCGCAGGAGCCGTTCCCCGCGCTGACGATCGACTGCGTGACGATGCGCAAGCGGCCGCTGCTCCAGTCGATCGTGGTGGGGCGCCCGCCGACCGAGGACGGCCCCCTTGGCCGGGCCACCGAGCGGTTCTTCCTGCCGCTGTTGAAGATCATCGTGCCGGACATCGTGGACTACCACCTGCCGGAGTCGGGCGGCTTCCACAACTGCGCGATCGTCTCGATCGACAAGAAGTACCCCAAGCACGCGCAGAAGGTCATGCACGCCATCTGGGGCGCGCACATGATGTCCCTGACCAAGCTGATCGTGGTCGTGGACTCCGACTGCGACGTCCACGACCTGCACGAGGTGTCGTGGCGGGCGCTCGGCAACACCGACTACGCCCGTGACCTGACCGTCGTCGAAGGACCCGTCGACCATCTCGACCACGCCTCCTACCAGCAGTTCTGGGGCGGCAAGGCGGGCATCGACGCGACGAAGAAGTGGCCCGAGGAGGGCTACACGCGCGACGGGGGCTGGCCGGACATGGTCGAGTCGGACCCGGACACCGCGGCACTGGTGGACCGTCGCTGGCGGGAGTACGGCCTGTGAGCTCCGCTTCCGCCGCGCTGCCGCAGCCGGGACGTACGAAAGCGTTCCTGCGGCTCGTCATGATCGAGCACTCCGTGTTCGCGCTGCCCTTCGCCTACATCGCCTCCCTGACGGCGATGTACGAGTGGGACAAGAACATCCACTGGGGGCGGCTGCTCCTGGTCACCATCTGCATGGTGGGCCTGCGCACCTTCGCGATGGCCGCGAACCGCATCATCGACCGCGAGATCGACGCCCGTAACCCGCGCACCGCCCACCGCGAGCTGGTCACCGGCGCCGTCACGGTGAAGTCCGCGTGGACCGGCGCGCTCATCGCCGTCGTGGTCTTCCTGGGCTCCGCCGCGCTGCTCAACCCGCTGTGCCTGGCGCTCGCGCCGGTCGCCGTGATCCCGATGGTGGTCTATCCGTACGGCAAGCGGTTCACCAACTTCCCGCAGGCCATCCTCGGTCTCGCGCAGGCCATCGGGCCCGTCGGCGCCTGGCTCGCGATCAGCGGCGAGTGGTCCTGGACCGCCGCGATCCTGGGCCTCGCGGTGGGTGTGTGGATCGGCGGCTTCGACCTGATCTACGCCTGCCAGGACGTGGAGACCGACCGGGAGGTCGGCGTCCTCTCGGTGCCCGCGCGGTTCGGCGTCCCGGCCGCCATCTGGGGCGCGCGCGGCTGTCACGCCGTCACGACGGCGCTGTTCGTCTGGTACGCCCTGGCCACCGGCGCGGGCGCGTTCTTCTGGCTCGGCCTGCTCATCGTCGCGGGCGCGTTCCTGTACGAGCACTCGATCGTGCGGCCGCACGACCTGTCCCGCCTCAACCGCGCCTTCTTCCAGGTCAACGGCTTCATCGGCATCGCGCTGTTCGTGTGCGCGCTGCTCGACCTGCTGGTGCGCGGGCTCACGGTATGACGGGAGGCGGCGGGCCCGTGGATAGGCTGCGGGGCGTGAACGCGGGAGATACGGAGCGTAGGCCCTGGGTCGTGGGGGTGTCGGGCGCTTCCGGCACCCCGTACGCCGCGGCGCTCCTGCGGGCGCTGCTCGCGGCCGGGGAGAGCGTGGACCTGGTGGTCTCGCGGGCCTCGCGCCTGACGCTGCTCGACGAGACCGGCATCTCGTTCCGGGACGCGCACTGGCGCGAGGACCTTCAGGAGTGGCTGGCGCGGGGCGCGGACGGCAAGCCGGGCACGTTCGGGGTGGACACCGAGGGCGTGCGCTACTGGGCGGCCGGTGACCTGGCGGCGGGACCGTCGTCGGGTTCGTACGCGACGAAGGGGATGCTGATCGTGCCGGCGTCCACGGCGTGCGTGGCCGGGGTGGCGCTGGGGCTCTCGAAGGACCTGCTGCAGCGCGTGGCGAGCGTGACGCTCAAGGAGGGGCGGCGGCTCGTGGTCTGCGTACGGGAGACCCCGTTGAACGGGCAGACGCTCCGGCACCTGGTGAGCCTGGACGAGGCGGGCGCGATCGTGCTGCCCGCCTCTCCGGCGTTCTACGCGGGGGCGACGCACATCCAGGATCTGGTGGACTTCGTCGCCGGGCGGACGCTGGACGCGGCAGGGGTGCCGCACCAGCTGTACCGCCGCTGGAAAGGGGAGCTAGGAGGCGGCTCCCGTGAGGCCTGAGCGCCCCGGAAGGGAACGCTCCGGGGCGGGGCTAGCGCTTCTTCGCGCCCCGCGACTTCTTGGCGGCCTTGCGGGCCGCCGTGACGGACTGGTGGGCACGCGAGCGGTTGGCCAGGTCCTGAAGCTCGCGCATACGGGCGTAGGCCATCTCGATCGTGTACACGGGGAACACTCCTGAAGAATTCGAAGGATCGTCGTTGATCGGCTGAACATCCGGAAGATTCGCAGGGTCCGGACCCTGTTACGCCTTAGATTCTACACGTAGACTCGCGAAAACGCTAAATAATGAAAGGCTTCGACCTATGGATGCCGTGGACAGGCAGCTCATCCAGGCTCTGCGCGAGAACGGCCGTGCCTCCTACGCCGAGCTCGGGCGCCTCGTCGGTCTCTCCGGGCCCAGCGTCACCGACCGCATCAACCGCCTGGAGGCGGCCGGCGTCATCACCGGCTACCGCGCGACGGTCGACTCCGCGTCCCTCGGCCTCGGCGTCACCGCGCTGATCGGCATCTCGCTGTCCGACGCCGCCGACCACGAGGACGTCGCCCGGCGCCTGCGCGACCTGCACGAGATCGAGGACTGCTGGTTCATCGCGGGCGACGACTCGTACATGCTCAAGGTCCGCGCCAACGACGTGGACGGCCTGGAGAAGACCATCCGCCGCCTCAGCGGCACCAAGGGCGTCTCGCGGACGCGGACGACGATCGTCCTCTCCACCAAGTGGGAGAACCGGGTCGGGGAACTCCCGGAAGAGGTCTAGGCGCGCAGCGCCGTGAGGGGGCGCCTCCCGCCCGGAGGGCGGGGGAGTACCGTTGGCGGGTCTGTCACAGGTCGTCGGTCGTCGGAAAGTTAGAGGTACGGCACATGGACGCAGGGCTCAAGCGCGACCTTGAGCAGAAGGTCCGCTCCGGGGAGCGGCTGTCCCGCGAGGACGGCGTCGCCCTGTACGAGTCCGACGACCTGGCCTGGCTCGGCGGTCTCGCCCACGAGGTGCGCACCCGCAAGAACGGCGACGTGGTGCACTTCAACGTCAACCGGCACCTCAACATGACCAACGTGTGCACGGCCTCCTGTGCGTACTGCTCCTTCCAGCGCAAGCCGGGCGAGAAGGACGCGTACACGATGCGCATCGAGGAGGCCGTCCGGCTCGCCAAGGCGATGGAGGCCGACAACCTCACCGAGCTGCACATCGTCAACGGCCTGCACCCGAACCTGCCCTGGCGCTACTACCCGCGCTCGCTGCGGGAGCTGAAGGCCGCGCTGCCGAACGTCTCCCTGAAGGCGTTCACGGCCACCGAGATCCACCACTTCGAGACCATCTCCGGCCTGTCCGCCTCCGAGATCCTCGACGAGCTGATCGACGCCGGTCTGGAGTCGCTGACCGGCGGCGGCGCCGAGATCTTCGACTGGGAGGTCCGCCAGCACATCGTGGACCACAGGACCCACTGGGAGGACTGGTCCCGCATCCACCGCCTGGCGCACGAGAAGGGGCTGAAGACCCCCGCGACGATGCTGTACGGGCACATCGAGGAGCCCCGGCACCGCGTCGACCACGTGCTGCGGCTGCGTGAGCTCCAGGACGAGACCGGCGGCTTCCAGGTCTTCATCCCGCTGCGCTACCAGCACGACTTCGTGGACGTGCAGGACGGCAAGGTCCGCAACCGGCTCCAGGCCCGCACGAAGATGGCCTCCGGCATCGAGGCCCTCAAGACCTTCGCCGTCTCCCGGCTGCTCTTCGACAACGTGCCGCACGTCAAGGTCTTCTGGGTCATGCACGGCCTGGCCACCGCGCAGCTCGCGCTCCAGCACGGCGCGGACGACATGGACGGCTCCGTGGTCGAGTACAAGATCACCCACGACGCGGACAACTTCGGCACGCCGAACAAGCTGACCCGCGACGACCTGCTCGACCTGATCCGTGAGGCCGGGTTCCGCCCGGTGGAGCGCAACACGCGCTACGAGGTCATCCGCGAGTTCGCAGGGCCCGACCGGGAGCTGCGCGAGTCGCCGCAGCCGATGCGGTTCTGACCCGCCTCCTGCGGGGGCGGGTCGCCGTGCTTCACTGGAGGGGCTCGTCCGGCTCGGGCTGATTCGGGATGCTCGGGCCTAAGTCGGAACGGAAGAGTGGATTGACATGCTCCGCTACACGCTGATGCGCCTCGGGGTCTTCGCGGGCTGCTTCTTGGTCGTCTGGGGCCTCGTCTACTCCGGCATCGTGCCGCGCGGGCTCGGCGGCTCCAACCTCCTGTGGGTGGCGCTGCTCTCGCTGGTGGTCTCCGCGCCCATCAGCTTCGTCCTCCTGCGCAAGGAGCGCGACCGGGCCTCGGAGAAGGTCGTCGCGAAGGTCGACAACGTCAAGGCCAACCTGGAGCGCAACCGCACCCAGGAGGACGGCGCCGACGACGCCGCGCGTACCGCGCAGTAGTCGTCAGGTTCGTCACACCACACACGCCACGCAGCGAACCCCGGTACCGGAGCATGCCGCTCCGCTACCGGGGTTCTGCCGTTTCTGGGACCCTTGGGACCCCTCCTACCTCAAACAAGGGCTTTGATGTACTCAAAGTTCAAGTGTTAACGTGTTCGACATGAAGACAGCAGCCGCGCACCGCAACGCCATGAGCGTCCCGCTCGTGGCGCGCCTGCATGTCGATCTCTGCCGCTGCATGTCCGCGGCCTGTCGCGTCATCTGAACGACTTCGACATCTGCACTGCAGCGGCGCCCGTGACCTCTTCGGGCCGCCGCTCCTCACGTCCCCCGTCATTACCCGGAGTGTGTCCGTGTCCGCGAATTCCGCGTCCCCCACCGACGAGCCCCGATCCGGTTTCCGGATACCCAGGTTCCTCAAGGTGCCCTTCTGGGCCCAGATCCTCGGCGGTCTCGTCCTCGGCGTCCTGCTCGGCTGGCTCGCCCGCAGCCAGGACATCGGCTGGCTCGTCACCACCCTCTCCAAGGTCGGCGACACCTTCATCGGCCTGCTCAAGCTGGCCGTCGCCCCGCTGGTGTTCTTCGCCATCCTGATCTCGATCACCAATCTGCGGAAGGTCAACAACGCCGCGCGGCTCGCGACCCGGACGCTCCTCTGGTTCATGATCACGTCGCTGATCGCGGTCGTCATCGGCCTCGTCATCGGCCTGGTCACCAACCCCGGCGCGGGCACGGGCCTGACCCCTAAGGACGGCGCCAAGCCCGAGCACGAGGGCTCCTGGATCGACTTCCTCACCGGCATCATCCCGACCGACGTCATCACGCCGTTCACCGAGCTGAACGTCCTGCAGATCGTCTTCATGGCCGCCGTCGCGGGCATCGCCATCCTCAAGATCGGCGACGAGAAGGCCAAGCCCCTCCTGGACCTCAGCGAGTCCGTCCTCGCGCTGCTCCAGAAGGCCCTGTGGTGGGTCATCAAGCTCTCCCCGATCGGCACCGTCGGCCTCATCGGCTTCGCCATCGCCGACTACGGCTGGAACCTGATCAGCAAGTACGCCACGTTCACCGCGGACATCTACATCGGCTGCGCCCTGGTGATGTTCGGCGTCTACCCGCTGCTTCTCGCGTTCGCCGCCAAGGTCAACCCGCTCCAGTTCTTCAAGGGCGCCTGGCCCGCCATCCAGCTGGCCTTCGTCTCCCGCTCCTCGGTCGGCACGATGCCGGTCACGCAGAAGGTCACCGAGCGCCTCGGCGTGCCGAAGGAGTACACGTCCTTCGCGGTGCCGTTCGGCGCCACCACCAAGATGGACGGCTGCGCCGCGATCTACCCGGCGATCGCCGCGATCTTCGTCGCGCAGATCTTCGACGTGAACATGGGCATCAAGGAGTACCTGCTGATCGCCTTCGTGTCCGTCGTGGGCTCCGCCGCCACCGCCGGCCTCACGGGTGCCACGGTCATGCTGACCCTGACCCTGTCCACGCTCGGCCTGCCCATGGAGGGCGTCGGCCTGCTCCTCGCCATCGACCCGGTCCTCGACATGATGCGCACCGCCACGAACGTCGCGGGCCAGGCGCTGGTCCCCGTCGTGGTCGCGGCCCGCGAGGACATCCTCGACCGCGAGGCCTACGAGCACGCGTCGGCCTCGCCGCTCGACGACCCGCTGGACGACGGGCCGCTGCCCGCCGCCGCGTAGGCGAGCGCTCGCCCCGTACGGCCGTGCCCCGCATCCGGAACTCCGGTGCGGGGCACGGCCGTCGTCCGTGTGACCGCCCTCACCGGCGCGGCCGGGGCCCGTCGCTCGGGGGCGTTCCTGGTCACCGCCCCGCCAGCGGCTCCACCCGGCCGCGCAGGTGCGGGCGTCCCGTGCTGTCGCGCAGTTCGAAGTCCTGCCCCCGGCGGCCGTACGTGACGGTCGCGGGCAGCAGGACGGGGGCCCGGAACTCGGCGGTCACGCGGACCGGGCCGGTGTCGTCGAGCCCGTACTCCGCCAGGCAGCGGGCGAACGTCCACATGCCGTGGGCGATCGCGCGCGGGAAGCCGAAGGGGCGGGCCGTGAGCGGGTGCAGGTGGATGGGGTTGCGGTCGCCGGAGACGGCGCCGTAGCGGCGGCCCAGGTCGGCGGCGAGGCGCCACCGCGCGCCGACGGGCAGCGCGGGCTCTTCGCCGGGGCTCCGCCCGGGTGCCGCCGTGGTGGTGCGGTGGCGGGCGAGGTAGGTGCTGCGGGACTCCCAGGCGACCGCCCCGTCGACGGCCGCCTCCACGGTGAGGGTGGCCTCCGTGCCGCGGCGGTGTGGCGTCAGCTTCTCCACGTACGCCGTGCATGCGAGGTCGTCCGTGAGCCGGAGGGCGCTGCGCTGTACGACCTCGATGGAGGTGTGCACCAGGCCCAGCAGGGGCAGCGGGAAGGCTCCGGCGGCCATGAGGCGGGTGGTGAGCGGGAAGGCGAGGACGTGCGGGTACGGCAGGGGGAGGGTGGCCCCGGCGGGGGCGAACCCGCAGACCCGGCGGTAGGCGTCCACGCGGGCGGGTGCGATCCGGGCGCGGCCCTGCCGGCCCGGCGGGCCGGGGTGCCCGGTGCGCGGGCGCTTGAAGGGGGAGAGGAGGGCGCCCTTGAGCAGGGTGAGGGTGAGGGGGACCGGGGGCATGGGCGGCCTTTCGCGGGGGCGGGCTCGACGGTCGCTCGGCACCGGGGGCACCGCCGCGGTGCACCGGGCTCGCGGGGCGAGGCCGGGGCGTCGCGGGCGGGCACGGCCTGAGCGCGGCGGTGGCGTCACGCGCCCAGGAGGCTCTGGCCGCAGACGCGGATCACCTGGGCGTTGACTCCGCCCTGGGCCAGCCACGCCACCGTTTCGGCGACGTCGACGGGCCGGCCTCCCTGCGCGAGGGAGTTCATGCGGCGTCCGGCCTCGCGGATGAGGAGGGGCACGGCCGCCGTCATGCGGGTCTCGATGAAGCCGGGGGCCACCGCGTTGACGGCGATGCCGTGCTCGGCGAGGGCCCGGGGTGCGAGGGACCGGACCAGGCCGGTGACGCCCGCCTTGCTGGCGGCGTAGTTGGTCTGCCCGGCGTTGCCCGCGAGCCCGGCGATGGACGCGGTGGCGACGACGCTGCCGCCGCGCCGCAGCGTGCCGGACTTCAGGAGGAAGTCCGTGGTGCGCAGGACGCTGCCCAGGTTGACGTCGAGGACCGAACTCCAGCGGTCGGCGGCCATGTTGGCCAGGCGCCGGTCCCGGGTGATGCCCGCGTTGTGGACGAGGACGCCGAGGCCGTCGGGCAGGGCGGCGGCGATCCGCTCGCCCGCGTCGTCGGCGGTGATGTCGAGGGCCAGCGGGGTGCCGCCGACGCGCTCGGCGACGCGGACGAGACCGGTGCGCGCGGCGGGTACGTCGAGGGCGACGACGTGGGCACCGTCGCGGGCCAGGACCTGGGCGACCGCCTCGCCTATGCCGCGGGCCGCGCCGGTGACGAGCGCGGTGCGGCCCGCCAGCGGCCGGGCGGGATCGAGGAGTTCGGGCGCGTCCTCGTCGGGAGCGCTCAGGCCGGCCTCGATGGTCTGGCCGTTGACGTACGCGGACTTGGGGGAGAGCAGGAAGCGCAGGGTGGACTCGGCGGCGGGCGCGGAGGTGGTGCGGACGAGCGTCGCGGTGCCGCCCCGGCCCAGCTCCTTCGCGAGGGAGCGGACGAACCCGTCGAGGGCCTGCTGCGCGGCGGCCTGGTGGTGGTCGGCGGGGGAGGGCGGCGCGCCCAGGACGACGACGCGGCCGCAGTCCGCGAGCGAGGGCACCACGGGGTGCAGCGTGGCGTGCACGTCCACGAGGGCGGTGACGGTGGCGACCCCGGTCGCGTCCAGGACGACGGCGGCGGGGCGCCGGGTGCCCAACGGCCCGGTGTGCGGCGGGAGTCCGGTGCGGGTGAGCGTCTCGTGCAGACCGGGCAGCGGTACGTCGCCCGCCGTCAGGTGCAGCAACGGGCCCTCCAGCGCGGGGTGTTCGGGTGACCAGCGGCGCAGCGGCACGGGCCGGGGCAGGCCGAGCCTGCGGGTGAGGAACCGGCCGGGGGCGGTGCGGGTGAACGTCAGATAGCGGTCGGCCATGGCCCAGCTCCCAGGCTCGGTCGGTCTCGGCGGGGCGAGCAGGTGTCCGCCCGCTGTCCAACGGGCGCGCGGCTGCTTCAATTTACCCTTCAGTAAGGTTACTCAAGGGTCAGGAGCTGGTCGAGGGATACCGCCGAATCCCGGCCGGGATCGAAGCCGGGGCAGGGATGACTGCCTGACTGCATCCCTCCTGATCAGGGGCGATCACGGGGCGTAGCCGTGCTGGGGGGCGGGGTGCGGCCGGGGCGCCTAGCCTTGCGGAAGGGGACCGCACCTCTTGGAGGCAGCCGTGCGCATACCGGCGCTCACGGGCGTCACCGCCCTCGCCCTGGCCCTCACGGCCCTGCCCGCCACCACGACCGGAGCCGCGCCCCCACGGCCGGACCTCAAGCGCTTCTACGCCCAGAAGGTCAAGTGGGCCGCCTGCACGCCGGAGAAGCAGAACCTCCCGGAGACGGTCACGAAGAACGGGGACGTCCGCTGCGGCACGCTCACCGTGCCGCTCGACTACGCGCGGCCGGGGTCCGGCACCGTCGACCTGGCCCTGCTGAAGGTGAAGGCGAGCGGCAAGAAGCGCGGCTCGCTCCTGGTGAACTTCGGCGGCCCCGGCGGGCCCGGGGTGGCCGGGCTCGGGGCCGATCTGAAGGGCTTCGGGGACCTCGGCAAGCGCTATGACGTGGTGGGCTTCGACCCGCGCGGGGTGGGCCTGAGCGAGCCCGTGAGCTGCGGTGACGAACCGGAGCCCGAGGGGCTCGACAACCCCGACGACGCGGCGGCCGTCCTGGAGCAGCTGCGCAGGACCGCCGAGCGCTGCGCCAAGGAGTCGGGCCCCGTCCTCGAACACATCGGCACCGTGAACGTCTCGCGCGACATGGACGTCATGCGCGCGGCCCTCGGCGACAAGAAGCTCAACTACCTGGGCTTCTCGTACGGGACGCGGCTCGGCGCGGTGTACGCGGCACAGTTCCCGAAGAAGGTCGGGCGCATGGTGCTCGACGGGGTGGACACGCTGACGGAGCCCGTCGACGAGCAGGGGCTCGTGTCCGCCGAGGGACAGCAGACCGCGCTCGACAACTTCCTGCTGTGGTGCACGAAGAACGCCGGGTGCGTGTTCGGCAACGACTCGCGCCGGGCCCGGGAGACCATGGTGAAGGTCATCGAGGACCTCGACGCGATGCCGCTGCGCTCCACGGACGGCGAGGAGTTCACCGGGCAGGACGTGGTGAGCGTGATCGGCTCCGCCCTGTACAGCCGTCAGGCCTGGCCCGCCCTGTCGCAGGCGCTCGGCGCGCTGCTCGCCGACGGCGACCCGCGGGCGCTGCTGCGCGTCGGCGGCGCCGGGGGCATGGGGCGCCAGGACGTGCCCCAGGACAACGAGAGTGCCGCGCTCGCCGCGGTGAACTGCGCCGACGACCCCGACCGGCCGGACGCCCGCAAGGTGGAGAAGGAGATCGGGCGGCTCCAGCGGGAGTTCAAGGAGGCCTCGCCGGTCTTCGGCGAGCACAACCTGGCGCTCGTCCTGATGTGCTTCGGCTGGCCCGCGGGCACCTCGTACATCCGCAAGGACGTACGGGACGTCGACACGCCGAAGCTGCTGCTCGTCGGGACGCGGGGCGACCCGGCGACGCCGTACCGCTGGACGGTGGAGACCGCGGAGCGGCTCGGCTCGGCGGCGGTCGTGCTGGACAACAAGGGCGACGGGCACACCGGGTACTTCGGCTCCAAGTGCGTGAAGGCGAAGGTGGACGGGTTCCTGCTGTACAAGGAGCTGCCGAAGAACGGGAGTTCCTGCTCGGTGGAGTGGCGGGAGTGACCTCCGGCGGACCGGCGGGGGCGACTTCCCGCCGGAGTGACCTCCCGCGGGCCCGGTCCTAGCGCGTCCTCGGTGCGGCCGTCGTGCGGGCCGCGGAGTCCAGGCGAAGCAGCGCCGCCTCGTCGGGCGTGCCCGGCTCGGCCTGGTAGGTGACCAGGCGCTGGCCGCCGGTGCGGGCCAGGGACATGACCTCGTACGTGAGGGTCATCGGGCCGACCTTGGGGTGCGCGAAGGACTTGACGCCGCCGCCGCGCTCGCAGACCTCGTAGCGGTCCCAGAGGCGGGCGAAGTCGGGGGACTTGAGCATCAGTTCGCCCACGAGGGCGGTCAGGCGCGGGGAGTCCGGGTCGCGGCCGCCGACCGCGCGCAGATGCGCGATGGACAGGGCGACCGTCTCCTCCCACGGTACGTAGAGGGTGCGGCCCACGGGGTGCAGGAAGAGGTAGCGCACGAGGTTGCGCTCCTGCGCGGGCCAGTCCCACAGGCCCGGCATGAGGCGGCGGCCCGGCGCGTTCGCGGCGAGCATGTCGCTGTGCGGGCTCACCACGTACGCGGGCAGCGGGCGCAGCGCCTCCAGCATCCGGTGCACGGATTCGCGGACGGTGAACCCGTCGGTGGGGCGCGGTTCGGAGAGGCGGCCCGAGGCCAGCTCCGCCAGCTCGTGCAGCCGCTCGTGGGCGTCGCCGCGCAGGTGCAGGGCGCGTGCCAGGGCGTCGACCACGGCCGGTGACGGGTTGGACTCGCGGCCGCGCTCCAGGCGCGTGTAGTAGTCGACGCTGACCCCGGCGAGGGTCGCCAGCTCCTCGCGGCGCAGGCCCGGCGTCCGCCGGATGCCCGCCCCGGCCGGGAGCCCCGCGTCCTCGGGGCGCACCTGGGCGCGGCGCGCCCGCAGATAGCGGCCGAGCTCGGTCCCGCCGTTGCTGTTCATACGTTCATTGTCCCCGGCCCCGGGGTGCGGCGGGGGACCGGTGGGGGGCCGTGTCAGGGCCAGGAACACGGCGGTCTGCCGGGGACGGCGGCCAGGGCGGAGGCTGGTCCCGCCGCCGCTCCGCGCCGGGCCTTCGCCGCTCCGCGGCCCGGGGCCCTGCCGCTCCGCGGCCGCGCTCCGCCGCTCCGCGCCGGTCTCCCACCCGCCCGCTCCACTCCGCCCCGCCGCTCCACGAAGGCCCCCAGAGAGGACCTCCCTCATGGCCGCAACGCTCCACGCCCCGACCGCCCCCGCGGCCCCGCCAACCCCCCGAGCCGCCACCGCCCTCCTCGCCTCCCTCCTCGGCTTCACCGTCATCACCGTCGACGTCTCCGCCGTCAACATCGCCCTGCCGGACATCGGCTCCTCCCTGCACGGCGGCATGACGGGCCTGCAGTGGGTCGTGGACGCGTACACGCTGATGTTCGCGGCGCTGATGATCTCCGCGGGGGCGCTCGCCGACCGGGCCGGGGCGCGGCGCGCCTACGCCTGGGGCACCGCCCTGTTCACGCTCGCCTCGCTGGCCTGCGCCCTCGCGCCCGGCATCGGCGCGCTGATCGCCGCCCGGGTCGCGCAGGGGGCCGCGGCCGCCGTCGTGATGCCCGCCTCGCTCGCGCTGATCCGGCAGGCGTACGACGAACCGAGGCGCCGCGCCCGCGCCATCGCGCTGTGGACGGTGGGCGGCTCCGCCGCGATGGCGGCGGGCCCGGTGCTCGGCGGCGTCCTGACCCAGACGGTCGGCTGGCGCGCCGTCTTCCTGCTCAACCTGCCGCTGGGCGCCCTGATCCTGGCGCTGCTCGCCCGCACCGCGCCGTCGCCGCGCCGCCCGGCGCCGCTGGACGTGCCCGGCCAGCTCACCGCCGTGCTCGGCCTCGGCGCGCTCGCGTACGCCGTCATCGAGGGCGGGCACGCGGGCCCGACCAGCCCCTCGGTGCTGTTCGCGGCGGGGCTCGCGGTGGCCGCGGCCTTCGCCTTCCGGGCCGCCGAACGGCGCCACCCGGCGCCGATGGTGCCGCTGTCCCTGCTGCGCAAGGGCGAGGTCAGCGCGTCGCTGGCGGTCGGCTTCGCGGTCAACGCGGGCTTCTACGGGGTGGTGTTCCTGCTCGGCCTGTACCTCCAGCAGCTGCGGGGCATGTCGGCGGTGGCGGCGGGCCTGACGTTCGTACCGCTGGCGGTGCTCATCACCTCGACGAACCTGGTCTCGCCCAGGTTCGCGGAGCGGGCGGGCCGCCGCCCGGTGATCGTGACCGGCCAACTGATCCTGGCCGTGGCCATGTTCGCGCTGCTTCCGCTCGCGGCGGACACCCCGATGTGGCTGGTCGTCGTCCTGCTCGTACCGACCGGCATCGGCGGCGCGCTCGCCGTGCCCGCGCTGACGGCCCTGCTGATGGACGCGGTCCCCGGCCACCGCGCGGGCACGGCCTCCGGCCTCCTCAACTCGCTGCGCCAGACGGGCGGCGCGCTCTCGGTGGCGCTGTTCGGGGCGCTCATCGGCAGCGGCGGCGGCTTCTCGCTGAGCGGCATGCGGCAGGGGCTCGTGGTGGTGGGCCTGGTGCTCCTGGGCACGGCGGCGCTTTCGGTGTGGCGGCTGCCGAGGAGCGAGGCGCGGTGAGGCCCCGCCGCCGTGGACGCGCCGTCGCGAACGCGCCGCGTGGGCGGGGTCCGGGCCCGCGCGGCGCGTGTTCCACCGGGTCGGGGCTAGCAGTTGCCGGGGGCGGGCTTGCCGGCGAAGCGGTCGGCGAGCCACTGGGCCGCCAGGGGGGACTGGGTGATGACGCCGCTGACGTGTTCGCCGAGCGGGATCGTGTGCCACTCGACCTTCGCGCCCCGCGCGCACCAGTCCTCGCGGACCTGCTTGCCGACGCCGTACGGGATCAGCTCGTCGGCGAGCGCGTGGTAGAGGTACACCGGCGCGTCGGGGGCGCGCGTGCCGACCTGGGACTCGCGCAGCCGCTGGCGCCAGTCGGGCTGCTCCAGGGGGTTCTTGGTGGTCACGTCGCTGATCTTCTTGAAGGCGCCGAGGACCGAGCCGTCCGCCACGCAGCTGGTGCGCAGCGCGCCGATGAGGGACGTGCCGAGCGGGTTCAGGTACGACTCCAGGTCCAGCTCGGGGAACGCCGCGTTCTGGCCGATCGCCGCCATGAAGATCAGGCCCGCGCCGTACGAGCCGTCGTTGAAGGCGGCCACCTTCCGCAGATCGCCCGGCACGCCGCCGGTCGCCGTGCCCTTCACCTTCAGTTCGGGGGCGTACGAGCCGTGCAGCTCCGCCGCCCAGGAAGTGGCCTGGCCGCCCTGGGAGTAGCCCATGATGCCCACCGGGGAATCCGCCGACACGCCCGCGAGGCCCGCCTCGGGCAGCCGGATCGCGGCGCGGGCCGCGTCGAGGACGGCGTGGCCCGCGGAGCGGCCGACCGTGTACGTGTGGTCGCCGGGCGTGCCGAGGCCCTCGTAGTCGGTGACGACGACGGCCCAGCCGCGCAGGGTGAGCTGCTGGATGAGGTTGGCCTCGAGGGTGGTGCCGCGCGGGAAGCCCGCGCTCGGCGCGCACTGGTCGCCGACGCCGACCGTGCCGACGGCGTACGTGATCAGCGGGCGGGGGCCCGGGCGTCCGTCCTGCGGGACGATGACCGTGCCGGAGACGGTGTTCGGCTCGCCCTTCGCCGTCGTCGAGCGGTAGTGGATCTTCCAGGCCTTGGTGTTCGTGGGCTGCCCGGGCAGCGGGTGGAAGGCGCTGGGCTCGGTTTTGACGACGTCGCCGGGGGCGGCCGCGCCCCCGGGGGCGCCGGTGTCGTCCGCGTGGGCGGGGGTGGTGGCGAGCGTCGCGGCGGCCAGGCCCGCCGCCGCCGTCACCGCCAGCCATCTGAAGGACGTACGTACGTGCATGCGGGTCTCCCAACTGTGCGTGGGGGGGCTGGGTCGTTGGTCACCCAGACGCCGACGACCGTAGTGACCCGCGAGTAGGCGCGGGGCTGGCGGGAACGCTCAGCTTCGTTGACCGCCGGGACCACCGCCGTGCGCGGGACCACCGCCGTACGCGGTACCACCGCCGTACGCGGAACGACCGCCGTGCGCGGGACCATCGCCGTGCGCGGGGCCGCATCCGTCGCGGTACGCGTACCGGTACGCGCCCGGTGTCGTCCCCGTCCACCGCCGGAACGCCCGGTGGAACGCCGTGTCCTCCGAGAAGCCGAGCCGCGCCGCGAGGTCCGCGATCGGCTCCCGGCCCTCCGCGAGCCCGGCGATCGCCGCGTCCCGCCGCACCGCGTCCTTCAGTTCCTGGTACGACGTGGCCTCCTGCGCGAGGCGGCGGCGCAGCGTCGACGGGCTGAGCGCGAGGCGCCCCGCGATCTCGCCGAGCGAGGGCAGGCGCGGCGAGGCGCGCAGCGCGGTGGCGAGGGTCCTGCGCACCTGCTCGGCGACCGTGGTGCCGTAGTCGCGCCGCGAGAGCAGGTCGAAGGGGGCGCGGCGCAGCATCGCCGCGAGGGCGTCCTCGTCGCGCACGAGCGGCGCGTTCAGCCAGTGCGGGGCGAGCCCGGCGCCGGTGCGCTCGGCGCCGAAGCGCACGGGGCAGCCGAAGAGCAGCTCGTACTCGTCCTTGTGCGGGGGCGGCGGATGCCCGAAGTCGGCCCAGCGCAGCGGGATGCGGCGGCCGATCAGCCAGCTGCACAGCCGGTGCCAGATGATGACGAGGCACTCGGCGAGGAAGAAGTCCTGCTCCAGGTCGTTGCGCACGGTGAAGACGGCGGCGTCCGGGGTGCGGGTGAGGACGAGGTCGGGGCCGCCGGGGAAGAGCCCGTAGAAGGTGACCCCGCGTTCCATGGCCGCGCCGAGGTCGCGGCAGCCGAGCGCGGCGTAGCACATCATCGCGAAGGTGCCGGGCCTGCTGGGCGAGGAGCCGAGGCCGAGGAACTCGTCGTGCGTCGTCCGGTACAGCTCCCGGAAGAGCCGGGCGAACTGGGGCGCGGTGATCCGGGCGCGGTCGTCGCCGAGCAGCAGGGGCGGGATCTGGGCGGTCTGGAGCAGGGGCACGGTGTCGATGCCGCGCCGCTCCACGCCGCGCAGCACGGCCCGCACGTGGTGCACGGTGATCGTCCGCCTGGCCATGACCATGACGTTAGCCGCAGGGCACCTGCTCAAGAAGGGTGTGCCCGCCGGTGCGCGCGGGGTTGGCCGATTCACGGCGGGGGCGCGCGGTGGTGAGCGCACGGGTCAGCCGTGGTGACGTTTCGCGTCATGCCGTGCGGCCGGTCCGCGTCCCTAGCGTCGACGCATGACGGATCAGCTGACGCTCCGGCCCCCGACCCTGTCCGTGCTCGCGGAGTGGGCGGCGGACCGCCACGGCGCGCTGCCCGCCCTGCGGTTCAAGCGCGCGGGGCGGTGGCGGGAGGTGTCGTACGAGGACCTGCGGGCCGAGGCGCGGCGGGTGGGCCGGGCGCTCGTCGGCATGGGCGTGGCGCCCGGCGACCGGGTCGCGGTGCTCGCCGAGACCCGCCCCGAGTGGACGTACGCGCACCTCGGCGTGCTCGCGGCGGGCGCGGTCCTCGTGCCCGTGTATCCGACGGCGGGCGCCGAGGAACTGGCCTGGGTCCTCGGCGACTCCGGCGCCTCGGTGGTGCTGTGCGAGGACGCGGACCGCGTCGCCGAGGTGGAGCGGCTGCGCGGCGAACTGCCGGGGCTGCGGCGGCTCGTGGCGATGACGGACCCGCGGGCGTACGCGGACGCCGACGGGGTGAGCGGCGAGGTGCTGCTCGACCGGGCGGGCGGCCGCGGCCCCGCGGACCCCGCGACCGTCATCTACACCTCCGGCACCACCGGGCCGCCCAAGGGCTGCGTGCTCACCCACGGCAACCTCGGGGCCGTGCAGGACGCCTCGCTGCCGCTCATCGAGGGCGGCCCCGGCGACGCGACGTACCTCTATCTGCCGCTCGCGCACCTGCTCGCGCAGCTCATCGAGGTCACGACCCTCATCGAGGGCGGCACTGTCGTGTACTTCGGCGGCCGGATCGAGGACGTCGTCGCCGAGCTGGCCGAGGCCCGGCCGACGCATCTGCCGTCGGTGCCGCGCCTGTTCGAGAAGGTGTACTCGACGGTCCTCTCCCTCGCGGAGTCCCGGGAGGGCGGGGGCGAGCGCTTCGCGGAGGCGGTGCGCGTCGGCGTCCTCGCGGCGGACGGGGCGCTGCCGCCGGAGCTCCAGGAGGCGTACGAGGCCGCGGACGAGGCGCTGTTCGCGCCGGTCAGGCAGGCGCTCGGGGGCCGGGTGCGCTGGGCCCTCACCGGCGGCGCGCCGATCGCCCCGCACGTCCTGGACTTCCTGCGGGCCTGCGGCATCCAGGTCTTCGAGGGGTACGGGATGACGGAGTCCGGCGGCGTCATCAGCCTGAACCACCCCGGCGCGGTCAAGTACGGCACGGTGGGGCGGCCCATCGCGGGCTGCGAGGTGCGGATCGCGGAGGACGGGGAGGTCCTCGCGCGCGGGCCCAACGTGTTCCCCGGCTACCACGGCGACCCGGTCGCGACCCGCACGGCGCTCGACGCCGACGGCTGGCTGCATACCGGCGACCTGGGCGCCCTGGACGAGGACGGCTATCTCACCCTCACCGGGCGCAAGAAGGACCTCATCATCACCTCGGGCGGCAAGAACCTGACGCCCTCGCTGACCGAACTCGCCGTCCAGGCCTCGCGGTTCGTCTCCCGCGCGGTCCTCGTCGGCGACCGGCGGCCCTACCCCGTCGCGCTGATCACGCTCGACGCGGAGGAGGTCACGGGATGGGCGGGGCGCGCGGGCGTCACCCTCACCGAGCCGCTCGCGGCCGACCCGTCGGTCCGCGCCCTGGTCCAGGAGGCGGTCGACGGGGCCAACGCGCGGGTGTCGCGCCCGGCACGGATCCGCGGCTTCGCCGTCCTGGAAGAGGACTTCACGGTGGAGTCGGGGCTCCTGACGCCGAGCCTGAAGGTGCGGCGGCGGGCGGTGGCGGAGCGGTACGGGCCGGTCGTGGAGGAGCTGTACGGCGGGTTGCGGCGGGGCGGTGAGGCGTAGCGGGGGCCGCTTGTGCCGGACGGGCGGGGCGTAGCGGGGGCCGGGTGTCGGACGGGCGGGGCGTGGCGGTGCCGCCTGCGCCGGACCGGCGAGGCGTGGCAGGCGCCGCCCGGCGGCCTACGACAGGCCTGCGAGGCGCAGCAGGGCCGTGGCGCCCGCCGCGCCGAGGACCACCATCACGAAGGGCGCGCGCTTCCAGGCGAGCGCCGCCCCCACCAGGACTCCCGCCGGGCGCGACCAGCCCGCGAAGGCGTGCCCCTCGGTGAAGGCGCCGGTCGCGAGGAGCGCGACGAGGATCACGGTGGCCGCTACCGCCAACAACTCCTGTACGCGTGCGGGCAGTTCGACCCGGCCGTGGAGCAGCGGCCCGGCCAGCCGGAAGACATAGGTCCCGGCGGCCAGGGCCAGGACGCAGACGAGCTGGGCGTTCATGCCGCACCTCCGGCGGGACGGCGGCCCGTCGCGAGCAGGCCGAGGAGCGCGAGCAGCACGGGCAGGCCCGCGGGCAGCACCGGAGCCGCCGCGACGGCGAGCACCGCGCCGATGGCGGCGGCCCGGCGCGCGCCGCCGCCGGCGTCGCGCAGGACGGGCAGGACGAGGGCCACGAGCACGGCGGGGAAGGCCGCGTCGAGACCGAACCGGGCGGTGTCGCCGAGCGCGGAGCCGGCCAGTGCGCCCGCCAGCACGCTCGTGTTCCAGGCCACGAACAGGCCGATCCCGGATATCCAGAACGCGGCCCTGCGCCGCCGCGCGTCGGGCTGGGCCAGGACGAAGGCCGCCGTCTCGTCGGTGACCAGGTGCGCGCCCACGAGCCGCGCCGCCCAGGAGCGGCCCAGGCTGTCGGCCACGGCCAGGCTGAAGGCCGCGGTGCGGGTGTTGAGCAGCAGTCCGGTCGCGGCGGCGGCTGCCGCGCCGCCGCCCGAGGTGAGCACGGCGACCGCGCTGAACTGGGCGGAGCCCGCGTATACGAGCAGCGACATGGTGACCGGCACCCATACCGGCAGGCCGCCCGCGACGGCGATCGCGCCGAAGGAGACGCCGACGACGAGGTCGGCGAGCAGGACGAGGGCGATGTCGCGGAGCACGTCGGTGGGCAGGTCGGAGAAGCGGACGAACCCGGCTGTTCGCTCTGTCGGGTCATCCGTTCGGTGTGTCGAACGCATGCGCCGTAGGATGGTTCAGGGGGATCATGTTCGTCAAGGCGAACGAATGGACTGGTATGCCGAACGGTCGGGAGTCGTAACGGTGAGGACGGACCACAACACCGAAGGCGCCGGAGGTGCGGGAGGCGTCGAAGGCGGCGCGGAGGCCCCGCGCGCCCCGCGTGCCCCGCGCGAATGGGTCGCGGAGGCTCTGCGCAGGGAGCGGGCGCGCGCTGGGCTCTCCCTCTCCGAGCTGGCCAAACGCGCCGGAATCGCCAAGTCCACGCTGTCCCAGTTGGAGGCGGCGACCGGCAACCCGGGCATCGAGACGGTCTGGGCGCTCGCCGTGGCGCTCGGCGTGCCGTTCAGCGCGCTCATGGAGTCGCCCGCCCCCGCCGTCACCGTGATCCGCGCGGGCGAGGGCCCGACCATGCACGCGGAGCGCTCCTCGTACGCGGGCACGCTGCTCTCCAGGGGCCCGTCCGGCCTGCGCCGCGATATCTACCACGGCGCCATGGAGCCCGGCCCGGTGCGCGAGTCCGACCCGCACAACCCCGGCACCGTGGAGCACCTGGTCGTCTCCACCGGCCGCCTCCTGGCGGGCCCCCGCGACGAGCCGGTGGAACTGCTCCCCGGCGACTACATGGCGTACCGGGGCGATGTGCCGCACGCGTACGAGGCGCTGGTGCCGGGGACGACGTTCGTGCTGGTCATGCAGCACGTGTAGGGCGGGCCCGAGGTCCGGGTGAGGGCTATCCCTTGCGCGGCCGGGGGGAAAGCAGCTGCTCGCGCAGGGCCGTCAGCTGATGGGACGTGTCCACGGCCCTCGCCTCGTCGAGCGTGGTCAGCGCGAGGAGCAGGACGTCCGCCACGACCAGGGCGGTCAGCGCCTCGGTGGTGATCCCCGTGGGCGTGTGCGGGGCGGTGAGCACCGCGTCCACGCGCCCCCCGTACCGCTCGGCGAGCTCGTCCGTGACCAGCAGGACCCGCGCGCCCACCGCCCGTGCCCGCTCGATGAGCACGGAGAGCTCCGCCAGGTCCCGGCCCGGCTGGAAGATCACCACGGCGTCGCCCTGGCGCAGCGCGAGCAGGTGGTCGGCGAGCGCGAAGCCGGTCGCGCCGACGTACCGCGCGCGCCGGCCGACGCGGCCCAGGGTGAGGGCCAGATGGCGGGCGGCCAGCTCGGACGCGGCGACTCCGTACGCGTGGATCTCACCCGCGTCGGCGAGGACGCCGACGGCCGTGCGCAGCGCGTCGTCGGGGGTGAGGCGGCGGGCGTGCTCGATGCGCTCCTGCGCCTCGTCGAAGACCTCGTCCCAGATGCCGCCGAGGTCCCGGCCGACGTGCGCGATGCGCTTGGCGAGCCGCACCTCGGGGGCGACCGCCGCCGTGAAGTCCGTGGCGAGGTCGCGCTTGAGCGCGGGCAGGCCCGCGTAGCCGAGGCGCTGGAGGGCGCGGACCACCGTGGCGTTGCTGGTCCCGCTGGCCGAGCCGAGCTCCTGTGCGGAGGCGAAGAGGAGGGACTCGGCGGGCACGCTCGCCAGGTACTGGGCGACGGCGCGCTCGGAGGCGGACAGGGTCTCCCACTGCCCGCGCACGGCGGTGCGCAGCCGCGCTGCGCCGCCCGCGTCGTCCGGCCCGTCGGTCGGCCCGCCTGCCGGTCCGTCCGCCTCGCCCGCCGCTCTGTCCGGTCCGTCCGCCGCTCCGCCCTCCGGGGGCTCTGAAATCTTCATTACAGGTCTTGACTCCCGTGTGATGGACGTTACATGCTGGATGGCACGTTCCAAGCATCGAGCCTTTCGTAACCGACGTTACAGGAGAAGAATGGCCCCGCGCACCACCTCCGACCGATCCGCCCGGGTCCTCCCCGTGGTCGAGATCTCCGGCACGCCGACCGAGCGCGGCCGGCAGTACGGCGAGGCCGTCCGCCCCCAACTGCACGCGGCCCTCGGGTACTACGCGGCCGCGTTCGGCCAGTCGGCGGGTCTGACCTGGGACCAGGTGACCGCCCGCGCCGCCCGCTGGCTCAAGCCCGTCCGGGAGTACGCGCCGCATCTGGAGGAGGAGATGGCGGGCATAGCGGAGGGCGCGGGAGTGGACCTCCTCGACGTCCTCGCGTTGAACGCGCGCGGTGAGGTGATCTACGACAGATCCTTCAAGCGGATGGCGGCCCCCGAGGGCGCGGAGGGCGCGGCCACCGAAGCCGCGGCTGACGCCTCCACCGCGGCTGACGCCTCTGTCGAAGCCGCCGACGGCTGCACGTCCTTCGCGGCGTACGGCCCGGCCAGCGGCGACGGCCATGTGTACGCGGGACAGAACTGGGACTGGCGCGCCGGAGTGGCCGACACCGTGGTGATGCTGCGCGTCGTGCAGCCCCCCAGGCCCACCCTGATCATGCAGGTCGAGGCGGGCCAGATCGGCCGCCAGGGAGCCAATTCGGCGGGCATCGCGCTCAATGCGAACGGCCTGGGCGGGCGCTTCAGCGACGCGGTGGGCCTGCCGCAGACCGTGGTGCGCCGCAGCGTGCTCGACCAGCACGCCGTCACCGACGCCGTGGACGTGCTCTGCCGCACCCGCGCCCACATCGCGTCGAACGCGCTGCTGACCTGCCGCGAAGGCTTCGCCATCGACCTGGAGACGACCCCCGCGGGGCACGGCTGGATGTATCCGAAGGACGGCCTGCTCGTGCATGGCAACCACTACCAGGCGGGCGTGCCCGCCGCCCTCGCCCCCGGTTACCGCCCCCTGTCCCCGGACTCCCTGGTCCGCGTCCCGCGCGCGGAGGAGGGCCTGGCCGCCCTGCGCGGTGCCACGGGGCCCGACGAGTCGATCAAAATGATCAAGCAGGCGATGTCCGACCACCTGGGGCACCCCGAGTCCCTGTGCACCCACCCGGACCCGCGCCGCCCCGAGCTGCGGCGCTGGGCCACGCTCGTCTCCTCCTGCGTGGACCTCACCACCGGCGACTACCGCGTCACGGCGGGCACCCCCTGCGACCGCGACTACCAGCACCTTCCCTGGAACCTGTACGACGGCCCGTTCGGAGACCCCAGATGACGCACCCACCGACGCGACCAGCGAGCCCGACGGGCCCGGCCCAGGCCGCGCCACGGCGGGCCGCGCGCGCCGCCGCCGGGCTCCTCGCGGCGTCCCTGCTCGCGGCGGGCTGCGCCGGGGCCGACACCAACGCCCTCGGCGGCGCCCCCGCCGACGCCGCCAAGCTGACCCTGCGCGCCACCACCCCGCCCGCCCAGGGCCGCCTGGACCGGGCCGACTGGCTCCTGGAGGACGAGCCCGATTCGCTCGACCTGGACCGCCAGGGCGGCAGCGCGGGCCGCGTCGTCCTCACCAACATCTGCGAGCGGCTGTATCAGCTCCAGCCGGACATGAGCGTCGAGCCGTTCCTCGCCGAGAAGGCCCGCACGCCGGACGACCGCACCCTCGTCCTGACCGTCCGCGACGGCGTCACCTTCCACGACGGCTCGGAGCTCACCGCCGCCGACGTCCTGTGGAGCCTCAAGCGGCACGCCGCGAAGGACATGGAGCAGTCGGACGAGTTCGGCAACGTGTCCTCGATGCGCAGGACGGGCCCCCGCGAGCTGACGATCCGCTTCAAGGAGCCCGACGCCCTGTTCACCAAGGCCCTCGCCGGAGACGCGGGCATCGTGTGGAACCCCCGCCGAGTCACCGCCGCGGGCAAGGAGTTCGGCACCCCCGGCCAGGCCGACGCCTGCTCGGGCCCCTACCGCCTCAAGGAGTGGAAGTCCGGCGACTCCCTCACCATCGAGGCGTACGCGGACTACTGGGGCACCAAGCCCCTGACCCGCCGCGTCGTCTTCCGCTGGGCCTCCGACAGCGCCCTGGTCAACGCCCTGCGGACGGGCGCGGCCGACGGCACGTACGCCGAGTCGCCGAACACGGCCGCGGCCCTGCGCCGCGCCAAGAACCTGCGGCAGTACTACGGCCCCTCCACCGCCTCGCTCGTGCTCATCCCCACCGCGCGCGGCGGCCTCAAGGACCCCGCGATCCGCCGCGCCCTGTCCCTCTCCCTGGACCGCAAGGGCATCGCCAACTCCGGCTACGGCGGCCTCGTGCAGCCCTGGGCCGCCCCCGTCGGCGCGGGGGCCTGGGGCTATGAGCGGCCCCGGTTCGCCGCCGCCCAGAAGAAGCTGGGCGCCGCCGCCCCCGCGACCCCGACCGCCGACGACCTCGCCGAGGCCAAGAAGCTGGTCAAGGAGGCGGGCGCCCCCGACGACCCCGTCGTCATCGGCACCGACAGCAGCCAGGGCCGCACCGTCGTCGCCAACGCCACCCGCGCCGCGCTCCAGCGGATCGGGGTGCGGGCACAGATCAAGACCGTGCCGCCCGCGCAGTTCGAGGAGTTCTACAGCGACCCCCAGGCCCGCGACGGCATCGACGTCCTCGTCGGCGACTGGTACATCTCCAAGGCCGACCCCATGGGCTTCTACGACAACGGCCTGTCCGACTCCTCCAACAACTGGGTCGGCTTCAAGGACCCCGCGTACGACCGCCTCGTCCACAAGGCCCTCGCCACGCTCGACGACACCGAGCGCGCCCGGCTCACGACCGAGGCGCAGCGGCGGTTCGTCGACGCCGCCGTGTGGATCCCCGTCGCCCAGGTGCCGACGGCGCTCGTCCTCAGCGACCGGCTGACCGGACCGCCCTCCTCCCAGTCGTACCTCTACTACCCGTGGGCCGCCCGGCTGGGCGCGCGGAAAGGCTAGGCCGCCATGGGAAAGGGCATCGCCGTCCGTCTCGTACGGCGCCTCGCGGGCGTGCTCGCCACGCTCCTCGCCGCGTCGTTCGTCATCTTCGCCGCCGTGTACGCCGCGCCCGGCGACCCCGCCGTCTTCCTCGCGGGCGGCCGCGACAAGCTGACCCCCGAGCGCCTGGCCCAGGTGCGCGCCGAGTACCACCTGGACGAGCCGCTGGCCGCCCAGTACGGCCGCTGGCTGTGGGACTGCCTGCACCTCGACCTCGGCCGGTCCTTCAAGTACAGCGACCAGGTGTCCGACCTGGTGGCGGCCCGCTTCCCGACGACGCTCCAACTCGTCCTGTACGCCACCGTCCTGTTCGTCGTCCTCGGTGTGGGCGCGGGGATCCTCGCCGCCGTGAAGCGGTCCACCTGGGTGGACTCGGCGGTGGTCGGGGTCACGACGCTCGCCGCGTCGGTGCCGTCGTTCGTCGCGGCGATCGCCCTGGTGTCGTTCTTCGGCGTCCGGCTCGGCTGGTTCCCGGTGACCGGCAGCGGCGAGGGCTTCCTCGGCACCGTGCACCACCTCACGCTGCCCGCCCTGTCGTTGGCGCTCGGCGCGCTCGCCCTGGTCAGCCGCGTGACCCGGCAGGCGATGGTGGACGCGGCGGCCTCCGACCACGTGGCGGCGGCCCGCGCGTCCGGCGTGCCCGAGCGGGAGATAGTCCGCCGCCACGTCCTGCGCAACGCGCTGGGGCCCATCGTCACCATGTGCGGCCTGGTCATGGCGGGCATGCTCGCCGGCACCGTCGTCGTCGAGACCGCCTTCGGCCTCAGCGGCATCGGCTCCCTGCTCGTCGGCGCCATCAACACCCACGACTTCCCCGTGGCGCAGGCCGTCCTGCTCCTGATGGTCACCGGATACATCGTCGTCACCACGGCCGTGGACGCCGTCCACCCGCTGCTCGACCCGCGCGTGAAGGAGGTGCGCTCATGACCCTGACCCTCGGCGCTACGAACGCCGTGAAGGCGGCCGGGCCACGGCGCCCGGTCGGCGTCCTGATCGCGGGCACGCTCCTCGGTCTCGTCGTCCTCGCGGCCGCCCTCGCCCCCCTCCTCGCGCCCTACGCCCCGGACACCATCGACCTGTCCTCCTCCCTGGTGGGCACCGGCCGCGAGCACCTCCTCGGCACCGACTCCTCCGGCCAGGACCTGCTCTCCCGCGCCCTGTACGGCGCGCGGACCAGCCTGGTCGCGCCGCTCCTGCTGCTCGCCGTCGCCGGGGTGCTCGGCGTCACGCTCGGGGTGCTCGCGGCCTGGCGCGGCGGCTGGGTGGACACGCTCGTCTCCCGCCTCACGGACGTGATGTACGCCTTCCCGGGCCTGCTGTTCACCGTCCTGATCATCGCCGTGTTCGGCACCGGCACGACGACGTCCGTCCTCGCCCTCGGCCTGGCCTTCACGCCGACCATCGCCAAGTACACCCGTTCCCTGGCCCTGTCCGAGGCCCGCAAGCCCTACGTCGACGCGTACCGCGTGCAGGGCATGGGCGGCGCCCGCATCTGCGCCCGCCATCTGATACCGAACCTGGGCCGGTCCGTCCTCGGCTATCTCGTGGTCCTCTTCGGCGAGGCCCTGATGTCCCTGGCGACCCTCTCCTACCTGGGCTTCGGCGCCCAGCCCCCGTCCTGTGACTGGGGCCTGATGGTGCAGGAGGGGCAGGCGGCGATCGTCCAGGGCGCGATGCTCCCCGCCCTGGTGCCCGGCACCGCGATCGCCCTGGTCGTGGTCTGTTTCAACGTCGTCGGCGTCTGGGCCGCCGACCGCCTGGGGAGGCAGTGATGCTGCTCGACATCGACGACGTGACCGTGACCGTGCCGGGCGCCGCCCGCCCGCTCCTGGACTCCGTGTCCCTGCGGGTCGCCGAGGGCGAGGTGGTGGCCCTGGTCGGCGAGTCCGGCTCGGGCAAGTCGACGACCGCGCGGACGGCCCTCGGCCTGCTGCCGGACGGGGCGGGCGTCTCCGGTTCCGTGCGCTTCGACGGCACCGAGGTCCTCACCCTGACCGGCGAGCGGCTGCGCGCCCACCGCGCGGGTTCGGTCGCCCTGGTCCACCAGGACCCGCGCGCGGCCCTCAACCCGGTGCGCCGCGTCGGCGACTTCCTCACCGAGCGGGGCGCCACCCGTGCCGAGGCCGTCGCGCTGCTCGCCTCCGTCGGCCTGCCCGACCCCGAGCGCCGCGTGCGCCAGCGCCCGCACGAGCTGTCCGGCGGCATGCTCCAGCGGGTCGTCATCGCGGGCGCCCTCGCCGCCCGCCCCCGTCTGCTCCTGGCCGACGAGGCCACCAGCGCCCTGGACGTCACCACCCAGGCCGACATCCTCGCCCTGCTGCGCACCCTGCGGGCCGAGCACGGCCTGGGCCTGCTGTTCATCACCCACGACCTGCACCTGGCGGCGGCGTACAGCGACCGCGTGTACGTGATGTACGCGGGCCGGGTGGTGGAGGAGCGCACGGCGAAGGCCCTGTTCACCACCCCCTCCCACCCCTACACCCGCGGCCTGCTGTCCTGCTCCCCGACCCTGGACGCCCTGGAGGCCCCGCTGCGCCCGATCCCGGGCCGCCCGCCGTCCCTCGCGGACGTGTTCGAGGGGTGCGCGTTCGTGGAGCGGTGCGGTCAGGCGCGGCCGGAGTGCGGGACGTGGGACCCGGAGCCGGTGCCCCTGCCGGACGGGGGCGTGTCCGCCTGCCTCGCCGCGGGCACCCCTGTCGAGACCGAGGTGAAGCCGTGACGAAGACCGCCCTGCTCCAGGCCACCGGGCTGAGCAAGACCTACCCCCTGCCCGGCGGCGGCAGCCACCGGGCCGCGCACGACGTGGGCTTCGCGGTCCCCGAGGGCGGTTCCCTCGGCATCGTCGGCGAATCGGGCTCCGGCAAGACGACCGTGGCCCGCATGCTGGTGGGCCTCGTCCCTCCGGACCGGGGGGAGATCACCGTGGCGGGCCGCCGCCGCGAGCCCCGCACCCCGCGCACCTCCCGGGCCCGTCTCGCCAGGGCCAGGGAGATCCAGATGGTCTTCCAGGACCCGTACGTCTCCCTGGACCCGAGGCTCACCGCCACCCAGTGCCTCCGTACGGCGCTGCGCCTGCACGGCAAGGACGAGAGGGGCGGGGCGGCGGCCCGCGACCTCCTGGACCGCGTCGGTCTGGGCGCGCGCGAGGCGGACGCGCGGCCCCGGGACCTGTCCGGCGGGCAGCGGCAGCGCCTCGCGATCGCCCGGGCGCTGGCGGTCGACCCCCGGGTCCTGGTGCTCGACGAGGCCGTCGCCGCGCTCGACGTGTCGATCCAGGCGCAGATCCTCCAGCTCCTGCGGGAGATCCGGGAGGAGACGGGGGTGGCGCTCGTCTTCGTCAGCCATGACCTGGCGGTGGTGCGGCACGTGACGGACGCGGTGCTGGTGATGCGGCGGGGTGAGGTGGTGGAGCAGGGGCCGACGGGCCGGGTCCTCGCGGACCCGGAGCACGCGTACACGCGGCTGCTGCTGGCCAGTGTGCCCGGGGAGAACTGGGACCCGGCGGCGGTGTCCCGCACGCGGGAGGCGCTGCCCGCGCGCTGAGGCCCTCGCGGGGCGCCCCAGACCCGCCCCTTCCCGATCCCTGGGGCTGCCGCCCCCGTGCCCCCGCCTTTTCGGCGCTCCGCGCCTCGTCCTCGAACGCCGGACGGGCTGAGACGGCCGCCGGTTGCGCCCGGAGGGCCCGTGCAGATCCGTACCGGGGGCCGAGGCGGCAGCCCGCAGCCGGGATCCGGCGTGGCGTCTCAACAGCGGCCCTCCCGCGGGGCCACCCGCAGACAAGTTCCAGCGCACACCGGCCGCCCCCCCGTCCGGCGTTTGAGGACGAGCGCGCCAGCGCGATGAACGGCAACGGCGCCGCAGAGAACATCCAGCCCGCACCGGCCACCCCAGCCCGTCCGGCGTTTGAGGACGAGCGCGTCAGCGCGATGAATGACCACGGCGCCGCAGGGAACATCCAGCCCGTCCGGCGTTTGAGGACGAGGCCGTAGGCCGATGGGCCCGCGCCGGGAGGGGGCCCACCCTGCCCGAGGGAGCTGACCCGCCCAAGGCGCCCCCGCCAGAAAAAGGCAGGGGCCCCGGTGCCTCGCCGAAGCGAGGGCGCGGGGCCCCTTGGGTACTGCTTCCGTTGGATCAAGCCACCCTTACGGGAGGATCAAGCCGTCCCTGACTAGGCAGGGGTGACGTTCTCCGCCTGCGGGCCCTTCGGGCCCTGCGTGACGTCGAAGGTCACGGCCTGGTTCTCCTCGAGGGAACGGAAACCGCTGGCGTTGATCGCGGAGTAGTGAACGAAGACGTCGGGGCCGCCGCCTTCCTGGGCGATGAATCCAAAGCCCTTTTCGGCGTTGAACCACTTCACGGTTCCGGTAGCCATAAGCCCTCCTTGGGCCAAAGGGTTGCCCTGCTCCAGAACCTGCGATTGTTGAAACAACTGCAAAAGTCTGAAAACGACGAGAGCCTGCGGGTTACATGCTCCGCAGGCTCTGTACTGCAAGGGAAACCAAACTGCAACTTGCGGCGAGCTTAGCACGCAGGCACCCGGAAGCAATAGGGATCAAGATCACGTCACTCGGAGGTTTGACGGCCCCTCGCGCCGGGTTGACACGGGCCCGCCGAGGCCTTGGCGGAAGCCGCGGCGAAAGCCCGGGGCAGGCCCCCCGGTCGGCCCCGGCGGCGGGGCGGTGCGGGGGCGCGGAGGAGCGCGGCCCCGGTCCCCGCGGGACCCGGCGCTCGCTCCGTGGCGCACGAGGGCTAGCCTCACGGATGTGGACAATTCTCCCGCTGACACCTCGGGCGGGGCGGTCGACGCCGACCCCTCCCCAAGCCCTCGGCCGCGCTCGGGCAGGGGGTACCCCATCCCCAGCTCCCGCCGCACCGCCCGGCCGCGCGTCGGTCACATCCAGTTCCTGAACTGCATGCCCCTGTACTGGGGCCTCGCGCGGACCGGCACCCTCCTCGACTTCGAGCTCACCAAGGACACCCCGGAGAAGCTCAGCGAGCAGCTCGTGCGCGGCGACCTCGACGTCGGCCCCGTCACCCTGGTCGAGTTCCTGCGCAACGCCGACGACCTGGTGGCCTTCCCCGACCTGGCCGTGGGCTGCGACGGCCCGGTCATGTCGTGCGTGATCGTCTCGCAGGTGCCGCTCGACCGCCTGGACGGGGCGCGGGTGGCGCTCGGCTCCACCTCGCGCACCTCCGTGCGCCTGGCGCAGCTGCTGCTCGCCGAGCGCCACGGCGTGCGCCCCGAGTACTACACCTGCCCGCCGGACCTCGGCCTGATGATGCAGGAGGCGGACGCGGCCGTCCTGATCGGGGACGCGGCGCTGCGCGCGAACCTGATCGACGCCCCCAAGCTCGGCCTGGAGGTGCACGACCTCGGGCAGATGTGGAAGGACTGGACGGGCCTGCCGTTCGTCTTCGCGGTGTGGGCGGCACGCCGTGACTACCTCGCGCGCGAGCCCGAGGTGGTCCGCGAGGTCCACAAGGCGTTCCTGGCCTCCCGCGACCTGTCCCTGGACGAGGTCGCGAAGGTCGCGGAGCAGGCCTCGCGCTGGGAGTCCTTCGACGCGGGCGTCCTGGAGCGGTACTTCACGACGCTCGACTTCCGCTTCGGCGGCCCGCAGCTGGAGGGCGTCACGGAGTTCGCGCGCCGGGTGGGGCCGACGACCGGCTTCCCCGGGGACGTGAAGGTGGAGCTGCTGCGGCCGTAGCCGCGCGGGGCCCGGACCTCAGCTGCCGGGGACCGGGCCCTTCATCTTCTTGCTGATCCACTGGATCGGCCCGTCGTCCATGGCGGGAACGTACGAGCGGGCGCTGTGGGTGCCGCCCTGGATGACGTTGAGCCGGGTCCTGACCGGCCCCTTGCCGTACTTCTTCATGAAGGCCCGCAGGTTCGGCTGCCCGGACTCCGCGGTGCCGACCTGGAAGGCGATGTCGACCTCGGGTCCGCCGCGCCGGATGAGGCGCTCGGCCAGGCGCCCCGGGTCGTTGGCGAGCCGCTGTGGCTCGTGCCCGCGCCAGAGCGGTGAGTCGGGCACGGTGTCCGGGCCCGACGCGATCACGGCCCTGAACTTCTCCGGGTGCTTCAGGACGGACTTCAGGCCCACGAAACCGCCCGACGAGGACCCCATGAAGCCCCACCCGTCACGGGACGTGAAGGTGCGGAAATTCGCCTTGACGAAATCCGGTACGTCCTCGGTCATCCAGGTGCCCATTTTCGGCTGTCCCGGTATGTCGCTGCCGTCGTAATAGAACGTGGCGTCGGGATTGAGCACGGGCATCACCACGATGAACGGCTGGCTCTTTCCCTCCCGCGACCACTTGGCGATGGAGCTCTCCAGCTTCAGGTCCGTGCCCATCCAGTAGTTATTGGGGTAACCGGGGCCACCGGGCAGCGCGATGAGTACGGGAAAGCCGCTGTGGGAGTACTTCGGGTCGAAGTACTGTTTCGGCGCCCAGACCCAGACCTTTCCGGTGAAGCCCGACTTCTTGCCGTGCAGGGTGGTGACGCCGATCTTGGTGCCGTCGTCGAGGGTGCTCGCGGTGGTGAAGGAGGCGCGGGGCCCGGTGGGGAGCCGGATGCCCGCGTGCTCGCTCCCGTGGCCCTGGGCGGGGGCCGGGGCGGAGGCGCTGTCGAAGCTCATGGGCTCGTCCCCGTCGGACGAGCAGCCGGTGAGGAGCGCGGCGGTGGCGGCGAGCGCGGCGGTCAGGGCGACGGTGGTGCGGCGGATGTTCATATGACCTCGACGGACCTGGAGACAAGGGCGGCAATACGGTCAATTCCTTCTGGGTAGAGGGAGAAACCCGGGCGCGGGTTCCCCGGGTCGTAGGCTGATCCGTGGCAGTGGTCCGCGTACGGCACACCAGGGGGAGGCCTTCGCGATGCACCCGCTCGAACCGGACGAGCCCACGGCCGTCGGGCCCTATCGGCTGCTCGGCCGGCTCGGCTCCGGCGGCATGGGCCGCGTCTACGTGGGCCGCAGCGCGGGCGGCCGCACGGTCGCCGTGAAGGTCGTGCATCCGCACTTCGCCCTCGACGAGGAGTTCCGCGCCCGCTTCCGCCGCGAGGTCGAAGCGGCCCGGCGGGTCGGCGGCCAGTGGACGGCCCCGGTCCTGGACGCCGACCCCGAGGCCGCGCTGCCCTGGGTCGCGACCGGATACGCGGCGGGCCCGTCCCTCACGGAGGCCGTACGGGACGCGGGCCCGCTGCCCGAGCACTCGGCGCGCGTCCTCGGCGCGGGCCTCGCGGAGGCGCTCGCGCACGTCCACGCCCTCGGCCTGGTCCACCGCGACGTGAAGCCCTCCAACGTCCTGCTGACCCTGGACGGCCCGCGTCTGATCGACTTCGGCATCGCCCGCGCGACGGACGGCACGGCCTCCCTCACGTCCACCGGCGTGTCCATCGGCTCGCCCGGCTACATGGCGCCGGAGCAGATCCTCGGCAAGGCCGCCACGGGCGCGGCGGACGTCTTCTCGCTCGGCGCCTCACTCGTGTACGCGGCGACGGGGGAGCCCCCCTTCGCGGGCGACACGTCGGCCGCGCTGCTCTACAAGGTCGTCCACGAGGAGCCCGACCTTGGCGCGCTGGGCGGTGAGTTGCGGGACCTGGCCGCGGCCTGCCTGGCCAAGGACGCGGCGGCGCGGCCCGCCCCGGCCGAGGTCGCCCGCCGCCTCGCTCCCGAGGGGGCGGCCCCGCTGGTGGCCGCGGGGTGGCTGCCGGGGCCACTGGTGGAGCGCGTGAGCCGCAGCGCGGTCCGGCTGCTCGACCTGGAGGCGAAGGGGGACGGCGCCGGGGGCGCGGCGGCATCGGGGCCGGTGTCGTTCGCGGGACCCGCGGTGGGGGTGTTCGGGCCGCCCGACGCGTCGTACGGGGCGGGTGGGCCGGGGGCGGCGGTGCCACCGACTCCGCTTCCGCGGGGCGGCCCTGCCGACGCGCGGCCGTCCCCGGTGCCGCCCCCGCCCGCCGCGGCCCCGCCCGGCAAGGTCTCCCTCTCCGTCGCCGCGACGGCCGCGCCCGGGACGCCGGACGGCCGCGGGCGCAGGGTGAGTTGCACGGTGGCCCTCGCCGTGGCCGGGGCGCTCGCGGCGGTCCTTGTGGGGTCGGCGTTCCTCTTCGACGTGCTGCCCGGCTCCGGCGCGGGCGGCGACGGCGACGGCAGCGCCGGGAAGCGGCCGCCCGCCGCCACCGGAGGCGCCTCCGACTCCGACGGCCTCGTACCCAAGCGCTATCTGGGCAAGTGGCGCGGCAAGGCCTCCGCGCAGGACGGCCTCGTCGCCCTGGGCACCTTCGATGTGACGATCAGTCAGGTCACGAAGGCGGGGGAGCGGGTCGGCACGGTGACGCAGACGGACCTCATCGGCGGTACGTGCGTCGACGTCCTCACGCTCACGTCGGCCACGGAGAAGCGGCTGGCCCTGAAGGCGGTCGGGGCGACGTCCAACGGCGGGGGCTGCTCGCAGGCCGCCCACACGGTGTGGCTGCGGCCCGTGGGCTCGGAGCTCCAGTACACCTCCGAGGATCCCAAGGCGGGTGATCCGGAGGCGCGGCTGCGGCGCGTCCGGGGCTGACCCTCGCGGGTGCGCCCCGCTGTGCCCATGAGCGCGCTCCGCGCGCGGGCGCCCCTTCCCGATCAAGGGGGCTCCGCCCCCTTGGACCCCCGTTTGTCGGCGCTCCGCGCCTCGTCCTCAAACGCCGGACGGGCTGAAAACAGCCCTGTCCGGCGCCGCGTCAGAACGGAGTCGTCACCGTCGCCGGTTCGCCCGTGCCCAGGTGGAGGAGGCCCTTGCCGGGGGTGACGGGGCCGCCGACCATGCTCCGGGAGACGCGGACGCCGATGAGGTCCCCGCTGGACGAGTCCTGCGGGGAGAGCAGGATGCCCCGCCGCCCCTTCTTCGCGTCGACCTGCCAACCGGAGAACCCGCTGCACACGTCCTCCTCGTCCCCGGCGAGCACGAGGGCGAGGCCCTCGTCGGCCCCTCGCTGGATGATCCGCTTGAACTGGCTCGCGGCGTCGCAGTCCTCCAGGATCTCGCCGTCGTCGACGAGGACGGCGATCGGCGACCGGGGGGTCGCCGAGTCGATGGCCTCCTCCAGGTCGTCCTCGTCGATGTCGTCGCCGGTGAAGACCTTCAGGACGCCCTCGGTGCCGTCGAGCCCGCGCAGCGGGGACTGGCGGGGCGCGGCGACGACGAGGCGTACGCCCTGCGCGAGGAAGGAGCGGGCGGCGTTCATCAGGACGGTGGAGCGGCCGGACTTGGCGGGGCCCGCGACGACGAAGGCGGGCACGCCCTCGGCCAGATCGGGCCCGTGGCCCATGAGTTCGTCGCCGCCGACGCCGATCAGGGCCCACAGCTTCGAGCGCGAGGCCTCGGGGTCGCGCAGCTCCCAGGCCTCGTCGAAGGAGATCCGGCCGGGCAGCGTGTCGACGCGGAACGGGCGCAGCCGGCGCGGCACGTCGGCGTCGCGGACCGCGGCGGCCTCGCCGATGGCGGCGAGCGCGGCGGCCTGGCCCTGCCCGGTGGCGTCCTCGGAGAGCAGGGCGAACTGCGTCTCCGTACCGCTCTCGTTGCGGAAGGCGCGGCCCGGGGGGATCTCCTCGGGCACCTTGCGGGAGGGGATGCCGAGCAGGGAGAAGTCGGAGCGGTCGGCGAGCCGCAGGCCGTACTTGTCCTCGGTGAGGGAGGAGACGCGGCCGACGAGGAGCTGCCGGTCGCCGGTGACGACCAGGTGGATGCCCACGCTCGCGCCCTCCCGCAGCAGCGCGGTGACCTCGTCGGTCAGGCTGCCGTGGTCGATCTCGCCGAGCGTGGGCAGCCAGCCCTCCCAGCGGTCGAGGAGGACCACGAGGTGCGGCAGGCGCTCGTCGGCCGCGGCACCGGACCGCTGCTCGCCGATGTCGGCGTAGCCCTTCTCGGCGAGGAGGTCCTGGCGGCGGCCGAGTTCGCCCTTGAGCCGGTTGACGAGGCGGACCACGCGCTCGGTCTGGTTGCGGCTGACGACGGCGCCGCAGTGCGGAAGCCGGGTCAGCGCGTTGAGCGCGCCGTTGCCGCAGTCGATGCCGTACAGGTGGACGTCGGCGCACGAGTGCGTGCGCGCGAGGGAGCCCGCGATCGTGCGGAGCACCTGGGAGCGGCCGCTGCGCGGGGCGCCACCGATCATCAGGTGCCCGAAGGTCGCGAAGTCCACGGCGACGGGGCGGCGCGCCTGGTCGGCGGGCAGGTCCTCGACGCCGTACGGAGCGGGCGGCAGCGCACCGGCGGGGGCGGGCGGCGAGACGATGGCGTCGAGCAGCAGCATCTCGCCGAGGGCGGGCAGCCAGGGGCTGTGCTGGGCGGGGACGGCGAGGGCCGTGTTGGCCTCGCGGATCGCGTCGACGAGGACCTTCAGGTCGGTGATCTCCTCGTCCTCGCGGGCCCGTGCCCTGGGCCGGGCGGCCGTGGCGCGCCCGAGGCCCGGCCAGGTGAGTTCGTCGGCCCAGGGCGCGAGCGCCTGCGGGTCCGCGGCTCCAGGGCGGCGGCCGCCGACGCGGCCGGACTGGAAGGGCACCAGGGACGCGTGGCCGAGGCGGACGTAGGCGCGGCCGGGCGTGTTCTTGGAGATGTGCCCGGCGTCGGGCGCGTCGATGACGTCCGACGACTCGCCGCCGTCGGTGACGCGCAGGGCGATGCGCAGATTGGTGTTGGCGCGGATCTCGGGCGACACGACACCGCTCGGCCGCTGCGTGGCGAGGAGCAGGTGGATGCCGAGGGAGCGGCCCCGCTGGGCGATGTTGACCAGGCCGGTGACGAAGTCGGGCAGGTCGCGGACCATGGAGGCGAACTCGTCGATGACGATGAGGAGCCGGGGCACCGGCGCGCGCGTGGGGTCGCGGCGCACCAGGTCCTGATAGTCCTCGATGTCCTTGGCGTCGGCGTCGGCGAGGATGTGCTCGCGCCGCTTCAGCTCGGCGCCGAGCGACTCCAGGGCGCGTTCGACGAGGTGCGCGTCGAGGTCGGTGACCATGCCGACGGTGTGCGGCAGCTGCACACAGTCCTTGAAGGCGGAGCCGCCCTTGTAGTCGACGAGGACGAACGTCATGTTCTCGGGCGTGTTGGCCACGGCGAGCGCGGCCACGATGGTCTGCAGGAGCTCCGACTTGCCGGATCCGGTGGTGCCCGCGATCAGGCCGTGCGGCCCGTCCTTGCGCAGGTCGATGCCGAACGGACCGTCGTACGACTCGCCGATGACGGCCGTCGTGGACTGTCCGCCGGACTGCCAGCGGGCGGTGATGGCCTCGCGGGACGGCGGCTCCAGCTGGAGCACGTCGAGCAGCCGGCTGGCGCCGGGCAGGGCCGAGTCCTCGGTCTCGCCGCTGATGTCGCGCAGCGGCGACACGGCGCGCGCGAGGCGCAGGCACCAGGCGGGCGAGACGAAGTCGGGGCGTACGCCGAGCAGGCGCCGGGCGCCGGTCTGCTCGACGCGCAGCCGCAGCTCGTCGGCGGTGTCCGCCCGGCCGGCTTCCGCGTCGGCGGTGTGCCAGGCGTGGAAGGAGGGGAAGCCGCCGCCTGCCGGGGCGGTGGCGGGCCGGGGCGGAATGCCGCCCGCCCCGGGCGCGGCCCCGGCCGCCGGGTCCGCGAGCTCCCGGGCCCTGGGCTCGGCCACGACGAAGGCCTGGCACTCGCCGGGCAGGAAGCGCTGCTCGGTGTCCAGGCAGAGCGCGTAGATGCCCACGGCCGGGCCGTCGCGCAGGATCCGGACGACGCCGGGCAGCGACCGGAGGCGTCGCGAGCCGTCCCAGACGACGACGATGTCCGGGTCGGTGAACCCGCCGGTCTGGCCCCGGGTCTCCTGCTTGACCTTCTCGCGCGCGTCGAGGACCTGCGTCAGCTCGCCGACGCGGGCGCCGACGGTCTCGGCGTCCGTGCCGATCAGCACGTTGACGTCCTGGCCGCCGCCGGGGCGGGCGTGCGGCAGCCAGCGCAGCCAGTCCCAGGACTCCCAGGCGGAGTTCTCCGTCAGGACGTAGAACTGCACGTCCATCGGGCTGTGCAGCGCGGCGGTCTGCGCCACCGCCCAGCGGCCGAGGGCCGCCGCCGAGTCGCCGGGCCCGGCCAGGCCGATGACGCCGAGCTGCTTCAGGCCGAGGGCCACCGGGGCGTCCTCGATGGTCCAGGTGACCTGGCGCTTGTGCTCGTCCTGCTCCGGGTCGTCGAGGACGACGTCGGACGGCAGCGTGCCGGTGCCGAAGCGCAGCAGCAGATGGTCGGCGTCGGTGCGGCGCCGCTCCCACAGGCGGGTGCGCGGGCCGGTGGCGAGGGTGAGGACGGCCGCCGGGTCGGGGGCCGCGTGGCGCCGGTCGAGCCGCTCGGCGACCAGGGCGTCCTGCGCGTCCTTCTCGATCCGCTCCTTGGTCTCCTTGTACTCCTTGACCTGCTTGGCGTGGGACTTGCGGCCGTGCTTCTTGTCCAGGAAGTAGTTGCCGAACAGCATGATCGGGCTCAGCCCGGCGATGATGAGGTAGTACCAGCGGTTGAAGATCATCGCCGCGATCACGGCGCCGACCAGCGGGAACAGGGCCATCAGCCACGGCAGCGGCCGGGCCTCGAAGTCGCGCGGCGGCGACGGCAGACGGAACGTGGTCTGCCGCTCGGGCGGACGCAGCCGCGGCGGCCGGTTGTAGTCGAGGCCCGCGCCGTCCTCGGACCACTTGAGGGCCGCGTCGGGCGGCGCGTACCGCACGAGCTCGAACAGGGTGTTCCCGGCGGCGAGCTGCGAGCCGAGGGGCCAGGCGCCGTCCTCGGCGCCGGTGAACTTCGCCCCGTCGAGGGTGACTTCACCTCCGCCCTCTTCGCCGCCGCGCACGACCAGTCGGCAGGTGCCGTCCGTGGCGACCGACAACGTCAGGGCCCGAGCGGCGAGTTCGGGGTCGTCGACGCGGACGTACGCGGCCGGGCCGCTGCCGATGTCGTACCGGCCGATGCCGAGCCGGTGCACGGCGCCCGCGGCCGGGCCGCCCACCACGCGCAGCTCGACCAGGCCGGTCGGCTCGCCGGGCACGCAGCCCGCCGGGTCGTGGAGGCTGACCACGGCGCCCTCGCGCAGCGGCGAGGTGACGACCGTGGCGCCGGGGTCGACGGCGTACCCGTCGACGTAGAGCACCGGCGCGCCGTCGGGCGTCGGCTGGTGCGGGCCGAGGGGGATGACCTGGGCGCCGCTCCGGCCGGCCGTGCGGGCCAGTTCGGCGGCTATGTCCCGGACGGAGGAGTCGGGATCGGCGTCGAGCACGACGTCGGCGGAGCCGCCGCCGATCGGATCGACGACGGTCAGTGTCAGACGCACGCTCGTCCTCCCATGGCCCCCCGTGACCGCTTCCGGACCACGGCCCACAGTGGAAGCGACGATAACCGCTCACTCCCGGCCGGGGGCAACGGGCTGTCGGCGCACGCTTTCCACCGGCAACGCCCGGCAATCGCTGCACTTCCACCCCGGCACGCGCTCATAGCAGAGCTGTGACTCAACGGGGGTATTCCCTCCATGACCACACCCGTAAGCTGCTGGCGCACTGGCGGACGGGCGCACCGGGTGTGTTCGGGCGCAACCGCCGTGCCGACAGCGTGATTCGCGCCGTTTCAGGTGCGATTCGCACCAATCAGTGGAGCCACGGGGGCTGGCCCTGCGGCGCGTTGGATAGGGAGTGGGCTTCATGTCCAAGGACCTTGATGTCACATACCAGGACATGCGGGATGCGGCCAAGCATGTCGTCAAGGAGAAGGACAAGCTCAAGGAGAAGCTCGACGGCCTCCGCAAGTACATCGCGAACCTCGTCGAGACGGGCTACGTCACCAAGAGCTCCTCGAAGGCGTTCGACGAGAACTTCGACGAGTTCGTGCGCGGCGCCAAGGACATGCTCGACGGCCTCGACGGCATGGGCGACTACCTGACGACCGCCGCGGACAAGTTCGAGCAGATCGACGACGAGCTGGGCAAGGCCGCGCGGGGCTGACCCCCGGACCCGGCGGCGGCAGCCGCGGCAGGGGTCGCAGCAGCAGGGGCGGGGGGAGGGGCAACTGCCCCTCCCCCCGCCCCTTTTGCCCGCCCTGCCCGCCCTCTCGGCCTCAGACCCAGCGCAGCGATGCCGCGATCGCCTCGCACAGGCCGCCCAGGGAGCTTTCGACACCGCTCAGCGGTACGGAGAAGGCGAGCAGCAAATACCCTGCCTTTCCGGGCATGTTGACGTACAGGTCCAGGGTCGTCGCCGTCGTGACGCGGACCGTCTCGCCCGCGGGAAGCCGCGTCACGGACACCTTCGTGGCCGCGCCCCGGTGCTCGGTGACGCTCCGCGCCAGTTCCTGCGGGGTGACGTACAGCGCGCCGGACATCGGCAGCAGGGACACGAGCAGCGTGGCCGGGGTCGCGCCCGTGTCGCTGATCTCCGAGCGCAGGAACAGCTCGATGGCGCCCTGGGCCGCGCCGCTCTCCGCGGTGTTGCGCAGGGTGGCCCACAGCCCCCGCGCGGCCTCCGCGGACATGCCGCGCCGGGCCGCCTGCCGGTCGGCGAACGTCTTGAGCTGGGGCCGCCAGCGGTCGAGCGTGAGGTCGATGCGGAACCAGTCGCGGGGGACGAGCAGCCGGTAGTCCTCCGGCGGCACGTCGGCCCCGACGCGTTCCGTTCGCGGGTCCGCGCCGGTCACTCCGCGCTCTCCTCTCCGTCGGCTACGTCGGCTACGTCAGCTGCGTCGGCTATGTCGACGGGGCGGCCCTTGCTGTCCACCGGGTTCCCGGCGGCGTCGAAGAGCTGGAGGCTCCGGCAGACGCCCGCGAACATGCTGGAGAAGACGTCCCAGCCCTCCATCGTCGGCGTGGACATCTCCAGGACCACGGCGGTGCCGTTGGACAGCGGCACCTGGACGTTGATGAAGGACGTCCAGAACGGCTCCTCCTCGCCGGACGGCGTGAGCGACCCGTCGACGGCGGCGGGCCGCGAGCCGATCCAGGACACGCCCGGCCCGCACGGCAGGGACAGCTCCTCCACCTCGCCACGGCCGAGCGCGCGCAGCGCCCGCGCGATGCCCTCCACCGGGCTGAAGCGGGCCTCGTCCGGCAGGTCGGCGAGCGCGATGGACACGTTGGCCGTGCAGCGGACGTCGTCGACCTCGGTGACGACGAACCCGGCGTACTGCACCCCGGCGTCGACCAGTTCGTCGTACGTGGACCCGACCATCGCGGCCCACAGGTACTGCATCTCGGGCGTGGACCTGGGCTGGATCTCCCGGGCCAGGCCGATGAGCTCGTCGGCGAGCTCGTCGATGTCCTCGGCCTCCGTCGGGAGTTCGAAGAACCCTTCCGGCATGATCCACCGGACGTGGAACAGCTCGCCGTCGGCCGCGGTCGCGACCCCGGTCGTCTCGGACACCACGGAACTCATCGGGGGCCTTTCCCATCGGGCGCGCCGGGCGGACCTCCGCGCCGGTCTGCGGGCATGTCCAGGTCGGCGGCGCCACCGTCGCCGTCGTCGGTGGCGGCTTCGGGGCGGTAGCGGGCCGCGAACGGATACGGGCCGTAGTGCGGGTACGCGTCCGGCAGCGGGGCCCCGCCGTCGCGGGCGAGGTGCGCGATCCTGCGGTACGCGGCCGCCCGCGCCCGCACCCGCTGGCGCGGTCGGCTGCCCCAGTGCCGGGTCAGCGTGACGGCGTACAGGACGACGACGAGGACGCCGACCGCGCCGCACAGGCCGTAGTACAGGTACTGGTCCCGGCCCGGCTCCCAGTGCTGCGCGTAGGCGCCCCAGCCCGCGAACAGCGCGAAGGCGACGAGCGCGGTCGGGACGCCGAGGCGCACTCCGGCCCGGTGCAGCGCCGCCTCGTCGAGGTGGCGGAGGCGCAGCAGCTCAAGGACCGCCGCGTCGTCGAGGAAGTCGAACCGCAGCCGGTGTCCCTCGGCCTCGGCGGCCGCGCGCGCGGCGGGCACCGCGGCGAGCACGGCGCCCGGGACCAGCGACCGGACGAGGTCCCCCCGGGCCCGGTACTCGCCGGGCCCGGGGGGCCGATCGTCGAAGGGCGCGGACACGGCTACTGCGCCATCGCGGTGCGGAAGGGCGTCGGCGAGGGCGTGGGCGCGGGGCGCGGCGAGGGCCGCGGCAGGTTCGCCGGCTTCACCGGGTCGCCCGGGTCGCCGGTGCGGGCGCCGTCCTTGCCCGTGAAGATCTTGTACAGGGCGCTGCCGAACCCGGCCGTCTTGATGCCCGCGGTGATCTTCTCGCCCGCGATGGGCATCTGCTTCGCCTTGGTGAGGATCTTGTTGGTGAGGTTCACGGCGATGCCGTTGTTGAACTTGAACCCCACGCCCTTGAGCGCGCCCAGGCCGCTGAAGCGGACCCCGCGCAGCTTCGCCAGGCCCTTGAGGCCCTTGAGCGCGCCGAACCCCTTCAGGGCGCCGAGGCCCGGCATGACGCCGAGCACGTCCAGGCCCAGCTTCAGGAGGTTGAGCTTCCCGCCCCGCTTGAACATGTCGTACGCGTGCCCCGCGAGCGCCGCCGCGCTGCACACCACGGACAGGGCGGCGAAGACCGGGGCGAGCACTTGCAGCGGTGGCACGAACGTACAGATCACCGCCAGGATCGCGAAGATCGCCGACAGGTTCGAGAACCGGTCGGCCCAGTCCGCCAGCCAGTTCATGAAGCCGCCCGGGTCGCGGACGCCGTCGTGGTGGATGATGTTCTTGATGTGCTTGGCCGCCGCGCTCGCGGCGTCGTCGCGGATGCTCTTCGCGCGCGCGATGTCGCCGTGGCAGTCACGGATGACGCTCATCGCCTCGTCGCGCTGCTTCTCCAGGCGCGTGCGGTCCCCGATGTCGTCCTTGCTCGGCACGGTGCCCTTGTACTTGTCCAGGTCGCCGACCGCGGTCTGCTGGTCGGAGCGCGCCGCGCGGTACTTCTCCAGGGCCTTGTCGGCCACCTTCTGCGCGCGGTACAGCTCGCTGGCGTACTCCTTGGACTCCGTGTCGCCCTCGACGACCTTCGTGCCCAGGGCCTTGGCGGCCTCGTCGTACCGTTCGAAGGAACGCTTCAGCCGGCCCGACGTGCCGTCCGCGATCTCGTGGAAGGCGCGCCCGGCGTCGCTGTCCCAGCTCTCCACCGACGAGAGGGCCTTGATGTTGCGGGCCTGCTTGTCGATCTCGTCGGCCATGTTCCGCAGCTCCTTGCCGAGCCGCGCGACCTCGTACGGATCACCGGGAACGGGGTCGCCGTCGTGCAGCGGCTCCCAGTCGGTCGGGCGCGTCACTTCTTCCCCTTGGCTTCCTTGGCTTCCTTGCGGGCGTTGCGGAGGGCCTCGGCCAGCTCGTGGTCGACCTTGTCGTACGTGTCCGCCGCGGAGTCGGTGAACTTGGCGAGCTTCTCGATGTCCGCCATCAGCTTCTTCCGCGTCTTCTTCCACGTGCCGGAGAAGTCGTCGAAGACGTCCCGGAGCTTCTTGCTGCCGAGCGCGTCGCCGTACTCGTCGGCCGGGTTGCTGTTCTCCTTGAACTCCCGGTGAATCCGGAACAACGCGTCCGAGCAGTCCCGGATCATCCCGAGATCCGCCCTCGTCCTGTCACTCATCGGTTCCCCCGTACCTGCTCGTCCCGTACGCCTGACGGACCTCCGGACCGAGCGGTCCTACGAGGGCCCGGACAAGAGGAAATAAGGTATCCGCGACCATCGAGATCTCGCCAGACACACCCGTGGCAACAGGGCGCGATATGCCGTGACTTAGCCGCCCCAAGCGGACAGGGCTGTCGCCAATTTGTTTCTTAGTGGGGGAGGGGGGCGGACAATTCCGCCGTCGTCCGGGGGAGCCGCCGTCACGTCGCTCAGGCGTGGTCGGGGGCGTCGGGATCGGTGAACGAGGCCGTCTGGAGGATTGCGGTGAGCATGTCGCAGAACTCTCCCCAACACTGCATGGACGCGGTACTGAGGGTGAAGACCGCCATGTAGGGGCCGGTGGGGAAGGGCAGGTATACCTGGATCTGCCCCGTTATGATCTTTGGCTGTTCCTCGGATGCCGTCGTCTGCTCGGCAGCCACGGAGAGCTCGCGCATGGATACGCACGAAATGGCCGGCCCGCAGGGCAGATCGAGCCAGCGCGCGTCATTCAGGGGGTCGCCGGAGAGCACGGCCAGCATTCCTTGAGCGGCCGTCTCCGTATCGTCGTGCCGCGATGCGCAGACGGCCACCGACAAGGAGCAGTGGGCCACCCCCTCCTCACCCAGACCGAAGATTCCCAGACCTGAGTAGAGCAGCCCGGCGGTCGACAGCAGCGTGGTGACCCGTTCGTAGTACGGGGCGGCCGACCCCCAGAGTTCGGCGTCTCCCCCCGGGTAGAGGCCGCGTACGAACGCGGCAGCGGACTCCGGGCGTTCGTCGGCCGAGGCGTCGACGGGAACATCGTGGAATCCGTCCGGCACGACGAACGTCAGCGGAGGAAGAAGGACCGGGGCGATGTCCTCGCCCGTCGGCTGCGGTGCCGAGGTCATGGATTCCCTCCCTCCGGAGCTACGTCGGCACCGGACGGATCCAGATGCTCGGTCAGCGGGATGCGGCTGCCGTTCGAGAGCGGAACCTGGAGGTGGACGGCGACGACTCCGCCGGAGAGGAGTTCCAGTTGTGGTTCCTCCTCGACAGGGTGCACCTTGCCGAGTGACCGTCCCGCTTCAAGAGGCGGATCGGTCATCAATGCGGCTACGCGCGCACGCTGTTGAGGCGTGAGGCGGTCACGCGTGACGGGTCTTCTCTCTCCGCGGACATGACTCACGAGCCGGTCAGCATCACGGACGCACCAGCGGGTCCAGGACTCGTCGGTGAAGCGCAGCCGGACATCGGACGGACCTTGGGAGAATGTCATCAGCTCGGCGCCTGCCACATTGCTTCGGGGCAGGCTCCACAGTTCCTGCGCCGAAGTCGGATCACTTCCGGTGGGGAGGCCGAGAATCACCAGACGCCGATCGGTCAGCAAAAGGTCGGTGCGGTACCCCTTCGGCCGCCGTGCGGGGTCGAGTTGCCAGGGAAGAGTGCGGGCCACGGCACCCGTCCCGGCATACACCACGGGAAAGTCATCGACTTCGAAATGCGGCTCCCGCGACTGCCCCAGCCCCTTCGGCTCCTTCACCAGGGAGCCGCCGGGACCAGCGGCATTCGAGATCGCGTTGATCAGCCGTGGGACTCCGAGCAGAACGACGTCCAGGACCCGCACGCCGGACCGCCCGCCCTTGTCGCGGGGCTGGAAGCCGGGGCCGGGCGGCCATCCGCTGCCGGTCAGCTCCGTTTCGATGTCCCGCCCGTCGGGGTCCCGGAAGGAACGCAGCCCGGCGACCTTCGGGGCAAGCCCCGTGGCGAAGGCGATGTCGTGCCGGGTGTGCACGGCTTCTCCGTGCGGCAGTTGCCAGTCCACAGCAGCTGTCCTCTCAGTGTGCCTTCGCTGATTCCTCAAGCCGGTCACCGGGGTTCATCAGTTCTTGGGCGTGAAGGGATATGGGGACCGCCTTGAGACCGATCTTGATGCCGGCGTCGATGCCCCTGCCCAAGGTGCTCATGGAGTCGATGTTCCGTAGACCGGGAATTCCCTTGGTGCCGACCAGCTGCCCGCCACGGATCGTCTGCTCGGTCAGCAGGTTCATCCGGTTCATGAGGCCGCCCTCGGTCTTGATCACAGCGCCGAGCTTGTGGCCGCCGATCGTGATCTGCCGCCCTCGGATGGTGCGCGTCATCCCACCGATGACGTTGTCACCCATACCCACGACGTTCCGTCCGACGGTGTCCATGCTGTGGAAACCCCGGCCGAGCTGGGTGGCACGTACCGTCGCCTGGGCGCGGCTCGCCACCTTGACGCCCCTGGTGAAGGCACTGACTCCAGGGATCGTCCCCAGGGCGTCGAACCCGATGGACAGCCAGTTCACCTCCGCGCCGGCGGCTTTGGCCGTGAGGTGAGTCACCAGCGCGAGTCCGCTCGTCAGCACCGCGGCCGTCGCGAGGACGGCGCCCACCGGTTCGAAGGGCGCGGTGATGATGGCGAGCATGCCCAGTACACCGCTGAGGTCACTCAGCAGGTCACCGATCAGCTTGATGGTGTCCGCGTGGTCCTTCAGCCACTTCCCCGTGGCGTCCCACGCGTCCGCGATCCCCTTGGTGAGCCGGTCCCAGAAGCCGGGCTCGTCGGGGGCGATGTCGCCGGCCTTGTCGAGCTCCCGGGTGATGGCGTCGGCGGCACGCGCGTAGCGGTCCTCCAGGTCGTGGACCTGGCCGGTGACGTGGGTGACGTCACCGGAGGCCTCGGCCAGGGCCTTGCTGCCCTTGCCGTCGGCCTGCGCCTCGGCCCTGCCGCGGGCCTCCAGCTTGTCCCCGGCGGCCTTCTCGAGCCGGTCGGCCTCGTCCTGGAACTCCTGGAGCTCCCGGGCCCACCGGTACAGCGCCCGCGACGCCCTGCCGAAGGACTCGTGGCTCTTGCGGATGAGCGGGGCCACGTCCGCGCCGACGTACTCGACGAACGCGCGCGCGGCCTCGCCCTTCCAGGCCCCGCACTCGATGCGCTCCAGCTCCCGTACGGACGTGCCGAGTTCACGGGCGAGGCCGCCCAGCTTCCGGGCGAGGTCCCGGGTGTCCTGGACGTCGCCGGGCGTCGGGTCCCAGCCGATGTGCGGGAAGGCGGGGCGTCCGCCGGACACGTCAGCGGTCCCGCCGCGGCGGCCGGGCGGACTTCAGGGACGCGGCGAGCGCCAGGTCCAGCTTGCCGAACTCCTCGTCGATCTTGTCGATCATCCTGACCGCGCCGCCGGTGTGCTTGCGGAGCTGCTTGATGCCGTAGCCCCACTCGTCGGCGAAGTCGTGGACCTCCTCGACGAGCCGCCCCGCGCCGACGGCCGTCGCGTCGGTGCCGTGGAGGACGCGGCGTGCCGCGTCCATCCGGTCGCTGATCGTGGTGAAGGTCTTCCTCAGGTCCTCGAAGACCGTGCCGTCCAGGCGTAAGTCGCTCATGCTTCGGTACAGGCTCCTTCAGCTCGCGTGGAGCGTCCGACGTTATCAGCGGATTCGCTGATGTGAACATCGGGATGCGCCAAGGCAGTTGGAGTCCGTATGCGTCAAGTGGAGAGAGGGGGAGGGCGCGTTCGGGGCGAGGGGAGGCGCAGAGGTGCCGCTCGGCGGACAGCGCGCCCCTCGAACCCCTCAGCGGTTCACCGACTGGACCTCCTCCACCGCCACCGGCTGATCCGAGCCGAACGAGCCGCTCGGCAGCCCGTTGGGCCCCGCGTTGCCCGTCCCCGTCCAGCTGACCTTCCAGGTGATCGTGGCCTGGAGCTTGAACGTCCCCTTGCCGGAGGAGCGCAGATAGGTGAGGCCGCACGGCGGGGTCTCGTCGGACCTGCCCTTGCGGTAGGGCGTGCCGATGGAGCCGTCGCCGTGGGGCGCGCACTCGCCGGACGCGGGGTGCGTGCGCGCGTCGGGCGTGCCGGGGGCGAGCCGCAGGGCGTCGGGCCGGGCCGTGGTGGTGGCCCGCAGGTCGAGGCCGGGCACGTCGACGGAGGCCGTCACGGACACCGGCTTGAACTCGGCCTCGTCCAGCCACGCCCACGTGGGCAGGTTGACCTTGGTGGTGTCCTCGGGCGCGAGGCTGACCTTCGTGTCGGGAAGGCGAAGGCGGTTGTAGGCGAGCTCGGCGAGGAGCTCGGGGGTGAGGGCGTTCGCCACCGGCGGCGGGTCGCCGTTCTCGACCCAGAAGGGCTCCTTGTCGCACTTCTGCGCCGCGTCCTCCAGCCACCGGTCCGGGTCGCGCACGGCCACCCACCAGTTGCCCTCGTCCTTCTCCTTGAGGTTGTAGTTCTTGTACTCGCCGTCCTTGTACTTGCTGCGGAACTGCGCGACGGCGGCCTTCGCGTAGCTGTGCTGACCGGGGAAGTTGACGGTGCTCTCGTAGTTCCGCTCGACCTGGTCGCGGAACTGCTCGGCGGTGCGCGGCTCGTACCAGCAGGCGGGCGGCGACCAGTCGCCGACGGGCTTGAGGGCGCCGCCGCCCCCGCTGTCACCACCGCCGCGCGTCGCGCCCGAGAAGCGGATGACGGACACGATGTCCTGCCCCTCGCGGCCCCCGCCGGAGTCGGCGTTCCCCTGGGAGCCGCTGCCGGGGGATCTGTCCGCGTGCGCGGGGCCCGGCACCAGCAGCAGCGTGGCGGCGGCCGTCAGCCCGGCCACCGCCCACGACCTGCGTGTGATCATGGCGTGCACTTCGCGTTCCCTCTCTCCGAGCTGAGCATCGTGGTCTGCCAGACGCCTTGCTTGTTCTTGTCGAGACGGGTGTTGTAGAGCACGTACGACTTGTCGGTGACAGGCGTCTTGTCGGTCTTTCCGGTCTTTCGGCTCTTGGTGTACGCCTTGCTTTCGTCGGCGCAGTACCGAATGCCGACGGCGGTTTTTCCGTGAGGTGTGACCTGGGGTGCGTAATAGCGCGTGGTGCCCGTGATGGACAGGCCGTTCTTCTTGAATCCGGCGATCCATTCGGCGGCTCCGACGAGGGCTTCTCCCCGGTAGTAGAAGGGAATGGCCGCGGATTCGGACGCGCCGTCGACGATGGCCGCGTCGGTCGCGTCGATGCGCCGCCGCGCGTCGGCGAGCGCGGCGTCCTTGGCCGGATCGCCGGTCTTCCAGCTCTCGAAGACGTTCTTCACATCGGCCGGGAGATCGGCCGCGGGGCGGTCGGCGGGGCCGTCCGGGGGCGCCGTCGACGACGGCGCGTCCTTCTTCTTCCCGCCGCCCTCGTCCGCCCCGGCGATTTTCCCGCCGTCCTTGGCGCCGTCGGAGCTTTCGTCCCCGCCGCAAGCCGTCAGCAGCAGAGCCGCGGTGACGGCGAATGCGGCGGCAAGGGGCACAGTGCGGCGCTTCACGGTCTTCTCCCCGAATGAGGCGGACGTGCTGTCAGGGGGCATGACGCTAACGGTGGGGTGCGTGGTTTCGCCAGAGTGAACTGCCCTACAGCGGGGCGCAATGCTGAGAAAGCGGGCGGAATTGCAGCGTCCTCCGACGTAATCCCGCCCCGGGCTTCTCCGCCCGGGTTCCGCCGGCTCGACGGCCCCTTCGGCGGCGGCGCGACGCGGACCGCGTACGAGATGCTCGATGCGGCCCTGACCAGCCTCAAGCGCGTGCGGTGCGGCCGGGCGGGACCCGGGGCACGGGGGCGTGCGCGGGCTCTGGTGGGGGAGGTGCGGACTCGGCATGATGGGGCGATGCCCAGTGATGACGGTCACACAGATGCCCGGACTGAGCCGCCCGGTGTCGCCGACGAACGCGCGATGCTCAGTGCCTTCCTCGACTACCAGCGCGAGACCCTCGCCCTCAAGTGCGCGGGCCTGACCCCGGACCGGCTCCGGCGGTGGGCCGTTCCCCCTTCTTCGTTGAGCCTGCTCGGCCTGGTGCGGCACCTCGCCGAGGTCGAGCGCGGCTGGTTCCGGTGCGTGTTCCTGGGGGAGCCGGACAAGCCGCACTGGGCGGGGCCCGTGGACGACGGCTCCGCGGCGTGGGACGTCGACGCCGCCGACCCCGACGAGGCGTTCCGCGTCTGGCGCGCGGAGTGCGACCGCTCCCGGGCGACGGCGGCGGCCGCGACCTCCCTCGAGGTCACCGGCGAGCGCGAGGGCACGGCGTACTCGCTGCGGCACATCCTGATCCACATGATCGAGGAGTACGCCCGGCACAACGGGCAGGCCGATCTGCTGCGGGAGCGGATCGACGGGGCCACGGGGGAGTAGCCCCCGGCCCCGAAGCGGGCGGAAACGATACGGCGTACCGGTGCCCCCTGCCGCAAGGGCACCGGCACGCCGTGTCAGCGGCGCGGCGTCGGATCAGCCGCGGTGCAGGCTGCGCTTGACGCGCTTGGCCTCGGCCGTGTCACCCAGCGTCTTCCACAGCTTCGCCGAGCTCGTCGACGTGTAGACGCCGGGGGCGCCCTGGTCGCCGCAGCCCTCGCCGTACGAGACCACGCCGATCAGGATGGGCGCCTCGCGGCCGGGGACCTTGCGGAAGATGGGGCCGCCGCTGTCGCCCTGGCAGGAGTCCTTGCCCTCGACCCCGGCGCAGAAGTTGAGCTTGGTGTCGTACTCGCCGTAGCTCGTCCTGCACTCGGCGTGCGACAGGATCGGCACCCGGACCTGGCGCAGCCGGTCCGGCTGGTGCGTCAGGTCGGTGTCCGTGTTGCCCCAGCCCGCCACGGTGGCCTTCTGGCCGGGGCGCAGCAGGGAGTCGGTGCCCTGGGTGGGGAGCTTGACCGCGCTGATGCCGCGCACGGGCTTGCTGAGCTGGATGAACGCCACGTCGTAGGCGTCCTTGCCCTGGAGGTAGCGGGGGTGGACGAGGATGCCGCCCTTGGCCACGTTGCGTATCTGGCCCTGCCGGGAGTTGGAGAGGACCGTGCGGCCGATGGCCGTCTGGATGCTCTTCGGCTTGACCGGCTTGCGGGAGTCGTCGACCAGGCAGTGCGCGGCCGTCATCACGGTGTCCGGCGCGATCAGGCTGCCGCCGCAGAACTGGCGGTCCTTGACGGGGCCGGGGCCCTTGTCGAGGACCGCGACCATGAACGGGTACGCGTCGTTGGAGACCTCGGTGCCGCCGACGATGGCGTGGGCGGCGGGGGCGCCGGTGGCGACCATCGCGAGGGCGGCGGCACCGGCGAGACCGGCGGCCGCGGCGCGCTTCGGGCGGGAGAGCCGGGCGGCGCGGGAGGGAAAGGAAAGTCTCATGGGGGTCGAATTTCTCTTTCGTTGAACTATGGAACCGTTGAACTATTGACGTGTTGAGCCGTGGAGCATCGGCGCACGGAAGCCGCGCGCCGATCTGTCAGATGACGTACGGCCACCCGGGGTTCACTCTCCGACCAGCGGCTTCTCGCTCAACACCCGCCCCAATACGGACACTTCTGACATCCCTGGCCCGGGGGAGCGGGATTCCCGTGCGCATCAGGGGAACCGCCGCCCTTGCGCGCCGCGTCCCCCGTGTGGCTGGCGGCGCATGGGGCGCCCCTGTCGCCCCGGTGTGAACTCCCGCCCCCATGGTGGGGTTTGGTTCGCATATGCACATTCAAGGGGTGTTGCAAGGTGTGGCCCCGAAAGGGGAACCGCGCACCTCGTATTGCGCGTGAATAACGGTGGATCGCATGGGCTTCGCGATTCAAAACGCGCCTTGAGGGGCTTATGTGCTGCTGATACGGTGCGGTGGCTTGACACTGCGCCTGTGGCTGACGGGCCAAGGGAACCCCGGCCGAGGTGGGGCCGAAGTGCCTCGATGGTGTCCAAATGACGGTTTTTTCTTGGGTGTACGGGGAGCGGTTGCGTGAAGATCCAAGAGCGTACGGGGGCGGGCGGAAACCGTACCGGCGTAGCGGCTCAGGCCGGGGTCGGCGAGCGACTTCCCACCGCACCTCGCGAGCGCAAACCGGCGCTGGCCGCGCTGGCGGTCCTGCTGATCCTCGTGGGCGCGCTCGGCGCCACCGTGCTCGTGCTGCGCGCCGGTGACCGGATCGAGGTCGTGAAGGTCACCAAGGAGATCCCCGCGGGGGAGTCCCCGAAGGAGGGCGTGAACATCTCGCCCGTCCTGGTCGCCGAGGACACCGGCATCAAGTACGTGAAGTGGTCGCAGCGCAAGACGCTCGAGGACTACAAGGCCAAGAGCACCATCCCGGCGGGCTCCGTCGCCGTGGGCCAGATGTTCGCCGTGGACGGCGGCGTGCCGTCGGGCAAGTCCACGGTCGGCCTCTCCCTCAAGGAGGGGCAGTACCCCTCGACCCTGAAGCAGGGCGACACCGTCGCCGCGTACCGCGTGACCGCCAATGGCTCCGGCGGCAAGGGCACGGAGCGCGGCGGCGCGGGCGGCAGCACGCCGATCGTCGCCGACGCGCGCGTGAACACGGTCGCCAGCAAGAACGACTCGACCATCAGCACCGGCAACCTCAGCGTCACCCTCCTCGTGGACGCCGACGACGCCGCGTCCCTCACCGCCGCCGCGTCCGCGGGCGAGGTCTCCCTGGTCGTCGTGCCCGGCCGCGCCGGCGCCTCCGAGAACTAGAAGGGCGAGAAGACCACCCATGGCTCTCATCGCCCTCGCCGCCGACAAGGGGTCGCCCGGCGTCACCACCGCGTCCGTCGCGCTCGCCGCCGTCTGGCCGCGGCGCGTGCTCGTCGCGGAGACCGACCCCGCGGGCGGCGACCTGGTCTACCGCAGCGCCGCCGCGCACGGCGGGCCCCTCAACCCGAACACCGGCATGCTGTCGATCGCCGCGACCGCGCGCCGCGGCCTCGTCCCCGACCAGCTGTGGGACCACACCCAGCCGCTCTCGGGCGGCCTCGACGTCCTCGTGGGCCTCGGCGTCTCCGAGCAGGCCGCCGGGCTCGCCGGGATCTGGCCGACGCTCGGCCGGGCCTTCGCCCAGCTCGCCGACTCGCCGCAGGCGCCCGCCGACGTCATCGCCGACTGCGGCCGGATCAGCGGCGACAGCCCGGTGGTCGAGATGTTCCCGCAGGCCGCGCTCGTGCTCCTGGTGGCGCGCGCGGAGCCGGAGTCGCTCGCCCGCGTGCGGGACCGCGCCGCCGCCCTGGCCGCCAGGCTGCACGGCGGGCCGCGCGGGGCCGCCCCGCTCGCGACGCCGCTCATCGGCGTCGTCCTCGTCGCCGACCCCGCGCACTCCGCCAAGCTCGTGCACCAGGTCAACGACATGCTGGTGGCGGCGCAGACCGGCGCCCGCGTCGTCGGCACGCTCGCCGACGACCCCGCGGGCGCCGCACAGCTGGCCGGACGCCGCCGCGGGCGGCTCGACAAGTCGATGCTCATCCGCTCCGCGCGCAAGGTGACCGCCGACCTCTACCAGAGCTACGGCGCCGCCTGGTCGGGCCCCGCCGCAGGGGCGGGGGCCGGGCGGTGAGCGCGGTCGACCACCAGCTGGTCAAGCGGTTCCGGCAGGACGCGGGCGACCGCATCGCCGAACAGCGCCGCCTCGACCAGGTCTCCGGCGTCACCCCGATGTCGAACGAGGACGAGCGGCACTACGCCCGCGCCGTCATCGCGCAGATACTGGAGGAGCACGCCCGCACGGAGATCAACGCCGGGCGCACCCCCCTGGACGCGGAGACCGAGGAGCAGTACGCGGCCGCCGTGCACGCCGCGCTCTTCGGCGTCGGCCGGCTCCAGCCGCTGCTCGACGACCCCGAGGTCGAGAACATCGACATCAACGGCTGCGACCAGGTCTTCGTCGGATACGCCGACGGGCGCGAGGTCACCGCGGAGCCGGTCGCCGAGACCGACGAGGAGCTGGTCGAGCTCATCCAGGTGCTCGGCGCCTACTCCGGCCTGTCGTCGCGCCCCTTCGACTCGGCCAATCCCCAGCTCGACCTGCGCCTGCCCGACGGGTCCCGGCTCTCGGCCGTCATGGACGTGGCCCGCCGGCCCGCCCTGTCCATCCGCCGCGCCCGCATGGGCAAGGTGTTCCTGTCCGACCTCGTCGGCAACGGCACGCTCACGCCCGACGTCGCGCACTTCCTGGCCTGTGCCGTGCGGGCGCGCAAGAACATCATGATCGCGGGCGCCACCAACGCAGGGAAGACCACGCTCCTGCGCGCCCTCGCCAACGAGATCCCGCCGCACGAGCGCCTCATCACCGTCGAACGCGCCCTGGAGCTCGGCCTCGACACCTTCGCCGATCTGCACCCGAACGTCGTGGCCTTCGAGGAGCGCCTGCCCAACTCCGAGGGCCAGGGCGCCATCGGCATGGCCGAGCTGGTGCGGCGCTCGCTGCGCATGAACCCCTCGCGCGTCATCGTCGGCGAGGTCCTCGGCGACGAGATCGTCACCATGCTCAACGCCATGTCGCAGGGCAACGACGGCTCGCTGTCCACGATCCACGCCAACAGCTCCAGCGAGGTCTTCAACAGGATCTCCACGTACGCGCTCCAGGCCACCGAGCGGCTGCCGATCGAGGCGAGCCAGATGCTCGTCGCGGGCGCGGTGAACTTCGTCGTCTTCATCCAGCGGCGCAACACCTACCAGACCGGCGGCAAGCTGCAGCGCGTGGTGACCTCCGTCCGCGAGGTCAACGGCGTCGACGGCCGGGTCCTGTCCAGCGAGGTGTTCGCCCGGGCCCCGGACGGGCGCGTCCTCGCCCACGCCCCGATCGCCTGCCTGGACGACCTCGTCGCGTACGGCTACCGGCCCGCGGGCCAATGGGGGTGAGCACATGAACGCGCTGGGATCCTCGGGCGGTCTGTTCTCGCTGAACGTGCTCTACGGCCTCGCCTGCGGCGTCGCCGTCGGCGGCGGGCTCGCCCTGCTGGCCGTCGCACTGCGCGGGCTGCCCGCCAAGCCGGAGCACGAGCGGCAGCGGGCCAGCCGGCGGATGAGCGAGCTCGTCCGGTTCGCCGGGCGGCGCGGCTCGCTCGCGGTCGGCGTCGGCCTCGTCGTGCTGCTGCTCACCCGGTGGGCGGTCGCGGGCATCGCCTCCGGTGTCCTCGTCTTCTTCTGGGACAAGCTGTTCGGCGGGGCCGCCGAGGAGCGGACGCAGATGAAGCGGGTCGAGGCGCTCGCCGCCTGGACCGAGTCGCTGCGCGACACCATCGCGGGCGCGGTCGGCCTGGAGCAGGCCATTCCGGCCTCCGCGCGGGCCGCGGCGCCGGTGCTCAGGCCGCATCTGGACGCGCTCGTGGACCGGTTGCGCGCGCGGACGCCGCTGCCGGACGCGCTCCAGGTGCTCGCCGACGAGATCGACGACGCCTCCGCCGACATCATCGTCGCCGCGCTGATCCTCAACGCCCGACTGCGCGGCCCCGGTCTGCGCCAGGTCCTCGGCGCGCTCGCCAAGTCGGCGCGCGAGGAGGTCGACATGCGCCAGCGCGTGATGGCGCAGCGCGCGTCCACGCGCCGCTCCGTACAGATCGTCGTCGCCGTCTCGATCGCCTTCGTCCTGGGCCTTTCGATCTTCAACCGCGAGTTCGTCTCGCCGTACGGCACGGCCGTCGGCCAGCTCGTCCTCGCCTGTGTCTGCGGCCTGTTCGCGCTCGGCTTCTGGTGGCTGCGCAAGCTGTCGACGGTCGAGACGCCGGACCGGTTCCTCGTCCGCGACGAGCCGGGCGTGCAGTTCGTACGCCCCCGGACGGCGGGCGGCGAGGGCACCCCGGGCCAGGCCCAGACCCTGCCGCCGCACACGAACACGCCCACCGAGGGGGTACGCCGATGAGCCTGACCTGGCCGATCCTCATCGGCGCCACGCTCGGCCTCGGCGTCTTCGCCCTGGTCCGGGCGCTGCTGCCGAGCAGACGCAGCGCCGTCGCCACGGTCGCCCGGATCGACGCGCTGCGGGCCCGCGGCGCCGCGTACGAGTCCGCGCACCGCACGGCGGACGCGGACGCCACGGGGCGCTTCGGCACGCTGCGCGCGCGGGTGGGCGCCCGGGTCGCGGAGTTCTACGTCCAGCAGGGCTGGGAACTGCGGTCCCTGCGGGCCGACCTCGCGGTGCTCGACCGCGGCTGGGAGAGGTTCCTCGCGACGAAGGTGCTGCTCGCGGTGGCGGGCGTGTTCTTCGGCCCCTTCCTCTTCGCCGTCGTGTGGACGCTCGGCTTCGGCCGCAGCCCGATCATCCCGGTCTGGCTGGCCCTGATGTTCGGGGTGCTGTTCTTCTTCCTGCCGGACCTGGAGGTGCGGCGGGACGCGCAGGAGAAGCGCCGCGACCTGCGCCGTGTGATCGGCGCCTATCTGGACCTGGTGGCCATGAGCCTGGCGGGCGGCCGCGGCCTGCCCGAGGCGCTCATGGCCGCCGCCGAGGTCTCCGACGGATGGGCGACCCAACGCATCAGGAACGCCCTGGCGGACGCCCGCATCACCGGCATCAGCCAGTGGCAGGCGCTCGGTTCGCTCGGCGAGGAACTGGGCGTCGAGGAGCTCAAGGACCTCTCCGCGTCCCTGGCGCTCGTGGCCGACGACGGCGCGAAGGTGCGCGAGTCGCTCGCCTCCCGCGCCGAGACGATGCGCCACCGCGAACTCGCCGAGATCGAGGGCAGCGCGGGCGAGAAGTCCCAGTCGATGCTGGTGGCCCAGCTGCTGCTGTGCGCGGGGTTCCTGGTCTTCCTCATCTTCCCGGCGGCGATGCGCGTGTTCCAGGTCTGAACCCCACCCTCCGCTCCCACTCCAAGGGCGGGCCCCTACGAGCCCCCCCATCCTGCTTCCTGAGAGGACCCTCACCATGAACGGACGGAACGTCAGCACCGGCATCCCGGCGGTCGACTTCCTCGTGACCTTCCTGCGGACCCGGGTGCGCCGCGCGCGCTCCGGCGAGCTGGACCGGGGCGCGTCGGCGGTCGAGTGGGTGATCATCTCGGCGGTCGTCGTGGCGATCGTCGGCGTGGTCGCCGCGATCATCAACAACGCCCTCAAGGGCGGTGCCGACAAGGTCGGCGACTGCATCGAGGGCGCCGACGCGGGCAAGACCTGCTGAGCGACGGAACACCGACGACCATGTGGGGCCACGGGGGCCGGGGCGCAGCCGCGCCGCACCGCGACCGGATGCCCGGATGCGTACGCCGACGCGTGGAGGCCGCCTCCACCCGCGGCGAGTCCGGCATGACCGCGATCGAGTTCGTGCTGCTCACCCCGGTGCTGTTCTTCATGATCTTCGCGACGGTGCAGTTCGCGCTGTACTTCTTCGCCGACCACGTCGCCCAGGCCGCGGCCCAGGCGGGCGCGCGCAAGGCCCGCGCCACGGCCGACGAGAACCCGGGCGGCTGGCGCGGCGAGGCGAACGACGTCGTCGAGGACTACATCAGCCAATTGGGGCCCGAGCTGGTGCTCGGCCCGCGAGTCAAGACGATCCAGCCCGAACAGAACACCGTCGGCGTGGAGATCACCGCCAACGTGCCGTCGGTGTTCCCGGGCCTCGACCTGACCGTGCACGCGCGGTCGGCGGGCCCGGTGGAGCGGTTCGTGGAGGAGGACGGATGAGACGGCCCGCACCAGGCCGTCGACTCCGGCGGCGCCCGCCGGGCACGGAGGGGCCCGCGGGCCAGGCCGGGCCACCGGCCGCGCACCGGTCCGGGGACGGCGGCCTGTCCACGGTCGAAGTCGTCATCCTCGCGCCCGTGATGATCCTGTTCATCCTCGTCCTGGTGGCCTTCGGGCAGCTCGTGGACGGGCGCGGCGCCGTCGACGGGGCCGCGCGGGACGCGGCCCGCGCGGGCTCCATCCAGAAGGACCTGGGCACGGCGATGACCGAGGCGCGCAGGGCCGCGGCGGCGAACCTGGAGGACGTCTGCTCCGGCCCCGTGAACGTCGTGCGGAAGAGCGCCGGGTTCCGGCCCGACTCCCTCTTCACGGTCGAGGTGAGCTGTCGGGTGCGGGGCCTCGGGATGCTCGGCCTCGACGTGCCGACCACGCTGAAGTCCACGTTCAGCTCGCCGCTCGATCCGCTGCGGAGGGCCGGGACATGAGGACGGGAGCGGCACGCGCGTACGCGGCACGGGCCCGGCCCTGGCTCGACGCCCGCCGCGCCCGCCTGGACGACCGGGGGTCGGGCGCGGGCGCGGTCATCGTCTTCGCGCTCGTCTTCCTGACCCTGGCCGCGTTCGTGATCGACGGCGGCATGTCCATCTCGAAGCGGGAACGCGCCGCGGACATCGCCGAGCAGGCGGCGCGCTACGCGGCACAGGACATCGACCGGGAGGGGCTGTACGCGGGCCAGGAGGCGCCCATCCGCTACGAGAACTGCGGTGCCCGCGTGCGGAAGTTCGCCCGGGAGCTGGGCCTGCGCGGCGCGGACGTGGCGGCCACCCACTGTGTGAGCGCCGACGCCCAACAGGTGGAGGTCGAGGTTCAGATGACGTACAGCCCGGTCTTCACCGGCCTCTTCTACGGCGGGGACGTCGTGGTGCACGGGCGGGCGAGGGCGGAGAACCAGGTGGGGTGAGGCGGGGTCGGCAGGGCGGGAGTTGTCCACAGGCCGGGAGTTGTCCACAGGGCGCTCCCGGCCGGAGACGCCTTCCGTACGATCGCGTTCATACGGCCAGCAGTACGTTCATCCGACACCGCAGGCATCTGACACCGCAGGCATCCGAACCGCAGGCACCCGACACCGCAGGCATCCGAACCGCAGGCATCCGGCCTCACCGGCATCCAGGCACCGCACCATCCAGACACCCCACCATCCGGACACCACAGGCATCTACAGGACCAGGACCAGGACACCCGCCATGGCCCGACGCAACACCCGCTCCTCGAACGGCTCGCCGGACGGCCCGGCCGCGCCGCGGAACAGGACGCCGCAGCCGCTGCCGGCGCGTCGGCGTTCGGCCGGGGACTTCGTCAAGGCGTTCCTCGCCTTCGTCGCCCTCGCCGTGCTGCTCGTCGGCGTTCCCGGCGCGCTCGCGTACTTCGTGGGCTGGCCGCTGCCGGACGGGGCGCCGTCCCTCGACTGGCTCCAGCAGGAGGTCACGGTCGGCACGTTCGTCAATGTGCTGACGGTGGTCGTGTGGCTGGCCTGGGCCCAGTTCACCGCCTGCGTGCTCGTCGAGGTGAAGGCCGCCCTCTCCGGGGTCGGGATGCCGGGGCGGGTGCCGGGCGCGGGTCCGAGCCAGGTGCTCGCGCGGCAGTTGGTCGCCGCGCTGCTGCTCATCGGCGCCACGGCGGCGGGCTTCGCGCCGGGGCTCTCGCAGTTCGGGCAGTCCCCCGAGGGGAACCAGCAGCCCGCCGCCGCGGCGGCCCAGCGGACGCCGGGGCTCTTCGCACCGGAGCAGCGGGGCGCGGCGGCCGCGGCGGACGCCGTCGCGGACCAGGCCGCGCGGGCCGCCGACCGCGCGGGCACCGCCAGGGACGGCGACACGAAGTTCTACCGCATCCAGCCGCCCGAGGGCCGCCACCACGACTCGCTGTGGGAGATAGCGGAGCGGCACCTGGGCGACGGCCGCAGGTACAAGGAGATCTACCAGCTCAACAAGGACCGCGAGCAGCCCGACGGCTCCCGCCTCTCCGAGGCCAGCCTGATCCGGCCCGGCTGGATCATGGAGATGCCCGCCGACGCCCACGGCGGCGAGCTCGTCGAGATGCCCGACGAGGCGCCCAAGGTGCCCGAGAAGGTCCGCGAGCAGATCTCCGACTACGCGAAGACCGGGGACGCGCACCGGGGCGGCGGCGCGCGGCAGGGCGGCGACCGCAAGAGCGACGACCGCAAGGGCGGCGGATCCGTCGACCGGGACACGGCGCACATCACGCTCCCCGAGCAGCGCCCGGGGAGCGGCGAGGAGCGGGACGGCGGCCGGGGCGACGGCCAGGGCCATGGCCGGGGAGACGGCCGGGGCAGCGGTGAACCGGCCGCGCCCGCCGCGCCCGAGAGGGGCACCGAGGCCGCGTCCGACGGCTTCTCCTTCGGCCTGCCCGAGGCGCTCGTCGGGGCGCCGCTGCTCGCCGCCGGGCTGCTCGGCGCGCTCGGCAGGCGCCGTCGGCACGCCCTGTGGCAGTCGGCGATGGGCGCTGTCGGCGGGCGCCGCTGCATGGAGCCGCCCACGCCGACCGGCACCGCGGCCGACGCGCAGGACGCGCTGCTCGTCGGCGCCGACCCCGAGGGCGTCCGGCTCCTGGACCGCGCCCTGCGCGGCCTGGCCGCCGCGCTCACCGCGGAGTCCCGCGCCCTGCCGACGGTGTACGCGGCCTGGCTGAGCAACGGCGATCTGCACCTCCAGCTCGCCCAGCCCGCGGGACGGCCGCCCGCGCCCTGGCAGTTGGGACAGGACCAGACGTTCTGGATGCTGACCCGCGCCGACGCCGAGGCGTACGAGGACGTGGACGCGGCGGCGCCCTACCCCGGCCTGGTCTGCCTCGGCACGATGGACGACTCGCGGCTGCTGCTCAACCTGGAAGCGGTGCCGGGCATCGTCTCGCTGAGCGGCGCCGCCGCCGACCGGGCCGCCGTGTTCGCCTCCGTCGCCGCCGAACTGGCCACCAACGGCTGGTCGGACCGCATGACGATCACGCTCGTCGGCTTCGGCCGCGACCTCACTCCGCTCGCGCCGAACAGGCTGCGGCACCTGGAGGACGTCGAAGCGCTCATCGAGACCATGACGGCCGAGACGCGGCAGCGGCGCGGCGCGCTCGGCGCCGCCGGACACGACTCGGTCCTCACCGGCCGCACCGGCCCCGCCCGGCACACCCGCTGGGCGCCGCACCTGGTGCTGCTCGCGGCCGGGCCCACCGCGGACGAGGCGGCCGATCTTGCCGAGCTCGCCGCCGACGCGAGCCGCCTCGGCATCGGCTATCTCGTCGGCACGGACTCCGGCGAACTGCCCGGTGCCGCCTGGGAGATGGAGATCACCGCCGACGGCAGGCTGCTGGCCCCGCTGCTCGGCCTCCAGCTGGCGGCGCAGCAGCTGCCGGACGCGCTCCAGCAGGCGGTGGTCGAGCTGTTCACCGCGGCCGACCCCGACGGCGGGGACGGCGATGACGACTCCACCGGCGGCGCGGCCGCGCCCCCCTTCCTCGTCGACGTCAGCGAGCAGGGCCGCCCCGCGGTGTACGCGCGCCTGGTCGGGACGTACGAGATCATCGGCCTGGAGACGCCCGACGGCGAGCGCAGCCCGCTGATGCACGAGGCGCTCGCGCTGCTGCTGCTCCACCGCGAAGGGGTGCACCCGCGCGTGCTCGCCTCCGCGCTGTGGCCGCGCGGCGTGACCGAGGACGTGCGGGACGCGCTCGTCGACCGGGTCCGCGCGTGGCTCGGCAGCGACCAGGACGGCACGCCCCGGCTGCGCGCCGACGCGTCGGGCCGGCTCACGCTCGCCCCGTCCGTGGTCTGTGACCTGGACGTGCTGCGCTCGCTGTACCACGAGGCGACGCAGGGGCGCGGGGCGGCCAACCGCGCGGTGCGCGGCCGCCTGCTCACGGACGCGCTCGTCCTGGTCCGCGGCCCGCTGCTCGCGGACCGCCCCCAGGGGCGCTACGGCTGGCTGACGCACGAGATCGTCGACGCGCGGCTGCCGCTGCTCGTGGCGGACATCGGGCTCGCCCTCAGCGAGTTCCACCTGGAGAAGGGCCGGGCCGAGCAGGCCATCGAGGCGCTGACCGCCGCCCGCGCCTCGGCCCCCGCCGACGAGCGCCTGTGGAACGAACTGCTGCGGGCCACGCACGCCACCGGCGACCAGGACCGGCTCCGGGCCCTGGCCGCCGACCTGGTCGCCCGCAGCGGCGCGCGCGGCCTGCCGCCGCGCACGGAGGCGCTGCTCGACGAGTTGCTCCCGGCGTGGCGCGACGGACTGACGGCGGTGGGGTGACCGTGGAGCTGCCGCTCGTGCTCGGCGGTGCCCTGTGGGGCGCCCTGGCAGGGCTCGCGCTGCCGCGCGCGGTGTACCGCTTCTCGGCCCCGGCCGGTGAGCCCTGGCGCGACCGCTGCCCGAGCGACGCGCACGGGGTGCGGGGCTGGCTGGGCCCGGGCCGCTGCCCCGACGGGGAGCGGTACGGCCCCGGCGCGGCCGCCCTCGCCGCCGTCGCCGCGGTGGTCTGCGCCCTGCTCGGCCTGGCGACGGGCCCGCGCCCCGAGCTCGTGGTGTGGCTGCTGTGCGTGCCGCCCGCCCTCGTCCTCGCCTGCGTCGACCGTGCCGTCATGCGCCTGCCGGACGTGCTGACGCTGCCGCTCGCGGCGGCCGCGCTCGGGCTCCTCGGCGTGGCGGCCGCGCTGCCCGGACACGGCGGCGACTGGACGCAGGCGGCCCTCGGCGCGCTCATGCTCAGCGGCGGCTATTTCGTACTGTTCCTGATCAATCCGAACGGGATGGCGTTCGGCGACGTGAAGCTCGCGCTCGCGCTCGGCGCGGTCCTGGGCTGGTACGGCTGGGGCGCGCTGGTGCTCGGCACGTTCACCGGGTTCGTGTGCGCCGCGCTGTACGGCGGGTGGCTCGTCGTGGTGCGCGGGGCGGGCCGCAGGACGGCGATAGCCTTCGGCCCGTTCCTGCTGGCCGGGGGGCTCGCGGGCGTCCTGCTCGGCGCGTACGCGGCCTGACGCCGGGGCGCGGCCCACCGGACGCCGGGGGCCCCGGAGCCCTGGCGTACGCTGAAGAGCGATCTGTCCAACCCCCTTACGGAAGGGACGCCCCGGTGACCGAGAAGGCCGACCTCACGTCCTCTGATGTCACAGCCGTCCTCGACCGTGCCGCGGCAGGCGGACGGATCAGCGCCGAAGAGGCGCTCGCCCTGTACCGGGACGCCCCGCTGCACGCGCTCGGCGCGGCCGCCGACGCCGTGCGCCGCCGCCGGTACGCGGGCACCGAGCACATCGCGACGTACATCATCGAGCGGAACATCAACTACACGAACGTCTGCGTGACGGCGTGCAAGTTCTGCGCGTTCTACGCCGCCCCGAAGGACACCAAGAAGGGCTGGACCCGGGACCTCGACGACATCCTGCGCCGCTGCGCGGAGACCGTGGAGCTCGGCGGCACGCAGATCATGTTCCAGGGCGGCCACCACCCGGACTTCGGCGTGGAGTACTACGAGAAGCACTTCGCGGCCATCAAGAAGGAGTTCCCGCAGCTCGTCATCCACAGCCTGGGGGCGAGCGAGGTCGAGCACATGGCCCGGATCTCGAAGGTCTCCGTCGAGGAGGCCATCCAGCGGATCAACGCCGCCGGGCTCGACTCCTTCGCGGGCGCGGGCGCCGAGCTGCTCCCGGAGCGGCCGCGCAAGGCCATCGCCCCGCTGAAGGAGTCCGGCGAGCGCTGGCTGGAGATCATGGAGGCCGCCCACAAGCTGGGCGTGGAGTCCACCTCCACGATGCTCATGGGCACCGGCGAGACGAACGCCGAGCGCATCGAGCACCTGCGCATGATCCGCGACGTACAGGACCGGACGGGCGGCTTCCGGGCCTTCATCCCGTACACGTACCAGCCGGAGAACAACCACCTCAAGGGCCGCACGCAGGCCTCGATCTTCGAGTACGTCCGCATGATCGCGATCGCGCGGATCTTCCTGGACAACGTGGCGCACATCCAGGGCTCCTGGCTGACCACCGGCAAGGAGGCCGGTCAGCTCACGCTGCACTACGGCGCGGACGACCTCGGCTCGGTGATGCTGGAGGAGAACGTGGTCTCCTCCGCGGGCGCCAAGCACCGCTCCAACCTGCGCGAGATGATCGACATGATCCGCTCCGCCGACCGCGTGCCCGCGCAGCGCGCCACGACGTACGAGCACCTGGTCGTGCACGACGACCCGGCGAACGACCCGGTCGACGAGCGCGTCGCCTCGCACATCTCCTCCACCGCCATCGAGGGCGGCACGGCCCACCCGGAGCTGAAGCTCCTCACCTCCAACTAGGGCCGCGCGAGGGCCAGTTGCTGACACTGCACCAGGTGGGCGCGGTCCGGCCCGCCCCCGAGGGGGCGGACGCCGTCGTCGTCGACGGCGCCCGGATCGCGGCCGTCGGCCCGTACGCGGAGCTGCACGCGGCGTACGGGCGCGCCCGGGTCCGGCGCTGGGACGGCGTCCTGACCCCCGGCCGCTACGAGCCCGACGCCGTGGCCCTCCTGGAAGCCGCGTACTGGCCCGACCCGCGCGAGGCCGACGAGCTCGGCACGGACCCGCTGACCGGGGCGGCCCTGGCGCGGCTCGGCATGACCGACACCCGCTGGGGCGCCAGCGCCCGCCGCGGCCTGCAACGCCTCCTGGCCACCGGCACCACGGCCCTGGCGGGCCCCTTCACCCACCCTTCGGTCCGCACGGCCGTCACCCGTTCAGGCATCAAGGTCGTCGCCGCGGCCCCGCCCGAAGCGCCCTTGGCCCCGGCGGCCTCCGCGGACTTCGCGATCTTCACCGAGGGCGGAACCTGCGTGGCGACAGCCATCGAGGGCCGCCTCCTCTTCCGCCGCCGTTGAGGGGGCGCCCCTGAAAGGGGCGCGGGGAACTGCGCGAGCAACCACGGTGACGCCGCACCCGCCGGACAAGGGGAGAGGGCAGACGCGAGGGCGCCCGGCCCGCCGCAGGCGCGACGCGGGCGAAGAGCCCCCGGCCGAGGGAGAAGACCGGCCTGACACAATAGGCCGGGTGACCCGCGCATCCCTGGACAAGCAGCCGCACGAAGTCGCCTCGATGTTCGACGACGTCGCGGAACGGTACGACCTCACGAATGACGTGATCTCGCTCGGCCAGGCCCGGCTGTGGCGCAAGGAGGTCGCCAGGGCCGTCGACGCGCGGCCCGCGCAGAAGATCCTCGACCTCGCCGCCGGGACGGCCACGTCCTCGCAGCCCTTCGCGCAGGCGGGCGCGTACGTGGTGCCGTGCGACTTCTCGCTCGGCATGCTGCGGGTCGGCAAGCAGCGCCACCCGTGGATGCCGTTCACGGCGGGGGACGCCACGAAGCTGCCGTTCAAGGACGACACCTTCGACGCCGTCACGATCTCCTTCGGCCTGCGCAACGTGCAGGACACCGACGCCGCGCTGCGCGAGATGTTCCGCGTGACCCGGCCCGGCGGGCGCGTGGTGATCTGCGAGTTCTCCGAGCCGACGTGGGGCCCCTTCCGCACGGTCTACATCGAGTACCTGATGCGCGCGCTCCCGCCGGTCGCCCGCACGGTGTGCTCGAACCCGGACGCGTACGTCTACCTCGCCGAGTCCATCCGCTCCTGGCCGAACCAGCCGCAGCTCGCGGCGCGCCTGGCCGACGCGGGCTGGTCCAAGGTGGCGTACCGGAACCTGACGGGTGGCGTGGTGGCGCTCCACCGGGGTTTCAAGAAGGACTGAACGGGCGTTTCGACAAGGGGCGAACGGTCGTTCAGGGCGGGGCGGTTGACGGGAACCGCGCGCCGGGGAAGATGTGTCAGTTGATATGTACCGGCCACTCCACGTGGCCGGAGCATAACGGTCGGCGCTCACCGACCCGTCCCCCTGACGATCTCCTCAAGACGGAGCGTTCCGATGTCGTCGTATTGCCCGCACTGCGGGGCGCCATCCCCGGACGAGGCCCGTTTCTGCATGAAGTGCGGGCGCGAACGCCTCCCGGAGCCGACGGGGGAGGCCTCGGACGCCGCGCCCCAGGACGCCCCTGAGAGCGCCCCCGCCGCCCCCGCAGCAGCCCCAAGTCACCCCGAGACCCTGGTGGTTCCCCCCGCCCCGGTGGCCGCACCGCCCCCGACAGCACCGCCGACCCCACCGGCACCGCCCGCCCCGGCAGCCCCGGCGGCCCCACCCGCCCCCGTGGCGGCCCCGGCCGCAGCGGCGCTCCCGCACCCCGCCGCGCCCGCGTACGCCCCGGCCCCCGCCGCGCCCTCGCCCGTCGGTGCCTTCCTCGGGCGGACCGCGCGCGGTGACTGGGCCGGATCCCTGCAGGCCGCGCTGTGGCCGCTCGCGGCGCTGCTGCTCTCCGCGCTCGTGTGCGCCGTACCGACGTACGGACAGGACGACGAGGACGTCGTCGGCTTCGCCGACCGGCTGCGGATCGCCCTCGCCTTCGTCCTCCAGGCGGTGGGCGGCCGTCTGGAGTTCTCGGGCACCGAGGAGAGCACCGGCCTCGACGGCTCGGCCTCGGAGCGGGTGGTCGAGGGCACCTTCGGCGTGCACCTGGTGCCGCTCACGGCGACGGCCCTGTTCATCGGCGGGCTCGTCATCGGCGCCCGCATCCTCAGGAGCCGCCTCCGGCTGCGCGGGCAGAGCCTGCCGGGGAGCACGGCGGGCCTCGAAGCGGCCGTCCGCGTCGGGCTGCTCACCGCGCTCGGCGTCCTGGTGCTCGCCCTCTTCGGGCAGCCCGAGATCCAGCGCGTCGAGGTGTCGTCCGGGCCGCTCCTCGCGATGCTCGGCGCGCTCGCGCTCGCCCTCGGGGTCTCGGCCGCCGTGCTGCACCGCGACGGCGCGGCTCCCTGGCTCGCCACCCGCCCCGGCGCGCAGTTCTTCACCCGCGCCCTGGGCGCGTCCCTGCGCGCCCTCGCTCTCGTGCTCGTCCTCAGCTCCGTCACCGCGTACTTCAGCGTCACGCAGATCGACGCCTTCAACGGCGACTCCGAGGTGCCGGGCTCCGACGTCTCGGACGACCGGGTCTCGCCCTACCTCGTCGCCCTGGTGCTCCTGCCGAACCTCGGTCTGCACGCGCTCGGCCTCGGCTGGGGCGCGCCCCTGAAGTCCGAGGCGAGCAGGGGCTCGCGGTACGGCGGCTACGGCGCCAGCGGCGAGAGCGAGTCGTTCGGCCTGTCGAAACTCGGCGACCTGGTCAACTCGGGGGCCGTCGTGGGCGCGTTGGCGCTCGGCCTGGTGTGCGCCCTCGTGATCGCGTTCGTGGGCGCCCGCCGCTGCGCCCGGCGCGGCGAGCAGATCCTGGCCGCGGGGCTCTCCTTCGGGCTGATCCTGCTGCTCGCCGCCGTCGGCGGCCTCGGCGTGGAGACCTCCGCCCGGCAGCGCGGGCTCGGCGGCGAGACGTCGAGCGGCTCGTTCGACGCGGGCGTGAGCATGCCGGACCTCCTGCTGTTCGGGCTGCTGTGGGTGGCCGGAGCGGTGCTCGTGGCGGCGGTGTTCACCGCGCGCGGCAGTGGGGTGCCACCGGTTCCGCCAGGGACGCCGCCGGGACAGCTGCCGCCGCCCGCGCCCGGCGCGATGGGTCCCGGCGCGCCCGCGGCGTACGCCGTCCCCGGCCCGTACGACCCCAGCGCGGCCCCCACCCAGGGCGTCCTGGCGTCGCCGCCCGCCCCGGCGCGGCCGCGCGGCCGCGCCGGGGTCTGGGCGCTCACGCTGGCCGTCGCCCTCCTCGTCGGCGGCGGCACGACGGCGGGCATCGTCGTCTGGCAGGAGAACCAGAGCACGTCCGACGACGCGGGCTCGTCCGACAAGGCGGGCCAGGACACGGCCGGGGCCGGCACCGGCTCCGACGACGACGGCAAGAACGACGGCCCGGCCGTCAGCCGCACCGACGAGCCGAGCCAGACCCCGCCGACCGAACCCGCGCGGCCCTCCGGCGCGGAGAGCGGTGGCGGCGAGACCGCGGGGGACGCCGCGGTGCCGCCGGGCTCCGAGCGCGTCACCGACCCGAAGGGGTTCTCGTTCGCGGCGCCCGAGGGCTGGAGCAGCCGGGCCGGGGACAACCCCACGCAGTCCATGTACGCGGGCGCGAGCGGGACGGAGAACTTCCTCGTCGGCGTGATCCCGGACGCGGGCTACACCTCGTACGAGAACCTCACGAACATGGAGGAGCACGCCGAGAAGGACCCCGACAAGTCCGACTACCGGCGCATCCGCCTGGAGGACAACACCTTCCAGGGGCGCGCGGGCGCGGTGTGGGAGTACACGTACACCGACAAGTCGGGGCGCAAGATCCACGCGATCGACCAGAGCTACGTCACCGCCGACGGCACCGAGTACGCGATCCAGCTGTCCTGGCGCGCGAAGGTGTGGTCGACGGCGCGCGGCACGCGGACGCACCGGACGGCCCTTGACACCTGGCGGACCACGGGCTGACGGCGGCGGGCCGACGACGGGCCGGGGCCCCGAGCCCGGGGTCCCGGGCCCCGGCGGGGTCTCAGCCCCCGACGCCGACCTCCGGCTGTCCCGGCGGCTCGGCCAGTTCCCGTTGGAGGCCGCCGTCCGCCGGGCCGGGCAGCCGCGGCTCGCGCACCCCGGCGCCGCCCTCGCCCTCGCCGGGGCCGAGGTCGAACCACACGGTCACGACGGCACCGCGCGGAACCTCGACCTCCGGCAGCGGGTACTGGCGCACGACGTACTCGAGGACCACGTCGTCGAGTTCGGAACGGTCACCCGCCACCAGGCGCACGCCGCGCTCGACGGCCCTCTTGCGCGCGTCCATCGCCATCAGGCCCACGAAGCGCGGCACGCGCACTTCCAGCGGCCCGGCGTCCCCCGGCGTCCTCGGCACAGGCGTCACCCCTCAGCGGCAGGGGCGCGAACCCCCAGCGGTAGGGGAGGCCCCGGCGGTAGGGGAAGGGTAGCCCGGCCGGGCCGGACTACAACCCCACGCGGTAGCAGCAGGCGCGGCGGTTCGCGCCGGGCACGTCGTACGTCTCCTGGCGCTCCATGCCGAGGCGCGCGGCCACCGCCATGGACCGTTCGTTGCGCACGTCGATCACGGCGACCACCGACGGCACGCCCGCCGCCCGCAGCCGGTCCAGGGACGCGCGGGCCGCCGCGGTCGCGTAGCCGTTCCCCCACGCCGAGCGGGCGATCCGCCAGCCGATCTCGATCTCACCCGTGGGCCCCCACTCCCGTGGCCACGGCTGGGCCCCGGCGAGGCCGACGGGCTCGCCGTCCGGGGCCAGCAACGTCCACAGGCAGAAGCCCAGTTCCGCGTCGTGGCGGCGCTGGCGCGCGGTCAGCTCCTCGTACACGGAGAGCTCGCTGGACACACCGCCGCCCACGTACTCCATGACCTGCGGGTCGTCGAAGAGCCGGTGCCAGACGAAGGCGTCCTCGTGGGTCGGCACGCGCAGGCCGACGGCGGGGGCGGTGCGGGTCCGGTGGGGGGCGTCGTCCAGCTCGCTCACGTCGCTCACAAGTGGCCCTTCGGGTGATTGATCAGTACCGCCTCATAGACTGCCCCTATCCCGTGCCGGTCGGCACACCGATTTCGAGCCTTGGGGAGAACCCTCCGTGACCGAGCCGCTCTCCGACACCACCGCCAACTCCGCGGACGTCATCGTCGTCGGCGCAGGTCCGGCCGGTTCGACCACCGCGTACTACCTGGCGAAGGCCGGGCTCGACGTGCTGCTCCTGGAGAAGACCGCGTTCCCCAGGGAGAAGGTCTGCGGCGACGGCCTGACCCCACGCGCCACGAAGCAGTTGGTGTCCATGGGCATCGACATCTCCGAAGAGGCCGGCTGGCTGCGGAACAAGGGCCTCCGCATCATCGGGGGCGGTGTACGCCTGCAGCTGGATTGGCCGGATCTCGCCTCTTACCCCGACTACGGACTCGTCCGGAAGCGCGACGACTTCGACGAGCAGCTCGCCCGCCAGGCCCAGAAGGCGGGCGCGCGCCTGTACGAGCGGTGCAACGTGGGCGCCCCCGTCATCGACGACCGCACCGGCCGCATCACCGGCGTGGAGGCCAGGCTCGGCGAGGACAAGACGCCGGTCACCTTCCACGCGCCGCTGGTGGTCGCCGCCGACGGCAACTCCACGCGCCTGTCCCTCGCGATGGGCCTGCACCGCCGCGAGGACCGCCCGATGGGCGTCGCGGTGCGCACGTACTTCACGTCGCCGCGCCACGACGACGACTACCTGGAGTCCTGGCTGGAGCTGTGGGACCGCCGCGGCGCCCAGGACCGGCTGCTCCCCGGCTACGGCTGGATCTTCGGCATGGGCGACGGCACGTCGAACGTCGGCCTCGGCGTCCTGAACACCTCCGCCGCCTTCAAGGAGCTCGACTGGCGCGAGGTCCTCAAGGCCTGGTGCGCCTCCATGCCCGAGGACTGGGGCTACACCCCGGAGAACATGACGGGCCCGATCCGCGGCGCCGCCCTGCCGATGGCCTTCAACCGCCAGCCGCACTACACCCGCGGCCTGCTGCTCGTCGGCGACGCGGGCGGCCTCGTCAACCCGTTCAACGGCGAGGGCATCGCCTACGCCATGGAGTCGGGGCAGATCGCCGCCGACGTCATCGTGCAGGCCGTCGCCCGCGCCACGCCCGCCCAGCGCGAACTGGCCCTCCAGCGCTACCCGAAGGTCCTCAAGGACACCTACGGCGGCTACTACACGCTCGGCCGCGCCTTCGTGAAGCTCATCGGCAACCCCAAGGTCATGCAGATCGCCGCCCAGCGCGGCCTCACGCACCCGATGCTGATGAGGTTCACCCTGAAGATGCTCGCCAACCTGACGGACCCGACGGGCGGCGACGCGATGGACCGCATCATCAACGGCCTGAGCCGGGTGGCTCCCAAGGCCTGACGCCTCGGCGCACGACCAAGGGCCGGAACCCTCCAGGAGGGTTCCGGCCCTTAGGCGTGGCTGAGAGAGGCCGTCAGAGGACGCGCACGGCCCCGGAGGCCGGGTAGCCCGACAGGTCCTGGATCACGACGCCCTTGCTCGGGTTCGCGGCGTCCAGGTACTGGCCGTTGCCGATGTAGACACCGACGTGGTACGCGGAGCCCGCGCCGCCCCAGTACAGGATGTCGCCCGGCTGGATGTTGGAGAGCGAGACCGGGGTGCCGGCCGTCGACTGCGCCTGCGAGACGCGCGGCAGGTCCACGTTGACCTGCTTGAAGGCGGCCTGCACGAGGCTGGAGCAGTCCCACGCGTTGGGGCCGGAGGCGCCCATCACATACGCGTCGCCCAGCTGGGCCTTGAGGAAGCCGATGACGGTCGCCACGCTGCCGCCGGAGGGCGCGGAGACGTTCGAGGAGTCGGAGGCGGAGGAGCCGCCGCCGGAGCCGCCGGAGCCGCCCGCGGGGGCGGAGTTGGTGCTGAGCTGCGTGCGCTCGGTGGCCCGCGCCGCGCGCTCCTGGGCCTCCTTCTCGCGCTTGGCCTCGGCCGCGGCCTTGGCCTTCTTCTCGGCCTCCGCCTTCTTCTCGGCGGCCTTCTGGTCCTTGCTGGCCTGCTTGGCGGCCTTGACGGCGGCGGCCTCCTGCTGGGCACGCGCCTCGTAGCCGTCGGCGGTCTGCTGGGTGGCGTCCGCCGACTGCGCGATCTGAGCGGACAGATCGGCGGTCAGAGTGGGCAGCTCGATCGTCTCGGTCACCGGCTCGGCGGCGTTCGCCGTGCCGGCGGCGCCGGCCACGGCCAGGGTGCTGAGGACGCCACCGGCAACTCCGGCGCGCAGAGCCATCTTCGACGCGCTGCGACGGGGCTTCCGGTGGCTGGGTATGTGAGCGGTGTGGGACATGGGAACAACCGCTATCAAGGAGTAGGGGTTCCCTTCAAGAAACGTGTGCTGCGCCACAGTTGTCCCGCGGGGCCGTGAATCCCGGGCGTGTCGCATCTTATTGGCGCCGTAAAGGGCAATGCGGACAGTGGTGATCACGCCTGTGATCATGGGTTTTCCGAGTTACGTCCGAATTGCCCGTGGTCTAACACGTGTTCAGGCCGTTGGCCAAGCCCGGTTGTTCGACCCGGGGTTCGAGTGTGGCGCAGGTCACGTTCCGGGGCTCATGGGTGCCGCCCGAGACCTGGCTGAGATCTGGCCGATACCTCCCGGGTATCTCGCGGGTTCCCGCCGAGCCCCTCCCTACTCCTCCTGTCTCCTTCTATCCCTCCCGCGTCGCCCCCCGGCGGACGTTTCGCGCGCGACGCCTCCCGACTTCGACGGGGGAGCGCGTGGTCGGCGGGCGGAATGCGTGACTGGCGGAGGGAATGCCCCGCTTTCGCGAGGGGACTCGTGAACGCGTGCACACGACGGAGTCGCCCGCCCCTCCCGACACCTCCGCGCGGACGCGTCCACCGCCGTCCACACCCCTGCCGCCAAAGTGTGAACGCGCCCCTCTATCAAGTGATCACGTCCAGCGCCAATTTGCCTGTAGTGGCCACCTCTTGATAATGCAACACCGCTCCGACCTGCCCCGACAGGTCAAGATGTCACCTCTGGTGATCACTCAGGTGCTTCGCGTACGAAGATCACCGCTCATCCGACTTCATGATCCTTCGTCAGGTGGTGGAGATCACAAAGCCGTTGTCGTACCCCGTGTCGCAGATCACAGACCGGCGGGCATAAGATGCGGGGCAGTTGGGCTTGTGACCTGCTTCACATGTAAGCGATCTTCGAGGAGCTCCGAAGGCCCGGGGATCGCATACGGGCGGGGCGGCGAGCGGGTCCGACGCAACCGCCAGCAGTCAGTGCCGACTGAGAGGAGCGAGGAGCGGTGAACGCGTATGCGCCCATCCTCGTACTGGGAGCCCTCGGGGCAGGCTTTGCGATTTTCTCCGTGGTCATGGCCACGCTTGTCGGCCCCAAGCGCTACAACCGCGCGAAGCTCGAGGCCTACGAGTGCGGAATCGAGCCGACCCCCACGCCGGCCGGCGGCGGGCGCTTTCCCATCAAGTACTACCTGACGGCGATGCTCTTCATCGTCTTCGACATCGAGATCGTCTTTCTCTACCCCTGGGCCGTGAGCTTCGACGCCCTGGGGATTTTCGGGCTCGTGGAGATGCTGCTCTTCGTGCTCACCGTCTTCGTCGCCTACGCGTACGTATGGCGGCGCGGCGGCCTGGAATGGGACTGACCCCGGCAAGGGACTGACCCCCGATATGGGACTGAGCCCCGGAAGGGGACAGAGGAGCCACTGAGCATGGGACTCGAAGAGAAACTGCCGAGCGGATTCCTGCTGACCACCGTCGAGCAGGCCGCCGGGTGGGTGCGCAAGGCATCCGTCTTTCCCGCCACGTTCGGCCTCGCGTGCTGCGCCATCGAAATGATGACGACCGGCGCCGGGCGCTACGACCTGGCGCGCTTCGGCATGGAGGTCTTCCGCGGCTCACCGCGGCAGGCGGACCTGATGATCGTGGCCGGGCGCGTGAGCCAGAAGATGGCGCCCGTCCTGCGGCAGGTCTATGACCAGATGCCCAACCCCAAGTGGGTGATCTCCATGGGGGTTTGCGCGTCTTCCGGCGGAATGTTCAACAACTACGCGATCGTCCAGGGCGTTGATCATGTCGTCCCGGTCGACATCTATCTGCCCGGCTGCCCGCCCCGGCCCGAGATGCTGCTGGACGCGATCCTCAAGCTGCACCACAAGATCCAGAACACCAAGCTCGGTGTGAACGCGGAGGAAGCGGCCCGCGAGGCGGAGGAAGCGGCCCTCAAGGCCCTCCCCACCATCGAGATGAAGGGGCTGCTGCGGTGACCGACCCCCACGACAGCGCGAGCAACGGGGTCAACCCCGAGAAGGACCTCAGCGCCTCCAACCTCCCCGGCCAGCGCGGTGAGCGCGGCGAGGAGGTCCGCGTCCAGCGCGGCATGTTCGGCGCGAACAACGGCGGCGACACCTCCGGCTACGGCGGCCTGGTCCGCTCCATCCGGCTCCCGGGCGCCGCCAACCGGCCCTACGGCGGCTGGTTCGACGAGGTGGCCGACGAGCTCGAAGGCGCCTTGGAGGAACAGGGCCTCGTCCCGGAGAACGCCATCGAGAAGACGGTCGTCGACCGCGACGAGCTCACCTTCCACATCGCGCGCGAGCATCTCGTCCGGGTGGCCCGGACCCTGCGGGACGACCCGGCGCTGCGCTTCGAGCTGTGCACCGGCGTGTCCGGCGTGCACTTTCCCGGCGACAAGGGCCGTGAGCTGCACGCCGTCTACCACCTGCGCTCGCTCACCCACAACCGGCTGCTCCGCCTGGAGGTCAGCGCCCCGGACGCCGATCCGCACGTGCCGTCCCTCGTCGCGGTCTACCCGACGAACGACTGGCACGAGCGCGAGACCTATGACTTCTTCGGCCTCGTCTTCGACGGTCACCCCGCGCTCACGCGCATCATGATGCCGGACGACTGGCAGGGCTTCCCGCAGCGGAAGGACTACCCGCTCGGAGGCATTCCCGTCGAGTACAAGGGCGCCCAGATCCCGGCTCCGGACCAGCGGAGGTCGTACAGCTGATGAGCACTCCTTCTGCATCCGCTTCCTCCGCCTCCGCGCGCGAGACCACCGAGGGCACCGTCTACACGGTCACCGGTGGCGACTGGGACGAGGTCGCCAAGTCCGCCGTCGAGGCCGACGACGAGCGCATCGTCGTGAACATGGGCCCGCAGCACCCCTCCACGCACGGCGTGCTCCGGCTCATCCTGGAGATCGAGGGCGAGACGGTCTCCGAGGCCCGCTGCGGCATCGGCTACCTCCACACGGGCATCGAGAAGAACCTCGAGTACCGCACCTGGACCCAGGGCACCACGTTCGTCACGCGCATGGACTATCTGACGCCGTTCTTCAACGAGACGGCGTACTGCCTGGGCGTCGAGAAGCTCCTCGGCATCGAGGACCAGATCCCCGACCGCGCCACCCTCATCCGCGTGCTCCTGATGGAGCTGAACCGGATGTCCTCGCACCTGGTGTGCATCGCCACCGGCGGCATGGAGCTGGGCGCCACCACGATCATGATCTACGGCTTCCGTGACCGTGAGCTCATCCTCGACATCTACGAGCTGATCACCGGCCTGCGCATGAACCACGCGTACATCCGGCCCGGCGGACTCGCCCAGGACCTGCCGCCCGGCGCGGTGGACCAGATCCGCGAGTTCGTGAAGAAGATGAAGAAGAACCTCCCCGAGTACGACAAGCTCGCCACCGGGAACCCCATCTTCAAGGCCCGCATGCAGGACGTCGGCTACCTCGATCTGACCGGCTGCATGGCCCTCGGCGCCACCGGCCCCATCCTGCGCTCCGCCGGGCTCCCGCACGACCTGCGCAAGAGCCAGCCGTACTGCGGCTACGAGACCTACGACTTCGAGGTCCCGACGGCCGACACGTGCGACTCCTACGGGCGCTTCCTCATCCGCCTGGAGGAGATGCGCCAGTCGCTGCGGATCATCGAGCAGTGCCTGGACCGGCTGCGGCCCGGCCCGGTCATGGTCGCCGACAAGAAGATCGCCTGGCCCGCCCAGCTCTCGCTCGGCCCCGACGGCCTCGGCAACTCGCTCGACCACATCAAGAAGATCATGGGCACCTCCATGGAGGCCCTGATCCACCACTTCAAGCTGGTGACGGAGGGCTTCCGGGTGCCGCCCGGCCAGGTCTACACCGCCGTGGAGTCGCCCAAGGGCGAACTCGGCGTGCACGTCGTCTCCGACGGCGGCACCCGCCCCTACCGGGTGCACTTCCGCGATCCGTCCTTCACCAACCTGCAGGCCATGGCGGCGATGTGCGAGGGCGGCCAGGTCGCCGACGTCATCGTCGCCGTCGCGTCCATCGACCCCGTGATGGGAGGCGTCGACCGGTGACAGACGCATCGCCGACGAGCCTGGGGATGCCCCGACTCCCCGCCCCCGACTACCCGGCCGACGTACGGGCCCGGCTCGAAGCGGACGCCAAGGAGGTCATCGCCCGCTATCCGGACTCCCGCTCCGCCCTGCTGCCGTTGCTGCACCTCGTGCAGTCGGAAGAGGGGTACGTGACGCGCACCGGGATGCGGTTCTGCGCGGAGGTGCTCGACCTGACCACCGCCGAGGTCACGGCCGTCGCGACCTTCTACACCATGTACCGGCGCAAGCCGTCCGGTGACTACCAGGTCGGCGTGTGCACCAACACGCTCTGCGCCGTCATGGGCGGCGACGCCATCTTCGAGGCCCTCCAGGAGCACCTGGGCGTCGGCAACGGCGGGACCACCGAGGACGGCAAGGTGACGCTCGAACACATCGAGTGCAACGCCGCCTGCGACTTCGCGCCCGTGGTGATGGTCAACTGGGAGTTCTTCGACAACCAGACCCCGCAGAGCGCCAAGCGCCTCGTCGACGACCTGCGCGCGGGCGTCCAGGCCGAGCCGACCCGCGGCGCCCCGCTGTGCACCTTCAAGGAGACGGCCCGCATCCTCGCGGGCTTCCCCGACGAGCGCCCCGGAGCCGTCGAGGCCACCGGCGGCGCGGGCCCGGCCTCGCTGATCGGCCTTCGCCTGGCCAAGGGCGAGGCACCCCCCGCGCGCGTGGTGCATCCGCGCACGGGCAAACCGGAGGGCGCACAGCCGCACGACCCGTCGCCCAGCGAGCACCTCAGCTCGCACGACGCGCCGCAGAGGACCTCGGCATCCGACCCCTCGCACCCCGCGGGCCCGGTCGGCGAGGGCCGCGAGGAGGGAGAGTGATGACCTTGGCCGCCGAGATCAACGAGACCAGCCCGGAGAAGCTGCTCGCCCCGGTCCTCTCGGCCTTCTGGGACCAGGAGAAGTCCTGGACCCTCGACGTCTACCGGCGCCACGAAGGCTACGAGGGGCTGCGCAAGGCCCTCGCGATGGAGCCGGACGACCTCATCGCCTATGTGAAGGCCTCCGGGCTCCGCGGCCGCGGTGGCGCGGGCTTCCCCACCGGGATGAAGTGGCAGTTCATTCCGCAGGGCGACGGCAAGCCGCACTATCTAGTTGTCAACGCCGACGAGTCGGAGCCCGGGACCTGCAAGGACATCCCGCTCCTCTTCGCGAACCCGCATTCCCTCATCGAGGGCATCGTGATCGCCTGCTACGCGATCCGTTCGTCGCATGCCTTCATCTATCTGCGTGGTGAGGTCGTCCCCGTACTCCGGCGGCTGCACGAGGCCGTGCGCGAGGCGTACGCGGCGGGCTACCTCGGCAAGAACGTCCTGGGCAGTGGACTCGACCTTGAACTCACCGTGCACGCGGGCGCGGGCGCGTACATCTGCGGTGAGGAGACCGCGCTGCTCGACTCGCTCGAAGGCCGCCGTGGCCAGCCGCGACTGCGTCCCCCCTTCCCTGCGGTCGCGGGTCTCTACGCGTGCCCCACTGTGGTCAATAACGTCGAGTCCATCGCATCGGTTCCCGCGATCCTGCACCGCGGCAAGGACTGGTTCACCTCGATGGGCAGCGAGAAGTCACCCGGCTTCACGCTGTACTCGCTCAGCGGGCACGTCGCGTCGCCCGGCCAGTACGAGGGGCCCCTCGGCATCACGCTGCGCCAGCTGCTCGACATGAGCGGCGGCATGCGGCCCGGGCACCGCCTCAAGTTCTGGACGCCGGGCGGCTCTTCGACGCCGATGTTCACCGACGAGCACCTCGACGTGCCGCTCGACTACGAGGGCGTCAGCGCCGCCGGGTCCATGCTCGGCACCAAGGCGCTGCAGTGCTTCGACGAGACCACGTGCGTCGTCCGCGCGGTGACGCGCTGGACCGAGTTCTACGCCCACGAGTCCTGCGGCAAGTGCACGCCCTGCCGCGAAGGGACGTACTGGCTCGTCCAGTTGCTGCGCGACATCGAGGCGGGCAAGGGCGTGATGGCCGACCTCGACAAGCTGAACGACATCGCCGACAACATCAACGGCAAGTCCTTCTGCGCCCTCGGCGACGGCGCCGCCTCGCCGATCTTCTCCTCGCTCCAGTACTTCCGCGCGGAGTACGAGGAGCACATCACGGGCAGGGGCTGCCCCTTCGACCCCGCCAAGTCGACGCTCTGGGCCGACAGGCCCCTGGAGAGCACGGAGGTGAACGCATGACAGTGACCACTAGCGCTCCCTCCGGGGGCGGAGAGGCGGCGGTGCCGCCGGAAGACCTGGTCACGCTGACGATCGACGGCATCGAGATCAGCGTCCCCAAGGGGACCCTGGTCATCCGGGCCGCCGAGCTCCTCGGCATCGAGATCCCGCGCTTCTGCGACCACCCGCTGCTCGACCCCGCGGGCGCCTGCCGCCAGTGCATCGTCGAGGTCGAGGGCCAGCGCAAGCCGATGGCGTCCTGCACGATCACCTGCACCGACGGCATGGTCGTCAAGTCGCAGCTGACGTCGCCGGTCGCCGAGAAGGCCCAGCACGGCGTGATGGAACTGCTGCTCATCAACCACCCGCTGGACTGCCCGGTCTGCGACAAGGGCGGCGAGTGCCCGCTGCAGAACCAGGCCATGTCGCACGGCAACGCCGAGTCCCGCTTCGAGGGCAGCAAGCGCACCTACGAGAAGCCGGTGCCGATCTCCACCCAGGTGCTGCTCGACCGCGAGCGGTGCGTGCTGTGCGCCCGCTGCACCCGCTTCTCCAACCAGATCGCGGGCGATCCCATGATCGAACTGGTCGAGCGGGGCGCGCTCCAGCAAGTGGGCACCGGGGAGGGCGACCCCTTCGAGTCGTACTTCTCCGGGAACACCATCCAGATCTGCCCGGTGGGAGCGCTCACCTCGCACGCCTACCGCTTCCGGTCGCGCCCCTTCGACCTGGTGTCGTCGCCGTCGGTGTGCGAGCACTGCGCGGGCGGCTGCGCGACCCGCACCGACCACCGGCGCGGCAAGGTCATGCGGCGGCTCGCCCAGGACGACCCCGAGGTCAACGAGGAGTGGATCTGCGACAAGGGCCGCTTCGGCTTCCGGTACGCGCAGAAGCCCGACCGCCTGACCACGCCGCTGGTGCGCAGCGCGTCCTCGGGCGAGCTCGAACCGGCCAGCTGGCCCGAGGCGTTGGCGGCGGCCGCACACGGCCTGGCCGCGGCGCGCGGGCGGGCCGGCGTCCTGACCGGCGGCCGCCTCACCGTGGAGGACGCCTACGCGTACAGCAAGTACGCGCGCGTGGCGCTCGACACAAACGACATCGACTTCCGCGCGCGGGTGCACTCCAGCGAGGAGGCCGACTTCCTGGCGGCACGGGTCGCCGGGCGCGGCCGGGACCTCGACGGCAGCGGCGTCACGTACACCACGCTGGAGAAGGCGCCCGCCGTCCTGCTCGTCGGCATCGAGGCCGAGGAGGAGGCGCCCGGCGTCTTCCTGCGGCTGCGCAAGGCGTGGCGCAAGCACGGCCAGCGCACGTACGCCGTCGCCACGCACGCCACGCGGGGCCTGGAGAAGGCGGGCGGCACGCTCCTCGCCGCGGCGCCCGGCACGGAGACCGAGTGGCTGGACGCGCTCGCCGCCGGGGTCGGCCTGGAGGACGACGGCGCGAAGGCCGCCGAGGCGCTGCGCGCCGAGGGCGCGGTCATCGTCGTGGGCGAGCGGCTCGCGGCCGTGCCGGGGGCGCTCACCGCCGCCGTACGGGCCGCGTCCGCGACCGGCGCGGCCCTGGCGTGGATCCCGCGCCGCGCGGGCGAGCGCGGCGCCGTCGAGGCCGGCGCGGTGCCGTCCCTGCTTCCTGGAGGCCGCCCGGCCACCGACCCGCGCGCGCGGGACGAGGTCGCGGCCGCCTGGGGCGTGGGTGAACTCCCGCACCGCTACGGCCGCGACACCGGCCAGATCGTCGAGGCCGCGGCGACCGGCGAGCTGAGCGCCCTCCTGGTGGGCGGCGTCGAGGTCGCCGACCTGCCCGATCCGTCACGCGCGCGTGAGGCGCTCGACGCGGTCGGCTTCCTGGTGTCGCTGGAGCAGCGGCCGAGCGAGGTGACCGAGCGCGCCGACGTGGTCCTGCCGGTGGCCGCCGTCGCCGAGAAGCCGGGCACCTTCCTCAACTGGGAAGGCAGGGCCCGGCTTTTCGAGGCCGCGCTCAAGCCGGACCAGATGACGCGCCGCCTGGCACCCACCGACGCCCGTGTCCTGCACATGCTGGCCGACGCGGGCGACGTGCACCTCGGCCTGCCCGACCTGCTGACCGTCCGGCGCGAGCTCGACCGGCTCGGCGGCTGGGACGGGCCGCGCGCGACCGAACCCCTGGAGACCGCGGTCCAGCTGCCGCGGCCCGCCGCGGGGGAGGCCGTGCTCGCCGGGCACCGGCTCCTGCTCGACCGGGGCCGCCTCCAGGAGGGCGACGACGCGCTCGCCGGGACGCGGCACGCGGCGGTGGCCCGGCTCTCGGCGGCCACCGCGGCCGAGGCCGGGGTCAAGGACGGCGACACGCTCGCCGTCACTGGCACCGCGGGCCGGGTCGAACTCCCCCTCGCGGTCACGGAGATGCCCGACCGCGTGGTGTGGCTGCCGCTGAACTCCGTGGGCGGCGGCGTCGCCTCCGACACGGGGGCGCGGCCGGGCGCGCTGGTCAGGATCGGCCCCGCTGTCCGCGTCGAGCCCGCCCAGGGCGCCCAGGAGGTGCAGTCGTGAGCCCCATGACCCAGCTCGCCGCCGAAGACCTCTCCATGTTCGGCCGCGACCCCTGGTGGCTGGTCGCCATCAAGGCGGTCTTCTGCTTCGCGTTCCTCGTGGTGTCCGTGCTCTTCGCCATCGTGTGGGAGCGCAAGGTCGTGGCCTGGATGCAGCTGCGCATCGGCCCCAACCGCAACGGCCCCTGGGGCTTCCTGCAGTCCCTCGCGGACGGCATCAAGCTGATGCTCAAGGAAGACCTGATCGTCAAGCGCGCCGACAAGGTGGTCTACATCCTGGCGCCGGTCGTCGCGGCCATCCCCGCCTTCATGGCGATCGCGGTGATCCCCTTCGGGCCCGCGGGCAACGAGGTCTCGATCTTCGGGCACCGCACCACGATGCAGCTCACCGACCTGCCGATCGCGATGCTCTACATCCTCGCGGTCGCCTCGGTCGGCATCTACGGCATCGTGCTCGCGGGCTGGAGCTCCGGTTCCACCTATCCGCTCCTGGGCGGTCTGCGCTCGTGCGCGCAGATGATCTCGTACGAGATCGCGATGGGCGCCGCGTTCGCGTCGGTCTTCCTGTACTCCGGGTCGATGTCCACGTCGGCGATCGTGGAGGCGCAGCAGGAGCGCTGGTACATCGTGCTCCTGCCGGTGTCGTTCCTGATCTACATCGTGACGATGGTCGGCGAGACCAACCGCGCGCCGTTCGACATGCCGGAGTCCGAGGGCGACCTCGTCGGCGGCTTCAACACCGAGTACTCGTCCATCAAGTTCGCGATCTTCATGCTCGCCGAGTACATCAACATGATCACCGTCTCGGCCGTGTCCGCGACGCTCTTCCTCGGCGGCTGGCGGGCCCCTTGGCCCATCAGCGGCTTCTGGGAGGGCGCCAACCACGGCTGGTGGCCGATGGCCTGGTTCACGCTCAAGGTGCAGCTGCTGCTGTTCTTCTTCATCTGGCTGCGCGGCACGCTGCCCCGCGTCCGCTACGACCAGCTGATGAAGCTGGGCTGGAAGGTCCTCATCCCGGTGTCGGTGGTGTGGCTGATGCTCGTCGCCACCGTCCGCGCGCTGCGCAACGAGGACTACGACTTCAGCGAGATCGCCCTCTACGTAGGGGGCGGAGTCATCGCGCTGCTCCTGCTCTCCGTCCTGGTCGACCTGTTCCGGGACAAGCGCGAGAAGGAGGCCGCGGTCGCCGCCGAGCCCGCCGAGGCGGGCGCCTTCGACCCGATGGCGGGCGGCTTCCCGGTGCCGCCGCTGCCCGGCCAGACCCTGCCACCCGTGCCGCGCCGACGCCCGCGCCACGAGCGGGAGTTGATTGTCAGTGGTGGCCCGGATACTCAAAGTGACGGAAAGGAGGCGTCCGATGGCTGAGCAGTCGAACACGCCGGACCGGCCGCGGCGCGGGCAGCCGCCCGAGCGGCCGGGGGGCCAGGAAGCAGCGCAGGCGAACCAGTCGGATCAGGGGTTCCAGAACCCCGTCGCGGGCTTCGCCGTGACCTTCAAGGCCATGTTCAAGAAGCGGCTGACCGAGCAGTATCCGGAGCAGCAGAAGACCACCGCTCCCCGCTTCCACGGCAGGCACCAGCTCAACCGCCATCCGGACGGCCTGGAGAAGTGCGTCGGCTGCGAGCTGTGCGCCTGGGCCTGCCCGGCGGACGCCATCTACGTGGAGGGCGCGGACAACACCGAGGAGGAGCGCTACTCCCCGGGCGAGCGCTACGGCCGCGTCTACCAGATCAACTACGCCCGCTGCATCTTCTGCGGCCTGTGCATCGAGGCGTGCCCCACGCGCGCGTTGACGATGACGAACGAGTTCGAACTCGCCGACAGCAGCCGCCAGAACCTGATCTTCACCAAGGAGCAGCTGCTCGCGGGCCTCGACGAGGGCATGGTCGAAGCGCCCCACGCGATCTACCCCGGCACGGACGAGGGGGACTACTACCGCGGTCTGGTGACGCGGGCCGCGCCCGGCACGGAGCGCCAGGTCGCCGTCTCCAAGGGCGAGCGGGAGCCGGAGCCCCGGGCCGAGGGGGTGGACGCGTGACCTCCGTCGCGGCCTACACCACCTCCACGGGCGAGGCCTTCCAGTTCTGGGTGCTCGGCACGGTCGCCGTGATCGGCGCGCTGAGCACGATCCTCATGAAGAGGGCGGTGCACAGCGCCCTCTGCCTGGCCGGGACCATGATCATCCTGGCGGTCTTCTACCTGGCCAACGGCGCGTACTTCCTGGGCATCGTCCAGATCGTCGTCTACACCGGCGCGATCATGATGCTCTTCCTGTTCGTCGTGATGCTCGTCGGCGTCACCGCCGCGGACTCCTTGACGGAGACCATCAAGGGGCAGCGCTGGCTGGCCGCCCTGTGCGGCGTCGGCTTCGCCGTCCTGCTGTTCGCGGGCATCGGCAACGCCTCGGTGAAGGACTTCAACGGCCTGGGCAAGGCCAACGAGGGCGGCAACGTGGAGGGCCTCGCCGCCCTCATCTTCACGAAGTACGTCTTCGCCTTCGAGATCACCGGAGCCCTGCTGATCACGGCGACCGTCGGCGCGATGGTGCTCACCCACCGCGAGCGCACCGAGCGCGCCAAGACCCAGCGCGAGCTCGCCGAGGAGCGGGTGCGCGCGGGCAAGCACCTGCCGCCGCTCCCGGCCCCGGGCGTCTACGCCCGGCACAACGCCGTGGACATCGCGGGCCTGCTGCCCGACGGCACGCCCTCGGAGCTCACGGTCAACAAGACGCTCCGGGAGCGCGGTCAGATCCGTGACGTCTCCAGTGAGGCCCTGGAGGACCTGCGGGCCCTGGAGCAGCGCTCCACCGACCGCCTCGAACGTCCCGACCTGCGCCGCACGGATCCCGGGCGCGGCGCGGGCGGCGAGCGGGCCGGGCAGACCGAGGAGGCGTCGAAGTGAATCCGGTCAACTACCTCTATCTGGCGGCCCTGTTGTTCGCCATCGGCGCCACCGGCGTCCTGATCAGGCGGAACGTGATCGTGGTCTTCATGTGCATCGAGCTGATGCTCAACGCCTGCAACCTGGCGTTCGTCGCGTTCTCCCGGCTGCACGGCAATCTCGACGGCCAGATCATCGCCTTCTTCACGATGGTCGTCGCCGCGGCCGAGGTCGTGGTCGGGCTCGCGATCATCGTGTCGCTGTTCCGCTCCCGCCACTCGGCCTCGGTCGACGACGCCAGTCTGATGAAGCTGTAAGGGGTCGCTGAATCGTGGAGAAACTGATTGCGCTGCTCGTCGCGGCGCCTCTGCTCGGAGCGGCCGTCCTGCTGTGCGGCGGGCGTCTGCTCGACCGCGTCGGCCACTGGCTCGGCACCTTGCTGTCGGCCGTCTCCTTCGTCTTCGCCGTGGTGCTCTTCACCGACATGCTCGGCAAGGACGCGGAGGACCGTGGCCTGCACCAGCACCTGTTCAGCTGGATCCCGGTCGAGGGCTTCAAGGCCGACGTCGCCTTCCAGCTCGACCAGCTGTCGATGACGTTCGTCCTGCTGATCACCAGCGTCGGCACGCTGATCCATCTGTACTCGGTGGGGTACATGGAGCACGACGAGCGCCGCCGCCGCTTCTTCGGCTATCTGAACCTGTTCCTCGCGGCGATGCTGCTCCTCGTCCTCGCCGACAACTACCTGCTCCTGTACGTCGGCTGGGAGGGCGTCGGCCTCGCCTCGTACCTCCTGATCGGGTTCTGGCAGCACAAGCCCAGCGCGGCCACCGCGGCGAAGAAGGCCTTCCTGGTCAACCGCGTCGGCGACATGGGCCTCTCGATCGCGATCATGCTGATGTTCACCACGTTCGGGACGTTCGCCTTCGGCTCCGTCCTGGAGTCCACGGACCAGACGAGCGAGGGCAAGCTCACGGCCATCGGCCTGATGCTGCTGCTCGCGGCGTGCGGCAAGTCCGCGCAGGTGCCGCTGCAGTCCTGGCTCGGGGACGCGATGGAGGGCCCGACCCCGGTCTCCGCCCTGATCCACGCGGCGACGATGGTCACCGCGGGCGTGTATCTGATCGTGCGCTCCGGGGAGATCTTCAACGCCGCGCCGGACGCGCAGCTGGCCGTCGCGGTGGTCGGCGCGGTCACGCTGATCTTCGGTGCGATCGTCGGTTGCGCGAAGGACGACATCAAGAAGGCCCTCGCCGGGTCCACGATGTCGCAGATCGGCTACATGATCCTGGCCGCGGGCCTCGGCCCGATCGGCTACGTCTTCGCGATCATGCACCTGGTGACGCACGGCTTCTTCAAGGCCGGGCTCTTCCTCGGCGCCGGTTCGGTCATGCACGGCATGAACGACGAGGTGGACATGCGGAAGTACGGCGGCCTCAGGAAGTACATGCCGGTGACGTTCGTGACCTTCGGGCTCGGCTACCTCGCGATCATCGGCTTCCCGGGTCTTTCCGGCTTCTTCTCCAAGGACAAGATCATCGAGGCGGCGTTCGCCAAGGGCGGCACGGAGGGCTGGATCCTCGGCTCGGTGGCCCTGCTCGGCGCGGCCATCACGGCGTACTACATGACGCGTGTGATGCTCCTGACCTTCTTCGGTGAGGAGCGCTGGCGCCACCGGAAGACGGCCTCGCCGCAGGAGCCGAGTGCGGAGCCCGCCGCACAGACGCAGGGCGAGCACGCCGAGCCGCACCCGCACGAGTCCCCGAAGACCATGACGATCCCGATGATCCTGCTGGCCTTCGGGTCGGTGTTCGCCGGCGGCTTCTTCAGCATCGGCGACCGCTTCCTGAACTGGCTGGAGCCGGTCACGCACCACGACCACGGCGACTCCCCGCTGAGCGCCGCCACGGTCACCGGCGCCACCGTGGCCGTCCTGGTCGTCGGCGTGGCCCTGGCCTGGGCGCAGTACGGGCGCAGGCCGGTCCCGGTCGTCGCCCCGCGCGGTTCCCTGCTCACCCGCGCGGCCCGCCGCGACCTGCTCCAGGACGACTTCAACCACGTCGTCCTGGTGCGCGGCGGCGAGCACCTCACGCGCTCCCTGGTGTACGTCGACCACACCCTGGTCGACGGCGTGGTCAACGGCACGGCGGCCTCGGTCGGCGGGCTCTCCGGGCGCCTGCGCAAGCTCCAGAACGGCTACGCCCGCAGCTACGCGGTCTCGATGTTCGGCGGCGCGGCGGTCCTCATCGCCGCGACGCTGCTGATGAGGGCGGTCTGATACCGATGTCCTTTCCTCTGCTGACAGCGACGGCCGTGGTGCCCGCGGTGGGCGCGATCGCCACGGCGGCCGTCCCGGCCGCCCGGCGCACCGCCGCCAAGTGGCTCGCGCTGCTCTTCTCACTGGCGACGCTCGCCCTCGCCATCACGGCGGTCGTCCGGTTCGACCCGGACGGCGACCGGTACCAACTGACCGAGTCGCACTCCTGGATCAAGGACTTCGGGGTGCGGTACGAACTGGGCGTGGACGGCATCGCGGTCTCCCTGATCGCGCTGACCGCCCTGCTGCTGCCCTTCATCATCCTGGCGGGCTGGCACGACGCCGATCCGCTGGAGACCAAGTCGTCGCGCTGGCGCCCGACCCAGGGCTTCTTCGCCCTCATCCTCGCCGTCGAGGCGATGGTGATCATCTCCTTCGAGGCCACCGACGTCTTCCTGTTCTACATCTTCTTCGAAGCCATGCTCATCCCGATGTACTTCCTCATCGGCGGCTTCGGGGACCGTGCCCACGCGGGCAGCGACGAGAACGCCTCGGCGCAGCGCTCGTACGCGGCCGTGAAGTTCCTGCTCTACAACCTGGTCGGCGGGCTGATCATGCTCGCCGCCGTGATCGGCCTCTACGTGGTCGCGGGCAACTTCTCCGTCCAGGAGATCGCCGCCGCGCGGGCCGACGGCTCGCTGGACATGGCGACCAACACCGAGCGGCTGCTCTTCCTCGGCTTCTTCTTCGCCTTCGCGGTGAAGGCCCCGCTGTGGCCGCTGCACACCTGGCTGCCGAACGCGATGGGGGAGGCCACCGCCCCGGTCGCCGTGCTGATCACGGCGGTGGTCGACAAGGTCGGCACCTTCGCGATGCTGCGCTTCTGCCTCCAGCTGTTCCCGGAGGCCTCGAAGTGGGCGACGCCGGTCATCCTGGTCCTCGCCCTGATCAGCATCATCTACGGCGCGCTGCTCGCCGTCGGCCAGCGCGACATCAAGCGCCTGGTGGCCTACGCGTCGATCTCGCACTTCGGGTTCATCGTCCTCGGCATCTTCGCGATGACCTCCCAGGGGCAGTCCGGCGCGACGCTCTACATGGTCAACCACGGCCTGTCGACGGCCGCCCTGATGCTGGTCGCGGGCTTCCTGATCTCGCGCCGCGGCTCGCGTCTGATCGCGGACTACGGAGGGGTGCAGAAGGTCGCCCCGGTGCTCGCGGGCACCTTCCTGGTCGGCGGTCTCGCCACGCTCTCGCTGCCGGGGCTCGCGCCGTTCGTCAGTGAGTTCCTGGTCCTGGTCGGCGCGTTCGCGCGCTATCCGGCGGTCGGGATCATCGCGACGCTCGGCATCGTGCTCGCCGCGCTCTACACCCTCGTCCTCTACCAGCGGACGATGACGGGCCCGGTGAAGCCCGAGCTCGCGAAGATGCCCGACCTGCGGGCCCGCGAGCTGGTCGTGGTGGCCCCGCTGATCGTGCTCCTCATCGGCCTCGGGGTGTACCCGAAGCCGGTGGCCGACCTGGTGAACCCGGCGGTGGAGCACACCATGTCCGACGTACAGAAGAAAGATCCCGAGCCCGAGGTGGAGGCCGCCAAGTGAGTGCGACAGCCGTCCACAGCCTGTGGACAGTGGCGGCCGAGCCGATCGACAAGATCGACGCGCCGAAGATCGAGTACGGCCAGCTCGCGCCGACGCTCATCGTCATCGGTGCCGCCGTCATCGGAGTGCTCATCGAAGCCTTCGTACCGCGCAAGTCCCGTTACTACGCCCAGCTGTTCGTGTCGGTCGTGGCGCTCGCCGCCGCCTTCGCCGCGGTCGTCGCGCTCGCCTCCGGCGGGTACGGCACCACGAAGGCGCGCATCGCCGCGATGGGAGCCATCGCGGTCGACGGGCCCGCGCTGTTCCTCCAGGGCACCATTCTCCTCGCGGGCCTGGTCGCGATCTTCACCTTCGCGGAGCGGCGCCTCGACCCGGAGGCGCACGGCAACCGCGTCGACTCCTTCGTGGCCCAGGCCGGAGCCGTGCCCGGCGGCGCGGGCGAACAGGCCGCGGTGAAGGCCGGTTTCACCACCACGGAGGTGTTCCCGCTCGCGCTCTTCGCGATCGGCGGCATGCTCGTCTTCCCGGCGGCGAACGACCTCCTGACGTTGTTCATCGCCCTGGAGGTCTTCTCGCTCCCGCTCTACCTGCTGTGCGCGCTCGCCCGCCGCAAGCGCCTCATGTCGCAGGAAGCGGCCGTGAAGTACTTCCTGCTCGGCGCCTTCGCGTCCGCGTTCACCCTCTTCGGCATCGCGCTGATCTACGGCTACGCGGGCTCGGTGTCGTACGGCACCATCGCCGACGTCGTCGACGGCACGGTCAAGACGGTCGACCCGGCGCTCGCGAACACCATGGGCAACGACGCGCTGCTCCTGATCGGCGCCGCGATGATCCTCATGGGCCTGCTGTTCAAGGTGGGCGCGGTGCCGTTCCACATGTGGACGCCGGACGTCTACCAGGGCGCGCCCACGCCGGTCACGGGCTTCATGGCCGCGGCGACGAAGGTGGCCGCGTTCGGCGCGCTCCTGCGGCTGCTGTACGTGGTCCTTCCGGGCCTGCGCTGGGACTGGCGGCCGGTGATGTGGGGCGTCGCGATCATCACGATGCTGGGCGGCGCGATCGTCGCGATCACGCAGACCGACATCAAGCGGCTCCTCGCGTACTCGTCGATCGCCCACGCGGGCTTCATCCTCGCGGGTGTCATCGCCACCACGGAGGAGGGCGTCTCGTCGGTGCTCTTCTACCTGGGCGCGTACTCGTTCGTGACCATCGGGGCGTTCGCCGTCGTGACGCTGGTGCGGGACGCGGGCGGCGAGGCGACGCACCTGTCGAAGTGGGCGGGGCTCGGGCGCCGCTCGCCGCTGGTCGCCGCGGTCTTCGCGGTGTTCCTGCTCGCCTTCGCGGGCATCCCGCTGACCTCCGGGTTCTCCGGGAAGTTCGCCGTGTTCAAGGCGGCGGCCGAGGGCGGCGCGGGCGCGCTCGTGGTGGTCGGTGTGATCTCGTCGGCGATCGCGGCGTTCTTCTACATCCGGGTGATCGTGCTGATGTTCTTCAGCGAGCCCAAGGCGGACGGCCCGTCCGTCGCCGTGCCGTCGCCGCTGACGACGGCGGCCATCGGCATCGGCGTCGCCGTGACGCTGGTGCTCGGTGTGGCGCCGCAGTACTTCCTGGACCTGGCGAACCAGGCAGGCGTGTTCGTGCGCTGACCCGGTCGTCCGCTGTCGCGCGCGGGGCCCCGGCCCTCCTTCGGGAGGCCGGGGCCCTTCGCGTGCGCGGTCAGGGCTGCGCGGGGCAGTGGACGGTCGGGTTCCAGGGGGAGAGCCTGCCGCTCGGGTTGTCCTTGTAGAGCCAGGCGTGCAGGTCGTAGTGGATCGGCATGCCCGGGACGTGCCCGTCCATCGGCCCGTCGAAGGGCCGCCCGAACAGCGACGGGCGGTCGTCGTCGGTGCTCTTGTCCTGGTCGGCGTCGACGACGATCCACTCGACGGCTATGAGCTTGCGCTTGCCGTCGGCCGTGTCCTCGTAGAGCAGCGCGGCGGGCTTCGCCGGATCGACGGAGCCGAAGTTCGCCGGGTTGACGTAGTGGTAACCCATCCCGCCGAGGTCCGGGTCGGCGACGCACTCGTCGGTGCGGGCGAAGCCCGCCTCGATCGCGAGCGGCTCGTACGCGTACTTGGCGGTCGCCGCGTAGACCTTGGCGAAGGCGGCCTGCTGCGGGGGCGGCGGAGGCGCCGGGGCGGCCGCTCCCGCGGGCGCGGTGGACAGGGCGAGACCGGCGGCCGCCGCAAGCGTGAGGGCGGCCTGGACGGTACGGGACAGGGACATGGAGGGGCTCCTCGCGAGGGTGGGGCGCGCTCGGGCGCCATGACCTGGGGCGGGCTCAGCCCCCGGGCCGCCGCCAGGAGCAGGATCACCCGGCGGGGGCCGCGCGGCCAGAACGCCTCGGCCATTGGACTGACCGAGAAGCGTCCGACCGGCCTGTGGATAACTTCCCGGGGTGTCGGCGCGGGCGCCTATCGTGGAGGCAGTGGTCGAGGTGCGACAGGCGGGGGCACGGCGATGAGCGGGAGCAGTGGGGTCGGCATGACAGAGGTGGTGGAGAGCGACGCGCTGCGGACGCTCCACCGGGTGTTCGGGTACGACGCTTTCCGGGGCGAGCAAGAGTCGATCATCGAGCACGTGGTGGCGGGCGGCGACGCGGTCGTCCTGATGCCGACCGGCGGCGGAAAGTCCCTGTGCTATCAGATCCCGGCCCTGGTCAGACCCGGTACGGGCGTCGTGGTGTCGCCCCTGATCGCACTCATGCAGGACCAGGTCGACGCGCTGCGGGCCCTCGGCGTGCGCGCCGGGTTCATGAACTCGACGCAGGACTTCGACGAGCGCCGCCTCGTCGAGGCCGAGCTGCTCTCGGGCGAGCTCGACGTGCTGTATCTGGCACCGGAGCGGCTGCGCCTGGACACCACGCTCCATCTGCTCTCCCGGGCGAAGATCTCCGTCTTCGCGATCGACGAGGCGCACTGCGTGGCCCAGTGGGGCCACGACTTCCGGCCGGACTACCTGGCCCTGTCCGTCCTCGGCGAGCGCTGGCCGGACGTCCCGCGCATCGCGCTGACGGCCACGGCGACGGACGCCACGCACCGCGAGATCACCGAGCGCCTGGCCATGCCGGACGCCAAGCACTTCGTCGCCAGCTTCGACCGGCCGAACATCCAGTACCGGATCGTGCCGAAGTCCGACCCGAAGAAGCAGCTCCTCACCTTCCTGAAGGAGGAGCACGACGGCGACGCGGGCATCGTCTACTGCCTCTCGCGCAAGTCGGTCGAGCAGATCGCCGACTTCCTCAGCGCCCACGGAGTCGAGGCGGTGCCGTACCACGCGGGTCTGGACGGCGGCACCCGCGCCCGGCACCAGTCGCGCTTCCTGCGCGAGGACGGCCTGGTCGTGGTCGCCACGATCGCCTTCGGCATGGGCATCGACAAGCCGGACGTCCGCTTCGTCGCCCACCTCGACCTGCCCAAGTCGGTGGAGGGGTACTACCAGGAAACGGGCCGGGCGGGCCGTGACGGCCTCCCCTCGACGGCCTGGATGGCGTACGGCCTCCAGGACGTCGTGCAGCAGCGCAAGCTCATCCAGTCCGGCGAGGGCGACGAGGCGTTCCGGCGCCGCTCGGCGGCCCATCTGGACGCGATGCTGGCGCTGTGCGAGGCGGCCTCCTGCCGCCGCGCCCAGCTCCTGCGGTACTTCGGCCAGGACCCGACGGCCACCGGCTGCGGGAACTGCGACACGTGTCTGACGCCCCCGGAGACCTGGGACGGCACGGTCGCCGCGCAGAAGGTCCTCTCCGCGGTGGTGCGCCTGAAGCGGGAGCGCGGCCAGAAGTTCGGCACGGGCCAGATCGTCGACATCCTGCTCGGCCGGAAGACCGCCAAGGTCATCCAGTTCGACCACGACCAGCTGTCCGTCTTCGGCATCGGTGACGAGCTGAGCGAGGCCGAATGGCGGGGCGTGGTGCGGCAGTTGCTGGCGCAGGGCCTCCTCGCCGTCGAGGGGGAGTACGGCACGCTGGTGCTGACCGAGGAGAGCGCCGCCGTCCTCGGCCGGCAGCGGGAGGTGCCGCTGCGCAAGGAGCCGAAGAAGCCCGCGGGGTCGGCGCGGTCCGCGCCGCGGGGGGAGCGCAAGGCCAAGGCCGCGGCGGCCGTGGCCGAGCTGCCGGAGGAGGCCGTGCCGGTCTTCGAGGCGCTGCGGGCCTGGCGGGCGGCGCAGGCGCGGGAGCAGGGCGTGCCCGCGTATGTGATCTTCCACGACGCGACGCTGCGGGAGATCGCCGCGGCGCGGCCCGCGTCCGTCGCGGACCTCGGCGGGATCAGCGGGGTCGGCGAGAAGAAGCTCGCGACGTATGGGGAAGGGGTGCTTGAGGTCCTGGCGGAGGCCGGGGCGTAGCCCTCGCGGGCGGCGCCCCGGCCCTCGCGCCGGGGAGCCGCGTCAGCGCGGCGGGGCCACCCGGCCCGTCACCTCGCCCAGGCCCACCCGGGTGCCGCCCGGACCCGGCGCCCAGGCCGAGAGGGTCACCACGTCGCCGTCCTCCAGGAACGTCCGCTTGCCGGAGGGGAGTTCGAGGGGGTCGCGGCCGTTCCAGGTGAGCTCGATCAGGGAGCCGAACTGGTCGGGCGAGGGCCCGCTGACGGTGCCGGAGCCGTAGAAGTCGCCGGTGCGCAGGGAGGCCCCGTTGACCGTCATATGGGCGAGCTGCTGGGCGGCGGTCCAGTAGACGGTGGAGAAGGGCGGGTTGGAGATGACCTCGCCGTTCAGGGTGACGGTGATGCGGAGGTCGTAGCCGCCGGGCCCCTCGGACGCGGACCCGGCGGACCCGGCCGCGTCGGCCGCGTCGGCCGTGTCGTCCAGGTACGGCAGGAGCGGCTCGGTGCGCTCCGGCGGGGCGACCCGCGCCGCGTCCAGGGCTTCGAGCGGCGTGACCCACGCCGAGACGGAGGTCGCGAAGGACTTGCCGAGGAACGGGCCGAGCGGCACGTACTCCCAGGCCTGGATGTCACGGGCCGACCAGTCGTTGAGGAGGCACAGGCCGAAGACGTGCTCGCGGAAGTCGGCAAGCGGCACCGGCGTGCCGAGCGTGGAGGGCTTGCCGACGACGAAGCCGACCTCCGCCTCGATGTCGAGCTTGGCGGACGGGCCGAAGACCGGGGCGGCGTCGGCGGGCGCCTTGCGCTGCCCGGCGGGGCGGATCACCTCCGTGCCGGAGACCACGACGGTGCCCGAGCGGCCGTGGTAGCCGATGGGCAGGTGCTTCCAGTTCGGGGTGAGCGGGGCCGGCGCGTCGGGGCGGAACATGCGGCCCAGGTTCGACGCGTGGTGCTCGGAGGCGTAGAAGTCCACGTAGTCGGCGACGTCGAAGGGCAGGTGCAGGGTGACGTCGGAGAGGGGGTGGAGCAGCGGGCGGATCGCGTCGCGGTGCGCGGGCTCCGTCACCCAGGCGGTCAGCGCGCGGCGGACGTCGCTCCACGTGCGGCGGCCCGCGGCGAGCAGCGGGTTCAGCGTGGGCTGGGCGAGCAGGGACACATGGGGCGAGCCCAGGGCGGCCGCGGCGGCGCCCGCGTCCAGGACGTAGGAGCCGAGCCGGACACCGACGCGACGGCCCTCGGTGACGGGCGCCGACCCAGGCGCGGAGCCGGAAGCGGAACCGGACCCGGGGTCGGCGGATCCGGCCGGGGAGAAGACTCCGTACGGAAGATTGTGCGGGCCGAAGGGGTCGCCCTCGGGGAGGTCGAGCGGATTCTGCTCGGACATGCGTTCCTGCCTCGCTTTCCAATCTGGGTGCCCCACACGTTACGTGGAAGCCCTGTATTCGGGCAGTGCCTAAAGAGTTAGCAATGTCCGGATAAACCACGCATGGAGTGTTCAGTTCCGGCTTAGGTTCCTCGGGGGGACGCGGACGGGGTGGGTCCGGGTCGGTGCGAAGGGGACGCGTGGGGGGACCCGTGACCAATTCCAGCGGTGGTGTGCCATGCACGCCCGACCGCGAAGTACCCGGACTCATCGTGAAGTTCGGCGACTATCCACTGCACCACGGCGGCGTGGGGGCGATCCGGAGCCTCGGCCGCGTCGGCGTACCGATGTACGCGATCACGGAGGACCGGCGCACACCCGCCGCCGCGTCCCGCTATCTCACCGGCGCCTTTCCCTGGCGGACCACCGGGGCGGAGGACCCGGGATATCTGATCGACGGGCTGCTGCGGATCGGACGGCGCATCGGCAGGCCCGCGGTGCTCATACCGACCGACGAGGAAGCGGCCGTGCTCATCGCCGAGCACCAGCGGGAGCTGGCCGACACGGACTTCGGGGGCTTCCTCTTCCCGCGCGTCGACGCCGCCCTGCCGCGCCGCCTCGCCAGCAAGGAGGGCCTGCACGAGCTGTGCGTGGAGCACGGCCTCAGCTCGCCCGCGTCGGCGTGCCCGCAGAGCCAGGACGACATCGAGAAGTTCGCGGCGACGGCGGCCTTCCCGGTGGTCGCGAAGAACCGCGAGGCGTTCCAGCGCCGCGAGCGGCCCGCGGTCAACGGCACCACCCGCATCGACACCGCCCAGGGCCTGCGCGAGCTGGCCCGGGACTGGGGCGAGCGGCCCGGGGTGATCCTCCAGGAGTACCTGCCGCGCGAGGACGCCGAGGACTGGGTGGTGCACGCCTATTTCGACGACAACTCCTCGCCCCTCGCGCTGTTCACCGGGGTGAAGGTCCGCTCCTGGCCGCCGCACGCGGGCATGACGGCCCACGCGTACGTCGTCGACAATCCGGAACTCGCCGACCTCGCCGCGCGTTTCATCAAAGAGATCGGCTTCACCGGAATCATCGACCTGGACCTCCGTTACGACCGCCGCGACGGTCAGTACAAACTGCTCGACTTCAACCCGCGCATGGGCGCCCAGTTCCGTCTCTTCGAAAGCGAGACGGGCATCGACGTCGTGCGGGCCATGCATCTGCACCTGACGGGCCGCGTGGTCCCGGAGGGCGACCAGCGCGCAGGCCACCGCTATGTGGTGGAGAACATCGACCTGCCCGCCCTCATCGCCTACCGCCGCAGTGGATACGTCACGCCGCACGCCCCCGCCCGAGCCAGCGGCACGGAACTCGCCTGGCTCGCCGCCGACGACCTGAAGCCGTTCTTCACGATGCTGGCGCGCCTCATCCGACCGGGGGCGATCCACCTGTATCAGCTGTGGCGGACCGGCCGCCGCCGCAGCAGGCCTGCCACCGGCCCACGGAGCGGCACGACCGCGAGATGACCACCGCCCGCCCGACCAGGGGCGCGGCAGGGGGGACGCGGTGACAGGGGACGCGTTGTCCGGGGACGCGGCGGCGGGGGCGCGGTGTCCGGGGCACGCAGCAACGGGGGACGCAGTACGGGGGACAAGCGGAAGATCCGCGAAGTAAGACAGTGTGCCGTGCGACGGCACGGTGCACGCGATGTCCTGGGGAGGGACTTCGTGAAGCAACCAGTAGCAGTCATCGGGGCAGGCCCCTACGGCCTGTCCACCGCAGCACATCTCCGCGCGCGTGGCGTCCGCGTCCGCGTCTTCGGCGACCCCATGGTCAGCTGGCGTTCCCACATGCCCGCGGGAATGCTCCTGAAGTCGACCCCGGCGGCGTCGAACATCGACGCCCCGCAGCCGGGCCACACCCTCACCGACTACTGCGCGGCGGCGGGCATCCCGCGCCTGGTCACGGACGAGGACATCATCCCGGCCGACACGTTCGTCCGGTACGGACAGTGGTTCCAGGAGAGGCTCGTGCCCGGACTGGAGCGGGTGCGGGTGGTGTCCGTCGAGCGCGGCGAGCGCGGCGGCTTCGAGCTCAAGCTCGACTCGGGGGAGCAGTTCACGGCCCCCGCGGTCGTCGTCGCCAGCGGTCTGACGGGCCTCGCGCAGCTCCCGCCCGCCCTGGCCACCGCCGTGCCCGACGGGCCCTCGCCCGCGAGCCCCTTCTCGCACAGCTCCCAGCACCACGACCTGTCGCGGTACGCGGACACCGACCTGCTCGTCGTCGGCGCGGGCCAGTCCGCCCTGGAGACGGCCGTGCTCGCCGCCGAGGCGGGTGCCCGGGTCCGGCTCGTGGCCCGCGGCAGGGGCGCCATCGGCTTCGGCGCGCCCCCGTGGCAGCAGCCCAGGCTGCGCCCGGAGTCGCCCTTCGGCCGCGCCTGGTCGCTGTACGCGCTGAGCTACCACGCCGAGCTGTACCGCCATCTCCCGCCGCACGCCCGGCACTTCCTCGTCCGCCGGGTCCTCGGCCCGCTCGGCGCCTGGTGGCTGCGCGAGCGGTTCCAGGAGCGCGTCGACGCCCGGGAGATACGGCGCGTGGTGCGGGCCGAGGTCAACGACGGCCGCCCCCTCCTCACCGTGGAGTCGCTCGGCGGCCGGACGCGGGAGCTCACCGCCGACCACGTCATCGCCGCCACGGGCTACCGCGTCGACCTCGCCGCCCTCAGCTTCCTCGGGCACGGCCTGCGCGCCCGCATGGCGGTCAGCCGCGGCACGCCCAGGCTCGGCGAGGGCTACGCCTCCTCGGTCCCGGGCCTGTACTTCACGGGCATGCTGGCCGGGTCGTCGTACGGGCCTGTGATGCGGTTCGTGTGCGGCACGGAGTTCGCGTCACCGCGATTGGCCCGGCACCTGGCGGCTGCGTACGGCTGAGCGCCGGGCTCGGGCGCGGTGCTGGGCCGCTGTTGTCCGCGGGGCCTCCGTGGCTGGTCGCGCAGTTCCCCGCGCCCCTTCGGGGCGCTGCCGATCACTCGCCAGGAACCACCGGCATCGGGGCCGGTTCGGCGGCGCGCATGCGCTCCGGCGTCCAGTAGTCCCCGGCCGCGCCAGGACCGTGCTCGACGCGCTCGCTGCTCACGGTGCCCGACTTCGCCCCCGCCCCGGGCGAGGCCGGGTGCCCGCCGCCGTCCGCGGCCGCGGCCTGCCAGGCGAGGCCCGCGGTGAGCAGGGCGAGGGCGGTCGCCGTGGCGAGGGCGAGCTTGCGGTGCTGCGGGAGGGACATGTCGTTCCTTGCTTCTCGGGTCGGGCCAGTGCTTTTCGGGTCGTGCGGTGCGTCTCGGGCCGTGCCGGTGCTTCTCGGCCGTGCCGGTCTCGTCCTGTGACGTGGCCGGGCGCCGAGAGGTTCCGTCACCCGCGCGAGCTCCGGAGGAGCGCTCGCGGGGTGCGGCGAAGCCCCCGCGTTCACAGGGGAGTTCGAGGGCAGGGCGCGCGGGTGTGCGCACGGGCGTCCGGCGGCGGCCCGGGGCGCCCGGGACGGACGGCGGGACGCGGGGCGAACCGGCACCCCCGTCGCCCCGGCCGCCGCACGGCCCGCCTCGTTCCGGTGAACCGGGAGCGGGCGGTCACGCCCGGCGCGCTTCTGCGCCCCCGGCGCGTACGGGCAGGGGACGTTGGCCGCACGACCTGGTGCATGCCGGGAGTGCGCCGGGCGCACCCAAAGCGTCACAGGTCCTGTCACACGGCTTACCGGCCGGGCTCAGATCCGTATTCTTCGGATCATGGCCGCTCCCCTCGCATATTCCCTCATCGCTACCGACCTGGACGGAACGCTGCTGCGCGGCGACGACACGGTCTCCGACCGCTCCCGCCGGGCGCTGGCCGCCGCGAGCGAGGGCGGAGCGCGGCACCTCGTCGTCACCGGACGCCCCGCGCCCCGCGTGCGCCCGCTCTTCGACGACCTCGGGTACGACGGGCTCGCCGTGTGCGGGCAGGGCGCGCAGCTGTACGACGCCGGGGCCGACCGCATGGTGTGGTCGGTGACCCTGGACCGGGAGCTCGCGGAGGTGGCGCTCGGCAAGATCGAGGCGGAGGTCGGCCAGGTCTTCGCGGCGGTCGACCAGGACGGGGCCGAGGGCCTGACCCTGATCGAGCCCGGGTACGAGATGCCGCACCCGACGCTGCCCGCGATGCGGGTGCCCGGCCGTGACGTGCTCTGGGAGGAGCCGATCAGCAAGGTGCTCCTGCGGCACCCCACGCTGGCGGACGACGAGTTGGCGCAGGTCGCCCGGGGCGTCGTGGGCTCGCTCGCCACGGTGACGATGTCCGGGCCCGGCACGGTGGAGCTCCAGCCCTGCGGGGTCACCAAGGCGACCGGGCTCGCCCTCGCGGCGGAGCGGCTCGGCCTGCGGGCGGCCGACACGATCGCGTTCGGGGACATGCCGAACGACATCCCGATGTTCGCCTGGGCGGCGCACGGCGTGGCGATGGCCAACGCCCACCACGAACTGAAGGCGGTGGCGGACGAATTGACGCTGTCCAACGAGGAGGACGGGATCGCCGTGGTCCTGGAGCGGATGCTGAGCGCCGATGGCCGGAAAGCGGTGGGTGGCGGACACCGCACGTGAGGGCGCCCGGCAGGGTGCTGTGTGGCCGCCGGATCACTCAGCGTGGCCCGGCGGCGCGGGCCGCAGCGGGCCGTCCCGCCGGGCGGCGGCGACGGCCCCGCGGAGGGTGCTCGGCATGTGGGGCGCATCGCCCGTCGGGCGGCAAAGCGGTCATTTCATGTCTATCGGGCAGGCTGGTCCCCTCTGGTCGGGCAGGTGCTCGCTGTGATCGAAAGGCGACCGGATACGCTGACTTGAGTGATGGCAGCGACACATCGACAAACCGTGTCATCGACGAGTGATCGACCGAGTGATCGACTTGTGATCGTCAGCAGACAGGAGAACCCCTCGTGACCGTCGTCGGGCCCTTCGGGCTGAGCGTGCGGGACCAGGCTCTCGAAGCCGATGTCCAGGCAGGATTGGCGGCTGTCGAGGAGGGCCTGCTCGAGGCCACCAAGAGCGAAGTGCCGTTCATCACCGAGGCGGCACAGCACCTCGTCCGCGCGGGGGGCAAACGTTTTCGGCCACTCCTGGTGATGCTGGCGGCCCAGTTCGGCGACCCCTACGCGCCCGGCATCGTGCCGTCCGCCGTGGTCGTGGAGCTCACGCACCTCGCGACGCTCTACCACGACGACGTGATGGACGAGGCCGATGTGCGCCGTGGCGTGCCCAGCGCCAACCAGCGCTGGGGCAACTCCGTGGCCGTCCTCACCGGCGACTTCCTCTTCGCGCGCGCCTCGCACATCCTGGCCGACCTCGGCCCCGAGGCCGTACGCATCCAGGCCGAGGCCTTCGAGCGCCTCGTCACCGGGCAGATCCTGGAGACGGCGGGGCCGCGCGACGGACGCGACCCGGTCGAGCACTATCTGGACGTCATCGGCGGCAAGACCGGCTCGCTGATCGCCGTGGCGGGCCGCTTCGGCGCGATGATGTCCGGCGCGGACGAGACGGTCGTGGACGTCCTGACCCAGTACGGGGAGCGGCTCGGAGTCGCCTTCCAGCTCGCCGACGACGTGCTCGACATCGCGTCCGACTCCACCGAGTCCGGCAAGACCCCCGGCACGGACCTGCGCGAGGGCATTCCCACGCTGCCGGTCCTTCGGCTGCGCGAGCGGGTGGAGCGGCTCGGGCTCGCGGAGGACATCGCGCTGAGCGAGCTGCTCGACTCCGACCTCACGGACGACGCCCGGCACGCCGAGGCGCTCTCGCTGCTGCGGGCCCATCCCGCCCTTGAGCAGGCGCGACGGGACACCGTGCGGTACGCGGAGGAGGCGCGCGCCACGCTGGCGCCGCTGGCGGAGGGGGACGCCAAGGCCGCCCTCGTCGAGCTCTGCGACCTGGTGGTGCACCGGGCGGGGTGATCCCGGGGGCCCGGCGCCACACGCACGAGCGTGTGGCGCGCGTCACAGAGAAATGCTGAGCCTGGATTGAGTCCAGGCTCAGATCCGTTCCGTACTCATGCCCGGAAGCCGACGCAGGGGGCGTTGGCTACGGAACGGGGAGATTTCACATCATGGGCGCTCTCACCACATCTGCGAAGAACCGCCGTCGGGCACTGCTCGCCTCCGGGATCGCGGTGGCCGCCGCGGGCGCCCTGGCCGCGGCCGTGCTCCCGGCGACGGCCGCGACGGCGGAGACCGCGCCGGTGGCGACCGCGGAAGCCACCGGCACCCGTGCCGCCCTCCTCGTGGCGAGCCTGAACGGCGCCAACGAGGTGCCCGTCCCCGGCGGCCCCGCCGTCGGCGACAAGGACGGCGCCGCCCTCCAGTTCGTACGGATCAAGGGCGACAAGGTCACCGTCACCGCCACCTGGCGCGGCACGGCCCGGCCCACCGCCCTCCACATCCACCAGGGCGGGAAGGGAACGAACGGCGGCGTCAAGGTCGACTTCACCGGGCTCCTGGCCCGCGCCGAGCACCGGCGGGTCACCGGCACGGTCACGGTGCGCGACGCGGCCCTGCTCAAGCACCTGAAGACGAAGCCGACGGCCTTCTACGCCAACCTGCACACCGCCCAGTTCCCCGGCGGGGCCGTCCGCGGCCAGCTCCACCAGGTCACCGCCGGTGCCGCCCGCGGCTTCCAGGCCTCGGTCGTCAAGGGCGAGCAGATCTACCAGTGCGCCAAGCGCCCGGACGGGACGTACGCCTTCGCGCAGCGCGACGTGCGCGCGACGCTCGGCGGCCGCATCGCGCACGACTTCGTCGCCCCGAACTCCGGCACGCCGCGCTGGCGGGCCCCGGACCGCAGCGCCGTCACCGGCAAGCTGATCTCCAAGACGCCGAACGGCGCGAAGAACATCCCCGAGCTCGACCTCAGGGCCGAGCAGGCAGGGCGGCACACCGGCCTCCTCGCGCACACCGTCGAGATCCTGCGCCTGAACACGGTGGGCGGCGTCCAGCCCGCGGGCGCGTGCAGGCCCGGCGCGATCGCCTCCGTGCCGTACGCGGCGGACTACGTGTTCGTCCAGCGCTGACCGAACAGGCCCGCGCGCCCGCCGCGGCGGGCGCGCGCGGCCCACCGAGCCACTGTGCGGACGACCGACCCGGCAGACCCCCGGCGGGCCGGTCGTCACCTCAGGGGCGGCGCCTCCCCTTACGGGACGGGGGAGGCGCCGCCCCCTTTTGTCATCCCGTAGCAGTACGCGGAGTTGCTCCCGGGGTCTGACGCTTCCCGCTGGCCGATTTGGTCGGATGGAGACAGTCGAAAGGCGAACACTGACCACCACTCCTGACCAATTCGGGTGAGAATGGCGGCGCGGGGTGGACGAGCGCGTGTACGAAACGGAAAGCCGCCGCCGACCACGGAGGTAAGGCACACAATGGCACCGTACGAACCGGAGCAGGGCACGACCGACGCCGAGGAGCTGAGCGCGGGCCGCCGCAAGGCGGCGCGCTACCTCGTCCCGGTCGCGGTGGCGGGGGTGGCGGCGGCGACCATCGGGCTGGTCCCGGCGCTCGCGTCCGGCGGCGACCCGGACCTGCCCAAGCTGACCGCACAGGAACTCATCGAGAAGATCGCCGCGTCGGACACCGAGCAGCTGTCCGGCACCGTGAAGATCAACACGGATCTGGGCCTGCCGTCGTTCGGCGGTGGCGCCGGCGCCTTCGCGCCGGGCGGCGCCGGTGGCGGCGAGGACGACAAGGGCTCGGCCGCCGACCCGGCGGCCAAGCTGTTGGAGCTGGCGTCCGGCTCGCACACACTGCGCGTCGCGGCGGACGGCCCCGACAAGCAGAAGGTCTCCGTCCTGGACGACGCCGCCGAGTACAGCGTGATCCACAACGGCGACGACGTATGGGCGTACGACAGCGCGACGAACGAGGCGTACCACACCAAGGACACCGGCAAGTCCGGTGACAGGTCCGGCAAGAAGGGCGATCTGCCGAAGGACGTCCCGGCCACGCCCGAGGAGTTCGCGCGCCAGGCCTTGAAGGCGGCCGACGAGACGACGTCGGTGAAGGTCGACGGCAGCGCGAAGGTCGCGGGCCGCGACGCGTACCGCCTGGTGCTCAAGCCGAAGGACGCGGGCACCACGGTCGGCCAGATCACCATCGCGGTCGACGCGAAGACGGGCACGCCGCTGAAGTTCACGCTCACCCCGGCGAGCGGCGGCGCGGCGGTCGTCGACGTCGGCTTCACGAAGGTCGACTTCGCCGCGCCGTCCGCGTCCACCTTCGACTTCAAGCCCGCGAAGGGCACGAAGGTCACCGAGGAGGACGGCGGGTCCGCCAAGGACGGGTCCGGCGGCTTCAAGGGCGCGGAGCCCGCGGTCAACGTGATCGGCGAGGGCTGGACGTCCGTCGCCGAGCTGGAACTGCCCGGCGGCCAGGGCCTGCCCGCGTCCGGCTCCGCCGACGTACCGGCGGACGCCCAGCGGTTCCTGGACTCCCTCGGGGACAAGGTCAGCGGCAAGTTCGGCTCGGGCACGGTCTTCAAGACCCGGCTGATCAACGCCCTGATCACCGACGACGGCAAGGTGTACGTGGGCGCGGTCACGAAGGACGCGCTGGTCGAGGCGGCGAACCGCTAGCGCGGGGCGCCGACGGGCGTCCGTCGCGGCGGACCGGGGGAGCACCCCCGGTCCGCCGCGACGGCGCTCGGCCCCGGCCCCTACCGGCGACGGCGGGACCAGCACGACCACCGGCCGCCGGCCGGACGACAGGAGGAACGGGTGCCGAGCACCGACGGGGACCCGCGCGGCAGCGCACGCGGTGACCGTGCACACGGAGATGGGGCGCGCGAGGGCCGTGCACGTGGAGGCGGCGTGCGCGGTGATCTTGGGCGTGGAGACAGTGTGATCGAGACCTCCGCGCTGACGAAGCGGTACGGCAAACACGTCGCCGTGGACGGGCTGAGCCTCGTCGTGCCCCGCGGCAGCGTCTTCGGTTTCCTCGGGCCCAACGGCTCGGGCAAGACCACGACCATCCGCATGCTGATGGGCCTGATCGAGCCGACGTCCGGCCGGGCGTCGGTGCTCGGCCGCCCCATGCCGCGCGCACAGCGCACCGTGCTCCCGCGCGTGGGCGCGCTCATCGAGGGCCCCGCCCTCTACGGCTTCCTCTCCGGCCGCGAGAACCTCCGCCGGTACGACGCCGCCGACCCGACGGCCGACCCCCGCACCCGCCGCGCCCGCGCCGAGGCCGCGCTCGACCGGGTCGGCCTGACCGCCGCCGCGGGCAAGAAGGCCAAGGCGTACTCGCTCGGGATGAAGCAGCGCCTGGGCCTGGCCACGGCGCTGCTCCAGCCGCGCGAGCTGCTCGTGCTCGACGAGCCGACGAACGGCCTCGACCCGCAGGGCATGCGGGAGATTCGCTCCCTGGTGCGGGAGCTGGCGTCCGACGGCACGACGGTCTTCCTCTCCTCCCACCTGCTCGACGAGATCGAGCAGGTGTGCACGCACGCCGCGGTGATGGCGCAGGGCCGTCTGATCACCCAGGGCCCGGTGGCCGAGCTCGCCGCGGGCGCGCGGGGGCGGCTCGTCGTGACGACACCGGACACCGCCGACGCCGCCCGGGTCCTGAAGGAGCAGGGCGTCGCGGACGTCGTCGTCGAGGAGGACCGCGTGACGGGCGAGCCGCCGGGCCCGGACCGCGTGCCCGACCTCGCCGACGTGACCGCCGCACTGGTCGGGGCGGGCGTCCGCGTCCGCGGCTTCGGCGTCGAACGGGCCTCCCTGGAGGACGCGTTCGTGGCGCTGACGGGAGAGGGATTCGATGTCGCGGGCTGAAGTGACCCCAGGGACCGGCATGACGGGCGAGACGGGCGTGACGGGCAAGGGCTCCGCGGAGAAGGCGGTCGGCGGCGCGCCCCGCACGCCGAGCCTCCTGTGGAGCCTCGGTCTGTTCCGCAGCGAGCTGTCCGTGACGTTCCGGCGCTGGCGCACCCTCGCGCTGCTCGCCGTCCTGGCCGCCGTGCCGATCCTCGTGGGCATCGCCGTGAAGATCGAGACCAGCGACGGCGGTTCGGTGAGCGCGGGCGGCCCGGACGGCGAGGGCCCCGCGTTCATCGCGCAGGTCACCAACAACGGCCTGTTCCTGGTCTTCACGGCGCTCGCCGCGACGCTGCCGTTCTTCCTGCCGATGGCGGTCGGCGTCGTCGCGGGCGACGCGATCGCGGGCGAGGCCAGCGCGGGCACGCTGCGCTATCTCCTGGTGGCGCCCGCGGGCCGCACCCGCCTGCTGCTCGCCAAGTACGCGACCACGCTGGTCTTCTGCGTGGTCGCGACCCTGGTCGTGGCCGCGTCGGCGCTCGCGGTCGGAGCCCTGCTGTTCCCGCTCGGCGAGGTCACGACGATCTCCGGGACGCGCATCGGCTTCGCCGACGGACTGCTGCGCGCGCTGCTCATCGCGCTCGTCGTCGCCGCCTCACTGATCGGCGTGGCGGCGCTCGGGCTCTTCGTGTCGACGCTGACGGGCAGCGGCATCGCCGCGATGGCGACGACGGTGGGCCTGCTCATCACCGTCCAGATCGTCGACCAGATCCCGCAGCTGCACGCGGTCCACCCGTACTTGTTCCCGCACTACTGGCTGTCCTTCGCCGACCTCATGCGCGACCCGGTCTACTGGGACGACCTGGTGCGGAACCTGGGCCTCCAGGCGCTGTACGCGGGCGTGTTCGGCTCGGCGGCGTGGGCGCGGTTCGGGGCGAAGGACATCGCGAGCTGACGGCCGCCGAGAGGGCGGGCGCCGGGCTGACGGCAGCCGGTCACTCGGTGTCGTACGGGTAGCGCGCGAGCGGCGGCTCCTGGGCGAAGAACGTCTTGGCGCGGGTCAGCGCCTCGGTGTCGTCGAGCACCTGCCCGGGCCGGGTGCCGTTGCCGAGCAGGACGCCGCCGAAGCGCATCGGGAAGTACGCCGCCGAGTAGCGCAGCGTGCCGATCAGCGGCTCCGCCACCTCCTGTTCGCGGTGCGCGAGCGCCGTCACGCCCCACAGGGTGCGGCTCTTCATGGCGTCCTGGAAGCCGAGCTCGGGGACCTCCAGCCAGGCGTCCCAGTAGTCGAGGTAGCGCTTGACGGAGGCCGAGACCGAGTACCAGTACAGCGGCGACACGATGACGATGTCCGTGGCGTCGAGGGTGGCCTCAAGGAGCAGTGCCTCGTTGTTGCCGACGGGCAGCGGGCGGGCGCGGCCGAACGACGGGTGGTGGCGCAGGTCCTCCAGGTCGGGGACCTGGTGGTCGGCCAGGCTGAGCCAGCGCTGCTCGATGTCCGGGGGAAGCTGCTCGGCGGCCTTGCGGGCCAGGATCTCGGTGTTGCCGTCGGGGCGGGCGCTGCCGAGGACGAACAGGAATTTCCGGGTCATGACGCTCCCTGGGCGGTGCTCGGTGGATCCTTGCGCGTGCACTATATGCACGCGCAAGGATCTCCGTCCAGGGTGATCGTCTGCTGCTCCGGTGGTCGCCTGCCGCCCCGGCCGTTACTGCGACAGGCCCCAGACCGCGTAGGTGATCGCGTCGCTGTTGCGGTCGAGCGCCGTGTTGTTGATGTTCGCCGTGGTGTCGCACGACGAGTGGTAGCAGCGGTCGAAGGCCTGGCCCGCGGTGCCGCCCCACTTCTGGGCCTGGGCCGAGGTCTTGGCGGTGCTCGCGCCGGTGAAGATGCCGCCGACCGGGACGCCCGCGTTCTTGAACGGGGTGTGGTCGGAGCGGCCGTCGCCCTCGCGCTCCGGCTCGGTGCCGATGTTCAGGCCCGAGTAGTAGGTCTTGAAGGTCCGCTCGATGGTGGGGTCGTCGTCGTAGACGAAGTAGCCGGGGTTCGGCGAGCCGATCATGTCGAAGTTCAGATAGCCCTTGATCTTCGTGCGCTCCGCGGCGGGCAGGTTCCGCACGTGGTACGAGGAGCCGACGAGGCCCAGCTCCTCCGCGCCCCACCAGGCGAACCGCAGGTGCTTGGTGGGCTTGTACTGCTCACGGGACACGGCGAGCGCCGTCTCCAGGACGGCCGACGAGCCCGAGCCGTTGTCGTTGATGCCCGCGCCGCGGCTGACGCTGTCGAGGTGCGAGCCCGACATGATGACCTGGTTGGGGTCGCCGCCGGGCCAGTCGGCGATCAGGTTGTAGCCGGTCCGGCCGCTGGACGTGAACTGCTGGACGGTCGTGGTGTATCCGGCGGCGTCCAGCTTGCCCTTGATGTAGTCGATCGAGGCCTTGTAGCCCGTGCTGCCGTGCGCGCGGTTGCCGCCGTTGGCGGAGGCGATGGACTGCAGCTGCGAGAGGTGCGCCTTGACGTTGGCCACGGGGATGTCGGGGGCGGCGGCACGCGTCGGCGCCGTCGTCCCGGTGGCCGCGGTGGATATCGCGCTGGTCGTCAGGAGCGCGGCGACGGCGATGGCGGCCGCGGTCGCGGTGCGTCCGGGAGCGGAGAGTCTCATGTGGGGGGCTCCGGCTTCTGTGTGGTGAATTCCGGGTGGATTCCCGGGGCTCACATCCCGAGTTGAACGTCGAATGAGCCTGGAGTGCCCGATGGTGGAGGCGTGTTGAGTTCACGTCAAGAGCGGGATCCGGACGCGTAGTTCCGCATACCGTGCGCTCTTCGTACGCGTGTGGGGGGATCCGCGAGGGGCAGGGCGGGGCGGCCGCGTCAGGGCCGTACGTACACGACCCAGCCCGGCGCATAGGTATCCGGAACCGGCGCCCGGGTCCAGGACCGGGCCCAGGCCGGAGCCGGTGCGTCCCGTATGACCAGGGCGGTGGGGTGCCGTTCGGCGCCGCGGGGCGAGGGCTCGCAGCCCGCGGCATAGGCAAGCGGAATCACCGACGTGTTGCCGCCCAGCAGACAGGGCGCCCGTACGCCCCGCTCGTGCAGGACGGCGGCGACCCGCACCCAGTCGCGCCTCGCGGACTCCTGGACGCGGTAGGTGGAGGAGACCAGGGTGAGCTGCGCGGTCAGATGGGCCGCGAGGGCCAGCGCGAGGGCGCCCACCGCCGCCCTCCGCAGCCGCGCGCGCCGCGCCGCACGGACCGCCGCGAGCACCCCGAAGGCGGCGGGCACGGCGAGCAGCGCGTGCGTGGGCAGCAGGAACCTCGGCGCGGTGTACGGCACCACGAGCACGTACGGCAGCGCGGCCGAGACCGCGACGGCCACGGCCAGCAGGCCCCCGGCGGCCGTGCGCCGGAGCCCGCGCACCGACCACAGACCGAGCGGCACCAGGACGGCGAGCAGCAGCCACCACCCCAGGGCGGTCGGCCGCACCCCGTCGCCGGCGCACGGGCGGCAGAGCAGCGGCCCGTCGACGGCCGTGAACAGGTGCAGCGCGGAGTCGGTGAGCCGAAGGCCGCCCTGCACCTCGCTCGCGGAGCTGAGCCGTTCGCGTACGCCACCGAAGCGAACGTACGCCTCGATCGCCCAGGGCAGGAAACCCGCCGCGAAGCCGGTGACGACCGCGGCCGCGCGGGCGCCCGAGCGCCACCTCGGCACCAGGGCCGTGGCGAGCAGCAGCGGCCCGGCGACGGCGGCCCCGTCGTTGGGCCGCATCAGGGTCGCGAGGGCGAGGCCGCCCGCGACGCCCGCGCAGGCGCGCGCCGTGGGGCGGCGGTGCAGGAAGAGTCCGACGGCACCGGTGGCGCCCATGGCGGTGTAGTGGTTCGGCATCGCGGCGTTCGCGTAGAACAGGGCGATCCACAGGCTGCCGTACAGGCCGGCGGCCACCGGCGCTGCCTCGGGGCGGTCCGGCGCGGCCCGCACCCAGGGGCGGAAGCCGAGGTAGAGCGCGGCGCTCGCCAGGAGCGTCAGCCAGGCGCGCAGCAGCACGGCCGAGTCGCTCCAGGTGGCGACGGGCGCGAGGAGCAGCGGCACGCCCCGGGTGCGGGGCGCGCTGAAGGGCACCCCGGAGCCCGGGCCCGCGAACGGGCCGAAGCGGCTCGCGTAGACGAGCTCGTCCCAGCCGAGCCGCAGACCGAGCGGGACGAGGGCGAGCGAGGTGAGGGCGAACAGCGCGCAGACGGCGAGCAGAAGCCGGTGAGCGCGCTGTTCGCGGTCGCGACGCACGGAGCGTCGCGCTTCCTGGTTCCGCAAGTCGAGCGCCACCCGACAACCGTAAGGAATACGGGCATTACGACGGGAGTACGCCTGCTGCCGGGCGTGGCCCGCGCTGTCGTGAACGCGGTGCCCCCGCCGGGCGTCAGGAGGCCGGGCCGAAGACCTCCACCTCGTGCTCGGCGTAGGCCCGGAACACCGTGTCGGCCACGGGCGACACCCCGCCGGGCGGGGTGAGGACGCGCAGGTCGTCGGCCGTGGCCCACGACATCAGCCAGGCCCGCAGCCACGGCGCGTGCTCGACGGGGGTGGCCGCGCGGATCCTGGCCTCGGCGGCGGCGTAGTCCTCGGCGCCGACGTGCCGCGTGATGACCGGGAACAGCTCCCGCTCCTCCGCCGCGACGTGCCGTACGAGGGCCGCGTGCTGCGCGGCGAGCGCGTCGGCGAGACGGCGGGCGTGCCGCGCGGGGTCCTCGCCGAACAGGGTGGCCGCCCAGTCGCAGGCGTCCTGGAGCGGGTCGAGGGCGGTGTGGTCCTCGGTGAGCGAGGCGAGGTCGGCGACGCCTTCGGGGGAGAGGCCCTCCACGAAGGAGCCGTCCGTCAGGGCCTGTTCGACGGCGGCGGCGATCACCGGCCACAGGACGGCGTCCTCGTTGTCGTGGTGGTGCCGGACGCCGACGTTGTAGCGGTGCACGTACGTGGCGATGGACTCGGCCCACGCGCCGGTCACCGGGCGGCCGGACGTGGCGATGCCCTCGACCAGCGTGGCCAGGCGCTCGACGTCGCCGGTGATCGCGCGGTGGGCGAGGCGGATGCCGGTCAGGTCGGGTGCGGGGGCCAGGGTGTGGTTGGTCATGGAGAGACTGTGAAGGGGGCGGGTACAGAGCCGGTCAACGGCCGTTAAACGGCCGATCTCCCGCCGCGTGCTCACCGGGGTCCCGCCGGGTTGTCTCCGGGGTCCTCTCCGTGCGCGGGTGGCGCGGTTCACACGTGGAGCTACGCGGTCCGGGGCCGTCCCCGCACGCAGGATGGGCCCATGCACATAGGTATCGCCCTGCCGCAGTACGGCACCCACGCCCGGGAAGAGTCCATCGCGCCGTTCGCCCGGGACGCGGAGGCCGCCGGGTTCGACTCGCTGTGGGTCGGGGACCGCTCGCTCACGCCGGTCGCGCCCAGCGATCTGTACCCCGGGCACACCCCGGACAACCCGTACCCGCCCGAGTACAAGACCTTCATGGACCCCCTGACGGTCCTCACCGTCGCCGCCGCGGCGACCACCCGGGTCCGGCTCGGCACCAGCACCCTCAACGCCCCCTGGTACCCGCCGCTGCTGCTCGCCCGCACCCTGACCACCCTCGACCGCGTCAGCGGGGGCCGCCTCGACGCGGGGCTCGGCATCGGCTGGCTGCGCGACGAGTACACGGCGGTGAACGCGGACTTCGGCAAGCGCGGGGCGCGCCTCGACGAGATCCTGGACGTCCTGGAGGGCATCTGGACCGAGGAGACCTTCGAGCACGAGGGGCCGCACTGGCGGATCCCCCGCTCCTACGTCGGCCTGCGGCCGGTCCAGCAGGCCGGTCCGCCGGTGTACCTGGGCGGCTTCAGCCCCGCCGCGATGACGCGCGTCGGCCGCCGCGCCGCGGGCTGGGTCGGCGTCACGCTGCCGCCCGAGGCGCTGGCGGGCCTGTGGTCCGTCGCCCGCGCCGCCGCGGAGGCCGCCGGACGCGACCCCGACGCGCTGCGCCGCGAGATCCGCCACAACCCGAAGCCGGGGGCTTCGGCGGAGGAGATCGCGGGGGTGCTGCGCGGGGTCCGGGGGGCCGGGGTGGAAGGGTGCTTTGTGGATTTGCAGCAGTGTGTACGGGAGCCGGGGGCGGCGCTGGAACTGGGCGCCCGGGTACTGGACCTGCTCCGCAGGGGCTGACCCCCGCTCCGCAGGGGCTTGGCCTCGCTCCCGCCGGGGCTGGACCCGCTCCGTAGGGGCTCGGCCGTGCCTTCGCTTGAGCCCGCGCCTGCGCTGGGGTTCTGCCACGCCTTCGCCTGCGCTGTCGCTGGGGTTTCGCCGCGCTCGGCTCGGCCTGCCGACCGGGCGGGGCCCAGGTGTCGCCCCGGTCCGTGGCTGGTCGGCACCTGGAGGTGTGCCCCCTTCCCCGGGCTCTCGGCGCCGCCCCGCGCGGCGCGGACCCGCCCGCCGCCCCCGCCCGGGCAGGGTGAGGCTCTGCCCCCACCTCGCCCCCGTGCCCCGCGCGGCGTGGACCCGCCCGCCGCCCCCGCCCGGGCCCGGGTGAGGGCTCGGCCCTCGCATCGGCCCTGGTGGCCCCGCCGTCCCCACCGGGGCGCGGGCGAGGGGCCGCCTCGCACCCGGCCTTGCGCCTCCGCGCGGCGCGGACCCGCCCGCCGCCCCCGCCCGCCGGGCGCGCTGTCGGTCGGTCACGCACCCGCGGCGCCCCGCGTCGGGGCCGGTCCGGCGAAGCCGGGTGTGACGGGTGGGCGGGTGGGAGGAACCGCCGCGGTAGCGGCGGGGACGTGGGGCGTCGGCTGTGGCGCTCCGCGTCGGGGTCCGGCCGGGCGAAGCCGGGTGTGACGGGTGGGCGGGTGGGAGGAACCCGCCGCGGTAGCGGTGGGGGGGGCGCAGGGCGGCGTGAGGCGCGACGCCCCGCGCCGAGGGCCCGCCCGGCGAAGGCGGGCCGCGCCAGGGAGAGGGGAACCCACCCGTCAGGGGCCGAAGCGGCGGCGGTACGCCGAGGGGCTGAGCCCCGTCGCCCGGCGCAGCCGCGCGCGGAGGTTGGCCGCGGACCCGAGCCCACTGCGCCGGGCCACCACGTCGAGCCGTTCCTCCCCGCGCTCGATGAGCCGGCACGCGAGCCCGACCCGCTCCCCGTTGAGCCAGGCCAGCGGCGTCGTACCCAACTGCGCCCGGAACCGCCGGTGCAGCGTGGCGGGGCTGACGGCGGCCCGCGCGGCGAGCCCGCCCACGGTGAGGGGTTCGTCGAGGCGTTCCTGGGCCCAGGCGAGGAGCGGCGCGAGGGACTCGTCGGGGACGTCGGGGACGGGCCGTTCCACGAACTGCCGCTGTCCGCCGTCGCGGTGGGCGGCGAAGACGAGCCGCCGGGACACGGACACGGCGACCTCCGCGCCGAAGTCGCGGCGCACGATGTGCAGGCCGAGGTCGAGCGCGGCGGCGCTGCCCGCGGCGGTGAGGATGTCGCCGTCGTCGACGAAGAGGACGTCGGGTTCGAGCCGGACGGCGGGGAAGCGGGCCCGGAAGTCCTCGGCCCACTGCCAGTGCGCGGTGGCGCGGCGCCCGTCGAGGACCCCGGCCTCGGCGAGCGTGAACGCGCCGCTGCAGAAGCCGACGAGCCGGGCCCCGCGCGCGTGCGCGCGCCGTACGGCGTCCAGGACGGCGGGGCGGCGCGGCACCTCGGTGTCGGGCCGGTTGGGCACGATCAGCGTGTCGGCGGTGTCGGCGGCCTCGATCCCGACCACCCCGGTGAGGGTGAAGAAGCCGTCGCGCATGAGGGTGCGCGGCTCGGGCGAACACAGCGCGAAGTCGTACAGGGAGGGCCGCTCACGGCCGAGCTCGGGCCGCGGAAGCCCGAAGACCTCGGTGGCGCAGCCGAGTTCGAAGGGATTGGAGTTCTCATCAACGATGACAACGACCCGATGCCCCCGCCCGCCCCCGCCCCCCGACAGCCCGGCTTCGGCTCCCGGCCGCCCGGCTTCGGCCCCAGACCCGGCCCCAGACCCGGCTCCGGGGCGCCCGGCCCCGGCTCCCGCCCGCCCGGCCCCGGCCCCGGAACGCCCGGCCCCGGCTCCTGACCGTCCGGCCCCGGCTCCGGGGCGCCCGGCCCCGGCTCCCGCCCGCCCGGCCCCGGCCCTGGCCCCGCCCCCGGCCCCCGGCCCGCCCCCGGGCCCCTGCGAGTTTTCTTGCGCCATATGCGATTTCTAGCACTCGTGGTCGCGCGGGCCAAGGTTCACGATGGCCTTATGACCATGGAAACCGCAGTTCAGAGGCGTATGCCGATCGCTCTCGACGAGGCCCTCGCCTCGTTCGACGAGCACTGGAGCCCCCGCATCGTCACGCACGTCAACGACTACGACGTACGCGTCACCAAGGTCGAGGGCGAGCACGTGTGGCACGTGCACGATGACACCGACGAGTTCTTCCTCGTCCTGGACGGGGAGTTGGACATCGCCCTGCGCGAGCCCGCGGGGGAGCGCACGGTGACCCTGCCGAAGGGCTCGGTCTTCACCGTCCCGCGCGGCACCGAGCACAAGCCGACCGCGCGCCCCGGCACCCGGATCCTGCTCTTCGAGCCCACGGGCACGCTGACGGTCGGGGACCGCCACGACGAGGTCCCCGACCACGTGGACGTGACCACGGGCCACGCCCTCGACGCCTAGGGCCCGGAGCACCTCAGGCCCCGGCGCCGCCCCCGGCCTCGGCGTCCGCCGCCCGCGCGTCGTACGACGACCGCGCCGCCGCGATCTCGTTCTGGTGCTCCTCGGTCCAGGTGACCAGGGACTGGATGGTGTGGTGCAGGGTGCCGCCCAGCGGCGTCAGCTCGTACTCGACGCGGGGCGGCACCACCGGGTGGACCGTGCGCCGCACGAGGCCGTCGCGCTCCAGCTGACGCAGGGTGACGGTGAGCATCCGCTGGCTGATGCCGTCGATCTCGCGCCGCAGCTCCGTGAAGCGCAGACGGCGCTGGTCGAGGAGTGCGATCACCAGGAGTGACCACTTGTCGGCGATCCGGTCGAGGATCTGCCGCACCTGGCAGTCCTCGCGGGTGTCCCACTGGAAGGGGTCGGCGTCCCCGTAGTCCAGCCCGTTCCCGTACTCCCGGGCGGCGTCGTGAGGCACGGTGCTCCCGGAGTTACTCGGTGACTTCAAAGTGCCTTCTTCCATGCCTGCCGATGCTGCCGCACGCTGTCCATGGTTACAAGAAGGAACCGGCCATCAGTTGGGTAACCAACGGGTTGAATCGAGGAGTCACCATGGGCGCCCGCGCGTGGGCACTGCTGCTCGTCCTCTGCGGCACGATCTTCCTGGAGGGCGCCGACATCGCGATGCTCGCGATCGCGATCCCCACGATCAGGTCCGACCTGGACCTGTCGACGGCCACCGCGGCCTGGGTGATCAGCTCGTACGTCCTCGGCTACGCGGGCTTCACGCTGCTCGGCGGCCGCGCGGCCGACCTGCTCGGCAGGCGACGGATGTTCCTGACCTGGCTCGGGGTCTTCCTGGTCTTCTCCGGGCTCGGCGGCCTCGCGACCGAGGGCTGGATGCTGATCGTGGCCCGGTTCGTGACCGGCGTGGCCGCCGCGTTCATGACGCCCGCCGCGATGTCCATCATCACCACCTCGTACGCGGAGGGCCCCGAGCGCAACAAGGCGCTGCTCGTGTTCGCGGGCACCTCGGCGGGCGGCTTCTCGCTCGGCCTGGTCATCGGCGGGCTGCTCACCGAACTCGGCTGGCAGTGGGTGTTCTTCGCCCCGGTCGTCCTCGCCGCCGCGATCCTCGCCGCCGCCGTCCGGCTCGTGCCCGCGGCCGACGCGCCCGCGGCGAAGGCGTCGGCGACCCTGCGCTCGGGCGGCTTCGACCTGCCGGGCGCGGCGGCGGCCGCGGGCGCCATGCTGCTGCTCGCCTACGGCGTCGTACGGCTCGAACACGGCCTCGACGGCTGGCCGTTGACGCTCGGCGCAACCCTCGGCGGGCTGCTGCTCGGCGCGGCGTTCGTCGGCATCGAGCGCCGCGCGGCCGTGCCGCTCGTGCGCCTCGGCATCTTCCGCACCGGCACGGTGGTGCGGGCCGGGCTCGGCGCGCTGCTGTTCCTCGGCGCCTTCATGGGCTTCCAGTTCGTGCTCACGCTGTACTTGCAGGAGCTGCGCGGCTGGTCGTCGTGGCAGACGGCGATCGCCCTCGTCGTGATGGGCTGCGACGTGGTGCTCGCGCCGACCCTCACGCCCCGCCTGGTGAACCGCTACGGCCACGCCCGCGTCATCCTCGGCGGCTTCCTGCTCGCGGCCCTCGCGTACGCGCTGTTCCTGCCGGTCGGCAGGGACTGGACGTACGCGGCGATGTTCCCGACGCTGCTCATCGCGGGCACGTCCTTCGCCCTCGCGTACGGGCCGCTGATGATCGCGGCGACCGACGGCGTCGCCGCGCGGGAGCAGGGCCTCGCGGGCGGAATCCTGCACACCGCCACGCAGTTCGGGGCGGCGATCGGGGTCTCGGGCGTGACGGCGGTGTACGGGCTCGTCGCCGGGGGCCACGGCGGCACCGCCGGGGCCGGGCACTCGCTCGACGCCTTCCGCGCGGCCCTCGTGGTGCCGGTGGCCCTCGCCCTGGTGGGCGTGGCCGTCGCCCTGGCCGGGGTGGTGCGCGGCGGGCGACCGCCTCAGCCCGCGGCCCGCAGCGAAGAACCGGCCGCCGCCCTGCCCGTGACCAGCGAGGCGCGGTGACCGCTCGGGCTGATGCCCCGGATCCGCTTGAAGGCGTCGCTGAAGCCGAACCCGTCGGCGTACCCGACCCGTCCGGCCACGGACGCCACCGTCGCACCCGGCTCGGCGAGCAGCTCGGCGGCCAGCGTCATGCGCCACTCGGTGAGGTACGCCATCGGCGGCTGCCCGACGAGATCGGCGAAGCGGCGGGCGAAGGCCGCGCGTGAGACCCGGGCGCGCGCGGCGAGCGCCGCCACCGTCCAGGCCCGGCCCGGCTCCTCGTGCATGGCGCGCAGGGCCGGGCCCACCACGTCGTCGCCCAGCGCCCGGTACCAGGCGGGCGGGCAGGACTCGGGCAGGTCGAACCACTCCCGCAGGGTGCAGGCGAGCAGCCAGTCGAGCATCCGGTCCATCACGTACTGGCGCCCCGCCCGGTCGGCCGCCACCTCGTCCGCGATCAGGCCGATGATCGTCAGGCACTCCTCGCCGCCGGGCACCACGAGCACCGGCGGCAGCGCGCTGAGCAGCCGCCGTCCGCCGCTGCCGTCCCACTGGTAGGTGCCGGTGACCAGCTCGGTCTCCGCGTCGCCCGCGGCGGCGACGCCGAAAGGGCCCGAGGTGCGCACGGCGGCGCAGCCCGCCCCCAGGGTGCGCGTCCCGCCCGGGCCCGTGACGTGGGCCTGCCCGCGCAACACCATGACCAGGGTCAGCGCGACGGGCTCCGTCGGCTCCGGCTCCCACGCCCCGCGCAGCACCGTACGGGCGAACAGCGCGCCGTCCGCGCGGATGCCGCGCAGCAGATCCCCCAGAGCGTCCATGCCCCCACCGTAGACGGCCGTCCGGGCCGGCAAGACGGACGCCTATGGGGCCGAGACGGACGCCCATGTCACCGGGAGCGGCACCGGGGTTGGCTGGACGCATGACGACGACACCCCAGCAGACACCCCAGAAGGCACCGCGTACCGACGACCTGATCCTCGTGCTCGGCGCCACCGGCAAGACCGGGCGCAGGCTCGTGCCCCGGCTGCGCGCGGCGGGCCACACCGTGCGCGCGGCCTCCCGCTCCGGCGAGACCCGTTTCGACTGGAACGAACGCTCTACCTGGGCGGCGGCGTTGGACGGCGCGTCCGCCCTCTACCTGGTCGCGCCGGAGGAGCCGGAGCCCGTCGCCGACTTCGTGGCCCAGGCCGTGGCGGCGGGCGTGCGCCGCTTCGTGGTCCTGTCCGGGCGCGGCATCGAGGTGTCCGGCGAGTCCTTCCTCGCGGGCATGGCGCGGGCGGACCGCGTGGTGCGGGAGGCGGACGTCGACTGGACGGTGATCCGCGCCAACAACTTCGCGCAGAACTTCGACGAGGACTACGCCCACGCCCCGCTGCTCGCGGGCCGCCTCGCCCTGCCGGTCGGCGACGTGGCCGAGCCGTTCGTCGACGTCGAGGACATCGCGGAGGTCGCGGCCGCGCTGCTCACCGAGGAGGGCCACTCCGGCCGCGTGTACGACCTTTCGGGCCCGCGCGCCCTCACCTACGCCGAGGCGGTCGCGGAGATCGCGGCGGCGTCGGGCCGCCCGATGCGCTTCGAGGCGGTCACGCAGGAGCAGTTCCTGGCGGAGCTCCGCGCGGCGGAGGTCCCCGAGCCGCTGGCGCGCGAACTGGCCGCCGTCTTCACGTTCACGGCCGAGGGCCACCTCTCGCCGCTCGCGACGGGCGTCCAGGACGTACTCGGCCGGGCGCCGAGGGACTTCAGCGCGTACGTGAAGTCGGCGGCGGCGCGGGGTGCGTGGGCCTGACGGCGGGAGACGGGACGGCCTGCCGCGCGGCGGCGGCCCGCGCCGCGTTGCGCCGCGCGAAGCGGAACGCGTCGAAGGTCAGCAGCGCGAGCGCCAGCCACACCAGGGCGAACCCGGCCCACCGCTCCGGCGGCATCTCCTCGTGGAAGTACAGGATGCCGAGCAGGAACTGGAACACGGGCGCCAGGTACTGGAGCAGCCCCAGCGTGGACAGCGGCACGCGGATCGCGGCGGCGCCGAAGCAGACCAGCGGCGCCGCCGTCACCACGCCGGTCGCGGCGAGCAGCGCGGCGTGCCCGGCGCCCTCCGTGCCGAACACGAGGTCGCCCCGGGTGCCGAGCCACACCAGATAGGCGACGGCGGGCAGGAACTGCACGGCCGTCTCGGCGGCCAGGGACTCCAGACCGCCGAGGTTGACCTTCTTCTTCACCAGGCCGTACGTCGCGAAGGTGAAGGCCAGGCACAGCGAGATCCACGGCGGCCTGCCGTAGCCGATGGCGAGGACGAGCACGGCGGCCAGGCCCACGGCGACGGCGGCCCACTGCACGGGCCGCAGCCGCTCGCCGAGCAGCAGCACGCCGATCGCGATGGTGACCAGGGGGTTGATGAAGTAGCCGAGGGAGGCCTCGACGACGTGGCCGGTGTTCACGGCCCAGATGTAGATGCCCCAGTTGACGGTGATGACGGACGCGGCGATGGCGACGAGGCCCAGTTTGCGGGGCTGGCGCAGCAGTTCACCGGCCCAGGCCCAGCGGCGTACGAAGAGCAGTGCGACGGCGACGACCACGAGGGACCAGGCCATGCGGTGGGCCAGGATCTCGCCCGCGCCCGCGGGCTTGAGGAGCGGCCAGAAGAGGGGCACGAGGCCCCACATGCCGTAGGCGGCGATGCCGTTCAGGAGGCCTGTGCGGGCTTCCCCCTTCGCCTGCGCAGGTCCCACAGTTCCTCCTCCGTACCGGCAGCCCCACGCTGCCTTCCGAAGGTAGCGCCCACGGCCCTGACCTGTCATGCCCGTTTCGCCATACGGTCATGACACACCTGCCCCCCTGCTGTGGGCAGCTGGTCCGCCCAGAGGGCGGAACGGGTGGGCACAGCCCCCCACCGGCCAGCACCCGCAAACGAGACGGTCAGACCAGAGCGGCAGCAACAGCCGAGGCAAGCGGCGTGGTCGGCCGCCCGATGAGCCGGGCAAGATCCCCGCTCGTCCCCGCGAGCCGCCCCCGGCGAATCGCCGCGTCCGCATCCACCAGCACCGCCGCCACCGGCTCCGGCAGCCCCGCCCCCACCAGCACCGCCAGATGCTCCGCGGGCGACACCTCGGCGTAGGACACAGACGTGCCGGAGGCCTTCGCGACCTCCGCCGCGTACTCGGGGAAGCTCCACGCCACGTCCCCGCTCAGCTCGTACGCGCGCCCCTCGTGGCCCTCGCCGGTCAGGACGGCGACGGCCGCGGCGGCGTAGTCGGCGCGGGCGGCGGAGGCGACGCGGCCCGAGGGCCCGGCGCTGCCGACGACGGCCCCGTGCTCCAGGACGGGGGCGAGGTGCTCGGTGTGGTTCTCGTGGTACCAGCCGTTGCGCAGGAACGTGTACGGAAGGCCCGACGCGAGCACCGCCCGCTCGGTCTCCTTGTGCTCGGCGGCGAGGTCGAAGTCGGCGTCCGGCCCGCCGAGGATGCCCGTGTACACCAGGTGCGCGACCCCGGCGGCCCGCGCCGCGTCGATGACGGCCCGGTGCTGCGGCACCCGGCGCCCGATCTCGCTGCCGGACACGAGCAGGACCTTGTCGCCCGCCGCGAAGGCGCCCGTGAGGGTCTCGGGCGCGCTGTAGTCCGCGATCCGCAGCTCGACGCCGCGCGCGGCGAGGTCGGCGGCCTTCTCCTCGTTCCGTACGACGGCCACGACCCGGTCGGCGGGCACGCCCGCGGCGAGAAGCCCTTCGACGACGAGGCGGCCGAGGTGTCCGGTGGCTCCGGTGACGACGATGCTCATGGGTGGTTGCTCCTGTATGTCCCGTTGGGATGAGGTATGGCACTCACCCTAGCTAGGGCACTAACCATCCGTAAGTACCCACTTTGAAGTAAGGTACTGGCATGGCCGTAAGTAAAAGTCGGACCCCGGGCGCCGAGCAGCTGTGCCCCCACCGCCTCGTCCTGGAGCACGTCACGAGCCGCTGGGGCGTCCTCGTCCTGATCGCGCTCGCCGAGCGCTCGTACCGCTTCAGCGAGCTGCGCCGCGAGGTCAGCCGGATCGGCAGGACCGTCAGCGAGAAGATGCTGGCCCAGACCCTCCAGACCCTGGAGCGGGACGGCCTGGTGCTCCGCGAGGCCAGGCCGGTCATCCCGCCGCACGTCGACTACTCCCTCACCGGCCTGGGGCGCGAGGCCGCCGAGCAGGTCATGGCCCTCGCCACCTGGACGGACCGGCGCATGGACGACGTACTGAAGGCGCGCGAGGAGTACGACGCGGCCCGCGCCTGACGCGCGCCGCGCGTACGACGAGGCCCGGTCCTGAAAGGTCAGGACCGGGCCTCGTCGTACGCGGGCGGTGACGGCTAGCCGACGACCGTCCAGGTGTCGCCGCCGGCGAGCAGCGCCGCGAGGTCGCCCTTGCCGTGCTGCTCGACGGCCGTGTCGAGCTGGTCGGCCATGAGCGTGTCGTACACCGGCCGCTCCACGCTCCGGAACACGCCGATCGGGGTGTGGTGCAGCGTGTCCGGGTCGGCCAGGCGCGAGAGCGCGAAGGCCGTGGTCGGGGACGCGGCGCGGGCGTCGTGGACGAGGATGTCGCCCTCGTTCTCCGCGGTCACGGGGACGACCTTGAGGTCGCCGGTGGCCGGGTCGCGCACGACGCCCTTGGAGCCTTCGGTGCCGAAGCGGATCGGCGCGCCGTGCTCCAGGCGGATCACGGCCTCCTCGGCCTGCTGCTTGTCCTTGAGGACCTCGAAGGCGCCGTCGTTGAAGATGTTGCAGTTCTGGTAGATCTCCACCAGGGCCGTGCCCGGGTGGTCGGCGGCCTGGCGGAGGACCTCGGTCAGGTGCTTGCGGTCGGAGTCCACCGTGCGGGCGACGAAGGAGGCCTCGGCGCCGATCGCGAGGGACACCGGGTTGAAGGGCGCGTCGAGCGAGCCCATCGGCGTCGACTTGGTGATCTTCCCGACCTCGGAGGTGGGGGAGTACTGGCCCTTGGTGAGGCCGTAGATCCTGTTGTTGAACAGCAGGATCTTCAGGTTCACATTGCGCCGCAGGGCGTGGATCAGGTGGTTGCCGCCGATGGACAGGGCGTCGCCGTCACCGGTGACGACCCAGACGCTCAGGTCGCGCCGCGAGGAGGCGAGGCCCGTAGCGATGGCGGGGGCGCGGCCGTGGATGGAGTGCATCCCGTACGTGTTCATGTAGTACGGGAAGCGGGACGAGCAGCCGATGCCGGAGACGAAGACGATGTTCTCCTTGGCCAGGCCGAGCTCGGGCATGAAGCTCTGGACGGCCGCCAGGACCGCGTAGTCGCCGCAGCCGGGACACCAGCGCACTTCCTGGTCGGACTTGAAGTCCTTCATCGACTGCTTGGCCTCGGCCTTGGGCACGAGCTTCAGCAGCGTCTCGGAGCCGGTGGGCCCCTCGATCGTGGTGTCAGCCATCGATGGCCTCCTTGAGAGCCGTGGCGAGCTGCTCGGCCTTGAACGGCATTCCGTTGACCTGGTTGTAGGAGACCGCGTCCACGAGGTACTCGGCGCGGATCAGTGTGGCGAGCTGGCCGAGGTTCATCTCGGGGATCACCACCTTGTCGTAACGCTTCAGGACGTCGCCCAGGTTCCGCGGGAAGGGGTTGAGGTGGCGCAGATGGGCCTGCGCGACGCTCTGCCCCGCGGCGCGCAGCCGGCGCACGGCGGCGGTGATCGGCCCGTACGTGGAGCCCCAGCCGAGGACCAGGAGCCGCGCGTCGCCGGTCGCGTCGTCGACCTCGAGGTCCGGCACGGCGACGCCGTCGACCTTGGCCTGGCGGGTACGGACCATGAAGTCGTGGTTGGCCGGGTCGTACGAGATGTTGCCCGTGCCGTCCTGCTTCTCGATGCCGCCGATGCGGTGCTCAAGGCCCGGCGTGCCGGGGATCGCCCACGGCCGGGCGAGGGTCTTCGGGTCCCGCTTAAACGGCCAGAAGACGTCGGTGCCGTCCGCCAGGGTGTGGTTCGGCCCGGAGGCGAACTGCACGCGCAGGTCCGGGAGTTCGTCCGACTCCGGGATGCGCCACGGCTCGGAGCCGTTGGCCAGGTAGCCGTCGCTCAGCAGGAAGACGGGCGTGCGGTACGTCAGCGCGATCCGGGCCGCCTCCAGGGCGGCGTCGAAGCAGTCCGCCGGGGTGCGCGGGGCGACCACCGGCACCGGCGCCTCGCCGTTGCGGCCGTACATCGCCTGGAGCAGGTCGGCCTGCTCGGTCTTGGTGGGCAGACCGGTGGAGGGCCCGCCGCGCTGGATGTCCACGACCACGAGCGGCAGCTCCAGGCTCACCGCGAGGCCGATCGTCTCCGACTTCAGGGCCACGCCGGGCCCCGACGTCGTGGTCACCGCGAGCGAGCCGCCGAAAGCGGCGCCGAGGGCGGCGCCGATGCCCGCGATCTCGTCCTCGGCCTGGAAGGTGCGCACGCCGAAGTTCTTGTGCTTGCTCAGCTCGTGCAGGATGTCCGAGGCGGGCGTGATCGGGTACGAGCCCAGGTACAGCGGCAGGTCGGCCTGGCGCGAGGCGGCGATCAGGCCGTAGGCGAGGGCGAGGTTGCCGGAGATGTTCCGGTAGGTGCCCGGCGGGAAGGCGGCCGCCGCGGGTGCCACCTCGTAGGAGACCGCGAAGTCCTCGGTCGTCTCGCCGAAGTTCCAGCCCGCGCGGAACGCGGTGATGTTCGCCTCCGCGATGTCCGGCTTCTTGGCGAACTTCGTCCGCAGGAACCGCTCGGTCCCCTCGGTCGGCCGGTGGTACATCCACGAGAGCAGACCGAGCGCGAACATGTTCTTGCTGCGGCCCGCGTCCTTGCGGGACAGGTCGAAGTCCTTCAGCGCCTCGACCGTCAGCGTGGTCAGCGGCACCGGGTGGACCTGGAACCCGTCGAGCGAGCCGTCCTCCAGCGGCGAGGTCTCGTACCCCACCTTCTGCATGGCCCGCTTGGTGAATTCGTCCGTGTTGACGATGATCTCGGCGCCGCGCGGCACGTCGCCGATGTTCGCCTTGAGGGCGGCCGGGTTCATCGCGACCAATACGTTCGGCGCGTCGCCCGGGGTGAGGATGTCGTGATCGGCGAAGTGCAGCTGGAAGCTGGATACGCCCGGCAGCGTGCCGGCGGGGGCACGGATTTCGGCGGGGAAGTTCGGCAGCGTCGACAGGTCGTTGCCGAAGGACGCCGTTTCGGAGGTGAACCGGTCACCGGTGAGCTGCATGCCGTCACCGGAGTCACCCGCGAAACGAATGATCACTCGGTCGAGACGGCGTACGTCCTTCTCGCCCGCGGGCCTGCGCTGTTCCCCGACTACGGCTTCGTCGGCCTGCTCGGCCGGGCTACTGACCTGGCTGGTCACTGAACTGGACCTCCCTCGAGGCGACTGTGCGGGATCGCAGGCAGACCTGCCCTCCCGCTGCCCACCCTACGTCTGTAAGGGGTACCTTCCTGGGGCCGCTCGCATGGTGGACGCACCTTTGAGACAGCTTGATGCCCTGATTTATCACGTTCTGCCTCGCCCCCCGGCCTCTCATGAAGACGCTCTCCGCTCATCCTTTGGTTCTAGGGCGCCGGATCTAGGACCGGCGCCCTCCTGCGCTGGGCGCTGTCCCGCTGCCGGGACGTTCCCGCCCTGGTCGGAGTACCTCGTCCGGCACCTCTGACACGATGTCAGTGCGGTGGGTGGATGGTGAATCCCGAACGCCCCGGAATGGGGCCGGACGTTTCCGGAAGGACACCGGAAATACGGAATTAGGAATTCAGATACGTGAGCACGGCAAGCACCCTCCGGTGATCGCCGTCGCTCTGGGAAAGTCCGAGCTTCAAGAAGATATTGCTGACGTGCTTTTCCACGGCCCCGTCGCTGACGACGAGCTGACGCGCGATCGCCGAGTTGGTCCGCCCCTCGGCCATCAGGCCCAGGACCTCCCGCTCACGCGGGGTGAGGCCCGCGAGGACGTCCTGTTTGCGGCTGCGCCCGAGCAGCTGCGCCACGACCTCCGGGTCGAGCGCGGTCCCGCCCTGCGCCACCCGCACCACCGCGTCCACGAACTCGCGGACCTCCGCGACCCGGTCCTTGAGCAGATAGCCCACGCCCCGGCTCGACCCCGCGAGCAGCTCCGTCGCGTACTGCTCCTCCACGTACTGGGACAGCACGAGCACGCCGAGCCCCGGATGGCTCTTGCGCAGCTTCACGGCCGCGCGGACCCCTTCGTCCGTGTGCGTCGGCGGCATCCGCACGTCCGCGACCACGACGTCCGGCAGCTCGTCCTGGGCCGCGAGCTCCGTGATCGTCTTGATCAGCGCGTCCGCGTCCCCCACGCCCGCGACCACGTCGTGCCCGCGGTCGGTCAGCAGCCGGGTCAGCCCCTCCCTGAGCAGCACTGAATCCTCGGCGATGACCACCCGCACCTTGTCCTCCACGATGTTCCGGCCCCCCACAGCCTGTCCCCACCCCATTGACAGACCCCAGCATCCCAGCATCCGGACCCTCATGGGACCGACTCCGGCCACGTCCGAACAGCCGAACGCCCCGAACGGGCAGATCAAGCCCGTCCGGGGCGTGGCTTTCCAGCCGGTTCAGTGGTCGAGGGGGAGGCGCGGGGGCGCGCCGGTCAGGGGCGCCGGGGCGCGGGTGGGGTGCGCCGTCCGGGGTCGCCGGGGTGTGGTGGGGTGCGCCGGTCAGGGCCGCCGGGGCGCGCGGGTGGGGTGCGCCGGGCGAGGCGGGGGCCTGGGGCTCGGGGGCCGGGGGCTAGCCCCGCCAGGGGAGCTCCGCCGTCACCAGGGTCGGGCCGCCGACGGGGGACTCCACCACGAGGATCCCGTCCACCGCGTCCAACCGCTCAGCGAGCCCCGCGAGCCCGGAGCCCGCTCCCACGTCGGCCCCGCCCCGGCCGTCGTCGGTCACCTGGAGCATCAGCCGGTCTGCCGCCCACCACACGTCCACGGACGCCCGCGAGGCCCCGCTGTGCTTGCTGATGTTCTGCAGGAGCTCGGAGACCGTGAAGTACGCGATGCCCTCGATCGCCGCCGCGGGCCGGGCGGGCAGGTCGACCTCCACGTCCACCGGCACGGTGGACCGCGCGGCGAGGGAGGACAGGGCCGCGTCGAGCCCCCGGTCGGTGAGCACGGCGGGGTGGATGCCCCGCGCGAGGTCGCGCAGCTCCTGGAGGGCCACCTTCACCTCGCCGTGCGCCTCGTCGACCATCCGGGCCGCCGCCTCCGGGTCCTCCGCGAGCTTCTCCTTGGCGAGGCCGAGGTCCATGGCCAGGGCGACGAGCCGGGCCTGCGCGCCGTCGTGCAGGTCCCGCTCGATGCGCCGCAGGTCCGCCGCCGCGGTGTCCACGACCACACCGCGGTCCGACTCCAGCTCCGCGACGCGCGACACCAGGCGGGAGGGGCCGAGGAGCCCGAAGACCAGGACGCGGTCGACGGTGGTCAGGGCACGGATGATCCACGGCGTGGCCAGCGTGATCAGCAGACCGGTGAGGGCGGTGAGCCCGATCTCGAAGGGGTTGTCCAGGTAGATGTGGTGCGTGGCGTCGCTGTAGAGCTGGATGCCGCCCTGGCCCACGTAGGCCGGGAAGATCCAGAACCACAGCGGGTACGTGAGCATCGCCCAGCCGTACGTCCAGAAGACCAGCGCCACCACGAAGGCGAAGATCGCCCACGGCATGTGGATGACGGCGTACACCGCGTGCCGCCAGGAGACGCCGCTCTTCAGGACGGCACCCATCCACGCCAGCGGCCCCGAGCCGCGCGGCTGGAGCGGGTGCGGGTCCTTCACGTCGACGCCGAGCAGCGCCCGCGCCCGCACCCGCTCGAGCGACCCGAAGCCGCGGCAGGCGGTCAGCGCCAGGGCGAGGACGGGGACGCCGATGAACGTGATCAGCAGACCCACGCCGAGCGTGAGCGTCGTCACCGCGAAGGAGAAGCCGATGACGCTGAGGGGCATCGAGAGCAGCACGTACACGAACTCCCGCAGGGTGCGCCCCTCGAAGGGCGCCCGCAGCCAGACCGGGAGGCGGTGGTGGCGGGCCGTCCCAGCCGCGTCGCCCCCGTGGTCCTCGGCCCAGCGGCCGTCGAGGTCGCTCCTCATGAGGTGTCCGTACCCCTGTCCGTAGTCCGTGGCCATCGCTGCCGTCCGTTTCTGTTCGTCCCGCGCGGTTCCCGGCCCTCCGTGACCGGCGCGGGCTCCCTCTTGTCGTACTCCCAGAGTGCGCTCCGGGGCGTGTGGTGGACCATGGAGCGCGTCGGCGTCTTCGGCCGGGGGTTTTCCCTACCCTCCGGGGGGATGTGGGCCCCGCCGGCGGAAGGGCCCGCTCCGGCACGGCGCCCGGGCCGCGCCCGCCTCACTCCGTCCGGGCCGCGCCCGCCTCACTCCGTCCGGTCACGCCACGGCAGCTCCGCCGTGATCGTCGTCGGCCCGCCCTGCGGCGAGTCGATGATGAACAGGCCGTCGACCGCACCGAGCCGCTCCGAGAGGCCCGCCATGCCCGTGCCGCCGTCCAGGCTGGCCCCGCCGTGCCCGTCGTCGCGCACCTGGATGAGCAGCCGCTGGTCCGAGCGCCACACCTCGACGCCGGCGGTGCGGGCGCCGCTGTGCTTGGACACGTTCTGCAGGAGCTCGGAGACCGTGAAGTAGGCGATGCCCTCGATCGCCGCCGCCGGGCGCGCGGGCAGATCGGCCGTCACCTTCACCGGCACCGTGCACCGGGCGGCCACCGAGGACAGCGCCGCGCTGAGGCCGCGGTCGGTGAGGACCGCGGGGTGGATGCCCCGGGCCAGGTCGCGCAGCTCCTGGAGGGCGAGCTTCACCTCGCCGTGCGCCTCGTCGACCATGGCCGCCGCCGCGTCCGGGTCCTCGAGGAGCTTCTCCTTGGCGAGACCGAGCCCCATGGCGAGCGCGACGAGCCGGGCCTGCGCGCCGTCGTGCAGGTCCCGCTCGATGCGCCGCAGGTCCGCCGCCGCGGTGTCCACGACCACGCCCCGGTCCGACTCCAGCTCCGCGATGCGCCGCTCCAGCTCGTCCGACGGCGAGAGCAGTCCGCGGGCCATCGCCCGGTCGGCGTTGGCGAGCGCCCGCACCACGAACGGCAGCACCGGCCAGAGCAGGAACAGGCCGCACAGCGTCAGCGTGAACGTCGCGATGCCCCACGGCAGGCGTATGAACCCGTACAGCACGGCCCGCCAGCCCACCGGGTCCTTCAGCGTCGACCACAGCCAGGTGAGGACCCCGCCGCCGCGCCGCGACTTCAGCGGCATGGGGCTCGGCTCGTCGATGTGCACGCCGAGCAGCGTCCGGGCCCGCGCCCGCTCGAACCTGCCGAAGAGCCGCGCCCCGTACAGCGCGAGCGCGAGCAGCGGCAGACCGATGACCGTGAACGACAGGAATCCGCCGATGAAGCACGCCGTCACCACATACGTGAAACCGACCAGGCCCGCCGGGAGATTCAGCAGGAGGTGCAGGATCTCCTTCCAGGTGTGCGCGTCGTACGCGAACCGGGCAGGCGGCAGTGGCTCCGGTGTGGCCTGCGAAGACGTGGAACGTGGGGTCATATGAGCAAGAGTGCCCGGCGTGTGGCCCCGCGCGCCATGAGGGGGGCCGCCGAACCGGACTGTGGATAACCCCACCAGATCGCTGGGGTGGATCCGGCGAACCGATCCGGCGGATCCGGCCGATGACGGACCCGCGGCAGACCGGTCCGTGACGGTCTGCTTACCTCGCCTTTAGCAGGCCCTAGACTCCCGTGCGTACAGATCGTCGAACAGGGCGAGTCACGGAGTGCAGGGAGCGAGGGGCTGACGTGCCAGGGACGACGTACGTCGCGGCGAGCTACTACGAGTCGTACTCCGTCGTCGGACTGCTCGCCGTGGTCGGCGTGCTGTTCGTCGCCGTCGCCTTCGGCGCCGGGCGGCTGCTGCGGCCCGTCGTGCCGACCCCCGAGAAGCTCCTCACGTACGAGTGCGGCGTGGACCCGGTCGGCGAGGGCTGGGCGCACACCCAGGTGCGCTACTACGTGTACGCCTTCCTCTACGTGATCTTCGCCGTCGACTCGATCTTCCTCTTCCCGTGGGCGACGGTCTTCGCCGAGTCCGGCTACGGCGCGACGACCCTCGTCGAGATGTTCATCTTCCTCGGCTTCCTCGCCGTGGGACTGCTGTACGCCTACAAGAAGGGCGTCCTCACATGGACGTGAACCAGGAGCCCGCGGGGCCGGCCGAGCCCGTGCTCCTCCCGGAGCCGAAGAAGCTGGGCGTCCTGTCCCGGCTCGCCCCCGAGCCGATGAAGGTGGTCCTGAACTGGGGCCGCCGCTACAGCCTGTGGGTCTTCAACTTCGGGCTCGCCTGCTGCGCCATCGAGTTCATCGCGGCCTCCATGGCCCGCCACGACTTCATCCGGCTCGGCGTCATCCCGTTCGCGCCGGGCCCGCGCCAGGCCGACCTGATGGTCGTGTCCGGCACGGTCACGGACAAGATGGCGCCCGCCGTGAAGCGCCTGTACGAGCAGATGCCCGAGCCCAAGTACGTCATCTCCTTCGGCGCCTGCTCCAACTGCGGCGGCCCGTACTGGGACTCGTACTCCGTCACCAAGGGCGTCGACCAGATCATCCCGGTCGACGTGTACGTCCCCGGCTGCCCGCCCCGGCCCGAGGCCCTGCTCCAGGGCATCCTCAAGCTCCAGGAGAAGATCGCGCGGGAGTCCCTCGGCGAGCGGTACGCCGCCAACGGGGCGCGCCCGTCCACGGCCGCGCTGCGCAGCGGCCCGGTGGCTCCCCCGGCGCCCCCGGCCGAGCCCTCGGCGCAGGCCGCGCCCTCCGCGCCCTCCGTAGGGGAGGACGGCAGATGACCGGCTGGCTGTCCGCCCCCGTGGAGGAACTGTTCGGCGCGGAGGCGACCGCCGAGGAGTCGTACGACCTCCTGACCGTGGACGTGCCGTCCGCGTCCTGGCCCGAAGCCCTGCGGACCGCCCGGTCCACGCTCGGCTGCACGTACTTCGACTGGCTCAGCGCCGTCGACGAACCGGGCACGGGCTTTCGCGTGAGCTGCCACGTGGTGGCGCTGTCCCCGGTGCGGCGCCTCCTCGTCCGTACGACGGTTCCGCACGAGGCGCCCGTCCTGCCCTCCGCGGTCGACGTCTACGCGGGCGCGGCCTGGCACGAGCGCGAGACCCACGAGATGTTCGGCGTCCGCTTCGAGGGCCATCCGCACCTGGTTCCGCTGCTGCTTCCGGAGAACTTCGAAGGCCATCCCCTGCGCAAGGACTTCGTGCTCGCGGCCCGCGTGGCCAAGGCGTGGCCCGGCGCGAAGGAACCGGGGGAGTCCGAGCACGGTGGCCCCAAGCGGCGCCAGATGCTTCCGCCCGGCGTGCCCGACCCGAACGAGTGGGGCCCGCTGAAGGGCCAGCTGCCCGCCGCCCCGGCGCGCCCCGCACGCGGCGCGGGCCGTGCCGCGGCCGCGGGGGAGCGCCCCGCACGGCGCACGCGGACGGCGAGCGCGGGTTCGGCCGGCCAGAGCCCCGCTCCGGCCGCCGACGCTCCGGCGACCGACGCCCCGGCCGCCGACCAGGCCCCCGCTCCCGCCCGGCCGCCGCGCCGCGCGCGCAGCGTGAGCCAGGGCTCGGCGTCGCAGCGTACGGCGGCGCAGACCCCCGCTCCGGCGGACGCGGCGCGGCCCCCCGAGGCCCCTGGCCCCGACGCCGCCCCGGCCGCCCCGGCGCCGGACAAGCCGCAGCCCGCGCCGCGCGCCTCCGACGCCCCGTGGCACCACGCCCGCCCGGCCTTCGACACACCGAAGCAGGAACCCGAGCGGAAACCTCGGACGGCACCGGCAGAGACCCCGGCACCGGCAGAGACCCCGGCACCGGCAGAGCCCCCGGCACCGGCAGAGACCACAGAGAACACGGCGAACGAGGGGGACTCCGGGAACCCGGACACCGGCACCGAAGGAGGCACGCAGTGAACGACGCCCTCGACGTCACCCTGCGACTCCTCGTCGTCTTCGTCGCCTTCCTCGCCCTGCCCCTGATCGTCGGCCAGACCGAGCACAAGGTGATGGCCCACATGCAGGGCCGCCTCGGCCCCATGTACGCGGGCGGCTTCCACGGCTGGGCCCAGCTCGTCGCCGACGGCGTGAAGTTCGCGCAGAAGGAAGACGTCGTCCCCGCCGACGCGGACCGCCGCATCTTCCAGCTCGCCCCGGCCGTCGCCCTGCTGCCCTACCTCCTGGTCCTCGTCGCCATCCCCATCGGCCCCCAGGAGGGCGCCGTCGGTCAGGTCGTCGACGCGGGCATCTTCTTCGTCCTCGCCGTCATGGGCGTCGGCGTCCTGGGCTCCCTGATGGCGGGCTGGGCGTCGGCCAACAAGTTCTCCCTGCTCGGCGGCCTGCGCACGGCGGCCCAGCTGCTGGCGTACGAACTGCCGATGCTGCTCGCCGCCGCCTCCGTCGCGATGGCCGCGGGCACGGTCTCGCTGCCCGGCATCCTCAACGCCTTCGAGTGGTGGTGGCTGCCCTGGCAGATCGTCGGCGCCGTGGTCTTCTTCGTGGCCGGGCTCGCCGAACTCCAGCGCCCGCCCTTCGACATGCCGGTCGCCGACTCCGAGATCATCTTCGGCGCGTACACCGAGTACACCGGACTGCGCTTCGCTCTCTTCCTCCTCGCCGAGTACGCCGGGATCGTCGTCCTGTGCGGCCTCACCACCGTCCTCTTCCTCGGCGGCTGGCACGGGCCGGGGGGCGCCGACGGCCTCGGCTGGGTGTGGACCCTCCTGAAGACCGGCCTCCTCGCCTTCGTCGTCATCTGGCTGCGCGTCACCTACCCCCGGCTCCGCGAGGACCAGCTCCAGAAGCTCTCCTGGACCCTCCTCGTCCCGCTCGCCCTGGCGCAGATCGCGCTCACCGGAATCGTGAAGGTGGCGATCAACTAATGGCCCGCCCGTCACCCGACCACCGCCCCTCAACGACGCCGTCCGGGCGGCCCCGCATGTCCGTCCCCGGATCCGGCCTGGCCAAGGGCCTCGCCGTCACCCTCCGCACGATGACGCGGAAGTCCGTCACCGAGCAGTACCCGGACGTCCAGCCCGACCTGGCGCCCCGCACCCGCGGCGTCATCGGCCTGTTCGAGGAGAACTGCACGGTCTGCATGCTCTGCGCCCGCGAGTGCCCCGACTGGTGCATCTACATCGACTCCCACAAGGAGACGGTCCCGCCCGCCGCGCCCGGCGGCCGCGAGCGCAGCCGCAACGTCCTCGACCGCTTCGCCATCGACTTCTCCCTCTGCATGTACTGCGGCATCTGCATCGAGGTCTGCCCCTTCGACGCGTTGTTCTGGTCCCCGGAGTTCGAGTACGCCGAGACCGACATCCGCGAGCTCACCCACGAGCGCGACAAGCTCCGCGAGTGGATGTGGACCGTCCCGGCCCCGCCCGCCCTCGACCCCGCCGCCGAGGAACCCAAGGAACTGGCCGCCGCCCGCAAGGCCGCCGACAAGCTCGCCGCCGAGCGGGCCGCCGCCGAACAGCAGACCACCGAGCCCGAGGGGGACGCGTGAACGTCCACGTCGCCGCCGCGGCCCCCCACGGCTTCCTGTCCCCGACCGGCGTCGAGGTCGCCTTCCTCCTCGTCGGCCTCGTCACCCTCGGCGCCGCGATCGTCACCGTCACCACCAAGCAGCTCGTGCACGCCGCGCTCTGGCTGGTCGTGGCCCTCGGCGGGCTCGCCGTCGAGTACCTGCTCCTGAGCGCCGAGTTCATCGCCTGGGTGCAGGTCCTCATCTACGTCGGTTCCGTCGTGGTCCTCCTCCTCTTCGGTCTGATGCTCACCAGGGCCCCCATCGGCCGCTCCCCGGACGCCGACTCGGGCAACCGCTGGGTCGCGCTCGCCGTGGCCCTCGCCGCCGCTGCCGCCCTGGTGTGGGTCGTCGTGGACGCGTTCCGTACGCAGTGGATCGAGCTGGACGGCCCCGCCCAGGGCTCCACCGAGGTGACCGGCGCCTTCCTCTTCCGGAACTGGGTGCTGCCCTTCGAGGCGCTGTCCGTGCTGCTCCTCGCCGCACTGGTCGGCGCGATCGTGCTGTCCCGCAAGTCCAAGGAGGACCCCGGCGGCAAGCCCCCGAAGAGCCGGAGCGGCCCGCAGCCCCCGAAGGGCGCGACGGCCCAGCAGGAGAGGACCCGCTGATGCACCTCGCCTACCCCGCCGTCCTCGCCGTCCTCCTCTTCTGCGTCGGCCTGTACGGCGTGCTCGCCCGCCGCAACGCGATCCTGGTCCTGATGTCCGTCGAGCTCATGCTCAACGCCGTCAACCTCAACCTCGTCGCCTTCGACGTCTGGCTGCGCGACACGCTCCACTCCGGCCAGGCCCTGACGCTCTTCACCATCGCCATCGCCGCCGCCGAGATCGGCATCGGCCTCGCGATCGTCCTGGCCGTCTACCGCAACCGGGGCACCTCCGCCGTCGACGACCTCCGCGACACCGCCGAACACCCCGACGGCGACGACGACGGCGACGACGACTTTGACGGCGTCGCCCTCGACGAGCCCGAGCCCGCCCCCGACGAGGCGGCCCAGCAGCCCCAGAAGTCTCAGCAGTCGCAGAAGGCCGAGGCCACCGCGTGACCACGACCACCCTCGCCGTCCTCGTCCCCGTCCTGCCGTTCCTCGGCGCCGCCGCCGGCCTGCTGCTCGGCCGCACCGTCCCCGGTCTGGTGCGGCCCCTCGCGGTGCTGCCCACCCTGACGTCGCTGGTCCTCGCCGCCGTCGTGGCCGCGCGCCAGGGCGGCGACTCCGCCGTGGACGCGGCCACCCAGCTCACGCCCACCGGCTCGGTGCCGATCGACCTCGCCCTGCACATCGACGGCTTCGCCGCGCTCGTCGCCGTCCTCGTCGGCGTCGTCGCCTGCTGCGTGCAGATCTACTCGACGGGCTATCTGCGCGACGACCCGCGCTACCCCTCGTACGCCGCCCTCGTGTCGCTGTTCACCTCCGCGATGCTGCTCGTCGTCTACTCCGGCGACCTGATGGTGCTCCTGGTCGGCTGGGAGGTCATGGGCATCTGCTCGTACTTCCTCGTCGGCCACTACTGGGAGACCCCCGAGGCCCGCGCCGCCTCCCTGAAGGCCTTCCTGGTCACCAAGCTCGGTGACGTCCCCTTCCTGATCGGCCTGTTCGCGCTCGCCGTCGACGCCGGCTCGTTCCGGATCACCACCGTCCTCGCGACGGTCGCGGACGGCGGCCTCGACCACCCGACGCTGATCGCCCTGCTGCTGCTCGCGGGCGTGGCGGGCAAGTCCGCGCAGTTCCCGCTGCACACCTGGCTGCCCGACGCGATGGCGGGCCCGACCCCCGTCTCCGCGCTGATCCACGCCGCGACGATGGTCGCCGCCGGTGTCTACTTCGTCGCCCGGCTCCTCCCCGTCTTCGCCGCCTCGTCGGCGGCCCTGGTCGTCCTCGCCGTCATGGCCGCCGTCACCATGGCCGGTTCCGCCCTGGCCGCGCTCGCCCAGGACGACATCAAGCGGGTCCTCGCGTACTCGACGATCGGCCAGCTCGGCTACATGACCGGCGCGCTCGCCGTCGGCGACCGGGGCGCCGCCGTCTTCCACCTCCTGTCCCACGGCGCCTTCAAGGCGCTCCTCTTCCTCGCCGCCGGCGTGGTCATCCACGCGGCGGGCACCAACTCCCTGGCCGCGATGTCCCGCATGCGGAACCTGCGCGCCCGCGTCCCCGACGCCTACTGGACGATGACCGTGGCGCTCCTCGCGCTCGCCGCGATCCCGCCGTTCAGCGGCTTCTTCTCCAAGGAGGCGGTGCTCGGCGCGGCCGAGCACGCGGCCACCGGGCACGCCGACGCCGTCCCCGGAGCGGCGGGCTGGATCGTCCTCGTCGCGGGCCTGGTCAGCGCCCTCCTCACCGCCGCCTACGCGGCCCGGCTCTGGCTGCTCGCCTTCAACGGACAGGGAGCGGAAGCCCCCGACCACGGCCGTCAGCCCGTCACGATGACCGCCGTGCTCTGGGTGCTCGCCGTCCCCTCACTCGCCTTCGGCCTCGCCGTCGGCACCCTGCCGGACTGGTTCGACGGCCACGAACTCGCCCCGAAGCTCACCACCTCCGTCCTCGGCACCGGCCTCGCCCTGGTCGGCGCCCTCGTCACCTACGGCGCCTGGCGGCACACCACGGCCCTCGCGGCCCGCGTGCCGATCGGCGCCGTCGCCGCCCACCCCGAGGCCGACGGGGGCGAGGTCGAGGCGGAGGCCATCGCCAGCCACGCCCCCGCGTACGGCGACGTCGCGAGCGCCCCCGACCCGGCGGACCCCGGCCGTCTGCTGCTCGGCCCGCTGCACCGCCACGCCGCCGCGGGCTTCCACCTGGACGCCGTCTACGCCGCCCTGTTCGTCCGTCCCGTGCAGGCGGGTGCCCGCCTCGTCCGCTTCCTCGACCGCGAGGTCGTCGACACGTACGTCCGCGGTGCGGGCGCCGCGCCCCGCCTGCTCGGCGCGGCCGTCCGGCGCGCGCAGACGGGCAACGTGCAGACCTATCTGAGCGCGCTGCTCGCGGGCACCGTCGTCCTGGCGGTCGCCGCCGTCCTCGTCGCCACCGCCGGAGCGTGAGCAGCAGTGATCGGTATCAGTGAGTCCGTGATGCAGTTCCTTCTCGCGTTGATCGTGGTCGGCCCGCTCGTCGGCGCCGTGGCCGCCCTCCTCCCGGCGCCGCCCGGGCTGAAGGGGAAGTCGCCCGACCAGGCCGTGCTGCGCCACGGCGTGACCGTGACCGGCGCGATCCTGCTCGCCGCGATCGTCCTCGCGCTCGGCTTCGACCACGACCACCCGTCGAAGATGCAGGCCACGACCGACATCAGCTGGATCCCCGCGCTCGACGTGCGCATCCACCTCGGCATCGACGGCATCTCCCTCCCCCTTCTGGTCCTGACCGCGCTGCTGACCTTCCTCTGCGCGCTGTACAGCTACTTCAAGCTGCCTGAGGGCCCGTCACCCAAGGCATTCGTGGCGCTGGTGCTCGTGCTCGAGTCCGGCACCCTCGCGACCTTCGCCGTCCTCGACCTGCTGCTGTTCTTCCTCGCGTTCGAGATGGTCCTCATCCCGATGTACTTCCTCATCGCCCGCTGGGGCGGGGCCCAACGCGCTCGGTCCGCCTGGAAGTTCATCCTGTACACGCTGCTCGGCTCCGTCGTGATGCTGCTCGGCCTCCTCCTCATCGGTCTCAGGTCCGGCACGTTCGACATGGTGGCACTCGCCACTGACAATCACCCCGGGCTCACCAAGTCCGTGCAGGTCATCGCCGTTCTGGCGATCGGGATCGGGCTCGCGGTCAAGACGCCGATGTGGCCGCTGCACAGCTGGCTGCCGGACGCCCACACCGCCGCCCCGACCGTCGGCTCGGTCCTGCTGGCCGGCGTCCTGCTGAAGATGGGTACGTACGGGTTCGTCCGGATCCTGCTGCCGATCGCGCCGGACGGCATGCGGACCTTCGCGCCCTACCTCGCCGCGTTCGCCGTCGTCGGGATCATCTACGGCTCGCTCGCCTGCCTCGCGCTCGCGCGGCCCGGCGCGAAGGGCGACCTCAAGCGCCTCATCGCGTACTCGTCCGTCGGCCACATGGGCTTCGTGCTGCTCGGCATCTCCACGATGAGCCCGACCGGCGTGAACGGCGCCCTGTTCGCGAACATCGCCCACGGCCTGATCACCGGCCTGCTGTTCTTCCTCGTCGGCGCCCTCAAGGACCGCACCGGCACCAGCGACCTCGACGCCCTTGCCGAGGGGTCCGGCGCCGCCCTCTACGGCAAGGCCCCGCGCCTCGGCGGCCTGCTCGCCTTCGGGGCCGTCGCCTCGCTCGGGCTGCCGGGCCTCGCCGGGTTCTGGGGCGAGATGCTAGCGCTGTTCGGCGCGTTCAAGCCCGCCGACGACCTCAGCCGCCCGGCGTACCTCACGTTCATGGCCGTCGCCGCCTTCGGCACCCTCCTGACGGCCGCGTACATGCTCATCGTCGTCCGCCGCGTGTGCATGGGCCCGGCCGCCGGAGCGGACGCGCCCCGGCTCGCCGACGTCCACGGCTACGAGTTCGCCGCCTGGACCCCGCTCGTCGCCCTCACCGTCCTCGCCGGACTCTGGCCCGCGGCCCTCCTCGGCCTCACCGACCCGGCCGTGCAGCAGCTCCTCGCGGGAGGAAAGTCGTGACCGTGGCCCCCACCGACAGCGCCTTCGTCGAGAGCGCGGCCAGCGTCGTCCAGAGCGTCGACTGGCCCGCGATCCTGCCGCCCACCATCACGGCCGTCGTCGCGCTCGCCGTGCTCGTGATCGACCTCTTCGTAGGGGAGCACCGCAAGGCGCTCCTCGGCTGGATCTCCCTCGCGGGCCTGGCCGCCGCCGCGCTCTCCATGCTGCCGATCGCCGACTCCCACCACCGCGACACCTTCTGCGTGGTCGGCACGGGCGGCACCGTGTGCAGCTACACGGTCGACGAGTTCACCCTCGCCATCCAGCTCCTCGTCCTCGGCGGAGCGCTGCTCGCCGGGCTGCTGTCGCTGAGCACCCTCAAGGACGCGCGGGCCGCCAAGAGGGAGCTCCCCGAAGGGGAGTTCTGGTTCCTGCTCCTGTCGTCGGTCGCGGGTGCCGTCCTGCTGCCCGCCTCCCGCGACCTGGCCACGCTCGTCGTCGCCCTCGAAGTCGCCTCCCTGCCCGCGTTCGCCCTGGTCGGCCTCAAGCGCGGGGACAAGCGGTCCTCCGAGGCCGCCCTGAAGTTCTTCCTCTCCTCGGTCGCCGCCACCGCGGTGACCCTCCTGGGCGTCAGCTTCGTGTACGCGGCCACGGGCACCCTCTACCTCACCGAGCTGGATGAGAAGCTCGGACAGGTCGACGGACAGCTGGAGACGCTCGCCCAGGCCGGTGTCGTGCTGACCCTCGTCGGATTCGCCTTCAAGGTGGCGGCCGTCCCGTTCCACTTCTGGGTACCCGACGCCTACGTAGGCGCGCCCCTGCCCGTCGCCGCGTACCTCTCGGTCGTCGGCAAGGCGGTCGGCTTCACCGGGCTCATCCTCGTCACCGTCGTCGGTTTCCGGTCGTACGACGACGTGTGGGGCCCGGCCATCGCCGCACTGGCCGCGCTCACCATGACGGCGGGCAACGTCGCCGCCCTCCGACAGCAGGCCACGCGCGCGTACAGCGCGGTCCGGCTGCTCGCCTGGTCGTCGGTCGCCCAGGCGGGCTACCTCCTGGTGCCGATCGCGTCGGCCGGATTCGACAACGGGCGGGGCGAGGACGCCCCCACGGACGCCGTCGGCGCCACCGTCGCCTACGCCCTGATGTACGCCGTCGTGAACCTGGGAGCCTTCGCCGTCGCCGCGCTCGTCGGCCGCACCCGGCGCAAGAACCGGGTCAGCGACTACCGGGGCCTGTACGCCAAGAGCCCGCTGTCCGCCCTCACCCTCGCCTTCTTCCTGCTCTGTCTCGCGGGCCTGCCCCCCGGCATCATCGGCCTCTTCGCGAAGGTCACCGTCTTCTCGGCGGCCGTCGACGCGGGCCTCGGCTGGCTCGCCGTGGTCATGGCTGTCAACGTGGTGATCGCCCTGTACTACTACCTCCAGTGGACGGCGCTGCTGTTCCGCGCCCCCGAGGGCGAGCCCGCCCGGCACCGCGTCCCCGCCCCGCTCACCGTGGCCATCGCCGCGACCGCGGTCCTCGGAATCGCCCTCTCCGGAGCGCCGCAGCTCGTCCTGAGGTTCACCGGGACCAGCCCGTTCTGACGCCTTTCTGAAGCCGCTCCGCCCCGGAGACGACCGCGTCACCCGGGCGGCCCACAGCGGCTCCGGCGCGCACAAGGGAACTAGCTCCTCCCGCCTGGCGTTGACCAGGAAGGGAGGGTCCACTGAACAGTGGAAGACCAGCAAGCAGAGGGTTCCCCCGCGCACCACCAGGAGGGCGTACCGTGCACCGCCGAACCAACGGGCTGAAAACCGCCGTACTCCTCGGGGGACTGTCGGCACTCATCCTCGTCATCGGCAGTTTCTTCGGGCGTACGGGCCTGATCGTCGCGCTCTTCGTAGCCATCGGGACGAACGCGTACGCGTACTGGAACAGCGACAAACTGGCCCTGCGCGCCATGCGCGCCCGCCCGGTCAGCGAATTCGAGGCCCCCGAGCTGTACCGCATGGTGCGCGAGCTCTCCACCCAGGCCCGCCAGCCCATGCCCCGCCTGTACATCTCGCCCACCGAGGCGCCGAACGCCTTCGCGACGGGCCGCAATCCGCGCAACGCCGCCGTCTGCTGCACGGAGGGCATCCTGCGCATCCTCGACCAGCGCGAGCTGCGCGGCGTCATCGGCCACGAGCTGAGCCATGTCTACAACCGGGACATCCTGATCTCCTCGGTCGCCGGCGCCCTCGCCTCGGTCATCATGTTTCTGGTCAATTTCGCCTGGCTGATTCCCATCGGCCGGTCGAACGACAACGAGGGCCCCGGCATCTTCGGCATGCTCCTGATCATGCTGCTCGGCCCGCTCGCGGCCTCCATCATCCAGCTCGCCATCAGCCGCTCCAGGGAGTACGAGGCCGACGCGTCCGGCGCCCAGCTCACCGGCGACCCCCTGGCCCTCGCGAGCGCTTTGCGTAAACTCGACGCCGGTACGAAGCAGTTGCCGCTCCCTCCCGAGCCGCGGCTGGAAACGGCGAGTCACATGATGATCGCGAACCCGTTCCGGCCGGGCCAGGGTATGTCGAAGATGTTCTCCACCCACCCGCCGATGGCGGAGCGCATCGCCCGGCTCGAAAAGATGGCAGGTCGCCCGCGATGAAAGTAATCCTGAACCTCATCTGGCTCGTCCTGTGCGGGCTGTGGATGTGCTTCGCCTACCTGGTCGCGGGCGTGGTCCTGTGCATCACGATCATCGGCATCCCGCTGGGCCTCGCCGCCTTCCGCATCGGCCTCTTCGCCCTGTGGCCCTTCGGCCGCAAGGCCGTCGAGCGCTCCGACGCGGGCGCGCCGTCCCTGATCGGCAACGTGGTGTGGCTGATCCTCGCGGGCTGGTGGCTGACCATCGGCCACATCATCACCGGCGTCCTGCTGTGCCTCACGATCATCGGCATCCCGCTGGGTCTCGCCAACTTCAAGATGATCCCGATCTCCCTGATGCCCTTGGGCCGCGAAATCGTGCCCACGGACGAGCCGTTCGGCGCTGCGTCGGTACGACCGGCACCCGCCGGGCATCCGCAGAACCAGGGGTGGTGACCCGCTTCGGCGGGGCCCGCTTCGAAGAGACGGTGCTCCGGCCGAAGGCCCGCCAGGACGGGACAGCACCCCGTCGACCACGGGCGCCCAGACACGGGCGCCCAGACCCGACGGCGCCCTCCCGAGCGCGGGCGGCGCACCCGGCGGCAGGGGCTCACTCCCGGACAAGGCAGCGCCCCCATAGCCGAGGGAAGCGCCCCTCACAGTCGGGGGGCAGCTGCGATCACCAGCCGGGAGACCGGCTGCGACCACCAACCGGGGACGGCCCGCGTCAGCCGATGGCCGCCTCCTCCAACCGGGGACGGCTCGCCCCAGCCGATGGCCGCCTCCTCGAACCGGGGGCGGCCGATCCGCGGCCGAGGGCCGCCTGCCCCAACCGGGGGCGGCCGATCCGCGGCCGATGGCCACCTGCCCCAACCGGGGATCACCCGCCCCCGCCAGGAACTGACGCCCCGCCGGGCCCGCCCCCGCCCCCACGTCGGCCCCGCCCCCCGATCCGCCGCCGCACCCCGTAGGCCACGGCCCCCACCGCCACCACCCCCGCACCCGCCACCAGCGAAACCCCCGGCAGCGCGAACGCCAGCACCACGCACCCCGTGGCACCCACCACCGGCCCCACGCGCGCGAGGGGCGCCCGACTCAGCGTCCACGCCGACGCGTTGGCGATCGCGTAGTACACGAGCACCCCGAACGACGAGAAGCCCACCGCGCCGCGCACGTCCGCCGTCGCGGCCAGCAGGGCCACCACCGCGCCCACGGCGATCTCCGCCCGGTGCGGCACCTGGAAGCGCGCGTGCACGGCGGCGAGCGCCCCCGGCAGATGCCGGTCGCGCGCCATGGCGAGCGTCGTCCGCGACACGCCCAGGATCAGCGCCAGCAGCGACCCGAGCGCCGCCACGGCCGCCCCCACCCGCACCACCGGCACCAGACCCGGCGCCCCCGCGGCCCGTACGGCGTCCGCCAGCGGAGCCGAAGCCTCCGCGAGCCCGCCCGCCCCCAGCACGGCGAGCACCGCCACGGCCACGCACGCGTACACCGCGAGCGCGATGCCGAGGGCCAGCGGAACCGCGCGCGGAATCGTGCGCGCCGGATCACGGACCTCCTCGCCCAGCGTCGCCACGCGCGCGTACCCGGCGAAGGCGAAGAACAGCAGTCCCGCCGCCTCCAGGACCCCGCCGAAGCCGCCGCCGGAGAGCCCCACGTCCACGCGCCCCGCCTCGGCCTCCGGCGAGCCCAGACAGACCGCGACGACGAGTACGAGAACCGCGAGCACCCCGGCCACGATCACCCGGGTCACCCACAGCGACTTCCGCACGCCCAGGTAGTTCACGGCCGTCAGGGCCACCACGGCGGCCACCGCGACGGCGCGCGCCTGCCCGGGCCACGCGTACGCCCCCACCGTCAGCGCCATGGCCGCGCACGAGGCCGTCTTGCCGACGACGAACGCCCAGCCCGCCAGATAGCCCCAGAACTCCCCGAGCCGCTCCCGCCCGTACACGTACGTCCCGCCGGACTCGGGGTAGCGCGCCGCGAGCCGGGCCGAGGCCACGGCATTGCAGTACGCGACCACGGCGGCGACCGCGAGCGCGATCAGCAACCCCGGCCCGGCGGCGTCGGCCGCGGGCCCGAGGACCGCGAAGATCCCGGCCCCCACCATCGCGCCGAGCCCGATCACCACGGCGTCGCGGACCCCGAGGGTCCGCCGCAGCTCCCCAGCCCCGTCAGGCCCCCGCCGCCCCGTCCGCCCTGTCATGGGCCCGCACCCTAGCGACCCGAGGGAACCGCCACCGCCCCCTGCGACGTCCCACAGGACAACAACGCACGAAAAGGCACGAAAGGTCAGGTCACCGCATGGGTGTCATCAGCTGGATCATTCTGGGCCTCCTCGCCGGTGCCACCGCCAAGATCCTGCTCCCGGGCCGCGACCCGGGCGGCTTCGTCGGCACGACGGTGATCGGCATCGCGGGCGCCTTCGTGGGCGGCTGGCTCTCCGCACGCTTCCTCGACCGGCCCATAGCCGAGCACTTCTTCGACGGCGCGACCTGGACGGCGGCCATCGGCGGCTCGCTCGTCCTGCTCATCGCCTACCGCATCCTCTTCGGCCACTCCCGGCGCTGACTCCGCCGGACGGCCGCGGACGTCCCCACGAGGCTCCTACGCGTTCCCCACACAGACCGCAGCCAGCAGCAAGGGCGGGCACCCGATCCGGGTGCCCGCCCCCTCATGTCCCACGGCGTGCGTACGACTCGACCGCGTACGCGACTACCTACCGGTAGTTCACGAACTGCAGCGCGAAGTCGAAGTCCTTGCCCTTCAGGAGGGCGATCACGGTCTGGAGGTCGTCACGGCTCTTCGAGCTGACGCGCAGCTCCTCGCCCTGCACCTGCGCCTTGATGCCCTTGGGGCCCTCGTCGCGGATGATCTTCGCCACCTTCTTCGCGTTGTCCTGGGAGATGCCCTCCTCGATCGACGCGAAGATCTTGTACTCCTTGCCGGACAGCTGCGGCTCGCCCGCGTCCAGCGACTTCAGCGAGATGCCCCGCTTGATCAGCTTGGACTGGAACACGTCGAGGATCGCCTTCACGCGGTCCTCGCCGTTCGCCTCCATCAGGATCTTCTCGCCGGACCACGAGATCGAGGCGCCCGTGCCCTTGAAGTCGTAGCGCTGCGAGATCTCCTTGGCCGTCTGGTTGAGGGCGTTGTCGACCTCCTGCCGCTCGACCTTCGAGACGATGTCGAAACTGGAGTCGGCCATGTCCTGTGGCTCCTTGTATCGGTATCTGCGTACTCAGCGGGTACACGGCCTTCAGTCGCCGACCGCATCCGCAAAGCCTAGCCACTGCCCCCGCGCCGGGTGCCGATCAATCGGGTGGCGAAGCACCCCTGGGCATCAGGTATCGTTTACGTCGTTGCCACGGAGCACCGCGAGAGCGGGGCCAGGCAGCAAACCCGGCGGTGTGCCCGAGCGGCCAAAGGGAGCAGACTGTAAATCTGCCGGCTCAGCCTTCCCAGGTTCGAATCCTGGCGCCGCCACGCTGAGAGAGACCCTCTTCGACTTGCGTTTACGCAGGTCGGAGGGGGTCTTTGCGTTTCCTTGGAGGGCCATCCAGGGATCGCTTGCGCCGATCGGAAAGCCGATCGAAAATGGGTGATCTGCCTCACATTGTCCCGGTCGTGTCAGTGCCCTGATCGCAGGGCGTCACCCGCCGAGGCGCCGGGGCCTGCGGGGGCGGCCCGGCCGCCGGAGCGGCTGCCCCTTCGCGAGCGAGACGGCGTCGACGCGGGAGCGGGTGCGCGACGCACGCGGGTGCCGTGGGCACACTGGTGACATGTCGTCCAGTTCAGCGCGTCGCAGGCACTGCCCGGAGTGTCGGCGCGAAATCGCCGTCGTCGGCGGGCGGTTCGCTCGTCACGACCCGCCGGGGCCGCGCGGCGGGGAGGACCTGGTCTCGTGCCCCGGCTCGCGCCGCCACGCCCAGATCGGTGCCGCGCAGCCCGCGCTCGACGGCTACGTAGTGCCTGAATTTCCCGGGCAGTTGCCCTTGTTCTGAGCCCCGGCCGCGCTCGGCGGCATACGGGTCAGTTCCCGGCGACCGACTTCACCGCCACCGACACCGGCACGGAACCGCTGACCAGTTCGAGGGTCAGGCCCGCCGTCGCCGGGGTCTCCAGGAGCTCGGCGAGTACCGCGGCCACGTCGTCGCGGGGGACGGGGCCGCGCCCCGTCGACGCCTCCAGGCGCACGAGGCCCGTGCCCGCGTCGTCCGTGAGCATCCCCGGGCGCAGGATCGTCCAGTCGAGGGCCGCACGGCCGCGCACGTCCGCGTCGGCCTCGCCCTTGGCACGCAGATACGCGTCGAAGATCTCGTCCCCCGCGTGGTTCGGATCCGCGCCCATCGACGACACCACCACGTACCGCCGCACACCGGCCCGCTCCGCCGCGTCCGCGAACAGGACGGCGGCCGCGCGGTCCACGGAGTCCTTCCGGGCGGCGCCGCTGCCGGGGCCGGCGCCCGCGGCGAACACCGCCGCGTCCGCGCCCTCCAGATGCCCCGCGACCTCCTCGACGGACGCCGACTCCAGGTCGCACAGCACCGGCTCGGCACCGGCGTCCCGCAGGTCCGACTCGTGCGCCGAATTGCGGATGATTCCTACGGCTTCGTCCCCGCGCGCGGCGAGCAGCCGCTCCAGACGCAGGGCGATCTGTCCATGGCCTCCAGCGATGACAATGCGCATGCCTCCGACGGTACGGCAGATCCGGCCGCTCGGCCTCGGACAGCACCCGCGACGCCCCCGCCCCCGCAGGCGTACGCCGTCACGCCCCCCGCCCCTGCCGCGGCAGACCGAGCGCCACCGCGGCCGCGGAGTCGCAGTACTCGCGCACCGCGCTCGTCCGTGCCACCACGCGCCCCCGATGCACCACCACACGGCTGTACGCCAGGGACAGCGCGCCTTCGAGGCTGTCGCCGCGCACGGCGAGGAGTTCGGCGGGGAAGCCCGCCTCGATCCTGACCGGCGGCAGGCCCATGGCCTCACGGGCGGCCGAACTCACCGCGGCGTACGCCTCGTCGGGGCGCAGCCCGCCGCACGAGGCCAGGAGGTACGCCGCCTCCAGCGGGTCCCCGCGGCCCACGGGGTTCGCGACGTCGCGCAGCGCGCCGCTGCCCGCCGCGACCCGCACCCCGGCGGCCCGCAGCAGGCGTACCGGAGGCGTGCCGGCACTGCCCGGCAACGTGCCGCAGCCGCCCTGCGGCAGGCACACCACCGTCACCCCGGCCGCCGCGAGTTGCTCCGCCGCGCGCGCGGCCACGTCGGAGGGCAGCCGCCGCAGGCCGCCGCAGGGGCCGACCGCCACACCGGGCCGCAGGCCCCCCGCCATGGCGGCGAGCCGGCCGAGGCGCGCCGGGTCGCCGCCGTCCGTGTGCAGGTCGACGGGGCGGCCGTACTCCGCCGCGAGGTCGAGCACCGCCTCGGCGTACCCCGTCGGATCGGGGTCCAGATCCGGGCAACCACCCACTACGGAGGCCCCCATGCGCACCGCGTCCCGCAGCATCGCGAGCCCGTCGGCCCCGGCCGCGCCCGTCAGGAGCCGCGGCACCGCGACGACGGACAGGTCGACGAGCCCGCGCAGCGACCGGCGCGCCTGGAGCACCGCCTCCAGGGAGCCCAACCCCTGCACGTCCCCGACGCGTACGTGCGCGCGCAGCGCCGTCGCCCCGTGCCCGAGCTGCAACAACGCCGCCTCGGTGGTGCGGCGTTGGACGTCCTGCGCGTCGTACGACACCGGCCCCTCGCGGAGCGCGGACAGTGCCGTGTCGCTGTGGGCGTGCGGCTCGGCGGCAGCGGGCAGCAGCAGGAAGCCGCTCAGGTCCACGCGCGCGGCGTGCGCGCTGAGGCTGCCCGCCGTGCCGACGGCCTCGATGCGTCCGGCGCCGACCCGGACGTCCACGGTCCTGCCGTCCACGAGCCGCGCGCCGCAGAGCAGCAGGGCCCCGGACGTGGCGTCGGGCTCGGCGGAGTGGGGCTGCTGCGGCTGACTGTCGGGCATCGCGCTCCTGGGGCTCGGGGGCGGCGCGGACGCGGCTTCGAGGCGCGCAAGATCACGCAGCGTGAGGTGAGCCTAGGACGGCGGCGGCCCCGCTTCGCGGAGGAGCGCAATAGTCGTACCGCTGTGGTGCGGGAGCCGTGCGGCTGTGGTGCGGGAGTCGTACCGCCGTGGTGCGGGCGTGCTCGGATGTGGCGGTGCGGCGTCGGTGGGCCCACGTGCCGGTGTGGCGCCAGGGAGTGCTCGTACCTGTGTGGCGCGCGTGCGCGGTGATGGCTCGCGAGGCGCCGCGACACGTACGGGACGGGCCGATCGGGGCGCCTGCCATGACCTCGGACGGGCCTTGCGAAACGGATTTGGGCGAACGGCTGCCGAGCGTGTAATGTCTTCATCGCTCGCCCCAATAGCTCAGTCGGTAGAGCGTCTCCATGGTAAGGAGAAGGTCAACGGTTCGATTCCGTTTTGGGGCTCTGATGTGAAGGGTTCCTCGCCTCGGCGAGGAGCTGCATCACATCGCAGCGGTGTAGCTCAGTCGGTAGAGCAAGCGGCTCATAATCGCTGTGTCACCGGTTCAAGTCCGGTCACCGCTACACACAGTAGCCGATTGCGGGGTCGGTCCTTCGATCGGCTACTCTTTATGCGTTCATCCGTCCATCCGTCCGTCATAGGAGCACTCACGTGGCTGCCACCGACGTCCGCCCGAAGATCACGCTGGCCTGCGTGGAGTGCAAGGAGCGGAACTACATCACCAAGAAGAACCGGCGTAACAACCCGGACCGTCTTGAGATGAAGAAGCACTGCCCGCGTTGCAACTCGCACACCGCGCACCGCGAGACGCGATAAACACAGGCTAGAACTAGAGGCCGTCCCCGTTGTTTCGGGGGCGGCCTCTAGTCGTTTGTAGATCCAGTAGATCCAGATGTAGATCCAGTAGATCCAGAAGAGATCTGGTGGACCCAGTCTTCACGGATCGCCGGTAGCGTCTCTTGCTCGATCTCTCGCCCAGCCCGTAGCCCGGTCTGCGGCCTCGTGCGGGCACGCCACCGGCGGCACCGGGCTCGCGAGAATCCGAGCTCATTGGAATCCAGCTGCAGGAGGTGCCGAGCCATGGCGCTCGACCAGTCCTTCGTCGGGCGGACCTACCCGCCCACCGACCCGTACGAGGTCGGCCGCGAGAAGATCCGCGAGTTCGCGGTCGCGGTGGGTGACGCCAACCCGGCGTACGCCGACCCGGAGGCCGCCAAGGCGCTCGGGCACCGGGACGTCATCGCCCCGCCGACCTTTGTGTTCGCGATCACGTTCAAGGCCGCGGGCCAGGTCATCGAGGACCCGCAGCTGGGGCTCGACTACAGCCGCGTCGTGCACGGCGACCAGAAGTTCGCGTACACGCGTCCCGTGTACGCGGGCGACCGGCTCACCGTCACCTCCACCATCGAGGCGATCAAGTCGATGGCGGGCAACGACATCCTGGACATCCGCGGCGAGGTCCACGACGAGGCGGGCGAGCACGTCGTGACCGCGTGGACCAAGCTCGTCGCGCGCGCGGCCGGGACCGAGGAGGCGTAAGGCGATGGCAGAGAAGATCGCATACGACGACGTGGAGGTCGGCACGGAGCTGCCGGCCCAGACCTTCCCCGTGACGCGCGCCACGCTGGTGCGGTACGCGGGCGCCTCCGGGGACTTCAACCCCATCCACTGGAACGAGAAGTTCGCGGTGGAGGTCGGCCTGCCGGACGTCATCGCGCACGGCATGTTCACCATGGCCGAGGCCATCCGCGTGGTGACGGACTGGACCGGCGACCCGGCCGCCGTCGTCGAGTACGGCGTGCGCTTCACCAAGCCCGTCGTGGTCCCGAACGACGACGAGGGCGCGACGATCGAGGTCAGCGCCAAGGTCGCGGCCAAGCTCGACGACAACAAGGTCCGTGTGGACCTGCTGGCGACCAGCGCCGGGCAGAAGGTCCTCGGGATGTCGCGCGCGGTCGTGCGACTGGCCTGAGGCCAAGACCTGAGGCCTGAGGCCCGAGGCCCGAGGCCCGAGGCCTGAGGTCCGAGACCTGAGCCAGGGCGATGAAGTAGGCGAAGTAAGGGGCGTTCTCCATTGCGGGGCGCCCCTTACGCGTTGCGGCCCCCCGGCCTGATCAACGCTCCGCACATGGGTGCCGTTCCACCAGCCAAGGGCGCCCCCCTCGGGGCACCCTCAACGCCCCCTCAAGGCCTCCCTCGGCAGACCTCGACCACCCCCCTTGACGTAGTTAGTGATTGAGTACTAACTTACTCGCATGGTCAGGATGAGCGCGGAGGAGCGACGCGAGAGCGTCATCCGGGCGGCGATGAGCGAGTTCGCCCGAGGCGGGTATCACGGGACGTCCACCGAGGCGATCGCCAAGCGCGTCGGGGTCTCGCAGCCGTATCTCTTCCGTCTCTTCCCCGGCAAGAAGGCGATGTTCCTCGCGGCGTCGGCACGCTGCTGCGAGGAGGTCCGGAAGGTGTTCGAGACCGCGAGTGAGGGGCTCGAAGGCGAAGAGGCCCTGCACGCGATGGCGCAGGCGTACCACGGCCTCATCATGGAGGACCCCGACAAGCTGCACATGCAGCTCCAGACGTACGTGGCCGTGGCCGCCGCCGAGGCGGCCGGGGACTACGAGTTCGGCGAGATGGTGCGCGCCGGCTGGATGGAGCTCTGGGAGACCGTGCACCTGCCGCTCGGTGCCGACGTGGACGAGACGACGACTTTCCTGGCCTACGGGATGCTGCTCAACGCCCTGTCGGCCATGGGTTTTCCGCCTGAGCACCGGGTGTGGGAGGGGTTCTACGCCTCGGCGCAGCCTCCGGGGGAGGCGAAGCGGCCCCAGCTCGTGAAGGGGCCGGAGTCGGGGCGGGCTCCGGGGCAGTCCCCGTAGGGGCGTCCGGCCCCGGTGGGATCGCCCGGTGTCCGGGCATTCTTCTGCCCGCATAAGTTAGTCATCAATAACTAACCAAAACAGGAATCTGTAAGAACAGTGTCTGGGGGAGCGATGTCACAGCAAGCAGCACCGCGCGGGAGAGTCGTGTGGGCCCTCGTCATCACCAGCGTCGCCGGGTTCATGGCGGCCCTGGACAACCTCGTCGTCACGACCGCGCTGCCCTCCATCCGGGAGGACCTCGGCGGTGGCCTGGAGGACCTGGAGTGGACGGTGAGCGCCTACACCCTCACCTTCGCCGTGCTCCTGATGTTCGGCGCGGCCCTGGGGGACCGGTTCGGGCGCCGCAAGCTCTTCGGGGCGGGCCTCGCCGTCTTCACCGCGGCCTCCGCGGCCGCCGCCCTCGCGCCCGGCCTGGAGGAGCTGATCGCGGCCCGCGCGGTGCAGGGCGTCGGCGCGGCCATCATGATGCCGCTCACCCTCACCCTGCTCACGGCTGCCGTGCCCGCGGCCAAGCGCGGCATGGCGTACGGGATCTGGGGGGCCGTCAACGGTCTCGCGGTCGCCAGCGGGCCGCTCATCGGCGGCGCCCTGACCGAACACGTGTCCTGGCAGTGGATCTTCTGGCTGAACGTTCCGCTGGGCATCGCCCTGCTGCCGCTCGCCCGCCTGCGCCTCACCGAGTCGTACGGCACCGGCGCCCGGCTCGACATCGCAGGCACCCTGCTCGCCAGCGGCGGTCTGTTCGGCATCGTCTACGCCCTGATCCGCGGCAACGTCGACGGCTGGACCAGCGCGCCCGTCCTGACCGGCCTGATCGCGGGCGGCGCGCTGCTCGCCGGGTTCGTGCACCACGGCATCCACAACGCGGCCCCGATGCTGCCCATGCGGCTGTTCCGCAACCGCGCCTTCTCCGCGATCAACGCCGCCAGCCCGCTGATGTTCGTCGGGATGTTCGGCTCGATCTTCCTGCTCAGCCAGTTCCTCCAGGGCGTGCTCGGCTACTCGCCGACCGAGGCGGGACTGCGGATGCTGCCCTGGACCGGCATGCCGATGATCGTCGCGCCCATCGCCGGGTACCTCTCCGACCGCATCGGCGGCCGCCCGGTCGTCACCGCGGGCCTCGCGTTCCAGGCCGTGGGGCTCGGCTGGTTCGCCATGATCGTCTCTCCGGACGTGTCGTACGCCGCTCAGCTGCCCGCCCTGATCATCAGCGGGATCGGCATGGCCCTGTACTTCGCCCCGGCCGCGAGCCTCGTCATGTCCAGCGTCCGCCCCGCCGAGCAGGGCATCGCCTCCGGAGCGAACAACGCGCTGCGCGAGGTGGGCGGCGCGCTCGGCATCGCCGTCCTCGCCTCGGTCTTCTCCGCGCAGGGCGGGTACGAGTCGCCGCGGGCGTTCGTGGACGGGCTCGAGCCCGCGCTGTGGGTGGGCGCGGGAGTCGTCGCCCTGGCGGCCGCCGCCGCGGCGCTGCTGCCGGGCCGGCGGGCCGGGCAGGCCGACGGCTCCGCCGCCGCTCCGGCGACGGAGGACCGGGTGCCGGTCAGCGCGTGAGACCGACGCGCCCACCGACCCACCCGCCCGTCCCGGGCGGGTGGGTTCGCGCTTGCCCGCCCGGCGCCCCGGAGGCCCGCCGCCCGGGCGGGGGAGCGGGCCCGCATACCCTGGTGTGCGTGCAGGTACTTGACGACGCCCCCCTCGCCCCGCTGACCACCTTCCGGCTCGGCGGCCCCGCCGACCGGCTGATCACCGCGACGACCGACGCCGAGGTGGTCGCCGCCGTCCGCGAGGCCGACGCATCCGGTACGCCGCTGCTGCTCATCGGCGGCGGCAGCAACCTGGTCATCGGCGACAAGGGCTTCGCCGGAACCGCGCTGCGCATCGCCACCACCGGCTTCGCGCTCGACGGCACCACGCTGGAGCTCGCGGCGGGCGAGGTGTGGACCGACGCCGTGGAGCGGACCGTCGCGGCCGGACTCGCGGGCGTCGAGTGCCTCGCGGGGATCCCCGGCTCCGCGGGCGCGACCCCCATCCAGAACGTGGGCGCGTACGGCCAGGAGGTCTCCCAGACCATCACCGAAGTGGTCGCGTACGACCGCAGGACCGATGAGACGGTCACCCTCTCGAACGAGGAGTGCGGGTTCTCGTACCGCCACAGCCGCTTCAAGGCCGACCCCGAGCGCTACGTGGTCCTGCGCGTGCGCTTCGCGCTGGAGGACGCGGACGGCATGAGCGCCCCGATCCGGTACGCGGAGACGGCCCGCACGCTCGGCGTCGAGGTCGGCGACCGCGTCCCGGCGGCCGTCGCCCGCGAGACCGTCCTGAAGCTGCGCGCGGGCAAGGGCATGGTGCTCGACGCCGAGGACCACGACAGCTGGTCGGCCGGGTCGTTCTTCACCAACCCGATCCTCACCGACGCGGAGTTCGCCGCCTTCCACGCGCGCGTGGCCGACCGGCTCGGCCCGGACGTCGCCCCGCCCGCCTTCCCCGCGGGCGACGGCCACGTGAAGACCTCCGCCGCCTGGCTCATCGACAAGGCCGGGTTCCCCAAGGGCTACGGCCAGGGCCCCGCCCGCATCTCCACCAAGCACACGCTGGCCCTCACCAACCGCGGCGGCGCCACCACGCAGGACCTGCTCGACCTGGCGCGCGAGGTCGTCGCGGGCGTACGGGACGCCTTCGGGGTCACGCTCGTCAACGAGCCGGTGACGGTGGGCGTCAGCCTGTAGCGCCACCCTCCCCAGAGCCCCCAGAGCCCCCAGAGCCCCCAGAGCCCCCAGAGCCCCCAGAGCCCACAGGGCCCACAGGGCCTGCTGATCCCGCAGAGCCCGCGGAGCCCGCAGGCCCCCCAAGAGGGGCGTTCAGTACGCCACGCCCACGCCCTGCTTCACCGTCGCCGGGTCGTCGATCATCGTCAGCATGGCGTGCGCCACGTCGGCCCTGCCGATCTGCCGGGCGCTGCGCGGATTGCGCCCGACCGCCGTGCGGTAGACGCCCGTCAGCGGCTTGTCGAGGAGCCGCGGCGGGCGGACGGACGTCCAGTCCGTCGCGCTGCGCGCCAGCTCGTCCTCCAGGACGCGCAGATCCTCGTACACCGGCTTGAGCACCCTGCTCACCACGGCCATCATGGCCCGGTCGGCGAGCGGCTCGCGCTCCGCCACCGGGGCCAGCGGCGCGGCGCTCACCACCAGGAGGCGGCGCACGCCCTCCGCCTCCATGGCGCGCAGTACCGGCACCGTGAGGCGCGTCGCGATGCCCGCACGCGCGTCCTCGCGTCCACGCGCCCCCAGACCGGAGAGCACCGCGTCCCGCCCCGCCACGGCCCCGCGCAGCTCCTCCGCGTCCGTGAGGTCGGCCGTGACCACCTCCAGGCGCTCCCCGGTCGCCTTCAGACGCGCCGGGTCGCGCACCACCGCCGTGACCTCGTGCCCCGCCGCGAGGCCCTGCCGGACGATCTCCCCGCCGATGCCCCCGCTCGCCCCGAACACCGTGATCCTCATCGCGCCCTCCAGGTGGGTAAGTATTCACTCACCACTAGAGTGAGTACGCACTCACCCCGTCGTCAAGCCCGTTTGGACGGTTCATGGAACGGCAGGCACCGCAGCGGCCCACGCGCGAACGCATCCTCGACGCCGCCCACGAGCTCATGGTCACGCTCGGTCTCGCCCGGGCCACCACCAAGGAGATCGCGAAGGCCGCGGGCTGCTCCGAAGCCGCGCTCTACAAGCACTTCACGAGCAAGGAAGACCTGTTCGTCGGCGTCCTCCAGGAGCGGCTGCCGCGCCTCGGACCGCTCCTGCGCCGCCTCATCGAGGAGCCGGGGGAGCGCACCGTCGAGCAGAACCTCACCGAGATCGCCGTCCTGGCCTGCGAGTTCTACGCACAGAGCTTCCCGGTCGCCGCCTCCCTGTACGCGGAGACCAAGCTCAAACGCCGCCACGACGACGCCATGCGCGAGCGCGGCATGGGCCCCCACATGCCCATCGAGGCCCTGGACGCCTATCTGCGCGCCGAGCGCGAAGCGGGCCGCATCGACCCCGACGCCGACACCTTCGCCGCGGCCTCACTGCTCCTGGGCGCCTGCGCCCAGCGCGCCTTCGCCTATGACGCCACGGTCGGCAAGCGGCCCCCGCGGCCCGTCGACGCCTTCGCCGCGGGGCTCGCCCGCACGCTCCTGGCCGGCGTCAGCCGCTGATCCACCCGTCGATCCCGGCGAGCAGCCTCTTCTGCACGTCGGCGGGGGCTGCCGAGCCGCGCACCGACTGCCGTGCGAGCTCGGCCAGTTCGGCATCGGTGAAGCCGTGGTGCTGCCGCGCGATCTCGTACTGCGCGGCGAGCCGCGAGCCGAACAGGAGCGGGTCGTCGGCCCCGAGCGCCATGGGCACCCCGGCGTCGTACAGCGTGCGCAGCGGCACGTCCTCGGGCTTCTCGTAGACACCGAGGGCCACGTTCGACGCCGGGCACACCTCGCAGGTCACCCCGCGCTCCGCGAGCTTCTTCAGGAGCCGCGGGTCCTCGGCCGCGCGCACGCCGTGGCCGATGCGCCGCGCGTGCAGGTCGTCCAGGCAGTCGCGCACCGAGGCGGGGCCCGTCAGCTCACCGCCGTGCGGGGCCGCGAGCAGGCCGCCCTCCCGCGCGATCGCGAAGGCCCGGTCGAAGTCCCGGGCCATGCCGCGCCGCTCGTCGTTGGACAGGCCGAAGCCGACGATGCCGCGGTCGGCGTACCGGACCGCGAGCCGGGCCAGCGTGCGCGCGTCCAGCGGGTGCTTCATGCGGTTCGCGGCGACCAGGACGCGCATCCCCAGGCCGGTCTCGCGCGAGGCGCTGTCGACGGCGTCCAGGATGACTTCCAGGGCCGGGATGAGCCCGCCGAGCCGGGGCGCGTACGACGTCGGGTCGACCTGGATCTCCAGCCAGCCGGAACCGTCCCTGAGGTCCTCCTGCGCGGCCTCCCGCACCAGCCGCTGGATGTCCTCCGGCTCGCGCAGACAGGACCGCGCGATGTCGTAGAGCCGCTGGAAGCGGAACCAGCCGCGCTCGTCGGTGGCGCGCAGCTTCGGCGGGGTCCCGCCGGTCAGCGCGGCGGGCAGGTGGACGCCGTACTTGTCGGCGAGCTCCAGGAGGGTGGAGGGCCGCATCGACCCGGTGAAGTGCAGGTGCAGATGGGCTTTGGGCAGCTCGCTGACGTCTCGTACACGCTCCATTCCAGGATCTTGCCGTACGCACCCCCGTCCCGGTAGCCGCTTCTTCCCATGAGGTACGTCACCGAACGAAGGAACGGAACCACCGCATGACGAAGGAACGGGCCCGCCGCATCATGTGACGCGGCGGGCCCGTTCCCTCGGGGCGGCGGGGGTCAGTCCCGCGCCTCCGCAAGCAGCTTCTGGATCCGCGAGACGCCCTCGACGAGGTCCTCGTCACCGAGGGCGTACGACAGGCGCAGATAGCCCGGCGTGCCGAAGGCCTCGCCCGGGACGACCGCGACCTCGACCTCGTCCAGGATCAGCGCGGCCAGCTCGACGGAGTCCTGCGGGCGCTTGCCGCGGATCTCCTTGCCGATGAGGCCCTTCACCGACGGGTACGCGTAGAAGGCGCCCTCGGGCTCGGGGCAGACGACGCCGTCGATCTCGTTCAGCATCCGCACGATCGTCCTGCGGCGGCGGTCGAAGGCCTCGCGCATCTTCTCGACGGCGGTCAGATCGCCGGAGACGGCGGCGATGGCGGCGGCCTGCGCGACGTTGGAGACGTTGGAGGTGGCGTGCGACTGGAGGTTCGTCGCGGCCTTCACCACGTCCTTCGGGCCGATGATCCACCCCACGCGCCAGCCGGTCATCGCGTACGTCTTCGCGACGCCGTTCACCACGATGCACTTGTCGCGCAGCTCGGGCAGGAGCGCGGGCAGCGACGTGAACTCGGCATCCCCATAGACCAGGTGCTCGTAGATCTCGTCCGTCATCACCCACAGGCCGTGCTCGTGCGCCCAGCGCCCGATGGCCTCCGCGTCCTCGCGGCTGTAGACCGCGCCCGTCGGGTTCGACGGCGACACGAAGAGGACGACCTTGGTCTTCTCCGTGCGCGCGGCCTCCAGCTGCTCGACCGAGACGCGGTAGCCGGTGGTCTCGTCGGCGACGACGTCGACCGGGACGCCGCCCGCGAGACGGATCGACTCCGGGTACGTCGTCCAGTACGGCGCCGGGACGATGACCTCGTCACCCGGGTCGAGGATCGCGGCGAAGGCCTCGTAGATGGCCTGCTTGCCGCCGTTGGTGACGAGGATCTGGGCGGCCTCGGGCTCGTAGCCGGAGTCGCGCAGCGTCTTCGCGGCGATCGCGGCCTTCAGCTCGGGCAGGCCGCCCGCCGGGGTGTACCGGTGGTACTTCGGGTTCTTGCAGGCCTCGACGGCCGCCTCGACGATGTAGTCCGGGGTCGGGAAGTCGGGCTCGCCCGCGCCGAAACCGATCACCGGGCGCCCGGCGGCCTTGAGGGCCTTGGCCTTGGCGTCGACGGCGAGGGTCGCGGACTCGGAGATCGCGCCGACTCGGGCGGAGACCCGGCGCTCGGTGGGTGGAGTGACAGCGCTCATGCGCCCATCGTTCCAGACCCCGAGGGGCCCGGGCACACGGGTTTGCCGGATGGCCCGCCGGGCCTCGGCCCCACCCTGCCGCCGGCCTCGGCCCCGCCCCGTTCCCGGCCTCGACGCCACCCCGCCCCCGGCCCCGGGTCCCCCTCCCTCCCGGCCCCGCCCCGCCCCAGGTCCGGCCGCTCGCAGGGGCGCCCGCCACACCCCCGAGCGCCCCCGGAACGACCGGCGGAACCCCAGCTGTTCGACGGGGCGCTCCGGACCACGTACACTCACTCGTCGTTGGCCCTCACCGGCCGCTCCTTCCACCGCACTCCGTGCACATGGTCGGATGCGGTAGGTTGGGGGAAACCAAAGGGTCGTAGCTCAATTGGTAGAGCACTGGTCTCCAAAACCAGCGGTTGGGGGTTCAAGTCCCTCCGGCCCTGCTACACACTCCTTCGCCAGGATGTGTGCGCATGTACGTACTGCATTGCACCGCCGTGCGGCTCAACCGGGCGCGGCACGGCCACGACCCGGAATCAGGTGAGGACGAGTGACGGACGCCGTGGGCTCCATCGACATGCCTGATGCCCAGGACGAGGCGCCGGAGTCCAAGAAGGGCCGCAAGGGCGGCAAGCGCGGCAAGAAGGGCCCCCTGGGCCGTCTCGCGCTCTTCTACCGCCAGATCGTCGCCGAGCTGCGCAAGGTCGTCTGGCCCACCCGGAACCAGCTCACGACGTACACCACCGTCGTGATCGTCTTCGTCGTCATCATGATCGGTCTGGTGACCGTGATTGACTATGGCTTCAGCCACCTCATCAAGTACATCTTCGGCTAGGCCGAAAGCGAAGGGCGCCGCACCAGGCGCCCCTTTCGCGTGTTCCACCCCCATGTATCCAGGAAGAAGCAGCCACCGTGTCTGACCCGAACCTGAACGACGCCATCGAGTCGGCGGAGTCCGTGGAGGACCAGATCGACATCGTCGAGGCGGCGGACGCCGTGGACCCGGACGAGGTCGAGGCTGCCGACGCCGCCGCCGGTGAGGCTGCCGAAGAGGCCGCTGTGCACGAGGACGACGAGGTCGAGGCCGTCGCGGAGACCGACGAGGACGACGCCGTCGCCGAGCTCGACGAGGACGCCGCTGCCGCCGACTCCGCCGAGGACGAGGCCGAGGTCGAGGAGGCGGAGCCCGCCGAGCCGGTCGACCCCGTCGCCGCCCTCCGTGACGAGCTGCGCGGCCTGCCCGGCGAGTGGTACGTCATCCACACCTACGCCGGTTACGAGAACCGCGTGAAGACCAACCTCGAGCAGCGCGCCGTCTCGCTCAACGTCGAGGACTACATCTTCCAGGCCGAGGTGCCCCAGGAAGAGGTCGTCCAGATCAAGAACGGCGACCGCAAGACGATCCGCCAGAACAAGCTCCCCGGCTACGTCCTGGTCCGCATGGACCTGACGAACGAGTCCTGGGGCGTCGTCCGCAACACCCCCGGCGTCACCGGCTTCGTGGGCAACGCCTACGACCCGTACCCGCTGACCCTGGACGAGATCGTCAAGATGCTCGCCCCGGAGGCCGAGGAGAAGGCCGCCCGCGAGGCCGCCGAGGCCGAGGGCAAGCCCGCCCCGCAGCGCAAGGTCGAGGTCCAGGTCCTGGACTTCGAGGTCGGCGACTCGGTCACCGTCACCGACGGCCCCTTCGCCACGCTCCAGGCCACGATCAACGAGATCAACGCCGACTCGAAGAAGGTCAAGGGCCTCGTCGAGATCTTCGGCCGCGAGACCCCGGTCGAGCTCAGCTTCGACCAGATCCAGAAGAACTGACGCCAAGCTCTTCCGACAGGGCCCCCGACCAGCGGATCTCCGCCGGACGGGGGCCCTGTCGCATGCCCCGGCACAGAACCGGGCCGAACACATGTGTTCCGCACCACAACCATCGGGCGACCCGGGCTGTCTGACCTGGTAGACGGAACCTTCCGGCCTCCCACCGCTCTCCACCACGCACCACCCACGCCCAAGGGGATTCCTGCGACCCTGGCGCGGCGATTTGTGGTGCTCTGCTGCGGTATGGCCGGATGGGCTCACTCACCACGAGCAAGGGGACACCTCATGAGAGCTCGCAAGACCGCGATCGCCGCCTCTGCCTGTGCCTTCGTCCTGCTCGGCGGCGGCTCCGCGCTCGCCGGCACCGGCCCCGCCCCCGCGCCCGGCGCCCGCGGGGCCGCGCCCCAGTCGACGGCGCCCTCCGCGGACGGCAACCCGAGGAGCGCCAAGGCACAGGCCGCGGGGGTCTGTGCCGACGCGTACCAGATCGGGACCACCGCCTACATCGACCGGGGCGGCGCGCACGCGGCATCGGTCAAGCAGTTCTACTCGCCCTCGTGCAAGAAGAACTACGGCTACGTGTGGGTGTGGAAGAGCTTCCGCGACAAGATCAAGGACTACGACGTCAGCACCGGTGTCTACAGCTACTCCCGGGACGAGATCCTCGGCCAGGACTGGTGGAACCGCACCAACAGCGCGGAGTTCTGGTCGCTGCCCGCCGCCACCGCCGCCGAGTGCACCGCGGCGATCGGCCAGCTGCGCGCCCCCGGTGACCCGCTGCCGGGCCAGGCGCTGACCTCCAAGCGCTGCTGAGCCGAGCCGCGCTCCCCATGCTCGCTCGGCGGGGGCCGCCCTCCCGGCCCTCGTCGAGCGGGGCCGTTGATACGTCCGTGGGCCCGTCACACGGGGGCGGGCCCACGGGCCTGCTCGGGGGCCGGTTTGGGCCCCGGCGCGTTACCCGTTATCGTAGGGCGGTATGCCTCCATCCAAATGATCCAGACGATCGTGTGACGGTCGTCGCGGAACGCCGCTGGATCATGTCGGAGGGGGCTGCTCAACACTCTCACTAGGACCCGGAGAGAGCAATGCCTCCCAAGAAGAAGAAGGTCACGGGGCTTATCAAGCTCCAGATCCAGGCCGGCGCCGCCAACCCGGCCCCGCCTGTCGGCCCCGCGCTGGGCCAGCACGGCGTGAACATCATGGAGTTCTGCAAGGCCTACAACGCCGCGACCGAGTCGCAGCGTGGCTGGGTGATCCCGGTGGAGATCACGGTCTACGAAGACCGCTCCTTCACCTTCATCACCAAGACCCCGCCGGCCGCGAAGATGATCCTCAAGGCCGCGGGCGTGGAGAAGGGCTCCGGCGAGCCGCACAAGACCAAGGTCGCCAAGATCACCGAGGCGCAGGTCCGCGAGATCGCCACCACCAAGATGCCCGACCTCAACGCGAACGACCTGGACGCCGCGTCGAAGATCATCGCCGGCACCGCCCGTTCCATGGGCATCACGGTCGAGGGCTGATCCTCCCCGTTTGACCTTGAGTGGCAGGGCCAGCGCTGGCCCGGACCACGAACTCCAAACCTGAACCTCAGGAGTACGAAGTGAAGCGCAGCAAGACTCTCCGCGCTGCGGACGCCAAGATCGACCGGGAGAAGCTGTACGCCCCGCTCGAGGCCGTCCGTCTCGCCAAGGAGACCTCCTCGACCAAGTTCGACGGCACCGTCGAGGTCGCCTTCCGTCTGGGTGTCGACCCGCGCAAGGCCGACCAGATGGTCCGTGGCACCGTGAACCTCCCGCACGGCACCGGTAAGACCGCCCGGGTCCTGGTCTTCGCGACCGGTGACCGTGCTGCGGCCGCGGAAGCCGCCGGGGCCGACATCGTCGGCGCCGACGAGCTCATCGACGAGGTCTCCAAGGGCCGCCTGGACTTCGACGCCGTCGTCGCCACGCCGGACCTCATGGGCAAGGTCGGCCGCCTCGGCCGCGTGCTCGGTCCGCGTGGTCTGATGCCGAACCCGAAGACCGGCACCGTGACCCCCGATGTCGTCAAGGCTGTCAACGACATCAAGGGCGGCAAGATCGAGTTCCGCGTCGACAAGCACTCGAACCTGCACTTCATCATCGGCAAGGTGTCCTTCGACGACACCAAGCTGGTGGAGAACTACGCCGCGGCCCTGGAGGAGATCCTCCGTCTGAAGCCGTCGGCCGCCAAGGGTCGCTACATCAAGAAGGCCGCCATCACCACCACGATGGGCCCCGGCATTCCGGTCGACTCCAACCGCACCCGCAACCTCCTCGTCGAGGAGGACCCGGCCGCCGTCTGACACTGACGGCAGCCGCGCGTCTGGCGCGTATCCGACGGGTCCCGCAACCATTCGTGGTGCGGGACCCGTCCCGTTGTACGGGTAGACGCTGGGGGAACGGATTTTCCCGTGAACGGGTTTTCCCGTGAACGAGCTTTCTCCGCAAGTGACTTCGCCGTACGTGATGTCGACTACGTACGGAGGACGCCGGGGAGCGGGCCGCGCTAGCGTGCTGGCTCTCCATGGACGCAAGGGGTGGGACGACATGAACGGCACGACAGCGCGCCGCGTGGCGCTGGCGATCGCGGCCGCGACGGCACTGACCGGCATCACCGCCTGTGGCTCGTCGGACGGCTCGGACAGCGACTCCAAGGGCTCCTCCGGAAAGGGCGGGGGCGGCGGCCTCGGCGCCAGTCCGATAGCCGCCCTGCGCACCATCGAGAAGTCCACCGACAAGGCGGACTCGGCCAAGGTGGAGTCCGAGACCACCATGGGCTCCGTGATGTCCATGAAGGCCAGCGGCGTCCTCGGCTGGGAGGACGGCCTCACCGGCAACATGACGATCACGTACACCGGCGGCCAGCTCGCCGAAACCATGCGCCAGACGGGCAGCACCTCGATGGAGGCCCGCTATCTGCCCGACGCGTACTTCGCGAAGATGGGCGACCGCTTCGCCGCGCAGGCCGGCGGCAAGCACTGGGTGAAGTACGCGTACGACGACCTGGAGCGGGTCGGCGGCGGCTCGGGCGCGTACATGAAGGACGCGATGCAGAACAGCACGCCGCACCAGTCGGTGAAGATGCTGCTCGCCTCCGGTGACGTGAAGAAGGTCGGCGAGGAGAAGGTCCGGGGCGTCAACACCACGCACTACTCGGGCACCGTCGACGTCGCCGAGCTCGCGGAGAAGTCCTCCGGCCTCAGCGCCTCCCAGCTCTCCGACATGAAGAAGCAGCTGGAGCAGGCGGGCGTCACCACCGAGACCGTCGACATCTGGGTCAACGACGAGAACCTGCTGGTCAAGAAGGTCGAGAAGGGCCAGATGAAGACCGGCGAGCTGGCCGCCACCGCGTACTACAGCGACTACGGCACCGCGGTCTCCGCCGAGGAGCCGCCCGCGGCCGACACCGCCGACTTCAAGGACCTGATGAACCGTCAGCCCACCACCTGATCTCGGTCCGATAGCGGCCCGATCTCGGTCTGACCTCGGAAGATATCCCCGAGCCCCCGCGCGCGTCCGTCAGGTAACCTCAGCCCACCGCAATAAATGGATCAAATGTTCCTAGGGGTGGGGTAATGATCGTTTCCGTACGTAAGGGTCGCAAGAGGGCGGCGGGGGCCGCCGTGGCGGCCCTGCTGCTCGCCGGTGGTGCGGTGGGCTGCGGCACGGAGAAGAAGTCGGACGGCGCGGGGGACGACCTCTCGCCCGCCGCCGCCGTGAAGAAGGCCGCGAAGAACAGCGAGCGGCTCAAGTCGTTCAGCTTCCGCATGAAGGGCCAGGTGCCCGGCGACGGGCGCGTCAAGGCCGAGGCGTCGATGACGGCGGAGCCGCTCGCCATGCGGATGAAGATGACCTCGCTCGACCAGGGGGGCCAGAAGGCCGAGATCCGGCTCGTCGACGGCGGTCTGTACCTCGGCGGCGGCAAGCCCAGCGCCGGGACGGACGGCAAGAGCTGGATGAAGTTCGACGCCAAGGCCATGGAGAAGCAGGGCGCGGGCAAGCCCGCGGGCTCCTCCATGTCCAGCCAGGCGGAGAAGAACCCGGCCCAGGAAGCCGCCTTCCTGACCGGCTCCAAGGACGTGAAGAAGGTCGGCGAGGAGTCGGTCGACGGTGTCGAGACCACCCGCTACCAGGGCACGGTCACCCTGGCCGACCTGCGCGCGGACCTGAAGGACGAGGACGCGAAGACGCGGGCGAGCCGGACGAAGAACATCGAGAAGTTCGAGTCCATGGGCATCGAGAAGCTCTCGATGGACATGTGGATCGACGGGGACGACCGGGCGAAGCAGTTCCGCACCCAGGGCAAGGGCGACAAGGGCAAGTTCGACATGACGATCACGTTCTTCGACGTGAACAAGCCCGTCACGGTCACGGCGCCGCCGAAGAGCCAGGTCATGGACCTCGCCCAGATGATGAAGGACGCGGGCGCCAAGGGCTGACCCGATTTGCCTGACGCGGCCCCGTTCGCGTAGCCTTCCGGAGAAGCCAAAGACCGCTGGTCGTTGTCGTGTGCTCGTGAGAGTGTGCGGCGGCCGAAGGATCCGCTGAACTGCGGACGACCCGCGCAGGTGACCGAGGAAGTGCTCCTGGACGCGTTCGTGTCCGGTCGAGCTCACGCCCCGTGCGCCTGCGCCGGGGCGTTTCGTTTTGTGCAGAGCCCCTTCCTTGTGCCTGATTCAGGCGGTCCGGCGACACGGCTGATCGAGAAGGGTCAGTCGAGGATCATCACCCCGGAAGGAGGCCGAGGCTCATGGCGACGTCCGACAAGGTCGCAGCCGTCGAGGAGATCACGCAGAAGCTGCGCGACTCCAACGCTGCTGTTGTGACTTCTTACACCGGACTGAGCGTGGCGCAGCTCAAGCAGCTCCGTCGTTCTCTCGGCGACAACGCTCAGTACCGTGTGGTGAAGAACACGCTGACCAAGATCGCGGCCAACGAGGCCGGGATCCAGCTGGACGAGCACCTCAAGGGCTCGACCGCTGTCGCCTTCGTGACCGGTGACCCGGTCGAGGCGGCGAAGGGTCTGCGTGACTTCGCCAAGGAGAACCCCGCTCTTGTCATCAAGGGCGGCGTTCTGGACGGCAAGGCGCTGTCCGCCGACGACATCAAGAAGCTTGCGGACCTCGAGTCCCGCGAGGTTCTGCTCTCCAAGCTGGCCGGTGCCTTCAAGGGCAAGCAGTCTCAGGCTGCCTCTGTCTTCCAGGCGCTGCCGTCGAAGCTCGTCCGCACCGTGGACGCGCTCCGTGCCAAGCAGGACGAGCAGGGCGGTGCCGAGTAACTCGGCTCGCATAATGACCGCCGCCTGACGGCGACGGTCACAGCGGGCCAGACGTACGCCCGCCACACCAGTACATCCGGCACCTGCCGAATTAGTGGAAGGACCGCCATCATGGCGAAGCTCACCCAGGACGAGCTGCTCGAGCAGTTCGAAGGCATGACCCTCATCGAGCTCTCCGAGTTCGTGAAGGCCTTCGAGGAGAAGTTCGACGTCACCGCCGCCGCTGCCGCGCCGGTCGTCGTCGCCGGTGGTGCCGCTGGTGGCGCCGCTGCCGCCGCCGAGGAGGAGAAGGACGAGTTCGACGTCATCCTCACCGGTGCGGGCGACAAGAAGATCCAGGTCATCAAGGTCGTGCGTGAGCTGACCTCCCTGGGTCTGAAGGAGGCCAAGGACCTCGTCGACGGCACCCCGAAGCCGGTCCTCGAGAAGGTCGCCAAGGACGCCGCGGAGAAGGCCGCCGAGGCCCTCAAGGGCGCCGGCGCCTCCGTCGAGGTCAAGTAACACCTCACGGGGTCGTACGCGACTCCTCGAGCCCCGTGGTCCTGTGAGGGACCACACGGCTCCCGCGCTGTAACGCGCACACACTGAAGGGCGATCACCCAGTTGGGTGGTCGCCCTTCGGCATTCCCGTGACGGCTGCCTTGCACTGTCGGCACCGGCGAGTATGGTGATCTTCGTTGTGCCTCCGAGCGGACTCCGAACGTTCCTGAATCGGAGCCTGTCAGGGGAGGGGGGCCTTGACGAACCGCACGCAGCGCGCAATTCTCAGGACGCGTCGTCACAAGGATCCGCATCCGAGGCATGGATCGGCGGCGAAGAGGGCAGTATCGATGTGCGTTGAGGACGTGGCTTGCCGCAGGTGTTGAGAACACAGAGGGTCTTCAGAAACCCGCACTGGACATCAGTGGGCCAGGTGGCTACACTGACCCTTTGCGCTGCCTGTTAGCTGCCTCCTGCCCGTCACCAGGGGCATGCCCATCCGTGAGCATCGTGGGTTGAAACCGCTCTGACCTGGCCTTTTGGCCACTTCGGGACCGTCTCTCCTCCGTGCCAAGGCTGGGACCGGTACGCGCGTAGTGAGTCCGAGCCCTCGGAAGGACCCCCTCTTGGCCGCCTCGCGCACTGCCTCGACCGCGAATACGAACAACGGCGCCAGCACCGCCCCGCTGCGCATCTCCTTTGCAAAGATCAAGGAGCCCCTCGAGGTTCCGAACCTTCTTGCGCTGCAAACCGAGAGCTTCGACTGGCTGCTCGGCAACGACGCGTGGAAGGCTCGTGTCGAGGCGGCTCTGGAGTCCGGACAGGACGTCCCCACCAAGTCCGGTCTGGAGGAGATCTTCGAGGAGATCTCCCCGATCGAGGACTTCTCCGGGTCGATGTCCCTGACGTTCCGGGACCACCGCTTCGAGCCCCCGAAGAACTCCATCGACGAGTGCAAGGAGCGCGACTTCACGTTCGCCGCCCCGCTCTTCGTCACCGCTGAGTTCACCAACAACGAGACCGGCGAGATCAAGTCCCAGACGGTCTTCATGGGCGACTTCCCGCTCATGACGAACAAGGGCACCTTCGTCATCAACGGCACCGAGCGTGTCGTGGTGTCGCAGCTCGTCCGTTCGCCCGGCGTCTACTTCGACTCCTCCATCGACAAGACGTCCGACAAGGACATCTTCTCGGTCAAGATCATCCCGTCCCGGGGTGCCTGGCTGGAGATGGAGATCGACAAGCGCGACATGGTCGGCGTGCGCATCGACCGCAAGCGCAAGCAGTCGATCACCGTGCTGCTCAAGGCCCTCGGCTGGACGACCGAGCAGATCCTCGAGGAGTTCGGCGAGTACGAGTCCATGCGCGCCACCCTGGAGAAGGACCACACCCAGGGCCAGGACGACGCGCTGCTCGACATCTACCGCAAGCTCCGTCCGGGCGAGCCGCCGACCCGCGAGGCCGCGCAGACGCTGCTCGAGAACCTGTACTTCAACCCGAAGCGCTACGACCTCGCGAAGGTCGGCCGCTACAAGGTGAACAAGAAGCTGGGCGCGGACGCCCCGCTCGAGGCCGGCGTCCTCACGGTCGAGGACATCATCGCCTCGATCAAGTACCTGGTGAAGCTGCACGCCGGTGAGACCGAGACCGTGGGCGACAGCGGTGCGTCCATCGTCGTCGAGACCGACGACATCGACCACTTCGGCAACCGCCGCATCCGCAACGTCGGCGAGCTGATCCAGAACCAGGTCCGTACGGGTCTCGCCCGTATGGAGCGCGTCGTGCGCGAGCGCATGACCACTCAGGACGTCGAGGCGATCACGCCGCAGACCCTGATCAACATCCGGCCGGTCGTCGCCTCCATCAAGGAGTTCTTCGGCACCAGCCAGCTGTCGCAGTTCATGGACCAGAACAACCCGCTGTCGGGCATCACCCACAAGCGGCGTCTGAACTCGCTCGGCCCGGGTGGTCTCTCCCGTGAGCGGGCGGGCTTCGAGGTCCGTGACGTGCACCCCTCGCACTACGGCCGCATGTGTCCGATCGAGACGCCCGAAGGCCCGAACATCGGTCTGATCGGTTCGCTCGCCTCGTACGGCCGCATCAACCCGTTCGGCTTCATCGAGACGCCGTACCGCAAGGTCGTCGAGGGTCAGGTCACCGACGACGTCGACTACCTGACCGCTGACGAAGAGGACCGATTCGTCATCGCCCAGGCCAACGCGCCGCTGACCGACGAGCTCCGGTTCGCCGAGGCCCGCGTCCTGGTCCGCCGCCGTGGCGGCGAAGTCGACTACGTCGCGCCGACGGACGTGGACTACATGGACGTCTCGCCGCGCCAGATGGTGTCGGTCGCGACCGCGATGATCCCCTTCCTCGAGCACGACGACGCCAACCGCGCGCTCATGGGCGCGAACATGATGCGCCAGGCCGTGCCGCTGATCACCGCCGAGGCCCCCCTCGTCGGTACGGGCATGGAGTACCGCTGCGCCGTCGACGCCGGTGACGTCATCAAGGCCGAGAAGGCGGGTGTGGTCCAGGAGGTCTCCGCGGACTACATCACCGTCACGAACGACGACGGCACGTACACCACGTACCGCGTCGCGAAGTTCTCCCGCTCGAACCAGGGCACCTCGGTGAACCAGAAGGTCATCGTCGAGGAAGGCGCGCGCGTCATCGAGGGCCAGGTCCTCGCCGACGGTCCCGCCACCCAGGAAGGCGAGATGGCCCTGGGCAAGAACCTGCTCGTGGCCTTCATGCCGTGGGAGGGCCACAACTACGAGGACGCGATCATCCTGTCGCAGCGCCTCGTGCAGGACGACGTCCTCTCCTCGATCCACATCGAGGAGCACGAGGTCGACGCCCGTGACACCAAGCTGGGCCCCGAGGAGATCACCCGGGACATCCCGAACGTCTCCGAGGAGGTCCTCGCCGACCTCGACGAGCGCGGCATCATCCGCATCGGTGCCGAGGTCGTCGCCGGTGACATCCTCGTCGGCAAGGTCACGCCCAAGGGTGAGACCGAGCTGACGCCGGAGGAGCGCCTGCTCCGCGCGATCTTCGGTGAGAAGGCCCGCGAGGTCCGTGACACCTCCCTGAAGGTGCCGCACGGTGAGATCGGCAAGGTCATCGGCGTCCGCGTCTTCGACCGCGAAGAGGGCGACGAGCTCCCGCCGGGCGTGAACCAGCTGGTCCGCGTCTACGTGGCCCAGAAGCGCAAGATCACCGACGGTGACAAGCTCGCCGGCCGGCACGGCAACAAGGGTGTTATCTCGAAGATCCTTCCGATCGAGGACATGCCGTTCCTCGAGGACGGAACTCCGGTCGACATCATCCTCAACCCGCTGGGCGTGCCGTCCCGAATGAACCCGGGACAGGTCCTGGAGATCCACCTCGGCTGGCTCGCCAGCCGCGGCTGGGACGTCTCCGGCCTCGCCGACGAGTGGGCGGAGCGGCTCCAGGTGATCGGCGCCGACTCGGTCGCCCCGGGCACCAACGTCGCCACGCCGGTCTTCGACGGCGCCCGCGAGGACGAGCTGGCCGGTCTGCTCCAGCACACCATCCCGAACCGCGACGGCGAGCGCATGGTGCTCCCGTCCGGCAAGGCGCGCCTGTTCGACGGCCGCTCCGGCGAGCCGTTCCCGGACCCGATCTCGGTCGGGTACATGTACATCCTCAAGCTGCACCACCTGGTCGACGACAAGCTGCACGCCCGCTCGACCGGTCCGTACTCCATGATCACCCAGCAGCCGCTGGGTGGTAAGGCTCAGTTCGGTGGCCAGCGCTTCGGTGAGATGGAGGTGTGGGCGCTGGAGGCTTATGGCGCCGCGTACGCCCTCCAGGAGCTGCTGACGATCAAGTCCGACGACGTCACCGGCCGCGTGAAGGTCTACGAGGCCATCGTCAAGGGCGAGAACATTCCCGAACCCGGCATTCCCGAGTCCTTCAAGGTGCTCATCAAGGAAATGCAGTCCCTGTGCCTCAACGTGGAGGTGCTGTCCTCGGACGGCATGTCCATCGAGATGCGCGACACGGATGAGGACGTCTTCCGCGCCGCGGAGGAGCTCGGTATCGACCTGTCCCGGCGCGAGCCGAGCAGCGTCGAAGAGGTCTGACGGGTCCCCCGCCACCCCTGACACCGGGGTGGCGGGCCCCCGGACCCCGACAGACCATTGATTGAGACACGACCCTGAGAGGGATTGACGCATAGTGCTCGACGTCAACTTCTTCGACGAGCTCCGGATCGGCCTGGCTACCGCGGACGACATCCGTCAGTGGAGCCACGGCGAGGTCAAGAAGCCCGAGACCATCAACTACCGCACCCTCAAGCCCGAAAAGGACGGACTCTTCTGCGAGAAGATCTTCGGTCCGACCCGGGACTGGGAGTGCTACTGCGGTAAGTACAAGCGTGTCCGCTTCAAGGGCATCATCTGCGAGCGCTGCGGCGTCGAGGTCACTCGCGCCAAGGTGCGTCGTGAGCGGATGGGCCACATCGAGCTGGCCGCGCCCGTCACGCACATCTGGTACTTCAAGGGTGTCCCGTCGCGTCTGGGCTACCTGCTCGACCTCGCGCCGAAGGACCTCGAGAAGGTCATCTACTTCGCCGCGTACATGATCACGTTCGTGGACGAGGAGCGCCGCACGCGCGACCTGCCCTCCCTGGAGGCGCACGTCTCCGTGGAGCGTCAGCAGATCGAGAACCGCCGCGACGCCGACCTCGAGGCCCGCGCCAAGAAGCTCGAGACCGACCTGGCCGAGCTCGAGGCCGAGGGCGCCAAGGCCGACGTGCGCCGCAAGGTGCGCGAGGGCGCCGAGCGCGAGATGAAGCAGCTGCGCGACCGCGCGCAGCGCGAGATCGACCGTCTGGACGAGGTCTGGTCGCGCTTCAAGAACCTCAAGGTCCAGGACCTCGAGGGCGACGAGCTGCTCTACCGCGAGCTGCGTGACCGCTTCGGCACGTACTTCGACGGCTCGATGGGTGCCGCGGCGCTGCAGAAGCGCCTGGAGTCCTTCGACCTCGACGAGGAGGCCGAGCGCCTCCGCGAGATCATCCGCACCGGCAAGGGCCAGAAGAAGACCCGTGCGCTGAAGCGGCTGAAGGTCGTGTCTGCCTTCCTGCAGACCTCCAACAGCCCCAAGGGCATGGTCCTCGACTGCGTCCCGGTCATCCCGCCGGACCTGCGTCCGATGGTGCAGCTGGACGGTGGCCGCTTCGCGACCTCCGACCTGAACGACCTGTACCGCCGCGTGATCAACCGCAACAACCGCCTGAAGCGCCTTCTCGACCTCGGTGCGCCCGAGATCATCGTGAACAACGAGAAGCGCATGCTCCAGGAGGCCGTCGACGCGCTGTTCGACAACGGCCGCCGCGGTCGCCCGGTCACCGGTCCCGGCAACCGTCCCCTGAAGTCCCTCAGCGACATGCTGAAGGGCAAGCAGGGTCGCTTCCGCCAGAACCTCCTCGGCAAGCGTGTGGACTACTCCGCGCGTTCCGTGATCGTCGTCGGTCCGCAGCTGAAGCTGCACCAGTGCGGTCTGCCCAAGGCCATGGCCCTGGAGCTCTTCAAGCCGTTCGTGATGAAGCGCCTGGTCGACCTGAACCACGCGCAGAACATCAAGAGCGCCAAGCGGATGGTCGAGCGCGGCCGCACGGTCGTGTACGACGTCCTCGAAGAGGTCATCGCCGAGCACCCGGTTCTGCTGAACCGTGCGCCGACGCTGCACCGCCTCGGCATCCAGGCCTTCGAGCCGCAGCTGGTCGAGGGCAAGGCCATCCAGATCCACCCGCTCGTCTGCACCGCGTTCAACGCGGACTTCGACGGTGACCAGATGGCCGTCCACCTGCCGCTCTCCGCGGAGGCGCAGGCCGAGGCCCGCATCCTGATGCTGTCCTCGAACAACATCCTCAAGCCCGCCGACGGCCGGCCGGTGACGATGCCGACGCAGGACATGGTCCTGGGTCTGTTCTTCCTCACCACCGACGGCGAGCTGCGTGACGTCAAGGGCGAGGGCCGTGCGTTCGGCTCCACCGCCGAGGCGATCATGGCGTTCGACGCCGACGAGCTCGCGCTCCAGTCGTCCGTCGACATCCGCTTCCCGGTGGGCACCATCCCGCCGCGTGGCTGGGTGCCGCCGGTCGCCGAGGAGGGCGAGCAGGAGTACCAGCAGGGCGACAGCTTCCGCCTGCGCACGACCCTGGGCCGCGCGCTCTTCAACGAGCTGCTGCCCGAGGACTACCCGTTCGTCGACTACTCGGTCGGCAAGAAGGAGCTCTCCGAGATCGTCAACGATCTCGCCGAGCGCTACCCCAAGGTCATCGTGGCGGCGACGCTCGACAACCTGAAGGCGGCCGGCTTCTACTGGGCGACCCGTTCCGGCGTCACCGTGGCCATCTCCGACGTCGTCGTGCCTGAGGCGAAGAAGGAGATCGTCGCGGGCTACGAGGCCCAGGACGAGAAGGTCCAGAAGCAGTACGAGCGCGGTCTGATCACCAAGGAAGAGCGCACGCAGGAGCTCATCGCGATCTGGACCAAGGCGACCAACGAGGTCGCCGAGGCGATGAACGCGAACTTCCCCAAGACCAACCCCATCTTCATGATGGTTGACTCGGGTGCCCGAGGAAACATGATGCAGATGCGGCAGATCGCCGGTATGCGTGGTCTGGTGTCGAACGCGAAGAACGAGACCATCCCGCGTCCCATCAAGGCCTCGTTCCGCGAGGGCCTCTCCGTGCTCGAGTACTTCATCTCGACCCACGGTGCCCGTAAGGGTCTGGCGGACACCGCTCTGCGTACCGCCGACTCCGGTTACCTCACCCGTCGTCTGGTCGACGTCTCCCAGGACGTCATCATTCGCGAGGAGGACTGCGGCACCGAGCGCGGCCTGAAGCTGAAGATCGCGGTCCGTGGCGAGGACGGCGTGCTCCGCAAGACGGAGAACGTCGAGACGTCCGTGTACGCCCGCATGCTGGCCGAGGACGTCGTCATCGACGGCAAGGTCATCGCGCCGGCCAACGTCGACCTCGGTGACGTCCTGATCGACGCCCTGGTCGCCAACGGCGTCGAGGAGGTCAAGACCCGCTCGGTCCTGACCTGTGAGTCCGCGGTCGGCACCTGTGCCTTCTGCTACGGCCGCTCGCTGGCCACCGGCAAGCTGGTCGACATCGGTGAGGCGGTCGGCATCATCGCCGCCCAGTCCATCGGTGAGCCCGGTACCCAGCTGACGATGCGTACCTTCCACACCGGTGGTGTGGCCGGTGACGACATCACCCAGGGTCTGCCCCGTGTCGTCGAGCTCTTCGAGGCCCGTACGCCGAAGGGTGTCGCCCCGATCTCCGAGGCCGCGGGCCGCGTCCGCATCGAGGAGACCGAGAAGACCAAGAAGCTCGTCGTCACCCCGGACGACGGCAGCGACGAGACGGCGTTCCCGATCTCGAAGCGTGCCCGTCTGCTCGTGGGCGAGGGCGACCACGTCGAGGTGGGCCAGAAGCTCACCGTGGGTGCCACCAACCCGCACGACGTGCTGCGCATCCTCGGCCAGCGCGCGGTCCAGGTCCACCTGGTCGGCGAGGTCCAGAAGGTCTACAACTCGCAGGGCGTGTCGATCCACGACAAGCACATCGAGATCATCATCCGGCAGATGCTGCGCCGCGTGACGATCATCGAGTCCGGCGACGCGGAGCTGCTGCCGGGCGAGCTCGTCGAGCGCTCGAAGTTCGAGACCGAGAACCGTCGTGTGGTCACCGAGGGCGGTCACCCCGCCTCCGGCCGTCCGCAGCTGATGGGTATCACCAAGGCCTCGCTGGCGACGGAGTCCTGGCTGTCGGCCGCCTCCTTCCAGGAGACGACCCGAGTCCTGACGGATGCGGCGATCAACGCCAAGTCCGACAGCCTCATCGGCCTCAAGGAGAACGTCATCATCGGTAAGCTCATCCCGGCCGGTACGGGTCTGTCCCGCTACCGCAACATCCGGGTCGAGCCGACCGAGGAGGCCAAGGCCGCGATGTACTCGGCCGTCGGCTACGACGACATCGACTACTCGCCGTTCGGCACGGGCTCCGGCCAGGCCGTTCCGCTGGAGGACTACGACTACGGGCCCTACAACCAGTAGTCCTCGCCTCCAGAGCGAGACAACACCGCAGGGCGGTCACCCGACGAGAGCCGGGTGGCCGCCCTGCGGCGCTTTGCCGCATGATGGAAGGCACACATCGTGTGGGGGAGCGTGCGTATCGTGACCAGTCCGTGGGGGCAGCCGGCGCCGTGGCCGGGGCAGCAGGGGCAGCCGTCGATGCTGGCGGGCCACTCCGACCGGGAGCGCGCGGTCGACGTGCTGCGCGCGGGCTTCGCGGAGGGCCGCCTCCAGCAGGACGAGTACGAGCGCCGCGTCGAGCGGGCCTACCAGGCGCGTACGGTGGGGGAGCTCGGCCTCCTGGTCGCCGACCTGCCGCAGGGCCCCTCGGGCTTCCCCCAGGCCCCGCCCGCGGTGCCGCACACCTTCATGGCGGCGCCGCCCACGAACGGCAAGGCCACCGCGGCCCTGGTGTGCGGGATCGCGACGTTCTTCACGTTCGGCGCCTCGGCGCTGCCCGCGGTCGTTCTCGGCCACATCGCCCGCTCCGAGATCCGCCGCAGCCACGAGAGCGGCGACGGCCAGGCGGTGGCGGGCCTGGCCCTGGGCTGGCTGTGGATCGCCGGGTGGTCCCTGCTCCTGCTCCTGGTCGTAGCGGCGGCGAAGTGAGCCCACGCGCGCCCATGCAGCCCGTCCGGCGCTTGAGGGCGAGGCCGAAGGCCGATGACCGGCTCACGGCGCCCGAGGCGCCCGGCGTGTCCGGGGTCCGGGGTATTTGTTTTGACCGCAGCCAATGAGGTAGGTACGCTCAGACCTTGTGCCTGGGGTGTGCCTGGGCTCGCGCGCGTGTCTTCAACCGCATCGTGAGTCTGATCCGGCCACCGCAATCTGCGCCCTTCTCGCTTTTAGCGGGGGTCTGCAGCATTCGACACACCCGACCGCGTGGGTCGGCAACGTTCCAGGTTAGCTTTACTATTCGGCACACAGAAACCGGAGAAGTAGTGCCTACGATCCAGCAGCTGGTCCGGAAGGGCCGGCAGGACAAGGTCGAGAAGAACAAGACGCCCGCACTCGAGGGTTCGCCCCAGCGCCGTGGCGTCTGCACGCGTGTGTTCACGACCACCCCGAAGAAGCCGAACTCGGCGCTCCGGAAGGTCGCGCGTGTGCGTCTGACCTCCGGTATCGAGGTCACGGCCTACATCCCGGGTGAGGGACACAACCTGCAGGAGCACTCCATCGTGCTCGTGCGCGGCGGCCGTGTGAAGGACCTGCCGGGTGTTCGCTACAAGATCATCCGCGGTTCCCTCGACACCCAGGGTGTCAAGAACCGCAAGCAGGCCCGCAGCCGCTACGGCGCCAAGAAGGAGAAGTAAGAATGCCTCGTAAGGGCCCCGCCCCGAAGCGCCCGGTCATCATCGACCCGGTGTACGGCTCTCCTCTGGTGACCTCCCTCATCAACAAGGTGCTGCTGAACGGCAAGCGCTCCACCGCCGAGCGCATCGTCTACGGCGCCATGGAGGGTCTGCGTGAGAAGACCGGCAACGACCCGGTCATCACGCTGAAGCGCGCGCTGGAGAACATCAAGCCGACCCTCGAGGTCAAGTCCCGCCGCGTCGGTGGTGCGACCTACCAGGTGCCGATCGAGGTCAAGCCCGGTCGCGCCAACACGCTGGCCCTGCGCTGGCTGGTGGGTTACTCCCGCGCCCGTCGCGAGAAGACCATGACCGAGCGTCTGCTCAACGAGCTCCTCGACGCCTCCAACGGCCTGGGTGCCGCTGTGAAGAAGCGTGAGGACACCCACAAGATGGCCGAGTCCAACAAGGCCTTCGCGCACTACCGCTGGTAGTCGCTACCCCCATCGAGACCGAGAGAAGACTGAGCCGATATGGCTACCACTTCACTTGACCTGGCCAAGGTGCGCAACATCGGCATCATGGCTCACATCGACGCGGGCAAGACGACGACCACCGAGCGGATCCTGTTCTACACCGGTGTCTCGTACAAGATCGGTGAGGTCCACGACGGTGCCGCCACGATGGACTGGATGGAGCAGGAGCAGGAGCGTGGCATCACGATCACCTCTGCTGCCACCACCTGTCACTGGCCGCTGAACGACGTCGACCACACGATCAACATCATCGACACCCCCGGGCACGTCGACTTCACCGTCGAGGTGGAGCGCTCCCTGCGCGTGCTCGACGGTGCCGTGACGGTGTTCGACGGCGTCGCCGGTGTCGAGCCCCAGTCCGAGACCGTGTGGCGTCAGGCGGACCGCTACGGCGTCCCGCGTATCTGCTTCGTCAACAAGCTCGACCGTACGGGTGCCGAGTTCCACCGCTGCGTCGACATGATCGTCGACCGCCTCGGTGCGACCCCGATCGTCATGCAGCTGCCCATCGGCGCGGAGGCTGACTTCAAGGGCGTCGTCGACCTCGTCACGATGAAGGCCTTCGTCTGGTCCGCCGAGACCAAGATGGGCGAGGCCTACGACATCGTCGACATCCCGGCCACGCACACCGAGGCCGCCGACGAGTGGCGCGGCAAGCTCCTCGAGGCCGTCGCCGAGAACGACGAGCAGATGATGGAGCTGTACCTCGAGGGCCAGGAGCCCACCGAGGAGCAGCTGTACGCGGCGATCCGTCGCATCACCATCGCCTCGGGCAAGGGCGGCGACACCACCGTCACCCCCGTGTTCTGCGGCACCGCGTTCAAGAACAAGGGCGTCCAGCCCCTGCTCGACGCGGTCGTGCGCTACCTCCCCTCCCCCCTGGACGTCGAGGCCATCGAGGGCCACGGCACCAAGGACCCGGAGGAGATCGTCAAGCGCAAGCCGTCCGACGACGAGCCGCTCGCGGCCCTCGCGTTCAAGATCGCGAGCGACCCGCACCTCGGCAAGCTCACCTTCGTCCGGATCTACTCCGGTCGCCTTGACTCCGGCACCGCCGTGCTGAACTCCGTCAAGGGCAAGAAGGAGCGCATCGGCAAGATCTACCGCATGCACGCGAACAAGCGTGAGGAGATCGAGTCGGTGGGCGCCGGTGACATCGTCGCCGTCATGGGTCTGAAGCAGACCACCACGGGCGAGACGCTCTGTGACGACAAGGCCCCGGTCATCCTGGAGTCCATGGACTTCCCGGCGCCGGTCATCCAGGTCGCCATCGAGCCGAAGTCCAAGGGTGACCAGGAGAAGCTGGGTGTCGCCATCCAGCGCCTCTCGGAGGAGGACCCCTCCTTCCAGGTCCACTCGGACGAGGAGACCGGCCAGACCATCATCGGTGGTATGGGCGAGCTTCACCTCGAGGTGCTCGTCGACCGCATGAAGCGCGAGTTCCGCGTCGAGGCGAACGTCGGCAAGCCGCAGGTCGCGTACCGCGAGACGATCCGTCGGGCCGTCGAGCGCGTGGACTACACCCACAAGAAGCAGACCGGTGGTACCGGTCAGTTCGCCAAGGTGCAGATCGCGATCGAGCCCATCGTCGACGGCGATGCCTCGTACGAGTTCGTGAACAAGGTCACCGGTGGCCGCATCCCGCGGGAGTACATCCCGTCGGTGGACGCGGGTGCGCAGGAGGCCATGCAGTTCGGCATCCTGGCGGGCTACGAGATGACGGGCGTCCGCGTCACGCTGCTCGACGGTGCCTACCACGAGGTCGACTCCTCCGAGCTCGCCTTCAAGATCGCCGGTTCGCAGGCCTTCAAGGAGGCCGCGCGGCAGGCCAAGCCCGTGCTGCTCGAGCCGATGATGGCCGTCGAGGTCACCACGCCCGAGGACTACATGGGCGACGTCATCGGCGACATCAACTCCCGCCGTGGCCAGATCCAGGCCATGGAGGAGCGCAGTGGCGCCCGGGTCGTCAAGGGCCTGGTTCCGCTGTCGGAGATGTTCGGCTACGTCGGAGACCTCCGCAGCAAGACGTCGGGTCGCGCAAGCTACTCGATGCAGTTCGACTCCTACGCCGAGGTTCCGCGGAACGTCGCCGAGGAGATCATCGCGAAGGCCAAGGGCGAGTAGCTCACCCGAGCACACGCTTTAGGCTTGACACCGTCGGCCGGGGCAAACCCCGCGATCCGTGAGGAATGCCCCGGCGGTCGGCACCCCAGCAAAGATCACCTGGCGCCGATGAAGTAAGGCGTACAGAACCACTCCACAGGAGGACCCCAGTGGCGAAGGCGAAGTTCGAGCGGACTAAGCCGCACGTCAACATCGGCACCATCGGTCACATTGACCACGGTAAGACGACCCTCACGGCCGCCATTACCAAGGTGCTGCACGACGCGTACCCCGACCTGAACGAGGCCTCGGCCTTCGACCAGATCGACAAGGCTCCCGAAGAGCGTCAGCGCGGTATCACCATCTCCATCGCGCACGTCGAGTACCAGACGGAGACGCGTCACTACGCCCACGTCGACTGCCCCGGTCACGCGGACTACATCAAGAACATGATCACGGGTGCCGCGCAGATGGACGGCGCCATCCTCGTGGTCGCCGCCACCGACGGCCCGATGCCGCAGACCAAGGAGCACGTGCTCCTGGCCCGCCAGGTCGGCGTTCCGTACATCGTCGTCGCCCTGAACAAGGCCGACATGGTGGACGACGAGGAGATCCTGGAGCTCGTCGAGCTCGAGGTCCGTGAGCTCCTCTCCGAGTACGAGTTCCCGGGCGACGACGTCCCGGTCGTCAAGGTCTCGGCGCTCAAGGCGCTCGAGGGCGACGCCGAGTGGGGCAAGTCCGTCCTCGACCTGATGAAGGCCGTCGACGAGGCCATCCCGCAGCCCGAGCGTGACGTCGACAAGCCGTTCCTGATGCCGATCGAGGACGTCTTCACGATCACCGGTCGTGGCACCGTCGTCACCGGTCGCATCGAGCGTGGTGTCCTCAAGGTCAACGAGACCGTCGACATCATCGGCATCAAGACCGAGAAGACCACCACCACGGTCACCGGCATCGAGATGTTCCGCAAGCTGCTCGACGAGGGCCAGGCCGGTGAGAACGTCGGTCTGCTGCTCCGCGGCATCAAGCGCGAGGACGTCGAGCGCGGCCAGGTCATCATCAAGCCGGGCTCGGTCACCCCGCACACCGAGTTCGAGGCGCAGGCGTACATCCTGTCGAAGGACGAGGGTGGCCGTCACACCCCGTTCTTCAACAACTACCGCCCGCAGTTCTACTTCCGTACGACGGACGTGACCGGCGTCGTGACCCTCCCCGAGGGCACCGAGATGGTCATGCCGGGTGACAACACCGAGATGAAGGTGGAGCTCATCCAGCCCGTCGCCATGGAGGAGGGCCTGAAGTTCGCCATCCGTGAGGGTGGCCGGACCGTCGGCGCCGGCCAGGTCGTCAAGATCACCAAGTAAGTACTCCTTGCTTGTTGATCGGGGAGACCCGGTCGCTCTGAACTGAGCGCAGCGAGAGGCCCCACCTGCCGTTACGGCGGGTGGGGCCTCTTGTCGTGTCCGGGGGCGCCGGGCACGGCCGTGCCGCTTGACAATCGGCTCGATTGGCCTTCGTCGTCCCAGGTGTGGCACACTGTTCAGGTTGCTCGGTTGAGTGCCGATGCTGTGCGCCTCCCGCCGGGAGGACTGAAAGCGAGTCCCACAGTACTCGTCGCCCCATCTGCCGTAAGGCAGCGCTGTGGCGGACGTACGGGAATCTTTCGGGAAGTGCGGTGCGGTGGCTCGGCCAGGCGCCCGGTGGGTTTCTTCCCCCGGACCCGCGGTCATGCAGGGCCGCAGCCCCTAGCAGGGAAATCCTTCGGGAGATCTGTGTGAGCGGGACTGCGACACGCCCGACCGCGTGGGTCGGAGGAAGTAGAAAAACGGGCCTTCCGGGGGCCAGAGCGTTCGAGACAAAGGACTACTAAGTAGCCATGGCGGGACAGAAGATCCGCATCCGGCTCAAGGCCTACGACCACGAGGTCATCGACTCCTCGGCGAAGAAGATCGTCGAGACGGTGACGCGTACTGGTGCGTCGGTCGCGGGCCCGGTGCCGCTGCCCACTGAGAAGAACGTGTACTGCGTCATCAAGTCGCCGCACAAGTACAAGGACTCGCGCGAGCACTTCGAGATGCGCACGCACAAGCGCCTGATCGACATCCTCGACCCGACGCCCAAGACCGTTGACTCGCTGATGCGCCTGGACCTTCCGGCCGGCGTTGACATCGAGATCAAGCTCTGAGAGGCACGGAAGAGATGACCAAGCAGATCAAGGGCATCCTGGGCGAGAAGCTCGGCATGACCCAGGTCTGGGACGAGAACAACCGTGTCGTCCCCGTGACCGTGGTCAAGGCCGGGCCCTGCGTTGTTACCCAGGTCCGTACGAATGACAGCGACGGCTACGAGTCGGTCCAGATCGCCTTCGGCGAGATCGACCCGCGCAAGGTGAACAAGCCCCTCAAGGGCCACTTCGCCAAGGCCGACGTGACCCCCCGACGCCACCTCGTCGAGATCCGTACCTCGGACGCGTCCGAGTACACCCTCGGCCAGGAGCTCACCGCCGAGACCTTCGAGTCGGGCGTCAAGGTCGACGTGACCGGCAAGAGCAAGGGCAAGGGCTTCGCCGGTGTCATGAAGCGCCACAACTTCGGTGGCCTCGGCTCCAGCCACGGCACCCAGCGCAAGCACCGCTCGCCCGGCTCCATCGGTGGCTGCGCCACCCCGGGCCGCGTGTTCAAGGGCCTCCGCATGGCGGGCCGCATGGGCAACGAGCGGGTCACCACCCAGAACCTGACCGTCCACGCCGTTGACGCGGAGAAGGGTCTGCTGCTCATCAAGGGCGCGGTTCCCGGTCCGAACGGCGGCCTCGTCCTGGTCCGCACCGCGGCCAAGGGGGCCTGAGGTAACCGATGAGCACTGTTGAGATCCTTTCGCCGGCAGGCGACAAGGCCGGTACCGTCGAGCTCCCCGCGGAGATCTTCGACGCGAAGGTCAGCATCCCGCTGATCCACCAGGTCGTTGTCGCGCAGCTGGCCGCTGCCCGCCAGGGCACGCACAAGACCAAGACGCGCGGCGAGGTCCGTGGTGGCGGCAAGAAGCCGTACCGCCAGAAGGGCACCGGCCGCGCCCGCCAGGGTTCGACCCGCGCGCCGCAGTTCGCCGGTGGTGGCGTCGTGCACGGTCCCGTGCCGCGTGACTACTCGCAGCGGACCCCGAAGAAGATGAAGGCCGCCGCCCTGCGCGGTGCCCTCACCGACCGGGCCCGCAACAGCCGCATCCACGTCGTCTCCGACGTGGTCGAGGGCGACATCTCCACGAAGGCCGTCAAGGCTCTCCTCGGCAAGATCAGCGAGCGCAAGAACGTGCTCCTGGTCGTCGAGCGCGAGAACGAGAAGGCCGTGCTGTCCGCCCGCAACCTGCCCCAGGTCCACATCCTGGAGCCGGGCCAGCTGAACACGTACGACGTTCTCGTCTCGGACGACGTGGTCTTCACCCAGGCCGCGTTCGAGTCCTTCGTGTCTGGCCCCAAGGCCGCTGACACCGAAGGGAGCGAGGCCTGATGGCTATCCGTCACCCCGCTATCGCCTCGAAGGCCGCCAAGGCCGCCAAGGCCGCGCGCGTCGCCAAGGCGAAGCGCCACGCCACCGAGGGCAAGAACACCGTCGAGACGCCGCTGAGCAAGAGCTTCACGGACCCCCGTGACGTGCTCCTCAAGCCGGTCGTCTCGGAGAAGAGCTACGCGCTGCTCGACGAGGGCAAGTACACCTTCGTCGTCGCGCCGGGCGCCAACAAGACCCAGATCAAGCAGGCCGTCGAGGCGGTCTTCTCGGTCAAGGTCACCGGTGTCAACACGCTCAACCGCCAGGGCAAGCGCAAGCGCACCCGCACCGGTTTCGGCAAGCGTGCCGACTCCAAGCGCGCGATCGTGACCCTCGCTGAGGGCGACCGTATCGACATCTTCGGCCAGGCCTCCTAACGGAGACCCTGGTCCGAATATCGGACGAGGACTGAGAAATGGGAATCCGCAAGTACAAGCCGACGACGCCGGGCCGCCGTGGCTCCTCCGTCGCCGACTTCGTCGAGGTCACGCGGTCCACGCCGGAGAAGTCGCTGGTCCGCCCCCTGCACAGCAAGGGCGGCCGTAACAACGCCGGTCGTGTGACCGTTCGCCACCAGGGTGGCGGACACAAGCGCGCCTACCGTGTGATCGACTTCCGTCGTCACGACAAGGACGGCGTGCCGGCGAAGGTCGCGCACATCGAGTACGACCCGAACCGCACCGCGCGCATCGCCCTGCTGCACTACGCAGACGGCGAGAAGCGCTACATCATCGCTCCGCGCAACCTGGCGCAGGGTGACCGGGTGGAGAACGGCCCTGGCGCCGACATCAAGCCCGGCAACAACCTTGCCCTGCGCAACATCCCGGTCGGTACCACGATCCACGCGATCGAGCTCCGTCCGGGCGGCGGCGCCAAGTTCGCCCGCTCCGCGGGTGCCTCGGTGCAGCTGCTCGCGAAGGAGGGCTCGATGGCCCACCTGCGCATGCCGTCGGGCGAGATCCGTCTGGTCGACGTCCGCTGCCGCGCCACCATCGGTGAGGTCGGCAACGCCGAGCAGTCGAACATCAACTGGGGCAAGGCCGGCCGCAAGCGCTGGCTGGGCGTCCGTCCCACCGTTCGCGGTGTCGTGATGAACCCGGTTGACCACCCGCACGGTGGTGGTGAGGGCAAGACCTCCGGTGGTCGTCACCCGGTCTCGCCCTGGGGCAAGAAGGAAGGCCGTACTCGTTCGCCCAAGAAGGCGTCGAACAAGTACATCGTCCGCCGCCGCAAGACGAACAAGAAGCGCTAAGGACGGGTTGAGATGCCTCGTAGCCTGAAGAAGGGGCCCTTCGTCGACGACCACCTGATCAAGAAGGTGGATGTCCAGAACGAAGCCGGCACCAAGAACGTCATCAAGACCTGGTCCCGCCGCTCGATGATCGTCCCGGCCATGCTCGGCCACACGATCGCGGTGCACAACGGCAAGACCCACATCCCGGTGTTCGTCACCGAGTCGATGGTCGGCCACAAGCTCGGCGAGTTCTCGCCGACGCGCACCTTCCGGGGTCACGTCAAGGACGACCGGAAGTCGAAGCGCCGCTAAGGCGGGGTGGAATCGACTATGACTAACACCGAAGGGACAACCATGGAAGCCAGGGCCCAGGCGCGGTACATCCGCGTCACGCCCATGAAGGCCCGCCGCGTGGTGGACCTCATCCGTGGCATGGATGCCACGGAGGCTCAGGCGGTCCTGCGTTTCGCCCCGCAGGCCGCCAGCGTGCCGGTCGGCAAGGTGCTGGACAGCGCCATCGCCAACGCCGCGCACAACTACGACCACACGGACGCCTCGTCGCTGTACATCAGCGAGGCGTACGTGGACGAGGGCCCGACCCTGAAGCGGTTCCGTCCGCGTGCCCAGGGCCGTGCCTACCGGATCCGTAAGCGGACCAGCCACATCACCGTGGTCGTCAGCAGCAAGGAAGGAACCCGGTAATGGGCCAGAAGGTAAACCCGCACGGGTTCCGGCTCGGTGTCACGACCGACTTCAAGTCGCGTTGGTACGCCGACAAGCTGTACAAGGACTACGTCAAGGAAGACGTCGCCATCCGTCGGATGATGACGTCCGGCATGGAGCGCGCCGGCATCTCGAAGGTGGAGATCGAGCGCACCCGTGACCGCGTGCGTGTGGACATCCACACCGCTCGTCCCGGCATCGTCATCGGCCGCCGTGGCGCCGAGGCCGACCGCATCCGCGGTGACCTCGAGAAGCTCACGGGCAAGCAGGTCCAGCTGAACATCCTCGAGGTCAAGAACCCCGAGACGGACGCTCAGCTCGTGGCCCAGGCCGTCGCGGAGCAGCTGTCCTCCCGCGTCTCCTTCCGTCGCGCCATGCGCAAGAGCATGCAGTCGGCGATGAAGGCGGGCGCCAAGGGCATCAAGATCCAGTGTGGCGGTCGTCTCGGCGGTGCCGAGATGTCCCGCTCGGAGTTCTACCGCGAGGGCCGTGTGCCCCTGCACACGCTCCGCGCCAACGTGGACTACGGCTTCTTCGAGGCCAAGACGACCTTCGGCCGCATCGGCGTGAAGGTCTGGATCTACAAGGGCGACGTCAAGAACATCGCCGAGGTCCGCGCCGAGAACGCCGCTGCCCGCGCCGGCAACCGCCCGGCCCGTGGTGGCAACGACCGCCCGGCCCGCGGTGGCCGTGGTGGCGAGCGTGGCGGCCGCGGCCGCAAGCCGCAGCAGCAGTCCGCGCCGGCTGCCGAGGCCCCCAAGGCCGAGGCTCCCGCCGCTGCCGCTCCGGCTGCTGAGAGCACCGGAACGGAGGCCTGACCGACATGCTGATCCCCCGTAGGGTCAAGCACCGCAAGCAGCACCACCCCAAGCGCTCTGGCATGAGCAAGGGTGGCACGCAGGTTGCGTTCGGTGAGTACGGCATCCAGGCCATGGGCCCGGCGTACGTCACCAACCGTCAGATCGAGGCCGCGCGTATCGCGATGACCCGCCACATCAAGCGTGGCGGCAAGGTCTGGATCAACATCTACCCGGACCGTCCCCTCACCAAGAAGCCTGCCGAGACCCGCATGGGTTCCGGTAAGGGTTCGCCGGAGTGGTGGATCGCCAACGTCAAGCCCGGACGCGTCATGTTCGAGCTGTCGTACCCCAACGAGAAGATCGCCCGTGAGGCGCTGACCCGTGCGGCCCACAAGCTGCCGATGAAGTGCCGGATCGTCAAGCGCGAGGCAGGTGAAGCGTGATGTCGGCCGGTACCAAGGCGTCCGAGCTGCGCGAGCTGGGCAACGAGGAGCTCCTCAACAAGCTCCGCGAGGCCAAGGAAGAGCTGTTCAACCTCCGCTTCCAGGCGGCGACGGGTCAGCTCGAGAACCACGGTCGGCTCAAGGCCGTCCGTAAGGACATCGCGCGGATCTACACCCTGATGCGTGAGCGCGAGCTGGGCATCGAGACGGTGGAGAGCGCCTGATGAGCGAGAGCAACGTGACTGAAGAGACGAAGGCCGCGCGCGGCTTCCGCAAGACCCGCGAGGGTCTGGTCGTCAGCGACAAGATGGACAAGACCGTCGTCGTCGCAGTCGAGGACCGCGTCAAGCACGCGCTGTACGGCAAGGTCATCCGCCGTACGAACAAGCTCAAGGCGCACGACGAGCAGAACGCCGCGGGCGTCGGCGACCGTGTCCTCCTCGCGGAGACCCGGCCGCTGTCCGCGACGAAGCGCTGGCGCGTCGTCGAGATCCTCGAGAAGGCCAAGTAATTACCTGAAGGGTTTCCTTCAGGTTCAGTTCCGCCAGGCTCGGCAGGGGCCCCACTCTCGCTAGGGACGAGGCCCCTGCCGGGAACCGGCAGACAAACAGGAGATAGACGTGATCCAGCAGGAGTCGCGACTTCGCGTCGCCGACAACACGGGTGCGAAGGAAATCCTCACCATCCGTGTTCTCGGTGGCTCGGGTCGCCGCTACGCGGGCATCGGTGACGTCATCGTCGCCACCGTCAAGGACGCGATCCCCGGTGGCAACGTGAAGAAGGGTGACGTCGTCAAGGCGGTCATCGTTCGCACCGTCAAGGAGCGCCGCCGTCCGGACGGCTCGTACATCCGCTTCGACGAGAACGCCGCCGTCATTCTGAAGAACGACGGCGACCCTCGCGGCACCCGTATCTTCGGCCCGGTGGGCCGTGAGCTGCGCGAGAAGAAGTTCATGAAGATCATCTCGCTCGCGCCGGAGGTGCTGTAAGCATGAAGATCAAGAAGGGTGACCTGGTCCAGGTCATCACCGGCAAGGACAAGGGCAAGCAGGGCAAGGTCATTGCCGCTTACCCGCGCGACGAGCGCGTCCTGGTCGAGGGTGTCAACCGGGTCAAGAAGCACACGAAGGCCGGCCCCACGGCCTCCGGCTCCCAGGCCGGTGGCATCGTCACGACCGAGGCGCCGATCCACGTCTCCAACGTCCAGCTGGTCGTTGAGAAGGACGGCAACAAGGTCGTCACGCGCGTCGGCTACCGCTTCGACGACGAGGGCAACAAGATCCGCGTTGCCAAGCGGACGGGTGAGGACATCTGATGACGACCACCACCACTCCGCGCCTCAAGACGAAGTACCGCGAGGAGATCAAGGGCAAGCTGCAGGAGGAGTTCTCGTACGAGAACGTCATGCAGATCCCCGGCCTCGTCAAGATCGTGGTCAACATGGGTGTCGGCGACGCCGCCCGTGACTCCAAGCTCATGGACGGTGCCGTCCGTGACCTGACCACGATCACCGGTCAGAAGCCGGCCATCACCAAGGCCCGCAAGTCCATCGCGCAGTTCAAGCTGCGTGAGGGTCAGCCGATCGGTGCCCACGTCACGCTCCGTGGCGACCGCATGTGGGAGTTCCTGGACCGCACCCTGTCGCTGGCGCTGCCGCGTATCCGCGACTTCCGTGGTCTGTCCCCCAAGCAGTTCGACGGCCGTGGCAACTACACCTTCGGTCTCACGGAGCAGGTCATGTTCCACGAGATCGACCAGGACAAGATCGACCGTGTCCGGGGTATGGACATCACCGTGGTGACCACGGCGACCAACGACGCTGAGGGCCGCGCGCTCCTTCGTCACCTCGGCTTCCCGTTCAAGGAGGCGTGAGCGAGATGGCGAAGAAGGCTCTGATCGCTAAGGCTGCTCGCAAGCCCAAGTTCGGTGTGCGTGGCTACACCCGCTGCCAGCGCTGCGGCCGCCCGCACTCCGTGTACCGCAAGTTCGGCCTGTGCCGCGTGTGCCTTCGTGAGATGGCTCACCGTGGCGAGCTGCCGGGCGTGACCAAGAGCTCCTGGTAATCCCCTAGTTGGGATGACCGGAGTCTCTCGGTAAGCAATGAGGTCGGTGGGGGCCCGGCCGCGCATGCCTTAGGCTTGTGTGGTTGGGCGCCCTGCCGCCCTCGTACGACTTACTACGCCGTAGGTCCCCGCGCCGCACCCGTCCCGCCCATGAGTGGGGAGAGGGATGGCGCAGACAGGAAACCCCGGCGAGAGAGGCCGAAGGCCAATTCATGACCATGACTGATCCGATCGCAGACATGCTTACGCGTCTGCGGAACGCGAACTCGGCATACCACGACACCGTGGCGATGCCGCACAGCAAGATCAAGTCGCACATCGCGGAGATCCTCCAGCAGGAGGGTTTCATCACGGGCTGGAAGGTCGAGGACGCCGAGGTCGGCAAGAACCTCGTTCTCGAGCTCAAGTTCGGGCCGAACCGTGAGCGCTCCATCGCGGGCATCAAGCGGATCTCGAAGCCTGGTCTGCGTGTTTACGCGAAGTCCACCAACCTGCCGAAGGTGCTCGGCGGCCTGGGCGTGGCCATCATCTCCACGTCGCACGGTCTGCTCACCGGCCAGCAGGCGGGCAAGAAGGGCGTGGGTGGGGAAGTCCTCGCCTACGTCTGGTAGCGGAAGGGAACGGAGGAAACAGCTATGTCGCGTATTGGCAAGCTCCCCATCACGGTTCCCGCCGGCGTGGACGTCACCATCGACGGCCAGACGGTCCAGGTGAAGGGTCCCAAGGGCACCCTGAGCCACACCGTCGTGTCGCCGATCGAGATCGCTAAGGGTGAGGACGGCGTTCTGAACGTCACCCGCCCGAACGACGAGCGTCAGAACAAGGCCCTGCACGGCCTGTCCCGCACGCTGGTGGCGAACATGATCACCGGTGTGACCCAGGGTTACGTGAAGAAGCTCGAGATCAGCGGTGTCGGTTACCGCGTCCTGGCGAAGGGCTCCAACCTGGAGTTCTCGCTCGGCTACAGCCACCCGATCCTGATCGAGGCGCCCGAGGGCATCTCGTTCAAGGTCGAGTCGCCGACCAAGTTCTCGGTCGAGGGCATCGACAAGCAGAAGGTCGGCGAGGTTGCGGCCAACATCCGCAAGCTGCGCAAGCCTGACCCGTACAAGGCCAAGGGCGTCAAGTACGAGGGCGAAGTCATCCGCCGCAAGGTCGGAAAGGCGGGTAAGTAAGCCATGGCATACGGTGTCAAGATTGCTAAGGGCGACGCTTACAAGCGTGCTGCCATCAAGCGTCGTCACATCCGGATCCGTAAGCACATCTCGGGTACGGCTGAGCGTCCGCGCCTGGTCGTGACGCGCTCCAACCGCCACATCGTGGCCCAGGTCATCGACGACATCCAGGGTCACACCCTGGCGTCGGCGTCGACCCTGGACGCGTCCATCCGTGGTGGCTCGGACGACAAGTCGGCGCAGGCCGGCAAGGTCGGCGCCCTGGTCGCCGAGCGTGCCAAGGCCGCCGGTGTCGAGGCTGTCGTGTTCGACCGTGGCGGTAACCGGTACGCGGGTCGCATCGCGGCCCTGGCCGACGCCGCCCGCGAGGCCGGGCTCAAGTTCTGAGCTCGCTGCGTAGCTAGCGGAAAAGAGAGAGGTAAATCCAATGGCTGGACCCCAGCGCCGCGGCAGCGGTGCCGGTGGCGGCGAGCGGCGGGACCGGAAGGGCCGTGACGGCGGCGCAGCTGCCGCCGAGAAGACCGCGTACGTTGAGCGCGTTGTCGCGATCAACCGCGTCGCCAAGGTTGTGAAGGGTGGTCGTCGCTTCAGCTTCACCGCGCTGGTCGTGGTGGGCGATGGCGACGGCACCGTGGGTGTCGGTTACGGCAAGGCCAAGGAGGTGCCGGCCGCCATCGCCAAGGGCGTTGAGGAGGCCAAGAAGCACTTCTTCAAGGTCCCGCGTATCGCCGGTACCATCCCGCACCCGATTCAGGGTGAAAAGGCCGCGGGCATCGTCCTGCTCAAGCCGGCTTCGCCGGGTACCGGTGTTATCGCCGGTGGTCCCGTGCGTGCCGTGCTCGAGTGCGCCGGTGTCCACGACATCCTGTCGAAGTCCCTGGGCTCCGACAACGCGATCAACATCGTGCACGCGACCGTGGCGGCCCTCAAGGGTCTGCAGCGTCCCGAGGAGATCGCGGCTCGCCGTGGTCTGCCGCTCGAGGACGTCGCTCCCGCCGCTCTGCTGCGTGCGCGTGCCGGGGCTGGTGCGTAATGGCGCAGCTCAAGATCACGCAGGTGAAGTCGTACATCGGCAGCAAGCAGAACCACCGTGACACCCTGCGTTCCCTTGGTCTCAAGGGCATCAACACGCAGGTCGTCAAGGAGGACCGCCCCGAGTTCCGCGGCATGGTGCACACCGTCCGCCACCTCGTGACGGTTGAGGAGGTCTGATCATGGCGGAGAACAACCCGCTGAAGATCCACAACCTCCGTCCGGCTCCCGGCGCCAAGACCGCCAAGACCCGTGTCGGTCGTGGTGAGGCGTCGAAGGGTAAGACGGCCGGTCGTGGTACCAAGGGCACCAAGGCCCGTTACCAGGTTCCGGAGCGCTTCGAGGGTGGCCAGATGCCCCTCCACATGCGTCTCCCGAAGCTGAAGGGCTTCAAGAACCCGTTCAAGACCGAGTACCAGGTCGTCAACCTGGACAAGCTCACCGCCCTCTACCCCGAGGGTGGCGAGGTCACGGTGGCCGACCTGGTCGCCAAGGGCGCCGTTCGCAAGAACAGCCTTGTCAAGGTCCTCGGCCAGGGCGAGGTCACCGTGGCGCTGCAGGTGACGGTTGACGCCGTCTCCGGCTCCGCCAAGGAGAAGATCACCGCCGCCGGCGGTACCGTCACCGAGCTCGTCTGAAGTTCTCAGGCGTCTCGATGACTTGAGCGATCCCGACCGGGGATGCCCCACAAATGGGGCATCCCCGGTTGGTCGTTCCAAGGGGGGCACGGTCGCCGGTAAGGTGGCGTGCACTGTTACTTTCCGCGCGGTCTGTCCTCGCGACCGGCCGGGCGGTTCTTGGCTTTCAGTTAGACACACACGTACTTATCCGTCGGACACACCACCGTCACCTCTGACGCAGTAGCGCGGGGGTCGCAGGAGGCACCGTGCTCACCGCGTTCGCCCGGGCGTTCAAGACGCCCGACCTGCGCAAGAAGCTGCTCTTCACGCTCGGCATCATCGTGATCTACCGGCTCGGGACGCATATCCCGATCCCGGGCATCGACTACAAGAACGTCCAGACCTGTATCGACGCGGCCAATGCCAACCAGGGCCTGTTCGGTCTGGTCAACATGTTCAGTGGCGGCGCGCTCCTGCAGATCACGATCTTCGCGCTCGGCATCATGCCGTACATCACGGCGAGCATCATCCTGCAGCTGTTGACCGTGGTGATCCCGCGTCTGGAAGCCCTCAAGAAAGAGGGCCAGGCGGGCACGGCCAAGATCACGCAGTACACCCGCTACCTGACCATCGCGCTGGCCATCCTGCAGGGCACCGGCCTGGTGGCCACCGCCCGCACCGGCACCCTGTTCCAGGGCTGCCCGGTCGCCTCGGAGATCGTCCCCGACCAGTCGATCTTCGTCACCATCACGATGGTCATCACCATGACCGCCGGTACGGCCACCGTCATGTGGCTCGGTGAGCTCATCACCGACCGCGGCATCGGCAACGGCATGTCGATCCTGATGTTCATCTCGATCGCCGCGACCTTCCCGGCCGCCCTCTGGGGCATCAAGAAGCAGGGCGACCTGGCCGGCGGCTGGATCGAGTTCGGCACCGTCATCCTCGTCGGCCTGTTCATGGTCGGCCTGGTGGTCTTCGTGGAGCAGGCGCAGCGCCGCATCCCGGTGCAGTACGCGAAGCGCATGATCGGCCGCAGGTCCTACGGCGGCACGTCGACGTACATTCCACTGAAGGTCAACCAGGCGGGCATCATCCCTGTGATCTTCGCCTCGTCGCTGCTCTACATTCCGGCGCTGGTCGCCCAGTTCGCCGGTGGCCAGTCCAGCTGGAAGACGTGGATCGAGCAGAACCTGACCAAGGGTGACCACCCGATTTACATCGTCACCTACTTCGTCCTGATCGTCTTCTTCGCCTTCTTCTACGTGGCGATCTCCTTCAACCCGGAGGAAGTCGCGGACAACATGAAGAAGTATGGTGGCTTCATCCCGGGCATCCGGGCTGGCCGACCGACCGCTGAGTATCTGAGCTACGTACTCAACCGGATCACCTGGCCGGGCTCGCTGTATCTGGGTCTGATCGCTCTTGTGCCAACGATGGCGTTGGTGGGCTTCGGGGCCAACCAGAACTTCCCCTTCGGTGGAACGAGCATCCTCATCATCGTGGGTGTGGGCCTGGAGACCGTGAAGCAGATCGAGAGCCAGCTCCAGCAGCGCAACTACGAAGGGTTCCTCCGCTGATGCGAATCGTCCTCGTCGGGCCGCCCGGTGCCGGCAAGGGAACGCAGGCCGCGTTCCTTGCCAAGAACCTGTCGATCCCGCACATCTCCACGGGCGACCTCTTCCGCGCCAACATCAGCCAGCAGACGGAGCTCGGCAAGCTGGCCAAGTCCTACATGGACGCCGGAAACCTCGTCCCGGACGAGGTGACCATCGGCATGGCCAAGGACCGCATGGCGCAGCCCGACGCGGAGAACGGCTTCCTGCTCGACGGCTTCCCGCGCAACGTGTCGCAGGCCGAGGCCCTGGACGAGGCCCTCAAGGCCGACGGCCAGAAGCTGGACGCGGTCCTCGACCTGGAGGTCCCCGAGGACGAGGTGGTCAAGCGCATCGCGGGCCGCCGCATCTGCCGCAACGACTCCAGCCACGTCTTCCACGTGACGTACAGCCCGCCGAAGCAGCAGGACGTCTGCGACGTCTGCGGCGGCGAGCTCTACCAGCGCGGCGACGACAAGGAAGAGACCGTGCGCAAGCGGCTCGACGTCTACCACCGCGAGACCGAGCCGATCATCGACCACTACAAGGCCCAGGGCCTGGTCGTCACGATCTCGGCCCTCGGCAAGGTGGACGAGGTCACGCAGCGCGCCATGTCCGCCCTGCACAGCGAGAGCGCCTGACACGGATGTGACTGGGCCGCGGCACCCCGGGCGGGTGCCGCGGCCCAGCTGTGGGCGGGGCGCGAGGGGCACTGCCACGGCCGTATCGTGGTGAGTGCTCCTCGTATGTCGTACGTCGTACTCGTAGGTTCAGAAAGGCTCAGGCCCGGACATGGTGCAGATCAAGACTCCCGAGCAGATCGCCAAGATGCGCGCGGCGGGACTTGTCGTCGCCGCCATCCACCAGGCCACGCGGGCGGCGGCCGTGCCGGGCGCCACCACCAAGGACCTGGACGACGTGGCGCGCAAGGTGATCGCCGAGCACGGCGCCAAGTCGAACTTCCTCGGGTACGGCGGCTTCCCCGCGACCATCTGCACCTCGAAGAACGAGGTCGTCGTGCACGGCATCCCGAGCGACGAGGTCGTCCTTGAGGACGGCGACATCATCTCCATCGACGCGGGCGCGATCGTGGACGGCTGGCACGGCGACGCCGCGTTCACCGCGTTCGTGGGCGGCGGTCACGCTCCGGAGCTGGTCGAGCTGTCCCGGGTGACCGAGGAGTCGATGTGGGCGGGCATCGCCGTCATGAAGCTGGGCAACCGGCTCGTCGACGTCTCCCGCGCCATCGAGACGTACATCCGCCGCCAGCCGCGGCCCGCCTCCGGCAAGTACGGGATCATCGAGGACTACGGCGGCCACGGCATCGGCACCGAGATGCACATGGACCCGCACGTGCTGAACTACGTGGAGCGGCGGCGCGGGCGCGGGCCCAAGCTGGTGCCCGGGTTCTGCCTCGCGATCGAGCCGATGGTGTCGCTCGGGACCGCGAAGACCGAGACCCTGTCGGACGACTGGACGGTCATCACCACGGACGGCACCTGGTCCTCGCACTGGGAGCACTCGGTCGCGCTGACCGAGCAGGGGCCGCTGGTCCTCACCGCGCCCGACGGCGGCAAGGCGAAGCTCGCCGAGTACGGCGTCACCGCCGCGCCCGACCCGCTGGGCTAGACCCGGCCGCGCCGCGCACCGGTCCACGTGTGTGCGGCCTCTGGGCACAGTGGGTGAGGGCTGCCGCGGTGCCGCTTAAGGATCTTCCCGGGCGGGCATTCTTTCTCGATTCGTCTTTCCGGGTGCACTGACGTAGACTGACGCGTCGGCTCTCGTGCATCCGCATGTCTGCGTCTCCGCAGAGAGTCGATCAAGGTAGTCGATTCGAAGGGCGAAGCGTGGCCAAGAAGCAAGGTGCCATCGAGATCGAGGGCACTGTCGTCGAGTCTCTGCCGAACGCCATGTTCAAGGTCGAGCTCCAGAACGGCCACCAGGTCCTGGCACACATCAGCGGCAAGATGCGCATGCACTACATCCGCATCCTCCCTGACGACCGGGTCGTGGTGGAGTTGTCTCCGTACGACCTGACGCGTGGCCGGATCGTCTACCGGTACAAGTAGATCTTGCCTGTATCCCGCTCCGGCGGGGTGGTGGCACTGACCCGGAGAACCTCACACCCATGAAGGTCAAGCCGAGCGTCAAGAAGATCTGCGACAAGTGCAGGGTGATCCGCCGTCACGGCCGGGTCATGATCATTTGCGACAACCCGCGCCACAAGCAGCGCCAGGGCTGACGCACGTACTGCACTCGCAGATTTTCGCGCGACGCACGTAACAGCACATATGCAGGACCCGTCCCTCTCTAGGTCCATCAGGTAATGGAGGGCGACACCCCCGGTCGGAGGCCGGGGACCCAGTACGTACCTCATACGGCGGCTGGGAGTGGTTCTGCTGAAGACCTCCGTAGATTCACAGGAGCCATGAATGGCACGCGTTGAAGGTGTTGACCTCCCGCGCGACAAGCGCATCGAGGTCGCCCTCACCTACGTGTTCGGCATCGGCCGGACGCTGTCCCAGCAGACGCTGGACGCCACTGGTGTCGACCGCAACACCCGTGTTCGCGACCTGACCGAGGAAGACCTCGTCAAGATCCGCGAGTACGTGGACCAGAACGTCAAGACCGAGGGTGACCTCCGTCGCGAGATCCAGGCCGACATCCGCCGCAAGGTCGAGATCGGCTGCTACCAGGGTCTGCGCCACCGTCGTGGCCTGCCCGTCCGCGGTCAGCGCACCAGCACCAACGCTCGCACCCGCAAGGGCCCGCGTCGCGCCATCGCCGGTAAGAAGAAGCCGGGCAAGAAGTAGTCCTCGCTCAGCGGTCTATCGACAGCTGACGCTGCAGGACCGACCACCTCCCGTAGGAGTTAAAGATGCCCCCCAAGGGTCGTCAGGGCGCTGCCAAGAAGGTGCGCCGCAAGGAAAAGAAGAACGTCGCTCACGGCCACGCGCACATCAAGAGCACGTTCAACAACACGATCGTGTCCATCACGGACCCGACCGGCAACGTGATCTCCTGGGCCTCCGCCGGCCACGTCGGCTTCAAGGGCTCGCGCAAGTCCACCCCGTTCGCCGCGCAGATGGCCGCCGAGTCGGCCGCGCGTCGCGCGCAGGAGCACGGCATGCGCAAGGTCGACGTCTTCGTGAAGGGTCCGGGCTCCGGCCGCGAGACCGCGATCCGCTCCCTCCAGGCCACGGGCCTCGAGGTCGGTTCGATCCAGGACGTCACGCCGACCCCGCACAACGGCTGCCGCCCGCCGAAGCGTCGCCGCGTCTGACGCACGTCGCTTGACTTGAGGTTTTCGGGCGGTATGGCTCCTTAGGGCCGTGCCGCCCGTACCCTTGTACTACTCAGGGCATCAAATAGTGGGTGCCCCTGACTGAAGGAATCACTTCATGCTGATCGCTCAGCGTCCCTCGTTGACCGAAGAGGTCGTCGACGAGTTCCGCTCCCGGTTCGTTATCGAGCCGCTGGAGCCGGGCTTCGGCTACACCCTCGGCAACTCCCTGCGTCGTACGCTCCTCTCCTCGATCCCGGGTGCGGCGGTCACGTCCATCCGCATCGACGGTGTCCTGCACGAGTTCACCACCGTGCCGGGCGTCAAGGAGGACGTCACCGACCTCATCCTCAACATCAAGCAGCTGGTCGTCTCCTCGGAGCACGACGAGCCGGTCGTGATGTACCTGCGCAAGCAGGGCCCGGGTCTGGTCACCGCCGCCGACATCGCGCCGCCGGCCGGTGTCGAGGTGCACAACCCCGACCTCGTCCTCGCCACGCTCAACGGCAAGGGCAAGCTGGAGATGGAGCTGACCGTCGAGCGCGGTCGCGGCTACGTCTCCGCCGTGCAGAACAAGCAGGTCGGCCAGGAGATCGGCCGCATCCCGGTCGACTCCATCTACTCGCCGGTCCTCAAGGTGACCTACAAGGTCGAGGCCACCCGAGTCGAGCAGCGCACCGACTTCGACAAGCTGATCGTCGACGTCGAGACCAAGCAGGCCATGCGCCCGCGCGACGCCATGGCGTCCGCCGGCAAGACCCTGGTCGAGCTGTTCGGTCTGGCCCGCGAGCTCAACATCGACGCCGAGGGCATCGACATGGGTCCGTCCCCGACGGACGCCGCGCTCGCCGCCGACCTGGCGCTGCCGATCGAGGAGCTGGAGCTCACGGTCCGCTCCTACAACTGCCTCAAGCGTGAGGGCATCCACTCCGTGGGTGAGCTCGTCGCCCGCTCCGAGGCCGACCTCCTGGACATCCGCAACTTCGGCGCGAAGTCCATCGACGAGGTCAAGATGAAGCTCAACGGGATGGGTCTGGCCCTCAAGGACAGCCCGCCCGGATTCGACCCGACCGCCGCGGCCGACGCCTTCGGCGCCGACGACGACGCGGACGCCGGGTTCGTCGAGACCGAGCAGTACTAGAGCTCGGGCCCGACGGTCTGATTTCGGCTGCGCGCGCGTTGTGGTTGCTCGCGCAGTTCCCCGCGCCCCTTACGGGGCGCGGGTGCCGCTGACCCCGGTACCTGATACGGCCGGGGCAGATCACTAGGAGAAACACCATGCCGAAGCCCACCAAGGGTGCCCGTCTGGGCGGCAGCGCCGCGCACGAGAAGCTGATGCTGGCGAACCTCGCCAAGGATCTCTTCGAGCACGGCCGCATCACCACGACCGAGGCGAAGGCCCGCCGCCTGCGCCCGTTCGCGGAGCGTCTGGTCACCAAGGCGAAGAAGGGCGACCTTCACAACCGCCGTCAGGTGCTCCAGGTCATCACGGACAAGAGCGTCGTCCACACGCTCTTCGCCGAGATCGGCCCGCGCTACGAGAACCGCCCGGGTGGCTACACCCGTATCACCAAGATCGGTAACCGCCGTGGCGACAACGCGCCCATGGCCGTCATCGAGCTGGTGGAGGCCCTGACCGTGGCCCAGCAGGCCACCGGTGAGGCCGAGGCGGCCACGAAGCGCGCCGCTAAGGACGCCGAGGTTTCTGACGCCAAGGTCGACACGACCAAGGGCGAAGAGGCTGCCGAGGAGTCGAAGGACGCGTAAGCGTTCTCGGGTACTGCGCGTCGTCGACTGCGGCCCCGTCGTGGCTGGTCGCGCAGTTCCCCGCGCCCCTTCAGGGCGTCGCGGGCCCGTCCCCTGCGGGGCGGGCCCGCTTTCGTGTGCCTGAGAGGATTGCGGTGTGAGTGAGGAAGTGAAGCCCGGGTTCGTCCGGGTGCGCCTTGACCTGTCGTACGACGGCCGGGACTTTTCCGGGTGGGCGAAGCAGCGCGAAGGCCAGCGGACCGTCCAGGGCGAGATCGAGGACGCGCTGCGCACGGTCACGCGGTCGGGCGAGACGTACGAGCTGACCGTGGCCGGGCGGACCGACAGCGGGGTGCACGCGCGCGGCCAGGTCGCGCACGTCGACCTGCCGGAGAGCCTGTGGGCCGAGCACCGCGAGAAGCTGCTGCGGCGGCTCGCCGGACGGCTGCCGCACGACGTGCGGATCTGGCGGGCGGAGGAGGCCCCGGCCGGGTTCAACGCGCGGTTCTCGGCGATCTGGCGGCGGTACGCGTACCGCGTGACCGACCACCCCGGCGGCGTCGATCCGCTGCTGCGCGGCCACGTCCTGTGGCACGACTGGACGCTCGACCTGGACGCGATGAACGAGGCCGCGCAGGCGCTCATCGGCGAGCACGACTTCGCCGCGTACTGCAAGCGGCGCGAGGGCGCGACGACCATCCGCACGCTCCAGGAGCTGCGCTGGGAGCGGCGCCCCGACGGGATCCTCGAAGCGACCGTGCGGGCGGACGCCTTCTGCCACAACATGGTGCGGTCCCTGGTGGGGGCCATGCTGTTCGTGGGGGACGGACACCGGCCGCCGGACTGGCCGGGCAAGGTGCTCGCGGCCGGGGTGCGGGACTCGGCGGTGCACGTGGTGCGGCCGCACGGGCTCACGCTCGAAGAGGTCGGCTATCCGGCGGACGAGCTGCTCGCGGCGCGCAGCGCGGAGGCGCGGAACAAGCGGTCGCTGCCGTCGGCGGGTTGTTGCTGAGCGCTGGATAGAGCGTTCGTTCTATTCGGGGTTGTTGGCGGCGGCCGACGCCTGCGTCTCGCCCCGGCGGTTGATCTGGTTGAAGGCGAAGCGGGCGAGGTCGTCGCCGACCTCGTACGCCTTGCGGTCCTTCTCCGTGACGTCCTTGCCGCCCAGGAAGCCGGTCGTCGTGAAGTACGCGTAGCGGCCGTACGCGTTGTACGTGCCGCGGCAGACGGCCGTGCGGCAGAACGGGGCGACGCCCTTGCCGGGCAGCGAGGTGACCAGGCCCTTGTCGGCCTGCTTCTTGACCTTGGCGGCCTGGGCCTCGGTGTCGAAGACGGCCACGCCGACGGTGACGGCGATGCCGCGGCGGGCGTAGGTGACGCGCATCAGCTTGGTGCACTTGTTCTTGGTGAGGACCCGGCCGAGGACCGGCTGGGTCACCGAGGCGCACCGCTTGGTGTCGGCGGTGGCGCCCTTCTTGTAGACCTTGGCGCCGGAGGTCAGCTTCGTGCCGGGGAAGAGGATCGCGGCGCTCAGGGGCGCCTTGTCCTTGTCCGCGTCGGAGATGTAGTCCTTCGGGTCCGGCGGCGGCGGGGGAGTGGTCGCCTCGAAGGACGGCTCCGGAGCCGAGGAGGCGCCGGGGATGTCCGGGGACGAGGGCAGCTCGCTCGCGGGCTTGTTGGAGGCGGCGGCGTCGTCGCCGTTCGCGGAGACGACGGCGACGGCCACGGCCGTGGCGACGGCGACGGTGGCGAGGGCACCGCCGCCGAAGAGGAGCCATTTGCGGCGGCGGGCGCGCTTCTCGGACGCTTCGGCCAGCGCCGCCCAGTCCGGGGTCGTTGAGCCCCCCGGACCCCACTGAGGTCCCCCTTGCCCAAAGCTCATGCGCGGCATCTTAGACGGGGCGGTGGGGATGTTGAGCCGGGGCCGGGGCGGGTTCTCGCCCTAGCCTGAGCCGCATGAACGCGGGCAAATGTGATGTTTCCGGCGGTACGGGGTGGTGGCTGCGGCCCGCCGCGTGGCAGGCGTGGGCGGTGCTCGGGGTGGTCCTCGGCGCGCTGGTGCTGCGCGTCGCCTGCCGCGTGCCGGACGGCGGCATGGACAACGGGATCGTGGTGCGGGCGGCCGGGGCCTGGCTGGAGGGGCGCTCTCCGTACGCGGACCGGCACTTCCTGTACCTCCCGGGGGCCGTGCTCGCGGCGGTGCCGCAGGCCGTCCTTCCGCAGGGGGTGGTGCGGGCCCTCGTGCCGCTGGGGGTGGTGGGGGCCCTCGCGGGCGGCTGGGCGGGTGCGCTGCGTATCCACGGGGTGCCGCTGGGGAGCCGCTTCGCGGTGTTCGGCCTGCTCGGCCTCGCCCTGGGCTTCGCGCCCTTCGGGCACCTGGTGGAACTCGGGAACTGGACCGTGGCGTCGGCGGCCGCGCTTCCGGTGGCGCTGCTGTGCGTGTGCCGTGGCCGGTGGGGGCGGGCGGGGGCGGTGCTCGGGGTCGCGGTGGCCGTGAAGCCGCTCCTGGTGCCGGTGCTGCTCCTCTTCGTCTTCGCGCGGCGGTGGCGGGAGCTGGGGATCGCCGTGGGGGTGCCGGTCGCGGTCTCCGCCGCCGCGGCGCTCCTGCTGCCCGACCCGGCGGGCTTCCTCACCCGTACGCTCCCCTTCCTCCTGCGCGGCGGTGACAGCTTCGTGCGGCTCTATGAGGCCTCGCCCGCGGCCGTCCTTCCGCGCCTCGGGGTGCCGGGTGCCGTGGCCTCGCTGGTGGCGGGGGCGGGGGCCGTGGTGGGGGTGGGGTGTGCGTGGCGGCGCTGGGGGCGCGGGGACGCGGGGGCCGGGCGGGTCGTGGAGACGGCCGTGGCCCTGATGCTGGCGGCGTTCCTGGTGTCCCGGCCCTCGTACGACCACTATCTGCTGGTCGTGGTGCCGCTGCTGCTCGCGGGGGCGGGGGAGGCGGGGGCCGTGGTGCGGGGGGCCGGGTTCTGGGTGGCGCTGGTGCCGCAGGTGCCGGGGTTCGCGTGGGTGGGTCTTGAGCCGGGGGTGCGGCGGGCCTTCAAGGATTGCGTCACGCTCTGTGTGCTGGCCTTCGCGGTCGCGCGGTGCTGTCTCCGGCCGAGGGCGGTTACTGTGGATGACGCAGGACCAGCAGGACCGCCCGAGGCGGTGGGGTCGGCGGTGCCGGTCTCCAGGGCCGCGTTTTGACCCATACGGGGCGGCGCGGGTAGTCTCGGGGACTGATACGTATTGGCTTCCTCGTTCTCACGCGAAAGGGCCCATACGTAGGTTCCCTGGAGCAGTTACCAGTGGCTCGCATACGGGCAGCGTCCCCGGCACTGTGAGCCCCAGCTGCATGATCGCTTCCTGGGTGCCGTGTGTCTGGACCCCATCCACTGAAGAAGCGAAGGCTACGAAGTGCGTACGTACAGCCCCAAGCCCGGCGACGTGACCCGTCAGTGGCACGTCATCGACGCCCAGGACATCGTCCTGGGACGTCTGGCGACCACCGCCGCCTCTCTCCTGCGCGGCAAGCACAAGCCGATCTACGCGCCCCACGTCGACACCGGTGACTTCGTCGTCATCATCAACGCCGACAAGGTGCACCTGTCCGGCAACAAGAAGACCCAGAAGATGGCCTACCGTCACTCTGGCTACCCGGGCGGCCTCCGCTCGGTGCGCTACGACGAGCTGCTCGAGAAGAACCCCGAGAAGGCCATCGAGAAGGCCGTCAAGGGCATGCTCCCGAAGAACTCGCTGGGCCGTCAGATGCTCTCGAAGCTGAAGGTCTACAAGGGTGACCAGCACCCGCACGGCGCGCAGCAGCCGCAGCCGTTCGAGATCACCCAGGTCGCGCAGTAAGTCCGGCCACCCCCTAAGCCTGAAGAGAATCTGAGGATCATCGTGGCCGAGACCACCGCTGAGCAGCCGATCGACGAGACTGTCGACATCGAGCACTACACCACCGAGTCCGAGGCGCCCGTCGAGGGCGAGTACACCTCGGAGTCGAACGCCGCGCGCTTCGGCGACCCGCAGCCGGCCGCCGGCCTGGGCCGTCGCAAGAACGCGATCGCCCGCGTCCGGATCGTCCCGGGCACCGGCAAGTGGAAGATCAACGGTCGCACCCTTGAGGACTACTTCCCCAACAAGGTGCACCAGCAGGAAGTCAACGAGCCGTTCAAGGTCCTCGAGCTCGAGGGCCGCTACGACGTCGTCGCCCGCATCGCGGGTGGCGGTGTCTCCGGTCAGGCCGGCGCCCTGCGCCTCGGCGTGGCCCGTGCCCTGAACGAGGCCGACGTGGACAACAACCGCGGCGCCCTCAAGAAGGCCGGCTTCCTCAAGCGCGACGACCGTGCGGTCGAGCGCAAGAAGGCCGGTCTCAAGAAGGCCCGCAAGGCCCCGCAGTACAGCAAGCGCTAAACATCGCTGCCTGCTAGTACTCACGAACGCCTCGGCGGCACCCTGTGTGCTGCCGGGGCGTTTCGTTTATCAGCGCCCCGTCGATCCGGGGTGGACGCTCGGAATGTCGGAATGTTCGGAGGACAGCAGTGGGACGACTCTTCGGCACGGACGGCGTGCGCGGTGTCGCCAACGCCGATCTGACGGCGGAGCTCGCGCTCGGTCTCTCGGTCGCCGCGGCACACGTGCTCGCCGAAGCGGGCACCTTCGAGGGCCATCGCCCGACAGCGGTGGTGGGGCGTGACCCGCGCGCGTCCGGGGAGTTCCTGGAGGCCGCGGTCGTCGCGGGCCTGGCGAGCGCGGGCGTGGACGTCCTGCGCGTCGGTGTGCTGCCCACCCCGGCGGTGGCCCACCTCACCGCGGCGCTCGGCGCCGACCTCGGCGTGATGCTGTCCGCCAGCCACAACGCCATGCCCGACAACGGCATCAAGTTCTTCGCCCGCGGCGGCCACAAGCTCGCCGACGACCTGGAGGACCGCATCGAGTCCGTCTACGAGGAGCACCGCACCGGCGCTCCCTGGGAGCGGCCCACCGGTGCCGGGGTCGGCCGGGTCACCTCGTACGACCAGGGGCTCGACCAGTACGTGGCGCATCTGATCGGCGTGCTGCCGAACCGCCTCGACGGGCTGCGGATCGTCCTGGACGAGGCGCACGGCGCCGCGGCCCGGGTCTCCCCGGAGGCCTTCGCGCGCGCGGGCGCCGAGATCGTCACCATCGGCGCGTCCCCCGACGGCCTGAACATCAACGAGGGCTGTGGCTCGACCCATCTGGAGCTGCTCCGGGCGGCCGTCGTCGAGCACGGCGCCGACCTCGGCATCGCGCACGACGGCGACGCCGACCGCTGCCTCGCCGTGGACCACACGGGCGCCGAGGTCGACGGCGACCAGATCCTCGCCGTGCTCGCGCTCGGCATGCGCGAGCGCGGGGTGCTGCGCCGCGACACCGTTGTCGCCACGGTCATGTCGAACCTGGGCTTCAAGCTCGCCATGGAGCGCGAGGGCCTGCGGTTCGTCCAGACCGCCGTCGGCGACCGGTACGTCCTGGAGGAGATGAAGGCCAACGGCTACGCGCTCGGCGGCGAGCAGTCCGGGCACGTCATCGCCCTGGACCACGCCACCACCGGCGACGGCACCCTCACCGGGCTGCTGCTCGCGGCCCGCGTCGCCGAGACCGGCCGCAGCCTCAAGGAGCTGGCCGCCGTCATGGAGCGCCTGCCGCAGGTCCTCATCAACGTGCCGGACGTGGACCGGACCCGGGTGCGGACCTCGACGGAGCTGGCCACCGCGGTCGCCGACGCCGAGCGCGAGCTCGGCGAGACCGGCCGGGTGCTGCTGCGCCCCTCCGGCACCGAGCCGCTGGTGCGCGTGATGGTGGAGGCCGCCGACATCGAGCAGGCCCGCTCGGTGGCCGGGCGCCTCGCGGACGTGGTGAAGTCCGCGCTCGGCTAGGGCAGGCCGAACTTCTTCGCGGTGCGTTCGCGCTGCCGGGCCCAGAGCAGCTTCTGGGTGAGCAGCGTGAACGTACCGGCGAGGACGATGCCGAGCAGATTGAGCAGGAGCTGCTCGGTGGAGCCCCAGGCCTGGCGGTACTCGTCGTAGCTGAAGGCCACCGCGGCGTTCGCCGCCGCCGGGACCGTCGTCACCGAGATGGCGACGCCCACGAGCGCGCCCGACTTCGCCGATGTGAGCGAGAGGGTGCCCGCGGCGCCCGCGAGGACGGCCACGACGAAGGAGAACCAGTCGGGCCGGTAGATGAAGTTGGTGTTGGGGCGCTTGGCCTCCAGCGCCGCCTGGTCGAAGAGATCGACCGCGTCCATGAAGAAGCTGAAGGCCACCGTGACCGCCATGGCGATCGCGAAGCCCGCGATCAGCGCGATCAGGGAGCGCAGCGCCAGGCGCGGGGCGCGCTGCACGAGCGCCGTGCAGAAGCCCGCGAGCGGGCCGAACTCCGGGCCCACCGCCATCGCGCCCACGATGAGGATCGCGTTGTCGAGGACGACGCCGCAGGCGGCGATCATCGTGGCGAGCGTGATGAAGGCGACGTACGTGATGGAGAGCGTGGACTCCTCGTGCGTGGCGTCCGCCAGGTGCTCCCACAGGACCGCGTCCGCGCCCTCGCCCGGCGCCTCGTCCTCCGCCTTGTCGGCGCGCAGGGACAGCGACAGGTCGATGTTCTCCAGGGCGATCGAGCCGTGCTTGTCGATCTCCAGGGCGCGCAGGCCGCCGAGCAGTTCGTCGCCCGCCTCCCGGGCCACGTCGCACATCACGATGTCGCCCGACGGGTTGCGGGCCGCGCCCGGCACGACGGCGAGGTGGGTCGTGCCGGGCGTCTTCTCGATCAGACGCACCACGGCGTCCGTCCGGTCCGCCGGGGTGATCAGGCGCAGATGGAGCATGCCCGCACCTTAACGCCCGGCTGACGCGTCCCCTTCAGGCTTGGCGCGGGCCGGTTCAGAGCTTGCGCAGGCTGAGCCGGCGCACCTTGTGGTCGGGGCCCTTGCGGATGATGAGCGTGGCGCGGCCGCGCGTGGGCGCCACGTTCTCCACCAGGTTCGGCTTGTTGATGGTCCGCCAGGTGGTGCGGGCGTAGTCGAGCGCCTCCTCCTCGGAGACCTGCGTGTACTTCCGGAAGTACGACGACGGGTTCTGGAAGGCGGTCTCGCGCAGCTTGCGGAACCGGTTCAGGTACCAGCGCTCGATGTCCTCGGCGCGGGCGTCGACGTACACGCTGAAGTCGAAGTAGTCGGCCAGGCCCACGCGGGTGCGGCCGTCCTTGCCGGGCAGGGCGGGCTGCAGCACGTTCAGCCCCTCGACGATGAGGATGTCCGGGCGGCGGACCGTCAGGCGCTGGCCGGGCACGATGTCGTAGATCAGGTGGGAGTAGACCGGCGCCGTCACCTCGTCCTTGCCCGCCTTGATGTCGGCGACGAAGCGGGTCAGCGCCCTGCGGTCGTACGACTCGGGGAAGCCCTTGCGCGACATCAGGCCGCGCGCCTGGAGCTCCTTGGTGGGCAGCAGGAAGCCGTCCGTGGTCACCAGCTCCACGCGCGGGTGCTCGGGCCAGCGCGAGAGCAGGGCCTGGAGCAGCCGCGCCACCGTCGACTTGCCCACGGCGACGGAGCCCGCGACCCCTATGACGAAGGGCGTGCCCGACTGGGAGCCCTTCTCACCGGTGTCGCCCAGGAAGGTGTTGAGCGCTCCGCGCAGGCCGTCGGTGGCGCCCACGTAGAGGTTGAGGAGACGGGAGAGCGGGAGGTAGATGTCCCGCACCTCATCGAGGTCGATGACGTCGCCGAGGCCGCGCAGCTTCTCCAGCTCGGCGGCGGTCAGGGGCAGCGGCGTCTTTTCGCGCAGCGCGCTCCACTCGGAACGGGTGAGGTCGACGTAAGGGGTCGCCTCCGGCTTGTGCCGGTTGGCGCCCCGTGGCGGCGAGGAGACCAAAGAGATCACAGTCCATTGTTACGGCAGTTTGAACGTCCGTGCGGGTGGGGTGTGTCACCCCCCGTGCGGGTGGGGTGTGTCACCCCCGTGCGGCTTCGTCGTCGGGGTGCCGTGATTAGCTGCCGCCGTGATTATTGGTGTGGGCATCGACGTGGCCGAGATCGATCGGTTCGCGGCCTCCCTGGAGCGGACGCCGGGGATGCGGGAACGGCTCTTCGTGGAGCGGGAGTTGCATCTGCCCGGCGGGGAGCGGCGCGGGGTCGCCTCGCTCGCCGCCCGGTTCGCCGCCAAGGAAGCCTTGGCCAAGGCCCTGGGTGCGCCGCCCGGGCTGCGCTGGACCGACGCCGAGGTGTACGTGGAGGAGACCGGGCAGCCCCGCCTTCGGGTCTCCGGGACCGTGGCCGCGCGGGCCGAGGCCCTGGGGGTGCGCGGGTGGCACGTCTCCCTGAGCCATGACGCGGGGGTGGCCTCCGCGGTCGTCATCGCGGAGGGGTAGTCCGTGTCCGGCGCTTCGTGTCCGGCGCTTTGTGTCCGGTGCCTCGCGTCCCGTGCCTCGCGTCCCGTGCCGCGGCGCTGCCGGGGCGCGCGGTGTGCGCGAGACTTGGTGGATGCGTACTGCGTATCGCGTGGAGGACGTACGGGCGGCCGAGCGCGCGCTGATGGCGCGGGTTCCCGAAGGGGCGCTGATGCAGCGGGCCGCGGCGGGGCTCGCCGTGGCCTGCGGGCAGCTGCTCGGGAAGGTGTACGGGGCGCGTGTCGCGCTCCTGGTCGGCAGCGGGGACAACGGCGGTGACGCGCTCTACGCCGGCGCGCGGCTCGCCCGGCGCGGGGCCGGGGTGACGGCCGTGCTGCTCTCGCCGGAGCGGGCCCACGCGGGCGGGCTCGCGGCGTTGCGGGGGGCCGGGGGGCGGGTGGTCGACGGCTCGGGGGCCGGTTCCGGCTCTGGTTCCGCGGCCGATGCCGCGTTCGCTTCCCTCTCGGGTGCCGATCTCGTCGTCGACGGGATCGTGGGCATCGGCGGCAAGGGCGGCCTGCGGCCCGGCGCCGCCGAACTCGCCCGTGCCGCCGAGGAGTCCGGGGCCCTGGTCGTGGCCGTCGACCTGCCGAGCGGGGTCGACGCCGACACCGGCGAAGTGCGCGGCGCGGCCGTGCGCGCGGACGCGACCGTGACGTTCGGGGCGTACAAGCCGGGGCTCCTCGTCGATCCCGCCCGGGAGTACGCCGGGGCCCTGCGGCTCGTGGACATCGGGCTCGGCGGTGAACTCTCCGCGTACGCGCCCGCGGTGGAGGCCCTGCAGTACGCCGATGTGGAGCAGCTTCTTCCGGTGCCGGGGGCCGAGAGCGACAAGTACCGGCGCGGGGTCCTCGGGGTCGTCGCCGGGTCCGCCCGCTACCCGGGCGCGGCCGTCCTCACCGTCGCCGGGGCGCTGCGCGGGGGCGCCGGGGCCGTGCGGTACGTGGGGCCCGCCGCGGACGCCGTCATCGCCCGCTTCCCCGAGGCGCTGGTGTCGGCCGGGCCGGTGCCCCGGGCCGGGCGCGTGCAGGCCTGGGTGGTGGGGCCGGGACTCGGGGACGGGCACGGGGACGCGGGGGAGCGGCTGCGGGACGTGGTCGCCGCGGAGGTGCCCGTGCTCATCGACGCGGACGGGCTGCGGCTCGTGGACGCCTCGGCCGTGCGGGAGCGGGGCGCGCCGACGCTGCTCACGCCGCACGCGGGGGAGGCCGCCGCGCTGCTCGGGGTGGGGCGGGCGGAGGTCGAGGCGGCCCGGCTCGACGCGGTGCGGGAGCTGGCCGGGCGGTACGGGGCCACGGTGCTGCTCAAGGGGTCCACGACGCTGGTCGCCGGGGCCGGCGGGGGTGTCGTACGGGTCAATCCGACGGGGACCGGGTGGCTGGCCACCGCGGGGAGCGGGGACGTGCTGTCGGGGCTTGCCGGGGCGCTGCTCGCGGCGGGGCTCGGGGCTCGGGACGCGGGGGCCGTGGGGGCGTTTCTGCACGGGCTCGCGGGGCGGCTCGCGGCGGAGGGGGCGCCGGTGGGCGCGCAGGACGTGGCGGAGGCCGTTCCGGCGGCCTGGCGGGACGTGCGGCGCGGCTAGCGCGGGGCGCTTCGCGTTTCTGGGGTGTGCCGTCCGTCCGTCTTCTGGGGTTTGCCGTCCGTCCGTCTGCTGGGGGCGTGTCGGCCGTCCGTTCTCTGGGGTGTGCCGGCCGGCCGTGGTGGGGCGGGGCCGCCCCGGTATGTCCGTCCTCGCCGTCATCTGCGCGGGGCGGCCATCCCGCCCGACGCGGTGTACTCGGGGTGCTCCGGGCGGACATACCGGTGCGTCCCCTCTTGTTTCGTCGGCGGCTTTCCGCCGGTGGACCGGGAGCTCCCTCCCTGCGTGCGCCCTCTTGTTTCGTCGGCGGCTTTCCGTGCGTGGTGGCTTGCGCGGTGACGTCCCGTGCCGTCGTCCTTCTCCGCCGCTCTGAGAGACTGTTCGACGATGACTGATACTGCACTGCCGCGTGTGCGCGCTGAGATCGACCTCGCTGCCCTTCGGGCCAACGTGCGGGCGCTGCGTGCGCACGCGCCCGGGGCCGCGTTCATGGCCGTCGTGAAGGCGGACGGGTACGGGCACGGCATGGTGCCGTGTGCCAAGGCCGCGTTGGACGCGGGGGCCGACTGGGTCGGGACCGCCACGCCGGAGGAGGCGCTCGCGCTGCGGGCCGCGGGTGTCGGTGGGCGCTTGATGTGCTGGCTGTGGACGCCGGGGTCGCCCTGGCGGGAGGCCGTCGAGGCGGACATCGACGTGTCGGTGAGCCGGGTGCAGGCCCTGGCCGAGGTCGCCGCCGCCGCGCGGGCCGCCGGGCGCACGGCCCGGGTGCAGCTCAAGGCCGACACCGGTCTCGGGCGCAACGGGTGCATGCCCGACGACTGGCCGGAGCTCGTGGGCGAGGCCCTGCGCGCGGAGGCCGACGGCCTGGTGAAGGTCACGGGCCTGTGGTCGCACTTCGCCTGCGCCGACGAGCCGGGGCATCCGTCGATCGCGCCGCAGCTGGGCACGTTCCGCTCGATGGTCGGGTACGCCGAGGAGGCGGGCCTCCGCCCCGAGGTGCGGCACATAGCCAACTCCCCGGCCACGCTCACCCTGCCCGAGACGCACTTCGACCTGGTGCGGCCGGGCATCGCGATGTACGGGGTCTCGCCCAGCCCCGAGATCGGGACGCCCGAGGACTTCGGGCTGCGTCCGGTGATGACGGTCGCCGCGGCCCTGGCCCATGTGAAGCGCGCCCCGGCGGGACACGGGGTGAGCTACGGACACCTCTACACCACGGCGGGCGAGACGACCCTGGGCCTGGTGCCCGCGGGCTACGGGGACGGCATCCCGCGGCACGCCTCCGGCACGGGCCCGGTGCTCGTCGGCGGCAAGTGGCGGACCGTCGCCGGACGCATCGCCATGGACCAGTTCGTGGTGGACCTCGGCGGTGACGAGCCCGAGGTCGGCGCGGAGGCCGTGCTCTTCGGGCCAGGCGATCGCGGGGAGCCCACCGCCGAGGACTGGGCGCGGGCCGCGGGCACCATCGCGTACGAGATCGTGACGCGCATCGGCGCGCGCGTCCCGCGCGTCTATGTGAACGAGCGGCCGGGCACCGGCGACTGAAGAGGAGCGGCACGTGGGCGAGGGCAGCACGGGGGCGGCCGCCGAGGTGGTCGGGGCGGTGGCGGGACGGCCGGGCGGCGCGGTGACGACGTGGCGGCGGGCCGGGGTCGCGGGCGCCGCCATAGGAGTCATCGCGGCGGGCGCCGCGGCCGGGGTCGCCATCGAGCGGCTCACGGTCGGGCGCGGCATGCGCAAGAAGGCCCGTCTCGCCCTCGACGCCTCGGGGCCGTACGGCTCCCTGCGCGGCACCCCCGGCAAGGCGTACGCCGACGACGGCACGGAGCTCGCCTTCGAAGTCGACGAGGTGGGCGCGGAGGGCTCCCAGGCCGCTCGGCGGCGCCGGCTGTTCGGGCGGCGGGCGCCCGCCCCCGTCACCGTCGTGTTCAGCCACGGCTACTGCCTCAGCCAGGACTCCTGGCACTTCCAGCGCGCCGCCCTGCGGGGCGTCGTCCGGGCCGTGTACTGGGACCAGCGCAGCCACGGGCGCTCGGGGCGCGGCGCGGCCCGCCTTCGCGACCGCGAGCCGGTCACCATCGACCGGCTCGGCCGGGACCTGAAGGCCGTCATCGACGCGGCCGCGCCCGAGGGGCCGCTGGTCCTCGTCGGGCACTCCATGGGCGGCATGACGACGATGGCCCTCGCCGACCAGTTCCCGGAGCTGATCCGGGAGCGGGTGGTGGGCGTCGCGCTGGTCGGTACGTCCGCCGGGGGGCTCGGGGAAGTCAACTTCGGGCTGCCGGTCGCGGGGGTGAACGCCGTGCGGCGCGTCCTGCCCGGCGTCCTGCGGGCGCTCGGCTCGCAGGCCGAGCTGGTGGAGCGCGGGCGGCGGGCCACGTCCGACCTGTTCGCGGGCATCATCAAGCGGTACTCGTTCTCGTCGAAGGACGTCGACCCGGCGGTCGCCCGGTTCGCGGAGCGCATGATCGAGTCCACGCCGATCGACGTGGTCGCGGAGTTCTACCCGGCGTTCACCGAGCACGACAAGGCCGACGCCCTCAAGCACTTCGCCGAGCTGCCCGTGCTCGTGCTCGCCGGGGACAAGGACCTGGTCACGCCGAGCGAGCACAGCGAGGTGATCGCCGACCTGCTGCCGGACGCGGAGCTCGTCCTGGTGCCGGACGCCGGTCACCTGGTCATGCTGGAGCACCCGGAGGTGGTCACCGACCGCCTGGCGGACCTGCTGGCACGGACGGGCGCGGTCGGCACCGGCTGACCGGTTACCGTGGGGCCCATGGAAGCACCGCACAGCCCGGCCGTCCCCGCCGCCACCCTGAAGATCGCCGTCAACTCACCGGAGCAGATGGGTGAGTTGGGCCGCCGCCTGGCCAAGATCCTGCGTCCGGGCGATCTCGTCATGCTCACCGGCGAGCTCGGCGCGGGCAAGACGACGCTGACGCGCGGCCTCGGCGAGGGCCTCGGCGTGCGCGGTGCCGTCACCTCGCCGACGTTCGTCATCGCCCGCGTCCACCCGCCCCTCGGCGACGGTCCCGCCCTGGTGCACGTGGACGCGTACCGCCTGGGCGGCGGGCTCGACGAGATGGAGGACCTGGACCTGGACGTGTCGCTTCCGGACTCCGTGGTCGTCGTCGAGTGGGGCGACGGCAAGGTCGAGGAGCTGTCGGACGACCGGCTGCACCTGGTCATCCACCGGGCCGTGGGAGACACCACGGACGAGGGACGCGAGATCACGGTGCACGGGATCGGGGCGCGCTGGCAGGACGCCGACCTGAGCGTCCTGGCCGTCTGAAATTCCTTCGCCGGGTCGGCTGAGGTTCCTTCGCCGGGTCAGCTGAGGTCGTCTCTCCTGGCCGTCCGAGGTCGTCTCTCCGCGCCGTCCGGGGTCGTTCTCCGGCTGCTCGACCCGTTCGGCCGTCCCGCCGGTTCGTCCTCGCCGCCCGGTCGGGGACTGCTGCCGTCCACATTTTCCGACAAGGCGTCGGTAAGATGTTGCGTGGCGGGTGCCGGGCGTGTTCACATGGATACCGGTACTGGTTAGGTCTACCTAACCACGTCTGCTCCCGAAGCCCCAGGAGGCGTCCATGCCGGCTTCAGAACGAGACGTACAGCCCCGGCCGCAGGGGCTGACGGCGCAGCCGTCCAGTTGCTCGATGCGTGAGCTGCTCGCGTCGTGCGCCGCCGCGAGCGCCGTCTCCACGCCTCCGGCCGCACCTGTGCCCCAGGAAGCCCCCGTGGACGAACCGCGGCGCGACGCCGCGTGACGCGATCAGGCGCCGCGTAACGGGGTCAGGCGCCGCGTAACGGGGTCACTTGACGACGACGACCGGCGTTTCGATGATCGCGAAGTCCCACATCGCGTTGCCGTCCTCGCGGGAGGAGCGGATGCCGCCGGTCTTCTTCGCCGGGTCCGGCTTCTCCGTGGAGCCGTTGAGCGCCGCGCTGAACCCGACCGTTATGCCGTCGACCGTCGTGAAGCGCACGACGTGCTCGATCTGCCTGCCGTCCGAGCCGGTGACCTGGCCCTGGCGCGAGGTGACCTCGTAGGTGCCGGGCTCGGGGTCGACGGTGCTCGGCGTGACCTTGTACGTGCGCTTCGCCTTGCCGGAGTCGCCGACCAGCCAGACCCGGTCGCCCTCCAGCGAGTACACGACCCGTTTGCCGGTGCCCGAGCGGTCCGGAAGGGCCAGCGAGCCGCCCTTGCCCTTGGGGGACTTCGTGGGGGTCGTGGGGGACTTGTCCGGCCGCGCGTTCAGGTCGTCCGGCGCGCTCGCGGAGGCCTGGTAGGCGAGGAATCCGACCACGGCGAGGGCGGCGGCGGTGAGCCCGGCCACGAATCCCGAGCTGGTCCTGGACACTGAGCCACCTTCCCTACGTACGGCTATGGAGTGACGGTAGCAGCAGGCGCACCCCTGGCCGGTGCGGCCGTGCGCGGGGCCTCGGAGCCGTAGGCTGTTCGCGTGCTCTTGCTCGCTCTGGATACCGCAACCCCCGCCGTCACCGTCGCGCTGCACGACGGCACGTCCGTCGTCGCCGAGTCGAGTCAGGTCGACGCGCGCCGCCACGGCGAGCTGCTGCTGCCCGCCGTCGACCGCGTCCTCGCCGACGCGGGCGTGAGACTCGACGCGGTCACCGCCGTCGTCACCGGGGTGGGCCCCGGGCCGTACACCGGTCTGCGGGTGGGTCTGATGACGGCCGACACCTTCGGCCTCGCGCTCGGCGTGCCCGTGTACGGGGTGTGCACGCTCGACGGTCTGGCGTACGCCTCCGGGATCGAGGACGGCCCCTTCGTCGTGGCCACGGACGCGCGCCGCAAGGAGGTCTACTGGGCCCGGTACGAGGACCCGCGCACGCGCGTCGCGGGGCCCGCCGTGGACCGGCCCGCCGACATCGCCGAGCAGGTCGCCGGGCTTCCGGCCGTCGGCGCGGGCGCCACGCTCTACCCGGAGACCTTCCCCGACGCCCGCGGGCCCGAGCACGTGGCGGCCGCGGCCCTCGCCGGGCTCGCGGCCGAGAAGCTGGCCGCGGGGGAGGAGCTCCTGGAGCCCCGCCCGCTGTACCTGCGCCGCCCGGACGCGCAGGTGCCCAAGAACTACAAGGTGGTCACCCCCCAGTGACCACCGTGACGACCCAAGCCGCCGTGCTGCGCGAGATGCGCTGGTGGGACATCGATCCCGTCCTCGCCCTGGAGAAGGAGCTCTTCCCGGAGGACGCCTGGTCGCGCGGCATGTTCTGGTCCGAGCTCGCGCACGCGCGCGGGCCGGGCTCGACGCGCCGCTATCTGGTGGCGTACGACGGCGCGCGCCTGGTCGGCTACGGCGGGCTCGCGGTGGCGGGCACCGACTCCGACGGCGGCGACGCGCTGGCCGCCGACGTGCAGACCATCGCCGTCGCCCGGGACCAGTGGGGCACCGGGCTCGGCGCGCGGCTGCTCACCGAGCTCCTGCGGCACGCGACCGCCTTCGAGGCCACCGAGGTGATGCTCGAGGTGCGCGTGGACAACACCCGGGCGCAGAAGCTGTACGAGCGCTTCGGGTTCGAGCCGATCGGCTTCCGCCGCGGCTACTACCAGCCGGGGAACGTGGACGCGCTGGTGATGCGCCTCTCGGACCCCTCAGCCCTGCCGCAGGCCCCGCACCCCTCCCCGAACGGCCGGGCCGACGGCCCCGTGAACGGCGTACAAGGAACCGAGATCCATGGCTGACCTCCGCGACGAGCCCCTCGTCCTCGGCATCGAGACCTCCTGCGACGAGACCGGCGTCGGCATCGTGCGCGGCACCACGCTGCTCGCCGACGCCGTCGCCTCCAGCGTCGACGAGCACGCGCGCTTCGGCGGCGTCGTGCCCGAGGTCGCCTCGCGCGCGCACCTGGAGGCGATGGTCCCGACGATCCAGCGCGCCCTGAAGGACGCGGGCGTCGCCGCCTCCGACCTCGACGGGATCGCCGTCACCGCGGGGCCCGGCCTCGCGGGCGCGCTGCTCGTCGGCGTCTCGGCCGCGAAGGCGTACGCGTACGCGCTCGGCAAGCCGCTGTACGGCGTCAACCACCTGGCCTCGCACATCTGCGTGGACCAGCTGGAGCACGGTGCGCTGCCCGAGCCGACGATGGCGCTCCTCGTGTCCGGCGGGCACTCCTCGCTGCTGCTCTCCACGGACATCACCGCCGACGTCCGGCCCCTCGGCGCCACCATCGACGACGCCGCGGGGGAGGCCTTCGACAAGATCGCGCGGGTGCTGAACCTGGGCTTCCCCGGCGGCCCCGTCATCGACCGCTACGCGCGCGAGGGCGACCCCGAGGCGATCGCCTTCCCGCGCGGTCTGACCGGTCCGCGCGACCCCGCGTACGACTTCTCCTTCTCCGGCCTGAAGACGGCCGTGGCGCGCTGGATCGAGGCGAAGCGGGCCGCGGGCGAGGACGTGCCGGTGCGGGACGTGTCCGCGTCCTTCCAGGAGGCGGTCGTCGACGTGCTCACCCGCAAGGCCGTCAGGGCCTGCAAGGACGAGGGCGTCGACCACCTCATGATCGGCGGCGGCGTGGCGGCCAACACCCGGCTGCGGGCGCTCGCCCAGGAGCGGTGCGAGCGCGCGGGCATCCGCCTGCGGGTGCCGCGGCCCAAGCTGTGCACGGACAACGGCGCGATGGTCGCCGCGCTCGGCGCGGAGATGGTGGCACGCAACCGGCGGCCGTCCGACCTCGGGCTCTCGGCGGACTCCTCCCTGCCGGTGACCGAGCCGCACGTGCCGGGCGCGCACGCCCACACCCACGATCACGACCACGTGCACGAGGTCAGCAAGGACAACCTCTACTCATGAGCGTCGCGCTGATGTGGGAGGCCCGCGCCGCCGAGGGGCGCGGGCCCGAGCTGCTCGCCTGGGCGCGCGCCCAGGGCCTGGCGGCCGCGCCGGTGCGCCGTGAGACCTTCCGCGCGCCCCAGGACCGCGTCCTCGTCATCACCTGGTGGGACGCCGCGTACGACGCCGAGCTGCCGGAGCTGCCCGCGCCGCCCGCGGACCTGGTGTCCCGCCCGCCGCACCGCTGGCGCTTCGAGCCCGTCGACTCCTGACGGGCCCCCGGGCGGGGTCAGGGGGCCGGGTGCCCCACGAGCATGGTGGGCGCGCCCGCGACCCGGGTGAGGAAGACCGTGGCGGAGCCGGGGCCCCGGGGCTTCACCTTGCGGCGGAGCTCCTCCGGCTCCACGGCCGAGCCCCGCTTCTTGACCGTGAGCACACCGACCTCACGCTCCCGCAGCAGCGCTTTGAGCTTCTTCACGTTGAACGGCAGCTGGTCCGTGATCTCGTACGCGCTGGCGTACGGCGTCGTACGGGCCACGTCGGAGGTGACGTAGGCGATCGTCTCGTCGACGAGCCCGCCCTCGACCCGCGCGGCGACCTCCGCGACGAGATGGGCGCGGATGACGGCGCCGTCCGGCTCGTACAGATAGCGGCCGACGGGGCGCACATCGGGGTCCGGGAGCATGACCGCGCGCCCCGCGCACAAAGTGGCGCGTGAAGGCAGAAGGGTCGCCCGGTGCGAGCCGGGCGCGTCCGTGCCGAACCACAGCACCGCTTCCTTCACGTCCCCGCCGTCCGAGATCCACTCGGCCTCCGCCTCCTCGGGCACCGCCTCGTGCGGGATGCCGGGGGCGATCTTCAGGGCCGCGCGCGGGGCCTTCCGCGCGGCCGCCACCGCCCAGGACAGCGGGGGCGAGTACGCCTCCGGGTCGAAGATCCGCCCGCGCCCGCCGCGCCGCGCGGGGTCCACGAAGACCGCGTCGTACCCGGCCGTGTCCACCTCCGTGACATCCGCCTCACGGACCTCGATGAGGTCCTCCAGCCCGAGGGCGGCGGCGTTCGCGCGGGCGACCGCGCAGGTCAGCGGATCGTGGTCGACCGCGAGGACCTCGATTCCGGCGCGTGCGAGCGCGATCGCGTCGCCGCCGATGCCGCCGCACAGATCGGCGATCCGCCGCACGCCGAGCTCCTTGAACCGCTCCGCCCGGTACGTCGCGACGGACGTGCGCGTGGACTGCTCGACGCCGTTCGGCGTGAAGAACATCCGCGCGGCGTCCCCGGCGCCGAACTTCGCCACCGCCCGCTGTCGCAGCCGCGCCTGGGCGAGCGCCGCCGAGACCAGGTCGGCGGGGTGGTCGCGGCGCAGCCGGGTCGCGACCGCGAGCTCCGCGGCCGGTTCGACCTCCCGTACGGCGTCGAGGAGGGCGGTGCCCTCGGCGGTGAGGAGCGCGGCGAAGGCCGTCGTGGCGGGCTGCGGATCGTGCGGAGCGTTCACCGGCCCATTGTGGGCCAGTCGGTGGAAGGTGCGCGTCCGGCGGCGGTGTCGAGCCCTCGGCAGGGCTCTGAACTGCGAGGATCCGGCGCCATGCGACTAGTACGACAAAATGGAGAATGGGTACGAATGGTGAGGGGGCGGGCGCTGCTCGCCCTTGCCGCGCTCGGCGTCGGCGCGGTCGCCTCCGGCTGCGCGTCGGACCCGGACGCCGGTGCGGGGCGCGAGCACGGGGCGCCCGCCGCCCACGGCCAGCAGCCGCGCCTCGCCCCGCCCGCCCAGGCCCTGCGCGAGTACGCCCAGCGGCTGCGCGCCAGCCAGGCCGCGCGGGCCGCCGCCGCGAAGCGCTGGGGACTCGCCGAGGTCCCGCTCACGGCGCCCGCCGCGCCCGCCGTCAAGACGCGTCCCGCCACGCGCAAGGGCTTCGAGGTGCGGGGGCAGGCGGAGCTGCCGCCGGTGTTCACCACGGTGCCGACCAAGGACAAGGTCGTCTTCCTGACCGTCGACGACGGCGCCGAGAAGGATCCGGCCTTCCTGCGGATGATGAGCGACCTGAAGATCCCGTACACCGCGTTCCTCAGCGACTACCTCGTCAAGGAGGACTACGGCTACTTCAAGCGGATGCGGGACCACGGCGTCACGCTGAACAACCACACCCTCAACCACCGCTATCTGCCCGGTCTCTCGTACGAGGCCCAGCGGCACGAGATCTGCGGCATGCAGGACGTCATCGAGCGGCGGTACGGCAAGCGCCCCGAGCTCTTCCGGCCGCCGTACGGCAACTACAACCGCGACACCCTGCGCGCCGCCAGGTCCTGCGGCGTCAAGGCGGTGCCGCTGTGGGCGTCCGAGGGCTTCGCCGACCACATGGAGTGGCGCGAATGGGACAAGGACCTGCACCCCGGCGACATCATCCTCACGCACTTCCGGGGCCGCGAGGACTGGAAGGGCACGATGCCCGACATGGTCCGCACGGTCCTGAAGACGGTCACCGACAGGGGGTACGCGGTGGCCCGCCTGGAGGACTACCTGTGAGGCGCGCCGCCACCGCGGTGCTCCTCCTGGCCCCCCTCCTGCTGACGGGCTGCGCCCAGTCGGTGGACCCGATCGAGAGGCTGGGGAGGAAGGCGGCCGAGAAGATGTCTCCTGGCTGTGCCGAGCGACCGTTGGCCGGACCCCGGGCGGAGAGGCCCCCCTCCGGGCGGAGCCCCAGCGCCCCCGCGCCCCGCGCGGAACCCACCCCGCACGCGAAACGTTGCCCGAAGGAGCACCCGCCCACGGCCTCGCCCGGAGCCCCCCGCTAGCCCCTCGCCCACCCCTCGCGGAGGGGGAAACCTGCCAAGCCGGCGGCAGTCAATTGGCACTCCGCTTGACCGAGTGCTAATCGCCGTCCTAGTCTCGGGCCTGGCACTCCCACCTGGAGAGTGCCAGAAGCGACGGGCAGGTCCGGCACCCGCGACGACGGATCGACCTGGTCGCCACCTCTAGATCAGTTAACCCCGCGAGATCTCCGAAGGGGGAGGTCGGATCGTGACGACCGCCAGCTCCAAGGTTGCCATCAAGCCGCTCGAGGACCGCATTGTGGTCCAGCCGCTCGACGCCGAGCAGACCACGGCCTCTGGCCTGGTTATTCCGGACACCGCGAAGGAGAAGCCCCAGGAGGGCGCCGTCCTCGCCGTGGGCCCGGGCCGCTTCGAGAACGGCGAGCGCCTGCCGCTCGACGTGAAGGTCGGCGACGTCGTGCTCTACAGCAAGTACGGCGGCACCGAGGTGAAGTACAACGGCGACGAGTACCTGGTGCTCTCCGCCCGCGACGTGCTCGCGATCATCGAGAAGTGATCGAGCGCTAGTCACCTGCTTCACCCAGCAGATTTGTTTCGCGCTGCGCCCCTGGTCACCCCGCTGATTGCCGGGCGGCGAGGGGCGCAGTTCGTTCACCCGAGTTTTCCGAGAGGGCTGAATCGCTCCCATGGCGAAGATCCTGAAGTTCGACGAGGACGCCCGTCGCGCCCTTGAGCGCGGCGTCAACAAGCTTGCCGACACGGTCAAGGTGACGATCGGCCCCCGCGGCCGCAACGTCGTCATCGACAAGAAGTTCGGCGCCCCGACCATCACCAACGACGGCGTCACCATCGCCCGTGAGGTCGAGGTCGAGGACCCGTACGAGAACCTCGGCGCCCAGCTGGTGAAGGAGGTGGCGACCAAGACCAACGACATCGCTGGTGACGGCACCACCACCGCCACCGTGCTCGCCCAGGCCCTGGTCAAGGAAGGCCTGCGCAACGTTGCCGCGGGTGCCTCCCCGGCCGCCCTGAAGAAGGGCATCGACGCCGCCGTCAAGGCCGTCTCCGACGAGCTGCTCGCCACCGCGCGGCCGATCGACGACAAGTCCGACATCGCCGCCGTGGCCGGGCTCTCCGCCCAGGACCAGCAGGTCGGCGAGCTCATCGCCGAGGCGATGGACAAGGTCGGCAAGGACGGTGTCATCACCGTCGAGGAGTCCAACACCTTCGGTCTCGAGCTGGACTTCACCGAGGGCATGGCCTTCGACAAGGGCTACCTGTCGCCGTACTTCGTGACGGACCAGGAGCGCATGGAGGCCGTCCTCGAGGACCCGTACATCCTCATCCACCAGGGCAAGATCGCCTCCATCCAGGACCTGCTGCCGCTCCTGGAGAAGGTCATCCAGGCCGGCTCCTCGAAGCCGCTCCTGATCATCGCCGAGGACGTCGAGGGCGAGGCCCTCTCGACCCTCGTCGTGAACAAGATCCGCGGCACCTTCAACGCCGTCGCGGTGAAGGCCCCCGGCTTCGGCGACCGCCGCAAGGCGATGCTCGGCGACATGGCCACCCTCACCGGCGGCACCGTCATCGCCGAAGAGGTCGGCCTCAAGCTCGACCAGGTCGGTCTCGACGTGCTCGGCACCGCCCGCCGCGTGACGATCACCAAGGACGACACCACCATCGTCGACGGCGGCGGCAACGCCGGTGACGTCGAGGGCCGCGTCGCCCAGATCAAGGCCGAGATCGAGACCACCGACTCCGACTGGGACCGCGAGAAGCTGCAGGAGCGCCTCGCGAAGCTCGCCGGCGGCGTGTGCGTGATCAAGGTCGGCGCCGCCACCGAGGTGGAGCTGAAGGAGAAGAAGCACCGTCTGGAGGACGCCATCTCCGCGACCCGCGCCGCGGTCGAGGAGGGCATCGTCTCCGGTGGTGGCTCCGCGCTCGTCCACGCCGCCAAGGTGCTCGAGGGCGGCCTCGGCAAGGAGGGCGACGAGGCCACCGGTGTCGCCGTCGTCCGTGGCGCCGTCGTCGAGCCGCTGCGCTGGATCGCCGAGAACGCCGGCCTCGAGGGCTACGTCATCACCACCAAGGTGGCGGAGCTGGAGAAGGGCCAGGGCTTCAACGCCGCGACCGGCGAGTACGTCGACCTGGTCAAGGCCGGCGTCATCGACCCCGTGAAGGTCACGCGCTCCGCCCTGGAGAACGCGGCCTCCATCGCCTCCCTGCTGCTCACGACCGAGACCCTGGTCGTCGAGAAGCCGGCCGAGGAAGAGGCCGACGCCGGTCACGGCCACGGCCACGGTCACTCCCACTGAGCATGACCTGAGCCGAGCGGTCGGCCAGAACCGACGAAGGCCCGGTATCCCGTCGCGGGATACCGGGCCTTCGCGCTGTCCGCCCCGCCCTGCGGCTCCGCGTCCGCCGGGGTGCGCGGTCCCGTCGGCCGCGGGGGGCCGGTCGCGCCCACGCGGCGGAGCCGCACATGGATACAGCCCCGCGCCCCTTTCGGGGGCGCCTTCTAGCGCGGCTCGTACTTGCGGCCGGTCCTCGACGTCACCCCGCCGAGCAGGGCGCGCGGCGTCACCTTCACCACGCCCATCATCGCCTTGTAGCGGGGGTCGGGCACGGAGAGGGACTTGCCGCGGGCCAGGTCGGTGAGGGCGGTGGAGACCAGTTTGTCCGCGTCCAGCCAGAGCCACTTGGGGATGTTGTCCGTGCCCATGCCCGCCCGCTCGTGGAACTCGGTGCGGACGAAGCCGGGGCACAGGGCCATCAGCCGCACCCCGGACCCGGCGAGGTCCCGCGCCGCGCCCTGGGTGAACTGCGCGATCCACGCCTTCGACGCCCCGTAGGTGCCGCGCGGCACGAAGGCGGCCACCGACGCCACGTTCACGACGCCCCCGCGCCCCCGCTCCCGCATGGTCCCGACCGCCGCCGACGTCAGCCGGAGCACCGCCTCGCAGTGCACCTTCAGCATCGTCAGCTCGTCGGCCATGGGGACTTCCAGATAGCGGCCCTTGTTGGCGAAGCCCGCGTTGTTGACGAGCAGGTCGACCGGGTCGCGCCGGTTCGCGAGCCGCTGTTCGACGGCCGCGATCCCGTCGTCCGTGGAGAGGTCCGCGGTCAGTACCTCCACCTCGTTCCCGTGCCGGTCGTGCAACTCGGTCGCCTGCTCCCGCAGCCGCTTCGTGTCACGTGCCACCAGGACGAGGTTGTGGCCGTCGGTGGCCAGGCGCCGTGCGAAGGCGGCACCGATGCCCGAGGTCGCACCCGTGATGAGAGCCGTAGTCATGGACCAAGGCTAGTGAGGCCACGGGCGTCCCCGCGCCACGTGCTCCGCGCACCAGGCCGGCGCGGGCGCCCCGGCGCGCGTCAACCGCCGTGCTTCTCCACGTACTTGAGGGCCTTCTCCGTCGCCTCGGGGTGCAGCGCGTCCCCGGCCGCGAGCAGCCTCGGCAGCAGCGAGCGCTCCGAGGTCACCGCCCTGAACTGCAGCGCGACGGTGACGTCGTGGTCGGGGCGGTGCGCGATCTCGACCGTGTCGCCCGCCTGGATCGCGCCCGGTTCGAGCACCCGCAGATACGCGCCGGGCAGCAACGCCTCGGTGAACCGCCGCACCCAGGCCTGCTCACCCATGTGGCCCTGGAACGTACGGCAGGGGATGCGGGACGAGGTGACCTCCAGGAGCAGGTCCTCGCCGACGCGCCAACGCTCCCCGATCAGCGCGCCGTTCACGTCGACGCCGGTCGTGGTGAGGTTCTCGCCGAACCCGCCGTTGGGGAGCTCGCGGCCGAGCCGGCGCCCCCAGGCGTCGAGGTCCTCGCGCGCGAAGGCGTACACCGCCTGGTCGTTCCCGCCGTGGTGGCGCAGTTCGCCGATCGAGTCGCCCGCGAGTCCGCTGCCGCCGGTGCCCTTGGGGCCGGGCGCCGTCACCCGAACGGGCTCGTCCACGGGCTGTTTGTCGATCCCGGTGAGGTTGCTGGGGGCGCTGGTGTACGGGACGGACTTCAGACGGCCCACATTCACGGAGAGAAGCTTCATGCGGTCAGGCTAAGGGAACGTGCTCAAAGCAGCTACGCAATATTATGCATTCCTCCCAAGGGTCACTTATGCTCGACGCATGATCGAGGCCCGTCATCTCCGTGTCCTGCGCGCCGTGGCCGCCACCGGCTCCTTCTCGGCCGCGGCCCGCGAGCTCGGCTGCACCCAGCCCGCCGTCAGCCAGCAGATGAAGGCCCTGGAGGCGTCCACGGGCACCCCGCTGCTCATCCGTGCGGGCCGCGAGATGCGCCTCACGCAGGCGGGCGAGGCCCTGGTCAGGCATGCCGCGGGCATCCTCGCCGGGCTGACCGCGGCCGAGGAGGAGGTCGCCGCGATCGCGGGCCTGCGCGCGGGCCGGGTCCGGCTCGTCTCCTTCCCCAGCGGCTCCTCCACGCTCGTCCCCGGCGCACTCGCCGCCCTGCGCGCCGCCCACCCAGGTACCCGCGTCTCCCTGGAGGAGGCCGAGCCGCCGCGCTCGGTGGAGATGCTCCGCGAGGGCGACTGCGACGTGGCCCTCGCCTTCCGGTACGAGGGGGCGGGCGCCGCCGAGGAGTGGGACGACCTCGTCGTACGGCCCCTGCTCGCCGACCGGCTCGTCGGCCTCGTCCCGGAGGGGCACCGCCTGGCGAAGGCGGACGCCGTCACCATCGGCGAGCTGGCCGGCGAGTCGTGGATCGCGGGCTGCCCGCGCTGCCGCCGCCAGCTCGTCGAGGTCTGCCGCGGCGCCGGCTTCGAGCCCCGCATCGACTTCGCGACCGACGACTACCCGGCGGTGATCGGCCTGGTCGGCGCGGGCCTCGGCGTCGCGGTCCTGCCCGAGCTCGCCCTTGAGTCGGTGCGGCCCAAGGGGGCCCGCGCGGTGGTGGTGGAGCCCGCCGTGCGCCGGGAGATCGTCGCGCTCACGCTGCCGGACCTGGCCCAGGTGCCGGCGGTCGCGGCGACCCTCGACCGGCTGGCCCGCGCCGCCGAGCGCTGAGTACGCCACCGGGCGCCCGGCGACGCGCTGGGGGCTCGGCGACGCGCTGGGCGCTCGGCGACGCGCTGGGCGCTCGGCCCGCGTGCATGCGAGAGGAAACGTTCCTTCTCGGTGCCGGGCCCGCGCGGTGTCAGGGGGAAGCGGCGCCCCCGCCCCCGGCCGACGCCGCGACCAGCCGGTTGCGCGCGCGTCCCATCAGCTCTTCCCGTTCGTCCTCGGTGAGGCCGCCCCACACGCCGTACGGCTCCCGTACGGCGAGCGCGTGCGCGGCGCACTCCGCGCGCACCGGGCAGCGCATGCAGACCTCTTTGGCCGAGTTCTCGCGCGCGCTCCGTGCCGCGCCGCGCTCGCCCTCCGGGTGGAAGAAGAGCGAGCTGTCCACCCCGCGGCAGGCCGCGAGGAGCTGCCAGTCCCACAGATCTGCGTTCGGTCCGGGGAGGCGGGAGAAATCTGCCATTGCGTGTCTCCTGGTAGCCGTCGTGACGCGGATACGGTGCCCATGACCGTACATCTACTGTCTAAGGAGATGAAAATATGACTCATTGCGAATCTAGCCACAGACACCGGGAAAAGGGAAGAAAAGCCGCTAAATGGGGCATAGCCCTCAACCAGGTATGTGCGGTTTCATGCCGCCTGTGCCGTGTCCGCGCCCTCACGTAGAGTGCCGAAGGCGGCAGTCCGACCCGTAACTCTTTCGAGTGACCATCGTTGAGAGTGCGGAGGCGGTTGAAACAACAAGCGCTCGGGCAGGTGTCCGAGAGCGTCAACCGCACAGGTGACGACTTGTACCAGCCTGGAGGCTCAAGGTGACGCGCATCAGCTGCGGAGGACGGCCATGACATCCGTCCTCGTCTGCGACGACTCCCCGCTCGCCCGAGAGGCGCTGCGCCGCGCGGTCGCGACCGTGCCCGGCGTGGAGCGCGTGACGACAGCGGCCAACGGCGAGGAAGTCCTCCGCCGCTGGGGCGCCGACCGCTCGGACCTGATCCTGATGGACGTACGCATGCCCGGACTGGGCGGCGTCGAGACCGTGCGGCGGCTGCTCTCCGCCGACCCCGGCGCGCGCATCATCATGCTCACCGTCGCCGAGGACCTGGACGGGGTCGCGCTCGCGGTCGCCGCGGGCGCCCGCGGCTATCTGCACAAGGACGCCTCGCGCGCCGAGCTGCGCGCGACCGTCACCCAGGCCCTGGCCGACCCGACCTGGCGGCTCGCGCCGCGGCGGCTGAGGTCGGCCGAGATGGGGGCCGCTCCCACGCTCACCGCGCGGGAGATCCAGGTCCTGGAAGGCATGAGCCACGGCCGGTCCAACGCGGAGATCGGGCGCGAGCTCTTCCTCTCGGAGGACACGGTGAAGACGCACGCCAGGCGCCTCTTCAAGAAGCTCGGCGCCTCGGACCGGGCGCACGCGGTGGCGCTCGGCTTCCGCTGGGGCCTGGTTCGCTAGACGGGTTGTCGCGGGGGGCATGGCGATCCCCGCCCGCCGTGCGGCGGGCGGGGCCATGGACGCCCGCAATCGCCCGCCGCGGGAGCGGCTTGTGGCGCTTCGTCGCCGATGCCGCATCCTTGAAGGTGTGGAGTTCCTTGGGGACGAGTCGGCCGAGCGCAAGGGGAGGGTGCGGGAGATGAGTTTCGGCGCACCTGCTCATAACGCTTCGGTGCACAACTATGGACGCGGTGCCACAGATCAGTCAGCGCCGAGGCACCATGGACCGATGCGCGAGGACAAGACGACGGTGATCGGTGCCCTCGTCCTTCGCGCTGTCGAGGGTGACGAGCAGGCCACGCACGACCTCCTGGCCCATGTGCACCCCCTCGCCATCCGCTACTGCCGCACCCGGCTCTCCCGACTCCCGGGTGACGCCCGCCACTTCGTGGAGGACCTCGCGCAGGAGGTCTGCGTCGCGGTCCTGCTCGCCCTGCCGCGCTACCGCGACACCGGGCGGCCCTTCGAAGCCTTCGTCTTCGCCATCGCCGCGCACAAGGTCGCGGACCTCCAGCGGGCGGCGATGCGCCACCCGGGGTCGACCGCCGTGCCCTCGGACGAGATGCCCGAGCGGCCCGACGACTCCCTCGGACCCGAGGAGCGCGCGCTGCTCAGCAGCGACGCGGAATGGGCCAAGAAACTCCTGGCGAACCTCCCCGAGAACCAGCGCGAGCTGCTGCTGCTCCGCGTCGCCGTCGGCCTCACGGCCGAGGAGACCGGGCAGATGCTGGGCATGTCGCCCGGTGCGGTCCGGGTGGCGCAGCACCGGGCGCTGAGCCGTCTGCGGGCGCTGGCCGAGCAGTAGGGCCCGCCGCGCCGGAGCGGTGGACGCCACCCGCTTCCGGGTCCTCCCGAGGGGTGGGCCCCGCCCCGTTCCGGCTCCTCCCGAGCGGTGGACCCCGCCCCGTTCCGGGCCGCTGTGGCCAGGATCTCTTTTCCGCCGTGGCGGCGCGTCGCGAAGCGGCGCACTCCGGCCGTACCGGGCACGACCCGGCCGACGAGGGCCCCGAGGAGACTCTGTGTGAACCTACGAAGCCGTAGGGCACCCGGAACTGTGGAATGAGAGAGCCACGCTTCCCGTTAGCATGGACATCCGCACCGATCAAGGCCATTTGGGGAAGGTGTCATGACTGCAAACGTCGACGGAGTGCCCGAGAAATTCGCGACACTCGGGCTGACCTACGACGACGTGCTGCTGCTGCCGGGCGCGTCGGACATGGCGCCGGGTGACATCGACACCGCCTCGCACGTCTCGAAGAACGTCCGGGTGAACGTCCCGCTGCTCTCGGCCGCGATGGACAAGGTCACCGAGTCCCGCATGGCCATCGCCATGGCCCGCCAGGGCGGCGTCGGCGTACTGCACCGGAACCTGTCGATCGCCGACCAGGCGAACCAGGTCGACCTGGTCAAGCGCTCCGAGTCCGGCATGGTGACGGACCCCATCACCGTGCACCCGGACGCCACGCTCGCCGAGGCCGACGCGATCTGCGCCAAGTTCCGCATCAGCGGCGTCCCGGTGACCGACGGCGCGGGCAAGCTGCTCGGCATCGTCACCAATCGCGACATGGCCTTCGAGGCGGACCGCTCCCGCCAGGTGCGCGAGGTCATGACGCCGATGCCCCTGGTCACCGGCAAGGTCGGCATCTCGGGCGTGGACGCCATGGAGCTGCTGCGCCGCCACAAGATCGAGAAGCTGCCGCTGGTCGACGACAGCGGCGTCCTCAAGGGCCTCATCACGGTCAAGGACTTCGTGAAGGCCGAGAAGTACCCGAACGCCGCGAAGGACGCCGGGGGCCGCCTGATCGTCGGTGCCGCCGTCGGCGTCGCCGGTGACGCCTTCGACCGCGCCCAGGCGCTGATCGAGGCGGGTGTCGACTTCATCGTCGTCGACACCGCGCACGGCCACTCCCGCCTGGTCGGCGACATGGTCGCCAAGATCAAGTCGAACTCCGGCGGCGTCGACGTCATCGGCGGCAACATCGCCACCCGTGACGGCGCGAAGGCCCTCATCGACGCCGGTGTCGACGGCATCAAGGTCGGCGTCGGCCCGGGCTCCATCTGCACGACCCGCGTCGTCGCCGGCATCGGCGTACCGCAGGTAACGGCCATCTACGAAGCGTCGCTCGCCGCCAAGGAAGCCGGTGTCCCGGTGATCGGCGACGGCGGCCTGCAGTACTCCGGAGACATCGCCAAGGCGCTCGTCGCCGGCGCGGACACGGTCATGCTCGGCTCGCTGCTCGCGGGCTGCGAGGAGTCCCCGGGCGAGCTGCTCTTCATCAACGGCAAGCAGTTCAAGTCGTACCGCGGCATGGGCTCCCTCGGCGCCATGCAGTCCCGTGGTGACCAGCGCTCCTTCTCCAAGGACCGGTACTTCCAGGAGGGCGTCGCCTCCGACGAGAAGCTGGTGCCCGAGGGCATCGAGGGCCAGGTTCCCTACCGCGGCCCGCTGTCCGCGGTCGTGCACCAGCTGGTGGGCGGTCTGCGCCAGTCGATGTTCTACGTGGGCGGGCGTACGGTGCCCGAGCTCCAGGCCAACGGACGCTTCGTGCGGATCACGTCGGCGGGCCTCAAGGAGAGCCACCCGCACGACATCCAGATGACCGTCGAGGCACCGAACTACAGCCGCAACAAGTAGCGGCCACGCGCGCGTGTCGGGGATACTGGAACGGCATACGGAGTGCCGTAGGAAAGCTGAAGGGCCACACACGTGACTGAGATCGAGATCGGGCGCGGCAAGCGCGGCCGCCGGGCGTACGCCTTCGACGACATCGCCGTCGTACCGAGTCGGCGCACCCGCGACCCGAAGGAGGTCTCGATCGCCTGGCAGATCGACGCCTACCGCTTCGAGCTGCCCTTCCTCGCGGCCCCCATGGACTCCGTGGTGTCGCCGTCGACCGCCATCCGCATCGGCGAGCTCGGCGGCCTCGGCGTGCTGAACCTGGAAGGCCTGTGGACGCGGTACGAGGACCCGCAGCCGCTGCTCGACGAGATCGGTGAGCTGCCCGCCGAGGCCGCGACGCGCCGCCTCCAGGAGATCTACGCCGCCCCCATCAAGGAAGAGCTGATCGGGCAGCGCATCAAGGAGGTCCGCGACGCGGGCGTCGTCACCGCCGCCGCGCTCTCCCCGCAGCGCACCGCGCAGTTCTCCAAGGCCGTCGTGGACGCGGGCGTGGACATCTTCGTGATCCGCGGTACGACGGTGTCGGCCGAGCACGTCTCCGGCGCCGCCGAGCCGCTGAACCTGAAGCAGTTCATCTACGAGCTGGACGTCCCGGTCATCGTCGGCGGCTGCGCCACGTACACGGCCGCCCTGCACCTGATGCGCACCGGCGCGGCCGGTGTCCTCGTCGGCTTCGGCGGCGGCGCCGCCCACACCACGCGCAACGTCCTGGGCATCCAGGTTCCGATGGCCACCGCCGTGGCCGATGTCGCCGCCGCCCGCCGCGACTACATGGACGAGTCCGGCGGCCGCTACGTGCACGTCATCGCGGACGGCGGCGTGGGCTGGTCGGGCGACCTGCCCAAGGCCATCGCCTGCGGCGCGGACGCCGTGATGATGGGCTCCCCGCTCGCACGCGCCACGGACGCCCCGGGCAAGGGCCACCACTGGGGCATGGAGGCCGTCCACGAGGACGTGCCGCGCGGCAAGAAGGTCGACCTGGGCACCGTCGGCACCACCGAGGAGATCCTCACGGGCCCGTCGCACATCCCGGACGGCTCGATGAACTTCTTCGGCGCCCTGCGCCGCGCGATGGCCACGACCGGCTACAGCGAGCTCAAGGAGTTCCAGCGCGTCGAGGTGACGGTGGCGGACTCGCAGCACAAGCGGTGACGTCGCACCGCGCTTGAGCAGCGCGAAGGGGCCCGGTCCGCCAGCAGGCGGGCCGGGCCCCTTCGCGTGTGTGCGCGCTCTACTGCGCGGCGCGCTTGGCACCGCCGAAGGCGGCCACCGCGGCTATCGCGAAGAACACGAACGTCATCGCGTCGGCGTCTTCCTTCCAGCCCTTCTGGAGCGCGTCGAAGTGGTCGAAGAACACCGTCGAGAAGCTGGTGTTGAACTTGTCGGAGATGACCATGGCGGCGCCGACCAGCTGGCCCAGGTAGACGGCGCCGAGGGACAGGGCGGCCGAGATCACCGCGAGGGCGGGGTTGCGGCCGCCGGCCTTGCCCGTGGCGAGGCCCACGACGAAGCCGACGCCCACGGCGGCCCAGCCGATCTCGTGCTCCGTGGCGCCGATGACGGCTCCGTAGACCCCGGCCGCGACGAGGGCGGTCACGAAGGCCACGACGATGCCGAGGCCCACGTTGCCCCGGGCGGGGGCGGGCGGCGCGGGCACCGTGTACGGGGGCTGGAAGCCGTTCTGGTGCTGCTGCGGGAACGGGGCGTACGGCTGCTGGGGCTGCGGCTGGCCGTAGGGCTGCTGCGGCTGCTGGGGGTAGCCGTAGCCCGGCTGGCCGTACGGTTGCTGCGCGCCACTCTGGCCGTACGGTTGCTGAGCGCCGCCCTGGCCGTACGGATCGGCTCCGCCCTGGCCGTACGGGTAGCCGGGCTGGCCTGGAGGCGTGGGCTGCGTCATGTGGTTTCCCCCTGGGACATCTGAGTGCACTGGTGTGCGGTAAATGGCTGGATCCGCACGGTAGCAGCAGCGGCGGGCGTGCCCCAGGGGGTCGGACGAGGGGTCAGAGGCGGTGGGCGGCGCCCGCCGGGGTCGCGCCCCGGGTGTCGAGCAGGAGTTGGGCCTTCACGGCCAGGCCCTGGAGGTCGTAGGTGCGGTGCTGCTGGAGCAGGATCGTCAGATCGGCGTCGGCGGCCGCTTCGTAGAGGCTGTCCGCGCGCGGGACGGGATGGCCGAGAACGTTCCAGTGGGCCACGTACGGGTCGTGGTAGCTGACGGCGGCGCCGAGCTGCATGAGGCGGACCGCGATCTCCTGGGCGGGGGCGCCCTGCTGGTCGGCGACGTCCGGCTTGTACGTGACGCCGAGCAGCAGCACGCGCGCGCCGCGGGCGGACTTGCCGTGTTCGTTGAGCAGGGTCGCGGCGCGCTGGATGACGTAGCCGGGCATGCGGTCGTTGACCTGCTGGGCGAGCTCGACCATGCGCAGGGGGCGGGCTCCGTGGGCCGGGCCGGGCACTTCCAGGGGCGCGCCGTGGCCGCCGACGCCGGGGCCGGGGCGGAAGGCCTGGAAGCCGAACGGCTTGGTCTCGGCGCAGCGGATGACGTCCCAGAGGTCGATGCCGAGGTCGTGGCAGAGCACGGCCATCTCGTTGACCAACGCCATGTTCACGTGGCGGTAGTTGGTCTCCAGGAGGTGCACGGTTTCGGCCTCCCGCGGCCCACGCGCGCGTACGACCTTGTCGGTGAGGCGGCCGTAGAAGGCGGCGGCGGACTCGGTGCAGGCGGGGGTGAGGCCGCCGATGACCTTGGGGGTGCCGGCGTAGCCGTGGGTGCGGCTGCCGGGGTCGAGGCGGCCGGGGGAGTAGGCGAGGTGGAAGTCGCGTCCGGCGCGCAGGCCCGAGCCCTCTTCGAGGAGGGGGCGGAGGAATTCCTCCGTGGTTCCCGGGTAGGCGGGCGATTCGAGGATGACCGTGGTGTGCGGGCGCAGGCGTGCGGCCAGGGCACGGGCGGCCTCGGCCACCGGGCCGAGGTCGAGCGTGCGGTCGGCCGCCTGCGGCGTGGGCGCGCAGATGACGGCGGTGCGGACCCGGCCGAGCTCGGCCGGGTCGGTGGTCGGGCGGAAGCCGCCCGCGAGCATGCGGCGGACGTCGGCGGCGGTGAGGGTGCCCTCCGCGCCGTCGCCGGGAAGGCGGCCGCTCGCGAGCTCGGGTGCGCGGGCGGGGTCGTAGCCGATGGTGGCGATGCCGCTGTGGGCGGCGGCCTGGGCCAGGGGCAGGCCGAGGTGGCCGAGGCCGATGACGGCGAGGTCTGCTGGCATGGCGGTGAGCCGTCCTTCCCAATAGCCGGAGCGGGACGAGGGCGCAAGCCCTGTGGACAAGATGGGGCAGCGCAATGTCAGACTAGGAGTAAATATGACCGATTTGCGGCATTGGGCCCCGCCCGTCGTCGGAGTGTTGTCCACAGGCGGTGGCTGAACCCGGCGAGCGCGACAAGAATCTGGGCATGATGTGAGCGCGACCACACCCGACGACCACGGGAGGCAGCGGTGAGGACAGCGACTCTGGGGCCGGCGGAGCGTGCCGAGTCACTCGCGAGCATGGCCGAGCGCGAACTGGACATTCTCGTCGTGGGCGGCGGTGTGGTGGGCGCGGGCACCGCGCTCGACGCCGTGACGCGCGGCCTGAGCACGGGCCTGGTGGAGGCCAGGGACTGGGCGTCGGGCACGTCGAGCCGGTCGAGCAAGCTCATCCACGGCGGCCTGCGCTATCTGGAGATGCTGGACTTCGCGCTGGTCAGAGAGGCCCTGAAGGAGCGCGGCCTGCTGCTGGAGCGCCTCGCCCCGCACCTGGTGAAGCCGGTGCCGTTCCTGTACCCCCTCCAGCACCAGGGCTGGGAGCGGCTCTATGCCGGATCGGGCGTCGCGCTGTACGACGCGATGTCGATGGCGCGCGGCCACGGCCGGGGCCTGCCCATGCACCGCCACCTGACCCGGCGTCACGCCCTGCGCGTGGCCCCCTGTCTGAAGCGGGACGCCCTCGTCGGGGCCCTCCAGTACTACGACGCGCAGATGGACGACGCCCGCTATGTGGCCACCCTCGTGCGCACCGCGGCGGCCTATGGCGCCCAGGCTGCCAACCGCGCGCGGGTGACCGGCTTCCTCCGCGAGGGCGAGCGGGTCGTCGGCGCCCGCGTCCAGGACGTCGAGGCGGGCGGGGAGTACGAGATCCGCGCGAAGCAGATCGTCAACGCCACCGGGGTGTGGACCGACGACACCCAGGCGATGGTCGGCGAGCGCGGCCAGTTCCACGTCCGGGCGTCCAAGGGCATCCATTTGGTCGTACCGAAGGACCGGATCAATTCGACGTCGGGTCTGATCCTGCGCACGGAGAAGAGCGTCCTGTTCGTCATCCCCTGGGGCAGGCACTGGATCGTCGGCACCACCGACACGGACTGGGACCTGGACAAGGCCCACCCGGCGGCCTCCAGCGCGGACATCGACTACCTCCTGGAGCATGTGAACTCGGTCCTCGCGGTCCCCCTCTCCCGTGACGACGTCCAGGGGGTGTACGCGGGCCTGCGCCCGCTGCTCGCCGGGGAGTCGGACGCCACCAGCAAGCTCTCCCGGGAGCACACGGTCGCGCACCCCGCGCCCGGCCTGGTCGTGGTGGCGGGCGGCAAGTACACGACGTACCGCGTCATGGCCAAGGACGCCGTGGACGAGGCGGTGCACGGCCTGGACCAGCGCGTCGCGGAGTGCGTCACCGAGGACATCCCCCTGGTCGGCGCCGAGGGCTATCGCGCGCTGTGGAACGCCCGCGCGGGCATCGCCGCGCGCACCGGACTGCACGTGGTGCGCGTCGAACACCTGTTGAACCGCTACGGCTCGCTGGCCGAAGAGGTCATCGAGCTGATCGAGGGCGACGCCTCGCTCGGCGCCCCGCTGCACGCGGCCGAGGACTATCTGCGCGCCGAAGTCGTCTACGCGGCCTCGCACGAGGGCGCCCGGCACCTGGACGACGTGCTGACCCGCCGCACCCGCATCTCCATCGAGACCTTCGACCGGGGCACGCGCAGCGCCCGCGAGTGCGCCGAGCTGATGGCGCCCGTGCTCGGCTGGGACAAGGACCAAGTCGAGCGCGAGGTCCAGCACTACGAGAAGCGGGTGGAGGCCGAGCGTGAGTCCCAGCGCCAGCCGGACGACCTGACGGCGGACGCGGCCCGCCTCGGGGCGCCGGACATCGTCCCCCTGTAGGGGCCGAGTCCGGAGTTGTCAAGGAAGGACACGCCAGAGATCTGGCGGTTTGACCGGAGCGGGGTGGCCAAGGAGGGTATGACCAGGGGGGTTTGGGGTGGTGCGCAGGGGTTCGCGAGGCGACGAAGTCCACCATGTGGGACATCCGACCCGCGGCGTTGACCGGTCCTCGGGTGAGGGACAATGAAGGCTCTGTCAGGGCGGGTTGTGCGGGTAGTTGAGGGGACGCATGTCGGAGGCGGAGCAGACGGGCGGGGCCCGTCAGGATCAGAGCGCGCGTCTCCTCGCGGGCCGGTACCGGCTCGGTGACGTGCTCGGCCGGGGCGGCATGGGCACGGTCTGGCGGGCGAAGGACGAGACGCTGGGCCGCACGGTCGCCGTGAAGGAGCTGCGCTTCCCTTCCAGCATCGACGACGAGGAGAAGCGGCGCCTCATCACCCGCACCCTCCGCGAGGCCAAGGCGATCGCCCGGATCCGCAACACCGGCGCGGTGACGGTCTATGACGTGGTCGACGAGGACGACCGGCCGTGGATCGTGATGGAGCTCGTCGAGGGCAAGTCCCTCGCCGAGGCCGTCCGCGAGGACGGGCTGCTCACACCGCGGCGTGCGGCCGAGGTCGGGCTCGCCGTGCTCGACGTGCTGCGCTCCGCGCACCGCGAGGGCATCCTGCACCGCGATGTGAAGCCGTCCAACGTCCTCATCGCCGAGGACGGCCGGGTGGTCCTCACCGACTTCGGCATCGCCCAGGTCGAGGGCGACCCGTCCATCACCTCGACGGGCATGCTCGTCGGCGCGCCCTCGTACATCTCGCCGGAGCGGGCGCGCGGCCACAAGCCCGGCCCAGCGGCCGACATGTGGTCGCTCGGCGGGTTGATCTACGCGGCGGTGGAGGGCGTGCCGCCGTACGACAAGGGTTCGGCCATCGCCACGCTCACCGCCGTCATGACCGAGGCGGTCGACCCTCCGGAGAACGCCGGTCCGTTGCTGGAGAAGGTCATCTACGGCCTGCTCGCCAAGGACCCCGAGCAGCGGCTCGACGACGCGAGCGCGCGGGCCCTGCTCCAGGAAGTGATCAACTCCCCGGACGGCGCGGCGGACAGGCGCCCCGAGGACCCGGCGGACGCCACGAAGGTCGTGCCCCTGCCGCCGGTGCCTCCCGTGCCCGCACAGGGTGCCGGGACCTCCGGCGGCCGTAAGGGCGAGGAGGCGGCGGAGCGGCTGAAGGGCGCGTTCCGTTCGGTGCGCAAGAAGGCGGCCGCGGCGGCGACGTCCCGGGGCGCGGGAGCCGCGGCGGCCGGTGGTGCCACGGCACTCGGCGGTTCCGCCACGGGCCGGGGCACGGGCGGCGGCGCGCCCGCGACGGGTTCCCCGGCCGGAGCCCCGCCCGGAACCCCGGCGCCCGGAGCCGTGGGCGGAGCGGTCGCTCCGGGGAACCGTACGACGGGCACGAGCACCGGCACCGGTGTTCCGGCACGGCCCACGACGGGCCCGGCGGCGACGCGTGCCACCGCGGCGGGCTCCGGCACGGGCGCGGTCACCGGCCTCGGCGCCGGTGCTGGTACCGGTGCCGCTTCCGGTGTCGGTGCCGGGATGAACTCCGCCGCCGCGGGGGGCGGTTCCCCGCACGGCGCCCACGTGCCCGCCCAGCCCGGGACGCCGCCCGGCACACCGCCCAGACCGCCCGCCAGGGCGCCGCTCACGGACGTGGTGCCCCGGCGCACGCTGGTGATCATCGCGGTGGTCGTCGTGCTCGCCGTGCTCGGCACGGTGCTCGCCTTCGCGCTCAACGGCGACGAGGGCGACAAGGGCGGCAAGGGCACCGGCACCTCCGCCTCCAGCGGCGCGAGCGCGGGCGGCGAGGGCAAGGGCAAGGACGCGGACGACGAGAAGTCCGGCGGTTCCGGCTCGGGCAAGGACGACGGCGCCAAGGGCGACCAGGGCGAGGGCCAGGGTTCCGGCAAGGACGACGGCGCGGGCCAGGGCGCCCCCATCGGCGGGGACGGCAAGGAAAAGGGCAAGGGCAAGGGCAGGGGCGACGGCGCCGAGACGACGCACAAGCACCCGCAGGGCTTCTCGATCGGCCTGCCCAAGGGATGGTCGTTCAAGAGCACGGACCGCGCGGGCGCGCGCTTCACCGGCCCGGACGACCAGCGGCTGCTCGTCGGCTGGACCACCACGCCCAAGGACAACCCGGTGGCCGACTGGAAGAACCAGGAGTCGGGCATGCGCCGGGCGGCGTACAAGCGGATCCGAATAGAGAAGGTGGACTTCCGCGGCTGGCTCACGGCCGACTGGGAGTTCACCTACGTCGACGGCGGCACCAAGTACCGCTCGGTCGACCGCGGCTTCGTGGTCAACGGCGGTCTCGGCTACGGACTGATGTACACGTCGAAGGCCGACCGCTGGGACGATGACCAGCGCCGGGACACCTGGCGGACGTTCACGCGCACGTTCGAGCCCAAGAAGTGATCCGAGGGGTGCCCCAGGAGTGATCCGAGGAGTGATCCGAAGCGCGGGCCGGGCGGAGACCCGGGAGGTGGCCCCGCGGATGATCCGCGAGTGGGCCCCGAGAAGAGCCGGAACCGGTGGTTGACGATCCGGTGAGATCTGGCATCCCGTCAATACGGTCCGGCCTGGAGACGTATCGTGAGTGCTTGCGGAGGGTAAGCAAGCGCAACGAGCCGTAAAACGAACGGAATTGACCACCGGGCGGTTGGGGGAGGCATCGTGGACGACTATGCGGGACGGGTGCTCGCCGACCGCTACCGCCTGCCGCTGCCGCCGGCCGATGAGTACGAGTTCGCCGAGACCCGCGCCTTCGACACCTACAGCGGTCAGGAAGTCCTGGTCAGGCAGGTCCCCCTGCCGGAGGTCGTCGAGGCGGAAGTGGTCGGCGACGAGGGCTATGGCGACGGCGACCTGAGTGACGTCCTGCCCGGCGGGCTGCCCGAGGGCTTCAGGAGCGCGGGCTCCGGCGCGCGGACCACCAGGCGCCCCGGCGCGCGGGCCACGCGCAGGCCCAGCGACCCCGCGGTGCGCCGGGCCATAGAGGCCGCGCAGGCCGCCGCGCGCATCCCCGACCATCCGCGTCTGGACCAGGTCTTCGACGTGTTCGCGGAGGACGGCTCGCTGTGGATAGTCAGTGAGCTGGTGGCGGCCCGGCCGCTCGCGGCGCTGCTCGCCGACAAGCCCCTGAATCCGTTCCGCGCGGCGGAGGTCGCCGCCGACGTCGTGACCGCGCTGCGCGTGCTGCACGCGCACGGCTGGGTCCACCGGAACATCACCGTGCGCACGGTGCTCGTCTGTGACGACGGGCGCGTGCTCCTCACGGGGCTCGCGGCGGGCGCGGCGGAGGAGGCCCTGTGCGGGTACGACCCGCGGCCCGAGGGCGAGGACTTCTCCGGCTTCACGGAGCCCGCGGGCGCCCTCGCGGACGGTGCGGGCGGCGCGGACGGACGGGCCCGCGGCGTGGCGGCGGCCCCGGAGCCCGCGTACGAGCCCGACCCGCCGTACGAGTCCCACGAGTCCGACGCCTCCTACGAGTCCGACGCCTATGCGCCCGACGCGTACGAGCCCGGAGCCGCGTACGAGACCGGGCCCGCCCACGAGCCGGACGCCCGGCCCGGGCCCGACTACGAATCCGACCTGCGGGCGGCGCGAGCCGGTGCGATCGCCGCGTACCGCGCGGGCGCGGCCCGGGCGGCGGCCCAGGTCAGCGAGGCCGACACCGGCAGCGTCACCGGCCGGATCGCGGATCCGTACGGAGTGCGCGGAGCGCGCGAGACCCATGGCAAGGGCGCGCGGGAGAGCTGGAACGGCGGCGCGCGCAAGCAGTGGCACGGCGCCGTCCCCCGGGCCGGAGTGCCCGCGCAGGGCGACGCCCCGGCCCCGAGCCTGGCCAAGCGGTCCGCGCCGCCGCAGCGGCAGGCCCCGCTGGACGACGACGCGTACGACAGGTACGAGACGCGCGACACCTACGACACGTACGACGCCCACGATGGGCACGACAGGTACGGCACCTCGGCGGAGGAGGCCGAGGAGGCCCAGGAGACCGCCGAGTACGAGGGCTCCGAGCCGGACGGCCACGCGCTCAGCGGCCGTTGGGACGACCCCGCGGCCGAGCGGCGTCCCCGGCGCGGCCCCGCCACCGCGCTGGCCGCCGAGCGGGCCCGGCACGCGCGGATGACGGTCGTGGGCGCGGTCACCGAGCGCTGGGCCCCCGAGCAGGCCGGTCCCGTGCACGAGAACTGGCAGCTCGCCGCGCCCATCGGACCCGCCACCGACCTGTGGGCGCTCGGCGCACTGCTCTTCCGCGCCGTCCAGGGCCACGCGCCCTACCCGGAGGAGAGCACCGCCGAGCTGGTGCAGATGGTGTGCGCGGAGCCGCCCGCGTTCGCCGAGGAGTGCGGGCCGCTGCGGCCGGTCGTGGAGTCGCTGCTGCGTCAGGACCCGACCGAGCGCATCGACTTCGAGGAGCTGAGCGGCTGGCTGCGCTCCCTGGTGCGGTCGGCGCCGGAGCCGGACGCGGGCACGCACGTGGTCCCGGCACCGCCGTACGACGGCGGCAGGCTGCCCGTCGTGCGCCGCCGCGGCGAGGTCGTGCGCAAGCGGCGCCCGCCCGCGCCGGTCGCCACGGGCACCGGCCACGGCCGCCACAAGCGCGGCCGGGAGCACACCCGGGACACCAAGCCGGTGCGGGCGCCCCGCCCGGAGCGGGAGCCGCGCCCCGCGCAGGGGCCGCGTTCGCTGGGCCGGGTGCTGCTCCTGGTGATCCTCGCGGGGCTCGTGGCGGCGGTCACGTACGCGATGCTGTTCATGCCCAAGGCCGATGAGAACGAGGGCGCGGGGCGCACGGGCAACGCGGGCGAGTCAAGCACCGCCCCGGACGACCGCCCCGCGGGCAACGGCAAGCCGGGCCAGGGCGGCGACCCCGACGACAAGGGCGAGGGCCAGGACGACAAGCCGGGGAAGTCGCCCGACGGCGAGAAGACCCCCGGCTCGCAGCAGCCGCAGACCACCGCGCCCGACCTGGCGCCCGGCTTCACGCTGCGCAAGGACACGGAGGGCTTCCGCGTCGCCGTGGCCAGCGGCTGGCAGCGCCAGGCGATGAACGGCCGGGACCAAGTGCTCTACACCCACGGCAGGTTCGAGCTCCTCGTCGTCCCGGGCCGGGACAGCACCGGGGACTACGGCACGGACCCGATGAAGTACCAGAAGGAGGACGAGCGCGAGCTCCAGCCGTTCCGGGACTCCTCCTGGGCCACGTCCAGCGGGATGCGCCGGGTCGACGTGGGCGGCCGCGCCATGGCGGAGGGCCAGTTCACCTGGCAGGGTTCGGACGGCACGGAGGTCTTCGTGCGCAATCTGGCGCTGATCGTGGACGGCAAGTACCACGTGGTGCAGGTGCGCGGCCCGGAGGCCGAACGGGACGAGGTGGACCGGCTGTACGAGCAGGCGTCGAAGTCGTACCAGGCCACCGGCTGACGCTCCCCGGGGCCGGAGGGCCAGCAGGCCAGGCCGGAGGGCGCAGGGCCGCACCGGATGCACCCCGGACCGCACCGGAAGCGCCCCGGACCGCACCGGATGCACCCCGGACCGCACCGCATCGATGGCGGACCGATGGCGGATCGACGGCGGACCAACGGCGGATTGACGGCGGATCGAACCAAACCGCCCCAGCCGTCGTCTTCGTCGGCGCCGGACACAACTGGAAGCGCCCTCTCCGTACGCGTGGGTAATGCGGGGATTCGCGGTGGAACGGCGAAGAACCGGGACCGCATCCGTCACAGTGCGGCTTCCGGCCACCCCCTCCCGTTCCCTGCCTCCCCACGCCTCCTTACCCTTGGCTCTGTCAGAACCTGGGCCCTGTCAAGACCAACTGCGGGGGAACGTGAATCAGATGCAGGGCCTGCTCCTCGCCGGCCGCTACCGGCTCGGTGAGTCCATCGGCAGCGGTGGCATGGGGCGGGTGTGGCGCGCGCGGGACGAGGTGCTGCACCGGGCCGTTGCCGTCAAGGAGCTGACGGCCGCCCAGTGGGTGCAGGAGGCCGACCGCGCGGTCCTGCTGACGCGCACCCAGACGGAGGCGCGGGCCCAGGCGCAGATCAACCACTCCGCCGTCGTCACCGTCCACGACGTACTCGAGTACGACGACCGGCCGTGGATCGTGATGGAGCTCGTCGAGGGCTGCTCGCTCGCCGACGCGGTCAAGGAGCGGGGCCGCGTCGAGGCGCGCGAGGTCGCCCGCATCGGCCTGTGGGTGCTGCGCGCCCTGCGGGCCGCGCACACCGCCGGGGTCCTGCACCGCGACATCAAACCGGGCAACGTCCTGCTGTCGGACGACGGCCGGGTGCTGCTCACCGACTTCGGCATCGCGGCGATCGAGGGCGACAAGACCATCACGCGCACCGGCGAAGTGGTGGGCTCCGTCGACTATCTGGCGCCCGAGCGGGTCAGCGGCGCCAACCCCGGCCCGGCAGCCGACCTGTGGGCGCTCGGCGCCACGCTGTACACGGCGGTGGAGGGCAACTCGCCGTTCCGCCGCACCTCGCCGCTCGGCACCATGCAGGCCGTGGTGACGGAGGAGCCCGCGGCGGCCGCGCACGCCGGAGCCCTCGGCCCGGTCATCGCCGCGCTGCTGCGCAAGGACCCGACCGCGCGGCCGAGCGCGGACGAGGCGGAGCAGATGCTCGCCGAGGCCGCGGAGGGGCGCAGGCCCAGCACCGCGCAGGCGTACGTACCGACGCGGACCAACCAGCTGCCGCCGCCCGTGGCCCGGCCCGTGGCCCAGCCCGCGACCGCGCAGCAGACGGCCCCCGCGACCCCCACGCCCGCCCCGGCGCCCGGCAGGGGCCGCTGGGCCAGGCGGCTCGCGCTGGTCGCCGCGGCGGCGCTGCTCGGCGGCGGCGCGGTGTTCGGATACCTGCAGTTCGGCGGTGACAACGGCGACCGCGCCCGCGCCGAGGCCAGCGAGGGGCAGGAGACCAAGGGCGGCAAGGACGGCAAGGACGGCGACCGGATCGTCGGCGGCATCCCCGCCGACTGGGAGCGGGTGCGCGACGCCGAGGGCTTCAGTCTGATGCTGCCCAAGGGCTGGTCGCGACGCGTCGACGGCAACCAGATCGACTACACGCCGGACAACGGCCGCCACTTCGTGCGCATCGCCATCGACCGCAGCCCGGACTTCGACAGCCCCTACGCCCACCAGATCGACCTGGAGCGGCAGCTCAAGCTGCCGAACTACCAGCGCCTGCACCTGAACTCCAACAACTTCCGCGACCACCCCGGCGCGCTGTGGGAGTTCCGCTGGACGGCGGGTTCGAGCGACACCACCAAGGGCCCCCGGCACGCCATCGAGCAGGGGTACATCAACGGGGACGGTGTCGAGTACATGATCTACATGTCGGGCCCCGAGGCGAGCTGGGACACGACGCGGGAACAGTTCGACGCGGTGCTGCGCGGCTGGCGCGACTGACCCCGCGTTGGCGGCCTGAAGCGGTGCCGCGCGACTGCCCCCGCGCGGGCGGCCTGAACTGGCCGGTCTCCGGCCCCACCTGCGGTGGTCCGGATCGATGGCCACACCTCTGGGGCATGATGGCCGCATGGGGAGCCTGGGTGACAGCACCCGTGTGATCGCCGGTCGTTACCGCATCGAAGCGCGGCTCGGCCGGGGCGGCATGGGTGTCGTGTGGCGGGCCAGTGACCAGCTCCTCGGCCGCCGGGTCGCCGTCAAGGAGCTCGCGGTCGACGAGACCCTCTCCGAGGAGGAGGCCGCCCGGCAGCGCGAGCGCACCCTGCACGAGGCGCGCGCGGTGGCGCGGCTGAGCCATCCGCACATCGTGGTCGTGCACGACGTGGTGGTCCAGGACGGCCACGCGTACCTCGTCATGGAGTACGTCGACGGCGTGTCGCTCGCGCGGCGCATCGCCCGCTCGGGGCCGCTCGGCCCGCACGCGGCGGCCCGGGTCGGTCTCGATCTGCTCGGCGCGCTGCGCACCGCGCACGCCGCCGGGATCCTGCACCGCGACCTGAAGCCCGCGAACGTGCTCATCGAGGAGGCCACCGGCCGCGTCGTCCTCACGGACTTTGGAATAGCGCAGGTCAGCGGGGCTACGACACTCACCGAGAGCGGGTCGTTCGTCGGTTCGCCGGAGTACACCGCGCCCGAGCGGATGTCCGGCGAGCGGACCGGGCCCGCGTCCGACCTGTGGTCGCTCGGGGCGCTGCTCGTCACGGCGGTCACCGGCGAGTCGCCGTTCCGCCGCGACTCGATCGGCGGGGTGCTGCACGCCGTCGTCTTCGACGAGATACGCCCGCCGCCCGCCGCGGCACCACTCGCGCCCGTCGTCCTCGGGCTGCTCGAACGCGACCCGGAGCGACGGCTCGACGCGGCCTCGGCGGAGCGGCTGCTGCGGACGTACGTCGTGACCGGCACGATGCCGAGGCTCGACGGGGACCGGTCGGGCTCCGGTCTGCTGCCTGCCGCGTTATGGCCGGGCCGCCAGCCGTCTACCCCCCGTGACCTGCCCCGATACCAGCGGACCAGGGCCGCGGTGCTGCTGCCGCTGCCGGCGGATCCCTACGAGCCCGGACCGGTCACCCGGCAGCGGCTGAACCGGCGGCAGGGCCGCACCATGCTCATCGCCGCCGTCCTGGTCGCCGCCGTGGCGGGCGGCGCGGTCTCGGCCGCCGCGCTCCTGCTCGGCCGCGACGGCGAAGGGGAGGGGGGAAATCCGGCCACGTCGGCCACGCGGGACGTGCCCGGCACCGCGGCCACCGGCGCTCCCCGGCCCACGGCCACCTCCACGGTCACCAAGACGCCGGACTCCGTGCGGCCCTCCACGCCCGACGCCCCGCGCGGCTACCGCCTGGCGAAGGACCCGCGCGGCTTCACGCTCGCCGTGCCCACGGGCTACCGGCGCACCACGGACGGACCGCGCACCTACTACACCTCCCCGGACGGCGCCTTCCGCGTCGGCATCGAGGCCGCGGCCCCGGTGCCCGGCGGCCCGTCCGCGGCCCAGCGCCGCGCGCACGCGGCGGGCCCCGAGCGCGTCCCCGGCTACCGCGACGGGCAGGTCACCGAGACCACCCGCAACGGCCGCCCCGCCGCGCTGTGGCAGTTCACCCGGGACGGCCCGCTCCGCACCTACGACCTGTGCTGGGAGGAGGGCGGGCGGATGTACGACGTGTGGGTGTCGGCTCCGCTGCCCGAATCCGGGCGGGGGCGGCGGTACTTCGACACCGCGGTCGACACGTTCGTACGCCGCTGACGGGCCCGGCGGGGGCGTGAGTTCCCGGGCCGTGCATCACCCCGGTCACAAGTGGGGACCCCGGCTGGAATCAGACACGTCAGGCAAGGTAGTCATGGGTCCATGAGCAACGACGGGGGAGCCGGGCACGGCCCGCAGGACACCACCAGTTACGGGCTGCAGCCGCCACGGCCCGCCGATCAGGGCGGGACGCCGTACCCCCATCCGTACGGGGAGCCGGCGCAGGCCGTCCCGGGCCAGCAGGCGCCGTACGGCGGGCAGTCGCCGTCCGGACCGCAGGCGTCGTCCGCGCGGCCCACCCGGTCCGACCCGGGTACGGGACGGCTCGTGGGCGGCCGCTACCGGCTGCTCTCCAAGCTCGGGCACGGCGGCATGGGCACGGTCTGGCGCGCCAAGGACGAGACCGTCGACCGCGAGGTGGCCGTCAAGGAGCCGCGCCTGCCCGACCACCTGCCCGACCGCGAGCGCGCCAACGCCTTCGAGCGGATGCGCCGCGAGGCCCGCGCCGCCGCCCGCCTCGACCACCCGGCGGTCGTGAACGTCCACGACGTCGTCGTCGAGGACGACCAGCCGTGGATCGTCATGGAGTTCGTACGGGGGCGCTCGCTCGGCGCCGCGCTGCGCGAGGGCACCCTCGGCGCGCGGGAGGCGGCGCGCGTCGGCCTCGAAGTGCTCGGCGCCCTGGAGGCGGCGCACGCGGCGGGCATCCTGCACCGCGACGTGAAGCCGGACAACGTGCTGCTCGGTGACCACGACCGCGTCGTCCTCACCGACTTCGGCATCGCCCAGATCGAGGGCGAGACGAATCTGACGGACACCGGCGGCTTCGTCGGCTCGCCCGAGTTCATCGCCCCCGAGCGCGTCCTCGGCCAGCGCCCCGGACCGGCGTCCGACCTGTGGTCGCTCGGCGTCGTCCTGTACGCGGCGACGGAGGGCGTGTCGCCGTTCCGCCGCAGCAACACGCCCGCGACTCTGCAGTCCGTCCTGAACGCCACGCCCGCGGCGCCCGCCTCCGCGCAGGGACCGCTCGCCGACGCCATCAACGGCCTGCTGCACAAGGACCCCGCGCACCGCCCGAACGCGGGGCGGGTGCGGGCGCTCCTGGAGGAGGCCGTGCGGCCGCCGCAGCCCCCGCCGACGCAGGTGGTCACGGTCGCGGGCGACCCGGGCGGGCCGGGCGCGCCGCGCGGCAAGGGCGTCTTCCTCGGCCGCAAGGCGCTCGTGGTGATCGGCGCCGCGGTGGCCGCGGCGGTGGTGGCGGGCGTGCTCGTCGCGGTGAACCCGTTCGGCGACGGCTCGTCGGACGCCGGGCCGTGGGAGGAGCACGCCGAGAAGAAGCTCGGCGCCACCGTCTCGGCGCCCGAGGGCTACGACAGATGGGTGCCCGGCGACGACGCGGCACCGAAGGAGCACTGGGTCTCGTTCCGGGACTCCAGCGGTCAGATCTCGGTGACGCTGACCCTGGACAAGAAGTCCGAGGACGACCTCAACTACATCGCGGGCACCTCCATGGCCGAGGCGTACGAGGACATGAAGGACCTGGACCAGGGCAGTTCGGTGCTCGGCTCGTCGCTGAGCCCGGACGAGCTGCGGCCGGGCAAGAAGACCACGCAGAGCGACTACCGGGGCAGCCAGTCCGCGGAGAACCTCATTCCGTACACGAACAAGGAGAGCGAGACGGAGTACCCGCGCGAGGCCACGATCTTCTACTACCGGACCAAGTCCGGCGACATGTACAAGCTGTGGATCGACTACCCGGCCAAGAGCGACTTCACCGAGCGCGGCCGTGAGGTGGCGCGGAAGGCCATCGAGGATCTGGAGATCAGCAAGCCCTGATGCGGTGTCGCACGCGGGCAAGGCGTGACCGACGTCGACTAACGCGCTGATCAGCGGCTTTGCTGCCAGCAGGCACTGGCGCGGTGTCGGGCGGCCGTCGGGCCCGCGTGCGAGACCGGTGAAAGCTCGTTACCCATGGGTACCCAAAGCGTCCGCCCAGGCATACGCTCACCGTCATGACGGACTCGCAGGCCCCCGCGGCACCCCTCGGTACGAACCCGATCGCCCAGGCCCCGCGCGGCGCCCGCACCGCCGCCGACGTGGTCACGCCCGAACTGGTCGCCCAGCTCACCCGCGATGTGCTCGGCTCGGGTCGCACGGCCAACCACACGCCGTTCACCGGCGAGCGGCTCGCCGAACTGCCCGAGTCCACGCCCGAGGACGTCGCCACCGCCTTCGAGCGGGCCCGTACCGCGCAGATCGCCTGGGCGCGCACGCCCGTGCGCCGGCGCGCCGCGGTGCTCCTGCGCTTCCACGACCTGCTGCTCCAGCGCCAGGGCGAGGCGCTCGACCTGATCCAGCTGGAGACCGGCAAGGCGCGCCTGCACGCGCACGAGGAGATCCAGGCCGTCGTCGTCGCGGCCCGCCACTACGGCCGCCGCGCGCCCGCCTATCTGAACCCCAAGCGCCACACCGGTGTCGTACCGGCCCTGACGAAGGTCACCGAGCTGCGCCAGCCGCGCGGCGTCGTCGGCCAGATCGCGCCCTGGAACTACCCCCTTGAGCTGTCCATCGGTGACGCCCTGCCCGCGCTCGTCGCGGGCAACGCCCTGGTCATGAAGCCGGACACGGAGACCGCGCTGACCGCGCTGTGGGCCCGGGACCTCATCATCGAGGCGGGTCTGCCCGCCGAGGCGTTCCAGGTCGTGCTCGGCGACGGTCCCGTCGTGGGCCCCGAAATCGTCAAGCACGCCGACTACGTCTCCTTCACCGGCTCGACGCGCACCGGGCGTGAGGTCGCCACGGGCGCCGCCGCCCGGCTGGTCGGCGTCTCCCTCGAACTCGGCGGCAAGAACGCCATGCTGGTCCTGCACGACGCCGACGTGGACAAGGCCGCCGCGGGCGCGGTCCGCGCCTGCTTCTCGTCCGCGGGGCAACTGTGCATCTCCATCGAGCGGTTGTACGTCCACGAGTCGGTCGCGGACGCCTTCGTCGAGCGGTTCGCCGCGCGCACCAGGGCGATGCGGCTCGGGCGCTCGCTCGCGTACGGCGCCGAGATGGGCTCGCTGGTCGGCGAGCGGCAGCTGGAGACCACCCGGCGGCACGTCGACGAGGCCGTCGCCAAGGGCGCCACCCTCGTCGCGGGCGGCACGGCCCGGCCCGACATAGGCCCGTACTTCTACGAGCCGACCATCCTCGACGGCGTCGAGGCGCCTATGGCCGTGTGCACGGAGGAGACCTTCGGCCCGGTCGTCTCGATCTACCGCTTCACCGACGAGAACGAGGTGGTGGAGCTCGCCAACGCGACGCCCTACGGCTTGAACTCCTCGGTGTGGACGAAGGACGGCAAGCGCGGCCGCGCCGTCGCCGCCCGTCTGCGCACCGGCACCGTCAACGTCAACGAGGGCTTCGCGCCCGCCTACGGCAGCGTGCAGTCGCCGATGGGCGGCATGAAGGACTCGGGCCTCGGCCGCCGCCACGGCTCCGAGGGCATCCTCAAGTACACCGAGGCACAGACCGTGGCCCACCAGCGCCTCATCCCGCTCGCACCGTCCTTCGGCATGGACGACGAGAAGTACGCGAAGTTCATGACGACGAGCCTGAAGGTGATGAAGGCCTTGCGGCTGCGTTGACGGGAGCGCCCCGAAGGGGCGCGGGGAACTGCGCGACCAGCCACGACGAGCCCGCAGATGCGAGGAGACCCCCATGCCGCAGGAGAACTCCGTCCAGAGCGAGGACAGCGAGGGCGACTACGACGTCATCGTCATAGGATCCGGCTTCGGCGGATCCGTGGCCGCGCTGCGGCTCACGGAGAAGGGCTACCGCGTCGGCGTGCTGGAGGCGGGCCGCCGCTTCACGCGCGCCACCCTGCCCAGGAACTCCTGGGACCTGAAGAACTACCTCTGGGCTCCCGCCCTCGGCCTGTACGGCATCCAGCGCATCCATCTGCTCGGCAACGTGATGGTCCTGGCGGGCGCGGGCGTGGGCGGCGGATCGCTGAACTACGCGAACACGCTCTACGTACCGCCTGCGGCGTTCTTCGACGATCCGCAGTGGAAGGACATCACGGACTGGCAGGACGAGCTGCGTCCGTACTACGAGCAGGCCGAGCGCATGCTCGGGGTGCGGCTCAATCCGACGACGACTCCTTCCGACGTCCATCTCAAGGCGGCCGCCGAGGCCATGGGGGTGGGCGACAGCTTCCACATGGCACCGGTCGGTGTCTTCTTCGGTGACGGACGGGACGCCACCGGTGAGTCAACGGCCAGACCCGGCGCGGAAGTTCCCGACCCGTACTTCGGCGGCGCGGGCCCCGCGCGCCGGGCCTGCACCGAGTGCGGCGAGTGCATGACGGGCTGCCGCCACGGCGCGAAGAACACGCTCACCGAGAACTACCTGTACCTCGCCGAGAAGGCCGGCGCGGTCATCCACCCGATGACGACCGTCGTCGCCCTCACCGAGGACTCGCGCGGCGGCTACGCGGTGGCCACGCTGCCCACCGACAACAAGCGCAAGGGCAAGGGCCACACGTTCCGGGCCCGCCGGGTCGTCCTGGCCGCGGGCACCTACGGCACACAGACGCTGCTGCACCGCATGAAGGACAGCCATCTGCTGCCCCGCGTGTCCGGGCGGCTCGGCGAGCTGACCCGCACCAACTCGGAGGCCCTGGTGGGCGCGCAGACCTCCGACCGGCGCTACCGCAAGCGCCACGGGGGTGCCCCGGGCGGCCGGGCCGACTTCAGCCGGGGCGTGGCCATCACCTCGTCCATCCATCCGAACGGCTCCACCCACATCGAGCCCGTCCGCTACGGCAAGAAGTCCAACGCCATGGGCAGCCTGACCCTGCTCCAGGTGCCGTACACCGCCAAGGGCGGCAAGGCGCGGGTCGCGGGCTGGCTCGCCAACTCCGCCCGGCACCCGGTGCTCACGCTGCGCTCCCTGTCGAACCGCCGCTGGTCGGAGCGGACCATCATCGGCCTGGTCATGCAGACCCTGGACAATTCGCTGACCACGTACCGCAAGGAGAAGGGCCTGGGCAAGGGCCTGCTGACGGCCCGGCAGGGCCACGGCGCGCCCAACCCGGACCAGATCCCGGAGGCCACGCGTGCCGCGACCCTCATCGCCCAGGAGATCAACGGCTTCCCCGGCTCGAACGTCGGCGAGCTGATGGGCACCCCGCTCACCGCGCACTTCCTGGGCGGCTGCCCGATCGGCGACTCCCCCCGGACGGGCGTCATCGACCCGTACCACCGGCTGTACGGGTACCCGGGGATCTCCGTGGTCGACGGCTCGGCGGTGTCCGCGAACCTCGGTGTGAACCCGTCGCTGACGATCACCGCGCAGGCGGAGCGCGCCATGTCGTTCTGGCCGAACAAGGGCGGCACCGATCCGCGTCCCGCACAGGGCACGGCGTACGCACGTCTCGCACCGGTCGAGCCGAAGTCCCCGGCGGTCCCCGCGGACGCGTTCGGGGCGCTGCGGCTGCCGTTCCTCGGGGTGCCGGTGGTGCCGCCCAAGGGCGGATCCGCGGCGCCTTAGGGGCGACCGGGTTTCAGGGCTCCCGCGACGCCCCGGGGCCTCAGGGCTCCCGACGGCCACTCCCGGAGTCCGGACAGCGAAAGGACCTGCACCCCCCTCCGAGTGCAGGTCCTTCGCGTCCATGGGTGGCCGCGTGGTCACACGCGCGCGTGGAGCGCGTTACGCGGCGTCCGAGTTACCACGGCGGCGCACTACGAACACGGCGCCCGCGCCCGCGACGACGGCGACGCCGCCGACGATGCCGATGGTCGGCAGCGCGGAGCTCGACCCGGTCGCGGCGAGGCTGCCGCTGGGCGTCGGGGCCGTCGTGACGGTGGTGTGCTTGATGGGCTTGGCGCCGCCCTGCGGCTTGGGGGCGGGGCGCGGGGCGGGCCGGTCCGGCAGCTCGACGGCCTCGCCCGGGTAGTCGATGTCGCTGCCCGGCTTCAGGACCGTGAACTCGAAGAAGTCGAACGAGCTGTGCGTGCATTCGAGCTCGGCGTCCGTGTAGCCGCCGAGGCCGAGCGCGTAGCCCGGGCCCGCCGGGGCCTTGGCGCTGATGTCGAGGCGGAGCTTGAGCTCGATCTGCTCGTGGGCGCCGAGCGTGGTCTTCCCGAAGTAGCTGCCGTCCGAGACCTCGTCGATGATCGACTTCCAGCCACCGGCCGTCGGGTCGAGGTACTGGATGCGCGCGTACGTGCTCAGCCAGTTCCGCTCGTGCTCGCTGTTGGAGAAGTTGTCCACGGCCGCGAGCCAGTTGACCTCGCCGAGCTCGTCGTCGCTGGAGTTGGCGGCGGTCAGCGTGAACTCGTGCCAGCCGCTGCCCGCGGCGATCTTGCGGGGCAGGCCCTTGAGGCTCAGTTCGAGGCGGCTCTCAAGGTCGTCGCCGGTCTTGTCGTCGACCTCGCAGGGCTCCGGCGTGGGGTCCTTCTCGTGGTCCTTGCCCCGGGACGGGGGCTTGTCGCCCTCTTCGCCGCCGGGCTTGGTGGCGTCGTCACCGGGCTTGCCGCCGGGGTCCTCGCCGGGCTTGTCACCTGGCTTGTCGCCCGGCCTGTCACCCGGCTTTTCGCCGGGCTTCTGGGCGTCGCCGGGCTTGCCGCCGGCCTCACCGGGCTTGTCACCCGGCTCATCCGGCTCGGCGCCGCTGTCGCCGGGCTCGCCGGGCTTCTCCGTCGGCTCCTGCGTGCCCGGCGTGGGCGTGCCGGAGGTCTCCGGGGTCTCGCTCACGCTCGTGCCCGGCGTCACGGCATCGCCCTCGGTCGCGAGCGCGGCCGGGGCCGAGAGCAGCGCGAGCGGGGCGAGCGCGGCAGTCGTGGCCGCGACGGCCAGGGCACGGCGAAGCTTCATGAAGACCTCGGTGAGTCCGGCGTACCGCGCGTCCCGCGTGGTACGAAGCTGGGGCCTCCGCGCCGGGGCACGGAAGTGGCCGTAGTTACGCATGCATGACTTGTGTTTCCTGTGAATGGTTGCATCCGAACTCACGGAAACTTTATGTGCGTTGGGTCACATCTCTGGAGGATGTGAAGAGCCCGGGCTTGTGCGGTCCTCATGGGGTGTCGTAGAACTTCCCCCGTTTGCAAGCGAGATGGAACCTGCCGCCGGGCAACGGGCGGGGGAGGGGGCACAGTGTCCGTACAGTCGCCGCGTGAGCCCGATGACGAGGCGCCCATACCCGACGAGGTGTGGCGGAGGTTCGCGGAGGACAGCGAGCGCGAGATCCGCGCGTCGGCGCCCAAGGAGCCGTCGGCGCGGGCGCGCATGGTGGCCGAGCGGCTGCGCAAACTGGACGCCGAGGCGGCCCGGCAGCAGGCCGAGGGCACGGTGGGGCGCAAGCGCCGCAAGCGCAAGGAGGCGGCCGCGGAGCCCTGGCGCCCGGACGACTGGCGGTCCGCGCCCGTGGGGCCGCGCCGCGGCGGCGGCCGTTCCGGACGGTGGCGCCAGGCCCGCAGCGTGGTGATCGTCGTGGGCTTCATGGTCCTCGCGATCCTGCTCCTGAGCCCGTACCGGTTCTGGCCCTGGCTCGGCTGACCGTTTGCAATTCGATGCCGATCCGTGGAACCGCCCGCGGCGATCTTCGGTCGTAGAAGGGGTGCGGGTGACTCCGCACGCAGGGCTCCGTGGCGACGGGCAGGGCTCCGCCGGGGCGAGACGGGTCCGCGGGGGCGATAGGTCCGCAAGCCCGCGGGGCGAGCAAGGGTGAAAGTGGGGGAACGTGAAGTCAGCTGTGTCGCGTGTGGTGGTGGCCGCCTCGGTCGTGGCGACGCTGGGCCTGACCGCGGCGTGCGGCGGCGGTGACGGCGGCGGCCGCGACGGAGCCAAGTCGTCGACGGAGCAGGCGAAGCCGAAGGGGTCGGGCGGCGGCGAGTCGGGCGGCGGGGAGTCGGGCGGGACCGGCGCGGCTGACGGAGGCGGTGGGCCGGGTGGTACGTCGGGCGGCTCGTCGGGCGGTGGTCGCGCACCGGCGAAGCTGACGGCCGCCTCCCTGGCCAAGGGCGACGTCCGCGGCCACGACGTGGCGCCGCGCAGGCCGAACAAGCTGGAGGCCGCGTGGGCCGGCGCGCCGGCCTCCCCGGCCGCCTGCGCCCCGTTGGCGGACCTCCTGACGCCCGCCACGCCGCCCGGGGCGAAGGGGCACGTCGGCCGCACGGTCACCGGCAAGAGCACCCGCGCCATGTCGACGACGGACGTCGAGCTGTACGCGTACGACGACGAGGACGCGGCCGAGCGGGCCCTCGCGGATCTGCGCGCGGCGACCAAGGCCAAGAGGTGCTCCGCCTTCCGCACGGGCGACCTGCGCTACTCGGGCGTCAAGACGCTGACCGCGCCGGACAAGGGTGACGGGGCCGTCAGCTACCGCCTCGGCGGCCGTCAGGGCGAGTTCGTGAAGCGCTGGACGGTCACCGTCGTGCGCAAGGGATCCACGCTCGTGTCCTTCGCCGCGTCGAGCCTGTACGACCCCCAGAGCGTGGCGCGCGACGACGAGAGCCGGGAGGACGGCGGGTTCGACCAGCCGACGGCGGACAGGGCGGACACCCAGCCGAAGGTTCCGGCGGCGGTCATGGACGCGCAGCTGGCCAAGGTGAAGTAGCGGACGCGGGCGGCGCCGCCGGGGGAGCCCCGGGTCGGGGGCCCCAGGTCGGGGGAAGCCCTGCGTCGGGGGGAGCCCCGGGTCGGGGGAGCCTCGGCGACACCGCCCGCCGAAACGAGCGAAGGGCCCCGCGGGACGGATCCGCGGGGCCCTTGGCTGTCAGCACCGACGTCAGGGCAGCGTCGGTGCTTCGGGGCGGCGCCGGGGGGAGTGCGCCGCTGGTTCGTGTGCCGGTGGCCGACCCGGCGCGCAAGGGGCGCACGGCTGGTTTAGACCAATGGCAATGAAGTTCTGCAAGGGGCGGCTGCCCGCTCGCCCTCTACGCATCGTGGAGGATGGCTGGTTCTCTGCGCAACCGTTTCGACTACATCCACTTGTGCCCGAGGGGAACACCCGGGCGGGAGGCCTGGAGGCCGGTCGGCTCCGGGCGTCCCCGGAGCCGACCGTTCCCTGGGTGACCGGGCTGCTGTCCCCTGCCGTCCGGTCACATCTCTGGGGCGAGGTCCCACGGCGTACGGGTGATCCGTACGCCTCATCGCCCCAGCGGAGGAGCCACGCGTGGTTCTTTCGGGCCGCCCGCCCCTGGCTGGCACGGACACCGGGACCAACGAAGCCCGTCGGGAACCGGTCACGCGCCGTACGGGTGAGAAGGCGTCCGAACTCAGGTCCGTGGCGCAGTGGTTCCGCGTGCGCACGTGCCCGCGCGGGACGGCCCTTGCGGTGGGCTGCGGTGGGCTGCGATGGGTCTCGGCGTGGCCGCGGCGTGGCCGCCGTGCGACTGCCGTGCGACTGCCGTGCTGCTGGGGTGCGGCTGCCGTGCGGGCCGGGTGGCCTCAGACCCGGCCGCGGCACAGCTCCAGGAGCGTCATCGCGAGCGCGGTGCCGGGCTTGCCGAGCGCGTCCCGGTAGTGGGCGAGGATCTCCATCTCGCGCGAGAGGTTCACGCGCCGCCCGCCCGAACTGATGCGGGCCTCCTGGATCACCGCGGAGACCGCCATCCGCTCCTGGACCAGACCAATGATCCGGTCATCGAGCGCGTCGATCCGTTCACGGGCACCGCCGATCAGCTCGGCGGCTTCGGGCGTACGGGCACCCGTCCGCTCGGCGGGGGTGGTGGGCTGCTGCGTGGTGGCGGTCATGGTGGGGCTCCTCGCTGGAGTCGTCTGGCGGGGGTGCCCCGGAGCGAAGGACCCGGAAACGACAGGACGCCCCGGGCCTTTCGGCCCGGGGCGCCTGGGAAGTCGCTTGTCAGGAGATCAAGCAGCTCGACCATGGCAGCCGGCGGGCCGGTTGCCATAGGTAAAGAGGAAGCCGAGGTGCTTGTTCACGGAGCCAGTATGCCCCCAGGCGTGCGCGGCGGGTCAAACCGGGTGTGAGCTGGCTCGCATACTGAGACGCACGCTCGGTCATGGCGCCCCTGCCTCCCTACGGGCGGCCCCTCCGCTCTGCGGGGCCCTCCGCCCCGGGGGGAGAGAGAGCGGGCGGGCACAGGGCGGACCGCCGCCGCGCCTGCTCCCCGCCCTCGCCCCCCACCTCGGCGGACCTCGGCCCAGCCTCCAGCGGGCCCCGTGCAGGGGCGGAGCGGTTCCCTGAGCGGGGTCGGGGGCGGCCGCCGAGGGGCCCCGCCACCGGGGCCGCGGGCCCGTCGTCCGTCGGATACGACGAAGGCGCCACGGCCGGGCCCGTTAGAATCGACAAAACAACCCCAGCTCCAACCGCGCGCGCACCCCTCGTGCACCCTTCCGCTCACGAACCTCCTGCGCACGCTCAACGCCGGAAGGCCGCCGCCGTGTCCTCAGCGACTCCCGCTGCCGCCGCTCCCGACACCGTTCTGGTCGTCGACTTCGGAGCGCAGTACGCCCAGCTCATCGCCCGCCGCGTCCGCGAAGCCCGGGTCTACAGCGAGATCGTGCCGAGCACCATGCCGGTCTCCGAGATGCTCGCCAAGAACCCCGCGGCGATCATCCTCTCCGGCGGCCCGTCTTCGGTGTACGCGGAGGAGGCCCCCTCGGTCGACCGCGCCCTGTTCGAGGCGGGCGTCCCCGTCTTCGGCATGTGCTACGGCTTCCAGCTGATGGCCACCACCCTCGGCGGCACCGTCGACAACACCGGTGCCCGTGAGTACGGCCGCACCCCGCTCAGCGTCTCCAAGCCCGGCTCGACCCTCTTCGAGGGCACCCCGGCCGAGCAGTCCGTGTGGATGTCGCACGGCGACGCGTGCAGCGCGGCCCCCGAGGGCTTCGCCGTCACCGCCTCCACGGACGTCGTCCCCGTCGCCGCCTTCGAGAACGACGAGAAGAAGCTCTACGGCGTCCAGTACCACCCCGAGGTCATGCACTCCACGCACGGCCAGCAGGTCCTGGAGCACTTCCTCTACCGCGGCGCGGGCCTGAAGCCGAGCTGGACCACCGGCAGCGTCATCGACGAGCAGGTCACCGCCATCCGCGCCCAGGTCGGCACCAAGCGCGCCATCTGCGGCCTGTCCGGCGGCGTCGACTCCGCGGTGGCCGCCGCCCTGGTGCAGAAGGCCATCGGCTCCCAGCTGACCTGCGTGTACGTCGACCACGGCCTGATGCGCAAGGGCGAGACCGAGCAGGTCGAGAAGGACTTCGTGGCCGCCACCGGCGTGCAGCTGAAGGTCGTCGACGCCCAGGAGCGCTTCCTCACCGCCCTCGCCGGTGTCTCCGACCCGGAGACCAAGCGCAAGATCATCGGCCGTGAGTTCATCCGCGTCTTCGAGCAGGCGCAGGCCGACATCATCGCCGAGGGCGCCGCCGACGGCGAAGAGGTCGCCTTCCTCGTCCAGGGCACGCTCTACCCGGACATCGTCGAGTCCGGCGGCGGCACCGGCACCGCCAACATCAAGTCCCACCACAACGTGGGCGGCCTCCCCGAGGACCTGGAGTTCGAGCTCGTCGAGCCGCTGCGCCAGCTCTTCAAGGACGAGGTGCGCATGGTCGGCCAGGAGCTCGGCCTGCCCGACGAGATCGTCCAGCGCCAGCCCTTCCCGGGCCCCGGCCTCGGCATCCGCATCGTCGGCGAGGTCACCAAGGACCGCCTCGACCTGCTGCGCGAGGCCGACGCCATCGCCCGCGAGGAACTCACCGCCGCCGGTCTCGACCGCGAGATCTGGCAGTGCCCCGTGGTGCTCCTCGCCGACGTCCGCTCCGTGGGCGTCCAGGGCGACGGCCGCACCTACGGCCACCCGATCGTGCTGCGCCCCGTCTCCTCCGAGGACGCGATGACGGCCGACTGGTCCCGCCTGCCGTACGACGTGCTCGCCCGCATCTCGACCCGCATCACGAACGAGGTCGCCGACGTCAACCGCGTCGTCCTCGACGTGACCAGCAAGCCGCCGGGCACCATCGAGTGGGAGTGACCCGACCGTCGGGGCCCCGCCCCACGACAGGTCCGGGCCGCACGGCCCGCCCGCGCGCCCAGGTCTGAACGCCGGTGCCGCCGTCCCCGCCGGGGACGGCGGCACCGGCGTTCTCACGTCCGCCGTGTCGTGCGCACCGGCTGCCCCGGCTTCCACAGCTGCACGGCCAGGTACTTCTCGTCCTCGATGGCCGTCCGCACGACCTCCGTCAGCTCCACCCGGAACAGATGGAACGCCGACGGGTCCGGCGGCCGCACCTCGTCCGTGTACCGCTTCACGGTCTCCGGGTCGCGCACCTCCACCGCCCGGCCGGAGATCCGCACGTCCCCGCCGCCCATCTCCGTGCCCGACCCCAGGTTCGCCTGGAGCGTGCACCGCGGATCGCGCCGCAGGTCGAGCGCCTTGAGCGAACCCGGCATCATCCCGAGCCACAACTCGCCGTTCAGGAACCTGACTTCCAGTCCCGACGTGCGCGGCGACCCGTCCTTGCGCAGCGTCGCCAGAACGTGGTGCGTGAACGCTCCGAACCGCTCCTCGACCGTGCGGGCCAGCTCGGGTTCCGCGGTCGCGAAGGCCTTCCAGTTGTCTGTCATGCCGACAGTCTGACGCATATACCCGACAGCTCCTGTCTCCTTTTCCTGGCCGCCGCACTACCACCCGGCACACCCGGCTCCAGACTCTCTTCACAGAAGGCCCCTGTCGCCCTTCGCTGACCGGCGGTAACTTCCGCTCCGTACGGCCAGGAACGGAGGACAGATGCGGGCGCCCACACCCATACCCGTCGAGCGGCTCCAGTTCGCCATGCCCCCGGTGCACGACAGGCCGGAGGACGAACGGCGCCACCGCAAGGAACGCCTCGCCGGTGCCCTGCGCGTCTTCGGCCGCCTCGGCTACGAGGACGGCGTCTCCGGCCACATCACCGCGCGCGACCCCGAACACCCGGACTGCTTCTGGGTGAACCCCTTCGGCATGCCCTTCAAGCACATCACCGTCAGCGACCTCGTCCTCGCCAACGCGGCGGGGCAGGTCGTGGAGGGGCGCCACCACGTCAACCAGGCCGCGTTCACCGTCCACGCCGAGGTCCACCGGGCCCGGCCCGACGCCGTCGCCGTCGCGCACTGCCACTCCGTCCACGGCCGCGCCCTCGCCGCCCTCGGTGAACTCCTGGAGCCGATCACCCAGGAGTCCTGTGCCTTTTACGAGAGCCATGCCCTGTACGACACCTACACGGGCGTCGCCGTGGACGCCGTCGAGTGCCGCCGCATCGCCGCCGCCCTCGACGACCACAAGGCGCTCGTCCTGCGCAACCACGGCCTGCTCACCGTGGGCGGCTCCGTCGACGCCGCCGCCTGGTGGTTCATCTCCATGGAACGGTCCTGCCAGGTCCAGCTCGCCGCCCGGGCCGCGGGCCGCCCGGTGCTCATCGCCCACGACGAGGCCGTACGGACCCGGGAGCAGCTCGGCGGCGACCTCGTGGCCTGGATCAACTACCAGTCCCTGTGGCAGGACATCAGCCGCTCCGAACCCGATCTGCTCGCCTGAACCCGTCGCACCCACCGCCCGGCCGGGCCCGACCGGGCCCCACGTCAACACGCGTGACCTCCGACCACCCCCGCTGACCTGACCCGCGGAACGCGCACAGGCGTCCGTACGGCACAATTCCCAGTCATTGCAAGGTAGTTCGCGGGCGCGTGGGCGGCGGCAGAGCCGGTCACGAGTTCGATCACGGCCTCGGCCGAGGGCGGGGAAGGCGGGGTACGCGGTGGCGGTGCAGGAAGCCAGGCAGAGTACGCACGGGGGTGGCTGCACGTGCGGCGACTGCCCGCACGGCGCACGCGAGGGGCACCGGCGCGCCGTGGCCGCGTTCCTCGCCAAGCGCGACGAGTTGGCGGCCGGGCACGGGGTGCCCGCGGCCGTCGTGCACTCGGCGGGCGCGTCCCGCCAGTGGGTGTCGGACGAGCTGACCCAGTCCGCCAGGGCCGTCGCCGAACGCGGGCGCGCCGAGGGGGCGGCCTGGCTCGCCCGGCTGTGGCGGTACACCCTCGTCGCCGTCTGGACGGGCGTCGTCGCGCTCCTGCTCGTCCAGGCGCTCACGGCCGTCGGCAGCGGCTGGACGGACACGCGCACGGCCGGACTGCTCGCGGCGCTCGCCGTGGCCTTCCTGCTGTCCGGTGCCGCGTATCTGCACCGCGCGCGCGGGGGCGTGCTCGCGCCCGTCATCGGTGAGGACAACCGTCTGTCCACCTCGCGTGCCGTCGCCGCCTCCTGGGTGTTGCTCGTCGTCTTCGCCGTGCTCGTCCTCGCGGGTGAACTCGCCGCGGCCACCGGTGACGACGAGCGCGACGCCCTCATCGACGGCCTCCAACTCGACCGCGTCGCGGGCCTGGTGACCGTCCTCGCCGTCGTCTGCGCCGTCGCCGTGCTGGTGCGGCGGGTCGTGGGCCTCAGGGTCCTCGCGCAGAAGCTGCAGAAGGTGCGCGCCGACCGGCCCAGGGCCGCCGATCTCCTCACCGACGACTCGGGCCGCGGCCACTTCGCTGACGCCCAGTACCTCCTCGTCAGCACCGCCGCCGTCGTCTTCGTCGCCGTCCGGCTGGCCCGTCGGCCCGAGCAGCTGCCCGACCTGCCGTGGGGGCTCGCCCTCCTCGTGCTCGTATCGGCCGCCACATACGTGGCGGGCAAGTACTCCGAGGGCGGCCGACCCGTGATCCTCTCCGTCGTCCGGGCCCGGGAGGCGGGCGATCTGGACGCGCCGATCCGCACCGGCGACGACATCGAGATCCGCGGCGCGGGCTTCGTGCCCCCCGGCGCGCAGAACGCGGACCGTCTCGCCCGGATGGCCGTCCGCATCGGCGCGGTCCACGTCCACGTGCCGCTCGTGCCGGTCGCCGGGGGCTTCACCAACCCGTCGGACACCGTCCTGACCGTGCCCGTGCCCGTCGACGTCGAGCCCGGCCGCGTCGACGTCCAAGTGATCACGGCGGCGGGTGTTGAGACCAACCGCTGCACCATCGACGTGACGGACTGACCGCCCCGCCGCACCCGCTTCCGCACGGACCGCGCGATCCACCGCCCGGCAGTCCGCACCGCGCCGAATGGACGCATGTGCTCCCCCTCCCGCGTGCCCGGAACCGCCAACCCCCCGCGGTTTCCGGGCACACCTCACGCAATCCGCCGCACGCCACTGAGCGGCGGCTCCCTTTCCTACGTATCGTCAGTTGACGGCTCAACGGGAGAGGCGGCGGACAGCCATGGTTCACGGCATGCGCACGGACACCCACACCGGCTATGCCCGGCGGACCGGCTGGCGGGACACCGCCACCCGCTACGCCCTGCTCCCGTTGAGGATCTTCCTCGGAGTCACCTTCATCTACGCGGGCCTGGACAAGCTCACCGACAGCGCCTTCATGAAGGAGAGCGGCGCCGGCTCGATCGGCGAGCAGATGCACAACATCCGCGACATCTCCGCCCTCCCCGAACTCGTCGACCTCGCCCTGAAGAGCCCCGTCGGCTTCGGCTACGCCATCGCCCTCGGTGAACTGGCCGTCGGCATCGGCACCCTGATCGGCCTGCTCGCCCGGGTCGCCGCGCTCGGCGGCGCGCTGATCTCGCTCAGCCTCTGGCTGACCATGAGCTGGTCCGCCGAGCCCTACTACTACGGCAACGACCTCGCCTATCTGATGGCCTGGCTGCCTCTCGTGCTCGCCGGGGCGTCCTTCCTCTCCGTCGACGCCTGGATCGCCCAACGCCGCGATGCCTCCGGGCTACGGCTGCGCTAGCCCCGGCCCGACCCGCTCGTGCGCGTCTCGCCCGGGCCCATGGTGCGCGTCCCGTCCTCGCGGCCTGCGGCGCGGGCCCGGCGGCCCTTGCGTATGCCGTGGGCCACGGTCGCCGTGGCGCCCGCGAGGCACAGACCTCCCGTCACGATCGGGATGATCACGAACCAGGGCGTGTCCCACAGACCGCCCGCGTCGCCCGCGTAGACGAGCCCGGCGAGCGTCACGAAGAAGCCCGCGACCAGCCGGCCCGGCTGGAACTCATGACGCAGCACGTGCCACCTCCGCCTGCCCGACGCCGACCTCGAGCCGCAGGTCGAGCGTGCCTTCGCCCTTGACGCCCGCGGGCGGGTCCAACGTCACCGTCTTCTGCTTGCCGGGGGCGATGTCCACGTCCTGGCTGTCGTCGCTCGGCAGCTGGATGTCGCCGACACCCACCTCGATCCTCACGTCCACCTTGGTGTCCTCCGGCACGATCACCTTCAGCTTTCCGGCGCCCACCTCCGCCCGCGTGCGCACCGTCTGGTCCTTGCGGAGGTCGACCCGGCTCAGATCCAGGGTGGCGACGCCCGTCCCCAGCTCGTACCGAGGGCGGATGTCCGAGGCCGTGGCCGGGGTCCAGTCCTTGCGTATCCAGTCCGCCGTGATGTTCTTCGGCAGGGCCGCGGAGGTGGCGACGAGGGCGGCGGTGATCACCGCGAGCACGAGGGAGCCCGCACCCGTGCGCCCCAGGAACGAGCTGATCGCGATGCCGAGGCCGAGCACGCCGAGCGCACAGGCGAACCCGGTCTCCAGGCTGGTGCCCAGCGGCTGGTCCTCCCAGGTCAGGCTCGTGCCGAGGCCGGCCGCGAGCAGGGCGGCCAGAAACACCCAGCCACCGATCCAGCGCGGCCCGCGGCGCCCCGGCGGCTCCTTGTCCAAGGGAGGCGCACCCCACGCCGAGGTGTGCCCCGGGGGCGGCTGATACTCCACCGCGACCGGCTCGGGGCCCCAGAAGTACTTCGGCGGGCCCTCCTCGCCGGCGGGGGTGCGCCACCAGGACGGGGCCCCGGTCACGGGCGGCGCCTTCGTCTCCGGCGGGGCGTCCGCGACGGCCTGGGCGGCCGCGGGGTCCGGGTCCGGGGTGCCGCGCTGGCGCGACCAGTACCCCGCGCCCGCGAGGAGGACGCCGAGGACGGCGGCGAAGGTCAGCGCCCCGCTGTTGCCGATCAAGGTCAGGAACACGCCGCAGCCGACGAGGGCGAAGAGGACGGCGGTCAGGGCGTGGCCGTCCACGCGGGCGGTCAGCAGCCGTCGCGCCTCGTTCTCCTCCTCTCCCTCGTAAGGGATGAGCAGCCAGGCGAAGCCGTAGAAGACCAGGCCGAGACCGCTGGTGACCGCGAGCACGGCCAGGCCGATGCGGAAGATCACCGGGTCCATGTCGCAGTGCCGGCCGAGGCCCGCGCACACGCCGCCCAGCTTGCGGTGCCGGGGGTCGCGGCGGAACTTCCGCTCGCGCGCGACCTCCGGATCGCCCGGCACCTCGGCCGTCGCGGACGGATGATCGCGCGGCGGGGCCTGTGGACCCGGCGCGGGCTGCTGATCTGTCATGAGTCCATGGTGACGGCCCCGCCCCGCCCGCGGCAGTCGGGACAACCCTGGCCGAACCCTGATATCGCCCCTGACGGCCCCGGAGCCGCACCCCTGATACCGGCCCCGCGCCCGGCACCGCCCTGCCCTCGACCCCGTGACCGGCCCCGGCGCCGGCCCCGAGATCAGGGGAGTCTCGGGGATCGACCCTGATGCCCCCGGCCCCGCCCGCGTGTGACCATCGGTGGCATGCCAGACGCCGCAGCTGTACCCATCGAAGACGAGCGGCCGCTGCGGAAGCTCTATCGCAGCGGTGAGGGCCGCCTGCTCGGCGGGGTCGCGCGCGGCCTCGCGGGCCACCTCGGCCTGCCCGTCATCTGGGTCCGGCTCATCTTCATCGGCCTCTTCACGGCGAACGGCCTCGGTGCCCTGCTCTACGCGGCGTTCTGGTTCTTCGTGCCGCTCGGCGTCGGCGGCGTCGCCGCCCAGCGCGCCGCCGTGGTCACCACGGAGACGGCGGCGGACGGCCGCCGCAGACTCGTCGCCCGCAAGCCGGACAAGGGCCAGATCGTCGCGCTCCTCGCGATGCTCGCCGTCGCCATGGTCTTCGTCGGCAGCGTGGACCTCGGCGGCCCGACGAAGGCGTATCTCTGGCCGACCCTGCTCGTCGCCGCCGGTGTCGCCCTCGTCTGGCGCCAGGCGGACAACGCCCGGCGGGCCCGTTGGATGGAGGTCGGCCGCAAGCGCCGCACCCTGACGATCGCCCGGACCGCGGCCGGTGTGCTCCTCGTCGGCGTCGGCGTGTCCGGCATCTTCGTGCTGCGCGGCTCCGCGTCCGACCTGGGCGCGGCCCTGCAGGCGGCGCTCGCCGTGCTCGTCGGCATAGCGCTGCTCGCGGGCCCCTATCTCGTACGGATGACACAGGACCTCTCCGAGGAGCGGCTGATGCGCATCCGTGCCCAGGAGCGCGCCGAGGTCGCCGCCCACGTGCACGACTCGGTGCTCCACACCCTGACGCTCATCCAGCGCAACGCGGACAGTCCCGGTGAGGTCCGCCGCCTCGCCCGCGCGCAGGAGCGCGACCTGCGCGCCTGGCTGTACAAGCCGGAGGGCACCGGCAAGGAGGAGGCGGAGGAGCCCGACACCCTCGCCGAGGCGGTCCGGCGCAACGCCGCGGAGGTCGAGGACAAGCACGGCGTCCCCATCGAGGTCGTCGTCGTCGGCGACTGTCCGCTCGACGAGCGCCTGACGGCACAGATGCAGGCCGCGAGAGAAGCGATGGTGAACGCCGCCAAGTACGGTGGCGAGGGCGGCGCGGTGCAGGTCTTCGCCGAGGTCGAGGGGGAGACGGTCTTCGTGTCCGTCCGCGACCGCGGCCCGGGCTTCGACCTGGACGCGGTACCGGACGACCGCATGGGCGTACGAGAATCGATCATCGGCCGCATGCAGCGCAACGGCGGTACGGCGCGGCTGCGCACGGTGCCGGGCGGCGGCACGGAAGTCGAGCTGGAGATGGAGAGGACGGCGGCGACATGAGCGACGCGACCGAAGCGAGCGGGCCCGTGGATCCGGCCGCCGGGGCAGCGGAGGCCGGGACCGGCGCCGCACGGCGGGTGAAGGTCGTCCTGGTCGACGACCACCGGATGTTCCGCACGGGAGTGCAGGCGGAGATCGGCCAGACCGAGCGCACGGGGGTCGAGGTCGTCGGCGAGGCCGCGGACGTCGACCAGGCGGTCACCGTGATCACGGCGACCCGGCCCGAGGTCGTGCTGCTCGACGTGCACCTGCCGGGCGGCGGCGGGGTGGAAGTCCTGCGCCGCTGCGCGCCGTTGATGGCGGACGCGGAGAGCCCGGTGCGGTTCCTCGCGCTGTCCGTCTCGGACGCCGCCGAGGACGTCATCGGCGTCATCCGGGGCGGTGCCCGCGGCTATGTCACCAAGACCATCACCGGCACCGACCTGGTCGACTCGATCTTCCGGGTGCAGGAGGGCGACGCGGTGTTCTCGCCGCGCCTCGCCGGGTTCGTCCTGGACGCCTTCGCCTCGACGGACGCGGCGCCGGTCGACGAGGACCTGGACCGCCTCACCCAGCGCGAGCGCGAGGTCCTGCGCCTCATCGCGCGCGGGTACGCGTACAAGGAGATCGCCAAGCAGCTGTACATCTCCGTGAAGACGGTCGAGTCGCATGTGTCGGCGGTCCTGAGGAAGCTCCAGCTGTCGAACCGGCACGAGCTGACGAGGTGGGCGACGGCCCGGCGACTCGTCTGACGGGCCCGCCCCGCCCCGCTCAGACGCCCGCCCCGCTCCGCTCCGGCGCCCGCCCCGCTCCGGCGCCCTGCCCGCCCCGCGGCCGTCCGGCGGCTAGTCCCGCTCGTCCCGCTCCCGCGCGGCCCTCACGCCACCCGTGTGGCCCCCGCGAACGGCATCTGGTCGATGGGGGCCAGCCGGACCGGAGCGCTGGGGTTGGGGGCGTGGATCATCTGGCCGTTGCCCACGTAGAGGCCGACGTGGCTGATGCCGGAGTAGAAGAACACCAGGTCGCCCGGCTGGAGTTCGGAGCGTCCGACGCGGCGGCCCGCGTCGATCTGGGCGTAGGTCGTGCGCGGCAGGGAGACGCCCGCCGCGCGGTAGGCGGCCTGGGTGAGGCCGGAGCAGTCGAAGGCGTTCGGGCCCGTGGCGCCCCAGACGTAGGGGCTGCCGAGCGCCTTGTAGGCGTACGAGACGGCCTTCGCGGCGCGGGAGTCGGGGGCCTTCACGGCGCCCGCCGGGGCCGCGCCACGTGCGTCGTCCCGGGAGGCCCGGCCGGAGCCGTCGGAGCCGTCCGAGCCGTCCGAGTCCGCTGTGCCGGGGCCGTCTTCGCCGCGCTCGGCGCGGGCGAGGCGCGCCCGTTCGTCGGCGGTCAGCCGGGCGAGCAGCCGCTTGGCCTCGCCGAGCTTGCCGGTCACGGTCTTCTTGTGCTTCCTCAGGTCCGCCTGGCGGGACTTGAGGTCCCCGAGAGTGTCGTCGGCCTCGGTGTGGAGCTGGTCGAGCTCCCTGACCTGGCGCCGTACGTCGGCGACCTCGGCGGCCTGGCGGCGGCCCGCGCGGTCGGCGCGGGTGGCCCGGTCGAGGAAGGCGTCCGGGTCGGCGGAGAGCGCGAGCTGGACGGACGGGTCGACGGCTCCGGCGCGGTACTGGGCGGTGGCCAGTGAGCCCAGCCCTTGGCGCGCCGAGTTGAGCCGCTCCGTCTTGCGGGCGGCCTCGTCGCGCAGGTCCCGCAGGGACTCCTCGGCCCGGTCGGCCTTCTCCTTGGCGCCGTTGTACTTCTCGGTGGCGACCTCGGCCTCGCGGTAGAGCCTGTCGACCTTGGCCTGCACCTCACCGGGGGTGAGCCGCGGTTCGGCGTGTCCGGTGCCCTCGAAGGCGGTCGCCGTGGCGGCCGACGCGAGGGCGAGGGTGGCGGCGGTACGGGCCGTATGGCCGCTGAGCGAGCGCTGCTTCGGCTTGCGGTGCTGTGCCACGGAGGCTCCACGTCCTTCCACAGTGGCCAGGTCCGGTTACGGGTCCGGCGGCGCCGCGCACAGGGGGAACGGGGCGCCGCCGGACTTCTCGGCGGTGATGTCCGGCTGCCGTCCCTGGTCCGGACGACGGTGAGGAGCCGGTCACCGGTCATGGACGCTAAACCTCGCCGTCACCGGGTCGTGACCTGTTGTGCGGAAGTGGCGCCCGCGGCCCGCTCGTGACCGGGCGCGACCGCTCCGGCGGCCGGTCGGCACCCGCTTCACCCGTTCCTGTGACCGATGTGGTGTTTGTGGTCCACCTGCCTGAAGGGGGGTGATACGGGCCCGGTTAGGCTCCGCCCCATGGACGTACTCATCCATCTCTTCGTCGGCCTGCACATCATCGGCATCGCCTCGCTCCTGGGCGGCTTCCTGACCCAGATGAAGGCGATGGGTGCCGGGACGGCCCGCTTCAGCCCCCCGATGCTGCACGGCGCGCTCACCATGCTGATCACGGGCGTGGCCCTGGTCGGCCTGAACCAGGCCGACGACAACGAGGTCAACAACCTCAAGATCGGCATCAAGATGGCGGTCCTCGTCGTGATCCTCGGGCTCGTGTACCTGAAGCGCGACGAGGAGAAGGTGGACAAGGCGATGTTCGGCGCGGTCGGCGCGCTGACGACGGCGAACATCTTCATCGCCGTCCTGTGGACGTAGCATCGCCGTCCTGTGGACGTAAGCGCCCGCTGCCCGCGTTTTCGGCCCTCTACGTAGAAGAGCGACTTCTACGTAGAGGGCCGAAAACGTGTCGCCCTCCTAAGGGGCGGGGTCAGGCGGGCCGGACCACGCTGTGGATCGGCATGTAGTAGATCGACTCGACGCGTACGTTCGCGCCCGGCTTGGGGGCGTGGATCATCTTGCCGTTGCCTATGTAGATCCCTACGTGGCTGATGTCGTCGTAGAAGAAGACCAGGTCACCGCGTTTGGCGCTGGACGTGGGCACCGTCGTGCCGACCTTCACCTGGTCCCAGGTGGTGCGGGGCAGTGAGATCCCGGCGGTCTTCCACGCGGCCCGCGTCAGCCCGGAGCAGTCGTAGGAGCCGGGGCCCGTGGCGCCCCATACGTAGGGCTTGCCGATCTGCTTCTCGGCGAAGCCGATCACCTTCTCGGCCTTCGCGGCGTACCCGCCGTCCGTGCTTCCGGAGCCCGAACCGGAACCGGAGCCCGAACCGGAGTCAGAGTCGGAGCCGGAACCCGATCCCGAGCCGGTACCGGAGCCGGACCCGGTACCGGCACCCGACCCGGCCCCCGTCCCCGAGCCGCCGCCGGAGCCCTGCTCCCGCTCCTTCCGGGCCTCCTCCGCCTTCCGCTTGCGCTCCTCCTCGGCCTGTTTGCGCGCCAGCTCGGCGGCCTTGCGCCGGGCCGCCTCCTCCTTCCGCTTCTCGATCGCGGCGAGCCGCGCCTTCTCCTCGGCGGTCAGCTTCGACAGGAGGGTGCGGGCCTCGCCGAGCTTGGTCTGGACGGTCCGCTTGCTCGACTTCAGCTCGTCGCGGGAGTCGCTGAGCGTCTTCAGGCCCTTCGTGGCCCTCGCGCGCTGCTTGGTGGCCGCCACCTGCCGCGTCTGGTAGTCGTCGACCGCCTTCTTCTGGCGGTTGGTGAGCCGGTCCGCGAGGTGGTTCTGGTCGAAGAAGCCCTTCGGGTCGTCGGCGAGCATCAGGGCGGCGGTCTCGGAGACGGCGCCGGTGCGGTACTGGGCGGCCGCGAAGGAGCCGAGCTGCCGACGGGCCTCGTTCAGGTCGTCCGTGCGCTCGGCGACGTCGTCCAGGAGCTTGTCGACGTGCTTGCGCTGCTTGTCGGTGCGCTCCTTCGCCGAGTTGTACTTCTGGGTGGCCACGCCCGCCTGGTGGTAGAGGTCGTCGACCTTCTTCTGGACCTCTTCGAGACTCGGTTCGGCGGGCCTGGTGGGCTCCGCGGGAGCGGACGGTGCCGCGTTCGCGCTCTGTGACAGGAGCGCTACGGAGGTCAGCGCGGCCGTCGTGATGCCGAGTGCGGGGGCGCTGCGTGCCAGGGGGGAGCGGGTGCGCGGCTTGCGGTGCGACGCCAAGGGAGGCGACTCCTTCCGTGGACCGCCTACCGGGTTAGCTGTCGGGTTCGGGCGGTTCGGAAGGGCTGCCCTACCGGCCCGTGCGAGGCGCAGCGGGACGGATTCACCCCAGGATCATGGTGGGTCCCCGGCTCCGGGCGCGTCGGGATCGGCGCGCGGCGGACTCGGCGGAGGCCGCGCGGCCCGGCGTGGTTCGCCGGTTTGGGGGGACGTGCGGCCCGCGGAGCACGCTAGCCAACTCCTGTGGCGCGGGGGAAGATTGATGTTCGATATGCCCGATACGTTTTCGTGACTTTCCGCACCTCCGTGTCCTCCCCGGCGCCGCCGCGACGCGGCTCACCTGCGGCGTGGCCCGGCGTGACCGCCCGGTGGCACCCCGTGGACGGCGCTGGGCGGCCGCGGCGGTGGCCGGAACCCGGGGTGGTTTGTCAGTGGGGCCGCCTAGACTCGGGAGGCGATGAGCAGCCTCTTTGACGACAGCTTCCTGGCGGACCTCAAGCCCTCGCAGGGCGCTGAGGAGGAGCCCCCGCCGCCGCCCGAGGACAGCGCTCCGGAGCCGATTCCGGACGACCTGTTCGACGGGAGGTTCGACGCGCCCGCACCCCGGGACGGGTACTACCGGGACGGCGCCCCCCGCCCGGCCCTCGACCCGGCGGCGCTCCTCGACGGGCTGAACGAGAACCAGCGCGCGGCCGTCGTGCACGCGGGCTCCCCCCTGCTCATCGTCGCGGGCGCGGGCTCCGGCAAGACCCGCGTACTGACCCACCGCATCGCGTACCTGCTCGCCGAGCGCGGGGTGCACCCCGGCCAGATCCTCGCGATCACGTTCACGAACAAGGCAGCGGGCGAGATGAAGGAGCGCGTCGAGCAGCTCGTCGGCCCGCGCGCGGGCGCGATGTGGGTGTCGACGTTCCACAGCGCGTGCGTGCGCATCCTGCGCCGCGAGTACAAGAAGCTGGGCTTCACGTCCTCGTTCTCGATCTACGACGCCGCGGACTCCAAGCGCCTGATGGCCCTGGTCTGCCGGGACCTCGACCTGGACCCGAAGAAGTTCCCGCCGAAGTCCTTCAGCGCCAAGATCTCGAACCTGAAGAACGAGCTGATCGACGAGGAGGACTTCGCCGCCCAGGCCGCCGACGGCTTCGAGAAGACCCTCGCCCAGGCGTACGCGATGTACCAGTCGCGCCTCCGCGAGGCCAACGCCCTGGACTTCGACGACCTGATCATGACGACGGTGCACCTCCTGCGCGCCTTCCCGGACGTCGCCGAGCACTACCGCCGCCGCTTCCGGCACGTCATGGTCGACGAGTACCAGGACACGAACCACGCGCAGTACGCGCTGGTGCGCGAGCTGGTCGGCCCCGCTCCGGCGGAGGGCGAGGAAGGCGAGGGGCCCGCCGAGCTGTGCGTGGTCGGTGACGCCGACCAGTCCATCTACGCCTTCCGCGGCGCCACGATCCGCAACATCCTCCAGTTCGAGGAGGACTACGCGGACGCCACCACGATCCTCCTGGAGCAGAACTACCGCTCCACGCAGACGATCCTCAGCGCCGCCAACGCGGTCATCGAGCGCAACGAGAGCCGCCGCCCCAAGAACCTGTGGACGAACGCGGGCGCGGGCGCCGGCATCACCGGCTACGTCGCCGACACCGAGCACGACGAGGCGCAGTTCGTCGCCGACGAGATCGACCGCCTCACGGACGCGGGCGACGCGAAGGCCGGCGACGTGGCGATCTTCTACCGGACGAACGCGCAGTCGCGTGTCTTCGAAGAGATCTTCATCCGCGTCGGCCTGCCCTACAAGGTCGTCGGCGGCGTCCGCTTCTACGAGCGCAAGGAAGTCCGCGACGTCCTGGCCTACCTGCGGGTTCTCGCCAACCCGGAGGACGGCGTACCGATGCGCCGCATTCTGAACGTGCCGAAGCGCGGCATCGGCGACCGCGCCGAAGCCATGATCGACGCGCTGGCGCAGCGCGAGAAGATCTCCTTCCCGCAGGCCCTGCGCCGCGTGGACGAGGCGTACGGCATGGCGGCCCGCTCGGTGAACGCCGTCAAGCGGTTCAACACGCTCATGGAGGAGCTGCGCACCGTCGTGGAGTCGGGCGCGGGCCCGGCGGTCGTCCTGGAGGCCGTGCTCGAACGGACCGGGTACCTGGCCGAGTTGCAGTCCTCCACGGACCCGCAGGACGAGACGCGCATCGAGAACCTCCAGGAACTGGCCGCCGTGGCCCTGGAGTTCGAGCAGGAGCGCCAGGAGGGCGAGGCGGGGTCGCTGTCGGACTTCCTGGAGCGGGTGGCGCTCGTCGCCGACTCCGACCAGATCCCGGACGAGGAGGACGACGGCTCGGGCGTCATCACGCTGATGACGCTGCACACCGCCAAGGGCCTCGAATTCCCCGTCGTGTTCCTGACGGGCATGGAGGACGGCGTGTTCCCGCACATGCGCGCCCTCGGCCAGACCAAGGAGCTGGAGGAGGAGCGCCGCCTCGCGTACGTCGGCATCACGCGCGCGCGGGAGCGGCTCTACCTCACGCGGTCCTCGATGCGCAGCGCCTGGGGCCAGCCGTCGTACAACCCGCCGTCGCGCTTCCTTGAGGAGATCCCGGCGACCCACCTGGAGTGGAAGCGGACGGGTTCCGTCGGCGCACCCGCCTCGTCGGGGCCCGCCGGGGGAGTGGCGTCCTCACTGTCGTCGTCGCGCTCGCGCGCGGGGGGCGCGCAGGGCTTTGCCACGCGCCGGGCAGCGGAGAAGCCGGTGGTCTCGCTCGCCGTGGGCGACCGCGTCACGCACGACCAGTTCGGCCTCGGCACGGTGGTCGGCGTGAAGGGCAGTGGGGCGAACGCCGAGGCGACGGTGGACTTCGGCGGGGAGAAGCCGAAGCGCCTGCTGCTGCGGTACGCGCCGGTCGAGAAGCTCTGAGCGACTCCTCGTGGAGGGGGCCCCGGCCGCCTCCACGAGGGGGCGGCGGTGCTCGCGTCCGCCTACGTCGGGTCCAGGCCGTGGCTGCGCAGCCACGGCAGGGGGTCTATCGCCGAGCCGCCGCCGGGGCGCACCTCGAAGTGCAGATGGGGGCCGGTGGAGTTGCCGGAGTTCCCGGAGAAGGCGATGGTGTCGCCCGCCTTCACGGGGCCGTTGGAGATCTTGTGCGTGGAGAGGTGGCAGTACCACGTCTCCGTGCCGTCCTTGGCGGTCACGATCGCCATGTTTCCGTAGGCGCTGTTCCACTTCGTGGAGACGACGCCGTCGGTCGCGGCCATCACGGGCGTGCCGTACGACACCGGGAAGTCGATGCCGGAGTGCTGCGACATCCAGTTGATGCCCGCCTGGCCGTAGTACGCGCTCAGGCCGTGCTGGGCGACGGGGAGCGCGAACTTCGGGCGCAGCCGCTCCTTGCGCGCGGCCTCGGCGACCGCCTTCCGGTGGGCGGCGTCCTTGGCGGCCTTGAGGTCAATACGTTCCTGCGTACGGCTCGCGCGGTCGGCGAAGTCGCCCGCGTCGGCCGAGAGGTTGGCCAGCTGCGTGTCGAGCTTGTTGTTCGCGGCGGACGGCTGCACGGACGCGGTGTCCGGGGCGGAGGCCGCCCGCGTCTCCTTGGTGTCGTCGTCGCCTCCGCTGAGGCCGCTCACCGACGCGGCGGCCACTCCCGCGACGCCCATCACACAGGCCGACGGCACGGCGACGGTGAGCAGCGCGGAACGCTTGGCGGGGGAGCGGCGCGACCGGGTGCGGGTGCGCGGGGCGGCGGCGCGCGCGGAGCGGGGGCGCTCGGCGGGGGCGTGCTCGCCGGGGTTCGCATCCGCTTCGATGTCGCCGAGTGCGTCTCCGGGCGTGTCGTCGGCCGTGAACTCGTGCTCGCCGGTGGCCGGTTGGCCGTACGCGCCGGACAGGGTGTCGCCGTTCTCGTAGGCGTCGCCCGCGTCGGGGGCTGCCGCGGCGGTCGCGTCCGCGGTCTCGGTGCCGTACGTCTCGGGCGTCGCGCCGTACGGCTCGTGGCCGCCGTCCGCGTTCCAGGCGGTGGCGTCGTACGCGCCGGTGTCGAAGACCTGGGTGGCCCACTGGCCGGTCTGCTGGGCGTCGGCCCAGGGACCGGCGTCCCAGGTGGCGGTGGCGTCGGGGCCCGGCTGTGACGGGATGTCCGCGAGCTGCTGGTACCCGCCGGTGTCCCACATGCCGGTGGTGTCGTGGCTGCCCGTGTCGTACGGGGAGAGGCCCTGCGGGGCGCTGAACCCGTCGTGGCCCAGGGGCTGCTGGCCCGTGGTGGCCCACTGGCCGGTGTCGTAGGCCTGGCCGGGGAGCTCGCCGAAGAGCGGGTCGGAGGGGAAACCTCCGCCGACCGCGAATCCGGAGCCGGAAGTGTCGAAGACGCCCGTGCCGTCATAGCCACCCGGGGCGTTGAACCCGGTGGCGGCGAAGGTGCCGGTGGCGTAGCCGTCGTACCCGTAGCCGACGTGCTGCGCGCTCTGGTCGTAGGAACCGTAGGGAGCGTAGTCGGCGTCGGGTGCCGGGGCCGGAGCGGGGGTCTCCGGCGGGTGACGGTCGTTCACCAACTTCTCTTTCGCCTCGACAGCATGGGGGCTGGCAGCGCAGTGCCGCGACTGTACCCGGCGGTATGCGGGCGCGACAATCTTCGGCAGGTTCCGCGCTCGCAGGAAACGGGCATTCGGCCGCCTTTCGGCGGACTGTGGGCACAGGCTTGGCCTTGCGTTCGAGGAGTGTTCGAGGTCATTCGAGGTCAGGGGCCTTCGCGGCGTGCGGCTCTGCGACCGTCACGCCGTCAGGCCGTCGGTCGACGCCGGGGTGTCGGCGGCCGGGTCAGCGAGGTCGAGGACCTGCCGGATCGCCGAGGCGACGGCGGGGTGCACCGGCAGGGCGAGGTGCCCGATGCCGGAGACGCGGACGTTCTGCGCGCTCAGGTCGGGGTGGTCGACGCAGGCCGTCTCGACCGGGTCCATCACCTGGTCCAGCTCGCTCCAGAAGCTCACGAACTGCGTGCGGCAGCCCGGCGCGGGCTCCCGCAGCTCCTCGATGACGTCCGAGCCCGGCCGCATCTGCCGGACGATCGGGTGCGCGTCCGCGAGCGGCACGACGCGGGTGCCCGTGTGCGGGGTGCCGAGGGTGACCAGCGTGCGGACGCGGGCGTCGCCGCCGAGCCGCTGCGCGTAGTAGCGGGCGATGAGGCCGCCGAGGCTGTGGCCGACGATGTCCACGCGCTCGTGTCCCGTGCGCTCGCAGATCTCCTCCACGTGGCGGCCGAGCAGCTCGGCGGCCTTGCGGATGTCGCAGGTCAGCGGCGAGTAGTTGAGGGATTCGAGGTGCTGCCTGCCGTGCTGGGCGAGGTTGCGGCGCAGCAGGACGAAGACGGAGCGGTTGTCGATGAAGCCGTGCAGGAGCAGGACCGGGGGTTTGTCGCGGGCCGGCAGCCGCGGGGCGTCGGGCGGCGGTGGCTGCGGCGCCGGGCGCCGCTCCTGGACGATGCCCGAGGGGTACAGCAGCAGGTGCCCGGCGAGGATCGCGAGCTCCAGGGCCGTCGCCTTCAGCAGGGCGAAGGGGAGTCCGGCCAGGCGCGCGGGCAGCAGCGCGGCGCAGAGGCGAAAGGGCTGGATCCTGGTGACCGTCATGTCGACCTCCCGGTCGGCACATGGGCAGACACCCTTGTCCCCCGTGTGCCTCTCATAGGAAGCCGTGACCGAGGCATGACGAACCACGATGCGTCGCACCACGGACGAAGCTCCGCCGCCCCCGTGCCGTGCGGCTGACGGCACGGGGGCGCGGCGGCGGCCTCGCGGCGGCTCCCCTCGCGCGGCCCCCGGCTCTCGCCCCGTGAAACGGGGGCGGCGCGCAGCGAACGTGTCCCACCGTGTGATTTCCCCCTCCCTCTCCACCACGAAACTGCGTGCTGCGGGATGCTGGAGATAACGTTCGTTCACCTACCCGGCCGGTGCGGCGCGGGGTATCCGTGCTGGGACAGCGGTATTTCCGTACATGGACGTCGGTACATGGAGGCAGTGATGGGTGTGGGAGCCGGTCCGATCCGCGTGGTGGTCGCCAAGCCGGGCCTCGACGGCCACGATCGCGGGGCCAAGGTGATCGCGCGGGCGCTGCGCGACGCCGGCATGGAGGTCATCTACACCGGCCTGCACCAGACGCCCGAGCAGGTCGTCGACACGGCCATCCAGGAGGACGCCGACGCGATCGGCCTGTCCATCCTGTCCGGGGCGCACATGACGCTGTTCGCCCGCGTCATCGAGCTCCTGAAGGAGCGCGACGCGGCGGACATCCAGGTCTTCGGCGGCGGCATCATCCCTGAGGAGGACATCCCGCCGCTCAAGGAGATGGGCGTCGCGGAGATCTTCACGCCCGGGGCGACGACCACGGCGATCGTGGAGTGGGTCCGGGCGAACGTACGGCAGCCCACCGAGGCGTAGACCGGGGCGCGGCGCTCCGCGGGGCCGGGCCCTGAGGGCTTCTCCGGGCCGGGCGCCTTCCCCGGGCCGGGTGGTGACGTGCTTCAAGGGGTGAGCTCCTCCCGCATCTCCGCGCGCAGGCGCAGGGTGGTGACCAGGCGCTGGAAGGCCTCCGACCAGTAGCCTCCGGCGCCGGGCGCGGCGTCCTCGCGCTCGTCCGGCACGGCGGTGAGGGCGTCGAGCCGCACGGCCTCGGCCGGGTCGAGGCAGCGCTCCGCCAGGCCCATGACGCCGCTGAAGCTCCAGGGGTAACTGCCCGCGTCGCGCGCGATGTTCAGCGCGTCCACCACCGCGCGGCCGAGGTCGGGTGCCCAGGGCACGGCGCACCCGCCGAGCAGCTGGAAGGCCTCGGACAGGCCGTGCGCGTCGATGAAGCCCGCCACCCACGCGGCCCGCTCGGGCGCGGGCAGGGCGGCCAGGAGCTTGGCGCGCTCCGCCAGGGACACCGCGCCCGGGCCCGCCGCGTCGGGCGCCGACGGGGCGCCGAGCAGCGCCCGTGACCAGGTCGCGTCGTGCTGGCGGACGGCGGCGCGGCACCACGCGGCGTGCAGCTCGCCGCGCCAGTCGTCCGCGACGGGGAGCGCCACGATGTCGGCCGGGGCGCGGCCGCCGAGTCTGTGCCGCCAGGTCGCGAGGGGTGCGGCCTCCACCAGCTGGCCGAGCCACCAGGAGCGCTCGCCCCGGCCCGCGGGCGGCTTGGGGGCGACGCCGTCGCGCTCCATGCCCGCGTCGCACTCGTGCGGGGCCTCCACGGTGAGCGTCGGGGTGCTCGCGGTGCGGTCGAGCGCCACGCAGGAGGAGGCGCGGTCGGCCATGCGGGCGGCGAGCGCCGAGGCCGGCAGGGCGGACAGGAGCTCGGCGGCCGTGGCGCGGACGTTGCGGCTGCGGTCGCCGAGGGCCTGCTCCAGGAACGGCTCGTCGGCCGGGCCCAGGCCCGTGCGCAGCGAGTCGAGGAACATCAGCCGGTCCTCGGCCCGCTCCGTCGCCCAGGTGTCGGCCAGGAGCTCGCGCGCGGCGGCGGGGTCGTGGTCCCGGAGGGCGGTGAGGAGCGCGACGCGCTCCGCGAACAGGCCCTCCTGCCAGCGGCGTTCGACCTCTGCCCGGCCTTGTGCGCCGGTGGCCGCGGCGCGGTGCGGGGCGGCGCGCAGCGCGAACTTCCAGTCCGGGTTGAGCCCCGCGAGCCACCGGGCGCGCGGGCCCGCGAAGGCCAGGGCCTGGGGGCGCAGGTCGGTGCGGCCGCGGGCCGCGGTCAACAGGGCGGGCAGCAGCTCCGAAGGGGCCGCGAAGCCCCGGTCGATGGCCAGGGCCAGCCACTGGGGCAGCAGTTCCATCAGGTCGGGCGCGGTGCCCCGGCGGCCGCCGCCCGCCGTCGGATGGTCGGCGAGCAGGCTCGCGAGGCGGCGCCGGGCCGCGGGCGGCACGACGGGCCGGGGGTCCTCGGGAGCGGGCTCGGGGCGCGCGGCGGCGGGCGCGGGGCGCAGGCCCGCTCTGCGGTGCACCGTCTGGACGGCCGCCGCGTCCAGGAGGGCGATGGGGGCCTCCTTGCCGGGCGCGTCCAGGGGCGGTGTGCGCCGGTCCGTGCCCAGGAGCGCCGTCGTGACGAGCTCCTCCCAAGGGGTGCGGGTGAAGGCCGCCGCGCGGGCGGGGAGCGGGTCGGCCGGTGTCTGCGGGCGAGAGCCGGGCCGGGCCTCCGCCGCGGGGGCGGGGGCGGGGGGCCGCGGGGCGGTCGGCTCCGTGCGGGGCGTACGCGTCGTCCGCGCGCGCGTGGCGGGTGTCGTCATCTTCGCTCCCTCTCCTGTCACAGCCGTACGGTCTCCGTTCACAGCCGTACGGTCTCCGTCGTGCCGTCCGCCCAGGCCGCCAGCGGGGTGAAGCCCTGGTGGCCGCACTCGCCGAAGACGGTCAGCGGGGCGCCTCCGGAGAGGGCGACCAGGCGCCAGAGGCCGGAGCGGGACGCGGCGGACGGGGAGATGGGCAGGGCCGAGTCGCCGTCCGCGTCCGCCAGTTGCCATCCAGCTCCGGAGCCGGAGCCGGAGCCTGGGCTGGAGGTGGAGGCGCGGGCCGGAACCGGTATCACCCGGGCCAGGGTCGTCGGCCACGCGTCCACCCACGGGTCGTCGCGCAGCGCCTCGCCGTAGCGGGCCGTCGCCGCCGCCGGGGGCAGGCCCGGCGGGCGGCCCGCGGCGGGGGCCGGGGCGGTGAACTGCTCGCCCAGGTCGGCGCGGAGCCCGGGTGCCGCCGGATCGGCGGCGTACGGAACCAGCTCGGCGTCCAGGGCCAGGCCGACCGGCAGGCTGAGGGCGGGGGCGCGGCCCGCCGCCCCGTACGACAGGAGCAGGGCCGTGCGCCCGGACCGCTCGCCGTACACCCACACGCGGCGCGTGGTGAGCTTGCTGTCCGCTGTGTCGTACTGCGCGAGGACCTGCCACACGTCCCGGACCGGCGCGCCCCGGGCCGGTGCGGGCAGGCCGACGCGGGAGCGGACCGTGGCCGCCAGCGGGGCGGACAGCCGGTCGCGGTGCAGCCAGCCCGAGGCGAGCAGGTGCAGCAGGGCGCACTCCTCCAGGAGCCGGGCGGGCCAGCCGGACCCGGAGGAGGGTATGGCGCCCAACTCCCGCACCCGCGCGGCCAGTCCCGGGGCCTGGGCGTCGACCATGCGGGCGGCCGTCTCCTCCCACAGGCCGTACCCCGCCCGCTCGGCCGTGGCCAGGCCGCCGCGCAGCAGGTCGGCCAGACGGCGCTCCAGCTCCGTCGCGCCCGCCGTGACGCGCTCGGCCCGGCGCTCCGCCCGCTTGCGCGCCGCCTCCGGGTCGGCGGCCGTCCGCTCCTGCGCCGCGCCCGGACTCCGCCTCGTCTCCGCTCTCGCGCGCCGCGAGTCCAGCCACTCCCGCGCCCAGTCCGGCGGAGGGGCGCCCTCCGGCACCGCGTCCGCCGGGCTTTCAGGGCCCGCCGCGCCGCCCGGTCCCGCCCAGAGCAGCAGCAGGCCGAGCGCGTGCTTGCAGGGGAACTTGCGGCTCGGGCAGCTGCACTTGTACGCGGGGCCCGCCGCGTCCGCCACGTCGATCACCGTCTGGTACGGCTTGCTGCCGCTGCCCTTGCACAGTCCCCACACCGCCCCCTCGCCCGAACTGCCCGTCTGCGACCACGGCCCGGCGCCGCCGAGCCTGCTTCCCGCCTTGCGTGACGATGCGTCAGGTGCCAGTGCCAGCACCTGGTCCGCCGTCCAGCGCACCCCCTGCTGAGTCATGTCGTCGACGGTAGGTCCCGCCACTGACAATCAGCCGCTATGGCTGCGTCCGAGCAGGTCAGAGGCGTGCAGGGGCCGATTGTCAGTGGCGTGGTGCACCGTGGAACCACATCGCGGCCGAGCCGTCGGCGAGGCCGCGTCGTTGCCGACGCATGCGCGCTTCGGGTGGCTCGCGCATGCCCGAGCTCGAGGGGGGACCACCATGACCGTTTCCGTGGAACCGACCGGCGGACGCGCCGCGTCCGCGAGGCCCGCGGAAGGCGGCGGAGAGCGCGCGACGCAGGAGCTGCGGCCGCACGCCGAGGACGCCTTCGCCGCCGAACTCGCCGCGCTCGCCGCACAGGACGACCGGCCGCGCCCGGCCCGCTGGCGGCTCTCGCCCTGGGCCGTGGCCACGTATCTGCAGGGCGGCACACTGCCGGACGGAACCGTGATCACGCCCAAGTACGTGGGCCCGCGCCGCATCGTCGAGGTCGCCGTCACCACGCTCGCCACCGACCGCGCCCTGCTGCTGCTCGGCGTGCCCGGCACCGCGAAGACCTGGGTGTCCGAGCACCTCGCCGCGGCGGTCAGCGGCGACTCGACGCTCCTGGTGCAGGGCACGGCGGGCACGCCCGAGGAAGCCATTCGCTACGGGTGGAACTACGCGCGGCTGCTCGCCCACGGCCCCAGCCGCGACGCGCTCGTGCCCAGCCCCGTGATGCGCGCCATGGCCGAGGGCATGACGGCCCGGGTCGAGGAGCTGACCCGCATCCCCGCGGACGTCCAGGACACGCTGATCACGATCCTGTCGGAGAAGACCCTGCCCATACCGGAGTTGGGCCAGGAGGTGCAGGCCGTCCGCGGCTTCAACCTGATCGCCACGGCGAACGACCGCGACCGCGGGGTCAACGACCTGTCCAGCGCGCTGCGCCGCCGCTTCAACACGGTGGTGCTTCCGCTGCCGGAGAGCGCCGACGCCGAGGTCGACATCGTCGCGCGCCGCGTCGACCAGATCGGGCGCTCCCTCGACCTGCCCGCCGCGCCCGACGGCATCGACGAGATCCGCCGCGTCGTCACCGTCTTCCGCGAGCTGCGCGACGGCGTCACGGCGGACGGCCGTACGAAGGTGAAGTCGCCGAGCGGCACGCTCTCGACGGCCGAGGCGATCTCCGTGGTCACCAACGGCCTCGCGCTCGCCGCGCACTTCGGGGACGGCGTGCTGCGCCCCGGTGACGTCGCCGCGGGCATCCTCGGCGCGGTCGTACGGGACCCGGCGGCGGACGCGGTGGTCTGGCAGGAGTACCTGGAAGCGGTCGTGCGCGAGCGCGACGGGTGGAAGGACTTCTACCGCGCGTGCCGCGAGGTGAGCGCGTGAGCACCGCTGCGGGGCGGGGCGGCGGGCCGCTGCTGCTCGGGGTGCGGCACCACGGCCCCGGCTCCGCGCGCGCGGTGGGGGCCGCGCTCGACGCGGCGGCGCCGGGCGTGGTCCTGATCGAGGGCCCGCCGGAGGCCGACGACCTCGTACGGCTCGCCGCGGACGAGGACATGCGGCCGCCGGTGGCCCTGCTCGCGCACGTGGTGGACGAGCCGGGCCGGTCGGCGTTCTGGCCGCTCGCGGAGTTCTCGCCGGAGTGGGTGGCGATCCAGTGGGCCGTGCGGCGGGGAGTGCCGGTGCGGTTCATGGACCTCCCGGCCGCCCACACCCTCGCGCACCGGGAGGAGGAGCCCGGCGGGCCGGGCCCCGGCAGGGGGGACCCCATCGGCACGCTCGCCGACGCCGCGGGGTACGACGACCCGGAGCGCTGGTGGGAGGACGTCGTCGAGCACCGCGGGGCGGGTGCCGACCCGTTCGCTCCGTTCGAGGCGCTCGGCGAGGCCATGGGGGCGCTGCGCGAGACACCGGGCAGCGGCGGCGAGCACCGGGACCTGCTGCGCGAGGCGTACATGCGGCTGCAAGTACGGGCGGCGCAAAGGGAGTTCGGGGCCGAGCGCGTCGCCGTGGTCTGCGGGGCATGGCACGTGCCCGCCCTGCGGCACCGGACGACGGTGGCCGCGGACCGGGCGCTGCTCAAGGGCCTGCCGAAGGTCAAGGTCGACATGACGTGGGTGCCCTGGACGCACCGCCGCCTGGCCCGCAGGAGCGGGTACGGCGCGGGCGTCGACTCGCCCGGCTGGTACGGCCATCTGTTCGGCGCGCCCGACCGGCCCGTCGAGCGCTGGCTGACCAGGGTCGCGGGACTGCTCAGGGAGGAGGGCAGGATCGTGTCGTCCGCGCACGTCATCGAGGCGGTGCGGCTCGCCGGCACGCTCGCCGCGATGCGCGGGCGGCCGCTGGCCGGGCTCACCGAGACGACCGACGCGGTACGGGCCGTGATGTGCGACGGCTCGGACGTGCCGCTCGCCCTGGTGCACGACCGCCTCGTCGTCGGCGACGTGCTCGGCGAGGTGCCGGAGTCCGCCCCGGCCGTGCCCCTGCAGCGGGACCTCGGCCGCCTCCAGCGCAAGCTGCGGCTCAAGCCGGAGGCGCTGGAGCGGGAGGTGGAGCTCGACCTGCGCAAGGAGACGGACGCGGCGCGCGGCAGGCTGCTGCACCGGCTGCGGCTGCTCGGCGTCGGCTGGGGCGAGCCGGTGCGGTCGCGCGGCAGCACCGGGACGTTCCGGGAGACCTGGCGGCTGCGGTGGGAGCCGGAGCTGTCGGTGCGGGTCGCCGAGGCGGGGGTGTGGGGCACGACCGTGGCGGGCGCCGCGACCGCCAGGGCGGAGGCGGACGCGGTGGGCGCGGAGGCCCTCGCCGACGTCACGGCCCTGGCGGAGCGGTGCCTGCTGGCCGAGCTGCCGTCGGCCCTGCCGGTGGTGATGCGCGTGCTCGCCGACCGGGCGGCCCTGGACGCGGACGTGGGGCACTTGGCGGAGGCGCTGCCCGCGCTGGTGCGGTCGCTGCGGTACGGGGACGTGCGGGGCACGGACACCGGGGCGCTGGGGGAGGTGGCGCTCGGGCTCGTGGAGCGGGTGTGCGTGGGGTTGCCGTCGGCCTGCGTGGGGCTCGACCCGGAGGCGGCCGAGCGGATGCGGGGGCGCGTGGACGCGGTGCACGGGGCCGTGGGGCTGCTGGGGTCGCTGGGGTCGCTGGCGGCTTCGGCTGCGCCTGAGCCGGGGGCTGGTGACGCGGTGCCGGGCGGCGGGGGCCGTGCCCACCCCTCCGGCCCGGGGGCGGGTGTGCGTGCGCGTTGGCTCGGGGTGTTGCGGGGGCTCGCTGGTGGGGAGCGGGTGGTGGGGGTTGTCCGGGGGCGGTGCGCTCGGTTGTTGATGGATGACGGGGCGCTGCCGGAGGGGGAGGCCGCGCGGTTGATGGGACTCGCCCTGTCCCGGGGGAGCGAGCCCGGTGAGGCGGCCGCGTGGATCGAGGGCTTCGTCGGCGGGGGCGCGGGCGGCGGAATGCTGCTCGTGCACGACGAGCGGCTGCTCGGGCTCGTCGACCAGTGGCTCACGGGAGTCTCGGCCGAGGCGTTCGTCGACGTACTGCCGCTGCTGCGGCGGACCTTCTCCGCATACGAGGACGGGGTGCGACGCACGCTGGGCGAGCTGGTGCGGCGGGGGCCCGGCCGGGGCACGTCCGCGGCGGCCGCCGCCGGGGTGCCCGGGTTCGCCCAGGAGCTGGACCGGGAGCGGGCGGACGCGGTCCTGCCGGTGGTGGGGCTGTTGTTGGGGCTGGGCGGAGACGCGGACGATCGACTCAAGGGCGGTGGCGAGGTGTACGCGAGCGCGGACGACGGTGACGGTGACACGGGCTGGGGCGGCGGCCGCGGCGACGGCCGAGGCAGCGGTTCCGGCAGCAGCCGAGCCACGGCCCTGCGGGACAACGGCCTTGTGGGGGCGGCGTGATGACACCTACGGAGGCCACGCGTGGCGCGGGGGCCGCGGGGGCCGCGGGCGGCACGGGGGCTGTAGAAGTCACGAGTGGCGCGGCGGCCGCGGAGGCCACGGAGCACGTGGACGGCGTGAAGGGCACGGAGGTCGTGGAGGCCACGGAGCGCGCAGATGGCGTGAAGGGCGCGGACGTCATGGAGGCCACGGAGAGCGTGGACGGTGTTGAGGTCGTGAACAGCGGTCAGGGCACGGGCGGCGGTAGCGGGGGTGAGGTCGCAGATGACGCTGCTGTCGCGGACGGCGGTGACGGCGGTGACGGCGGTGACAGCGGTGACAGCGGTGACAGCGGTGACGGCGGTGACAGCGGTGAGGGCGGTGACGGCGTGGGCGTAGTGGAGGCCGCTGAGGGCGTGGACGGTGGCGTGGGGGGCGAGCGGGTGCGGCGGTGGCGGCTTGTGCTGGGTGGGGGCGGGGCGGACGGGACGGGGTGCGCGCTGGCGGGGCGGGACGTCGCGATGGACGGGGCGCTGTCCTCGTTGTACGGGGGCGGGGGGCGGAAGACGGACCGGGGGCAGGGGCGGTCGGCGGGGCTCGGGGCGTCGGCGCCCGCGGTGGCGCGCTGGCTCGGTGACATCCGGACGTACTTCCCGTCGTCCGTCGTGCAGGTCATGCAGCGCGACGCGATCGACCGCCTCGGCCTGTCCGCGCTGCTCCTGGAGCCGGAGATGCTGGAGGCGGTGGACGCGGACGTCCATCTGGTCGGCACGCTGCTCTCGCTGAACCAGGCGATGCCGGAGGAGACGAAGGCCACCGCGCGAGCGGTCGTGCGGAAGGTCGTCGAGGACCTGGAGAAGAGGCTGGCCACCCGCGCGCGGGCCACGCTCACCGGCGCGCTCGACCGCAGCGCGCGGGTGCGCAGGCCGCGCCATCACGACATCGACTGGAACCGCACCATCGCGGCCAACCTCAAGAACTACCTGCCCGAGTACAAGACCGTGGTCCCCGAGCGGCTCGTCGGGTACGGGCGGGCCTCGCAGGCGGTGAAGAAGGACGTCATCCTCTGCATCGACCAGTCGGGTTCGATGGCGGCGTCCGTCGTCTACGCCTCGGTGTTCGGCGCGGTCCTCGCGTCCATGCGGTCGATCAGCACGCGGCTCGTGGTGTTCGACACCAGCGTGGTGGATCTGACGGACCAGCTCGACGACCCCGTCGAGGTGCTCTTCGGCACCCAGCTCGGCGGCGGCACCGACATCAACCGGGCGCTCGCGTACTGCCAGTCCCGGATCGCCCGCCCGGCCGACACGGTCGTGGTCCTGATCTCGGACCTGTACGAGGGCGGGATACGGAACGAGATGCTGAAGCGGGTCGCGGCCATGAAGGCCTCCGGCGTGCAGTTCGTGACGCTGCTCGCGCTGTCCGACGAGGGGGCGCCCGCGTACGACCACGACCACGCGGCCGCGCTCGCCGCCCTCGGGGCGCCGGCGTTCGCCTGCACCCCCGACCACTTCCCCGAAGTGATGGCCGCGGCGATCGAGCGCCGCCCGCTGCCCATACCGGACCGGAGCAGTACTCCTCGGTAACGGGTTGTGCGGCCGTTCGCGGGCGGGACGGCGAGCGGCGGTGTCCGGGCCCTCGCGAGGGCGGCGCGCCGTGCGGCGACTGATCGCGGGAGCGAACGGGTGGGGTCCGTCGAGAGCGTCACCGGCGGGGCCCGCCCGGGCCCGGAGGCCGTGAGGGACCGCGCCGAGGGGCCGCTCGCGGCCCGCTCGCCTACCACGCCGGGCACGATCTGTGACCGTCATCACCGCGCAAATGTGATCTGCGATTTAGGGACGCACGTCCCACGGCGATAACCTGCGAGACGGACATGCCGCGTACCGGACTCTTCGGCTACGCCTCCCTTGTGACAGCGCAGTCACGTTGCCCTTCGCGGCACGCCCACGCAGAGCACGCAGAGACTGAAGCCGCTAGCGACAGCGGCGCGAGATCACTGAAAAGGGACGGACGCGCGTGGACCTGTTCGAGTACCAGGCGAGGGACCTCTTCGCCAAGCACGGTGTACCGGTGCTGGCCGGTGAAGTCATCGACACGCCTGAGGCGGCGCGCGCGGCGACTGAGCGCCTTGGCGGCAAGTCGGTAGTGAAGGCGCAGGTGAAGGTGGGTGGCCGCGGCAAGGCCGGCGGCGTGAAGCTGGCGGCGACGCCGGACGAGGCCGTCGCTCGCGCCACGGACATCCTCGGCATGGACATCAAGGGCCACACGGTCCACAAGGTGATGATCGCCGAGACGGCCCCGGAGATCGTGGAGGAGTACTACGTCTCCTTCCTCCTGGACCGCACCAACCGCACCTTCCTCTCCATCGCCTCCGTCGAGGGCGGCATGGACATCGAGGAGGTGGCGGCCACCCGCCCGGAGGCCGTCGCCAAGACCCCGATCGACGCCAACAAGGGCGTGACCCCGGAGAAGGCGCGGGAGATCGTCGAGGCCGCCAAGTTCCCGGCCGAGGTCGCGGACAAGGTCGCCGACGTCCTGGTGACGCTGTGGGACACCTTCGTCAAGGAGGACGCCCTCCTCGTCGAGGTCAACCCGCTGGCCAAGGTCGCCTCCGGCGACATCCTGGCCCTGGACGGCAAGGTGTCCCTGGACGCCAACGCCGACTTCCGCCAGCCGGAGCACGAGGCGCTTGAGGACAAGGAGGCAGCCGACCCGCTCGAGGCTGCCGCCAAGGCCAAGGACCTCAACTACGTCAAGCTCGACGGCGAGGTCGGCATCATCGGCAACGGCGCGGGTCTGGTCATGTCGACCCTCGACGTCGTCGCCTACGCCGGTGAGAACCATGGCGGCGTGAAGCCCGCCAACTTCCTGGACATCGGTGGCGGCGCCTCCGCCCAGGTGATGGCGAACGGCCTGGAGATCATCCTCGGCGACCCGGCCGTCAAGTCCGTCTTCGTCAACGTCTTCGGCGGCATCACCGCCTGTGACGAGGTCGCCAACGGCATCGTCCAGGCGCTCGCGCTCCTCGAGGAGAAGGGCGAGAAGGTCGAGAAGCCGCTCGTCGTCCGCCTCGACGGCAACAACGCCGAGCTGGGTCGCAAGATCCTCTCCGACGCCAACCACCCGCTGGTGCAGCGCGTGGACACCATGGACGGCGCGGCCGACAAGGCCGCCGAGCTCGCGGCTGCGAAGTAAGGGACGAGGGACCAAACAGCCATGGCTATTTTCCTCAACAAGGACTCCAAGGTCATCGTCCAGGGCATGACCGGTGCCACGGGCATGAAGCACACCAAGCTCATGCTGGGTGACGGCACGAACGTCGTCGGCGGCGTGAACCCGCGCAAGGCGGGCACGACGGTCGACATCGACGGCACCGAGATCCCGGTCTTCGGCACGGTCGCCGAGGCGATGGAGAAGACGGGCGCCAACGTCTCCGTCCTCTTCGTGCCGCCGGCCTTCGCGAAGGCCGCCGTCGTCGAGGCCATCGACGCCGAGATCCCGCTCGCGGTCGTCATCACCGAGGGCATCGCGGTCCACGACTCCGCCGCGTTCTACGCGTACGCCGTGGAGAAGGGCAACAAGACGCGGCTCATCGGCCCGAACTGCCCGGGCCTGATCACCCCCGGCCAGTCGAACGCGGGCATCATCCCGGGCGACATCACGAAGCCGGGCCGCATCGGCCTGGTCTCGAAGTCCGGCACGCTCACGTACCAGATGATGTACGAGCTGCGGGACATCGGCTTCTCGTCGGCCGTCGGCATCGGTGGCGACCCGGTCATCGGTACGACGCACATCGACGCCCTGGCCGCGTTCGAGGCCGACCCCGACACCGACCTGATCGTGATGATCGGTGAGATCGGCGGCGACGCCGAGGAGCGTGCGGCGGACTACATCAAGGCCAACGTGACCAAGCCGGTCGTCGGCTACGTCGCGGGCTTCACCGCGCCCGAGGGCAAGACGATGGGCCACGCCGGCGCCATCGTCTCCGGCTCCTCCGGCACGGCCGCCGCGAAGAAGGAGGCCCTCGAGGCCGCCGGGGTGAAGGTCGGCAAGACCCCCACCGAGACGGCGAAGCTGGCCCGGGCGATCCTGGCCGGCTGACCTCCACGGTCCACAGAAGCGGGCCCGCACCCCTCACGGGGGTGCGGGCCCGCTTCTGTGCTCCCGGGGCTAGGACGCCTGCGGGGTGAGGCGCTCCGGGCCGGGGTGGGGCGCCGACCGCAGCTTCTGCTTGAGGGTCTCGTCCTCGGGGGTCAGGGGGCCCGGGCCCATGCGCGGGGGGACGCCGCTGATGGCCTTGCCGGAGGGCACGGGCGGCTCGTAGCGGGTGGGGGCCGTGCGCAGGGTCAGGGCGGTGGCGGTGACGATCAGCGCGGTGAAGGCGATGGCGGCGCGGGTCCACAGCCGGGCGCGGCGCTCGCTCGCGGTACGGACGCGGGCGGGGCGCGGGACGACGAGGCGCTCCGCGCCGCCGAGGGCGGTCAGCCGCTCGGCCAGGTCCCCGGGCCGGTCGGCGAGGCCGAGGCCGGGCAGGTGCGCGGCCACCGTTCCGCGGGCGCTGAGCAGCCGGCCCGCCGCGGTCGGGGTGCTGGCCTCCGTCTCGGCGGCGGTCTCGGGCAGGTCGAGCCCCACGCCGTCGTAGAGCATCAGGGTGCGGCGCTGGGCGGGCGGCAGGCCGAGCAGGGCGTCGAGGACGGCGCGGTCGGACGCGTCGGCGGGCGGTGTGTCCGGGTGCCGCAGGGCGGGGCGGAAGCGGTGCCAGGGGGACAGCGCGTACTCGTGGGCGGCCGCGCGGACCCAGCCCGCCGGGTCGCGGTCCACGGCGACCTCGGGCCAGCGCTGCCAGGCGAGCTGGAAGGCGCGCTCCACGGACTCGGTGGCGAGGGCGCGGTGGCCGGTGAGGGCGTAGGTCTGGCGGAGCAGGGCCGGGGCCGTGCGGGCGCAGAGGGCGTCGAAGGCCTCCTCGGCGGTGGCCGGGGGCGCGGGTTCGGCCTGTTCGGCGGGGTCCGGGGCGGGGGCCGGGGCGTCGGGGGCCGGGGTGCAGGGAGGCGGGGCCGCCGCTTCCGCGAGGGACTCCAGGAGCTTGGCGTAGGCCGCGCGTCTGCTGCCGCGCGGCTCGGTGCGGCCGGACTCCCAGGAGCGGACGGTCTCGCGGGTGACGCCCACGAGGGCGGCGAGCTGGGCCTGGCTCAGCGGCTTCGTCTCGCGCAGCCTGCGGCGTTCCTCGGGGGGCGGCAGCGAAGGGGGTCCCCCCTGCTCGGGCGAGGCCGTGAGCTTGGGGGAGGCCGGGCTCTGGGTCATGGCTCGCCGTCCCGCCGTACGAAAAAGAACATAAACGTATCTTGGGCGACACATCCGGTATTCGCCTGTTACGCCGTGAAAGCGCGTGTCGTTGGGAGCATGGCGGGGTGACCCACCTCACCGACTCCGGCTCCTGGCCGCCGCCGCAGGAACAGCCGAACGCGTCAGCCGTGGCGGAGCGGACGCATGACGGTTCGTCAGGGCTCGCCACGGGGGTGCTGGGCGGGGCGGTCGCGGCGGGGCTCGGCCTCGGCGCGTTCGCGGTCCTGGTGATGGTCCTGTGGATCAGCTCGCCGTACCCGGACAGCGGGCCCGACGGGGCGCTGCACGTCGCCGCGTCGCTGTGGCTGCTCGCGCACGGCACGGAGCTGATCCGCACCGAGACGCTGTCCGGGGCGCCCGCGCCGGTCGGTGTGACCCCGCTGCTGCTGCTCGCGCTGCCGTGCTGGCTGCTGCACCGGGCCGCGCGGGACGCGGCGGACCCGCAGGGGCGCGCGATGGGGGTGCGGGCGGCGTGGTGGGGCGTGGTCGCGGGCTACCTCCTGGTGGGGTTCGCGGCGACGTTGTACGCGGCGGGCGGTGAGCTGCGGCCGTCGTGGCCGAGCGTGGTGTGGCACGTGCCGGTGCTCGCGGTGGCGGCGGCGGGCTCGGGGGTGTGGACGGCGCACGGGCGGCCGCGGGGGCCGCTGCCCGGGGTGGTGACGCGCGCGGGGGAGCGGCTTCCCGCCGGGGTCGTGCGCCTCTTCGTACGGGGCCGGGGGCGGGCCGTCTGCCGGGCCGCGGCAGCTGGGACGGTGCTGCTCGTGGGCGGGGGCGCGCTGCTCGTCGGGGTGTCGCTCGTGCTGCACGGCCCGCTGGTGCGGGCGTCGTTCCTCGAGCTCACCGGGGTGTGGTCGGGGCGGTTCGCGGTGCTCCTGCTCGCGCTCGCGCTGCTGCCGAACGCGGCGGTGTGGGGCGCGGCGTACGGGCTCGGGCCCGGGTTCGTGCTCGGTACGGGGACCGTGGTCGGGCCCCTGGGCGCGGGGGCGGCGCCGCTGCTGCCGGAGTTCCCGCTGCTCGCGGCGGTGCCGGGGGCCGGGGGCGGGTCGCCGTTCACCTGGGCGGCGGGGGTGGTGCCGGTGGTGGCCGGGGGCGCGGTGGGGTGGTTCGTGGCGGGGGCGGCGGCCCCGGCGCACGGGGAGCGGGAGCAGGCGTGGCCCGCGGGGCGGACGGTGCTCGTGGTGCTGGGGGCGGCGGTGGGGTGCGGGGGCGCGTGCGGGGTGCTCGCAGGGGCGGCCGGGGGCGCGATGGGGGTGGGGGGGCTTGCGGAGTTCGGGCCTGTGGGGTGGCTCACGGGGGTTGCGGCGGGCGCTTGGGTGGGGGTGGTGGGGGTGCCGGTTGCGCTGGGGGTGCGGGGGTGGCGGGTGCGGGTGCCTCGGGCCGGGCGGGTGCGGGTGCCTCGGGCCGGGCGGGTACGGGGGCCTCGGGCCGGGCGGGTGTGCGGGCCTCGGGCCGGGTGGGCCGCTCGCCTGGCGGGCCGCCTCCGCCCTTGGCCCCGCCGGGCCTCGCTGCCCGCGACCTCCGTGGCGGGGGGCTCCCAGCCGGGGTCCGCCTTGCCCGGGGCATACCAGCCGGAGGCCTCGCTGCCCGGGGCACCTCTCCCTGGGGCCTCGCTGCCCGGGACCTCCGTGCCTGGGGAATCCGTGCCCGGGGCCTCTCTCCCTGGGAGCTCCCTGCCGGGGGCCTCGCTCCCCGGGACCTCGCTCCCTGGGGCCTTTGTCTCTGGGCCTTCGGCCCCGGAGGGCTCTTCTCCTGAGGGCTCCTCGTCGGGGGCTTCTTTCCCTGGGGATTCCGATTCTGGGCTCTCCGCGGCCGGGTTCTCCGGGCCTGAGCCGTCCGGTTCGGAGGCTTCCGTGCCTTCCGGTTCCTTTGAGGACCCTGAGCCGCTGGAGCCGTTTGAGCCCTTGGCGGAGGAGGCTCCGGGGCTGCCGTCGCTCTTTGAGCCGTACGACTTCCTGCCGGAGCGCGATGAGGGGGCTCCGGGCGGAAGCGGAAGCGGAACGGGAACCTGAGCCGGGGGCTGGCGCCGCGCCCCTGTGCCGCGCCGCGGGCTGGTCCCGCCCGCCCCCGCCCGGAACGCTCTGGCCCCGGCGCTGCCGGAGGCGGGCCCTGCGGCCCTGCGTTCCGCGTCACGGGACTGGTCCCACCCGCCCGCCCCCGCCCGGCAGGGCTTAGCCCTGCGGCCCGCGCCGGGTTTGGCTTCGCCGAAGCTGGCCTCTGTTGAACGATTGCTCGGTACCTGGGGCTGTGCCCACCCGTCCCGCCCTGCGGGACGATTGCCCACAGGGGTGGGGTGGACTTGGGCCGGGCGCCCGCCTGCGCCTTGGGTGAGGCATGGCGCGTCGGCGGGCTTGTCGGGGCCGGGTGGTGTGTTGCCGGGGGTGGGCCCGCCGCCTGCCCCCGCCGGGGTGTTGGGTTCGGGGCGCGGTGCCTGGGGCCTCGGCTGGGGAAGCGGGGGGTTTGGGGCGGGTGGGAGGCCACCGTCGCGGTGGTGGCGGAACGACCTGCGGGGTGGTGGCGCTTCGGGTCGGGGCCGGGCCTGGCACGGCGGGTGGGGAGCCCGTCGCGGACGCGGCGGGGCCGCCCATCGGGCGGTGGCGCGTTGCGTGGGGGCTGGGCCTGGCAAGGCTGGGGTGTTTCGGGTGGGTGAGGAAGGCCGCCGCGGTGGCGGCGGCACGGGTTCCACGGGGCGGCGGCGCTCCGCGTCGGGGCTGCCCCCGGCAAGGCCTGGGCGTTTCGGGTGGGCGGGTGGGAAAGCCCGCCGCGGTAGCGGCGGTACAGGTCCACCGGGCGGCGGCGCTTCGCGTCGGGGCCGGGCCCGGCAAGGCCGGGGAGCTACGGGTGGGTGGGTGGGAAAGCCCGCCGCGGTAGCGGTGGTACGAGACCACGGGGCGGCGGCGCTCCGCGTCGGGGCCGGACCCGGCAAGGCCGGGGAGTGCTGGGTGGGAGGGTGGGAGAGCCCCCGCCGCGCGGCAGGGTGGGTGAGCCCCCGCCGCGCGGCAGCCGGGGCGGAGGGCGTCGCCCGCCAGGCCCCGGCCCGCAGGGGCAGGGCTCCACGCGTCGGGGCCGACCCTGTGGGCAGGGTCGGGAGCAGGCCGGAGAGGGTGCGGGGCTCTACGCCCTGGGCCCGGGCCCAGGGGTGGGCAGGGCCGGGGGCAGGCCGGTGCGGAGGTCTGGCGTCGGCCGGGGCGGACAGAGGGCCGGGCCGAGGACGGAGGCCGGGCTGAGGGCGAGGGCTGGGCCGGGCCGGGCCGAGGGCCAGGTCGGGCTGGGGCCGGGCCGGGCCGGGCCGGGCTGGGGCCAGGCCGGGCTGAGGGCGGGGGCGGGCTGGGGCCGGGCCGGGGTGAGGGCGGGGAGGGGGTTAGTCGCGGCCGGTGAGGAGGGGGCGGAGTTGCTTCGGGAGAAGGTCTTCGCAGGCCTGCTGCGAGGCCCCCGTGAGCGCGTCGTCCCGACAGGTGTAGTAGTCCCGGTAGATCAGCTGCGCGCCGAACGTCGCGAGGACCATGACCAGCGCCAGCGACGCCGTCACCAGGCCGCTGATCGCCGCCGTGGTCTGGGGCCGCGACCCGCGGCCCTGCGGCTCGGGCGCGGCCGCGGCGGTCGGGTCGGGGCGCCGCGGCTTGGCCCGCAGCGCGCTGATGGCCCAGTACATGCCGAGCGCGCCGAGCAGCAGGGCCACGTAGTCCCAGCCGAAGAGGGCGAAGAAGAAGGCCCACATGCCCGAGAGCAGCGCGTAGCGCGCGCGGCGCTGGGCGGGGTCGGTCGGGTCCCAGCGCAGCCCGCCCTGGCCGTTCTGCCCGCCGGGACCGTCCTGGCCCTGGCCGCGCGGCCGGTCGCCGAAGCCGCCGGAGGAGCGGCCGGGCTGCTGGTCGCTCCACTGGCTGCCCCAGGGGGAGCCCCCCTGGCCGCCGGAGCCCTGCTCGTCGGAGCCGGAGCCGGAGCCGCCCGGGTGCCGCGGGCGCCAGGGCTGCTCGGGCGCACCCTCGGGCGGCGGTGCGAACGGGTTGTCGTCCTGCGCGGAGCCCTGCCCGCCCGAGCCCTGGCCACCCGGGCCCTGCCCGCCGGAGCCCCGGCCGTCGCGCTCCTCCTCCGGCGCCGAGGACGAGGGGCCGGGCCGCCCCTCCCGGAGCAGCACCGCACCCGGGCCGGGTGTCGAGCCGTGGCGCCCGTCGTGCGTCGGTCCGTACGCGGACGCGAAGGGTGGCGTGAGGCGGAGGCTGCGGTCCGGCATCAGGTGTGCGTCTTCCCCTTGTATAGAGCTCTGGCACAGAGCGCTGGCGGTGCTCTGCGGCCCGGCTGTGCGGAGCCGGGCAACTCGGTGGTGGAGCTAGGCAACTCGGCGTTCGGGCGGCTGCCCCCACAGACGCTACCTTCCGGCCGCGCCCCCGTCCCGTGAGGGGCCGCCGGGTGTGCCGGTATCGTTGCTGACGGTCGGCCGCTTCGTAGAGTTCCCCGTATCGGGGGACGCGAAGCCTTCGTACGACCGTACAAAGAGCACTCCCGAGAAAGGGCCCCGTCGTGGCCAAGGCCAAGCGCCTCGTCGTGCTGGTCTCCGGATCAGGTACGAATCTCCAGGCACTGCTCGACGCCATCGCGGAGCACGGAGCGGACGCCTACGGCGCCGAGGTCGTGGCCGTCGGCGCCGACCGCACCGGCATCGCGGGTCTGGAGCGCGCCGAGCGCGCGGGCCTGCCGACGTTCGTGTGCCGGGTGAAGGACCACGGGACCCGGGAGGCCTGGGACGCCGCGCTCGCCGAGGCGACGGCCGCGCACGCGCCGGACCTGGTGATCTCCGCCGGTTTCATGAAGATCGTGGGCAAGGAGTTCCTGGCCCGCTTCGGCGGGCGCACGGTGAACACCCACCCCGCGCTGCTGCCCAGTTTTCCGGGGGCCCACGGCGTCCGCGACGCGCTCGCGTACGGCGCCAAGGTCACCGGCTGCACCGTCCACTTCGTCGACGACGGCGTCGACACCGGCCCGATCATCGCGCAGGGCGTGGTGGAGGTCAGGGACGAGGACGACGAGAGCGCTCTGCACGAGCGCATCAAGGACATCGAGCGAAGCCTGCTCGTCGACGTCGTGGGACGCCTCGCCCGCGACGGCTACAGCATCGAGGGACGAAAGGTAGTTATCCCGTGACCGCCGAAGGTACGACGCCCCAGACACCCCCCAGCACCGCGGGGGCCGATCAGCGGCCCATCCGCCGCGCGCTGATCAGCGTGTACGACAAGACCGGCCTGGAAGGCCTCGCGCGCGGCCTGCACGAGGCCGGCGTCGAGCTGGTGTCGACCGGGTCGACCGCCGCGCGGATCGCCGCCGCCGGTGTGCCCGTCACCAAGGTCGAGGAGCTGACGGGCTTCCCCGAGTGCCTGGACGGCCGGGTCAAGACGCTGCACCCGCGCGTGCACGCGGGCATCCTCGCCGACCTGCGTCTGGAGGCGCACCGCAAGCAGCTCCAGGAGCTGGGCGTGGAGCCGTTCGGCCTGGTCGTGGTGAACCTCTACCCGTTCCGCGAGACCGTGGCCTCCGGCGCGAGCGTCGACGAGTGCGTCGAGCAGATCGACATCGGCGGCCCCTCGATGGTCCGCGCCGCCGCCAAGAACCACCCGTCGGTCGCCGTGGTGACGAGCCCCGCCCGGTACGGCGACCTGCTCGCCGCGGTCCGCGCGGGCGGCTTCGACTTCGCGACGCGCCGCGCGCTCGCCGCCGAGGCGTTCCAGCACACCGCCGCGTACGACATCGCGGTCGCCAACTGGTTCCTGGAGACGGAGGAGGGCGCGGGCGAGCGCTTCCCGGCCTTCGTCGGCGCCGCCTTCGACCTGAAGAACCAGCTGCGCTACGGCGAGAACCCGCACCAGAGCGCCGCCCTGTACACGGACGGCCGCGGCGGTCTCGCCGAGGCGGAGCAGCTGCACGGCAAGGAGATGTCGTACAACAACTACACGGACACCGACGCCGCGCGCCGGGCCGCGTACGACCACGACGACCCGTGCGTGGCGATCATCAAGCACGCCAACCCGTGCGGCATCGCGATCGGCGGCAACGTAGCCGAGGCGCACCGCAAGGCGCACGCCTGCGACCCGCTGTCCGCGTTCGGCGGCGTCATCGCCGTCAACCGGCCGGTGACCAAGGAGATGGCGGAGCAGGTCGCCGACATCTTCACCGAGGTCATCGTGGCGCCCGACTACGAGGACGGCGCCCTGGAAGCCCTCACCAAGAAGAAGAACATCCGCGTCCTGCGCGCCCCGCAGGCGCCCGCCGCGCCCGTCGAGGTCAAGCCGATCGACGGCGGCGCGCTGCTCCAGGTCACCGACCGCCTCCAGGCCGACGGCGACCACCCCGCGAGCTGGACCCTCGCGACCGGTGACGCGCTGTCCCCGGGCGAGCTGGCCGAGCTCGCCTTCGCCTGGCGCGCCTGCCGGGCGGTGAAGTCCAACGCGATCCTGCTCGCCAAGGACGGCGCCTCCGTCGGCGTCGGCATGGGCCAGGTCAACCGCGTCGACTCCGCGAAGCTCGCGGTCGAGCGCGCGGGCGAGGAGCGCGCCCGTGGCGCGTACGCCGCGTCCGACGCCTTCTTCCCCTTCCCCGACGGTCTGGAGGTCCTGACCGCCGCGGGCGTCAAGGCCGTGGTCCAGCCGGGCGGTTCGGTCCGCGACGAGCTGGTGGTCGAGGCGGCGAAGAAGGCCGGCGTGACGATGTACTTCACGGGCACGCGGCACTTCTTCCACTGAGCCGGAGCACGAACGGCGCGGGCGCCGCACCCCTTTCCGAGGGGGTGCGGCGCCCGCGCCGTACGCGTACCGGGTCAGCCCTTGATGACGACCGTGCCGCACACCTTGTCGGCGAAGCACTGCTTCTTGTCGTCCCACAGCGGCCACAGATAGCCGATGTAGCAGGGGATGCTGTCGAGGAAGTGCGCGAGCTTGCGGACGAAGGCCATGCCGAAGCCGAGGAAGCTGCCGTCGGTCTCGCGCAGGACGCGGATGCCGACGACGCGCTTGCCGATCGTCTGGCCGGTCTTGCCCTCCAGGTGGATCTGGTAGAAGCCCATGAAGATCGTGTAGACGAGGGCGGCCACCGAGACGAGGGAGGCGCCCGCGGTCATGTCCTCGCCGCCGATGCCGACGGTGAGCCCCACGATCAGGTACAGCGGCACGATCGTGATCAGGCCGTCCAGCAGGGTCGCGCCCACGCGCAGGCCCCAGTGCGCCAGCTCCGGGCGGCCGTCGTGCCCCATGCCGTACCCCGCCTGCTGCGGGTACGCGCCGTACGGCGCCTGGCCGGGCTGGGGCTGCGGGTACGGGGCGTAGTGCTGCCCGGGGTAGCCGCCCTGCTGCGGCGGGACGCCCTGGGGGGCCTGCTGCGGGTAGCCGTATCCGGGGCCGTAGCCGGGCTGCTGGGGCTGCTGGCCGTAGGGGTTGGGCGGCGGCGTGCTCATGCTGGGGTGTTCCTCCGGTCGGAGCGGGGAGTGCGGGGACGTCACGGCACGCACGGAGGAACGTTCACAGATGCGTCGGTCCCCCCGACACCGGCCGCGGCACTGTGGTGCTCATCGTTCTTCAGCCCCCGCTTGTTTGTCCAGCCGCGTTCACCGAGCGTTGTGCGAGTGCAATGCCACTGCGAACGCGGCGGCGTCCGGGTGCCCCGGATTGGTACGCGGGCGTGCTCATCCGGGAGGATGGGAACATGACCGCCCAGATTCTCGATGGCAAGGCCACCGCAGCAGCGATCAAGTCCGAACTGGCCGCCCGTGTGGCGGCCCTGAAGGAAAAGGGCGTCACGCCCGGACTCGGCACCGTCCTCGTCGGCGAGGACCCCGGCAGCCAGAAGTACGTCGCGGGCAAGCACCGCGACTGCGCGCAGGTGGGCATCGCCTCCATCCAGCGCGAACTGCCCGCGACCGCCTCGCAGGAGGAGATCGAGGCGGTGGTCCGGGAGCTGAACGAGGACCCGGCCTGCACCGGCTACATCGTGCAGCTCCCGCTGCCCAAGGGCATCGACGAGAACCGCGTCCTGGAGCTGATGGACCCGGCCAAGGACGCGGACGGACTGCACCCCACGAACCTGGGCCGCCTCGTCCTGAACGAGCCGGCGCCGCTGCCGTGCACGCCGTACGGGATCATCCGGCTGCTGCGTCAGCACGACGTGGAGATCAAGGGCGCGGAGGTCGTGGTCGTCGGCCGCGGCGTCACCATCGGCCGGCCGATGCCGCTGCTCCTGACCCGCAAGTCGGAGAACGCCACGGTGACGCAGTGCCACACCGGCACCCGTGACCTGGCGTCGCATCTGCGCAGGGCCGACATCATCGTGGCCGCCGCGGGCGTGCCGCACCTGGTCAAGCCGGAGGACGTGAAGCCCGGTGCGGCCGTGCTCGACGTCGGCGTGTCCCGGGACGAGAGCGGGAAGATCGTCGGCGATGTGCACCCCGGCGTCGCCGAGGTCGCCGGCTGGCTGTCGCCCAACCCGGGCGGCGTGGGCCCGATGACGCGCGCCCAGCTCCTGGTGAACGTGGTCGAGGCCGCCGAGCGCGGTGCCGCGGGCTGAGCCGGGAGTGGCCGCCATGAGTGCTGACGCCAAGGACGGGACCGGAACCGAGCCGTCGGGGGCCGGGGCCGCCGGGGAGCCGTCGGAGCAGCCCACCGCCAAGGGAGCGGTGAGCGCCCCCGGACCCGACGGGGTGCCGCGCAAGTCGTCGCGGCGCTTCCCGCTGTTCACCCGGGACACCGCGCGGCCCGAGGGCGGCGGCCGGGCCGCGCCGGGGGACGCGCCCGCGCCCGCGCGGCAGTGGCCGCTGCTCGTGGTCGTGTCGGTGGTCGCCCTCGGGCTGCTCCTGACCGCGTTCGACGTCTTCCGGGTGGGGACGATACTGGTCGGGCTCGGGCTGCTCGCGGGCGCCGTGATGCGCTGGACGCTGCCGGGCGTCGGCATGCTGGCGGTGCGCTCGCGGTTCACCGACATGGTGACGTACGGGGTCCTCGGCCTCGCCATCGTGCTGCTCGCGATGATGGCGCAGCCCGACCCGTGGCTGGTCATCCCGTTCCTGGACGACACGCTGCACTTCACGATCAGCAGCTAGCCGGGCGCGCGCGGCGCTCCGGCCGCGCGCGCCCGGACACACCAACGGCCCGTACTCGCCAGGAGAGTACGGGCCGTCGGCCGTGGGGCAGGGTGGTGCTCGCGGCCGAGGGCCCGTTCCCCCGTGCGCGCCCCCGCGCACGAAGCCTCGACCTCAGTGGTCTGTGTCGCTGCCGCTGTGGCTGCTGCCGTGGTGTGCTGTTGTGAGGTGCGGACCTGCCCGCTGGTTCCCCCCGCCAGCAGGTCCGCGCCTCCTTCCCCCGTGCGCGCCGTGTCGTCTGGGCGACTCGGGCGGTGGTGCTGAGGCAAGAAACTACGGGCGGCGGGTGCCCCGCGTCGTCCCGTCCCAGGTTGACGTTCGGCTACGCCGCAGGGCGCAGCTGCCCGTCAGCTACAACTTCCGCGGTACGGCGACGGGTTGACGTGGCTTCGCGAGACGCGCGTTACGCTGCGGCGATGCGACTCCGCCCGTTCACCGCCGACCTCCTGCTCGCACTCGGGCAGGTCGTGGCGCTGGTGCTGATCGGACCGAGCGCGAACGGCATAGGGTTCACTCCGCTCGACGCGCGGGGCTATGCGCTCGGGGTGCTCGTCATCCTGCCGACGCTGGCCCGCTCCAAGGCGCCGATCACGGTCTGCCTGGTGACGTACTGCGTCTGGGTCGCCTACATCGTCGCGGGCTACTGGCCCGTCGTGACGTCCTTCGGGCCGCTGCTGTGCCTCTACACGGTCTCCCTGCTGCGGCCGACGCGCGTCTCCGGTGTGCTCGCGGTCCTGCTCGCCGCCCTGTGGGCTTTCGGCTCCCTGCTGACCATGGACGACTCCTTCATCCCCTCCGTCGTGGCCCAGTGCATCTGCTTCAACGGCATGGTGTGGCGCATGGGCTATCTGGCGCGCCGCTCCGCCGAGCTCGCCCGCAGGACGCGGGCCGAGCACCAGGAGAAGGCCCGCCACGCCGTGGTGGAGGAGCGCGGCCGGATCGCGCGGGAGCTGCACGACGTGGTCGCCCACCACATGTCGGTGATCTCCGTGCAGGCGGGCCTCGCGAAGTTCGTCTTCGACTCCGACGCGAAGACGGCGCGCACCGCGCTCGGCACCATATCCGGCACCAGCGCCGAGGCGCTGGAGGAGATGCGGCGCATGCTGCGGGTGCTGCGGGCGCAGGAGGACGGCGAGGAGGCGCCGGACGCCCCGATGCCGGGGCTCGCCCGCATCGGGGAGATGGCGGAGCGGGTCAGGGCGGGCGGCGTGCCCGTGGAGTTCCGGGTCGTCGGGACGCCCCGGCCCATCGCGCCCGGCGTGGAGCTGTGCGCGTACCGGGTCGTGCAGGAGGCGCTCACGAACGTCCTGAAGCACGCGCGGCAGGCGAGCGCCGTCGTCGAACTGCACTATCACCACGACCACATCGAGGTTTCGGTCACCGACGACGGGGAGGGGGTGATTCAGGCCAGAGTGGGACGAGGGCGGGGACATGGCTTGATCGGCATGCGTGAGCGGGCCAAGCTCTACGGCGGGACGATCAGCATAGGGCCGCGCAGCACCGGGGGGTTCGCCGTCAGGCTTACTCTGCCGACGTCCGCGCGGGCCGCGCCGCCGGGAGACGACGCCACCGAATGACCCCACACATCAGGGTGCTTGTCGTGGACGACCAGTTCCTCATCCGCGCCGGGCTCGTCGGTGTGCTGCGGGCCGCGTCCGGCATCGAGGTCGTCGGGGAGGCGGGCGACGGCGCGGAGGCCGTGGAGCTGGCCGCGGCGACCCGGCCCGACGTGATCCTCATGGACATCCGGATGCCCGGCATGAACGGCATCACGGCCACCGAGCGCATCCTGGCCGCGGCCCCCGACCCGGCGCCGCGCGTCCTGGTCCTGACCACCTTCGACCTCGACGAGTACGTGTACGGGGCGCTGCGCGCGGGCGCGTCCGGGTTCCTGCTCAAGGACTCGGGGCCGGAGCGGCTGCTCGCCGCGGTGGCGGCGGTCGGCAGCGGTGACGCGCTGTTCGCGCCGAGCGTCACGCGCCGTCTTGTGGAGGCGTTCGCCTCGCGGCCCGGGAGCACCCCGCTGGTGGGCGCCGAGTCGCCGCCGGGTCTGGAGTCCCTGACGGGCCGGGAGCTGGAGGTGCTCAGGCTGATAGCGCGCGGCCTGTCGAACGCCGACATAGCGGACCGCCTGTACATCAGCGAGGCGACCGTCAAGACGCATCTGAACCGCACGATGAACAAGCTGGACATCGACAGCAGGGCCCAGGCCGTGGTGATGGCCTATGAGTCGGGCCTGGTCACCCCGGGCGACCAGGACCTCTGACCGCGCGGGGGACGGGGCGGTCCGCCCTCTCCCCCGGGAGGGCGGACCGCGGCTCGGGGACCGGCCGTTCAGCAGGTCACGGTCTTGTCGTAGGAGCCGAAGGGCCAGCTGTGGCGCGCCCAGGCGCGGTGCTTGAGCGAGTGGCAGCGCGAGTCGGGGCCGTGCTTGACGACGATCTTCACGCGCATGACGCGGCCGCAGTTGTTGGTGGCGGTGGCGGAGCGTCCGTTGACGGACCGCTGGACGCAGGCGGGCGCGGTGCCCTGCGGCGCGGCCTCGGACCGGACGACGGCGGCCGGGCCCCGGTCGGGCGCGGCGGCCGCGTCCGGGCCGAGGGCGAGGCCGCCGCCCAGGAGCGCGGTCGCGGCGAGACCGAAGGCGGCGGCCCGGGCGCGGCGGCGGGCCCTGGGGCCCCAGCCGGTGTCCGTGGTGTCGGACGGCATGCGTGAGGTGCTGGTCATGGGTGTTCTCCCCCGTGGATGTGGTGCCGCGAGATGCGGCGTTCTCGACTGTGCCGAGCGGAATCGGTCAACAGCCAGAGCGGCTGGTCCCGGTGGGTGTCCTTGGGATGTCCCACCCGCTGAGCTGCGGGGGAGTGTCGGGCGTGGGCGCGGGCGTGGGACGTGGGACGCGGCGGAAGTGGCTTGTTCGAACGCGTGGAAAGGCCGCCGGGGAACTGGAATTGGTGCATCCACCGTCTTTCGGAACACAAGGGGCGATGCGCCCGGGGAACCTTGCGACGCGTCCGGGGGACACCATGCCGCGTTGGAAAGAGCTGCCCGCGCAGCTGGGGGAGGAGGAGCGCCAGCTCCTCGTCCAGTTACGGCGGTTGAAGGACCACAGTGGGCTCAGCCTGGCGTCGCTCGGCGCCAAGACGTCGTACAGCGGCTCCTCGTGGGAGCGGTATCTGAACGGCAAGAAGCCCGTGCCGCGTGCGGCGGTCGAGGAGCTGGCCCAGGTGTGCGGCGCGGATCCGACCCGGCTGCTCGTCCTGCACGAGGTGGCACGGGCGGCGGACGGGCCCGGGGAGCCGCGGGACGGCGGGGCCGGGGCGGTGGGGCCCGCGGCGGCGGCCGGGCCGGTGACACGTGCGAGCGAGCCGCCCGGCCCACCTGGTCCGCCCGGTCCGGCCGCCGCCGCGCCGCCCGGGGTCCGCACCGTGCGGCTGCGGTCCGCGCTCGCCGGCCTGGCGCTCGCGGTGGCCGTCGCGTTCACGGGCGGCCTGCTCGCCGGGCAGGCGTTCACGGGGGACGAGGGCGACACGGGGCGCGGCGTGTTCTCGTACGCGCAGAAGCGGACGTACACGTGTGAGGACGGCCGTGCCGACGGCGTGCGGTACGCCGGGTACGCGACGACGGCCACCGCGATCCTCGACCGGGGGAGCAGCGGCTGGGAGGTCGTCGAGGCGCAGTGTCTGCTGAGGGCGCACGGCTTCGGCGCCGGGAAGGTCGACGGGGCGTACGGCGACGGGACGAAGGCCGCCGTCAAGCGCTTCCAGCGCGCGCGGGACCTGGTGGCCGACGGGATCGTCGGCCCGGACACCTGGGGAGCGCTGCGCAAGTGAAGGGGCGCGGGGAACGGGGCGGGCCGCGGTCGGTGCCGCCGCCCGCGTCTCTGCCGCTGGCCGAGGCCCTGCGGGAGCTGCGGGAGCGCACGGGGCTGAGCCTGGAGGCCCTCGGCCGCAGGACCGCGTACAGCAAGTCGTCCTGGGAGCGGTACCTCAACGGCAAGAAGCCCGCGCCGCGCAAGGCCGTCGTCGCACTGTGCGCGCTCGCGGGCGAGCCGCCGGGCCGCCTGCTCGCGCTGTGGGACCTGGCGGACGCGGCGTGGAGCGGGCGGTCGGCGCGGGGGGACGGGGCGGGCGAAGGGGCGGGCGAAGGGGACCGGCGCGCCGAAGGGCGGGCGGCGGACGCCCCCGGCACACTCATCGGTCCGGCCGGTCCGGCCGGGGCCCCGTCGGACGGGGGCGCGGGCGGGCGGCGCCGCTGGACCGCGCTCGCGCTCGGCGTCGCCGCCGTCGCGGTGGTCGCGGGCGGCATGACGGCCGGGCTCGCCGCCACGGGCGACCGCGACCGGCGCGCCCAGGTGGAGACCGAGGCCGCGCCCGGCCCGTACGAGCCGCGCTGCGTCGGCGCGGCCTGCGAGGGCGAGCAGCCGCAGCGGATGGGCTGCGGCGGCCCGGGGCAGGTGGTGTCGCTCGCCACCCGCTCCTTCGCCCCCGAGCGCCGGGTCGAACTGCGCGTGGGCAAGGCGTGCAACGCGGTGTGGGCGCGGGCCACCGGACTCCTCCCGGGGGACCGCGTGGTGGTCTCGCTGCCGGGCGCGCGGGCGAAGGAGCTGCGGGCGGACAAGGCCGGGGACAGCCATCGGTATCTGGCCACGTCCATGACGGCCCTCAAGGGCGCCGACCCGGCGTCTACGAAGGTGTGCGTGACGTTCGCGAGCACCGCGAAGAAGACCTGCTTCTCCGGCTGAGCGCCAAGGATCCCCAGTTCAGGGCCGTATCGATGGTGCAGGACGGCGCCCGTCCTCTCCCCCGTGGGAGGACGGGCGCCGCCGTACGTCCGGGAGCGGGACGCCCGCTCGCCGTGTGTCTCAAGCGTCGTGGACACGCCATCTTCGCTTCAAGGGCGGCCGGTTCCCTGTGGCACGGAAGTGACCATTCCGCAACGGTGTGCGGGGCCCGCAACGGCTGCGCGACGACCTGGCCGACGAGGCCCGTGGCGCAGGAACCAAACAGGGCTGTTCCCCCGTCACGTGACAAACCGGATATCGGAGAACCAGGGCGCGCGAGGAGGGATGGACGATGGGTGCGCGCGCGAGCGCCTGGCAGCCGCTGCCGGAGGAACTGCCGCCGGAGGTGCGGGACTTCGTGGAGCGGCTGCGGCTGCTCAAGGACCGTACGGGACTGAGCCTCGTCGGGCTCGGCGAGCGGACCTCATACAGCAAGTCCTCCTGGCAGCGTTACCTCAACGCCCGGCAGCCCCCGCCCCGGCAGGCCGTGCTCGCCCTGTGCCGGGTCGCGGGCGCGGACGCCGCCCGGCTGCTCGCGGCCCGGGACCTCGCGGTGCGGAGGTGGCCGCGCGACGGCGCGGCCGCCGCGCCCGGCACGGAACCGAAGACACCGGCACCGGCACCGGCACCGGTGCCGGTGCCGGTGCCGTCACGGTCGGCGGCCCGGGTGCCGGTCCCCGTGCGGCGGGTGGCGGCGCCCTCCTGGCGCCTGGTGGCCTGCTCCGCCCTCGCCGTGGCCGTGCTGCTGCTCGTGACCCTGCTGTGGGTCGTCTCGCAGCTGACGGCCGCCCGGGGCGAGGACCGCGACGGCCGGGGGAGTCCCGGGCCCGCGGAGTCCGGGCGGCCGCCGCGCGGATCAGTCGAACGACTTGTACGCGGCCTTCCGCCACTGGCCGTGGACCTTCACGTAGTACGTGCCCTGGAGGCGCTTGAAGGCGACGGTGTGCCGGTAGCCCATGAACAGGACCGTGCCGTCCGGCTCCGGACCGGACAGCGAGTTGTCGGCGTCGCCGAACGTCTCCTTGCCGACGACGCCGTCGACGTCCTCCAGGTCCTCGTGCTTCTGCCACCAGAACGTCGCGGACTCCGTGCGCTCCTCGAAGTGTCCCGTGATGTCCGACTTCCTGAAGGTGTGCAGCCCGCCGCCGCTGTCGCGCCACTTGGCGCCGTCCGCGTACAGGACCGTCTGCCACAGGGCGGTGGCGTCGCTGTTGGTGCTGTGGCTGTCGATGGACAGGGTGCCCTCGTCGCCCCAGTCGTTGTACGCGTAACCGCTGCCGTCGATGACGCGCGGCGCGGCGGCGGTGGCGAGCGGGGCGGTGGCGGCGAGCGCGACGCCGGCGCCCGCGGCGACGGAGGCGGCGGCGGTGAGCAGCCGCCGGGTCCTCCGGCCGCCGGTGGTCGTGGTGCGGTGCATGGAAATCCCCCGTGGTGTGTTCTGGTTCGGCCTGTTTCGGCCGGGTCCGGCACGGATGTGCCGCGTTCGATCCTTCGTTACGGAGGCACTCAGCAAAAGGGTCAAGTGGCGCATCCGGGACGGTTCCGGGACGTCCCGGCTCGGGACCTGGGGTTCCGCATCGTGCAACGGGATGTCGATGGGACACTGTGCGTCGACCGCGGAGCGTGCGACGGGGCGCATCTGGCCCATATGCTCCCGTGCGCCCCCAATCCGGGAACTGTCATCCTGGCTTGGCGCATCTCTCTGGGTAGTCCAGATCCGGAGCGTTCGGGGGCTTGTACGGGGCACTGGGCCAGGGAGCACGATGCGTGGAGTACTTGCACGCACGGGGGGATTGGGGGAGCGATGCCTCGTTGGAAAGCGCTGCCGGACGACCTCGACCCACAGGTCAGGGAGTTCGCGAGCCAGCTGCGCAGACTCGTCGACAACAGCGGGCTCAGCATCGCCGCGGTGGCGGACAGGACCGGCTACAGCAAGACGTCCTGGGAGCGCTATCTGAACGGGCGGCTGCTCGCCCCCAAGGGCGCCGTCGTCGCGCTCGCCGAAGTCACCGGCACGCCCGCCGTGCACCTCGTCACGCTGTGGGAGCTCGCGGAGCGCGCCTGGAGCCGTTCCGAGATGCGGCACGACATGACGATGCAGGCCATCCGCATCTCCCAGGCCCGCGCGGCCCTCGGCGAACTCGGCACGCCCGACCCGCCCAAGGGCAAGAGCGGCTCCGGCAAGGCCCGGGGCGGCGTCGGGGCGGTCACCGGTGTGGCGGGCCCCGCCGGGGTGTCCCCGACGGTGCCGCCGCGCCAGGAGAGCGCGCGGTACGGGGCCCGGACGGCGGCGCAGCCCGGGGCGGGTGCGGGCCCTGCTGTGTCGTCGGCGTCCTCTGTGCCCTCAGTGCCCTCTGTGTCCTCTGGGCCTTCCGCGCCGTCCGTGCCTTCCGCTTCCGCGTCTTCCGCCGCGTTCCCCGCCCCCTCCGCGTCCGCCTCGTCGCCGTCCTCCGCCCCGTCCTCGTACGAGGCGTCGGCGACACCGCCCACCGCGGCGGCCTCCGCGCACGCCTCGGCCGCGACGTCGTACGGCGGCGGGGCGCGGGGCGTGACCACGGTCCCCGCGGGCCCCGACGGGAAGTCGCCCGACGGGCAGCGGCGCAAGCGGAAGCTGACGATGTTCCTCGCGGGCGTCGTCGGCGCGCTCGTCGTCATAGGGGCGGCCGCGTTCCTCACCGGCGTCGGCAGGGGCGACAAGGACGACGGCAAGGCCAAGCCGTCCCCCACCCCCACCACGGCCACGGCGGACCTGCCCGCCGGGGTCGAGTGCAGCGGGGCCGCGTGCGCGGGCAAGGACCCCGAGAACATGGGCTGCGGCGGCGAGTTCGCCCGGACGACGGCCCGGGTGACCGTCGGCACGAAGACCCTCGTCGAGGTGCGCTACAGCAAGACCTGCGGGGCCGCGTGGGCGCGGATCACCCAGGCGAAGCCCGGGGACAAGGTGCAGATCAAGGGGGCGGACGCGGGGGCCGCGGGGCGGCAGAGCGGGACGGTGGCCGGGGCCGCGGACGTCGACGCGTACACGCCCATGGTGGCGGTCAAGTCGGGTACGCAGGCCAAGGCCTGCGCGACGCTGGCTTCGGGGGAGCGGGCCTGCACGCAGTAGCTGCCGCTTGCTGAACGGGGGCTTGGCCGGGGCGGGGCCTCGCGGGGCCGGGCTCGCCTGACGGGGCCGCACGGGGTTGGGCCTGCCTGGCGGGGCCTCACGGAGCCTGGCCCACCTGGCGGGGCCGGACCTTGTGCCCCGGCGTCGCCCCGCGGGGCTGGTCCCACCCGCCCGCCCCCGCCCGGCACGGCTCAGCCCTGCGGCCCCCGTCGGGTCCGGCTTCGCCTTGGCGGGCCTCTGCTGAACGGTTGCTCGGCGCCGGGGGCTGTGCCCACCCGTCCCGCCCTGCGGGACGATTGCCCACAGGGGCGCTGTCGGAGTTGGGTGCCGCGGGGTGGGCCCGCCGCCCGCCCCCGCCGGGGTGTTGGGTTCGGGGCACGGTGCCTGGGGCCTCGGCTGGCGAAGCGGGGGAGTTTCGGGTGGGTGGGTGGGAAAGTCCGCCGCGGTAGCGGCGGCACGGGCCCACGGGGTGGTGGCGCGTTGCGTCGGGGCCGGGCCTGGCAAGGCCGGGGTGATTCGGGTGGGTGGGTGGGGAAGGCTGCCGCGGTAGCGGCGGTACGGGCGCACGGGGCGGCAGCGCTCCGCGTCGGGGCCCGGCCCGGCAAGGCCAGGGAGTGCCGGGTGGGCGGGTGGGAGAGCCCCCGCCGCGCCAGCCGGAAATTGGCGGAGCCCGAAGGGGAATGCAGGCCCCCGCGCCGGGCAGACGCACGGTACCCCCACGGGAGTGGTCACACCCCCACGGCGGCCGCCACCCCCCCTCTCCCGAGGTGGCGGCCGCCACCCCCCAGCCCACCGCGCGGGCGCCCCCGCCCAAGGGCAACTGCCGCCCGCCGGAAGCACCGCAGCGAGGCCGGTCGGAATCCCCGCCGGACCCCACCCGACCGGGCCAAGACAGTCGGCCCCGGCCAGGGAGATCCGGCAAGGCAGCCGACCCCCGGCTATGGGCGCGAGCCGACCCCGGCCAGGGGCCCCAGCCGCGCCCGGCCAAGGGCGCGAGTCCGAACCCGGCAGGGGCACGGCGCGGGGCAGCTCCTTTAGCCGGGCTTGAAGGCGCGGTGCATGACGAACGCGACGAGTGTCCCGCCGTGCCGGCTCGGACCGGCCCACCACTCGTCGGCGAGCCCGTCGATGAGGAGGAGTCCCCGGCCGTGGGCTTCGGTGGCTTCGGGTGCGCGCAGGCGGACGTGCGCGGGGCAGCCAGGATTGTGCACCTCGACGCGCAGGGCTTGGCCCACGCGGTACCAGTGGATGCGTACGTGCCAGGGTTCGTCGGCCTTCCCGTAGAGGATGGCGTTGGTGACCAGCTCCGAGACCATGAGCAAGCAGTCGTCCACAGAGCACGTGAGCTGGTGTGGGGCGGTGAACTTGCGGAACCAGCGGCGTGCGTGGCCCACCGACTCCGGGACGGGGCAGAGGGTCATGCCGCCGAGGGGCTCGGGGGCGGGGCCGTCGTGGGAGGTGCCGTAGGTGCGCGTCATTGCGCTTCCCCTTCCGGTAAGTGGCCTTAGCCACTTACCGGATAGTGGCATTGGCCACTTCGAGCGGCAAGCGGTTCGGCGGAAGCCGCGCCCCCGACTCACCCCAACGGGTAACCCTGCTCGAACGCCCAGCGCCCTGGCGGATAGACGGCCTCGGCGAACTCCAGCGGCCGGTCCTGGAGGTCGTACACGACGTGATGCACGACGAGGACGGCTGCGGGCAGTTCGAGCCTCAGCTCGGCTGCCTCCGCCGGGTCGGCCAGCCGGGCGCAGACCCGGTCCTCGCCGTAGCTGCCACGACGACCGGTCGCCTCCTCGACGTACAGGACCGTGCCCTGGCGGATCCGCTCGGGCTCCAGGAGTTCGGGCGCGCGGCCCCCCAGCTCGGCCGGGAACCACGACGTGGACACCTCGACGGGCCGCTCACCGGAGTTGGTCACTCTGCGCCGCTGGATCGCCCGGCGGTCCTTGCCCAGTTCGAGGGCTTCGGCCACGTGGTCCGGCGCGTCGGCGTACCCGGCGCAGGCGATGACCGCGTACTCGCCCGGACCGTAGATCCGTCCGGTCTGCCGGGCCCGCCCGTACCGCTCGCGGGCGCGCCGGTGCACCTGCTGATCACGTACGTACGTGCCCGAGCCCTGCCGCTTCTCGACCAGCCCTTGATGCCGCAGCGCCTCCAGCGCGCGGGCCGACGTCGGCCGGGAGACATTCCAGTCGGCGGCCAACTGGCGCTCGGAGGGCACCTCGTCACCGGGCTGCAGATCACCGCGCAGGATCCGATCGCGGAGGTACTGCGCGATCTGCAGGTACTTGGGCAGAGCTTCAGCGATCTCGGGCACGCGACATCCCCTCGTCAACTGGCTAAGGCCACGGGCCACTATAGGTGGGCGGGAGGGAGCGGCCCCTCTACGCTGCTGCCGTGAAGCGACTCATCGTGGCGGCTGGAGGCGGCGGCGACGCGGTGGCGGCAGCGATGCTCCACGCCGCCCTGTACGCAACCGACGACGAACCGGCGCTGGTCCTCACCTACTCCTGGGACCGCCTGATCATCGACCCGGTTCCGGGCCCCCGTGCGCCGTCCGACTTCACTGGCCTGCGCCAACTCGCCCCGCACGTCCGGGCGGTCCCCGGCGCCGCGACCCTGAAGCCGCCGTACGGGGCCACCCTTCCGCGCCTGGCCGCCGAACTCCCGCACACCTTCGCCCTCATCGACCCCTACGCCGGAGCGGAAGGCATCGCCCGCCAACTCGACGAACTCACCATCCACTTCACCCCGCAGACCATCGACCTCCTGGACGTCGGCGGCGACATCCTGGCCCACGGTGACGAACCCACCCTGCGCAGCCCCCTGGCCGACGCCCTCACCCTCGCCGCCTGCGCCCGCGCCCGGGCAGCCGCCCGCATCCGCCTCCTGGTCGCGGGCCCGGGCCTGGACGGCGAACTCCCCGCAGATGTCCTTCGCCCCCGCCTCGGCCCCCTGATCTCAACCTTCACCCCCGAGCACACGCAAGCCATCACCTCGGTCCTCACCTGGCACCCCTCCGAAGCAACAGCGCTCCTCGCCGCCACGGCACTGGGCGCCCGGGGCCTGTGCGAGGTCCGCGACGCCGGACTCCCCGTCCCCCTCACCGCCGAAGGCCCCGCCATCCACCAAGTCGACCTGGCAGCCGCGTTCTCCGGCAACCGCCTCGCCCGGGCCATCGCCGACACGACCACCCTCGACGGGGCGGAGGAGCGCTGCCGCGCCGTCTGCGGCAGCTCCGAGATCGACTACGAACGAACCAAGGCGCGACGCCTGAGCCGGCAACAGCCAGGCCGCGCCGTCCCGCACGACCTACTGGCTCGGATCAAGGCCTTCGAACAAGCCGCCCTCACCCGACGGGCCACACACACAACCGTCCGCCGCCTCGCCGAGGCGCTGGGCCTCACCGGTGCGGCGCTCCAGCACCTCGCCCAACTCAACGCCCCGCGCGCCAGCCACCTCCCTGCGACTGTGTGGAAGCTTCAACGCAGGTGAGTCGCAGGACCCGCAGGAGAGGGCGAAGGGCGTCCGACCTGTGCAGGGCCCCTTGCCGGGGCCGCCGCTCCCGTAGGAAGGGCCACTCCGGTCTTCGCCGAAGCTACACCGCACACGCGCTCAATGTGTCAGGCTGACGATAAATGCCTCCAGGCCGGTCAGGAGGCCCCGCCCCCGCACGCCCAAGGCCCGACCCCGCCATGTGGGGTGAGCCACACCGCCCTGGTGCCCCCGGTGAGAACCGGCGCGATAGCCTGACCGCGGATCTCTCTTGATGCCAAGAGATCGATCATCGAGGGCGTCGGTGGGGATCCAGCACATGGGGCAGGGACCCCCACCGCCAGCTGTCTTACGGAGATCGCCATGACCCGCACTCCCGTGAATGTCACCGTCACCGGCGCGGCCGGCCAGATCGGCTACGCGCTGCTGTTCCGCATCGCGTCCGGCCACCTGCTCGGCGCGGACGTGCCGGTCAACCTGCGCCTGCTGGAGATCACTCCGGCCCTGAAGGCCGCCGAGGGCACCGCGATGGAGCTCGACGACTGCGCCTTCCCGCTGCTGAACTCGATCGAGATCAGCGACGACCCGAACGTGGCCTTCGACGGTGCCAACGTCGCCCTGCTCGTCGGCGCCCGCCCGCGCACGAAGGGCATGGAGCGCGGTGACCTCCTGGAGGCCAACGGCGGCATCTTCAAGCCGCAGGGCAAGGCCATCAACGACCACGCCGCGGACGACATCAAGGTCCTCGTCGTGGGCAACCCGGCCAACACCAACGCGCTCATCGCGCAGGCCGCCGCCCCGGACGTCCCGGCGGAGCGCTTCACCGCGATGACCCGTCTGGACCACAACCGCGCGATCTCGCAGCTCGCCAAGAAGACCGGCGCGGCCGTCTCCGACATCAAGCGCCTCACCATCTGGGGCAACCACTCGGCGACCCAGTACCCGGACATCTTCCACGCGGAGATCGCGGGCAAGAACGCCGCCGAGGCCGTGGGCGACGAGCAGTGGCTGGCCGACACCTTCATCCCGACCGTCGCCAAGCGCGGCGCCGCGATCATCGAGGCCCGCGGCGCGTCCTCGGCCGCCTCGGCCGCGAACGCCGCGATCGACCACGTCCACACCTGGGTGAACGGCACCGCCGCCGGTGACTGGACCTCCATGGGCATTCCGTCCGACGGCTCGTACGGCGTTCCGGAGGGGATCATCTCCTCCTTCCCCGTCACCACCAAGGACGGCAAGTACGAGATCGTCCAGGGCCTGGAGATCAACGAGTTCTCCCGCGCCCGCATCGACGCCTCCGTCCAGGAGCTGGCGGAGGAGCGCGAGGCGGTCCGCGCCCTCGGCCTGATCTGAGCCACCGGGCTCAGCCGAGCCGTCAGGCTCAATCGGTCCCGGCCGAGCCACAGGCCCGGCGGAACCGACGCGACATCCCGCCCCCGGCGGCCGTGCACCACGGCCCCCGGGGGCGTTCGTCGTTCCACGGAGCGCAACCGTCCCTTCCTTCACTGTTTTGAGGGGCGTGCGCCGGTTTCCCGGACAGCCCCGCCGTGTGGCCACTACGGTTTCGCGCCATGCGAGGGGACACGCCACGCGAGCACCAGTACACCGAATCCACCCGCCTGCTGAGCGTCGGAGCGCGCCAGAACGCGGACTTCCGACGGCGCGTCATCGGCGAACTCGTCGGTCACGCCGAGCGCCCGGTCGCACCGCCGCTCGGCACCGACGTCATCCCGGTGCTCGCGCACGCGCTGCGCGCCCGGCGCGAGGAGGTCGTCAGCGCGGCCCTGCTGTTCGCCGTGTGGGTGGGGTTCCTGGCCACCGACACGGTGATGGCCTGGGACGCGGCGAACGACCGAGCCGTGGGCGGCGACGCGGGCCTCTCCCTCGGCGACACCCTGCTGCTCGCCTTCAACGGCGACGGCGCGGCGGGATCCGGGGCCGAGGCCACGGGCCTGCTGCCCGGCGGCTGGGCCCTCTGGTACGGGGCGGTCGTGCTCCTGCTGTGGTGCGGGCGGATCGTCTCCGGCCGGGACACGGGCGTCGGGCAGCCGCTGCGGCCGGTGCGGCTGCCCGCGGTGCTCGCCTGGCTGCGGTCGCGGTTCGGCTGGCTGGTGACCGTCGCCGCCTGGGTGTTCGCCCTCACGTACTGGCTCGCGGCGTTCGGCGTGATCACCGACACGCCGTACCCGGTGATCTTCCCGCTGCTCGTCACGGTCGTGGTGTGGCGCCACCAGTTCCGCGCCAAGCGCGTGCTGCGCACCCAGCTGGCCCGGCAGGTCTTCGCCGAGACCGACCAGCCGGAGCTCCCCGCGCGGTACGCGGGGATCGCCGAGTGCGTGCTCAGGGAGCAGGCGGCCCCGCTCACCCTCTACGACGTCAACCGCCCCTTCGTGGGTGCGGGAAAGCCCCGCAAGCCGTGGTCGGTCGTCCTGGAGCTGAAGCCCGACGACCGCCCGGGCGCCGACGGCGGCGTACCGTCGCCGCGGTCCCACGGGCCGCTGACCGCACGGGACGTCATCGCCATGATCGAGCCCCGGCTCAAGGGGCTGCGCAGGTCCGCGGGCCAGACGAGCAAGGACCGGCTGCGGGACCTGGAGATCAAGGAGTTCGTGTACCTGCCGTCGGGCGCGGGCCGCGACGAGAAGCTGTACACGGGCAACGGCGACGAGACCGCGCGGGTGTACGACGCGAGCGCGGTGCGGCTCCACCTCGCCGAGTCGGTGGGCGAGGGCGGCGAGGCCCGGCGGCACTTCCTGCGGCTGCGCGTCGGATCCTGGAACGAGCAGGTCGTCGTCTCGCTCCTGGTCCGGGTGCACACGCAGGGCGGCATGCTCGTCCTCGAGGTGGTGCCGCACGTCCTCGGCCCGGTCCTGCCGGAGTTCCGCGGGGCCGACGCGGTCGCGGCGGGCGAGCCGGAGGGGCCGCTGCGGGACGCCCTGCGGGCCTGTGTGGACGGGCCCGCGTTCGGCGTGGCGCTCGGCATCGGCGCGCTGCGGGCGCTGTCGTCGCTCGGCGCGGCGGCCCGGCGCTGGTGCGCGGCCGGGGCCGGGCCGGGGGCCGGGCCCGACGCGTCGGGCCCGGCGGGCAAGGGCGCGCGGCGGCACGCCGGGGCGCGGCCCCCGGTGACGGCGACGGCGCGCGCCGTGCGGTTCCTGCGCGTCGTCGGCGCCCAGCTCCTGCCCGTGCGCACCGCGCCCCCGGACGCCCCGCTGGTCTCCCTGCGCGAACTCGCCGCCACCGACGAGCTGTCCCTGTTCCAGGAGATGGACGTCGCCCGGTACACGAAGACCCTCCAGGACCGCATCGGCGAAGGCGTCCGCGACGCGTTGCAGGCCAGCGGCTACCGCACCGACCGCCTGGAGCAGAACATCACGCAGATCAACAACAGCGGCGTCTACATCAACGAGATGTCCGGCGGCGCCCTCGCCACCGGCACCCACGGCCAGGCCACCCACACGGAGAAGACCACGGTATGAGCGACGACACGAAACCCGCGAGCACAGGCGGCGGGGCGACGGTCCACATCAACACGGTCAGCGGCGGCTCGCAGTCCTTCGGCGACCACGGCACCGCCGAGTCCACCAACTACACGACGGTCGTGGCGAGTCCGCGGTACGCCGACCTCCTCACGTCCGTACGACGGCTGCGCCGCGACCTGGAGCGCGGCGAGCGGGCGGCCGACGACGAGGCCCTCGACGCCGAACTGGCCGACGTGGAGGGCGAGATCGCCCGCACGGGCCGCTCCGGCGCCGGGCCGCTCGCCCGGGTGCGCGCCCGCCTGGCGGAGTACGCGCCCGCCGCCACGACGGCCGCGTCCGTGACGGCGGTGCTCCAGGCGCTCGCCCAGCTGCCCCAGCTTCCGGGCTGAGACGTGCGCGTCTTCGACCAGGACCGCCAGGAGTGGGTGGGGCACGAGCAGGAGCGGCAGGCCGTGGCGCTCCACGACCGGGACGCGGCGCGCCAGCGGACCGCCTGGCGCGGGGCCGTCACGGTGCTCGCGGTGTGCGGGCTCGCCTTCGGCACGTGGGCGCTCGGCTGGAAGGACGAGCCGGAGCCGACGGCGTCCCTGCTCGCGCCGCTGTCCTCGGCCAACAGCACGGACGCGGGCGATACGCCGTCGCGGTCCTCGCCGTCGGACGGCCCGTCCGCGGCGGCCGGATCCCTGCCGCGCGGCTACGAGACCGTGACCGACGCCCGGGGCTTCCGGGTGGCCGTGCCGATCGGCTGGAGCCGCACCGCGGCGCCCGGTCAGGGCGGCATAGGCGTCGTCAACTACCGCAACTACGGCAGTACGCAGCGGCTCCAGGTGTACGAGGTGAGCGAGCCGACCCCGGAGGCGTCGTTCCGGGACTTCCTGGACGACACCAAGGTGCCGAAGTCCTCCGCGTTCCAGAAGCTGTCCCTGGAGTCCATCGCCGAGGGCCAGCGGCTCACCTACGTCACGGGCCACATCGAGAACGAGCCCGACGTCGAGCCGTGGTACGTGGTGGACGACCGCTTCATGGCCGCCGACGGCAAGCTGTACGCGCTGGTGGGGTACGGGTCCACCTCGACGGACCGGGCGCAGGTGCGGCAGCTCGTCAGCAACGCCCGGGCCTGGTTCTGCCCGCCGGGGTCGGTCTGCGTGGACCCCGGCTGACGAGCGCCCGGCGCTAGTCGCGCGTACGGCCGATGCCCGGGGTGACCACCGCGGCGGCGACGACCACGGCCACGCCCACCACCCGCAGCGCGGCCTCCATGCCGCCGGCGAAGTCGCCGCCGTGGTGGGCGAGGACCGTGCCCGTGACGGCCACGCCGAGCGCCGCGCCGATCTCCCGCGACGACGTGCTGAGGCCGGAGCCGAGGCCCGCCTGGTGCGGGGGCAGGGAGGCGACGACGCCCAGGGTCAGGGCGGGCATGCACAGGCCGGTGCCCGCCGAGATGACGAGGAGCCAGCAGGCGTACAGGGCGTAGGGGGTCGAGGCGTCGGCCGTCGACGTGGCGAGCAGGCCCGCGCCGATGAGGAACAGGCCCCCGCCGACGACGGGGCGCGGCGCGGTGGACCAGCGCGCCGCGAGCCGGGGGACGAGCACCATGCCGACGGTCAGCGGCACGATGGCGAAGCCCGCCCGCGCGGCCCCGTACCCCTTCACGTACTGCAGGTACTGGGAGTTGACGAAGAAGAGCGAGAAGAGGCCGAAGAAGCTGGCGGCCGTGCCGAGGGCCGCGGCGCGCAGCCGCGGGGAGCGGAAGACGCGCGGGTCGAACAGCGGCGCCCGCGAGCGCAGCGCATGCCCGGCGAAGGCGCCGATCAGGGCCGCGCCCACCGCGAAGGCGGACAGGATGCGGGCCGACGTCCAGCCGTACAGCGGGCTTTCGATGATGCCGAAGAGGACCGCGACGAGACCGCCGATGAGCAGCAGCGTGCCGAGCGGGTCGAGGGCCGGTGCCTCCTGGGCCACGGGGGTGCGCGGCGTCGTACGGGCCACCGCGAGGGCGAGGAGCGCGCCGAGCGGGAGCATGACCCAGAACAGGGCGCGCCACGAGAGGTGGGCACCGATGAGGCCGCCGCCGACGTTGCCCGCGAGGCCGCCGAGGCCCGCCGAGAGCGCCCAGGAGGCGAGCACGCGGGGCTTCTCCCGCGGTGTCGCGACGCGCATCAGGATCGACAGGGTCGCGGGCATGATCAGCGCGGCCCCGGCGCCGGAGGCGCCGCGCCCGGCGATGAGGAGGGCGGGCGTGGTGGCGAGCGCGCTCGCCGTGGCGCCCGCGCCGAACAGGCCGAGCCCGGTGAGCAGCGCGCCCTTGCGGCCGTAGCGGTCGCCGAGCGCGCCCGCCGGGATCAGCAGGCCCGCGAACACGATCGTGTAGGCGTCGACGGTCCACAGCAGTTCGCTCGCGTCGGGCCGCAGCGACGACGACGTGAGCTGGGGGAGCAGCAGGTTGATGGCCGCGACCATGCTCTGGGCCACGAGGACGCAGGCGCACAGGACGACGAGGGTGGTGGTCTTGAGGTGGGTCGGACGCGGCGTCGGCGCTGCCTCGGCCGGCGCTTCGCTGAGGGCAGGGGAAGGCAAGGCTCCTCCTCGGGAGCGGTGTGGTGGGGGATGCACCGTCACCGTAGGCTCGCCCCGTATCTGCTTTCCAGTGCAATCTCTGCAAGGAGTGATTGCGTGTGACGCAATCCAGCGAGCCCGCGCCGCCGCACCGGCCGGGCGCCGGCGTGCCGTCCCGCACCGACGTCGACCTCAATCTGCTGATCGCCCTCGACGCGCTGCTCGACGAGGGCAGCGTGCGCGGCGCCGCCCGGCGGCTGCACCTGTCCGAGCCCGCGATGAGCCGTACGCTCGGCCGCGTCCGCAAGGCGCTCGGCGACCCGGTCCTGGTGCGGGCGGGCCGGAACCTGGTGCCCACGCCGTACGCGCTCGCGGTGCGGGCGGAGGTCGGCGCGGTGGTGGAGCGGGCCCGCGCGGTGTTCGCCGGACCCGGCGCCCAGGACCTGCGCACCGTCGAGCGGACGCTGACGATCGTGGGCCAGGACTCGCTGGCCGCGACCTACGCCCCGGCGCTCTTCGCCCGCGCCGCCGCCGAGGCGCCCGGGGTGCGGCTCCGCTTCCTGCCGGAGAGCCATCTGGACGCGCCCGTGCTGCGCGAGGGCGTCGCGGACCTGGAGGTCGGCGTCATCGACACGGTGGCGCCCGAGGTGCGGATCGAACACTTCCTGGAGGACACGATGAAGGGCCTGGTCAGGCCCGGACATCCGCTCCTCGACGGCGAGTTGACGCCCGAGAGGTTCGCCGCGGCGGACCATCTGACGGTGTCCCGCAAGGGCCGGATGACGGGCCCGCTGGACACGGCCCTCGCCGAACTGGGCCTTCAGCGACGGGTGGTCGGCAACGTGGGCACGTACACCGCGTCGCTGTTCATCCTGTTGCGCACGGACCTGGTGGGGCTCATCACCGGCTGGATGCGGCCGCTGGCCGAGGAGCTCGGTCTCGTCGGCTTCCCGATCCCCCTGGAGCTGCCGCCGCTGCGCCTCGCCATGGCCTGGCACCCGCGCCACGACGCCGACCCGGCCCACGCGTGGCTGCGCGGCTGCGTCCGCGAGCTGGTGCGCCGCGACTGAGCGGCCGCGTCCGTACGCGGTCCGCGCGGGCCGCCCGCGGGGGCGGTCTGAGTACGTGGTCTGAGTACGCGTGCTCTGTCCCGGCCGCCGTGCGTGCGGTGGACTGCGACGCATGCGACAGACCCAGGACACCCGGTGGTACGCCGTCCGGGCGCCGGAGCGGCCGTGGTACGCCGCCCGGACCCCGGAGCGGGACGAGTGGTGGTGGCTCGTCCCGACCACCGCCACGGCGCTCGCGCTGCTGTGCGCGTTCCTGCGGCTCAGGGGCTCCGAACTGCCCTTCTTCTGGATCGCGTTGACCTATACGCCGGGCTTCCTGCTGGTCGCCGGGAGCTGGGTCACGCCGCGGACGCGGGAGGCGCGCGGGGTGCGCGCGGGCCTCGCGGCGGTGGGCTGCGTGCTGACCTGGCTGACCGTGAAGGCGTTCACGGCCGCGCTGTTCGTCGTCTCCGTCCTGGTGTGGCTGCGCCAGGGCGACGGCTGAGACCCGGGCCGCTGGGGGGCGGCCCGGGTCGGGGATCCACGCGGAGGGGTGGGGCCTGCTAGAACTGCGGTTGCTGTGACTGCTGGAGCTGCTGCGGGTGCTGCTGGATGGCGCCCCTGGGCACCTCGATCTCCACGCCGCGGACCAGCATCCGGTCGTCGTAGGCGACGCGGACGGCCTGGCCGGTCTGGATCGCGAAGACGATGGACTGGATCGCGAACTCGCTCGGGTCGAGCAGCTGCACGGGGCGGCCGTCGACCAGCAGGACCAGGGCCCTCTCATAGCCGGGGAACGGGACGATGGGGGCGCGTACGGCCTGCGCGTAGCCGACCTGGAACTGGGTCTGCGGCTGCGTCCCGGGCTGCTGGCCCATCTGCTGGAGCAGGCCCTGGAAGGGCTGCTGCTGGCCGAACTGCTGGAGCTGCTGCTGGAGGTGGGGCGGCAGCTGGGACTGGCTCTGGCCCTGCTGCGGGAACTGCGACTGCCCGTGCTGCTGTGGGAACTGCGACTGCCCGTGCTGCTGCGGCGAGGTGCCGATGCCGCTGAGGCCGACGGGTGCGAACGTTGACATTCCTGTCTCACCTTTCTCTCGGGCTTCTCTCGGGTTCCTCTCGGGCTTGGCTTCGGTCTGGGTGCCTGGTCGTCACCCTCGTACCGGCCGGGCCTTCTGGGTAGCCGCACATCACGACAAACCGGAGAGAGGGGGTGAGGGAGGTGATACAAGACATGGTTCGCGTTTCATCCGCTGCGCGCCCGCGTGCGTACGAGGTCGAGAGTGGGCTCCGGCGTGCGCTGCGGGGCGTCAATCCGGCTTCCGGACGATTCGCGCCGGGGGTCCCCGCCGTGGCGTGACCTTCGGGTCTCCGTCCGGAAAACAGCTGTCCACTATTGCTCACCTGCTGCTGAATGTAGTACTTCTTATACATGAGCGAGCAAGTCCACAACAGGTTGGCCGTGGTGCGCGCCGAGCGGAAGGTGTCGCGCCAGAGCCTGGCCGAGGCCGTGGGCGTCCACTACCAGACCATCGGCTACATCGAGCGCGGGCAGTACAACCCGAGCCTCGACCTCGCCCTGAAGATCGCGAAGTACTTCGGGCTGCCGGTCGAGGCGCTGTTCTCCTTGGAGCCTTTTCGCCCGCTCACGGACGAGCTGTACGGGAGGGACCAGTAAGTCATGGCACAGCAGGAGCAGTTGACCTCGTACGACCGGCGGATGCGGGCCCTGATGAACCGCACCGAGGGGGAGCCGCTGTACCGCACGGCCGGGCGGCGCCGCGCCGTCGTCGGCGCGCACATCGCGCTGTCCGTCGCCGCCGTCGCCGCCTGGCTCGGCACGGTCGTCGGCGAGTCGGCCTGGGCGGTGTGGGTGATGCTCGGCCTGCTGCTGCCCTGGTGCGTGGCCACCGGGATCATCAACGGCGCCACGCGCGGCCTCCTTGAGCTGCGCCCGCGCGCCCTCGACGAGCGCCAGCGCGGCGAGCGCGACCGGGTGCGGGCCCGCGCCCACCAGGTCATGACCTGGCTGCTGCTCGCGGCCGTGGCCGGCACGGGCGTCGCCGGGTTCGCCGGTGTGGACGTCAAGGCGCTGGTGTTCCAGGTGACGCTCTGCGCCTTCGTCGCGCACTGGCTGATGCCGCTGTGGGTGGCGGGCCTGACGGCCCGGGACGAGCCCGCCGACGAGGCCGACGACTTCGTGGCTCCGGCCGCCGCCTGAGCGAGCCCCGGGGGCGCGCCCCGGGGAGCGCCGGGCGGCCGGCCTCACGTCCGCTGGAGCTGGTCCTGGAGCTTGGCGATGTCCACGGACTCGTCGGCCGAAGGCGTCTTCGAGGGCACCGGCTCGCCGTAGTCACTCAGCGTGGTTGTCTTGTCCTCGCCGTCGCCCTTCTCCGTGGCGCGGATCAGATAGGGCTTTCCCTCGGACGCCACGTACAGCGTCTTCTTCTTGCCGTCCTCGGTGGACGTGAGCGGCACGACCTTGGTGCCGTCGACCGTGGTGACGTCGCCCTTCTTCAGCTTGTCCGCGTCGTCGTCGGAGTCCTCGTCGACCGTCTTCTGGAGCTTCTTGAGGTCGCAGACCTCGGACAGGCCCTTGAGCAGCGGGTCGCTCGTGCTGCCGTGGATGTAGCGGTTCTTGAAGAGCTCGGCGGCGGCCGCGCCGTCGCCGCCCGGCACCTGGTGGCGCCAGAACGCGCTGTCGGGCCGCATCCACACCTTGTCGCCCCGCTTGACCAGGTCGGCGGAGCCGCCGCCCGCGGCGAAGGTCAGCTTGCCCGTGCAGTTGCCCTCGCGGTCGAGCGTCAGGTCCATCGCCGCCGGTTCGTCCTTCTCGGCGTCGGTGCCCTTCTCCGCCAGTGTGAGGTGCACCGACTTGGCGTCGAGCAGCTCCTGCTTCGCCTTGTCCGAGATTTCCCGGGCGCTGAGGTCCGAGGTCTTGTCCTTCTTGTCGTCGTCCGACGAACATGCCGGGACGAGCAGTGCCAGGGCCGCCGCCGCGCAGATCCCGGTAGCGGTCCGTGCTGACATAAGAGACATTCGCCTCATAGAGTCACCTCCGGTGACAGAACGTGCTTCGAGCGTACGTTTCCCCTCGCGTACCCGCATACGCAGTGACACAGCGCACTTTCGGCCATCGAATACGCATGCTTTCCCGGGGCCAGGGCAGGTGCACCCGGCTACCACGAGTGACCAGGTGGGGCGCAAGGCAGGAAAGTGCCAGGAACGGAAGGCAACAGGGACGTGTCCGCACAACAGACCATCCACGTCGGCGGCGAATGGCGCGCGGCCGCGAACGGCGCAACGCGCGAGATCCTCGACCCGGCGGACGCCAAGCCCTTCGCCCTCATCGCCGAGGGCGGCGCCGAGGACGCGGACGCCGCGATCGCCGCCGCCCGCCGGGCCTTCGACGAGGGCCCCTGGCCGGGCACGCCCGTCGCCGAGCGCGCCGCGCTCCTGCGCCGCGTCGCCGACCTGCTGGTCCGCGACCGCGAGGAGATCGGGCTCCTGGAGAGCCGGGACGCGGGCAAGACCCTGGAGGAGGGCCGCGTCGACGTCGACTGCGTGGCCGACGCCTTCCGGTACTTCGCCGACCTCGTGATCGGCGAGGGCGCGGGCCGCGTCGTCGACGCCGGGTCCGACGACATCCACAGCGTCGTCGTGCACGAGCCCATCGGCGTCTGCTCGATGATCACGCCCTGGAACTACCCGCTGCTCCAGGCCAGCTGGAAGATCGCGCCCGCCCTCGCGGCCGGCAACACCTTCGTCATCAAGCCCAGCGAGATCACGCCCCTCACGACGGTCGCGCTCATCGAGCTGCTCGTCGAGGCCGGTCTCCCCGAGGGCGTCGCCAACATCGTCACCGGGCCCGGCCACACCGTCGGCGCCCGGCTCGCCGACCACCCCGACGTGGACCTGGTGTCCTTCACCGGCGGGCTCGTCTCCGGCACCAAGGTCGCCCAGGCCGCGGCCCTCGGCGTGAAGAAGGTCGCCCTCGAACTCGGCGGCAAGAACCCCAACGTCGTCTTCGCCGACGCCTGCGCCACCGACGAGGGCTTCGACACGGCCGTCGACCAGGCGCTCAACGCCGCGTTCATCCACAGCGGCCAGGTCTGCTCGGCGGGCGGCCGCCTCATCGTCGAGGAGTCCGTGCGCGAGCGCTTCGTGGCCGAACTCGCCCGCCGCGCCGAGAAGATCAAGCTGGGCCGCGGCACCGAGGACGGCGTCGAGGTCGGCCCGCTCGTCTCCAAGGAGCAGCGCGAGAAGACCGAGGCGTACGTGGCCTCCGCCCTCGCCGAGGGCGCCGCCCTTCGCTGCGGCGGCAAGCGCCCCGAGCCCGGCGACACCCGGCCCGCCACCGGGTACTTCTACGAGCCGACCGTGCTCGACCGGTGCCACCGCGAGATGAAGGTCGTGCGCGAGGAGGTCTTCGGCCCGGTCCTGACCGTGGAGACCTTCCGCACCGAGGACGAGGCCCTGGCCCTCGCCAACGACACCGAGTACGGCCTCGCGGGCGCCGTGTGGACCACCGACTCCGGCCGCGCCCGGCGCATGGCCCGGCGGATGCGCCACGGCACCATCTGGATCAACGACTTCCACCCCTACCTGCCGCAGGCGGAGTGGGGCGGCTTCGGCAAGAGCGGCGTCGGCCGCGAGCTGGGCCCGGCCGGACTCGCCGAGTACCGCGAGGCCAAGCACGTCTACGAGAACCTGGCGCCCGCGCCGGTCCGCTGGTTCAAGGGCTGAGGCCCCGGGGCCCGCGGCCGCGACCCCCGCGGCCCGGGCCCCGCCCCCCGAGCCCGTACGCAATCCCCCTTACGCGCAAGCACCTTGGCAGCGACGAGGAGCAGTACCCCCATGACTGGAACGTCTGAAACCCCCCAGGCCCCGGCCGAGTTCGACTACGTGATCGTCGGCGGCGGCACCGCGGGATCGGTGATCGCATCCCGGCTCACCGAGAACCCCGACGTCACCGTCGCGGTGATCGAGGGCGGCCCGAGCGACATCGACCGCGAGGACGTCCTGACGCTGCGCAAGTGGCTCGGCCTGCTCGGCGGCGAGCTCGACTACGAGTACACGACCACCGAGCAGCCGCGCGGCAACTCGCACATCCTGCACAGCCGCGCCAAGGTCCTCGGCGGCTGCTCCTCGCACAACACGCTGATCTCCTTCAAGCCGCTGCCGTCCGACTGGGACGAGTGGGAGGAGGCCGGGGCCACCGGCTGGAACGCCCGGGCCATGGACCCCTACTTCGGCAAGCTGCGCAACAACATCGTGCGCGTCGCCAAGAAGGACCAGAACCAGATCGCCAGCGACTGGATCGAGGCCGTCAAGGAAGCCCTGGACGTCCCCGAGGTCGTCGGCTTCAACGACCGGCCGTTCGACGAGGGCGTCGGCTTCTTCGACCTGGCGTACCACCCGGAGAACAACAAGCGCTCCTCCGCCTCCGTCGCCTACCTCCACCCGCACATGGAGGCCGGTGACCGCCCCAACCTCCGGCTCTTCCTGGAGACCTGGGCGTACAAGCTGGACCTTGACGGGAAGACCGCGCGCGGTGTGCACGTGCGCACCAAGAACGGCGCGGAGCGGCTGCTCACCGCCCGCCGCGAGGTGCTCGTCTGCGCGGGCGCCGTGGACACGCCGCGGCTGCTGCTGCACTCGGGCATCGGCCCGAAGAAGGACCTGGAGGCCCTCGGCATCCCGGTCACGCACGACCTGCCGGGCGTCGGCGAGAACCTCATCGACCACCCCGAGTCCGTCATCGTCTGGGAGACCGAGGGCCCGATCCCGGGCAACTCCGCGATGGACTCCGACGCGGGCCTGTTCGTGCGGCGGGACCCGGCCCACAAGGGCCCGGACCTGATGTTCCACTTCTACCAGATCCCGTTCACCGACAACCCGGAGCGCCTCGGCTACGAACGCCCCGAGCACGGCGTGTCGATGACGCCGAACATCCCCAAGTCCCGTGCCCGCGGCCGTCTCTATCTGACGTCGGCGGACCCGGAGGTCAAGCCCGCCCTGGACTTCAGGTACTTCGAGGACGAGGACGACTACGACGGGCGGACGCTCGTCGACGGCATCAAGCTGGCCCGCAAGGTCGCCGAGGCCGAGCCGTTCAGGAAGTGGCTCAAGCGGGAGGTCTTCCCCGGCCCGCACGTCACCGACGACGCCGAGATCGGCGAGCTGGTCCGCAAGGCCGCGCACACCGTCTACCATCCGGCGGGAACCTGCCGAATGGGTGCTTCCACTGATGAACTCGCCGTGGTGGACCCGGAGTTGAAGATCCGTGGCCTGTCCGGAATCCGTATCGCGGACGCATCCGTCTTCCCGACGATGCCCGCCGTGAACCCGATGATCGGAGTGCTCATGGTCGGGGAGAAATGTGCCGAGCTCCTCGGGGGTGACGGCCGATGAGTGAAGCCGCGATACCCCTGGCGGGGAGCACAGCGAAGTCCGTGACCGCGGGTGGGCGCCATGCCGCCACGACGCCTGTGACCGTCGAGACGCCCGTGACCGCGGCCGTCGCCACGCGCCGAGGTGAGACCCGATGAGCGAAACCGCCACCACGACCACGACGGAGCCCGCCGCGGCGGACAGCCCCGTCTTCGCCGTCCGGAACCTGTGGAAGGTCTTCGGGCCGAAGTGCGAGCGGGTCCCCGGCGACCCGGAGCTGACCGCCCTCGACCCCGCCGAACTGCGCGAGCGCACCGGCTGCACCGCCGCCGTGCGGGACGTGTCCTTCGAGGTCAACAAGGGCGAGGTCTTCGTCGTCATGGGCCTGTCGGGCTCCGGCAAGTCCACGCTCGTGCGCTGCCTGACCCGCCTCATCGAGCCCACGTCCGGCTCCGTCGCCATCGACGGCGAGGACGTCCTCGCCATGGACAAGGCGCGCCTGCGCGAACTGCGCCGCCACCGCGCGTCCATGGTCTTCCAGCACTTCGGCCTGCTCCCGCACCGCACGGTCCTCGACAACGTCGCCTACGGCCTGGAGATCCAGGGCGTCGGCAAGGCCGAGCGGCGCGAGCGGGCCGCCGAGGTCGTCGCCAAGGTGGGCCTCGAAGGCCTGGAGGCGCGCAAGCCCGGCCAGCTCTCCGGCGGCCAGCAGCAGCGCGTCGGCCTGGCCCGCGCGCTCGCCGCCGACCCCGAGGTCCTGCTCTTCGACGAGCCGTTCAGCGCCCTCGACCCGCTGATCCGCCGCGACATGCAGGAGGAGGTCGTGCGCCTGCACCGCGAGGAGGGCCGCACGATGGTCTTCATCACCCACGACCTCAGCGAGGCCCTCAAGCTCGGCGACCGCATCGCCCTGATGCGCGACGGCCGCGTCGTCCAGCTCGGCACGCCCGAGGAGATCGTCGGCTCCCCGGCCGACGACTACGTCCGCGACTTCGTCCGGGACGTGCCGCGCGAGCAGGTCATCACGGTCCGCAGCGCCATGCGGCCCCTGGACCCCGCGTCCGAGCGGGACGAGCGCGGCCCGGCGGTCGCGCCCGACGCCACCGTGTCCGAGGCCATCGAGGCCGTGGCCCGCTCCGGCTTCCCGGCCCGCGTGATGGACGACGGGCGCTGCCTCGGCGTCGTCGACCAGGAGCACCTGCTCGGCGTGGTCGCGGGCGTGCGGACCCCGGCGGCCGCCCCGAAGGCCGTGCCCGCCGCGCCCGCGGACGCCGTACCGGGCGAGGTGAGCGCCTGATGGCATCCGCCACCGCGTCCACGCCCGTACGGGATACCGGGCTCGGCGCCCTGCTCCGGCACCGCACCGTGCACAAGCTCCTGCTGCTCGCCCTCGCGGCGGCGATCACCGTGCCGATCGTCAACGCCAAGTGGGCCTCCGGCGCCTGGCCGGACGCGCTCACCGTCGACCTCTCCGAGCCGCTCGGCAAGGCCAGCGACTGGATCATCGACAACCGCGACAGCCACCCGCTGTTCGTCTACTTCCTCGGCCACGTCTCCAACGCCGTCGTGCTGTCCGTGCGCGGCGTCTACCTGGTGCTGCTCGCCGCGGGCTGGGCGGGCGTGACCGCCGCCGCGGGCGTCATCGCCTGGCGCGTGGCGGGCGTGCGGCTCGCCGCGGTGGCCGCCGCCGCGTTCGGCGTGTGCGGCCTGCTCGGCATGTGGGTGCCGACGATGCAGACGCTCGCCCTGATGACCGTCGCGGTCCTCGCGTCCGTGCTCCTCGGCACGGCGCTCGGCCTCGCCGCCGGGCTGAACGACCGGGTCTTCCGCATGATGCGCCCGGTCCTCGACACCATGCAGGTGCTCCCGGCCTTCGCCTACCTCCTGCCGGTCGTCCTGGTCTTCGGCATCGGCGTGCCCGCCGCCGTCTTCGCGACGGTCGTGTACGCGGCCCCGCCGATGGCCCGCCTCACGGCACTCGGCCTGCGCGGCGCCGACGGCGGCGTGATGGAGGCCGTCGCGTCGCTCGGCGCGACCGGCCGCCAGCGCCTGCTCTCCGCGCGCCTGCCGCTGGCCCGCAAGGAGCTCCTGCTCGGCCTCAACCAGACGATCATGATGGCGCTCTCCATGGCCGTCATCGCGTCCGTGATCGGCGCGGGCGGCCTCGGCGACCGCGTCTACCAGGCGCTCGCCTCCGTCGACGTCGGCCAGGCGCTCGCCGCGGGCATCCCCATCGTGCTGCTCGCCGTCGTCCTGGACCGCGTCACCGGTGCCGCGGGCGAACGCCTCGGCGCCCAGACCGAGGACACCTCGCCGCTGCGCGGCTGGCGCGGCTGGTCCCTGGCCGCCGCCGTGACCCTCGCCTGCGCGCTCGCCGCCCGGTTCGCCGACCGCCTGGAGTGGCCGACGAGCTGGGTCGTGCAGATCGCCGAGCCGGTCAACACCGCCAAGGACTGGATGGTCGACCACCTCTACACGGGCGTGCCCGTGGTGGGCGGCACCGCCGACTGGGCCGCGCACTTCACCACGTACGTGCTCGACCCCGTGCGCGACGGACTCCAGGGCCTGCCCTGGTGGTCGCTGCTGCTCATCGTCGCCGCCCTCGCCTGGGTGATCGGCACCTGGCAGACCGCGCTCACGGCCGTCCTCGCGATGGCGGCGATCGGCGTGCTCGACGTGTGGAACGCCTCCCTCGACACGCTCTCGCAGGTCCTCGCGGGCGTCGCCGTGACCCTGGTCCTCGGCTTCGCGATCGGCGTGGCGGCCTCCCGCAGCCGGCGCCTGGAACGCCTGCTGCGGCCCGTCCTCGACGTCTTCCAGACGATGCCGCAGTTCGTGTACCTGATCCCGGTCGTCGCGCTCTTCGGCGTCGGCCGCGCCCCGGCGGTCTTCGCCGCCGTCGTGTACGCGCTGCCCGCCGTCGTGCGCATCACCACGCAGGGCCTGCGGCAGGTCAGCCCCGCCGCGATGGAGTCCGCGAAGTCCCTCGGCGCCACCAACTGGCAGGTCCTGCGCCAGGTCCAGCTGCCGCTTGCCCGCCCGGCGCTGCTGCTCGCCCTCAACCAGGGCGTCGTGCTCGTCCTCGCCGTCGTCGTCATCGGCGGCCTGGTCGGCGGCGGGGCGCTCGGCTACGACGTCCTCGCCGGTCTGGCCCGCGGCGACCTGGCGACCGGTCTGGTCGGCGGCATCGCCATCGTCTGCCTCGGCCTGATGCTCGACCGGGTGACGCAGCCGACGGAACGCCGCGCGAAGAAGGGAGCCTGACATGCGGACGCGTACCCGTGTCATCGCCGCGGCCGGTGCGGGGGCGGCCCTGCTCGCCCTCTCCGGCTGCGGCAAGGCCGACATGAGCAAGCAGGCGTCCCCGTACGCCAACGCGGCGGGCGCCAAGACCGTGACGCTGTCCGTGCAGTCCTGGGTGGGCGCGCAGGCCGACGTCGCCGTCGCCGAGTACCTGCTCAAGCACGAGCTCGGCTACCGCGTCGACAAGGTCCAGATCGACGAGATCCCGGCCTGGGACGCGCTCAGCCAGGGCCGCGTCGACGCGATCATGGAGGACTGGGGCCACCCGGACCAGGAACAGCGCTACATCAAGGACAAGAAGACCATCGTCCCCGGCGGCGACGTCGGCGTGACCGGTCACATCGGCTGGTACGTCCCCACGTACTTCGCGAAGAAGCACCCCGACGTCACCGACTGGAAGAACCTCAACAAGTACGCGAAGGACTTCCGCACCCCGGAGTCCGGCGGCAAGGGCCAGCTCATGGACGGCTCCCCGTCCTACGTCACCAACGACAAGGCCCTCGTGGAGAACCTCGACCTGGACTACAAGGTCGTCTTCGCGGGCTCCGAGGCGGCCCAGATCACCCAGATCGAACAGTTCGCCAAGCAGCAGAAGCCCTTCCTCACCTACTGGTACAAGCCCCAGTGGCTGTTCAAGAAGGTGCCGATGACGGAGGTCAAGCTGCCCGCGTACAAGGAGGGCTGCGACGCCGACCCCGCGAAGATCAAGTGCGCCTACCCGCACACGCCGCTCCAGAAGTACTTCAACGCGGACTTCGCGAAGAACGGCGGCGACGCGGCGGCCTTCCTGAAGCGCTTCAAGTGGACCGAGGCCGACCAGAACGAGGTCTCCCTGATGATCGCCGACAAGAAGATGTCCCCCGAGGACGCGGCGGAGCGCTGGCTCGCGGACAACGAGTCCAAGTGGAAGGCCTGGCTGCCGAAGTAGCCCTCGCCGGAGGGGCTGAATCTCTGCCGCAACCGGCGACAGATCCAGCCCGTCCGGCGTTTGAGGACGAGGCGCGGAGCGCCGACGAACGGGGGTCCAAGGGGGCGGAGCCCCCTTGTTCGGGAAGGGGCGGGTCAGGGGCGCCCCGCGAGGGCTAGAGCAGCTGCTTCGCGATGTCGCGCAAGGCGCCCATGGCCTGCTGGTGCAGCCCCGGCCCGAAGGTGACCCGCGTCGCGCCGAGCCGCCCCAGCTCCCGGGGAGAGGGCCCACCGGGCAGCGCGATCACGTTCAGCGGCCCCCCGACCGCGACGCGCAGCGCGGGCAGCACCTCCACCGGCGCCTTGATGACGTAGACGCAGTCCGCCCCGGCCTCGACGTAGAGCCGCGCCCGCGCCACGGTCTCCTCGAAGTCCGCGACCCCGCGCACGTACGTGTCGACGCGCGCGTTGACGAACAGCTCGCGTCCGGCCGCCTCCCGCACCGCCGCGAGGTAGTCCGCCTGCTCCCGGGGGTCCTTGAGGGTGCCCGGCGGCGCGTCCTCGCGGCCCCCGGAGTCCTCCAGGTTGCAGCCGACGGCCCCGGCGTCGAGCAGCCGCCCCACCAGCTGGCGCGCGGGCAGCCCGTACCCGTCCTCGACGTCCGCGCTGACCGGCACGGACACGGCCCGCGCCACCCGCGCGACCGCCTCGAACATCTCGCGCGGCGGCACGGACCCGTCGGCGTGGCCGAGGGCGGCGGCGACGCCCGCGCTGGGCGTGGCGAGCGCGGGGAAGCCGGCCTCCTCGAAGACGCGGGCGCTGGCCGCGTCCCACGGGCCGGGCAGGACGAGCGGGTCGCCCGGCGCCCGTCCGTGGTGCAGGGCGCCGAACGCCTCGGCAGTGCACTTGCTCATGGGTGGTGCTCATCCTCTCGGGGCTTGCGGGAACGCGCGCGGCGCGCCGGTGCTACTCGGCGGGCCGGTGCGCGGTGGACCCGGGCGTGTAGTGCCCGGGCACCATGCGCGTGGTCACGGCGAACCGGTTCCAGCCGTTGATCAGGGTGATCGCGGCGATGAGATGGGCCAGCTCCGTGTCGTCGAAGTGGCGCGCGGCGCGCTCGTACACCGCGTCGGGGACGAAGCCGTCGGTGAGGACGGTCACGGCCTCCGTCAGCTCGATGGCGGCGATCTCCCGGGCCGTGTAGAAGTGCTTGGACTCCTCCCAGGTGGACAGCTGCACGATCCGCTCGACGCTCTCACCGGCCGCGAGGGCGTCCTTGGTGTGCATGTCGAGGCAGAACGCGCAGTGGTTGATCTGCGAGGCCCGGATCTGTATGAGCTCGAAGAGGACCGGGTCCACCCCGCGCTTGGCGGCCGCGGCGAACCGGATCATGGCCTTGTACGCCTCCGGGGCCAGCTCGGCCATGTTGAGGCGGGGCGTGTGCTCGGGCAGCCGCTCGTCGTGGGCGTGCGCGGTGGCGGGCGCGTGCGGGGCGGCGGGCGTGTGCGGGGCGGCGGCGGTCTGCGTCGGGTGCGTCATGGCTTGAACCTACGAGGTGATTTGCCCACCGGTATGGTCCATTCCCATGGAGAAATCTTGGGCCACTTCCGGCGAAGCGGACACCCCCGGCCCCACGGGCCCCCACGGGGGCTGGAGCGTGGACCTCCATCTCGACGCGCCCGGCAAGGGCTCCCGCTCCGGGGTGCGCCGCAGCCTCACCGACGCGCTGCGCGACGCGGTCCGCGGCGGCCGTCTCGCGCCGGGCACGCGCCTGCCGTCGTCCCGTACGCTCGCCGCCGACCTGGGCGTCGCGCGCAACACGGTCGCCGACGCGTACGCGGACCTCGTCGCGGAGGGCTGGCTGACCGCCCGGCAGGGCTCGGGCACCCGGGTCGCCGCCCGTGACGTGCCGCGCCCGGTGGCGTCCGCGCGCCCGCCCCGCAGCGGTGGCGCCCCGGTCCACGACCTGACGCCGGGCACGCCGGACGTCGCGTCCTTCCCGCGCGGGGAGTGGCTGAAGGCGGCGCGGCGCGCCCTGGCCGCGGCCCCGAACGACGCGCTCGGCTACGGCGATCCGCGCGGCAGGATCGAGCTGCGCACGGCCCTCGCCGCGTATCTCTCCCGGGCCCGGGGCGTACACGCCGAACCGGACCGGATCGTCGTCGTGCCCGGCTTCGTGCACGGCCTGACGCTGCTCGGCGAGCTGCTCGGCGCGCGCGGCCTGCGGGAGATCGCGGTCGAGCCGTACGGTCTCGATCTGCACTGGGACCGCCTGGAGCGGATGGGCCTCGCGACCCGGCCGCTCGGGCTCGACGAACTCGGTACGCGCACCGACGGGTTGGCCGCGCACCGGGCGGTCCTGCTGACGCCCGCCCACCAGTTCCCCATCGGCGTACCGCTGCATCCCGACCGGCGGTCGCAGGCCGTGCGGTGGGCGCGGCGGTCGGACGGGCTGATCCTGGAGGACGACTACGACGGCGAGTTCCGCTACGACCGGCAGGCGGTCGGCGCGCTCCAGGGCCTCGACCCGGACCGGGTGGTGTACCTGGGCACGGCCAGCAAGTCCCTCGCGCCGGGCCTGCGGATCGCCTGGATGGTGCTCCCGGCCGCGCTGGCCTCGGAGGTGGCCGAGCTGAAGGACCGGGCGGGGGCATCGGGCGGCGCCATCGACCAGCTGACGCTCGCGGAGTTCCTGACGTCCGGGGCGTACGACCGCCATGTGCGCTCGGTGCGGCTTCGCTACCGGCGCCGCCGCGACCAGCTGGTGGCCGCCGTGGCCGAGCGAGCGCCCGACGTCCGCGTCACCGGCATCGCGGCGGGCCTGCACGCGGTGCTCCAACTGCCGCCCGGCACCGAGCAGGTGGTGGTGCAGTCCGCGAGCTGGCAGCGGCTCGCGGTCCAGGGCCTGTCCCGCTTCCGCCACCCCGGGGCGGTCGCGGACCGCCGGGACGCGCTGGTGGTCGGCTACGGCACGCCCGCCGACCACACCTGGGCCGCGGCCCTCGACGCGCTGTGCCGCTCGCTGCCGTGATCTCGGGCCGGGGCCCGGCCGTGCGCCGGGCCCGGGGCGCCTCGGGCTAGCCCTGCGCGGCCAGCCACTCCTCGAAGGTGGTGGGCATGATGCGCGCGCCGTCGCCGGGGAGCAGCGCGTCGCCCGCCATGTCCGGGCCGAACAGGCCCGACCAGGTCGGGACCAGCTTCACCGTGCGGCCCTGGGCCTGGAGCGTGCGCCGGGCCATGTCGACCATGTCCTGCGGGTCGGGCCCGGCCACGTCCTGATACCGGCCCAGGGGCGTGCCGGCCGCGACCTCGGCGAGGACGCTCGCCACGTCGTCGGGCGCGACCGGCTGGAGGAGCAGCGGCGCGACGGTGGCGACGCCGTCCTGCTCGGTCCAGCTCGCGACCATCGCGGCGAAGTCGTGGAACTGCGTGGCCGGGACGACGGTCCACGGCACCGGGCCCGCGGCGACCAGGCGCTCCTGCTCGCGCTTGCCCGCGTAGTGCGCGTTGCCCTCGACGCGGTCCATGCCCGCGATGGACAGCAGGACGTGGTGCTTGACCCCGGCCTTCTCCTCGGCGGCGAGGAGGTTCCCCGTGGTGGTGCCGAAGTACGCGACGGTCTCCGCGGGGTCGCCGGCCGTGCAGTTGGTGGTGTCCACGACCGCGTCCACCCCGGCGAGGGCGGCGTCGAGCCCCTCCCCGGTGGTCAGGTCCACGCCCAGCGAGCGGCTGACGCGCACGACGTCGTGGCCCGCCTTCTCCAGTACGGCGACGGTGCGGGCCCCGATGCTCCCGGTGGCTCCGGCGACGGCGATGCGCATGACGATCTCCCCTGGTCCGTGTGTCCCTTGGTGCCTCGTTCGGTACCCGAACCATATCTCGGACTAAATGTATCCGCAATATCCCGGATCCCGGATGTCCGGGATAGACTCGACGGCATGAAGCTGCCTGTGAGTACGGAGTGGGTGTTGCACTGCGCCACGTCGCTGGCGCAGCTGGAGCCGGGCGCGACCGCGTCGGCCGGACAGCTCGCGGGGTACTTCGACGTGCCGCAGGCCTATCTCGCCAAGCAGCTCCAGCCGCTGGTCAAGGCCGGTGTCCTCGCCGCGACGACGGGCCCCAGGGGCGGCTTCCGGCTGGCCCGCCCGGTCGCGGACATCACGCTGCTCGACATCGTCGAGGCGGTGGACGGCGCGGCGTCCCCCTACGAGTGCCGGGAGATCCGCCAGCGGGGCCGGGGCGCGCTGCCCGCCGAGGACTGCCGCGCCGCCTGCCCCATCGCGGCGAAGATGGCCACGGCCCACACCGCCTGGCGCACCAGCCTCGCCGCGGTCACCCTGGCCGACCTCCTCACCGAACTCCCGGAGTGGGCCCCGGAGCGCACCCGGCGTCTCCTCGTGGGCACGGGGTAGCGCCCCCCCCGGGGGGGGGCGGGTCTCAGTCGGTGGGGGCCTCGCCGAAGCGGGCCAGGGCCAGGGCTCCCGCCACCGCCACCGCGAAGCCGAGGACGGCCAGCCAGCCGAGCCCCTCGCGGGTGCGGTCGCCGAGCCAGACCACGCCCACCAGGGCGGGGCCGATGGTCTCGCCGATGACCATGCCCGCCGTGGCGGCGGTGACCGAGCCGCGCTGGAGGGCGGAGGTGAGGAGGAGGAACGCGGCGCCGCCGCCGATCAGGAGCGCGTACGCGGCGGGGTTGGCGACGAGCGCCCCCGGCGAGACGTCGTCGATGAGGCGCACGGTCACCTCGACCACGCCGAAGCCGCAGCCCGCCCCGAGGCCGAGGGCCACCGCCCGCGCCCGGTCCGGAAGGCGTCCGGCCACGGCCCCGAGCAGCAGCACGGCCAGGGCGACGCCCAGCATCGCGAGCCGCAGCCCCGTGGACCCGCCCTTGTCGCCCTCCTCGCCGGACGCGAGGCCGAGCAGGGCGAGCCCGGCGCAGACGACGCCGATCGCGCCCCACTCCGTACCGCTGAGCCGCACTCCGAGGAGCCGCGCCGCGGTCACGGCCGTCACGGCGAGGGAGGCGGCGAGCGCGGCGCCCACCGCGTAGATGGGCACGGACCGCAGGGCCACGATCTGGAGCAGGAACCCGACCCCGTCCAGGGCGAGTCCGGCCACGTACCGCCACTGCCGCACGGCGCGCAGCAGCAGTGCGGGGTCGACGCCTGACCCCGTCCCGGGCGCGGTCGAGCGCGCCGCGACCGCCTGCAACACCGAGGCCATGCCGAAGCAGACCGCCGAACCGAGCGCGCAAATCATCCCAAGAGTCACGAAGTGACTGTAGGGGAGGGGGTTTGCGGGTGTGCGGGCGGGAGCCCGGTTGGCGGCGCGGAGCAGCGGCTCTCTAGGCTGACCGCCGTTTCGCATACCGACACGGGGGAGTGTCCGTCAGCCATGCCGTCCGTCATGCCACCAGGCTTGCCGCGAACCCTGCCGCAAGCTCCGCCGCGAGCCCTGCCATTCGTCCCGCTGGAGCGGACACCGGTGCGGACACCGGTGCGGATGCCGGTGTGCCGCGGCCGCCGCACCGTCAGCCACCGCGGGTCCGCCGCCCGGGACGGTCTCGGCCGCCCGGGCGGCGGCCGCGCCTGAGCGGGGCCCGCCGCCATGGAACGCCGCACCACCGCCCCCCCCGCCCCGGACGGCGACCGGCCGTCGAGGGCCGGGGCGCACCGGCCCGCCGCACTGGGACGAATCCGCGTACTACGTCTTCTCCCGGCCCGAGGTCGAGGCCCTGGCGGAGGCGGTCGAGGAGCTGCACGCCATGTGCCTGGCGGCGGCCGGACACCTGGTCGAGCACGACCGCCTCGCCGACCTCGGCATCACGGACCCGCGCCTGGCCGCCCTGGTGACGGAGGCCTGGCACCGCAGGGCCGAACTGCCGTCCCTGTGCGGCCGGTTCGACCTGCGCTACGACGGCTCGGGCCCGGCCAGGCTCCTGTCATCCCCCCTCATCGCCCTCATCCCCCCTCATCCCCCCTCATCGGTACAGAGCAGAAAGCACAGCACATGAGCACTCAGCGAGCACCCCAGTACCGTCGGCGCCTCGGCCTCGTGGCCGTCGCGGCCGCCGCCGCCGTCACCCTGACCGCGTGCGGCGGCTCGGACGACTCCGACCGGGGCAAGGGCGGCAAGTCCGGCGCGCGGGCCAGTGAGGCCCCGAAGGACCTGAAGGTCGGCCAGGCGGGCCCGGCGCAGGAGATCACCCGGTACGACAAGACCGGCAAGTTCTCGATCACGCCGACGAAGGTCACCGTCGGCAAGCCCGCGGACCTCAAGGAGCTGGACGACGAGAAGAAGTACAAGGGCAAGAAGGTCGCCTGGATCTACGTCAAGGCGAAGCTGGTCGGCGGGTCCCCGGTGAAGCAGCCGATGGTGATGGGCAACGTCAACGCCGAGACCTCCGACGGCAGCCCGGCCACGAGGTTCATCCTCATCGGCGCCCTCTCCAGCCAGCCCGCGGACTGCGTGGGCAACGACGGCAAGCGGGAACTGGGCCGCGAGGACATCTGGAAGAAGGGCGAGGAGCGCACGGTGTGCGAGCCCTATCTGATCCCGGCCGACGCCACGGTCAAGTCGGTGACCTACTCGCAGGGCTTCTACAAGGAGCCCCTCAAGTGGGCGCTGCGGTAACCCCGTTCGGAATCGGCCACATTCCGCGAACGGAGCGTGGTCGGACGCTCACTCTGGGAAGAGTTGACGGCACCCTCGCGGGAACGGTCCCGCGAGGGTGCCGTCAGGGGGACCGGCACCCGCCTGCGGGCCCGTCCCGCGTGCCGGCGAGGAGCCCAGTGTCCGACCACACCGCCATCGAGGCACCGACCGCGTACGGCCCCGTCTCCGGGCGCGTCGTGAACGACGTCGCCACCTTCCTCGGCATCCCGTACGCGGCCCCGATGACCGGCGAGGCGCGGTTCGCCGCCCCGGCCCCGCCCGAGCCGTGGTCCGAGGCGCGCCCGGCGCACGCGTTCGGCGCGACCTCGCCGAAGCCGCCGTTCCCCGGCCGCCTCGCGGACCTGCTCACGGACCCGGACATCGAGGGCGACGACTGGCTCAACCTCAACGTGTGGACGCCCGACACGACACCGGACCAGCCCCTTCCGGTGTTCGTGTGGATCCACGGCGGCGGCTTCACCAACGGCTCGTCGGCGGTGCCCTGTTACGACGGCGCCGCCTTCGCCCGCGACGGCGTGGTCTGTGTGTCCCTCAACTACCGCCTCGGCGTGTACGGCTTCGGCTATCTGCCCGACGCCGAGACCCCCGCCAACCGCGGTCTGCTGGACCAGATCTCCGCCCTGCGCTGGGTCCGCGACAACATAGCGGGCTTCGGCGGCGACCCGGAGCGGGTCACCGTGGCCGGTGAGTCCGCCGGGGCCATGAGCGTCCTGGCGCTGCTCTCGGCGGGCGTCGACCTGTTCCAGCGGGCGATCGTGCAGAGCGGCACCGCGCACCTCGGCCAGACGCCCGAGGACGCCGCCCTGGTGCTGGGCGCCGTCGCCGAGCGCCTCGGCGTGCCCGCGTCCGCCAAGGCGCTCGCCGAGGTCCCGGTCGCCCGCCTCATCGAGGAGCAGAACGCGGTCAGCGGCGACGTCACGAAGACCGCCAGCGCGGTCAAGTACGGGCAGAGCACCATCGACTCCTGCGGCATGTCGTTCCTGCCCGTCGTCGGCGAGGGCCAGCTGCTGACCCAGCGGCCCATCGACGCGATCCGCGAGCAGGCGGGCGCCAACGTCCCGCTGCTCGTCGGCTCCACCGTCGAGGAGATGCGCCTGTTCGTGACCAGCAACTTCATGGTCGGCTGGGACCTGCCCGCGCTCTTCAAGCCCCGCCTGAAGGCGTACGGCTGCCCCGACGGATCGTACGAGAAGTACGACGTGGACGGGCCGGTCTACCCGCGCAAGGCGGCGCCCGGCGTGGCCTCGGCCGTCCTGACCGACCGGATGTTCCGCATCCCCTCCAGCCGGGTCGCCGAGGCCCGCGAGGGCGGTGCCGCGCCGACGCACTTGTACGAGTTCGGCTGGCGCTCCCCGGTCGCCGCCAACAACGTCAAGGTGGCGCTCGGTGCCTGTCACAGCCTGGACCTGCCCTTCGCCTGGGACACGCTGCGGCTGCCGGAGAACCTGAAGTTCACCGGGCCGAACCCGCCCCAGGCGGCGGCCGACGCGCTGCACGCCGCGTGGGTGGGCTTCGCCAAGGGCGAGGAGCCCGGCTGGCCCGCGTACGACGCGCTGAACCGGAAGGTGATGTCGTACGCGCACGACAACACCGCGGAGGACAAGGTCGTCGACAAGCCGCGCGAAGGAGAGCGTGCTTGGTGGGACGGGCACCTCAACTAGCCGTGCAGGTCCGGTCCCTCGCGGGCAGCTCGCCCGTCGCCAGGTAGGCGTTGACGTGGTCGTCCACGCAGGTGTCGCCGTACTCGCCGTACAGCCCGTGGCGGTTGGCGCCCTCGAGGGTGATCAGCCTGGCGGCGGGCAGGCGGTGCCGCAGGGCGACGCTGCCCTCGTACGGGGCGCGGGGGTCGCCGGTGGCGGCCACGATCAGCGCGCGGGTGTCGTGCCGCACCCGCGTGGGCTGCTCGCGGGGGCGGTCCCAGAAGGCGCACGGGGTGATGTTGCGGGTGAGCGGGCCGAGCAGCGGGTGCCGGGTGCGGGCGCGCCGGATGTCGCGCCAGTAGCTCTCCGGGTCGCGCGGGGCGGCCACGTCCCCGCACAGGATCGCGGTCTGCGCGCTGCCGGAGGCGGAGTCCGCGCCGGTGGTCGCGTACCGCAGCAGTTCCGCGAGGTGCCGCGGCAGCCGGACCCGCTTCCCCGCGGCGGCCCCGGCGAGCACGGACACCGTCTCGCCGAGCGCCGCGCGGGCGCTGTCCGTGTCGTCCGCGATGCCTTCCACGAGCAGGAACGGCACGTGGGAGTCGTCGACGCGGAAGACGTCCGCACCGGTGCCGAGCGTCAGCCCGCGCGCGGACCTCGCCACGATCCGGTCGACGGTGGCGAGCACCTGGGCGCGGCTGCGGCCGAGCCCGTACGTCCCGTGCCGCCGCGCCGTCCAGGAGGCCCAGTCCGCGAGGGCCCGTTCGTTCTCGCGCTCGGCGCCCTTGAGGAGCCGCGGCTGGTAGCGCGCGGTGTCGAGGGCGCCGTCGAGCACGACGCGGTCGTACCGGCCGGGGAACATCTGCGTGTAGACGGTGCCGAGATACGTGCCGTACGAGTACCCGAGGTAGGACAGCTTCTCCTCCCCGAGGGCGCCCCGGACGACGTCCATGTCGCGGGCGGTGTTGCGGGTACTGATGTGCGGCAGCACCGCCGCGTCGGTGGCGCGGCACTGGTCGGCGAGGTTCTTCTGGAGGGCGGCCTGGCGCTCGAAGCCCGCGCGGCCGGTCCCGGCGGAGAGGACGGCGGTGCTGACGGGCCAGCCGCAGTCCAGCGGGGTGCTGCGGCCGACGAAGCGCGGGTCCATGCCGATGAGGTCGTAGCGCGCGCCGGTCTCCTTCATCGCCTTGCGGATGTCGGGCGGCATGTCGAGCGCGCTGCCGCCGGGCCCGCCGGGGTTGAGGAGCAGCGCGCCCACGCGGTGCCGCCGGTCGGTGGCCTTCAGGCGCGAGACCGCGAGGCGAACGGTCCGCCCCTGGGGCTCGGCGTAGTCGAGCGGCACGGTGACGCCCGCGCACCGCGCCCCCGCCTCGTCGAGGTCTCGCCCCGTGCGGTCGCCGGGGCCTTGGGCGCAGCTGCCCCAGTGGAGGCGCTGCTGGTAGTAGCGGTCGAGCCCGTCGGGGCCCGGCTCCGGCGAAGCACCCACCGGTGCGGCGAGGGCGAGGGTCGCCGCCGCGACGCCGAACACCCCGGCACGCCGCCCCCGTCGGGCCCTCCGGTGCGGCCTGCGCCGCGCGTTGTCGTCCATGGGACCGACGCTAGAAGCGCCCCGCCCCGATGACACTCCGGCGGGCACCCGGGCTGGGGGTAGGGGAAGGCATACCACCGCCTCGGGCGGCCTACCGAACCGCGCTCCGACTCGCCTGCCCGCTGGAGGGAACGGCGGGGCCCGGAAGGGGAGGCCCCGCCGTCGTGCGGGGTGCGGTGGGGCTAGCTGCCGAACTGCACGCTGTACAGCTTGGCGCCGAAGTTGTTGGAGTAGCCGCCGGACTGGAGGCTGCCCCATTCGTTCTGGCAGTTGCCGTCGTAGTACACCCTGGCCGTGGCGTTGGTCTGGTTGGACGCGCCGGTGGCGTGGAAGAGGGTCAGGCACTGGTGGAGGGGCGGGTCGACGATCTGCTGGCTCCCCGCCGTGGCCGACTCGTAGTAGAAGGTGCCGCTGGCGGCGGCCGAGGCGCTGCTCATGGGCAGCGCGGCGAACAGCGCGAGCGCGGCGCCCGACACCAGGGCCAGACGGCCCAGGCGGCGGCGCGGCGCCTCCGTGCGTGTGGTGGTCATGGGACAACGGTTCCGCGTGAGGGCCGGGTGCGACCAGGGAGTACGTCCCTGGGGGGCCGGGAGGGCGGAGCGGGAAGCCTCGGCGCGTGCCCCGTACGTGCGCCGCCCGCGCCCCGGGCGCGGGCACGGGCGGCGACACCCTCGAACGCGCTGGTGCTACTCCTCGTTGAGCGGGCCGACGTACTCCAGCGTCCACGTCTCCTGGAACTCGGGCTTCGGCGGCACCAGCGTGATCTGCGCGCCGCGGTGGCCGGAGCGCAGGGCCAGCTCCTTGTCGGAGTGGATCTTGACGCCGCCGATGACGCGCTCGAACGTGAACTTCGCGAGCTCACCGCGCGGGACGGAGTTCACGTAGAGCTTGTCCTCGGCGATCACCAGGCCCGCCGCCTCGTGGTGGGCGAGACGGACGAGGTAGGGCGAGCCCGGTACCGACTCGACGGGCTCGATGATCCAGTCCTGCTCGATCGGCAGCGGGTTGAGCCGGTCGGTGATCACGGGTGCGCCGTGCTTGACGGCGTACTCCGTGGCGGTCACCACGGCCGACGGGCCGATGATGTGGGCGTGGATCTTGTAGATGCCGGGCTTGATCGGGATCGGGGCCATGAGTGCGCACGTCCTCTCACGCGGTCGGCTTCCCCTCACGGCGAGCCGCCGCCGGGGGAGGGTCCCACCCTCACCGCCCGCCCGGCCTTGACGCACCACGAGAAATCGCCAAGCCGAAGACGGCTCGGACTAATCGGCCTTCATTGCGAAAAGATTGCGTATAGGCGCCATCAGGCCAAAAGGGACTGGAAAACAGGTCAGGGCGGCCGGGAAGTTCCCAGCCGCCCTGATGACCGTGCCGTCGTCGCGCCCGTCGCCGTGACGCGTTACGCGTCCTTGCCGTCCGTGGTGCCCGTCCGCGTGGACCGGTAGTGCTCCGCGATCTCGTCCGACGTCGTCACCCACACCCCGGGGTGGTTCACGATGTACTCGAGTGCCTGGTCCAGGTACTTGGCGCGGAACGCCTGGCCGATGACGAAGGGGTGCAGGGCCAGCGGCATGACGCGCCCGCTGTCCGTGGCCTCCGCCTCCGCGTGCAACTGGTCGACCTGGTCCTTCAGCATCTGTACGAAGTCCGGGCCCGACGTGTTCTTGCTGACGAACAGGCCGATGTCGTTCAGCTCCACCGTGTACGGCACGCTCAGCACGCCCGGCACGTTCAGGGGGAACGGCTGGTCGTCGGCCGTCCAGTCCAGTACGTAGTCGAGGCCCAGCTCCTTGAGCAGCCGCGGGGTGTTGTGGGTCTCGGTCAGGCCGGGGCCCATCCAGCCGCGCGGCCGCGTCCCCGTCGTCCGCTCGATCGTCTCGACGATGTCCTTGAGGGAGGCGCGCTCCTCGTCCTCCGTCATGCCGGTGTGCAGGACCGAGTTGGTCTTGCCGTGCGCGAGCCACGCCCAGTCCCGCTCCCGGCCCGCCTTGACGATCTGCGGGTAGCGGTCGCCGACGTCGGAGTTGAGCAGGACGCTGGCGCGCACCCCGTGCCGGTCCAGGGTCTCCAGGGTGCGCCAGAAGCCCACCCGCGCCCCGTAGTCGCGCCAGCCGTGGTTGAGCGGGTCGGGGGTGAGCTCCGCGGTGCCCGGGTAGATGCTCGTGGAGGGCTTGCCGATCTCGAAGTGCTCCACGTTCAGGCCGATGTAGAAGGCGACGCGCTTGCCTTCCGGCCAGCTGAGCGGCTCGCGCTCGACGATGGGGCTGTAGTCGTAGAGTTCGTTGTCCATCACAATCACCCTCTGAAGTGGCCCGAGCGGCCTGTGGCGGCCGCCGCCTGCGGTGTTTCCCTCCCGCCTGCGTGATCCCATGGTCGAACCCTCACACTGGTGTGAAGGTCAAGGCGATCTCGGGTGTGACGCCCGTCACGCGTTGCGGGCGGTGGGCTTCCGGGCCGGGAAGAGCCCGTCCGGTTCCGCCGCGTCCTGCGGGAGGGGCTCGTCGGCTTCCGCCGGGGCTTTCGGGAGGATGCCGTCCGCTTCCGCCGGAACTTTCGGGAGGAGTTCGTCCAGCGCCGAGTCCAGGACCTCGAACGCGCCCGCTCCCGCCGTCAGCGAGTCGTACACGTACCGTACCGACGACCGCTCCGGCGTGATCCCGCAGTACTCGGAGATCCCCGTGCGCAGCACGTGCGTCACCGTCCCCTCCCAGCCCGCGTCCGCGAACGCCGCCCGCCCGTACGCCGTCAGGCCGAGCCACAGCATCCGCGTCCGCGCGAGCGGGCTCTCGCCCCGGCGCCGACCGTACGCGAAACCGTGGTTCCACACCCGGTCGATCCACCCCTTGAGCAGCGCCGGAAGGCCGAACCACCACACCGGGAAGACGACCACGATCGCGTCTGCTGCCGCCACTCGCCGCATATGGGCCCGCACTTCGGGCGAGTACGTCTTGCGCGGGTCGCCCCAGTCGGGCTCGTCCTCGGGCGTCATCCGGGGGTCGAAGCCCTCCGCCTCCAGATCGAGGAGGTCCACGGTGTGGCCCCCGGCGGTGAGGCGGTCCCGGGCGTGGCGGGCGAGCCCGGCGGTGAGCGAGCCGGCGCGCGGATGCCCGGTGACGACGAGCACCGCGGCCATCACTCGGCCCCGGCGGCGAGGCGGACCAGCATCTTGCCGGTGTTGGCGCCGCGCAGCACGCCGAGGAACGCCTCGGGCGCCCGCTCGATCCCGTCCGCGACGGTCCGCTCGGTCCGCAGCGACCCGTCCGCGAGCATCGCGGCCGCCTTCCCCACCCACTCCGGGAACAGGTCGAAGTGGCTGGTCACGAGCATGCCGCGGAGGGACGCCTCCTGCTTCGCGGCCTGGAAGAGGTTGTTCGGGCCCGCCGCCGGGTCCGTGTCGTTGTACGTGCTGATCGCGCCGACCATCGCGATGCGGCCCTCCCTGCGGATGGCCCCGATCGCGGCCTGGAGGTGGTCGCCGCCCACGTTGTCGACGTACACGTCGATGCCGTCCGGGGCGGCCTCGGCCAGCTGCTCGGGCAGCCCGCCCTGCCGGTAGTCGATCGCGGCGTCGAACCCGAAGGTGTCCAGGAGCTTCTTCGTCTTCTCCGGCCCGCCCGCCGAACCGATCACCCGGGACGCGCCGAGCGCCCGGGCCACCTGGCCCGCCACGCTGCCCACCGCCCCGGCGGCGGCCGACACGAACACGACGTCGCCCTCGTGTACCGGGGCGGTGCGCGTCAGCGCCGCGTACGCCGTCAGGCCGGTCGCGCCCAGCGCCCCCAGGTACGCCGACGGCGGGGCGAGCGCGGTGTCGACCACCGTCGCGGCGGCCGCGTCGACGAGGGCGTACTCCCGCCAGCCGGCGAAGTGCGTGACCGTCGCGCCGACCGGGACGTCCGGCGACCCCGACGCCACGACCTCACCGACCGCGCTCCCCTCCAGCGGGGCGCCGAGCTCGAACGGCGGGATGTACGACGGCTCGTCGTCCATCCGGCCGCGCATGTACGGGTCCACGGACATCCACAGGTTCCGGACAAGCAGTTGGCCCTCCGGGGCGGTGTCGGGGAGTTCGGTGGTGGCGAGGGCGAAGTCGGTGGCGCGGGGGGTGCCCTGCGGGCGGGCGGCGAGACGGATTTCCTTGGACGTGGGCATGGCGGGCTCCTTCGGTGGAGGCGGGTGGGGTGTCCGGGGCGGCTGCCCTGTTCACGTGCCTCACCGTGCCTGCGGCCGCGCACGAACCACTGACGGCCCACGCACGGGCCTTTCCCCGGGGGCCTTCCCCGTGCGGCCGTCGGCCCGTACCGGAGAACACCCAGCCCGTCCGGCGTTTGAGGACGAGGCGCGGAGCGCCGATTTACGGGGGCCGGGGGGCGGAGCCCCTGGTTTCGGGAAGGGGCGGGTTTGGGGAGCCCCCCCCGGCAGGGCCCACGTACCGTGAGCGCATGCGATTCGAGGTGCTGGGGCCCCTGGCGGTGCGTACCGACGACGGCACCCTCATACCGGTGCCGGAACCGAAGGTACGGGCCCTCCTCGCCGCCCTGCTCGCCCGCACGGGGCACCCCGTCCCCGCGGACACCCTCGTAGAGGACCTGTGGGGCGCCGGGAAGCTCCCGGCCAACCCCGCCAACTCCCTCCAGACCAAGGTCTCCCAGCTCCGCCGGGCCATCGGCCGCGACACCGTGGCGTACGGCCCCGCGGGCTACCGGCTGAGCCTGGCCGGGGGCGCCACGGACGCGGCCCGCTTCGAGTCCCTGACGGCACGGGCGTACAGCACGGACACCGGCCCCCGCGGCCGGGCGGCACTCCTGACCGACGCCCTGGCCCTCTGGCGCGGCCCCGCCTACGCCGACTTCCGCGACGCGGACTTCGCCCGGGCCGCCGCCGCCCGCCTGGAGGAGCAGCGGCTCACCGCCCAGGAGACCCTGGCGGAGGCCCGCCTCGCGCTCGGCGAACACGCCCTGCTGGCCGACGACCTCGCCGATCCGGTGGCCAGGGAACCGCTGCGCGAACGGTTGCGCGCGGCCCACATGCGCGCCCTCTACCGCGCGGGCCGCCCGAGCGAGGCCCTGGCCGCGTACCAGGACCTGCGCACCCGCCTCGCCGACGACCTCGGCACCGACCCGGGGCCCGAACTCGCCGCCCTGTACGGGGCGATCCTGCGCCAGGACCCGGCCCTCGCGTCCCCGCCCACCGCCCCGGCCCCGGCCCCCACTCCGCCCGCCGCCCCGGCCCCCGTCGTGGCGCCCCCGCGCACCAACCTCCCCGCCCCCACCACGCACCTCGTGGGCCGCGCCGACGCCGTGGACCGCGTCCGCCAACTGGTGCGCCGCGACCGCCTGGTGACCCTCACCGGCCCCGGCGGCGTCGGCAAGACCCGCCTCGCCCTGGAGGCCGCCGCAGACCTCGTGGACGACTTCCCCGACGGCGTCTGGCTGGTCGAACTGGCCGGAACGACCGGGGACGGAGTCCTGGAGGCGGTCGCTGCGGCACTGGGAGTCCGCGAGGACAACGCCGCCCGCCGGGCGTTCGAGGGGGAGCCGGAAGGGCCGGACGCGGCCTCACTTTCAAAGGCGGACGCACGCGCGAGCGCGGCCTCGGCCCCGGGTTCGCACGCGGGCTCGGCCTCGGGCGCGGCCGCACACGCGGGCACGGGCTCGGGGCCGGGGCCGGGCGCAGGGCCGGCCCCGGGCAACCCCCGGCTGGCGCATCTCACCCGGGCCCTCGCCGCCCGCCACGCGCTGCTCATCCTCGACAACTGCGAGCACGTCCTCGACGCCGCCGCCGACCTCGTCGCCCACCTCCTGCGCCACGCCCCGCACCTCCGCACCCTCACCACCAGCCAGGAACCCCTCGCGCTCACCGGCGAAACCCTGGAGGCCGTCGCGCCCCTGGGGGAGGACGAGGCGGTGCGTCTGTTCGCCGAGCGGGCCGCGGCCACCGCCCCCGGCTTCGTCCTGGACGACGGCAACCGCGCGGCCGTCGCCCTCATCTGCCGCCGCCTCGACGGCATCCCCCTCGCCGTGGAACTCGCCGCGACCCGAGTCCGCGCCCTCGGCGTACACGCCCTCGCCGACCGTCTGCACGACCGCTTCCGCCTCCTCAACCAGGTACGCCGCGACGCCCCGGCCCGCCAGCGCACCCTGCGCGCGATGATCGACTGGAGCTGGGACCTGCTCTCCGCCCCGGAGCGCCGCGCCCTGCGCCAACTGGCCGTCTTCCGGGGCGGTTTCACCCTGGAGAGCGCGGAAGCCGTCCTGACCGGGACCGGGGCACGGCCCGGGCCCGAGCCGCGGGCCGCAGCCGCCCTGGAGGCCGCGCCCGAGCCGCAGACCTGGGGCGGCCTGACGGCCTGGGGTGGCCCGGAGGCCGGGGGTGCCCTGGGGGCCGGGGGCGACCCGGAGGTCGGGGGCGGCTTCGTGCTCGACCTCGTCGCCCGGCTCCTCGACCGCTCCCTGCTCGCGACCGCGGGCCCCGGCCCCGACGCCGGTGGCCCCGTCCGGCACCGTCTCCTCGAGTCCGTCGCCGCGTACAGCCTCGAACGTCTCGCCGAGGCGGGCGAGTCGAAGGACCTGGCCCTGCGCCACGCCCACCACTACGCCGACCTCGCCGAACGCGCCGCCCCGGCCCTGCACGGCCCCGACCAGCGGCACTGGCTGCGCCGCCTCGACGCCGAGACGGTCAATCTGCGCGCCGCCCTCGACCGGGCCGCCGCCGAGGCCGACACCGCGCTCGCGCTGCGCCTCGTCAACGCCCTGACCTGGTACTGGTATCTGCGCGGCCGTCTCACCGAGGCCATCCGCTCGCTCGCCGTCGCCCTGAGCCTGCCCGCCGGGCCCGGGGCCGCGCGGGCCTCCGCCGCCGCCGCGCGCGGCGCCTTCTCGCTCCTCGCGGGGGAGGACGCCTGCGCGCACGGCTCCAGCTGTGCCCACGGCACCGACGGCGCCGACGCCCGCTCCCGCTGGCTGCTCGCCCTCGCCCGCTGCGGCTTCGACCGCACTCCGGAGGAGGGACGGCGCGTCGACGCGCTGCTCACCGAGTTCCGCACTGCGGGCGACCGCTGGGGCGAGGCCGCCGCGCTCAGCACCCGCGCCACCCGCGCCCTGTACGCGGGCGACCTCGCGGTGCTGCGCCGCGACGCGACCCGCGCCGCCGACCTCTTCGCCCGACTCGGCGACCGCTGGGGGCAGTTGCAGTCCTCCGAGCAGCTCGGCGTGCTCGCCGAGATCACCGCCGACTACGACGAGGCCGCCCGGCTCCAGCACGAGGGCGCCCGCGGCGCCGAGGAACTCGAACTCTGGACCGAGGTTTCCTTCCGCCTCTCCCGGCTCGGCCGCCTCGCCCTGCTCACCGGTGACGACGCCCGCGCCACCGCCCACCACGAACGCGCCGCCCGGCTCGCCGCCCGCCAGTCCCACCGGCCCGCCCAGCAGTTCGCCGAGACCGGTCTCGCCCTCGGCGCCCGCCGCCGCGGCGACCTGGACACCGCCGAACGCCTCCTGCTGCCCTGGCTCGACTTCAACCGCCGCTTCGGCATCAGCTCCGGCGCCGCCCTGATCCTCGCCCAACTCGGCTACGCCGCCGAACAGCGCGGCGACGCCGCCCGCGCCGAGCACCTCCACCGCGAGGGCCTCGACGCCGCCCGCGCCACCGGCGACAACCGCGCCGTCGCCCTCGCCCTCGAAGGCCTCGCGGGCGCCCGCTCCCTCGCCGGCGCCCACCCGGAAGCCGCCGGGCTCCTCGGCCGGGCCGCCGCGCTCCGCGCCGCCGAGGGCACCCCGCTGCCGGAGGCCGAGCGCGCCGACGTCGACCGGGCCACGGCCCGCGGCCGCACCGCCCTCGGCACCGAGGCGTTCGACAGCGCCCTCCGCACCGCCTTCCGCACCGCCTGCGACAGCGCACGCGACCCCGCCCCCGACAGCGCCGCCGACGCGGCCCGCGCACGGGGGGCGGCGGAACCGCCCCCCGTCGCCTGCGGCTAGCCCAGCACCGCCCTGAGCTGGTCGAGCCCCCAGTCCAGGTCCTCCTTGCTGATCACCAGTGGGGGAGCGATCCGGATCGTCGAGCCGTGGGTGTCCTTCACCAGGACACCGCGTTCCATCAGCTTCTCGGAGATCTCCCGGCCCGTGCCGTGCGACGGGTCGATGTCGACACCCGCCCACAGGCCGCGCCCACGCACCTCCACCACCTTCCCGGAGCCCGCGAGCAGCCCCAGTTCCGCGTGCAGATGCTCGCCGAGCTCCGTCGCCCGCTGCTGGAACTCGCCCGTCTCCAGCATCGCGACGACCTCCAGACCCACCGCGCACGCCAGCGGATTGCCGCCGAACGTCGAGCCGTGCTCACCCGGCCGGAACACCCCGAGCACGTCCGCGTCCGCCACCACCGCCGACACCGGCACCACGCCGCCGCCCAGCGCCTTGCCCAGCAGATACACGTCCGGCACCACGTCCTCGTGCTCGCACGCGAACGTCCGCCCCGTGCGGCCGAGACCCGACTGGATCTCGTCCGCCACGAACAGCACCCCGCGCTCGCGCGTCAGCTCCCGCACCCCCGGGAGATAGCCGGGCGGCGGCACGAGCACGCCCGCCTCGCCCTGGACCGGCTCGATGAGCACCGCCACCGTGTCCTCGGTGACGGCGTCCCGCAGCGCCCCCAGATCACCGAACGGCACGATGTCGAAGCCCGGCGTGTACGGGCCGTAGTCCGCCCGGGCCTCGGGGTCCGTGGAGAAGCTGACGATCGTCGTCGTCCGGCCGTGGAAGTTGTTCGCCGCCACCACGATCCGGGCGCGGCCCCCGGGCACGCCCTTGACGCGGTAGCCCCACTTCCGCGCGGTCTTCACCGCCGTCTCCACGGCCTCCGCGCCCGTGTTCATCGGCAGCACCATCTCCTTGCCGCACAGCCGGGCGAGCCGGGCGCAGAACTCCGCGAAACGGTCGTGGTGGAACGCGCGTGACGTCAGTGTCACCCGCCCCAGCTGCTCCGTGGCGGCCTCGATGAGGCGCGGATTGCCGTGGCCGAAGTTGAGTGCCGAATAGCCGGCGAGCATGTCGAGGTACCGGCGGCCCTCGACGTCCGTCATCCACGCGCCCCGCGCCGACGCGACGACGACGGGCAGGGGGTGGTAGTTGTGCGCGCTGTGCGCTTCGGCCGAGGCGATGAGGTCTTCCGTAGCAGTCACGGGGTCTCCGTTTCTCACGTTCGCACGTCGTCGTGCGATTCCTACGGCTACTAACGGCGCAAGGAGGCTCTCGCGTTGTCGTAGGGGACAGAGCGGGTTCGTGGCCCAATACCTATCGTCGCTCGCTCCGAACGCGAACCCTGACACGGTGGCCTGACCGTTACGCTGGTTTCCACAGCGCGGCGACTGGCGCACAGGGAATCGACCCTGAGGAAGCCGCGCGAGGCAGAACCTTCGAGGTGCCGAACGCCTGGGCACCCCGGGACCACGACCGGACACCAACACCGCTCGCCCCGGAGGACGCCATGAGTCACCCTTCTCCTTCCCCTTCTCCCGCGTCGCAGCACCCCGCGCTCACCGCCGCCGACCCCGAGCTCGCCGCCCTCGTCACCGCCGAGGAACAGCTCCAGGCCGACACCCTGCGCCTCATCCCCAGCGAGAACTACGTCTCCGCCGCCGTCCTCGAAGCCTCCGGCACCGTGCTCCAGAACAAGTACAGCGAGGGCTATCCCGGCCGCCGCTACTACGAGGGCCAGCAGAACATCGACCAGGTCGAGCGCCTCGCCGTCGCCCGCGCCAAGGCCGTCTTCGCCGCCGAGCACGCCAACGTCCAGCCCTACTCCGGCTCCCCGGCCAACCTCGCCGTCTACCTCGCCTTCGCCGAGCCCGGCGACACCGTCATGGGCATGGCCCTGCCGATGGGCGGCCACCTCACCCACGGCTGGGGCGTCTCCGCCACCGGCCGCTGGTTCCGCGGGGTGCAGTACGGCGTCCGCGAGGACACCGGGCACATCGACCTCGACGCCGTCCGCGAACTCGCCCTCAAGGAACGGCCCAAGCTGATCTTCTGCGGCGGTACCGCGCTGCCCCGCACCATCGACTTCGCCGCCTTCGCCGAGATCGCCCGCGAGGCCGGGGCCGTGCTCGTCGCCGACATCGCGCACATCGCCGGGCTCGTCGCGGGCGGCGCCCACCCCTCGCCCGTCCCGTACGCCGACGTGGTCTCCACGACCACGCACAAGACGCTGCGCGGGCCGCGCGGGGCGATGCTGCTCGCCCGCGAGGAGCACGCCAAGGCCATCGACAAGGCCGTCTTCCCCGGGCTCCAGGGCGGGCCCCACAACCAGACCACCGCCGCGATCGCCGTCGCCCTGCACGAGGCCGCGCAGCCGTCCTTCCGCGACTACGCCCACGCCGTCGTCGCCAACGCCAAGGCCCTCGCCGAGGCGCTGCTCGCCCGTGGCTTCGACCTCGTCTCCGGCGGTACGGACAACCATCTGATCCTGATGGACCTCACCCCCAAGGACGTGCCGGGCAAGGTGGCGGCGAAGGCCCTCGACCGGGCCGGGATCGTCGTCAACTACAACACGGTGCCCTTCGACACCCGGAAGCCCTTCGACCCCTCCGGGGTGCGGATCGGGACCCCCTCCCTGACGTCCCGCGGGCTCGGCGTGGAGCACATGGCGGCCGTCGCGGAGTGGGTGGACCGAGGCGTTCAGGCGGCGCGGGCCGGGGACGAGGACGCGCTGGCGAAGATCCGCGGCGAGGTGGCCGAGCTGATGTCCGCGTTCCCCGCGCCGGGGCTGCCGACCGGCTGACGCCCGCCGGGTCAGTCCTCGACGAGCAGGATGCCGGCGTCGTCGAAGATCCGCAGCACGACCAGGAGCAGACGGCCGCGCGAGACCACGTACTCGGCCACGATCTGTGACGTGAGGCGGATCTCACGGTCCTGCTCGCCGGGGCCGACCGGCGCATGGCGCCCTCCTGCCCAGCCTGGTGCGGCCGCACGCAGCGTACCGAGAGGACCGGCCCGCCGCGTACCAGTTCCCGACCAACGGGCGGCACCTGAGAGAATGCTGGGCATGGCCTCTGAACGCCCGCCCGTCACCCACCACCACCCTCAGGGGAATGGCTCCGCCATGCACCATCGTCCGCGTGTGCTCTCCGGGATCCAGCCCACCGCAGGCTCGTTCCACCTCGGGAACTACCTGGGCGCGGTCCGCCAGTGGGTGGCCCTCCAGGAGTCCCACGACGCGTTCTACATGGTCGTGGACCTGCACGCGATCACGGTCCCGCAGGACCCGGCCGAGCTGCGCGCGAACACCCGGCTCGCCGCCGCCCAGCTGCTCGCCGCCGGTCTCGACCCGGAGCGCTGCACCCTGTTCGTGCAGAGCCACGTGCCCGAGCACGCCCAGCTCGCCTGGGTCATGAACTGTCTGACGGGCTTCGGCGAGGCCTCCCGCATGACGCAGTTCAAGGACAAGTCGGCCAGGCAGGGCGCGGACCGGGCCTCCGTCGGCCTGTTCACGTACCCGGTCCTCCAGGTCGCGGACATCCTGCTCTACCAGGCCCACGAGGTCCCGGTCGGCGAGGACCAGCGCCAGCACATCGAGCTCACCCGCGACCTGGCCGAGCGCTTCAACGGCCGCTTCGGCGCGACCTTCACGGTCCCCAAGCCGTACATCCTCAAGGAGACGGCGAAGATCTACGACCTGCAGGACCCGACGATCAAGATGAGCAAGTCGGCGTCCACCCCGAAGGGCCTGATCAACCTCCTCGACGAGCCGAAGGCCACCGCGAAGAAGGTCAAGAGCGCGGTCACCGACACCGACACGGTGATCAGGTACGACACGGAGCAGAAGCCGGGCGTCAGCAACCTCCTCACCATTTACTCCACGCTCACCGGTACCGGTATCCCGGAACTGGAGCAGAAGTACGCCGGCAAGGGCTACGGTGCGCTCAAGACCGACCTCGCCGAGGCCATGGTCGAGTTCGTCACCCCCTTCCGGGACCGGACCCAGGCGTTCCTGGACGACCCGGAGACGCTCGACTCGATCCTGGCCAAGGGAGCGGAGAAGGCGCGCGCCGTCGCGGCGGAGACCCTCGCCCAGGCGTACGACAAGGTGGGCTTCCTGCCCGCCAAGCACTGAGCTCCACCCGAGCACAGGCCGAGCAGCACGGCCGCCGTTCCACGGCACGGCGGCACCCCCCTGCCCACCACACGACGACAGGAGTACGACGTGGGGACCGTAACGATCGGTGTGTCGATCGCGGTCCCGGAGCCACACGGCAGCCTGCTCCAGGAGCTGCGTGCGGGCTTCGGTGACCCCGCCGCGCACGGCATCCCCACGCACGTCACGCTGCTGCCGCCCACCGAGGTGGCCGCCGCGGCGCTGCCCGCGGTGGAGCACCACCTCGTGTCGGTGGCGGCGGCGGGCAGGCCGTTCCCGATGCGGCTCTCCGGCACCGGCACGTTCCGGCCCCTCTCGCCCGTCGTCTTCGTCCAGGTCGTGGAGGGCGGCTCCGCCTGCTCCTGGCTCCAGGAGCGGGTCCGCGCCACGTCCGGGCCGCTCGCGCGCGAACTGCAGTTCCCGTACCACCCGCACGTCACCGTGGCGCACGGCATCGCCGAAGAGGCCATGGACCGGGCGTACGAGGAGCTCGCCGACTACGAGGCCCAGTGGCCGTGCACCGGCTTCGCGCTGTACGAGCAGGGGGCCGACGGGGTGTGGCGCAAGCTGCGCGAGTTCACCTTCGGCGGGTCCACGGTGCCGCCGCAGGCCGCGGCCCGGGACACCCTGCCCGCCCGCTGACCCGCCGCGCCCGCACCGGTCACCCCGGCCGCGTCGGCCGCACCGGTCACCCCGCTCGTACCGGCCGCACCGCTCACACCGGCAGGCGGCGGAACACCGGCCGCGGCACGTGCCGCAGGGCCGACATCACCAGGCGCAGCTTCCCGGGGACCCACACCGTCTCCGCGCGGCGGCGCAGGCCCGCCTCGATGGCCACGGCCACGGCCTGCGGCGTCGTCGCGAGGGGGGCCTCCGCCAGGCCCGCCGTCATCCTCGACCGCACGAAGCCGGGGCGCACGACCATCACGTGCACGCCGGTGCCGTGCAACGCGTCACCCAGGCCCTGGGCGAAGGCGTCGAGGCCCGCCTTGCTGGAGCCGTAGATGAAGTTCGAGCGGCGGGCGCGTTCGGCCGCGACGGAGGAGAGCACGACGAGCGAGCCGTGGCCCTGGGCCTGGAGGGCGCGGGCGCAGACCAGGCCCGCGGAGACCGCGCCGGTGTAGTTCGTCTGGGCCACGCGGGTCGCGGCGACGGGGTCGGCCTCGTCGCGGGCCTGGTCGCCGAGCGTGCCGAAGGCCAGCAGGACCATGTCGATGTCGCCCTCCGCGAAGACCTTGCCGAGGGCGGTCTCGTGGGACTCGGGGTCCAGGGCGTCGAAGGGCACGGTCCTGGTGTCGGCGCCCCGGTCGCGCAGGGCCTGCGCGGAGCGCTCCAGGGCGGGCGACGGGCGGCCCGCCAGCCAGATGTCGCGGGTGCGGCGGGTCACCAGGCGGTGGGCCGTGGCCTGGGCGATCTCCGATGAGCCGCCCAGGACCAGGAGGGACTGGGGGGTGCCGAAGGCGTCTTTCATGGCTCTCCTTGAGTGGGGTGCGTGCGGGTGGGCCCTCGCGGGTGCGCCCCAGGCCCGCCCCTTCCCGATGCCAGGGGCTCCGCCCCTGGACCCCGTTATCGGCGCTTCGCGCCTCGTCCTCAATCGCCGGACGGGCTGAAAGATCCCCGGTACGGCTAGAGATCCAGGCGGCGGGACAGGTCCGAGCGGAAGACGTTGCCGGGGTCCAGCTCCGCGCGCAGCGCCCGGAAGGCGGGGAGCTGGGGGTACATCGCGGTCAGGACGTCGGGGCGCATGCGGGAGTCCTTGGCCAGGTAGACGCGGCCGCCCGCGGCGGCGACCTCCTCGTCCAGGCCGTCCAGGAGCCGGGCGAGGCCGGGCAGGTGCGCCGGGATGTCCAGGGCCAGGGTCCAGCCCGGCACGGGGAAGGAGAGCCAGCCGGGGTCGGCGTCGCCGAAGCGTTTGAGTACGGCGAGGAAGGACGGGCAGCGGTGCCGGGCGATGCGCCGCACGACGCGCCGCAGCGTCTCCTCCTGGCCGTGGCCGACGACGAACTGGTACTGGAGGAAGCCGCCCTTGCCGTACACGCGGTTCCAGTGGGGGACGCCGTCCAGGGGGTGGAAGAAGGACGAGACGCGCTGGATCTCGGCGGTGCGGGAGCGCGGCGCCTTGCGGTACCAGAGCTCGTTGAAGAGGCCGACGGTCGTGCGGTGCAGCAGGCCCTCGGGCAGGAAGGCGGGGGCGGCGGGAAGCCGCCGCGGCCGGAAGGCCAGCGGGTCCCTGCGGGCGCGCTCGGAAAGGGCGTCCAAGGGGGCGTGGTCGCCGCGCGTGAGGACGGCGCGGCCCGTCGCGGCGCCGCGCGCGAGGAGGTCGATCCACGCCACGGAGTAGCGGTAGCGGTGGTCGGTCGCGGTGAGGCGGGCCATCAAGTCGTCCAGGTCCGTGGCCCGTTCGGTGTCCACGGACATGAAGGAGGTCTCCACCGGCAGACAGCGCAGCTTCGCCTTGAGGATGACGCCGGTCAGGCCCATGCCGCCCGCCGTGGCGTTGAAGAGCTTGCTGCCCGGCTTCACCGCGCGGACCGTGCCGTCGGCCGTGAGCAGGTCGAAGGAGCGTACGTGGCGGGAGAACGAGCCCGAGACGTGGTGGTTCTTGCCGTGGATGTCGGCGCCGATCGCCCCGCCGACCGTGACGTAGCGGGTGCCGGGCGTCACCGGTACGAACCAGCCGAGCGGCAGCAGGACTTCCATCAGGTGGTGCAGCGAGACGCCCGCGTCGCACACGACGGTGCCCGTGTCGGCGTCGATGGTGTGCACCCGGTCCAGGCCCGTCATGTCGAGCACGGCGCCGCCCGCGTTCTGCGCGGCGTCCCCGTAGGCGCGGCCGAGCCCGCGCGCGATGCCGCCGCGCTCCCCGCAGGCGCGCAGCGCGGCCACGGCCTCCTCGCGGGAGCGCGGGCGCACCAGCCGGGCGGCCGTGGGAGCGGTGCGGCCCCAGCCGGACAGGGGCACGGCGAGCGCGGCAGCAGAGGCAGAGGCAGGGGAAGCGGAGGAAGCGGGCACGGCGGGCGCGGCGGCGGGCACGGCAGGCATGGCGCGACCGTATCGCCCGTATATGTTCCGCTTGCTCCCTATGAGGGAGTCTTCTCTCTAAATCGTCCTTAGTCTCACCGGAATGGGCGATTAAAAGAGTGTCACCCAACAATCCCGCAATTCGGGGGGTGTTGCCTGTCCGTATGGACGACATGGACCACCGGCTGCTCTCGGCCCTGCGCGCCCGCGGGAGCGATCCGCGCGTGGCGGCCGCCGCCCGCGCCCTGTCCCACAGCGGTGAGCACGGCGCGCTGTGGCTCGCCCTGGGTCTGACCGGGGCCGCGCTCGACCGCGGGCGGCGCCCCGCCTGGCTGCGCGCCACCGCGCTCACCGCCGCCGCGCACCTGGCCAGCATGGGGGTGAAGCGGCTCGTCCGGCGTCCACGGCCCGCGCACGTCACCCCGCTCGTACGGACCGCGGGGCGGCACTCCTTCCCCAGCTCGCACGCCACGTCGGCGGCCGCGGCCGCGGTGGCGTACGGCGCGCTGCGGCCCGCGGGCGCCCGGCTGCTCCCGCCGCTCGCCGCCGCGATGTGCGTCTCCCGGCTCGTCGTCGGCGTGCACTACCCGTCGGACGTGGCGGTGGGCGCGGCCCTCGGCGCGGCCACGGCGTACGCCGGCGCCCCCTGGCTGCGCGGGACCCGTGCCCCGCGCCCGATCGGAGGCCGTCACGATGGCTGACCGCACCACCGCCCTGCTCGTCCCGCCCCGCTCCCCGCAGGCCCCGAAGCCCGGCCCCGGAGGTCTGCCGCTCGGGCTCCTGAAGACCGCGCGGCCCCGCCAGTGGATCAAGAACGTCCTGGTCATCGCGGCCCCGGCGGCCGCGGGCGAGCTGTTCTCACGCCACGCCCTCAGCCAACTCGCCCTGGTCTTCGCCCTGTTCACGGCGGCCGCGGCCGCCGTCTACCTGATCAACGACGCCCGTGACGCCGACGCCGACCGCGCCCACCCCACCAAGTGCCGCAGACCCGTCGCGGCCGGGGCGGTCCCGGTGCCCGTCGCGTACGCCGCGGGCGGGGTGCTCGCCGTGGCCGCGCCGCTCGCGGCCGCCGCGCTGTGCACACCGCTCACGGCCTGTCTGCTCGCCGCGTACGTGGTGATGCAGCTCGCGTACTGCGTCAGCCTCAAGCACGTGCTCGTCGTCGACCTCGCCGTCGTCACCACCGGGTTCCTGATGCGGGCGATGATCGGCGGGGTCGCGCTCGGGATCCCGCTGTCGCGCTGGTTCCTGATCACGACCGGCTTCGGCGCGCTCTTCATGGTCTCCGCCAAGCGGTACTCCGAGGCCGTGCAGATGGCCGGCCGGGCGGGCGCCACCCGGGCGCTCCTCACCGAGTACACCACCGGCTACCTGCGGTTCGTCTGGCAGCTCGCGGCGGGCGTCGCCGTGCTCGCGTACTGCCTGTGGGCCATGGAGAGCGGCACCGCCGCGGGCACCGGCGTGCTGCCGTGGCGGCAGCTGTCCATGGTCGCCTTCATCCTCGCGATCCTGCGCTACGCCGTGTTCGCCGACCGGGGCACGGCGGGCGAGCCCGAGGACGTCGTCCTGCACGACCGCGCGCTCGCCCTGATCGGGCTCGGCTGGCTCGCCATGTACGGGCTCGCGGTCGCGGACTGGTGAGGAGCGTGCGCCCCGCGGCGCGCGAGCTGCTCGGCTTCGCCGCCGCCGGGCTCTGCGCGTACGCCGCCGACCTCGGTCTGTTCCTGTGGCTGCGCGGGCCCGCCGGAATCGACCCGCTGACCGCGAAGGCCCTGTCGTTCGTCGCCGGGTGCACGGTCGCGTACGCGGGCAACGCGCTCGGCACCTACCGCCGGGCCGACGGCGGGGCCTCGCGCCTGCGCCAGTACGCCGTCTTCTGCGCCGTCAACGTCGCGGGCGCCCTCGTCCAGCTCCTGTGCATCGCCGTCTCCCACTACGGCCTCGGATTGACCTCGCGCCGGGCGGACACGGTATCCGGTGCGGGAATCGGCATGGCACTGGCCACTGTCCTGCGGTTTTGGGGTACCCGGACGTTGGTATTCCGCTCACAGGCCGCACGGATCCCGCACGACACGGGGACCCCGCGGGCCGCACGAACCGCACCAGGAACGGGGCAGAGGACATGGACTGGCTGAAGAAGCTGCCCGGCATCGGGCCGTACGTCGACCGGCTGACGCGCACCCACGCGTGGCGCTCCTACGAACGGCTCGACGAGGTCCACTGGAGCAGGCTCGCCGCCGCCATGACCTTCATCAGCTTCGTCGCGCTCTTCCCGCTGATCACGGTGGCGGCGGCCATCGCCGCGGCCACCCTCTCCGCGCAGCAGACGCAGAAGATCGAGGACAAGATCTCCGAGCAGGTCCCCGGCATCTCCGACCAGCTCGACCTGGAGGCGCTCGTCGCCAACGCGGGCACCGTCGGCCTCGTCGCCGGCGCCCTGCTGCTGTTCACCGGCGTCGGCTGGGTCGGCTCGATAAGGGAGTGCCTGCGCGCGGTCTGGCTGCTCGACGACACCGACGAGAACCCGTTCCTGCGCAAGCTCAAGGACCTGGGCGTGCTCGCCGGGCTCGGCGGCGCCGGGCTCGCCTCGCTGATCGCCTCCGCCGTCGCCTCCACCGCCGTGGGCTGGACCGCCGAACAGCTCGGCGTCGACAAGGACGGCCCCGGCGGCGTCCTGCTCCAGCTCGCCGCCTTCGCCATCGCCGTCCTCGCCGACTTCCTGCTCCTGCTGTACGTCCTCACGCTGCTGCCCGGCGTCCAGCCGCCCCGGCGCGCGCTCATCGTCGCCGCCCTGCTCGGCGCGGCCGGGTTCGAGCTCCTGAAGCTGCTGCTCGGCGGCTATATGAAGGGCGTCGCCGCGAAGAGCATGTACGGCGCCTTCGGCGTGCCCGTCGCGCTGCTGCTGTGGATCAACTTCACCGCGAAGCTGCTCCTCTTCTGCGCCGCCTGGACGGCCGTGCCGAAGACGGAACGCACCGGGGAACGCGCGGCGGACAGCACGGCGCGCCGGGCCGAGGAGGCCGTCAGCCCCGGCGCAGCGGCCAGCGACGGTTGAGCAGGAACAGGCCGCCCGCGACCAGGGCGAGCACCCCGGCCGCGATGCCGAGCGCGACGCCCATGCCGCTGGACTGCTCGCCCGAGGCGTGCGCCACGTTCCTGGAGTTCGTGCCGCCGTCGCCCGGGGCGCCCTTGCCCGCGCCGGTGGAGGCGCCCTTCGGCGGGACCAGCTCGCCGACCGGCTTCACCTTGTCGTGTGCCGCGAAGCCCCAGTCGAGCAGCCGGGCCGTCTCCTTGTAGACGGCGTGCGGCTCGCCCGACGAGGGGTTCATGACGGTGACGAGGAGCACCTTGCCGTCGCGCTCGGCGACACCCGTGAAGGTGTTGCCCGCGTTGGTCGTCGAGCCGTTCTTGACGCCCGCGATGCCCTTGTACGCCTCGACGCCGTCGGCCCCGGTGAGCAGGCGGTTGGTGTTCTGGATGCCGAAGGACTCGCGCTTCGTCTTGCCCTTGTCCTTGCCCTTCTTCACCTTGACGGTCGCGCCGGGGAAGTCCGCGGTGGCCGTCGCGCAGTACTCGCGGAAGTCCTTCTTCTGCAGGCCGGAGCGGGCGAACAGGCTCAGGTCGTACGCGGACGACACCTGGCCCTTCTCGTCGTAGCCGTCCGGCGTGACGACGTGCGTGTCGAGGGCCTGGAGCTCCTCGGCGTGCTTCTGCATGTCGTTCACGGTCTGCGGCACGCCGCCGTTCATCGCGGACAGGACGTGCACCGCGTCGTTGCCGGAGCGCAGGAAGACGCCCAGCCACAGGTCGTGGACCGAGTACGTCTCGTTCTCCTTGATGCCGACCAGGCTGCTGCCCGCGCCGATGCCCTGCATGTCGGTCAGCGCGACCTTGTGCTTCTGGGTCTTCGGGAACTTCGGCAGCACGGTGTCCGCGAACAGCATCTTCAGGGTGCTCGCCGGGGCGAGGCGCCAGTGCGGGTTGTGCGCGGCGAGCACCTCGCCCGACTCCGCGTCCGAGACCATCCAGGAGCGGGCCGACAGGTCCTTGGGCAGCACCGGAGCGCCCGACTGGAGATCCACCTGGGTGCCCGGCTTGCCGAGGCGGGCACCGCCGACCGTGGACATCTGCGCGGGCGGCTTCGGCTGTTTGTCCTTGTCGCCGCCCGGCTTGCCGTCGGCGAGCGCGGGCGCGGCCGTCGACAGGGACAGCAGGGTCGCGGACGCGATGAGCAGGGCGGTCTTCTTCACAGCAGGCACGGACGAGAACGTACAGGGCGCGGCGGCACCCGTTTCCGCCGAGGTCCGCCCCGCCCGGCGGCCCCCACCCCGAAGGCGGTCCGTGAGGGCGCCTGGTGATACTGAGCGTATGAAGCTCAGCCGCCCCGTCTCCTGGTTCCTGCTCGCCTTCGGCGCGTGGAGCTGGGTCATCTGGATCACTTTCGTCAAGAACCTGTGGAAGGACGGCAGCGGGCTCGCCTTCGACGACGGCCGTCCGACGGCGTACTTCTGGGTGCACCTGACGCTCGCCGTTGTCTCCTTTGTCTTGGGGACGGTGGTCGGGACCATCGGGTTGCGTGGGGTGCGCGCACTGCGCCGAAGCTCATAGCCGTGGGCGTCCTCGGATTCGTCCTGGTCGCCCTGGGTGCGGCCGCCGTCTTCGGCGGCCTCCTCTGGTACGTGTGGCGACGGACGGTGCGCGACACCACGATCAAGGGCTCGTGGGGCAGACGCCTGGGCACCGTGGCGTTCCTCGCGGGACCCCTGCTGATGTTCGGCGCGCTGGCGGCGGAGCGCACCGGGGCACCGTTCCCGCTCCAGCGGATCCTGGCGTGGCCGGGCTTCCTGTGGATGGCGTTCGCGCTGTACCTGCTCCTGGCCCTGCTGGCGGGAGAGCTGGTACGCCCACTGTTGAACCGGTGGCCGGCGAGCAGACCAGCCCGTCCGGCGTTTGAGGACGAGGCGCGAAGCGCCAATGAGGCGGGCAAAGGGGCACAGCCCCATCCGGCGGACCCCGGCGGTGACCTGCCCCGCCGAGTCTTCGTGGCCAGAACGGTAGCCGCGGGCGCGGCGACCGTCGCGGCGGCGACCGTGGGCTACGGCACGTACTCCGTCCTCCGAGGCCCCCGCGTGAAACGCGTCACCGTCCCCCTCGCCAAGCTGCCGCGCGCGGCGCACGGCTTCCGGATCGCCGTGGTCAGCGACATCCACCTGGGCCCGGTGCTCGGCGCGGGCTTCGCCCGGTGCGTGGTGGACACCGTCAACTCCACCCAGGCCGACCTCATCGCGATCGTCGGCGACCTGGTGGACGGGGACGTCGAGGACCTCGCGGGCGCCGCCCGCCCGCTCGCGGACCTGCGCGCACGCCACGGAAGCTTCTTCGTCACGGGCAACCACGAGTACTTCTCCGGCGCCGAGCAGTGGGTGGAGCACGTCCGCTCGCTCGGCCTGCGCCCCCTGGAGAACGCCCGCACCGAACTGCCGTACTTCGACCTCGCCGGGGTCAACGACGTCCAGGGCGAGGACGAGGGCCAGGGGCCCGACTTCGCCAAGGCGCTCGGCGACCGGGACCGCACGCGCGCCTCCGTGCTGCTCGCCCACCAGCCCGTGGTCATCCACGACGCCGTCGAGCACGGCGTCGACCTCCAGCTCTCCGGCCACACCCACGGCGGCCAGCTCTGGCCCAACAACGTCGTCGCCGACCTCGCCAACCCCACCCTCGCGGGCCTGGAGCGCTACGGCGACACCCAGCTGTACGTGACCCGCGGCGCCGGGGCGTGGGGCCCGCCCGTCAGGGTGGGGGCGCCGTCCGACATCACGGTGGTGGAGCTGGCGTCGCGCGCGGCGTGAGCAGGGCGACCGGCTCCCGCGGCGCCTGCGGGCGCGGCCGCGACGGCGGTGACGGCACGCGCGGGAGGCTGACCAGGACCGTCAGGCCCTCGCCCGGCGCCGTGCGGAGCTGGACGCGGCCGCCGTGGGCCGCCACCACGCCCTGCACGATGGCCATGCCGAGCCCGCTGCCCCCGCTGCGGCCCGTACGGAAGAAGCGGTCGAAGACCCGGGCCGCGTCCTGTTCGCCGAGCCCCGGGCCCTCGTCCGCCACGGTCAGGCACACCACGTGGCCGCGCCGCTCCAGGCCGAGCCGCACCGGGGTCTCGGCGGGGGTGTGGGTGCGGACGTTGGCGAGCAGGTTGGCGAGGACCTTGCGCAGGCCCTGCTCGTCCGCCCGGACGAGGATCGCGCCGTCCGCGCACACCGTGAGCGGACGGCCCGGGTCCTGCGCGCGCAGGTCGTCGGCCGCGTCCCGCACCAGTCGGCTCAGGTCGACGGGGCGCAGGCGCAGCTCGGGCTGCTGGTCCAGGCGGGCCAGGGTGAGCAGCTCCTCCACGAGGTGGTTCATGCGGTCGGTCTCCGCGTTGACGCGGCACCAGGCGCGGCCGCGGTCCTCCGGCGTGGTCAGCATGCCGTTGTCGTAGAGCTGGAGGTAGCCGCGGATCGCGGACAGCGGGGTGCGCAGCTCGTGCGAGGCGTCCGCGACGAACTGCCGCAGCTGGGCCTCGCTCCGCTCGCGGGTCGCGAAGGCCGCCTCGACCTGCTGGAGCATGGAGTTGAGCGCGAGCCGCAGCTGCTCGGTCTCCCGCACCTCGGTCCTGCTGCAGGGCACGCGCCGCTTCAGATCGCCCTCGGCGATCGCGGAGGCCGTCTCGACCATGTCCTCCAGGGGCCTGAGGCGTCGGCTCGCGGACATCATCGTCAGGACGGCGAGCAGCGCGAGCAGCAGCACGCCGAAGGCCAGGTCGAGCCGGAGCGCCTTGCGCACGCTCGCGTGCACGTCCTCCGTGGAGGTGGCGATGACGAGGACCGTGCCGTCGGCGATCCGCATGCCGAGGGCGCGGTAGGAGTCGCCGCCCAGCCGTACGTCGCTCGGCGTGTCCTTGTCCGCGAACTCCTGCGCGTCGCCGACGGCGTGGGCGAGCTGGAGCTGGAGCTGCGTGGAGCCGACGTACCCGAAGTTGACGGGCTTGTCGTCGATGTCGACCGCGACGAACAGCGAGGAGGAAGGCGTCAGTTGGTCCTCCTTCCCGACCTGCTGCGGCAGCTCGATCAGCGACTTCTTGAAGTTGCTGATCTTCCTCAGATGGTCGAGGGTGACCGGCATCCCGCTGAACGCCGTGCGCGAGCTCTTCAGTTCGGAGTCGACGCTGTTCAGCAGGTAGTGCTTCATGCCCATGATGCTCACGGCGGTCGCGGCCGCTATGCCGAGCGCGAGCAGGACGACGTTCACCAGGGTGAGCTTGGCGCGCAGCGAGTTCCCGAAGAGCCGCCGCGGCCCGGTGTGCGCCCGCTTCCTCATGCCAGCCCGTATCCCACGCCGCGCCGGGTCGTGATCAGCGGTGGCCCCACCTGGTCGAGCTTGCGCCGCAGATAGCTGACGTACGTCTCCACGACCGTCGACTCCGCCGCGTGCTCGATGTGCCAGACGTGGCGCAGGAGTTGCTCCTTGGGCACCACCCGGCCCGCGTTGCGCACCAGGAAGCGCAGCAGGGCGTACTCGGTGGGCGTGAGCTGCACCTCGCGGCCGCCCCTGCGCACCAGGTACGTCGTCTCGTCCAGCTCCAGGTCGCCGTAGCGCAGCGGCGGCCGCTGCGGCAGCACGTCGCCGGGGCGGGTGCGGCGGAGCACGGCGCCGATGCGGGCGACGACCTCGTCGATGTGGAACGGCTTGGTGATGTAGTCGTCGGCGAAGCCGAGGGCGCCGACGACCTCCGTCGGCGCGTCGCGGGCGGTGAGGAACACCAGGGCGAGGTCGGGCCTGCGCGCCCGCAGTTCACGGCCGAGCGCCCGCCCGTCGCCGTCCGGCAGCATCACGTCCAGGAGCGCGCAGTCCGGCCGGGTGCGCTCGGCGAGCGCGAGGGCCTCGCGGACCGAGCCCGCCGTCATCACGTCGAAGCGGTGGAAGCGCAGGGTGAGGCTGAGGACGTCGGCGATGCTCGGCTCGTCCTCCACGACGAGCACGGTGGCCGCGCCCGCCGCGGGAGCGGCCTCTGCGACAGATGTTCCCCGGGGTTCCTCGGCGTGGCTCATGTCCCCAGTATCGGGGCGCTCGTTGTACCGGGGGCCGCTCCGTGGTTTGGAGTTGCTTGAGAATCACGGCCTTTGCCGCGCGCACGGTCCGCCCGCCGCTGATGCTGGGGGTCCTTCGCGTGCGCGAAGGGGCCGCGGGCCGGGCGGCGGCGGACGGCCCGGCCCGGCGAAGAGACCGGGCCGCCGGGACGAAGGGGCGTACATCGTGGTGGCATGGGCACGTTGGTGCTACCGGCACCGACTGGTGGTCGTGGTGCTGTGGGTGACGGCACTGGTCGGTTTAGGGGCCGTCGGCGGCTCCGCGGGCACCGACTACGCGAACGTCTTCTCCGCCCCCGACACGGACTCCACGCGCGCCGGTGACCTGATGGAGAAGGCGTTCCCCCAGCGCAGCGGCGACACGGACACCGTGGTGTGGAAGACCGCGCGGGGTTCGGCGCGGGACGCCGCCGTGCGCGGCCGGATCGAGCCCGTGCTCGCCGAGATCGCCGGGATGAAGGGCGTCGGCGAGGTGGCGGGCCCGTACGCGCCGGGGCCCGAGGCCGCCGCCAGGATCAGCCGCGACGGACGCGTCGCGTACGCGCAGATCACCTTCACCGCGCAGGCCAACGAGGTCTCCAAGAGCCTCGTCGAGGACGTCGTCGACACCGCGCGCGCCGCCGCCCGTCCGGGCCTGCGGGTCGAGCTCGGCGGCCAGGCCGTCGCCCGCATCCAGGAGCCGCCCGCGGGCACCGCGGAGGCCGTCGGCATCGCGGCCGCCGCCGTGGTGCTCTTCCTCGCCTTCGGCTCGCTGTTCGCGATGCTCCTGCCCATCCTCACCGCCGTCTTCGCCGTCGGCACCGGGCTGCTCGCCACGATGCTGCTCAGCCACGTCACGGCGGTGCCCGAAGTGGCGCCGCTGCTCGGCACGTTGATCGGGCTCGGCGTCGGCATCGACTACGCCCTGTTCATCGTCACCCGGCACCGCCGGGGCATCCTGCGCGGCCTCGCCCCCGAGGAGTCGGCCGCGCAGGCCCTCGACACCTCGGGCCGCGCCGTGCTGTTCGCGGGCGGCACCGTGTGCGTCGCGCTCGCCGGGATGCTCGTGATGAACATGCGCTTCCTGGACGGCGTGGTCATCGCCGCGTCCCTCACCGTCGTCCTGAGCGTGCTCGCCGCCCTCACCCTGCTGCCCGCGATGCTCGGCCTGCTCGGACCCCGCGTGCTCAGCCGCCGCCAGCGGCGCCGCCTCGCGGCCACCGGGCCCGAACCGGACGAGCCGACCGGCCTCGCGGCGTGCTGGGCCGCGGCCGTGGGGCGGCGCCCGCGCACGGTCGCGCTGCTCGCCGTCGCGGTCATGGCGGCCCTGTCGCTGCCGCTCCTTTCGCTGCGCCTCGGCGCCACCGACCAGGGCAACCACCAGGAGTCCAGCACCACCCGACAGGCCTACGACCTGCTCGCCGAGGGCTTCGGGCCCGGCTTCAACGGGCCCCTCCACGTGGTCGTGGAGAAGGCCGGACCGGCCGCCACCGAGGCCCTGGTGGAGCGCATCCGCGCGACGGAGGGCGTGGCGCACGTCGGCCCCGCGACGCCCTCGGCCGACGGCGGGACCGCCGTCATCCAGGTCGTCCCCACCACCTCGCCGCAGTCCGCGGCCACGGACCGCCTGATCGACCGGCTGCGCGCCGACGTACTGCCGCGGGCGGGCGTGGACGCGCACGTCGGCGGCGTGACCGCGGTGTTCAAGGACTTCGCCACGGTCACGGCGGACCGCCTTCCGTACTTCGTGGGCACCATCGTCGTGCTCGGCTTCCTGCTGCTCCTCGTCGCCTTCCGCTCCCTCGTCGTCCCGCTGACGGCGGCCGTCATGAACCTGGTCGCCGCCGCCGCGTCCTTCGGCGTGCTGGTGGCCGTCTTCCAGTGGGGCTGGGGCGCGGAGGCGCTCGGCATCGCCAAGGAGGGCCCGATCACGGCGTTCCTGCCCGTCGTCATGCTGTCGCTGCTCTTCGGCCTGTCGATGGACTACCAGGTGTTCCTGGTCAGCCGCATGCACGAGGAGTGGGTGCACACCCGGGACAACGCCCGCGCGGTGCGCGTCGGCCTCGCGGAGACCAGCCGGGTCATCAACTGCGCGGCCCTCATCATGATCTGCGTGTTCTCCGCGTTCGTCCTCAGCGGCGACATGGAGGGCGCCACGGCGGGCATCGGCCTCGCCGCGGCCGTCGCACTCGACGCGTTCGTGCTGCGCACCGCGCTCGTCCCCGCCGCCATGCGGCTGCTCGGCCGCGCCAACTGGTGGCTCCCGCCCTGGCTCGACCGGCGCCTTCCGCACCTCGCCGTCGAGCCGCAGGACGCCGCGCCCCCGGCGCCCGAGGAGCTGGAGGCGCTGGTGGCGGCCGCCCTCGGCCCGGCGGGCCCGGCGCCGGACCCGCACGCCCCGGACGACGCGTGCGGGTCGCCCGAGGCGTGCGCGGCCCAGGGCGCGTGCGGGGCGGTGGACCCGCTGACGGCCCGCGGCGACTTCTCCCCGTACGACCCCTACGACGCGGCCTACGCGGCCGACGACGAACACTACGTCCCCGGCCTGCCCGCCCCGCAGGAGCGTGGTGCGCACGTCGTGCACGGCTTCATCATCACGCCCGACGGCGAGCCCATCCACACCGTGACCATGACCCTGCTGTCCAAGAGCGGCCGCCAGCTCGACCGCGTCTCGTCCCTGGCCGACGGCTCCTACCTCCTGTCGGCCCCCGCCCCCGGCGTCTACCTCCTCGCGGCGACGGCCCCCGGCTACGCCTCGAAGGCCCGCCACATCATGCTCGGCAGCGGCCCCCTCACGTACGACCTGGAACTCCTGGAGGCGGTGGGCACGGGGCCCATGCTGTGAGGCTTCGGCGGAGCGGCGGGGGTGGGAGCGGGTGGATGCGCAGCGGGGCTAGCTCTTCTTCTTCCCGGCTTCCAGAAGTGCCGTCACGTCCAGCGACACCTTGGCGCCGATCGAGTCGGGCAGGGCGACCACCTGGCCGGGGGCGTGTACCTGATGGTTTCCGTACTCGCCGCCCTTGGGGTCGGTGAGGAGGTGCAGGCGCTGGTGCTTGCGATCGACGACGACATAGACGGGCACCTTGGCCTCGGCGTAGGCGGTGACCTTGGTCTTCAGGTCGTCCCTCCAGTTGCTGGAGGTGACCTCCAGGACGAGGCGGAAGCAGACCGGGTCGTAGGCGTTGTTCTCGACGAAGTGGTCGTCGATGTCGGCGTCCACGATCACGAGGTCGGGGATCGCGTAGTCCTCGATGGCGGTGGGGAGCCAGAGACCGACGTTCTGGAGGACCTCGGTTTCCTCGCCGTGCAACCCGGCGGCGAGGAAGGGCACCATGAGACTGGTCAGGGCGCGGGCGTGCGGGGCATCCGGGGAAGGGGTCACGAGGAGATGTCCTCCGATGATCTCGACGCGGTAGCCCGGATGGCGCTCCATGATCTCGTCGGCGATGGCCGTGAGGGAGAACGGCTCTTCGTCCTCATAGGGCTGCTCGACGCTGGCGGCGGACATCGCGTGCCTCCTAGGGGGCTGGGGTCGAGAGCATCATCGTAGGACGTGCCAGGGCCTGGTGCCGGGAGCCGAATCGTTCACCAGAACGAGTGAGGGCCCCGCTCCCCGGTGCGGTACCGGGGTGCGGGGCCCTCACTGCGGGCCGAGCCGGAGGCTCAGAAGCGGCGGGTGATCAGCGCGCGCTTGACCTCCTGGATCGCCTTCGTGACCTCGATGCCACGCGGGCAGGCGTCCGTGCAGTTGAACGTGGTGCGGCAGCGCCACACGCCGTCCTTGTCGTTCAGGATCTCCAGGCGCTGCTCGCCCGCCTCGTCACGGCTGTCGAAGATGAAGCGGTGCGCGTTCACGATCGCGGCCGGGCCGAAGTACTGGCCGTCGTTCCAGAACACCGGGCACGAGGACGTGCAGGCGGCGCACAGGATGCACTTCGTCGTGTCGTCGAAGCGCTCGCGGTCCTCGGCGGACTGCAGGCGCTCGCGCGTCGGCTCGTTGCCCTTGGTGACCAGGAAGGGCATCACGTCGCGGTAGGCCTGGAAGAACGGCTCCATGTCCACGACGAGGTCCTTCAGGACCGTGAGGCCCTTGATGGGCTCGACCGTGATCGGCTTGGCCGGGTTGATGTCCTTGATCAGGGTCTTGCAGGCCAGGCGGTTCTTGCCGTTGATCCGCATGGCGTCCGAGCCGCAGATGCCGTGCGCGCAGGAGCGGCGGAACGTCAGCGTGCCGTCCAGATCCCACTTGATCTTGTGCAGACCGTCGAGGACGCGCTCCTTGGGGTCGATCTCCAGCTGGAAGTCTTCCCAGGTCGCCTCCGCCGAGACCTCCGGGTTGAAGCGGCGGATCCGGAAGGTGACGGTGATGAGGTGGGACGAGGCCGCGGCGTCCGCCTCGACCTTGTCCATCGTCGGGGTTGCCATCAGTACTTACGCTCCATCGGCTGGTAGCGGGTCTGGACGACCGGCTTGTAGTCGAGGCGGATCGAGTCCTTGCCGTCGTCGGCGACCTCGCGGTACGCCATGGTGTGGCGCATGAAGTTGACGTCGTCGCGGTTGGGGTAGTCCTCGCGGTAGTGACCGCCGCGGGACTCCTTGCGGGCGAGGGCCGAGACCGCCATGACCTCGGCGAGGTCGAGCAGGTTGCCCAGCTCGATGGCCTCCAGGAGGTCGGTGTTGAAGCGCTTGCCCTTGTCCTGGACCGAGACGTTCTTGTAGCGCTCGCGCAGCTCGGCGATCTTCTCGACGGCCGTCTTGATGGTCTGCTCCGTGCGGAACACCATCACGTTGGCGTCCATCGTCTCCTGGAGCTCCTTGCGGATCTCCGCGACCCGCTCGGTGCCCCGGGAGTCGCGCAGCTGCTCGACCAGGTCGGCCACGAGCTGCGCCGGGTTCTCCGGCAGCTCCACGAAGTCGGCCTTCGCGGCGTACTCCGCGGCGGCGATGCCGGCGCGGCGCCCGAAGACGTTGATGTCGAGCAGCGAGTTGGTGCCCAGGCGGTTGGCGCCGTGCACCGACACGCAGGCGACCTCGCCCGCCGCGTACAGGCCCGGGACGACGGTGGTGTTGTCCGAGAGGACCTCACCCTCGACGTTCGTCGGGATGCCGCCCATGGCGTAGTGCGCGGTCGGCTGGATCGGGATCGGGTCCGTGTAGGGCTCGATGCCGAGGTACGTGCGCGCGAACTCCGTGATGTCCGGGAGCTTGGCGTCGAGCTGCTCCGGCGGGAGGTGCGTGAGGTCGAGGTAGACGTGGTCGCCCTCGGGACCGCAGCCGCGGCCCTCGCGGATCTCCGTGTAGATGGAGCGCGAGACGACGTCACGGGACGCGAGGTCCTTCATGACCGGCGCGTACTTCTCCATGAAGCGCTCGCCGTCCTTGTTGCGGAGGATGCCGCCCTCACCGCGGGCGCCCTCCGTGAGCAGGATGCCCATGCGCCAGATGCCGGTCGGGTGGAACTGGAAGAACTCCATGTCCTCAAGCGGCAGCCCGCGCCGGTAGCAGGCCGCCTGGCCGTCACCGGTGAGGGTGTGCGCGTTGGAGGTCACCTTGAAGAACTTGCCGGTGCCGCCCGAGGCGTAGATGACGGCCTTCGCCTGGAAGACGTGGATCTCGCCGGTGGCCAGCTCGTACGCGACGACGCCCGCGCTCTTCTTGACGCCGTCCTCCTCCACGATGAGCTGGTCGAGGACGTAGAACTCGTTGAAGAACTCCACACCCTCCTTGACGCAGTTCTGGTAGAGGGTCTGGAGGATCATGTGGCCGGTGCGGTCCGCCGCGTAGCAGGACCGGCGCACCGGCGCCTCGCCGTGGTTGCGGGAGTGACCGCCGAAGCGGCGCTGGTCGATGGTGCCGTCCGGGGTGCGGTTGAACGGCAGGCCCATCTTCTCCAGGTCGAGGACCGCGTCGATGGCCTCCTTCGCCAGGATCTCGGCGGCGTCCTGGTCGACCAGGTAGTCACCGCCCTTGATCGTGTCGAAGGTGTGCCACTCCCAGTTGTCCTCCTCCACGTTGGCGAGCGCGGCGGCCATGCCGCCCTGCGCCGCGCCGGTGTGGGAGCGGGTGGGGTAGAGCTTGGTGAGCACGGCGGTGCGGCTGCGCTTCGTCGCCTCGATGGCGGCGCGCATGCCGGCGCCGCCCGCGCCGACGATGACGGTGTCGTACTTGTGAATCTTCACTGGGGTCGCCTCGGCTTTAGCGGATGTTCGGGTCGAAGGTGAAGATCACCAGCGTGCCCAGGAGGATGGTGAACACCGTGGCGGTGTACAGCAGGCCCTTGAGCCACAGGCGCGTGTTCGGACGCTCCGCGTAGTCGTTGATGACCGTGCGCAGGCCGTTCGCGCCGTGCAGCATGGCGAGCCACAGCATCAGCAGATCCCAGACCTGCCAGAACGGGGACGCCCAGCGGCCCGCGACGAACGCGAAGCCGATCTTCGACACACCGCCGTCGAGCACCAGCTGGATCAGCAGGTGCGTGATGACGAGGACGACGAGGACGACGCCGGACAGGCGCATGAACAGCCACGCGGCCATCTCGAAGTTGCCGCGGGTGGCGCGAGGCGTCTTCGACGTGCGCTTGCGGGGGGCCTCGATGACGGGCGCGGGGTTGTCGGCGTCGTAGAGGGAGTCACCCTCGACGGGGCCCACTCCGGACTTCTCAAGCGTGGTGTCGGACATGTCTGGCCTCAGCTCCCGAACAGTTCACGGACGGCGTGGCCGAGGACCGGGTACAGCGCGCCCACCATCAGGACGACCCAGATGCCCACGACGGTCCAGAGCATCTGCTTCTGGTAGCGCGGGCCCTTCGACCAGAAGTCGACGGCGATCACACGCAGGCCGTTGAGCGCGTGGAAGAGGATGGCAGCGACCAGGCCGTACTCGAGGAGCGCGACGATCGGCGTCTTGTAGGTAGCCACGACCTCGTCGTACGCCTCGGGCGAGACGCGGACGAGAGCGGTGTCCAGCACATGTACGAACAGGAAGAAGAAGATGAGGACGCCGGTGACTCGATGAGCCACCCAGGACCACATTCCTTCCCGGCCGCGGTACAGCGTTCCAGCCGGCACGGAAGAACCCTCCGGGAGCGGGGATTGGGGCCGGCCGGCTTCTTGTCGGACGAGCCCGGCCGGGTACGGTCCACCGGCCGCTCGTCATCGTATCGACGAGTTGTCGGTGGGCTTGCCCGGGGTCCTCGGGTGTGATCAAACAGGCAATCAAACTGGTACGTACGGGCTATCGCTGCGCGTGGGGCGGGGCGGATCCGGCTGCCGGGACGGCCGCGGAACGGAAATCTCCGGCCAGTTGTGGACAAGTCGGGTGAGTCGGGCGCGGGCCGCGCGCCGCAGCTCGTCCGCCGCCACCGCGAGCTCCTCCTCCGGGTCGTTGCCGAGCCGGTCGCGCAGGGAGGCGAGCAGGTGGTCGAGGGCCTCGCTGGGCGCGGTGGCGTCCAGGCAGATCACGAAGGCGTGGCCGAAGCGGCTCTCGTACGCGGCGTGGGCGGCGCGCAGGGCGGTGGCCGCGGCGGTGTAGGCGCTGCCCGGCGCCACGGCCGGTTCGAGCGGCTCGGCGGCCAGGGCCTCGGTGAGGTCGGCGGGGGTCAGGTCGTACGCGGCCTCGTCGGCGGCGGCGAGCAGCGCGTCGAGGTCGGGGTAGGGCCGGTGGGCGGTGAGCCTGCGTGCCCAGTGGCTGCTTCCGCAGCAGGTCAGAAGGGTGCGCTGGGCCTCGTCGGCGGGCGCGGTGTTCAGGGGCTCCAGCGGTCCCGTCGGAGAGGTCGGAGATCCCGTGGTGTCCGGTATGGCGCGGTGCGACGGCAGGGGGGCTCCTCGGCGGAGGGCAAACGGGTGAGTGACGGGGCGCCACGCTATCGGGGTGGCGGGAGGGGTGTCCGTGCGCTCTGCGGAATCGGCGCGGCGAATTCATCCGGATGGGAGAGTTTGGCGGCACCGAGTGGACGGGCGGGGCCGGGGAGACGGGGCTTAGCGTGGGGGTGTGGACGCCTTGATGTGCGAGCGGGCCGTGCGGACGGTGCGGGCCGTGCGGACGGTGCGGGCCGTGGGAGCCGTGCGGACGGTGCGGGCCGTGGGAGCCGCGCGGGCCGCCGGGACCCCGAGGGCCACGGCGGTGGGCGCCGACGGCGGTGACCGGCGGTGACGCGGCGGCGCGCGGCCCTCGTCGGCGGAGGGGCCGTCGCGGCGGGAGCCGTGGTCATAGCCCTGGTGGCGTGGCCCGACGGCGACGGCGGGAGCGGGCGGCGGAGCGGCCGGGCCCCCACGTCCGCCGAGCCCACGCCCTCGCGGTCCTACGCCCTGTCCAAGGCCCCGCGGACCATACCCGCCGTGCGCGAGCACACCCCCGCCCGCGGCCCCGGCTGGCGCCCCGGGCCCGGGGGGCGCGTGGTCGTGGGCGCCCCGGAGCTGCGGGACGAGGCCCGCCTCCTCGCCGGTGAGCTGCGGCTGCGGTACGGGGGCGAGGCGCGGGCCCGCCCGGGCGACGTACGGCTCGACCTGGAGGACGGCCCGGCGGGCGGCAACCCGGAGGCCTACACGCTCACCGTGAAGGACCGGGTCGTCCGTGTCAGCGCCCCCGCGCAGGCGGGCGTCTTCTACGGCACCCGCACCCTGAAGCAGGCCGTGCGCGCCGACGGCGCCGCGCCCGAGGGCGTCGTACGGGACGCGCCCGCGAAGCCGCGGCGCGGGTTCATGGTCGACATCGCCCGCAAGCCCTTCCCGGCCGAGTGGATCGAGCGCCGCGTGCGGGAGCTCGGCGACCTCAAGTACAACGAGCTGGGCCTGCACTTCTCCGACGACCAGGCGTTCCGGATCGCCTCGGAGTCGCACCCGGAGGTGGTGTCCGCCGACCACCTCACCAAGGAGCAGGTGCGCCGCATCGTCGACCTCGCCGCGAGCCGCCACATCACGGTCGTGCCGGAGATCGACTCGCCCGGGCACCTGGGCGCCGTCCTGAAGGCCCACCCGGACCTCCAGCTGCGCGACACCCGGGGCGCGGCGACGCGGGGGGCCGTGGACCTGGCGAACCCGAAGGCGGCCCGGATCGTCGACGACCTCCTGCGCGAGTACGGCGAGCTGTTCCCGGGCGGGCAGTGGCACATCGGCGCCGACGAGTACCAGGCCCTGGCCGTCCGCGACCCGGAGGCGTCCTATCCGCGCCTGGCCGCGGCCGCGCGCGAGCGGCTCGGCCCCGGCGCCCGGATCCAGGACCTGGCGACGCGGTGGCTGAACGACCGGGCGCGGACGGTCGGCCCGGCGCGTGCGGTCCGGGCCTGGAACGACGGCTTCTTCCGCGGCGGCACCACGGCCGTCGACGAGCGCGTGGAGGTCGCGTACTGGACCGGCAAGGAAATCGGCGCCCGCGACCCCGTGGAGTACCTGCGCGCGGGCCGCGCGGTCGTCAACTACAACGACGAGTACCTCTACTACGTCCTGGGGGAGCCGAACGCCTTCGTCTACCCCACCGGGCAGCGCGTCTACGAGCAGTGGACCCCGCGCGTCCTGCGCGGCACCCGGCCGGTCGACGCGGCGTACGACGACCGGATCCTCGGCGCGGTCTTCGCCGTCTGGTGCGACATCCCCGGGGCCCAGACGCAGGAGCAGGTGGCCCGGGGCATCCGGATGCCGCTGCGGGCGACGGCGCAGAAGCTGTGGGACGCGCGGCGGCCCTCGGTGCCCTGGCGCGACTTCGTGGACCTCGCGGGGCGGGTGGAGGACGGCGGCTGAGCGCCCCGCCGGAGTTTGAGGACACGCCTGGGCGGGCCAACTAGGGGGGAAAGGGGCACGGCCCTCTATGGTGTGCGGCCACGGCAGCACGGGCACGGTGCGAGTACGACGGGGGCGGGGATGGGTTACTGGGGCTATTACGTCGTGGGGAGGAGCGCGCTTCCGCTGGGGAAGTGCACGGCGCTCGCGGGGGCGCGGGACGAGCTCGAACTGCTCGAGCGGCGGCCCGACGGCTGGCAGGTGTGGGAGTGCCCGAGCAAGGCCACCGAGGAGGCCAAGGACATCGGGAGCATGAACGCGCTCGCCGCCGAGACCGGCGCGCCCGCCCTCTTCGGCTATGTGATGGACAGCGACTGCGTGGTGGTCGAGGCGGCCGCGCCGGAGAGCGGCGTGTGGACGACGTGCCTGGCGCGGGACGCGATGGCCGGGTACCTGGCCGCCGGTGAGCTGACGGTCGAGGACTACTTCCTGGAGCCGCGCGACGCCGCCGAGCGCGCCGTCGCCTGGGCCGCCGAGGCGGGCCGCACCGCGCGCTCGTCGGCGCTGCTCGACGTGTTGCGCGCCGATGCCGAGCCCTCCGCGGAGCAGCTGTTCTTCCGGTTCCTCGACCGGCTCGGGGTGCTGCCGCAGTAGCCCCGCCCCACCAGCGCTTTTCGGCCGCAGTGACGGAAACGGGCCGTCGGACGCTGTAAGGGCATGTGAAGCCAGAAGAGTCACGTGCGAGCTTGGTGGAACTGATCGCCCAGGCCGATGAGACGGGTCTCGCCGCGAGCGGGCTCGCCTGCCTCGACCGGTGCGTGCCGCTGTTCGGCGACGGCGTCGACGAACAGGTCCTGCGACCGCTGTGGGCGAACCTCGCGGACGGCGCGGCGTGGGGCGGGGCGCTCGCCGGGGTGCGGCGGACGCTGACGGCGGAGGGGGCCGGGGAGGGCGCGGCCGGGCCCGCGCGGCCGGGCGGCGGTGAGGCGGCCGCGCTCGCCCGGCGCATGCTCGCCGCCGTGCCCGCGGAGCGCACCGCGGGCGCCCTGCGGACCTGGGCCGACGGCTGTTCCGCCGCGGCGCTCCAGGTCCACCGTCTGCTCGACGCCACCGACGAGGGCGTGGCGCCGCTGGTCGCCGCCGAGCTGCGCCGCCAGATACGCGTCCTGGAACTGCTCGGCGGGACCGCCCCCGGGGGCGGTCTGCGCCAGGTGCTCGACGTGTCGACGGAGGGCCGCCGGGTGCTGCGCGCGGTCGTGTCACGCCGCGCGCGGAGCGCCCCCTGAGGGGCGCGGGGCTGTGTCCATTCGCGGCTTCGCCGCGTGGGCGCGACCGGCCACGACGCACCCGCGGACGGCCACGGCGGTCGGACCTACGGCGCGAGCACCTGCCCCAGGCGCGCCCCGGCAGGAGTCCCGAGCTGAGCCCGCGCGTAGTAGACCCCGCTCGCCCGCACCACCGCCCCGTTCTTGTCGGTGTCCAGCTGAAGCACCGTCCCGTCCCCCTTGTCCTCGCCCTCGGCCCCGATCGCGAGGTCGGGATGACCGTTGCCGTCGAAGTCGGCGAGCGAGACCGCGGAGCCGAGCCGGTCGCCGGTCTCCGTGACGCCGGGGACGTCCGGCTCGTCCTGGCTGACGGCGAGCGCGCCCGCGCCGGTCAGGCCCGAGCGGGAGCCCTTGAGCAGCAGGGACGTGCCCGCGTCCGTACGGGCCTTGCCCGCGCGCGTGATGTCCTCGCCCGGGGCGCCGGTGAGCACGTCCGCGCAGCCGTCGCCGTCCACGTCGGCCGCCGCGACCGACCAGCCCATCGCGTCGCCCGCCTCGGCCGCGCCGGGCACTCCGGCCGTGGCCTGGTGGACGGTCCGCGCGCCCGTGCTCGTGAGGCCGCCGGAGCCGCCGTTGACGACCGTGACCTGGCCGCCCGCGTGCGCGCCCGACTCGGCGGTGTACGGCTGGCCGATGACCAGGTCGTCGTAGCCGTCGCCGTTCACGTCGGCCGCGGCGACCGAGCGGCCGCCGGGGATGGCGAGCCGGCCGACCCGGCTGAGGCCCGAGCGGGTGCCCCGGAACCAGACGGCCTGGGCCCGGCCCGCCGGGTCCCGGTAGGTGAGGGCCACGTCCGCGTACCCGTCGTGGTTGAAGTCGCCGGACGCGGCGGCCGGGAAGGAGATCGCCCGCTCGGCGGAGGTGATCGTGCCCGCCGCCTCCTGGTCCGCCGAGAACCGCGCGGCCCAGCTGCCGCCCGTCCCGGTGGCCGCGGCGAACACGTCCGCCCTGCCGTCCTTGTTGAAGTCGCCGACGGCCACGGCCGAGCCGAAGCGCGCGCCGCCGTACGCGAAGTCCTCCGAGAGCTGCATGTCCGTGCCCGAGGCGTAGTCCGGGCCGTACAGCATGGTCACCGCGCCCCGGTCCTTGTGGCCCGCGGTGTCGTCCTCGCCTGGTGCGCCGATGACGAGGTCCGGGTGGCCGTCGCCGTTCAGATCGCCCCGGGCGGTGGCGGCGGCCCACTCGTCGCCCGGCTCGTCCAGGCCGGGGACGCCGGGGCTCGACTGGGTGAGGTTCTTGCGCGCGGCCGCGTCGGGGCCGCCGGCCGCGCCCGGCAGGACGCTCAGGGCGCCCGTGGAACCGCCCGCCCGGGGCATGCCCGCCACCAGGTCGGCGGCGCCGGTGGCGGTACCGGTCGCGGTGCCGGTGGCCGCGTGCGCCACCGCTCCCGTGCCGCTGACGGCGGCGCCGCCGAGGACGACGCTGCCCACGGCGAGCCAGGCCTTGTGCTTGAGGGTCACGTACCCCACCCCTTGAGAACTCCTGAGCTCATGAAGCGAACTCCCGGTGAATCAACGAGTTCGTAAGACTTATGGGCGGCGCGGAGGGTTGTACGGGGTGGTGGGAAAGGGCGCGTGATGTATCCCGCACGCCTGTGGTGTGACATCCAAGCTCTCGTGTGCGCAGGGTTCATGAGAAACGTATGAGAAGGCCGACGGAAGCGCGGGCACGTGGGCGCGCGGGCAGAGCGGGGCGAAGACGGTGGGAACTGTGGGGCTGAGGGCGCGGCGCGGAACTCGGGGCGGCGCGCGCCGCCGGTGGACGCGGGCCGCGGCCGTCGCGCTCGTGGCCGGTTCGCTCGCGTCGGCCACGACGGCCTGCGGCGGCGAGCGGGGGCCGGTGCGGCTGAGCGGCGGCACGTTCGAGAAGGAACTGCCCCGCGACGAGGCGCGCGGCCAGCGGCTCACCCTGCGGGCCGTGGAGCTGATGAAGGCGACCCACTCGATGCGGATCAACGTCGCCCAGACCAAGGGGTCCGTGGCGGCCGGCACCGCGCAGCGCCAGGAGGTGACGCTGCACGTCGACCGGGAGAGCAACTGCACCGGCACGGTCGAGGAGGGCATCATGCGCGGCGACCTGATCATGATCGAGGGGCGCGCGACCTATGTGCGCTTCCAGGACTCCTCGCTCGACGCCCTCGGCTCGCTGGCCCGCGAGCGCGGCCCCGCGGTCGCCGCGCAGATGGAGCGGCGCATCGGGCTGCTGCGCGGGAAGTACGTGAAGTTCCCGACCGGCGACGGGAGTTCGGGGCGGCGCGTGATGCCGTCGGCGCAGTGCGACCTGGACGAGGTGCTCGGCCACCTCGACGGCGTGGGCGGCACCACCACCATCCGCGCCCAGGACGCGACGTGGCGCTACGGCCGCCGGGTCATACCCCTCGTGGAGCGGCAGGGCGGCACGGACACCACCGTCTACGTCGCGGCGCGGGGCAAGCCGTACCTGGTCGCGATGGAGATGGAGGAGAGCGGCGGCGAGCGCATGACCATGCGGATCTCCGACTACGACGAGCCGGTCGAGGCGAAGGCGCCGCCCGCCGCGCAGACGGTCGACGCGAGCGAACTCCAGGGCTTCGGCGACGGCACCGGCCTCTTCCAGGTCTGACGGCGACCGTGTGCTCGGCGGTTCCCGGCATCGCGAGTGCCATTTCCGTGTTTCCGAAGATGTTGTAGCTTTACCGGCGCCGAGAGCTGTTCGACCTTGCTCTCCGCTGCGCGGGCCGGGCGATATCCGCGGGGAATGCGTGTGATATCGCCGCCCGCGGGATCAGGAATCTTCCAGTCCTGATTTCGGTGTGCCCGCTTTCGGATTCCCCCCGGTCAACCGATTCCGTCAACCAAAGGGGAAGCATCATGCGTCACAGCACCAAATTCTTCATGGTGGCCGCCGCGACAGTCAGCGCGGGCCTGCTCGCGGCGGGGCCTGCCGCAGCCGTCCCCAGCACCACCTGGCGGCCTGTTCCCGACGTGCCCCATTCTGGCTGTTCCTGGAAGGACCACAAGGCGTCGAATTTCATCAGTTTCGCGAACTGCTCCTTCGTGACTGCTGACCGTACCCATCTGCAGTCCATGATGATCGTGGAAAACCGCTCCACCAAGAAGGTGAAGATAGAGGGGCTGATCACCACGAACTTCGGGGGAGACATCCACTGCAAACTCTCCGACCTCAACCCCGGGCTGCACACGTCGTGCCTGGGCCCCACCAAGCCCATGCCCGCCGGCGGGCCCTTGGCCACGACGAAGCTCATCATGAACGGTGTGCCGGACGAGAACTGACCCCGTCGCGCGACACCGGCCCTGTCCGGCCGGGTACGCAGACACGCGCTGTCTCCGGGGACGTGAGCCGCGCGAGGCACCCACGGACGTGGGAACGGCCGGGGCCGCCACCCCCCACAGGAGAGGCCCCGGCCGTCACACGGCACGAACCGCGTGGCGGTCCGTACTCCCTACTGCGTCGGGGGTGCGTTTTCTGTCACACCTCACCGAGTCACCCGCTAGTTGCGCGTTGTACAAACATGGACGTGCACGGCTTTCACGCCGTAGCGTGCAGTTTCGCGCCGTGTCGCGACCCACCAACGCGGGCCGCTTCCAGGCGGACCGCGAGCGGCGGACGGCGCGCCATGAGACCCGTGAGAGCCGCGCCTGGCCAGGCGCAGAGGGGCCCGCAGTGCAGGGGGAGGACGACGCCGAGCTGACCGCCGCCGTGCTCGCGGCGCAGGCCGGGGACGAGACCGCGTTCCGGACGGTGTACCGCGCCGTGCACCCGCGGCTGCTCGGCTACGTACGGACGCTCGTCGGTGATCTCGACGCCGAGGACGTGGCGTCCGAGGCGTGGCTGCAGATCGCCCGCGACCTCGACCGGTTCAGCGGCGACGCGGACCGCTTCCGCGGCTGGGCGGCGCGCATCGCCCGCAACCGCGCCCTCGACCACATCCGCATGCGCGGCCGCCGCCCCGCGATCGGCGGCGACGAGACCGAGCTGACCGGAAAGCCCGCCGACGCGGACACCGCGGGCGAGGCCATGGAGTCGCTCGGCACCGACGCGGCGCTCGCGCTGATAGCCCAGCTCCCGCAGGACCAGGCCGAGGCCGTCGTGCTCCGGGTCGTCGTCGGCCTGGACGCGAAGAGCGCGGCCGAGACGCTCGGCAAACGCCCCGGAGCGGTGCGTACCGCGGCCCACCGAGGGCTCAAGCGGCTCGCCGAACTGATGGGCGCCGACGACTCCGCGCGGGCGCGCGGGCTCGGCGCCGTACCCCCGCAGCCGGACCCGCACGGACGCGCGGTGCCCCCGTCCCCCTGTGTGACGCATTCGCGTACGCGGACGCAGAAGGACATGTGATGGCCGACGAGCAGGACAAGTGGCTGGACCGTGTCGCGGCGGAGCGTTTGCTGCGCGGCGAGCGGCTCGACGGCATCGGCGATCACGACCGCGAACGGGCCGAGCGGCTCGCCCAGACCCTCGCCGCGCTGTCCGCCGGCAAGCCCGCGAAGACCGGCGAGGACGGCGAACTCCCTGGTGAGTGCGGTGCGTTGGCCGCGTTCCGGGCGGCGCGGGGCGGACAGACGTTCGCGTCCGACGCGGCCGGGGCCACTGGTGCGGCCGGTACGGGCGTGGCCTCGGGCGGTGTGTCCGGCGTGGCCGGTGGCGCCCCCGGCCCGGTCGACGAACCCGTGCGGATCGGCAGCCCCGCCGCCGCGCCCCGGCCCGTGCGCTGGGGGCGCCCCCTGCGGCTCGGCGTCGCGGCGGCCCTCGCGGCCTGCATGGCCGGCGGGGTCGCGGTCGCGGCGGGCACCGGGGTGATCCCCTCCCCGTTCCACCGGGCCGAGCGGCCGCCCGCCACCAGCGCGTCCCCGGCGCAGACGCCCGACCGGCCGCTGCGCAGCCCTTCCACCGACGCCGCCGCACCGCCCGACGAGGTGCCCGACGCGGAGGACTCCCCCCTCGGCGACGACACGTCCGCCGAGCCGGACCCCTCGGCGACGTCGGAGGGCTCCGAGCGCTCCGCCGCCCCGGACGACGGCCGCGACCGGGGCGCCACGGGCTCGCCCGGCACGGGCACCGCCGACCCGGGCGAGGACGGCAAGCGCAACGGCCGCAAGTGGTACAAGCACGTGGTCTCCGCCTGCCGCGACTACCGCAGCGGCGGCCTCGCCACCGACAAGCGCCGCCGCCTGGAGGAGGCCGCCCGCGGGGCGGAGCGCGTGCGCGCGTTCTGCGAGCGGGTCCTGGACGGCAACGGCAACGGCAACGGCAAGGACCAGGACGACGACGAGCCCGGCCGCGGGAACGGCGGCGGCAACGGCCACGGCGGCGGCAACGGGCACGGCAACGACGGGGACGACGAGGACGACGACCACGGCGGCGGGCACCTGCCCGGCGGGGGCCACCACGGGGGCCGCCCCGGCGGCGGCAGCCAGGTTCCGCCGGTCACCCTGCCGCACCGTCCCCGGCCCGTCCCGTCGTACACGGCGGCCCCGGTCTTCTGACGCCGCCCACCCCCGCTGACGCGGCGTCCCCCGATCCCCCCGCCCCCTTTGTCGCGCTGGCGCGCTCGTCCTCGAACGCCGGACGGGCTGGATGGTTGCCGGTGCGGACCGGATCTCGGCCGCGGACGCGCGCCTCGACTGTGAGCCGCAGACGGGATCCGGCCGCGTCGGAGACTTTCAGCCCGTCCGGCGTTTGAGGACGAGGCGCGGAGCGCCGATGGGGCCGGTCGGGCCCGCCGCCACGGTGTGACGCAAGCCGCATCCGGCCCCTGTGACACTTTCCGGCCCCCCGGCGCAGTAAAGAGTGAGCCGACTGGTCATCGGCCCGCGCACGAGCCGGGGTTCCCCCCGTACCTACGGCTCCGTGCCATTGGCGCGGGCGGAATTCGTTCCCCCGATTCCGCCCGCGCCCTCACTCCCCGCAGCGGCCGGACCACCGGCCCCCGGCTACCGGTAGATGACCACCCGGTCCCCGTCCTCGACCTTCTTGAAGAGGTCGGCGATCCGCCCCTCGTCGCGGACGTTGACGCACCCGTGCGACGCCCCGGCGTACCCGCGCGCCGCGAAGTCCGACGAGTAGTGCACGGCCTGGCCGCCGCTGAAGAACATGGCGTACGGCATCGGCGTGTCGTACAGGGTCGAGACGTGGTGGCGGGACTTCCAGAAGACCGTGAAGACGCCCTCGCGCGTCGGGGTGTACTCCGAGCCGAAGCGGACGTCCATCGTCGACAGGGCCTTGCCGTCGACCATCCACGTCAGCGTGCGGCTCTCCTTGCTGATGCACAGCACGCGCCCGGTCAGACAGCGCCGGTCGGGCTCGGCGGGCGGCATGCCCCCGTCCGGATACAGGGCGTAGCGCGTCGGCTCGTCCGTCATGCGCAGGAGCCGCGCCCAGGTGCGGGTGTCCGTCGCACCGGTCGGGGCGAGGCCCCGCTTGCCCTGGAAGCCCTTGACCGCGGCGGCCGTCGCCGGGCCGTACAGACCCGTCGGGTACTGGTGGAACCAGCTGAGCTGCCGCAGCCGGGCCTGGAGCTCGCGCACCCGCTCGCCGCGCTTGCCCTGCGCCATGAGCACCGGGCCCGGCGGGGGCGGCGGCGTCGCCTTCGGCGGGGGCGGGGTCCACGACGGCGGCGGCGTCGGCTTCGGCAGCTTGGACGGGGGCAGCTCGGCCCGCGAGACGGGGGACTTGATCCTCGGCGTGGGGGAGCGCGTGGGTGTGGGGTCGGGAGCGTGCGGAGCCGTGCGCCTCGGTGGCGCCGCCTTGGCGACGCCCCTGTCGTCCCCGTCGCCCCTGCCGTCCCGGCCCGCCGTGCCGACGGCCTGCGCCGTGCATCCGCAGGCCAGGGTCAGCGCGACGACGGCACCCGCCGCCGCGCGTCCCCTGGCTTTCGCGACCCTGCCCATGGATCCCCCACGTCACCTCGTGTCACTGCGATGGCCGACCCTCCGCAGTGTTTCCCACCCGCGAAGGATTGTGAACCACGCCTCGACGAGGGCCCGTTGGGGCTCAGTGGTGCCAGGCCGAGCCGTTGACGTTGTGGATCATCCGCTGGAGGACCTTGAGCGCCCGTACGTACTCGGCGTCGTCGATGCCCTCGTGGATCTGCTGCCGGGTCTCCCGCTGGCGGGCGGCGACCCGCTGCTGGAGGGCGTGGCCGGCCTCCGTGCGGGCCAGCCCGCGCACCCCGCCCGCGGTCTCCTCGGTGAGCAGCTTCCGGCGGAGCAGGGCGTCGATGTTGTGCTCGATGCCGCCCTCGCCGAACTCCAGGTAGCCGCGCAGGACCCCGACGACCTCCGCGCGGTCGCGGGGGCCGTCCGCCGGGACCTGGTTGAGGACCCACCACTGCGGCTGGGTGAGCCCTTCCTCGGCGAGCATCGTGCGGATGTGGTGCACGACGGCCTGGCCCGCGGCCGAACTCCAGTAGCCGATGGGCTGGTTGACCAGCTCGGCGTCGCTGTGGGAGGGGGTGAAGACGGGCTTCGTGTCGTTCGTGTCGTTCGTCATGACCACGAAAGTAGGACCTCAAGCTTGCTTGAGGTCAACTGGCTCCGGAGATCTTCTCCGCTCCGGCCCGCCCAGGCCACGTAGCCGTCCGGGCGGACGAGGAAGAGGCCCTCGCCGTAGCCGTCCAGGGATTGCGTTCGGCGGGTGTGCACCAAGTCGCCGTTGACGGCCGGGGGTTCGGCCTCCGTGCCCACCGCGAGGAGGGTGAAGTGCGGGCCGCGGAAGGCGTCGAAGACGCGTCCCGTGCCGAGGCGGCCGTCCGGGGCGCGGTCGCCCGCGCGGAGGCCGCCCTCCGGCAGCGGGCTCCGGGTGTCCAGGGACAGGGGCGAGTCCCGGTACTCCAGGCCGAGCTGGCGCGTGGCCGCGCCCCTGCGGGCCTGTCCGCGGTGGATGCGGGTGGACAGGTCCAGCATCCGCGCGGCGTTGGGCAGCCGCTCCTCCTCGTACGTGTCGAGCAGCGCGTCCTGCGCCCCGTGCCGCAGGACGAGGTCGAGCTTCCAGCCCAGGTTGTAGGCGTCCTGCACGCTCGTGTTGAGGCCCTGGCCGCCCGCGGGCGAGTGCACGTGGGCCGCGTCGCCCGCCAGGAACACGCGCCCCGCCCGGAAGCGGTCCGCGAGCGCCGCGCGCGGCCGGAAGTCGGAGGCCCAGCGCACCTCCGTCACGTCCTCGGCCGCCAGGTGCGTGCGCGCGGCCACGGCCTCGCGCACGCCCGCGGGCGAGGTGTCGGGCGCCCCGCCGTCGGCGAACTGGGCGGTGAGCTGGAAGTCGGGCGTGCCCGGCAGCGGGCAGAGCGCGGTGAAGCCCGCGCCGGGCGACGGCGGGAAGATGTGCCAGTTGTCGCGGTCGAGCGCGCCCTCGCGGACGCGGACGTCGGCGACGAGGATCGGCTTGGGGTCGACGGTCTCGCCCGTCATGCCGATGCCGAGCGCGTGGCGCACCGCGGAGCGGCCCCCGTCGGCCGCGACGGCGTAGGCGGCCCGGACCGCGGAGCCGTCCGCGAGGCGCGCGGTGACCCCGGCCGCGTCCTGGTCGAGCCCGGTCACCTCCATGCCGAAGGCCACCGTGCCGCCGAGCTCGGTCAGGCGCGCGTACAGGATCTCCTGCGTGCGCCACTGCGGCAGCAGCCACGGACCGGCGTAGGGCGCGGCCTCCGTGACCCTCGGCTCGTCGAACATGCGGTACTCGCCCTGCCGCCTGCCCCCGGCCCACCGCATGCCCACCGGGGCCGGGCCGCCCGCCTCCAGTACGGCGCCGACCACGCCGAGGTCGTCGAGGACCTCAAGGGTGCGCGGCTGGATCCCCTTGCCGCGCGAGCCGGGGAACAGCCGCGGGGCGCGGTCGACGACGAGCGCGGGCACGCCGCGCCGGGCGAGGTCCACGGCCAGGGCGAGGCCGGTGGGGCCCGCGCCCACGATGAGGACGTCCGTTTGGGTGAGGCTCCCTTCCGCGCGGCCCGCTTCCGTGGGGCCCGTTTGCGCGCGGCCCGTTCCTGCTTCCTTAACGCTGTTAAGTGCCATGCCCGGAGCATGCGCTTAACGGTGTTAAATTGTCAAGGTGGCTACGACACGACTGGACCGCACCCGCGTGGCGCGCGTCGCCCTCGACCTGCTGAACGAGACCGGCCTCGACGGGCTGACCCTGCGCGCGATCGCCCAGCGCCTCGACGTCAAGGCCCCCGCCCTGTACTGGCACTTCAAGGACAAGCAGGCGCTCCTGGACGAGATGGCGACGGAGATGCTGCGCCGCATGGCGGCGGACCTGGCGGGCGGTCCCGATCCGGCCGACGGGGACTGGGCCGCCGCCCTCACGGGGGCCATGCGCGCGCTGCGCCGCCACCTCCTGCGCTACCGCGACGGCGCGAAGGTCTACAGCGGCACGCACTTCACCGACATCTCGTACGCCGCGCCGATGGAGGCCCAGCTGCACCGCCTGACCCGCGCGGGCTTCACCCCGGGCGCCGCGGCCCGCGCCTGGCTGACCGCGTACAGCTACACGATCGGCTGCGTCATCGAGGAGCAGGCCACGGGCCCGGACACGGCGGCGGGCGCGGGCGGCTACGACCTGGCCGCCCGCGCCGAGCGCCTGAAGGACTACCCCCTGGCCGTGGCCGCGGGCGAGGAGATGTTCCGGGGCTACGAGGACGGCTTCGAGACGGGCCTCGCGGCGGTGGTGACGGGGATCGGGGCGACGCTGCGCGGCGGCCCGGGGGCGTGAGCCCGGCCGGCCGGGCCGCCCGCGCGTGAGCCCGGCCGGTCGGGCCGCCGTCGGCTCAGGCCACGCGGTCGGTCCAGCCGATCTCCAGGAAGGTCTTCCGGTAGGCGCGCCCCGTGCTGGTCCCGGACCGGTCCTCCAGGACGCGGGAGGTCCTCGGGTCGATCACGCAGCGCGCCCAGAGCCGCTCGGGGGCGGGGCCGCGGCCCGCGGCCCCGCCGGTGAAGGTGACCTCCTTGCCGGGGCGGCCGCGGCTGTCCCGCACCGTGCCGCCCACCTCCACCCCCGGGATCCGCGCGAGGACCTTGAAGAGCGCGAAGCGCAGCCACGGACGCGCCGGTGACTCCGCGAGGAGGTCCATGACTTCCTCGAAGCGTCGCGCGGGCGCCTTCGAGAAGCCGTCGATGAGCTTGTCCGGGTCCGTGTCCAGCTTCTCCAGCTCGTTCCCCGACAGGCTCCGGGGGCCCACCGTCCAGGGGCCGACGCTCTGTCCCTTCCCGTTGACCGTGCGGCGCGGCCCCGCCTCCCAGGTGTGGCCCCGGAAGTCGCTGTACCAGGACCGGGCCCCTCTGCCCGTCGTCTCGGCGCGGACCATCCAGTACGCGCCGGGCTTCAGCTCGGGCTGGTCCGACGCGACGCCCGCCATCGTGTTCAGGAACGCGGTCGTCGACATCGTCGGCGCCGACGCCGGGGTGCCGTCCGCGTCCGGCACCGGACGGGCGACGGCGCCCGCGACGACGACGGCGGCGGCCGCGGCGACCGCGGCCAGCACCCTGCGGCGCGGGCGGCGGCTCCGCCGCGCCGCGGTGCCCGACGGCTCGCCGCTCCCGATGACGACCAGTGGCACCCCCCACCCGGTGTCCGCCGCCTGCTCGCTCTCCGTCCGCCGCGCCCACCGCTCGCGCGCGGCGGCGACGACGGCCGCCGGAGGGGGTGCGACGGCCCCGGCCGCGACCAGTTCGTCGGCCCCCGGGAAGTCGAGGATCTCGTCGCGTTCGGTGCGGTCGGTCATGTCGGGTCTCCAGCCATGTCGCAGGCGGTGCCGGCGCGCATGCGGTTGCGGGCGCGGTGCAGCCGGGTGCGGGCCGTCGCGGCCGGGATGCCGACCACGGAGGCGGCCTCGCTCGGCGTCAGCTGTTCCCAGGCGACGAGAAGCAGCAACTCCCGCTCCACCGGCGGGAGTTCGCGCAGGAGGGCTCTGAGTCTGGGGGCGAGGGCGGCGGCCACGAGCCGGTCGTCCACGGCCGCCCACGGGTCGTCGCTGCCGGGGTTCCTGGGCACGTGGGGCCCGTGCGCGGCGAGCCCGCGCCAGTGCGCGGACAGCACGTTCCTGGCCACGCCGAACAGCCAGGCGCGTACGGAACCGCGCGCGGGGTCGAAGCCGTGCCGCGCCGCGTACGCGCGGAGCCACAGCTCCGCGTGCAGGTCGTCGGCGGCCTGCGGCGCGCGGCGGGCGAAGTAGCCGTGCAGGGCCGCCGAGTGCCGTTCGACGAGCGACGCGAAGGCGACCGGGTCCCGCACCGCGTGCCGCTCCTGTCCGTCCGGGTCCTTGGCCACGGGCCCTCCCTCTCAGGGACCGCCCGTCGGCGGCCTCGCCCTGTACTTGTCGCCCGGCCGCCGGTGCGTTCGCGGGAGGTGCCGCGCGGGTCCCGGGCGCCGCCCCTGCCCGAGGGCGTCGACGCCGTGTCCGTGTCTCCGCGCCCGCGTGTTCGCCGCCGAGCGGCGCCGCGTTCGCGCCGGGGCCCCCGCACGGCCACTTTCCCGGCGGCCGTCCGGGCGGGTCCGAAAGACCGGCCTTCCGGGCTCCACCCGCCATTTCACGGCAGAGCGACGCGCGCCGGGGTGGCGCTCCAGCGCGAGTTCATCGCTCCATGGTGCTCGGTTCAGCACGTGTTCACGGAGAAAAGGGCCGGGAGCCGACGGCCCGGGACTCCGTCCGTTGAGCGAGCCGGAGCACGCCTGTCAGCATCGGGTCGCCGCCGGGCGTTCGGCCCGGGACCCCCCGAACCCGCGCGGCCCCCGAGGCGTCCTCCGGCCTGCCCACCGACCCCGTGCCCGTGGCCCGCGGTGGCGGTGCCGGACGCCCCCGTTCCCCAGGAATCCGTCCCAGGAACCGCCCCCGAGAGAGCACAGGTGCGCGAGTGAGCAACCACCCACCGAAACTGTCCGTGATCGTGCCTTGCTTCAACGTCGAGGCGTACGTCCCGGAGACCGTGACCAGCCTCGTCAACAACGACCGCGACGACTTCGAGTTCGTCTTCGTCGAGGACCGGTCGACCAAGGACCGGACCTACGAGGCACTCCTGACGCTCACGCGGCGGCTGACGCACAGCAGGGTGGTCCGGCACGAGCGGAACGGCGGCCTGGCCACGGCCCGCAACACCGGCATCGACATCGCCGAGGGGCGCTACCTCACGTTCCTGGACGGCGACGACTGGCTCGCCCCCGGCTATCTGGCCGCCCTCGTGGACTGCGCCGAGCGCTTCGACGCCGACTTCGTCCGCACCGACCACGTCCAGGCGAACGGCACCGCCCGCGAGATCCACCGCGCCCCGGAAGGCCGCCGGAACACCCCGCTCGACCCGCGGTCCTCCATCCTCCCCGTCGACTCCACGACCATGGTCGACTACCCGTACGCCTGGGCGGGCGTCTACCACCGGCGGCTGCTCGACACCGGTCTGCTGCGCTTCCACGACGGGCTGCGCACGGCCGAGGACCGCCCCTGGATCTGGGCGCTGCACCGCGGGGCGGAGTCCTACGTCGTCTCCGGCCTGCGCGGCGTCTTCTACCGCCGGGGCGTGGCGACGTCGCTGACCCGGATCGGCGACGAGCGCCAGCTGGACTTCTTCCGCTCGTTCGACCTCGTCCTGAGCGAACTCGACGACGACCCGGAGGCGGGCAGGCTGCGCGCGAAGGCACTCCGCGGCTACTGCGTGGTCATGGCCCACCAACTCCTCGACCGCGACCGCTTCGACCGCGGCGTCCACGCCGAACTGCGGCGCAGGAGCGCCGAGGCGCTGGAGCGGATGACCGACGCGGAGCTCGACGCGGCGCTGGTGGGCATGGGGGAGAGACGCGTACAGGCGCTCCGGCGGATACGCGGCGGCCTGAAGGGGATCGCGCCGTGATCCAGGTCTTCTTCGCGGCCACGCAGTACGCCGCCGCCACCGTCACCGCGGCCCTCCGGGCGGGCCTCTTCGGCCCCCGCGCGGCCCACCGCCGCGTCCTCGTCGTCAGCAACGTCGCCGCCGTGCCGGAGGTCACCACTCCCTGGGACCGCATGCCCGGTTCCGAGCGGCTGCTGACCGAGTTCGACGCCGTGCACTCCTGGAACGCGTGCATCGCGCCCCACCACCCCGCCGGCTGGTCCCCGCGCGCCCAGGACGCCCCGCTGTGGGAGCGGGCCCTGCGCCTGGCCTGGGACCTGGGCGACGCCCCCGTGGAGATCGCCTGCGAGTCCATCCAGGCCAGCCCCTCCCGGGCGGTGGCGGAGATCTTCGCGGACAGTCCCCTCCACGTCTACGCCGACGGCCTGATGAGCTACGGGCCGACCCGCAACCGCATCCCGCAGGACATGCACAGCCGGATCGTCCGCGTCCTGCACCTCGACCTCGTACCGGGACTGCGCCCCATGCTCCTGTCCGAGTACGGCGTCGCCGCCGAGGCCGTCCCCACGGGGGCCGTCGTCGACGTCCTCGCGCGGATCGGACAGGACGGCGCCCGGACGCTCGCCGACGTCCTGGCCGCTCCCGGCCGTCCCACGGCGGTCCTGCTCGGCCAGTACCTCTCCGCCATCGACCTGATCACCGGGGAGGAGGAGGCGGAGCTGCACGCCCGCATGGTGCGGGCCGCCGCCCGGGCTGGCCACGACAGCGTGCTGTTCAAGCCCCACCCCAGCGCGCCCGCCGGGTACGGCGCCCCGCTGGAGGCGGCGGCCGCGGCGCTCGGGGTGCGACTGACCGTCCTGCACGAACCCGTGCTCGCCGAGACGGTCTTCGCGCACCTGAAGCCGCGGCTCGTCATCGGCTGCTTCTCGACGGCGCTGCTGACCGCCGCCGCCCTCTACGGCATCCCCGTCGCCCGCGTCGGCACGGATCTGCTGCTCGACCGCGTCACCCCGTACGAGAACAGCAACCGCGTCCCGCTCACCCTCATCGACGCGGCCCTGCCCGACGCCGAGCACGACGCCGTGGGCACCCCTCTCGACCTGGACTCCCTGGCGCAGAGGGTGGCCCCGTTGCTGTCCGCCGTCGGGTACTGCATGCAGTCCCGCAAACACCGCGGACTGCGGGACGAGGTGGCCGCGTGGCTGGGCGCCCATCTCGCCGAGCACGCCCGGTACTTCAAGAAGCGCCGACTGACCAGCCTGGGGCTGCCCGGGGGAAGCCCCGTGCGCGCGGCGGCGCTGCGCCGGAACCCGGTGGTGCGGCGCGTCGTGCGCCGGATCCGCGCCGCGCGGCCCTGACCGTCGTCCTCGCCGGCGGCCCCGCGCGCCCCGCGTGCCGCCCCGTCAGCCCAGCGCGGCCCGCTTCAGCGACCGTGCCCGCCTGGCCACCTTGCGTACCGCCGCGTTGCGCGGGATGAACGCCAGCTGCACCGGAATGCCCCCGGGCAGCGCGAGCGCCGTCAGGCGGCGCTTCTTGAAGTACCGCCAGGTGCGGTCGCTCAGGTGCGCCGCCAGATACGCCTCGGCGGCCGGGCGCAGGCTCGGATAGATCTTGGGCTGCATGGCGAAGCCCACCGCGCGCACCAGGCCGGTCAGCGCGCGCGGGTCGGGGCGCGCGTCCTGGTGCGCGACGGCGTCCCGGTCGGCCAGGTCCGGCAGCAGGGCGTCGACGAGGGTGACCGGGACGCGGTTGCTGTTCTCGTACGGCTTCAGGCGCTCCAGGAGCAGCTCCGTGCCGACGCGGGCCACGGGCAGGTCGTAGAACGCGGACGCGGTGAGCAGCGCCGTGGAGAAGCAGCCGACGACGAGCGCGGGCCGCATCCGCTGGTAGAGGACCTCCGCGAGCACCGGCGTGTCCAGGACGGTCAGCTCGACGCCGATCCGCTCGGCCTCCTTCTCCAGCTGCCGCGACCAGCGCGCCGGAGCCGTCGGGTGGGGCTTGAACACCACGCGGGTGTGCCCGAGTTCGGCGGCGCCGCGCAGCATGGAGGCGTGCAGCTCCTCCTCTTCCTCGGCGGTGAGGATGCCGAGCGCGGACAGGTACTGGCCGAGCAGCAGCGCCGGTTCGCTGATCACGGGGAGCGCGTCGATGACGCCCGTGTGGGACTCGTCGTCGGCGAGCTCGGAGAGGACCTTCACGAAGGTGTCGGTCGGTACGACCTCCTGCTCCACGCCGAACTCCGTGAGCAGCAGGGGCTTCAGGCCCGGCACCAGGTCGAGGTGGAGCAGCCGCCGGACCCGGGTGCCGACCAGCGGGTCGAGCTTGCTGCGGGTCGGGCCGTAGCTCATCAGGCCGTCGGCGTAGACGTCGACGGGCGCGCCCTCGAAGATGCGCGCGACCGCGAGCGCCGGGTTGACCTGGATCGACTCGACGGCCAGCTCGACCCGGTCGTCGCCGAGGCCCCAGGCCAGGCGCACGTACCGCTCCCACAGCGGCAGGTCGTCGCCGCGCGGGGACCAGCCGCCCGGGTGGAAGGGGGAGATGGTCTCGTTCCAGGACACCACGTCGTCGAAGCGGGTCCGCAGCTTCTCGAAGCCGGGCATCGTGGCGACGGACGGCGTGGTCTCGGGCGTCGCCGCGTTGTTGGCGATCAGCAGGACGCGCCGGTCGGCCGGGCCGAAGCGGTCGGTGTCCAGGGCGGCGGCGAGCGTGGCGATGCCGTACAGCGTGGACGCCAGGAAGATCTGCGTGGTGCCCCGGCGGTGGTCGGGCGTCGCGGCGACCATGGCCGCGGTGTGCGGCTCGCGCACCGCGGACCCGGCGCCCGGCAGTCCGGCGGCGCTCACGCGGCCACCTCCCCGGCCCCGACCGGACGGCGGCGCAGGCGGCGCAGCCGGGTGGCCCGCTGGAGGTCCATGGAGTCGAGCGCCTCGTCGAGGACGCCCTGCGGCATCCGCTTGAGCGCGGCCGCGCTCAGCGTCTTCAGCTTTCGCGCCACCGCCGGCTCGAACCTTTCGATTGATCCCAAGTGATGGGAGATGATCGCGCAATATGTACGGACGGCCTTCGGGAGCAGCTTGTCCGCGTCGCGGTCCTCGGCCGTCTCGCGCACCACCTGGTCGAAGGCCTTGATGAAATCGAGCTGGCGCACATCGCCGATCTGGGTGAGCGACGAGGAAACGCCACGCCGGTAAAAGACCCCCAAGAGGCTGACCGCCGCGAACGTTTCCGCCTCGCGGTGCAGCCGCCAGATCCACGGCCGGTCCTCCGCGGTGCGCAGACCGTGGGTGAAGTGCAGCAGACCGCGGTCCAGGAGGCGCCGGTGGTAGACGCCCGCCCAGGCGAACGCGTAGTCCACGGACGTGGAGCGGTCCGCGGGCAGTATGACGTCGCGCGGGCTCAGCACCACGCCGCGCCTGCCGTACGGGACGCGGTGCACGCTGCGGGCGCGCGCCGTGCACTGCACATGGTCGGTGCGCACGAAGTCGCACCCCAACTCCTCGATGGAGGCGACCAGTTGCCCGAAGTAGCCGGGCGCGAGCCAGTCGTCGCCGTCGAGGAACGTGAGGTACTCGCCGCGGGCGGCGTCCAGACCCGTGTTGCGGGCGGTGGCCAGGCCTCCGTTCTGCTCGTGTCTGAGGTGCACGGCACCGGGGAGCTCGCGCGCGGCCCGCTCCAGGATGTCCGGCGTCTCGTCCGTCGAGCAGTCGTCGACGAGAATGAATTCGAAGTCGTCACGCGCGTTCGCACGCAAAGACTTCAAGGTGTCGGGCGCGTATTGCTGCACGTTGTAGAACGGCACGATGACGGAGAGCTTAACCACGTGCGAGACGTTAGGTGTCGGCCCGGCATTCGTCTTGACCCGCGGTGGGATGTCAGGTGAACGAAGCGTGGCGGAATGGTTAACCAGGCTTCCCGTCACACCTTTGCCATGCCGCTTCGCCATTCGTCGGCACGCTGTTAACCGTTTGTTGCACCTGAGTTGGGCCACCAATCGGAATGCCTTCCTAGCGTCTTCGCTGTGCCAGTAAGCAACAAGACGACGCGGGTCGCCGTGCTCGCCGACTCCGACACCCGGTGGAAGTGGGGCGCGCTCACCGCGCGGCGCCTCGTCGGAGCCACCGGAGCCCAGGCCGCCCCCCACGCCGCCGCCGCGGACGTGCACGTCGACGGATATCTGCTGCGCGGCCGGGCCACGCCGACGCCCCGCCAGCTCGAAGAGGTCGGCGTGCGGGCGGACAGCCTGCGCGAGGTCACGGCGATCGAGTTCCTGAGCGAGATGCGGGGCCGGGCCGCGGAGTACGACGTCCTCGTGCTCGCCCTGGTCGGCGGCGGCGTCCAGGCCGTGCTGCACGGCCTCGCCCGCGACTGGGCGGGCGCCCGGCAGCGGCCCGTCGTCGTCACCGGCTACGTCGGCGTCGTCTACGAGAAGCTCGCCGACGGCCTGCTGCTCCGCCACGGCGCGGACGTCGTCCTCGCCAACTCCCGCCAGGACGCGGACCGTTTCCGCGCCGTGTACGAGGGCGTGGGCGCCGACGCCGACAGCGTCACGGAGGCCGCCCTGCCCTTCCTCGGCGGCGAGCCCTACGCGCCCCGCGACCCCTACACGGTCGTCTTCGCCGCCCAGCCCTCCGTACCGGAGAAGCGCGCCGAGCGCACGTATCTGCTCGACCGCCTCGCCCGGCACGCGCGGCTGCACCCCGAGCGCGAGGTCCTGCTCAAGCTGCGCAGCAAGCCCGGCGAGCACACCACGCACATCGAGGAACTGCCGTACCAGAAGCTCGTCAAGGGCATGGACGCGCCGCCCAACTTCCGCCTCGTCTACGGGCACATGGGCGAGGTGCTCGACCGCACCGACCTGCTCGTCACGGTCAGCTCCACGGCCGCGCTCGAATCCCTGCACCGGCGCATCCCGACGGCCGTCCTCACCGACTTCGGCGTCCGCGAGGCGCACGGCAACCACCACTTCATCGGCTCGGGCTGCCTCGCCTCCTGGGACCAGCTCGACACCGGCCACGTCCCGGAGCCCGACCCGGCCTGGGTCGCGCGCCAGGGCGTCGCCGCCGACGGCACGTACGACACGGCCTTCGACGAGGCCCGCAAGCGGGTCGCGGAGCTCGTCGGCCGCGCGGCCGAGGGCGGCCTGCCCCCGCTCCAGCCGTACTACACGCAGGCCACGGCCCCCGGCTATCTGCCCGGCATCCTCGCCCGCCACCACCTCGGCCCCGACGGCGCGCCGCTGCCCGGCGCCCCCGCCGCCGACCGCGAGCCGGGCCCCGTACGGCAGGCCGTCCGCAGCGCGGCGCGCGGCGCCTACCGGCACGGGGTGCAGCGCGTCGCGCCGGTGATCCGGCGGATGGGCGAGCTGTGACCGGGCCGCGCCCGGAGCGCCGGGCCGTGATCCCGCAGCAAGGCCAGTACCCCCCACCAGGCATCCCTGACGCACCTGGCACCACTGAAGGAGCCTCCATGTCCAAGGCCCACCCGGAGGGCGCAGCGGCACGCCGCGTCCTCGCCGTCATCCCCGCGCGGGGCGGCTCCAAGGGGGTGCCGGCGAAGAACCTCGCACCGGTCGGCGGCGTCCCGCTGGTGGCCCGCGCGGTCCGCGCGTGCACCGCGTCCCGCCTGGTCACCCACGTCGTCGTGTCCACCGACGACACGGTCATCGCCGAGACCGCGCGCGCCGCGGGCGCCGAGGTGGTCCTGCGCCCCGCCGCCATCGCGGGCGACACCGCGACCAGCGAGGCCGCCGTCCTGCACGCCGTGGACGCGCACGAGGCGCTGCACGGCGTACCGGTGGACGTGGTCCTGCTCGTGCAGTGCACCAGCCCCTTCATCACCCGCGAGGACGTCGACGGCATCGTCGAGGCGATCGTCGACGGCGGCGCCGACACGGCCCACACCGTGGCGCCCTTCCACGGCTTCGTCTGGCGCGACGCGGGCGACGAGCCGCCCGCCATCGAGAGCGAGCGCACCGCCGAGGAGGGCGGCTCGACCAAGGTCGTCACCGACACCGCCACCTCCGGCGGCTACGGCGTCAACCACGACAAGTCCTTCCGCCCCCGCCGCCAGGACCGCCCCCAGGACCTCCTGGAGACCGGCGCCGCCTACGGCATGGACGCGACCGGCTTCCGCGAGCACAAGCACCGCTTCTTCGGCCACACCGAACTGGTGCGGACCGACCCCGCGCGCGTCCTGGAGATCGACGACCCGCACGACCTGGCCCGCGCCCGCGCCCTCGCCCCGCTCTTCGACGCGGTGCGCTCGGGCGACGAGGCGGCCCTTCCGACCCGCGACGACATCGACGCGGTCGTACTCGACTTCGACGGCACCCAGACGGACGACCGGGTGCTGATCGATTCCGACGGACGGGAGTTCGTCACCGTGCACCGCGGTGACGGCCTCGGCATCGCGGCCCTGCGCAGGTCGGGCCTGAAGATGCTGATCCTGTCCACGGAACAGAACCCGGTCGTCGCCGCGCGCGCACGCAAGCTGAAGCTCCCCGTGCTGCACGGCATCGACCGCAAAGACCTCGCACTGAAGCAGTGGTGCGAGGAGCAGGGCATCGCTCCCGAGCGCGTGCTCTACGTCGGTAACGACGTCAATGACCTCCCGTGCTTCGGCCTGGTCGGCTGGCCCGTGGCGGTCGCGAGCGCCCACGACGTCGTACGCGGCGCCGCACGCGCGGTCACCTCCGTCCCCGGCGGTGACGGCGCGATCCGAGAGATCGCCGCCTGGATCCTCGGCCCCTCCCTCAACAGTTAAGGAAAGTTCCTGCCATGAGCACTACGGCCTCCGCCAACCGCCTGCGCACCCTCGGTTCGAAGACCGCGGGCCCCGGTCACCCCGTCTACATCACCGGTGAGATCGGCATCAACCACAACGGCGACCTGGAGAACGCCCTCGCGCTCATCGACGTGGCCGCCGACGCGGGCTGCGACGCGGTGAAGTTCCAGAAGCGCACGCCGGAGATCTGCACGCCGCGCGACCAGTGGGACATCGAGCGCGACACCCCCTGGGGCCGGATGACGTACATCGACTACCGCCACCGCGTGGAGTTCGGCGAGTCCGAGTACCAGGCCATCACCGAGCACTGCGCCAAGCGCGGCATCGACTGGTTCGCCTCCCCGTGGGACACCGAGGCCGTCGCCTTCCTGGAGAAGTTCGACGTCCCCGCGCACAAGGTCGCCTCCGCCTCCCTGACGGACGACGAGCTGCTCCGCGCCCTGCGCGCGACGGGCCGCACGATCATCCTCTCCACGGGCATGTCGACGCCGAAGCAGATCCGCCACGCCGTCGAGGTCCTCGGCTCCGACAACATCCTGCTCTGCCACGCCACGTCGACGTACCCGGCGAAGGCCGAGGAGCTGAACCTGCGCGTCATCAACACGCTCCAGGCCGAGTACCCGAACGTCCCGATCGGCTACTCCGGCCACGAGACGGGCCTGCAGACGACGCTGGCCGCCGTGGCCCTCGGCGCCACCTTCGTCGAGCGCCACATCACCCTGGACCGCGCCATGTGGGGCTCCGACCAGGCCGCGTCCGTGGAGCCGCAGGGCCTCACGCGCCTCGTCCGCGACATCCGCACCATCGAGGCCTCCCTCGGTGACGGCGTCAAGAAGGTCTACGAGTCCGAGCTGGGCCCGATGAAGAAGCTCCGCCGCGTGGCGGGCGTCGTCGCCGAGGCCGCGGACCGCGAGCCCGTGGCGGTCTGAGGCCCGACCGCCGCACGCCGACGGGCGGGCGCACCCCGCCCGTCGGCCCCCGGCGCCCCCGGGAGCGCACCGGCGCCGCTCCCGCGCCACGCGTTCCCGGGTGGCCTGTGCACACCCCCACCGGCCCTCCCGCACGGGAGGGCCGGGGCCCGGACCGACCCGCCCCATCCCGTACGGGAGGACCGACCCATGTCAGCACGGAGCGCACGGCGCGCCGCGAGGGCACCGCACGGCACGCTGGCGTTCGTGGAGTCGCCGGTGCAGCTGCTCAACGTGCTGGAGTGGGCGCACCTGTCCGCGCCGCCCGCGGCAGCCGAGGCCGCGCCCACGGCAGCCGAGGCCGCGCCCGCGGCGGCTGACGCCGAGCCCGCGCCCTCCCTGGCGGCCGGGGCCGACTCCACGAGGGCCGACGCCGAGGCCGACTCCACGACAGCCGACGCCGAGGGCGAGTCCACGGCCGCCGACGCCGACGCCGAGGCCGCGCCGGACGATCTGACCCTGGTGGTGCTCGCCCCCACCGACCCCATGACCCGGGGCCAGCTGCGCCGCATGGCCGAACTGGCCCGCGCGGAGGGCCACACGGTGCGCTGGGAGGAGGCGCGCGGCGGCACGACCGCGCCGTTCCACACGATCGGCGGCCTCGCGGGCCCGCTGCGCAGGGCCGCCCGGATAGTGATCGGCGACCCCTTCTCGCGCTACGTACAGCTCCTGCTCACCATCACCCGGGCGCAGGACCTCGTCGTGGTGGACGACGGCACGGCCACCATGGAGTTCATCTCCCAGCTGGCCAACGGCGAGCGCCTGGTGCGCTGGCACCGCAGGGGCGGCAGGCCGGGCCCCAGGGACATGGTCTTCCTGCCCGTCTCCTCCTCGGCCCGCCGCCGCCTCACGCCGCACCCCAAGGGCCGCCGCCGCGTGGAGGTCTTCTCCTCCATGCCCATCGACGCGGCGCCCGAGGGCGTCCACGTCACGGTGAACTCCTTCGCGTGGACGCGGGCCCGCTTCGGCCCGCCGCGCATCACCAAGGGCGCGGACCTGGTCGGCACGTCCCTGGTGGAGACCGGCGTGGTGGACCTCGACCGCTATCTGGAGGCGGTGGGCGCGCTCGCCCGTACGCACGGGGCGGCCCGCTACTTCGCGCACCGCCGCGAGAGCGCCGAGAAGCTGCACCGCCTGGCCGTGGAGACGGGCCTCCAGGTGATCCGCCCCGACCTCCCCCTGGAACTCATCGCCCGCCGGGGCCCCATCGGCCGCACCATCCTCAGCTTCCCCTCGACGGTCGTCCACACCCTTCCCCTCGCCCTGGCGGGCACGGAGGTCAAGGTCGCGGTCATGGACATCGACCCCGCGTGGCTGACCGACAAGGCGTCCCCCCGGGCCCAGGGCTTCCTCTCCGGCGTCACGGGCACCGCCCGCGACGTCCACCGCCTGGCCGCCCTCCAGCACCCCGACCCGGCCCCGGCCCTCCCCACCCAGCCCACCCGCCAGACCCCGGCCCCGGCCTGACCGGCCCCGGCCCGGCTGCCCCCGGCCCGACCGGGGCCGCGCCGCCGGGCCGCGACCCGCGACGGCCCCTGTTCAACGCCTGTTGACAGCCCGTTGATCACCCTGGCGCATCCTGAACCTGCAACCGCGCCACCGTCCCCAGACGCGCCCCGCAGCCACACCGCCCCACCCCCCGTCCGGTCACTTCGTGTCTGTCCCTATACGGCCGTTGTGTCCCAAGCCGGACGGGGGGTGGGGTGGGTGTGGGTCTCTTCAGATGTTCGATTACCACACGCGCCCCCACTCCACCACCCAAACCCACCAAAGTCCGTACTCTCCACCCCAAGGATGACGACCCGCCCCAAAGGTGGAGACCTCTGACCTGCGGTGATCTCTCTGGGTGTGCGGAAGGTAACCCACCTTCATACCCGCCGTACCAGCCGCGCATGCGCTCGTGGGCCAGCGAACTTACCTCAATCTGGCTGAACTTTTGTTGATCGAGGCTTAGTTGACGGGTGCAGCGCCTTACCCTTCACAGGGTGAACCAATTGATGTCCCGCGCGTCCACGGACGCGCCCGAAGGAGCCGAATCCGCGCCGCCCGGAAATCTGCCCGGCGCGCTGCCAGCAGCGCTGCGCGCCGAACTGATCGCCTTCCGGCGTGACTTGCACATGCATCCGGAGCTCGGCAACCAGGAGTTCCGCACGACCGCGGCGATCAAGACGCGCCTGGAGAAAGCCGGGCTCACGCCCCGCGTGCTCCCGGTCGGGACCGGGCTCGTCTGCGACGTCGGGGGCACCCCGGACACCGCTGGACGCCCCGTGCTCGCGCTGCGTGCGGACATCGACGCCCTGCCCATTCCGGACACCAAGACCAGCGCCACGTACCGCTCCACCGTCCCGGACCGCGCCCACGCCTGCGGCCACGACGTCCACACCACCGTCGTCCTCGGCGCCGGACTCGTCCTCGCCGAGCTGGCCCGCGAGGGCCGCCTGCCGCACCCGGTGCGGCTGGTCTTCCAGCCCGCGGAGGAGGTGCTCCCCGGCGGTGCCACGGACGCCGTCGCCTGTGGCGTGCTCGACGGGGTCGGCCGCATCATCGCCGTGCACTGCGACCCCCGCGTCGACGCGGGCCGCATCGGCCTGCGCCACGGCCCGATCACCTCCGCCTGCGACCGCCTGGAGGTCTCCCTGGCCGGGCCCGGCGGCCACACCGCACGACCGCATCTGACGACCGACCTGGTCACCGCCGCCGCGAAGGTCGTCAGCGAGGTCCCGGCCCTGGTCGGCCGGCGCGTGGACGCCCGTTCGGGGCTCTCCGTCACCTGGGGCCGCATCGACGCGGGCCACGCGTGCAACGTGATCCCGCAGCACGCCGAGCTCTCCGGCACCATCCGCTGCCTCGACCTGACCGCCTGGCGACAGGCCCCCGACATCGTGCACGCGGCCGTGCAGGAGATCGCCGACCTGCACCGCGCCAAATCCGCGATCAACTACGTGCGCGGGGTGCCGCCCGTCGTCAACGACCCCGTCGTCACCGACCTGTTGAGGGACGCGATGGCCGCACGGCGCGGCGCCGACGCGGTCGAGGACACCGAGCAGAGCCTCGGCGGCGAGGACTTCTCCTGGTACCTGGAGCACGTCCCGGGCGCCATGGCGCGACTCGGCGTCCGTACGCCCGGCGAGCGCGGCGTACGCGACCTGCACCAGGGCGACTTCGACGCCGACGAGCACGCCATCACCGTGGGCGTGGAGCTCTTCACCGCCGCCGCGCTCCTCGACGCGGCCGACCGCACCACTTGAGAATCCGTGGGAACTCCTGAGAACCCGTGGGAACTCCTGAGAAGTACTGAGAACTCCTGAGGGCCCCGCCCTCGCACGGTCCGTACGCACCACGGCCGCACCGCCAGAAGCCACCCGGCCGGGATCCCGTGAAGCGTCGCCGTCGGCACCCACAAGGCGCCGCGGCCCGCACCCGGGATCCACTCCGCGGCCATCCCGCCATGGACTCCGCGGCCATCCCGCCACGAATCGATAACGGCCCCCGCCGAAACCGTTTCCCTCCCTTTCTACGCGCGTTAGTGTGCGCCGGAATCCGCGCCGTTCCAGGTGCGTCGGGGAACGTTCGGAACGTAAGGGGTACGTCCTATGCGTCGACGTCGTCAGATTCGCACCACCCGATCAACAGGGATTTCCCGCGCGGCCGTGGCGGTCGCCGCCCTCGCCCTCGTGGCCACCGCCTGCGGCGAGACCAGCAGCGACGCTGCCAAGGACGACGACGGCGGCGGCAAGAAGAGCGGCGCGTACCAGGGCAAGGGCATCGGACTCGCGTACGACATCGGCGGGCAGGGCGACCAGTCCTTCAACGACGCGGCCCACAGCGGCTATGCGCGGGCCCGCGAGGACTTCAAGATCGGCGGCGTCGACATGGAGCCCGGCGACGGCGAGTCCAGCGCCGACAAGACCCAGCGCATCGAACAGCTCGCCCGGCAGGGGTACGACCCGGTGGTCGGCGTCGGCTTCATCTACGCGCCCGCCATTCAGGACGTCGCGAAGAAGTACCCGGACACGACGTTCGGGATCATCGACGACAACACCGTACGGGCCGACAACGTCGCCGATCTCGTCTTCCACGAGGAGCAGGGCTCCTATCTCGCCGGAGTCGCCGCCGCGAAGACGACCAAGGCCAAACACGTCGGATTCATCGGCGGCGTCGACATTCCGATCATTCACAAATTCGAAGCCGGGTTCGTCCAGGGCGTGAAATCGGTCGACCCGAAGATCAAAATCGAGCGGCGCTATCTGACCGAGAAACCGGAGGAGGGCGGGTTCGCCAGCCCCGACAAGGGTCAGGACGCCGCGAGCGGCCAGCTCGAAGCGGGCGCGGACGTGCTCTACCACGCGGCCGGGCTCTCCGGGCAGGGCGTGATCCAGGAGGCCGGGTCGCAGAAGAAGTGGGCGATCGGCGTCGACTCCGACCAGTACCGGCAGAAGGCGCTCGCCAAGTACAAGAAGTACATCCTCGGTTCGGCCTTCAAGGACGTGGGCGGGGCGGTGTACGACCTGACGAAGTCGGTGGTCCGCGGCAAGCCGGTGACAGGCACGCAGCGGTACGACCTCAAGTCGGGCCGGGTCGGGTTCTCCGACTCCAACCCCGACTACCGCGCGATGAAGGACGTCGTGGCCGCGGTCGAGCAGGCGAAGAAGGACATCGTCAGCGGCAAGGTGAAGGTCAAGATCAAGCCATAGCGCACAGGGGGCGGCCGCGAGGTCACCCAGCCCGTCCGGCGTTTGAGGACGAGGCCGAAGGCCGATCGACCCGGGGTGGAGGGGCTCGGCCCACAAGCCCGTTCGAGGCCCAGGGGCCAGCCTCCGTGGGGAGGTTCACGTCGTACGTATAACTACCGCGTTGCCCCGTCCGTGCCGCATTAACAAGTCGTACGTATAACCCGTTGCGCCCCGGCGGATCCGTCCGCTCCGGACGGCGTCGACCAGGTGTCACCTGGTCGACGCCCGGCGGCCACAGCTCGATAACGGACCGGACAGAAGGGTTCTTATGTCAGGTCTACGCGCGTTACGCTGCGGCGAAATCGCGCCGGGTGAGGCGCGCCTCACGTACGTCCTCGCGTACGCCTCCGTACGTATCCGCAGCGTGTGCACGCGCAGCAGCGCACCTCCGCACGCGTGGCGGTCGTACCCGCGTCGTACACGTCAGGTCGTTGTCAAAAGGAGTTCGTCCCTATGCGCCGGGTGTCCCGACTCGCGCTCGCGTCCGCCGCGACCGCCGCCTTCGCCGTCACCGTCTCCGCCTGTGGCGGCACCTCAAGCGACGCCGCCAAGAACGAGGACGGCGGCAAGAAGAAGGGCGTCGCGATCGCGTACGACGTCGGCGGCGCGGGCGACCAGTCCTTCAACGACGCCGCCACGGCGGGCATGGACAAGGCCGCCACGGACTTCAAGATCGGCAAGAAGGCCGTCGAGCCGACCGACGGCGAGTCCGACGCCGACAAGATCCAGCGCCTCACCGAGCTGGCCAAGCAGGGCTACAACCCGGTCATCGGCGTCGGCTTCGCCTACGCGCCCGCCGTCAAGGAGGTCGCGGCCAAGCACCCGGACGTCACCTTCGGCATCGTCGACGACGCCACCATCAACGCCAAGAACGTCGCGGACCTGGTCTTCACCGAGGAGCAGTCCTCGTACCTGGCCGGTGTCGCCGCCGCCAAGGCCACCAAGTCCCAGACCGTCGGCTTCGTCGGCGGCGTGGACAACCCGCTGATCCGCAAGTTCGAGGCGGGCTTCGTCCAGGGCGTCCAGGCCACCGACAAGTCGGTCAAGATCAAGCGCCAGTTCCTCACGGACAAGCCCGAGGACGGCGGCTTCTCCAGCCCGGACAAGGGCAAGGAGGCGGCCAGCGGCCAGATCGAGGGCGGCGCCGACGTGGTCTACCACGCCGCAGGACTCTCCGGCCAGGGCGTGATCGAGGCCGCCGCCGCCAAGAAGGTGTGGGCGATCGGCGTCGACTCCGACCAGTACCGGCAGAAGGCCCTCGACAAGTACAAGAAGTACATCCTGACGTCGGCCACCAAGGACGTCTCCGGCGCGGTGTACAACCTGGTGAAGTCGGTTCAGGATGACAAGGCCGAGGGCGGCGTCGTGCGCGCCGACCTCAAGTCCGGCGGCGTCGGCCTGGCCGACTCCAACCCGGAGTTCATGAAGATGAAGGACCTGCAGGCGGCCCTGAAGAAGGCCGAGCAGGGCATCGGCAGCGGCAAGATCAAGGTCAAGACGAAGCTGTAACGAGCGGCGTCACGGCCGCGGAACGGGGTGTGGGCACCATGGACCGAAGGGTCCGCTCGCGCCCCGTTCGCGCGGCCAGCCTCAACCACCGCACAACGCGCCGCAGTTGGCGGGGCGCGGTGACGTCTGAGGCGTGAAGCAGGGGCACACCGCGTGCGCGGCGCAGGCCCCTTTCCTTTAAGTCCCCGAGGAGAGTGCGCCATCGACGCGTCCACCACCCCTCCGTCCGCCGCCACCACGTGCGCGGTGGAACTCACCGGCATCACCAAGCGGTTCCCCGGAGTCGTGGCCAACCACGACATCCATCTGAGCGTCCGCAAGGGCACCGTCCACGCCCTCGTCGGCGAGAACGGCGCCGGCAAGTCGACCCTGATGAAGATCCTCTACGGCATGCAGAAGCCGGACGAGGGCACCATCGCCGTCGACGGCGAGCAGGTCGCCTTCGCCAGCCCGGCCGACGCCATCGTGCGCGGCATCGGCATGGTGCACCAGCACTTCATGCTCGCCGACCAGCTCACCGTCCTGGAGAACATCGTCCTCGGCAGCGAGAAGCTGTACGGCATCGGCGCCGGGGCCCGCCGCAAGGTCCTGGAGATATCCGAGCGCTACGGCCTCGGTGTGCGCCCGGACGCCCACGTCGAGGACCTCGGCGTCGCGGACCGCCAGCGCGTGGAGATCCTCAAGGTCCTGTACCGGGGCGCCACCACGCTCATCCTCGACGAGCCGACCGCCGTGCTCGTGCCGCAGGAGGTCGACGCGCTCTTCGACAACCTGCGCGAGCTCAAGTCCGAGGGCCTGTCCGTCATCTTCATCTCGCACAAGCTGGGCGAGGTGCTCTCCGTGGCGGACGACATCACCGTCATCCGCCGCGGCACGACCGTGGGCACGGCCGTGCCGTCGAAGACCACCCCGCGTCAGCTCGCCGAGCTGATGGTGGGCAGCGAGCTGCCGACGCCGGAGACCGCCGAGTCGACGGTCACCGACCGGCCGATGCTGGAGGTCGACCAGCTCAAGCTGCTCGCCGGGGACTCGGGCCGGGCGCTCCTCGACGACATCTCCTTCACCATCCACGAGGGCGAGGTCCTCGGCATCGCCGGTGTCGAGGGCAACGGCCAGACCGAGCTGATCGACGCCCTCATCGGCCTGAAGCACGCCGACTCCGGGTCCGTCCGGCTCGCGGGCGAGGACATCACCGCCTGGGCGACGCGCAAGCGCCGCGAGGAGGGCGTCGGCTACATCCCCGAGGACCGCCACCGCCACGGGCTCCTCCTGGAGTCCCCGCTGTGGGAGAACCGCATCCTCGGCCACGTCACCGAGAAGCCGAACGCGAAGGGCTTCTGGCTCGACCCCAAGGGCGCCCAGGCCGACACCCGTCGCATCGTCGAGGAGTACGACGTCCGTACGCCCGGCATCGACGTGACCGCGGCCTCGCTGTCCGGCGGCAACCAGCAGAAGCTGATCGTCGGCCGCGAGATGAGCCACAAGCCGCGCTTCCTCATCGCCGCGCACCCCACCCGCGGCGTGGACGTCGGCGCGCAGGCGCAGATCTGGGACCAGATCCGCGAGGCCCGCCGCGAGGGCCTCGCCGTGCTCCTCATCTCCGCCGACCTGGACGAGCTGATCGGCCTGTCCGACACGCTGCGGGTGATCTACCGCGGCCGGCTCGTCGCGGACGCCGACCCGGCCACGGTCACTCCGGAGGAGCTGGGTTCGGCCATGACGGGCGCGGCCTCCGGTCACCTGGAGCACGTGGAGGAACCCGAGAACACCACGTCCGCCGCGGCAGCGGAGGACGTCACGGAAGACGCCGGTCCGGAGGACGAGGCCCGATGAAGAAGTTCGACAAGGAGCGCGTGCTCCTCGCCCTCGCGGGGCCGGTCATCGCGCTCGTCGCGGCCATGGTGCTGACCTCGGTCGTCCTGGTCGCCTCGGGCAAGAGCCCGATCGAGCCGTACAGCCTGATGTTCGAGCAGGCCACCTACTCGGACATCCAGGTCCTGATCATCAATCAGGCCGGGATGTACTACCTGGCCGCGCTCGCGGTGGCCGTCGGCTTCCGCATGAACCTGTTCAACATCGGCGTGGACGGCCAGTACCGCCTCGCCGCGATGGTCACCGCGGTCGTCGGCGCGCACGTCTCGCTGCCGTCCGGGCTCCAGATCCCGCTGCTCATCCTGGTGGCGATGCTCACCGGCGCCTTCTGGGCGGGCATCGCGGGCGTCCTGAAGACCACCCGCGGCGTCAGCGAGGTCGTCGCGACGATCATGCTCAACGCGATCGCGACGAGCGTCATCGGCTACCTCACCCTGGAGGAGAACTTCGGCGTCCCGGTCGGCAACAACCAGACCACCGGTGTCATGCACTCCTCCGGCTGGTTCCCCGGCATCGACATGGGCTCCTCCGGCGAGATCTACGGCTTCGTGGTCGTCGCCGTCCTCGCGGGCGTCCTGTACTGGCTCGTCCTCAACCGCACCCGCTTCGGCTTCGACCTGCGCGCCACCGGCGCCTCCGAGTCGGCCGCCGCCGCGTCCGGCGTCAACGCCAAGCGCATGGTGCTCACCGCCATGCTGATCTCCGGCGCGGTCGCGGGCCTCGCGGGCATGCCGATCCTCCTCGGCGACGTGCACACCTACAGCCTGAGCTTCCCCACCGGACTCGGCTTCACCGGCATCACCATCGCGCTGCTCGGCCGCAACAACCCGGTCGGCATCGCCTTCGCCGCGCTGCTCATCTCGTTCCTCGACAAGGCGTCCCCGGCGCTTGACTACAAGGGGTACGACAAGGAGATCGCGGTCATCATGCAGGGCCTGATCGTGATCGCCGTCGTGGTCTCGTACGAGGCCGTGCGCCGCTGGGGGCTGCGCCGCCAGCAGCAGCGCGTCGGTGAGGAACTCGCCGCGGCCGCGTCCGCAGCAAGCACCAACGACTCCGTGAAGGAGGTGGCCGCGCGATGAGCACCGCCACCGTCACCAAGGCCGCGCCCGCGAAGACCGCGCCGGGCCGCCGCCGCATCTCGCTCCCCGTCCTGCTCCTGATCATCGCGGGCGTGCTCGTCCTGACCTCGGTCGTACGGATGGTCACGGACGCCCACGGCATCACCTCCACCGGGCAGATGGCCGGCGCCCTGCGCCTGGCCGTGCCGATCGGGCTCGCGGGCCTCGGCGGCCTGTGGGCCGAGCGCGCGGGCGTGGTCAACATCGGCCTCGAAGGCATGCTGATCCTCGGCACCTGGTTCGGCGCCTGGGCGGGCTACCAGTGGGGCCCGTGGGTCGGCATCGTCTTCGGCATCCTCGGCGGGGCGATCGGCGGCCTGCTGCACGCGATCGTCACGGTCACGTTCAACGTCAACCACATCGTGTCCGGCGTGGCCATCAACATCCTCGCCCTCGGCACCACCCGCTATCTGTCGACGTACGCCTTCGAGGGCACGGACGGCGGCACCTCCAAGCAGTCGCCGGGCGTGGACTCGCTCGGCAAGTTCTCCGTGCCGGGCCTCTCGGACTGGCTGGTGGACCTCAACCAGAAGCACTGGTTCCTGGTCTCCGACCTCGCGGGCCTGCTCGGCGGGCTGCTCACCGACGTCTCGCCGCTGACGCTCATCGCCATCGCGATGGTGCCGCTGAGCTGGTTCGTCCTGTGGCGCACGTCCTTCGGCCTGCGCCTGCGCTCCTGCGGTGAGAACCCGGTCGCCGCGGAGTCCCTCGGCGTCAACGTCTACAAGTACAAGTACCTGGCGGTCATGATCTCCGGCGGCCTCGCCGGGCTCGGCGGCGCCTTCCTGTCCCTGGTCGCCTCCAACATCTACCTGGAGGGCCAGACCGGCGGCCGCGGCTACATCGGCCTCGCCGCGATGATCTTCGGCAACTGGATGCCGGGCGGACTCGCCATCGGCGCGGGCCTGTTCGGTTACACCGACAGCCTGAAGCTGCGGGGCGGCGGCACGAATGTCCACGCCCTGCTCCTGCTGATCGCCATCCTTCTGGTCATCGGTGCGATCTACCTGGTGTGGCGCAAGCGCTACGTCCCCGCGGCGGTCACCGCGGTGATCTCGGCGCTGATGTTCGCCTGGTACGGCCTCACCGACGAGGTGCCGAACCAGGTCGTGACGGCCACGCCGTACGTCGTGACGCTGCTGGTCCTGTCGCTGTCGGCGCAACGCCTGCGGATGCCGAAGGCGAACGGCCTGCCGTACCGGAAGGGACAAGGGAAGTGACCACCGCTGCCGACTGGGAGGCCCTGCGGGACGCCGCGCGCGCGGCCATGTCCCGTGCCTACGCGCCCTACTCGGGCTTCCCCGTCGGCGCGGCGGCCCTGGCCGACGACGGCCGCACGGTCACCGGCTGCAACGTGGAGAACGCCTCGTACGGGCTCGGCCTGTGCGCCGAGTGCGGTCTGATCTCCCAGCTCCAGCTCACCGGCGGCGGCCGCCTCACCCACTTCACCTGCGTGGACGGCAAGGGCGACATCCTGATGCCCTGCGGCCGCTGCCGCCAGCTCCTGTACGAGTTCGGCGGTCCCGGGCTGCTGATCGAGACGGCCTCGGGCGTCCGCAGCCTCGCGGAGCTGCTGCCGGACGCGTTCGGTCCCGAGAACCTCGACTGAAGTTCGACCGAAGAAGGCCCCCGCCGTTGGCGGGGGCCTTCTTCAACCCCCTTTCTCTATGCGCGTAGAGTCCCGTCTACGCACGACTGTCACTGCCGGAAGGAATGCCATGGACGTCATCTCCGTCATCCGTACGAAGCGGGACCGGGGCGAGCTGAGCGACGAGCAGATCGACTGGGTCATCGACGCGTACACGCGCGGTGCCGTCGCCGACGAGCAGATGTCGGCCCTGGCCATGGCCATCCTGCTCAACGGCATGAACCGTGGTGAGATCGCCCGCTGGACGGCGGCGATGATCGCGTCCGGCGAGCGCATGGACTTCTCCTCCCTGTCCCGCCCCACCGCCGACAAGCACTCCACCGGCGGCGTCGGCGACAAGATCACGCTGCCGCTCGCCCCGCTGGTCGCCGCGTGCGGTGCGGCCGTGCCGCAGCTGTCCGGGCGCGGCCTCGGCCACACCGGCGGCACCCTGGACAAGCTGGAGGCGATCCCCGGCTGGCGCGCCCTGCTCTCCAACGAGGAGATGCTGAACGTCCTCGGCGGTGTCGGCTCGGTGATCTGTGCGGCGGGTGACGGCCTGGCGCCCGCCGACAAGAAGCTGTACGCGCTCCGCGACGTGACGGGCACGGTCGAGGCGATCCCGCTGATCGCCTCCTCCATCATGTCGAAGAAGATCGCGGAGGGGACGGGCTCGCTCGTCCTGGACGTGAAGGTCGGCACCGGCGCGTTCATGAAGACGATCGAGGACGCGCGGGAACTGGCCGCCACGATGGTCGGCCTCGGCACCGACCACGGCGTGCGCACGGTGGCGCTCCTCACGGACATGTCCACGCCGCTCGGCCTCACGGCGGGCAACGCCCTCGAAGTCCGCGAGTCCGTCGAGGTCCTCGCGGGCGGCGGCCCGGCCGACGTGGTGGAGCTGACCCTCGCACTCGCCCGCGAGATGCTCGACGCGGCGGGCCTGCCGGACGCCGACCCGGCGAAGGCCCTCGCCGACGGCTCCGCGATGGACGTCTGGCGCCGCATGATCGCCGCGCAGGGCGGCGACCCCGACGCGCGGCTGCCGGTGGCGCGCGAGACCCACGTCGTGACCGCGCCGTCCTCCGGGGTGCTCACCCGCCTCGACGCCTACGACGTCGGCGTCGCGGCCTGGCGTCTCGGCGCGGGCCGGGCCCGCAAGGAGGACCCGGTGCAGGCCGGGGCAGGCGTCGAACTCCACGCCAAGCCGGGCACCACGGTCACCGCGGGCCAGCCCCTCCTCACCCTCCACACGGACACCCCCGAGCGCTTCGCGTACGCGCTCGAGTCCCTCGCGGGCGCGTACGACATCGCGCCCGAGGGCACGGCGTTCTCGGCGCAGCCGATCGTCCTGGAGCGCGTGGTCTGACCCGCGCGGGGCGCCCCGGGCCGTGGGTATTCAGCCCGTCCGGTGTTTGAGGACGAGGCGCGGAGCGCCGATACGGGGTCCGGGGCGGAGCCCCGGTTTCGGGAAGGGGCGGGGTGGGGGAGAGAAGCGCACCGATGAGTTCGCCCTACCCCGCCGGTCCCTCCTACGTGGCAACCTCTGCGAACCTCATCGTCATCACCGGCCCCGTCCGCCAGGACGACGTACCGGCGCTGTGCGCCGAGTTGCACCACCGCGCGGCGAACGGGCACACCGAAGTGGTGTGTGACCTGCGCGGCGTCACCACCGCGGACCTGGCCACGGTCGACGCCGTGGCCCGGCTGCGGCTCGCCGCCCGCAGGGCCGACGTGGGGCTGCGCCTGCGCGGACCCACCCCGGCCCTGTGGGCGCTGCTGCGCCTGGTCGGCCTCGCGGAGCTATGCGTCGAGGTGGAGCGGGACCCCGAACAGCGGGAACCACCGCTCGGTGTCGAGGAAGCAGTGGAACCCCGCGACCCGGCCCGCTGAGAGCTCGATGACCTGGATCGCCCAGGGCATGAAGCCGCCGTTGTCCGGGTCGGGCTTGTACTGCGCGAACGCGGGCGTGCCGTTCGCCTCCACCGGGAGGAGCCGGGAGTTCGCGCACGCCGCGCCCATCGTCGACATGAAGCCGGTGATGTCCTGCGGTCCGCGCAGCCACAGGTCGAACGGGGGCATCGTCATGACGGCGTCCTCGTGGAGCAGGGCGGTGAGCGCCGCCATGTCGTACCCCTCGAAGGCCTTCACATAGCGGTCGAGGAGCTTGCGCTGCTCATCGTCCAGCGGGTCGGACGTCGCGGTGTCGTCGGCGGGGCGCTCGGCGAGGGTCGCGCGGGCCCGCTGCAGCGCGCTGTTCACGGAGGCGACCGTCGTGCCGAGCAGCTCGGCGACCTCGCTGGCCTTCCAGGCGAGGACCTCGCGCAGGATGAGCACCGCCCGCTGCTTGGCGGGCAGTTGCTGGAGCGCGGCGACGAAGGCGAGCCGCACGGACTCCTTGGCGACGGCCGCCTCCTCGGGGCCGCTGACGGAGGGCAGGACGCGGGCGTCCGGTATCGGCTCCAGCCAGACGTTGTCCGCGCGGGGGTTGAGGGCCGCCTGGGCCAGGGGCGTGGAGGCGGTCAGGTCCATGGGGCGGGCGCGGCGGTTGCCCGCGTTCAGCATGTCCAGGCAGACGTTCGTCGCGATGCGGTACAGCCAGGAGCGGAGGCTGGAGCGGCCCTCGAACTTCTCATAGCTGCGCCAGGCGCGGACCATCGTGTCCTGCACGGCGTCCTCGGCCTCGAAGGCCGAGCCCAGCATGCGGTAGCAGTACCCCGTGAGCTCGACGCGGTGCTTCTCCAGGCTCGCGTCCAGCTCGGTGGTCGCTCCAACGGTCCGGCTCATCCCAACCCACCCCTGTGCCTCTGCCTCGCCGGCGCGGACGCCCCAGCACACCGGAAGCTACCGCAGCCCACTGACAACGGCCTCCGGAGCGGCGAAAACGGCAGTTCACGGGGGTTGTTTGCGCTATGGGCGCGCGCCCGCGCGACGGCCCCGGCCTCCCCGCGCGACCGCCCCGGGCCCCCGCAGCGGACGAGCCCCCGCCGCACCGTCAGCAGGCGCTCGCCACCGGTGTCACGCGCCGCGCCGCCCGCGTCCCGAACAGCGTGATCCCCACGACGCCCACCACCGCGAGCACGCCGAGCGCCACGGTCCCGCCCCAGCCGCCGGAGTGGAAGGCGACCGCGCCGAGGGTGCCGCCCGCGCTGCTGCCCACGTAGTACGCGGACTGGTAGAGCGCGGAGGCCTGCGCGCGGCCCCGCGTGGCCGTGTGGCTCACCGACGAGGACGCCACGGCGTGGCCCGCGAAGAAGCCCGCCGTGATCAGGACCAGGCCGAGCAGCACGAGGAGCACGTCGGAGGAGAGCGAGAGGAGCAGGCCCGCGGCCGTCGTGCTCGCGGCCAGGTACAGCGCGCCGCGCCGCCCGAGCCGCATGACCAGCTTCCCGGCCGCGGCCGAGGAGGCCGTACCGACCAGATAGACGAGGAAGACCGAGCCGATGACGCCCTGCGGCAGCGAGAACGGGGCCTCGGTGAGGCGGTAGCCGATCACCGTGTAGACCGCGCCGAACACCGTCATGAACAGCGCGCCGATCGCGTACAGACGGCGCAGCAGCGGGTTCGACAGATGCGAGCGCACCGTGCGGCCCAGGGACTTCGGGCTGAGCGTGCCCGGCGTGAAGTGGCGCGGCGCGGGCAGCAGCGCGCGGAAGGCGAGCGCGCACAGGACCGCGACGGCGCCGACCACGGCCAGGGCCCAGCGCCAGCCCCAGGCCTGCGCGACCCAGCCGGTGACGATGCGGCCGCTCATGCCGCCGATGGAGTTGCCCGCCACGAACATGCCGATCGCGGCGACCAGGGCCTTGGGCCGCACCTCCTCGGCGAGGTAGGCCATCGCGGAGGCGGGCAGTCCGGCGAGCGCCGCGCCCTGCACCGCGCGCAGCGCGATCAGGGCACCCACCGAGGGGGCGAGCGGCACGAGCAGTCCGACCACGACGGCCACGGCGAGCGAAGCCGTCATCAGGGTGCGGCGGCCGTACCGCTCCGACAGGGCGCTCAGCGGCAGGACGAACAGGGCGAGCGCGCCGGTCGCGGCGGACACCGTCCAGCTCGCGGTGGACGCGCTCACGCCCAGGTCGGCGGAGATCAGGGGGAGCAGCGCCTGCGTGGAGTACAGCAGGGCGAAGGTGGCGACGCCCGCGAGGAAGAGCGCGAAGCTCATGCGGCGGTAGCCGGGGCCTCCGGGTGCCATGCGGGAGTCGCGCGCGGGGGTGGCTTCGGGAGCGGGGGACGACGGGGAGAGGGCGACCGCGTGGGTGGCGGACGCCCCGCTACTGGCAGGAGGCATGTCTCGAACGTAGGACCGCGTCGCCTCATGCGTCCAATGCATGGAACGGCCATAATCCATCCCATGCAGCATCAGCAGAGGTCACAGGCCCGACTGTCGCAGAACAGTGACACACAGGACACGGATCACATCGTGCGGTTGCTCGCCCCGCGCCTGGCGTACTTCGCCGGGGTCGCGCGCACCGAGCACGTCACGCGCGCCGCCCAGGAGCTCCAGGTGCCGCAGTCCACGCTGTCGCGCGCGCTCGTCCGGCTCGAACGGGACCTGGGCGTCGACCTGTTCGCGCGGCACGGGCGCACGGTGTCGCTGACCCCCGCGGGCCGCACCTTCCTCGGCTCGGTCGAGCGCGCGCTCGCCGAGGTCGGCCGGGCCGCCGAGTCCGTGCGGGCCGACGCGGACCCGGCCTCGGGCAAGGTCGCCTTCGGCTTTCTGCACACGATGGGGTCCGAGACGGTGCCCGGCCTCATCCGGGCCTTCCGGGCCGACCACCCGCGCGTGCGGTTCAGCCTCGTGCAGAACTACGGCGAGGCCATGCTGGAGCGGCTGCGTGCCGGGGAGCTCGACCTGTGTCTGACCTCGCCGGTGCCCGACGCGCCCGACCTGGTGGCCCGGCGTCTGGACGAGCAGCGCCTGCGGCTGGTCGTGCCGGACGACCACCGGCTCGCCGGGCGCAAGCGGGTGCGCCTCGCGGAGGCCGCCGACGAGGCCTTCGTGACCCTGGAGCCGGGGTACGGCCTCCGGCGGATCACCGACGCGCTCTGCGCCGAGGCCGGGTTCAGGCCCCGGATCGCCTTCGAGGGGGAGGAGGCCGAGACCCTGCGCGGCCTGGTGGCCGCCGGGCTCGGCGTGGCGCTGCTCCCGCCGCCCGCCGTGGCCCGGCCGGGGGTGGTGGAGCTGACCGTCACCGGGCAGCGGGCGGTCCGCGAGGTCGGCGTGGCGTGGCTGGACGGGCATCCGGACACCGCGCCGGTGGCGGCGTTCAAGCGGTTCCTGCTCAGCAGGCGGGGTCAGCTCCTTCCGCGCTGACACCGGCACACACGGCCGCCCGGCGGAATTCCCCAATCGCCCGCTTATGAATAGGACTTGCCAGTAGGACGAGTTGCACATGCTGCAACCAAATAGGGTTTCACTGGCAGTTCGGACAGTTTTATCGATCGAGGTGTTGCGTCACACCCGTAACGCTGGTCTAGGCTCTGATCGATCATCGTTCGATGGGTCTTCAACTTCCTGTGTGGCCATGCCCGTTGGGGGAGTGTGGCCAGGTGCGAGACAAGTGAGGCATACATGGCAAAGAACGACAGATCCCTGGGTCGTAGATCCCTCCTGACCGGTGCCGCCGCCGTCGCCGGCGGGGCGGCCGTCAGCTCGGCCCTGCCCGCGACCGCCCAGGCGGCCCCGCGCACGGCAGCGGCCGCCGCGGCCGCCGACGCCACCTCCGCGACGTCCGACTACATCACCGTCAGCCCCAGCGACCCGCGCTTCCCCGACCTGGTGCGCGGCACCAACCAGCGCTGGGTCGCCAAGCCCGACTACGTCCGCCTCGTCACCACCACCGCCCAGGCGGTGCGGGCCGTGCAGGACGCCGTCACCGCCGGCAAGCGGCTGACCGTCCGCAGCGGCGGCCACTGCTACGAGGACTTCGTCTTCAACAAGGACGTCCAGGTCGTCATCGACATGTCGGGGATGACCCAGGTCTACTACGACAGCGCCAAGAACGCCTTCGCCGTCGAGGGCGGTGCCTCCAACCTCCAGATCTACGAGACGCTCTACAAGCTGTACGGCGTCACGCTCCCGGCCGGCTCCTGTGCCTCCGTCGGCGCGGGCGGCCACATATCGGGCGGCGGCTACGGCCTGCTCTCCCGGCTGCACGGCCTGACCGTCGACCACCTCTACGGCGTCGAGGTCGTCACGGTGGACAAGAACGGCACCGCCAAGGCCGTCGTCGCGACCCGCGACTCCACCGACGCCTCGCTCAAGGACCTGTGGTGGGCCCACACCGGCGGTGGCGGCGGCAACTTCGGCCTGATCACCCGCTACTGGCTGCGCTCGCCCGGCGCCACCGGCACCGACCCGACCAAGCTCCTGCCGAAGCCCCCGTCCGAGGTCTTCGTGCACGCCACGGCCGTCAAGTGGGCCGACCTGACCGAGGCGTCCTTCACCCGGCTGATCCAGAACTGGGGCGCCTGGCACGAGCAGAACAGCGCGCCGGACTCCAAGTACAACTCGCTGTTCGGCCTCCTGAAGCTGAACCAGAAGGCCGGCGCCAACTCCGAGATCGCCCTGCTCACGCAGATGGACGCCACGGTCCCCGACGCCCAGGCCCTCCTGGACGACTACCTGGCCGCGGTCTTCGCGGGCGTGGGCGCCACCCGCCAGGCCATGACCCAGCGCGCGGGCGAGCACGCGGCCATGCCGCAGTTCGCCAAGCCCCGCACGCTGCCCTGGTACATCGCGACCGACTACCTCAGCGGCGGCAACCCCACGCTGTACGGCAAGTACAAGTCGGCGTACGCCCGCAAGGGCTTCTCCACCACTCAGATCAAGGCGATGTACAAGCACCTGACGCGCACCGACTACAGCAACGGTGACGCGCTGGTCCAGATCGACTCGTACGGCGGCCGCATCAACGCCGTCAAGTCCGGCGACACCGCCGTGCCGCAGCGCGACTCGGTGCTCAAGCTCCAGTACCAGACCTACTGGACGAACCCGGCCGACGAGGCCAAGCACGTGGCCTGGATCCGCGAGTTCTACAAGGACGTGTACGCCGAGACCGGCGGCGTCCCGGTGCCGGGCGACATCAACGACGGCTGCTACGTCAACTACCCCGACAAGGACCTCGGCGACGCCGCCTGGAACACCTCGTCGACCGCGTGGAACAGCCTGTACTACAAGGAGAACTACGCCCGTCTGCAGAAGGCGAAGGCGGCCTGGGACCCGAAGGACATCTTCCGCCACGCCCAGTCGGTCCGCCTGCCGTAAGGCCACAGTTCCCCGCGCCTCAGTGCCCTGAAAGGGGCGCGGGGAACTGCGCGATCAGCCACGACGCACCCGCAGTCGAAACTCAGCCCCGCGACGCCCCACCGAAGCCGGAGGCGAGCGGCATCCGTAACCCGATGGGCGGCGGAGCCGCGAGCGCGTCCTCCAGGGGCCGGGCGAAGGCGTACCCGTACAAGGACCCCTGGACGAAGTTCACGGCGAGGGCCAGCACCTCGTCACGGTGCTGGCTCAGCCGGTGCCCGTCCGAGTGGACCTCGAACCGGCACACCTCCCGGTTCGCCTTCTTCGCCCGCTCCGCGAGCCGGAACGACAGCTCGGGATCGGTCCGCTCGTCGTTCGTGCCGTGCACGATCAGCACCTGCCGCCCCGCCAGCTGCTTCACCGGTTCGGGCGGCGCCGCCACGTCGTCCTCGGGCAGCCACGGGGCGAGCGCAAGCACCGACTGCACGGCGCTGTGACCGGCCGCGCGCAGCGCCGCACGGCCGCCCATGTCGACCCCGGCGAGACACACCGGCACGTCGCCGTAGCGGCGCACCACCTCGTCGGCCGCCCACTCGGCGTCCCGGGCGAGCTGCGCCTCCGCGCCGTTCCAGCCGCTCACGCGGTAGTGCACGACGTGGGCCGCGAGCCCGTCGGCGCGCCCGGCGCGGGCGAGCCGCCGCCCGAGGGGCCGCACCGCCGACGCGGCGAGGAACGACGGCTTGCGGGCCGACGCCGCGTGGCCGCCCGGCAGGAGCAGCACCACCGCGCTCACCGTCGAGGGCCGCGCGGCGATCGCCCGCCCGAGCCCGGCCGTGCGCGCCGGTCGCGATGTCGCTTGCTGAGCCATGCCAGAACAGTGTCAGAAGTCCGTGTGGATGCCACCCGTCCGCCTGGTCACTGTTACGTATCGACCAGTGAGTTCTACGCGCGTAGGAGTTAGAGTGCGGAAATGACGAGCCAGATCAGGAAGATCACTGAAGGAAGCGGTCACACGGGCCGTGGCACCGCCCCGGGAGTCCCGGGCTCCGAGCAGATCCGCCGCGCTCCCAAGGTCCTGCTCCACGACCACCTCGACGGCGGCCTGCGCCCCGGCACCATCGTCGACCTCGCCCGCGACTGCGGCTACGAGGGCCTCCCCGAGACCGACCCCGACAAGCTCGGCGTCTGGTTCCGCGAGGCCGCCGACTCCGGCTCCCTGGAGCGGTACCTGGAGACGTTCGCGCACACCTGCGCCGTGATGCAGACCAAGGACGCCCTCAAGCGCGTCGCCGCCGAGTGCGCCGAGGACCTGGCCGAGGACGGCGTCGTCTACGCCGAGATCCGCTACGCCCCCGAGCAGCACCTGGAGGCCGGACTCACCCTCGAAGAGGTCGTCGAGGCCGTCAACGAGGGCTTCCGCGAGGGCGAGCGCCGCGCCCGGGCGAACGGCCACCGCATCCGGGTGGGCGCCCTGCTCACCGCCATGCGGCACGCGGCCCGCGCCCTGGAGATCGCCGAACTCGCCAACCGCTACCGCGACTCGGGCGTCGTCGGCTTCGACATCGCGGGCGCGGAGGCGGGCTTCCCTCCCACCCGCCACCTCGACGCCTTCGAGTACCTGAAGCGCGAGAACAACCACTTCACGATCCACGCCGGTGAGGCCTTCGGCCTGCCCTCCATCTGGCAGGCCCTCCAGTGGTGCGGCGCCGACCGCCTCGGCCACGGCGTGCGCATCATCGACGACATCAAGGTCGCCGACGACGGCACCGTGCAGCTCGGCCGCCTCGCCTCCTACGTGCGCGACAAGCGCATCCCGCTGGAGCTGTGCCCCAGCTCGAACCTCCAGACCGGCGCCGCCAGTTCGTACGCCGAGCACCCGATCGGCCTGCTGCGCGAGCTGCACTTCCGGGCGACCGTCAACACCGACAACCGCCTGATGTCCGGCACCAGCATGAGCCGCGAGTTCGAGCACCTGGTCGGCACCTTCGGCTACACGCTCGACGACATGCAGTGGTTCACCGTCAATGCCATGAAGTCGGCGTTCATTCCTTTCGATGAACGCCTCGCGATGATCAATGACGTCATCAAGCCCGGCTATGCCGAGCTCAAGTCCGAATGGCTGTTCCGCCAGACCGCCTCCACCAGCGGATCCGTCGACAGCTAAGCGGATTTTGTACGTCAATGAAGCGGCCGGGAGTACCCACTCCCGGCCGCTTTCGGCTGTTTGCGGCCCCAGCTTGAGGGTGTTTAACGTCGAGCACCGCTCAACGCCCCCGTAGCAAGGACGCATTGAAGATGAAGCAGTCTGCCGTCAAGACCCTCGGTGTCGCCGCGCTCGGTGCCGCCTTCGCCGCCGTCGGCGCGGGCGCCGCGAACGCGGCCCCGGCCACCGTCCCCGACCCCTCCACCGCCCTGGAGACCGTCACCTCGACGCTGCCGCTCGACCAGGCCGCGGGCACGCTGCCCGCCGGTGCGCCCGAGTCCCTCGCCGCCGGGCAGAGCGCGCTCGCGAGCGGCCTCGACGCCACCAAGCCCGCCGTCGAGCACTTCCTGCCCGCCCTGTCCACGCAGACCCTGGAGGGCGCCGCGAGCGCCGCCACCGAGCCGGCCGACGACCAGGGCGAGGACGGCGGCAGGGCCGCCGCGCCGAAGCCCGGCGACCCCGTGGGCCAGCTCCTCGGCGGGCTGCCCACCGGCGAGATGAAGACGCAGGGGCTGCCGACGCAGGCCCTGGGCCTGCCGCTCTGACGGCTGCCGCACACGACTGACGGGGCGCACCCTCGGGGTGCGCCCCGTCGTCGTACGCGTACGGGGATCACCAGGCGGTCTTGGGCCTGCCGCCCTCCTTCGGCAGCAGGATCCACAGCGCGACGTACAGCAGGAACTGGGGACCGGGCAGCAGACAGGACAGCACGAAGATCACGCGCATCGTGGTCGCCGACGTGCCGAAGCGGCGGGCGAGGGCAGCGCACACTCCGCCGATCATGCGGCCGTCGGAGGGGCGGGCAAGGGCGGTCATGGTGGCTCCTTCATGGACCGTGGTCGGGCCGTCGGTCGGGCCCCGGCTCTCCAAGGCCCCGATGACTCCACGGTAGGAGCGCGCGGGGGACGCGGCATCGGGCTACGGAGCGATCCCGACCCTGGGAATCTTCGGGGTCGCCCCCTGAGGGGCCTCCTCCCGCGCCCGGCGTGCCCGGGGGCGTGCGCCGCGGCGGCGCAGCCGGGCCCGGGCCGCGGGCACCACGGCGAGATGGGCGAGCGCCACGCCCACGGTGTTCAGCAGGAGCGAGTCCACGTCCACGACCTGTCCCGGCACCCCGGTCTGCAGCAGTTCGATGCCGAGCGAGAGCAGGGCGCCCGCCGCGACCGTGCGGGCGAGGGAGGCCAGCGGCGACACGTCCAGGCGGCCGCCCACCAGCGGCAGCAGCACCCCCAGCGGGGCGAGCAGCAGCAGCGCGCCGCCGATCTGCCGGACGGCCTGCTCGGGGCCGCGCTCCAGGTCCGCCTTGATGCCGGCCAGCGGCTCCAGGTTCGCCGCGCTCACCCAGGGCACGTCCAGCGGCCGCAGCGTGATCCACGCGACGACCAGGAGGTGCGCGACGAGGAGGACCCCTCCCGCCGCGCGCAAGCGAATGGCGGCACCGCGCCCGCCCGAGCCTTGACGCACGCTCCCCAAGACGCGCCGGGCGGCGGGATCGGTTCCGCGCGAGTAATAAAGGCCGGGCGAACAGGACATCGGGCCCGTGCGGACCGGCCGGGACCGGCCCCTCAGGACTCCAGGGGCCGCGACGGCGGCGGCACCGTGCCGGGCCGGTCCCGGGACTCCGGAGTGCATTCGTAGCGCCGCAGCTGGGTGCCCGCGGGGCCGCCCAGGATGACCGAGCCGCCGTCGGAGGCGGCACTGTCCACATAGGTGCACACCAGCTGCGCCAGCGCGGCCGTCGGCAGTTCCTGGGGCTGCCTGCTGAGCCGCAGGGCCTCGTTCGGGTCGGCGGGGCGCGGTCCCGCGACCGTGATGCCGCGGCGCAGCTCCGTCGCGTACCCGGCCTGCCGCTCGTCCTCCGACGGCGGTGTGGACAGCTCGTTCAGGAGGGCCTGCGCGATGCGCGCGCGGTCCGTGCCCGTCCGGTCCGTGGGGATGCGCACCGTACGGTCGACGGCGACGAGGCGACCCGCGCACAGCAGGAAGATCTGCACGGGCACGCCGGCCGCCGCGTCGCGCGCCGAGATCCCGGAGGCCGCCGCCCCGCACGGCACCCGCGAGGGCGCGGCGCCGAAGTCGGTGGGCACCTCGGTGGAGCGGATGCCGCAGCCGGTGAGCACACCGGCGAGCGCGGCGGTGGCGAGCACGGCGCGCAGCCGTCGCCTGGTCATGTCTCTTCTCCGTCTTCCTCGGAACGGTCCGCCGTCTGCCCGGCCCCGCCGTGCGCCGCCCGCTCCGGCTCCGGCTCCGCCGTCAGCGGCGAGGCGTCGCGGGGCAGCCGCAGCGTGAACACGGCGCCCCCGGCCGCCGAGTTCGCGGCCGTGATCTCGCCTCCGTGGATGTGCGCGTTCTCCAGGGCGATGGACAGGCCGAGGCCGCTGCCCTCCGAGCGCGGCCGGGACGCGCTGGCCTTGTAGAAGCGGTCGAAGACGTGCGGCAGGACGTCCTCGGGGATGCCGGGGCCGCCGTCCTTCACGGAGATGACCAGGCTCTCGCCGTCCAGGCGCACCGACACCTTCACCGGGGAGCCGCCGTGCTTGAGCGCGTTGCCGATGAGATTCGCGAGGATCACGTCCAGGCGGCGCGGGTCGAGGAGGGCCATGATGCCGCGCTCGGCGTCCAGGTCGACGGCGTCCAGCCAGGCGCGGGCGTCGATGCAGGCCGTGATCTGGTCGGCGATGTCGACGTTGTCGAGGACGAGGCGGGCGGTGCCCGCGTCGAAGCGGGTCACCTCCATCAGATTCTCCACCAGGTCGTTCAGCCGCCGGGTCTCGCTGACCACGAGCCGGACCGCGGGCTCGATCATCGGATCGACGCTGCCCGTCTCGGCGTCCAGCTCCTCCTCGAGGACCTCCGTCACCGCCGTGATCGCGGTCAGCGGGGTGCGCAGCTCGTGCGACATGTCGGCCACGAAGCGCCGGCTCGCCTCGTCGCGGGCGCTCATGTCCGCGACCTTCTTCTCCAGGTTCTCGGCCGTCCGGTTGAACGTACGCGACAGATCCGCGAGTTCGTCCGTGCCCGAGACCCGGAGCCGGGTGTCCAGCTTGCCCTCGCCGAGGCGGCGCGCGGCGACGCCGAGGCGGTGCACCGGCTTCAGGACGGTCGTCGCGGCCGCCTGGGCGAGCAGCGCGGAGCCGACGAGCGCGAGCGCCGTGGCGATCGCCAGGGACCAGCCGAGCGAGCTGAGGTCCTTGGCCTCCGGTTCGAGCGACTTGAGCATGTAGCCCGTCGGCCCGCCGCCGACGATCTTCGTGCCGCCGACGAGGTACGGGGTGCCGTGCTCGACGGTCCGCTGCCAGTACAGGTGGTACGGGCTCTTGTTGCCGTCGCCGAGCTGCTTCTTCTTGACGGCGTCGCGCAGCGCCTCGGGCACCTTGGCGAGCGTGAACGCGTCCAGGTCGGAGTAGCCGTAGACCATCTCGCCCTGCGCGTTCCTGCCGACCAGGAGCACGCTGTAGCGCTGGCTGCTCTTGGCCATCTGCCCGGCAGCGGCCTGCAGCGCGTCCTGCGTCGGGTTCGGCGGCAGCGCGCCCGCGCGGGTCTGCATCTGCTGCCGGAAGTCCTTCAGCGCGGCGTCCTGCGCCCGCGTCAGGACGGCCTCGCGGTTCAGCCAGTACGCGATGCCGGACGCGGACACCGCCGCCGTCAGCGCCACCAGGGCGAAGACGACGACGAGCCGCAGGCGCAGACTCGTGAAGCGCAGACCGGACCAGATCGCCTTGCGGGCCGCGGGCAGCCCGCGGAGCTTGTCGTGCGGTGGGGTCACTGAGGCGTGTCCAGCCGGTAGCCCACGCCACGTACCGTACGGATCAGCGTCGGCGAGGACGGCACGTCCTCGACCTTGGCGCGCAGGCGCTGCACACACGCGTCCACGAGCCGGGAGTCGCCCAGGTAGTCGTGCTCCCACACCAGGCGCAGGAGCTGCTGGCGGGACAGGGCCTGGCCGGGGCGGCGGCTCAGCTCCAGGAGCAGGCGCAGCTCGGTCGGCGTGAGCTGGAGGTCCTCGCCGTTCTTCGTCACCGTCATCGCCGCGCGGTCGATCACGAGGGAGCCGAACGTCGCCGCGTCGTTCGCCTCGCGCTCGCCGCGGCGGAGCACCGCCCGGATCCGGGCGTCGAGCACCCGCCCCTGCACGGGCTTGACCACGTAGTCGTCGGCGCCCGACTCGAGCCCCACGACCACGTCGATGTCGTCGCTGCGCGCGGTCAGCAGGATGATCGGCAACTGGTCGGTGCGCCGGATGCGGCGGCACACCTCGAATCCGTCGATGCCGGGCAGCATCACGTCCAGCACGATCAGGTCCGGCCGCTGCTCGCTCAGGAGCTTCAGGCCGTCCTCGCCGGTGGCAGCAGTGGCCACCCGGTGGCCCTGGCGCGTCAGTGAGAGCTCCAGGGCCGTCCGGATGGCGTCGTCGTCCTCGATCAGCAACAGGGAAGGCACGAACGTCATTCTGTCCCATGGCGCGGGCGCAGTTCGACTGTTGGCGGGCGTCTCACACCGCACCCACACGAGCGAACGCCCCCGCTGATCTTGAACAGTGCCCGGTGGACCCCTGTGACAGGCCTGTGACAGTCGGCGGACACCGCCATGAAGTCGCTCGTGCAGAGTTTTGGGCACACGGAAATCCCAGACTCCACGACGGGGGGCGCGAGATGAACACGCTGCACAGCACCAGCTCGAGCGCAGTTGTCACGCGTCTGCACGACCTGGGGCGGAGTTCTGAGAAGCACGAGAAGTCCGGTGCCGTGAGCGGGCGGGGGTGCGCTCGCGGCACCGGGCGTCAGCACACCGCGGCTGCGAAGCAGGGCCGCCAGGCCTATATGACGGTGGTTGACGCGCTCAAGGGCGGCGGTGACGGGGGAGCTCACGGGGGAGCCGCGTACAGGGAGGCATCGGGGGAGCAGGCGTCCCGCTCGGAAGCGGAGTTCACCGCTTACGTCCAGGAGCGCCGCGCCTCCCTGTACGCCACCGCCTACCACCTGACCGGCGACCGCTTCGAGGCTGAGGACCTGCTGCAGAGCGCCTTGTTCTCGACGTACCGCGCCTGGGACAGGATCAGCGACAAGGCCGCCGTCGGCGGCTATCTGCGGCGCACCATGACGAACCTGCACATCAGCGCCTGGCGCCGCCGCAAGCTCAACGAGTACCCGACCGAGGAACTGCCGGAGACCGTCGGCGACACGGACGCGATGCGCGGCACCGAGCTGCGCGCCGTCCTGTGGCAGGCGCTCGCCCGGCTGCCCGAGCTCCAGCGCACCATGCTGGTCCTGCGCTACTACGAGGGCCGTACGGACCCGGAGATCGCGGACATCCTCGACATCAGCGTCGGCACGGTGAAGTCCAGCATCTGGCGCTCCCTGCGCCGCATGCGCGAGGACGAGGTCCTCAGCTTCGGCCGTGACCAGGAGGAGTCCTTCGGCGAGCTGGTCGCCTGAGGATGAGGGGGGAACACGGGGGAGAGCACGGGGGCCGTCGCTCCTAGGGGGGAAGCGGCGGAAAGGGAGGGGAACCACGGGGGACCACGGGGATCGGGGGATCTCCGGGGGGCAACACTGCGGGACCGGAAGGCCGGGGGGTCTTTCCGGTCCCGCTCTCTTTTCGCGCGGGTGGGCGGGGCGTCTCCGCGCCCGAGCGCTTCTCGTGCTGGTGGGCGGGGCGACGCCGAGCCCGCGCGGCTTCGTGCCGGGGGGCGGTGCTACGCCGCGCCCGCGCGGGCCTTCACACAGCGCCCCGCCGCGGCGGCGGCGACGCGGCCCAGGGCCTCCTCCTTGCCGCAGGCGTGGGCGCCGAGGGCGGTCTGGCGGGCCACGATGGCGCGTTCGGCGCGCATCAGGCGCCAGCCGCGGCGCAGCAGGAACGGCACGGACTTCCGCCCCTCGCGCAGATCGCGCAGGAGCCGGCGCCGGAACGTCGTCGAAGGCCGGCCGCGCAGGCAGATCGCGTCCGCGAGGACACCGAGCTCCCGGCAGCGGTCCACGATGTCCGCGGCGAAGATGCCCTCGGCGATGAACAGCGGCGTGCGCTCGATGTCGAGCGCCTCCTCGCCGACGCGCGCGCTCGTCGCGATGTCGTACACCGGTACGCGGGTGCGGCCCGTGCGGCACAGCTCCTCGATCGCGGCGACCGCGACGTCCGCGTCCCAGGACCGGGGCGAGTCCCAGTCGATGTCCGAGCTGCCCTCGACCAGCGGCAGCGAAGGGTCGGTGCCCTCCTTGTAGAAGTCGTCGAGGCACAGCACGGGCAGCCCGCTGCGGGTGGCGAACGACGACTTGCCGGAACCCGAAGGCCCGGTGAGCAGGACGACGCGCGTGGGTATCGGAGGATGGGAACCCAATTCTATGAACCTTTTCACCTGCGGTTTTGCCGACCAGTCGGACATGTGCGTCGTTCTCGACCCTGCGGGGCCCGTTCGATCCTGCTCGCTTCGTGGGGCATTATCCCCGCTGGGGTGACGGTGGCACGCATCGGCTCCGGCTGCCCGCCCGCGGACCTTCCCGCCGGCTACGGGCGGCCTGAGGCGCCGGCGCGCCCGGCACGTCGGGCCACGGCGCGCAGCACCTCGATCCTGATGTACGCCGCCCCGCCCAGCTGGATGAGCAGCCAGTAGGCCCGGAAGGCGCGTCGGGCGTGGGCGTCGGTGGAGCGCACCCGGGTCTCGAACGACAGGAGGGAGCCGCCGGTGTCGGGGGTGACGCGCAGGCTCAGGGCCGCTTTGGCCCAGCCCGGTTCGTCGAACGCGACGAAGGCGTCCGCGTCCCCCGGGGTGACCGGGGCGGGCTGGGGGCGGGTCTTCCAGAACCGGGCGATCATGCCCTTGACCAGTTCCTCGCCCGCCACGGTGACCAAGGTGGGTGTGGGGAAACTGTCGACGAACGGCCCCTCGACCCGGCCGCGGCCGCCCAGGCGCAGTCGCATCAGCGTCCGGTAGACCGGCAGTTCCCCGACGGTGACCTCGGTCAGTGCCCGCCACACGGTCGCCGGATCCGCCGCGATCCGCCGGGCGAACCGGGAGCGCAGGTCGTAGGTGGGCAGCAGCCGGTCGAGTTCCATCGCATCACTCCCGGAGAGTTCGAGTCCGCAAAGCTATCGGTGGGCGCCCGCGCTGACCGCCGGGGCGGCGCTCCGGCGGGGCGGGCTTTGGTGGGAAAGTGTCCGCACGGCTACGCTGCGTGCGCGAACGGTTACTCACGGAGAGCTCGTTAGGCGGTCCACATGGTCCAGATGGCGCGAAACCCAGCTCGGTCCGCGGCGCGGAACGCCGCGTCGACGTCGCCCTCCGCTCCCGCGCGGGCGCTTCTGCGGGCGGGCCTCACGGTGTCCGCGGCGGGGGCCGTCCTCGGTGTCGGCGCGGCCGGTGCGAGCGCCGCGGAGGCCGCGCCGCCGCCCGTCAGCTCGCAGGCCGGGGGCCTGGGGAACCTGGACGTGCAGGCGGCCACCGCGGCCGTGGGGCCCGCGCTCGCGCCCGCGAAGCGGCTGAAGCTCGACCCGCTGGCGGGCACGGGCGTGGATCCGCTGGACAACGCGGTGGGCACGCAGGTCGCCGACTTCCAGCCGGTGAGCACGGGCATGGCGACGGGGCCGCTGACGCAGGGCGGGGCGCTCGGCGACCTGCCGCTGGTGGGGACGGTGGCCGGGACGCTGCCCGGCTGAGGGGCGCGCCGGGACGCTGCCCGGCTGAGGGGCGTGCCTCCCCGTCCGCCCCGCGGGGCGGACGGGGAGGGGTGGCTCAGTACGAGGAGCCGGACGCGCCCAGCGAGCCCGTGGGGTGCCAGACCGTCTTCGTCTCCAGGAACGCGGTGAGACGCTCCGTGCCCGGGGACGCGGTGAAGTCCGTGTCCACAGCCTGTGGACGCAGCACGCGCTTCAGATTGTCCGCCGCCGCGACCTCCAGGTCCTTCGCGAGGTCCGCGGCGGTGCCCGTGAGGTCGATGGCGTTCACGTCCTGGTGGGCGGCCAGCGGGGCCGCGAGCTCCGCCGTCCGGCCGGAGAGGATGTTGACCACACCGCCGGGGACGTCGGACGTGGCGAGCACCTCACCCAGGGACAGGGCGGGCAGCGGGGCCTTCTCGGAGGCGACGACGACCGCCGTGTTGCCCGTGGCGATCACCGGGGCGAGCACGGACACCAGGCCCAGGAAGGACGACTCCTGGGGCGCGACCACCGCGACGACACCCGTCGGCTCGGGGGTCGAGAGGTTGAAGAACGGGCCCGCGACCGGGTTCGCCCCGCCCGCGATCTGGGCGATCTTGTCGGTCCAGCCCGCGTACCAGACCCAGCGGTCGATCGCCGCGTCGACCACCGCGGCGGCCTTGGACTTCGACAGGCCCTCGGCCTCGGCGACCTCGCGCACGAACTGCTCGCGGCGGCCCTCCAGCATCTCGGCCACGCGGTAGAGGATCTGGCCGCGCAGATACGCCGTCGCGTTCGACCAGCCGCCGAACGCCTTGCGCGCCGCCACGACCGCGTCCCGCGCGTCCTTGCGGGACGACTGCGGGGCGTTGGCCAGCCACTTGCCCTTTGCGTCGGTCACCTCGTACACCCGGCCGCTCTCGGAACGCGGGAACTTGCCGCCCACGTACAGCTTGTAGGTCTTGAAGACACTGAGACGCGCGTCAGACATCGAGGTAAGCCTCCAGGCCGTGGCGGCCGCCCTCGCGGCCGAAGCCCGACTCCTTGTAGCCGCCGAAGGGCGAGGTCGGGTCGAACTTGTTGAACGTGTTGGCCCAGACGACTCCGGCGCGGAGCTTGTTCGCGACCGCGAGGATGCGCGAGCCCTTCTCCGTCCAGATGCCCGCGGACAGGCCGTACTGCGTGTTGTTCGCCTTGGCGACGGCCTCGTCCGGCGTGCGGAAGGTGAGGACCGAGAGGACCGGGCCGAAGATCTCGTCGCGGGCGATGGTGTGCGCCTGGGTGACGCCGGTGAACAGCGTCGGGGCGAACCAGTAGCCCGCGGACGGGAGGTCGCAGGCCGGGGACCAGCGCTCGGCGCCCTCCGCCTCGCCCTGGTCGGCGAGCGCGCTGATGCGGGCCAGCTGCTCGGCGGAGTTGATCGCGCCGATGTCGGTGTTCTTGTCGAGCGGGTCGCCCAGGCGCAGCGTCGAGAGCCTGCGCTTGAGGGAGTCCAGGAGCTCCTCCTGGATCGACTCCTGGACCAGGAGGCGCGAGCCCGCGCAGCAGACCTGGCCCTGGTTGAAGAAGATGCCCGTGACGATGCCCTCGACGGCCTGGTCGATGGGCGCGTCGTCGAAGACGATGTTGGCGCCCTTGCCGCCCAGCTCCAGGGTGAGCTTCTTGTCGGTGCCCGCGACCGTGCGGGCGATCTCCTTGCCGACGGCCGTGGAGCCGGTGAAGGCGACCTTGTTCACGTCGGGGTGCGCGACGAGGGCCGCGCCCGCGTCGCCGTACCCGGGAAGGATGTTGACGACGCCCTTGGGCAGGCCCGCCTGGCGGCAGACGTCCGCGAAGAACAGGGCGGACAGGGGGGTCGTCTCGGCGGGCTTCAGGACGACCGTGTTGCCGGCCGCGAGCGCCGGGGCGATCTTCCAGGCCAGCATCAGGAGCGGGAAGTTCCAGGGGATGACCTGGCCCGCGACGCCGAGCGGGCGCGGGTCGGCGCCGTAGCCCGCGTGGTCGAGCTTGTCGGCCCAGCCCGCGTAGTAGAAGAAGTGCGCGGCGACCAGCGGGAGGTCCGCGTCGCGGGTCTCCTTGATCGGCTTGCCGTTGTCGAGGGTCTCCAGGACGGCGAGCTCGCGGCTGCGCTCCTGGATGATCCGGGCGATGCGGAAGAGGTACTTCGCGCGCTCGGCACCGGGCAGCGCGGACCACTTCTCGAAGGCCTTGCGGGCGGCCCTGACCGCGCGGTCGACGTCCTCCGCGCTCGCGCGCGCGACCTCGGACAGGACCTCTTCGGAGGACGGCGAGAGGGTCTTGAAGACCTTGCCGTCGGCCGCCTCGGTGAACTCGCCGTCGATGAACAGGCCGTAGGAGGGGGCGATGTCGACGACCGAGCGGGACTCGGGAGCCGGTGCGTACTCGAAAATCGATGCCATGGCGATCAGTCCACCGTCACGTAGTCAGGGCCGGAGTAGCGGCCGGTGGCCAGCTTCTGACGCTGCATCAGCAGGTCGTTGAGCAGGCTGGAGGCGCCGAAGCGGAACCAGTGGTTATCCAGCCAGTCCGCGCCGGCGGTCTCGTTCACCAGGACCAGGAACTTGATGGCGTCCTTCGTCGTGCGGATGCCGCCCGCGGGCTTCACGCCGACCTGGACGCCGGTCTGCGCGCGGAAGTCGCGGACGGCCTCCAGCATCAGCAGGGTGTTGGCGGGCGTCGCGTTGACCCCGACCTTGCCGGTCGACGTCTTGATGAAGTCCGCGCCCGCGATCATGCCGAGCCAGCTCGCGCGGCGGATGTTGTCGTACGTCGACAGCTCGCCGGTCTCGAAGATGACCTTGAGGCGGGCGTGCTCGCACGCCTCCTTGACGGCGACGATCTCCTCGTACACCTTCAGGTAGTCGCCGGACAGGAACGCGCCGCGGTCGATGACCATGTCGATCTCGTCGGCGCCCGCGGCGACGGCGTCGCGGACGTCCGCGAGCTTCACGGCGAGGGCGGCGCGGCCCGCGGGGAACGCGGTCGCGACCGAGGCGACCTGCACGTCCGAGCCCGCGACGGCCTCCTTCGCGGTGGCCACCATGTCCGGGTAGACGCAGACGGCGGCGGTGCGCGGGGTGCCGCGGTCCGTCGGGTCCGGGTGGACCGCCTTGGCGCCGAGCGCGCGGACCTTGCCGACGGTGTCGGCGCCCTCCAGGGTCGTCAGGTCGATCATGGAGATGGCCAGGTCGATGGCGTACGCCTTGGCCGTCGTCTTGATCGACCGCGTCCCGAGGGCGGCGGCGCGGGCTTCGAGGCCGACCGCGTCCACGCCGGGCAGGCCGTGCAGGAAGCGGTGCAGCGTGGCGGCCGACGTCGTGACGTCGGCGAAGGGGGTGCCGGCGGGCGCGGCCGCCCCGGCTGCCCCTGGGGGTGATGTCGTCGTCGGCATAGTCACGAGGGGAGCATATCTACGCGCGTAGCGGCCTGTACAGGGGTGGGGTGCCCGCACCCGGCGCCCGGACGCCGGTGCCGGGCGGGCCGTCCGCGGGGCGCTCACCGCCGAGGGCGGCGCGCCGGCGGCGGAGTTCCACGCCGCCACGCCGCCACGCCGCCACGCCGGGCGCCGGGTCGGGCGCGGGCCGGTCGGGCCCCCGTGTCGAAGAGCTCGGCGAAGCGCTCCGGCACGCGCGCATCCAGTTCGTACCGCGAACGTCATCGGTTCGCGGTACGAACGTCAATGTGATGTGAGGGCGGTCACTTGAGGCCGTTGTCCAGTGCCGTCATGAGGGTGCCGTTCGGGGTGTCGCCCGACATCTCCCAGACCATGCCGCCGAGCAGGCCCTTCGACTTGACCCAGGCGGTCTTCTTGCCGATCGACCAGGTGTCGTCGAAGCTCCACCACTGGCCGTTGTTGCCGGTGTAGCCATAGGTGGAGACGGACTGTTCGTCGTGGTACACGGTCATGTTCGGGACGCTGGTGATCAGGTTCTGGTAGCCCCTGGTGCCCGCCTCCTCCGGGAACTGGCCGGGGGCCGCGCCGTTGGCCGACTGCCACTCGCCCTTGACGCCGCCGTCGGCGACCTCCTTCCAGCCGCGGCCGTAGAACGGGAAGCCGATGGTGAGCTTGCGCGGGTTCACCCCGGCGTCCAGATAGGTCTTGATCGCCTTCTCCATGCTGAAGTCGAAGGAGTAGGGGTCCTGGGCGTCGCGGTACAGATTGGCCTGGTGGCCGGTGCGCTTGGGCTCCCAGGAGTCGTCGCTGCCCGAGCCGTGGAAGTCGTAGCCCTGGACGTTGGCGAAGTCCAGGTACTCGAAGATCTTCTTGATGTCCCAGCCCGCCTCGATCTTCGCCGGGTCGGCCGGGGTGAACGCGGTCAGGAGCTTGTGGCTGCCGCCGGTGGCGTCCAGCTGCTTGCGGAACTCGGCGAGCAGCGCCGTCAGATTGGCCTTGTCCGCCGGGCCGTAGTGGTTGCCGGGGTGGCCCTCGGAACCCGGCCACTCCCAGTCGATGTCGATGCCGTCGAAGATGCCCGCGCCGGTGCCGGGGCCGCCCGCGCCGTTGTAGACGGGCAGGTTGCCCTTGATCCAGGTGTCGACGCAGGACTTCACGAACTTCTCCCGGGAGGCGGGCGTGGCCGCCGCGTCGGCGAAGAACTTCGAGAACGTCCAGCCGCCGAGCGAGACGACGACCTTCAGGTGCGGGTACTTGGCCTTGAGCTTCTTCAGCTGGTTGAAGTTCCCGCGCAGCTTGCCCCAGCCGTCGTCCGCGACCCCGTCCACCGACTGCGCGGCGGAGAAGGCGCGGCCGTAGTCGGCCTCGGCGTCGCCCGCGCCGGTGCCCTCGTCCGGGTCCTGGGGCTTGCCGGAGACGCCCTTGACCACGCCGGCCAGGCAGGTGTGGTTGACCGGGTCGACGTTCTCGAAGGCGTAGTTGATGACGTCGAGCTTGGCCGCCTGGCCGGAGGTGTCCAGGTTCTTCACGAAGTGCTGGCGGCCGTAGATGCCCCACTGGGCGTAGTAGCCGACCGTGAGGTGGTTGCCGGGCCCTGCCGCGTCGTCCGTCGTGACGTTCACGGCGTTCGAGGCGGCGGACTCGTTGTCGGCGGTGTCACGCGCCTTGACGGTGAAGCTGTAGGCGGTGGCGGGGGTCAGGCCCTCGACGGTCGCGGTGGTCGCCGACGCGGGGACGGTCTTCGCGAGCTCCTTGCCGCGGTAGACGTCGTACGCGGCCACGGCCACGTTGTCCGTGGACTTCTCCCAGGCGAGGGACGCCGAGACCTGGGTCTTGCCGGTGGCGCGCAGATTGCCGGGCGCGGTCGGCGGGGTCGGGTCGGTCGACGGGTCGACGGTCGTGGCGCTGACCGGCGGGCTCTCCGGGCTGGTGTTGCCGCGCCGGTCCTTGGCGCGGACGGTGAAGGAGTAGCGGGTGGCGGGGGTCAGGTCGGTGACGGTCGCGCTGTTCGTCGCCGAGCTCGCGACCACGGTGGTGCCGCTGAGCACCTCGTACGTCGTGACCGGGTAGTCGCCCGCGCCGGCCGGGGGCCAGGTCAGGGAGATGGTGCGCGACGTGGTGGTGGTGACGGTCGGGGTGCCGGGCGCGGTCGGGGGCTTGTCCGGCGTGCCGTCGCACTTGTCGCCGTTGATCGTGCAGCCCGTGGGCGTGCCGATCGGGCCGCGCGCGGTGAACTGGTAGCTGTACGGCTCGGTGGAGCCGCCCGCCGGGACGCGGCCGTTGTAGTACGCGTTCTTCACGGTGACGTGGCTGCCCGAGACGGTCGCCTCGCCGTGGGTGTGGCCGCTGACGGTGACGCCCGGCGGCAGGTCGAACTCCAGGGTCCAGCTCGCGGACGCGGCGGAGCCGCCGTTGCGGACGATGTACTTGCCCTGCCAGGAGGCGCCGCTGCCCTCGGTGCTGAAGGCCGCGGTGAGGCCGCCCGCGGCGATGGCGGGGGCCGCGGACAGGGCGGTGAGCAGGGCCGCGGGGAGCAGCAGGGCGGCGAGCAGCACGGCGGTCCTGCCGCGCAGGGCTGCGGCCGCTCTTCGTAAGAGTCCGGGCGTGCTGGTGGTTCCTCTTCCGGTGGGGGTCATGGCTCTCCTCGGGGGTGGGTCGTTGCGGGTGACTCCTCGGGGTGCGTACGGGGGGTTCGTGTGGGAGGGGCCGTGCGGCGCCGGGCCGCCGCGCCGCCGGGGCGACAGTTAGGCGTACATGACAACCCTCGACGGTACTAGGTCTGGACCAATCGCCATACCCCCGCCGCGCGCGGCGGCCGGGAACGCGTCAGGCAGAATCAGCCGTATGACGAGCGACCCGCAGCCCACCCCGGCGGAGCCCACCCCCGCGTACAAGGACCGCGTCTACCGGTCCCACGCGGCCATCGCCGGCGGCGTCATGCTGCTCGCCATCGGCGCCTGGCTGGGCGTCGACGCGTTGATCAGGGGCGAGGGGCGCACCCCCTGGGTGGCCCTCGCCGGGCTGCTCCTCGCGGTGCCGCTCGTCATCGCCTTCACCGTGCGCCCCGCCGTGTACGCGAGCGAGGACCGGCTGCGCGTCCGCAACCCCTTCCGCACCGTCGTCCTGCCGTGGGGCGCGATCTCGGGGCTCCGCTCCGGGTACTCCAACGAGGTCTTCACGCAGGACGGCACCAAGTACCAGCTGTGGGCCATCCCGGTGTCCCTGCGCGGCCGCAAGAGGGCCGCGCAGCGGCACGCGCGGCAGGTCGCGTCGGACGACCCGGCCGCGAGCCTGACCCGCCCCGGCACCGGGCACGAGAACACGCGCACACCCGGCGACCAGGCCATGGACGACCTGCGCGAGATCGCCGAGCGCCGCGAGGGCGCCGAGGCCGCGCAGGGCGAGCCGCTGGTGCGCTGGGCGTACGAGATCCTCGCCCCGAGCCTCGCGGGAGCGGTCGTCCTGGCCGTCCTGCTCGCGACCGGCTGAGCCCGCGGGGCCGTGGGGAGCCGGACACGGCCGCTGCCGTGTCCGGCCGGGCGGCGCTCCGCAAGGGGGGTGAGCGGAGCGCCTGATCCGTCGGCTCCCGCTGGGGGGCCGGGGAGCCGCCGGACAGCGCTTCCATAGTGCGGCATCGTCGTCCGCCCGCGGCCGCCGGGGAGCCGGGCGGGCGCCGACTCCCGGGGAACCGGACCGGATTCAGCGCGGCCGAGGCCGGGATGCAGTGGGCACCCATGCGCCCGGGCACGCCCCCGGACCGGCCGAGCGCCCCCCCCCGGGCCCCCGGACCCCCGGACCCCGGACCCCCGGCCCCCGGCCCCCGGACCCCCGGCCCCGGCCCCGGCCGCGCGCCTCACGGCGGGCCCAGCCACACCAGGAGCATGTGCCCGCCGAAGGCCGCCGACGTCAGGGACGCGCCCACCAGGACCGGCACCACCACCCGCGCCCGGGCCCGGGAGAGCGCGAGCGCCACCGGAAGCAGCAGCGGGAAGCCCGGCAGCAGGAACCGCGCCCGGGGGAAGTACACCCCCCGCGAGCCCAGCACGATCGCGAGCAGCAGTCCCGTGAACACCAGCAGCGGCAGCGGCTGTTCGCGCCCCGCCACCGACATCGCGAACAGCACGAGCGCGCCGCACAGCACCAGCGTCACCATCACCAGGAACAGCTGCGGCCGCTCCACGACGAACAGGCTCTTCACCCAGCGCAGCGTGCCGATGCCGCCGTCCCACTCGTTGTGCCACCACTTCTGCACCGCGAAGTAGCCGTCCCAGCGGCCGAGCCTGACCCCCACCCAGCCGACGTACGCGAGCCAGCCGAGGGGCGCGAGGACGGCGCCCGCGAGCGCGGCCGCCGAGAAGCGGCGGCGCAGCGCGAGCAGGGCCGTCACGGTCACCGCGGCGGCGAGCGCGATGCCCGTCGGCCGGGTCAGGCCCGCGAGCGAGGCGAGGGCTCCCGCCGCCACCCAGCGCCCGGTGAGGACCGCGTACAGGCACCACGCCGCGAACGCCGTGAACAGGGACTCCGTGTAGCCCATCCACTGCACGAGGGCCACCGGCAGGCACGCCCACAGCAGCACGAGCAGCACCCCGGTCCGCCGCCCGTGCAGCCGGTCGCCGACCTTGAAGATCCCCCAGGCCGCGAGGAACGAGGCCGCGCACGCGATCGCCAGGCCCACCGCGCCGCGCGGCGCGGGCACCAGGTGCTCGCCCGCCCGGATCAACAGCGGGTACAGCGGGAAGAACGCCAGGTTGTTCGCGTCGAAGGCGTGGCCGAGCGTGTCCGCGTACCCGTGCTCGGCGATCTTCAAGTACCAGTCGCAGTCCCAGGACTCGGCGAGCAGGTGCCAGACGCCGCGGTGCTCGCGGCGCGCCCAGAGGACGAACACCAGCAGACCGCAGACGCGCACCGCCGCGTACCCCAGGAGCGCCGGGGCCGCGTGCCGCAGCGCGGCGCCCGCCCGCGCGCGCGGGCCGCGCGGCGGCCGTGCGGCGGGACGGGAGCGGCGCGACGCGGGGACGCGGGACGGGGTGTCGGCGCTGCGGCCGGAGAGACGGGCGAGGGGTCCGTACGGCACTGCGGCTCCCGGGCGTGACGAACGAGAAGGTGCGCTACCGGTCGGACCCTTCCTGGGTTGACCGGCGGCGCACCTGCACGCTGCGTCAGTTGCCGCGCGGAACCACCCGTACGGGTGGAGCCCCGGCCTCAGATTCCGGCCGCCTCCGCGAAGTCCCGCTTCAGGGCGGCCAGGAGCTCCGCGGCCCGCGCGTGGGCGGCGGGCAGGCCGGGGCGGTCCGCGACCGGCACCACGACCTCCAGGTAGCACTTCAGCTTCGGCTCGGTGCCGCTCGGGCGCACGATCACGCGCGCCCCGTCGAGGGTGTAGCGCAGCCCGTCCGTGGGCGGCAGCTGCGCCGAGCCCCCGGCCAGGTCCTCCGCGCGCGTCACCGCGAGCCCGGCCAGGCGCGCCGGCGGCTGCTCGCGCAGGCGCCGCATCGCGGCCGCGATCAGCGACAGGTCCGCCACGCGCACCGACAGCTGGTCGGTGGCGTGCAGCCCGTGGGCGAGCGCCAGGTCGTCGAGGAGGTCGAGCAGCGTGCGGCCCTCCTCCTTGAGCTCCGAGGCCAGCTCGGTGATCAGGAGCGCCGCCGTGATGCCGTCCTTGTCGCGGACGCCCTCGGGGTCGACGCAGTAGCCGAGCGCCTCCTCGTAGCCGTACCGCAGGCCCTCGACGCGGGCGATCCACTTGAAGCCCGTGAGGGTCTCCTCGTAGCCGAGGCCCGCCGTCCGCGCGATCCGGCCGAGCAGCGACGACGACACGATCGACTCGGCGAACACGCCCTCGGCCCCGCGCCGCACCAGATGGGCCGCGAGCAGCGCGCCCACCTCGTCGCCGCGCAGCATGCGCCAGGCGGTGCGCCCGGCGTCGGTGGGCACGGCCACCGCGCAGCGGTCCGCGTCCGGGTCGTTGGCGATCACCAGGTCGGGCCGCGCCTCGCGGGCCGTGGCGAACGCCAGGTCCATCGCGCCCGGCTCCTCCGGGTTCGGGAACGCCACCGTCGGGAAGTCCGGGTCGGCCTCGGCCTGCGCGGCCACGAGCACCGGCTCGGGGAAGCCGGCCCGCGCGAAGGCGGCGAGGAGCGTGTCCTTGCCGACGCCGTGCATGGCCGTGTAGACGGTCCGGGCACTCCGGGCCGAGCCCGGGGACAGGACCGCGTCCGTACGCGCCAGATACGCCTGGAGGACCTCCTCGCCGAGGACCTCCCAGCCGGACTCCGGGCGCGCCACGTCGTGCAGGCTCGCCACCGCGTCGATCTCCGCCGCGATCTCCCCGTCGGCGGGCGGCACGATCTGCGAGCCGTCGCCCAGGTAGACCTTGTAGCCGTTGTCGCGCGGCGGGTTGTGGCTGGCCGTGACCTCCACGCCCGCGACGGCGCCCAGGTGCCGTATGGCGAAGGCGAGGACCGGCGTCGGCAGCGGCCGGGGCAGCACGGCGGCGCGGAGCCCGGCGCCGGTCATCACGGCCGCCGTGTCCCGCGCGAAGTCCGCCGACTTGTAGCGGGCGTCGTAGCCGATGACGACCAGGCCGCCGGTGTGGCCCTTGCCCTTCAGGTACGCGGCCAGACCCGCGGCCGCGCGGATCACCACGGAGCGGTTCATCCGCATCGGGCCCGCGCCCAGCTCGCCGCGCAGTCCGGCGGTGCCGAACTGGAGCGTGCCGGCGAAGCGGGCCGCGAGGTCGGCCAGGACGTCCGCGCCGTCCGCCGCCCCCGCGATGAGCTTCGCCAGCTCCTCGCGGGTGTCCGCGTCCGGGTCCTCGTCGAGCCACGTCCGGGCCCGGTCGATGAGTACGTCGTGCTCCTGGTGGTCCTGCACGTGTGGTCAGCCTCTCCGTGAGGGGGTCGTACGCCTGGGGGCGGCGCGGTCAGAGGCGGTCGAGGACCTTGCCGAGCAGCTCGCCCATGCGGGTCGCCGAGTCGCGGCCCGCCTGGAGGACCTCCTCGTGGTTGAGGGGCTCGCCCGTCATGCCCGCGGCGAGGTTGGTGACCAGGGAGATGCCGAGCACCTCGGCCCCGGCCTCGCGCGCCGCGATGGCCTCCAGGACGGTCGACATGCCGACGAGGTCCGCCCCGATGGTGCGGGCCATGCGGATCTCGGCGGGCGTCTCGTAGTGCGGGCCGGGGAACTGCGCGTAGACGCCCTCTTCGAGGGTCGGGTCGACCTCCTTGCACAGCGCGCGCAGGCGCGGCGAGTACAGGTCCGTGAGGTCCACGAAGTTCGCGCCGACGATCGGGGACGTCGCCGTGAGGTTGAGGTGATCGCTGATCAGGACCGGCTGGCCCGGGCGCATGCCCTCGCGCAGACCGCCGCAGCCGTTGGTGAGCACGATGGTCTTGCAGCCCGCGGCGACGGCGGTGCGCACGCCGTGCGCGACCGCGGCGACGCCCCGGCCCTCGTAGTAGTGCGTGCGGCCCAGGAAGACCAGGACGCGCTTGTCGCCGACCTTGAAGGAGCGGATCTTGCCGCCGTGGCCCGCGACGGCGGGCGGCGGGAAGCCGGGCAGCTCGGTGACCGGGAACTCGGCCTCGGGGGCGCCGAGCGCGTCGACGGCCGGTGCCCAGCCGGAGCCCATCACGAGGGCGACGTCGTGGGTCTCGGCGCCCGTCAGCTCACGCAGGCGCGTGGCGGCGGCGTCGGCGGCGGCGTACGGGTCGCCCTGGATGTCGTCCGGAATAACTGAAGCGTTCACGCCGACGAGGGTAGCCGGTTACGCCCTACGCGCGTAGATGACGAGGCTCACGGGATCGGGATCGTTGCCTTGTCGTTTCCGACAAGGTGATCGACCGGCTCCTGCCGGAGCGGGTCAGCACGGGCGTTTGCGCAGTTCCATCACGTAGTCGTGGGGGGCGCCCGCGGACTCGGCGGCGTCGGCCAGCTCGCCGAGGTAGCGCGCCGAGGGCAGGCCGCCCTCGTAGCCGTTCAGGACGTAGACCCACGCGGGCTCCTCGCCCTCCAGGGTGTGGATCCGCACCCGCATGCGCCGGTAGATGTCGAGGCCGACGCCCTCCCAGCGGTCCATGGAGTCCTCGTCCATCGGCGCCACGTCGTACAGGGCGACGAAGACCTGGGAGCGCGGGGCCTCCACGATCGTGGCCAGTGCGCCCTCCCAGCCCATGTGCTCGCCCCCGAACGTCAGCCGCCAGCCGTTCAGCCAGCCGGTCGCGCGCAGCGGCGAGTGCGGGGCGCGGCGCGTCATGAGCCGCGCGTCGAGATTGCCGGCGTACGCGGCGTAGAGCGACATGCCGTCGAGGGTACGGCTTTCTGGCGTGGGCGCCCTACGCAGTTGCCGTTAAGGGGGCTGCGCCCCCTTAACCGGCCCTTTCTGGCGCTTCGCGCCTTGTTCTCCGGTGCCGGGTGGCGTTTGGGTTCCCGCGCTTCGCGCTTGTCCTCAAGCGCCGGACGGGCTGGGTGGGGGTGCCGGGCGGGTGGGTTTCCGCGCTTCGCGCTTGTCCTCAAGCGCCGGACGGGCTGAAGGGGGGTGCTGGGCGTTCGTTCTCGGGTGCCGGATGGGCTGGGTAGGGGTGCGCTGGGCGGGCGTTCTCGGGGGTGCTGGGGGGTGGGGGCGGGGCCCCGCTCGCTCGGTGCTCGGGGCGTACGGGACAATGGAGTACGTGACTCGGATCGTGATCATTGGTGGCGGACCCGGCGGATACGAGGCGGCGCTGGTCGCGGCCCAGCTCGGCGCGGAGGTGACCGTCGTCGACTGCGACGGTCTGGGCGGGGCGTCGGTGCTCACCGACTGCGTGCCGTCGAAGACCCTGATCGCGACGGCCGAGGTGATGACCACCTTCGACTCGTCGTACGAAGAGCTCGGGATCATCGTCGAGGACGACACCCCGCACATCGACCAGGCCGCGCGTGTCGTGGGCGTGGACCTCGGCAAGGTGAACCGCCGGGTGAAGCGGCTCGCGCTCGCGCAGTCGCACGACATCACCGCGTCCGTGACGCGGGCGGGCGCGCGCGTGCTCCGCGGCCGCGGACGCCTCGAGGGCCAGCAGGCCATGGACGGGTCGCGGACCGTGGTCGTGCGCGCCGCCGACGGGACCGAGGAGCGGCTCACCGCCGACGCCGTGCTCATCGCCACCGGCGGCCACCCGCGCGAGCTGCCGGACGCCCAGCCGGACGGCGAGCGCATCCTGAACTGGACGCAGGTGTACGACCTCGACGAGCTGCCCGAGGAGCTCATCGTGGTCGGCTCCGGCGTCACCGGCGCCGAGTTCGCGGGTGCCTACCAGGCGCTCGGGTCCAAGGTGACCCTCGTGTCCTCGCGCGACCGCGTGCTGCCGGGCGAGGACCCGGACGCCGCCGCCGTCCTGGAGGACGTCTTCCGCCGCCGCGGGATGAACGTGATGGGCCGTACCCGCGCCGCCTCCGCCAAGCGCGTGGGCGACCGCGTGGAGGTCACCCTCGCCGACGGGCGCGTCATCTCCGGCACGCACTGCCTGATGGCCGTCGGCGCCATCCCCAACAGCAGCGGCATGGGCCTGGAGGAGGCCGGGGTCAAGCTGAAGGACTCCGGGCACATCTGGACCGACCGGGTGTCCAGGACCTCCGCCCCCGGTGTGTACGCGGCCGGTGACGTCACCGGCATCTTCGCCCTCGCCTCCGTGGCCGCCATGCAGGGCCGCATCGCGATGTACCACTTCCTGGGCGACGCGGTGACCCCGCTGAACCTGAAGACCGTCTCGTCGAACGTCTTCACCGACCCGGAGATCGCCACCGTCGGCTACACCCAGGCCGACGTCGACGCGGGCAAGATCGACGCCCGGGTGGTCAAGCTGCCCCTCCTGCGCAACCCGCGCGCGAAGATGCAGGGCATCCGGGACGGCTTCGTCAAGATCTTCTGCCGCCCCGGTACGGGGATCGTGGTCGGCGGCGTGATCGTCGCACCGCGCGCTTCGGAACTGATCCACCCCATCTCGATCGCGGTCGACAACAATCTGACGGTGGAGCAGATCGCTAACGCCTTCACCGTGTACCCCTCGCTTTCGGGGTCGATCGCCGAGGTGGCCCGGCAGCTGCACACGCGGAAGACGAGCGGCGAGGCCTGATTCCGGTGTCCCCGGGTGCCGCGCGCGGCACCCGGAAGTGATCCCTCCGGCGGCCGGAATCAACTCTTCGCAGGTCACAGCCTGTTGCCGTCCATGCGTCCGGCATAGGCGCGTAGAGTACCCCTATACCACTCCCACCCCTGTCGTGCGTACAACTTCTGTAATTCGGCGCAAACTGCTGAAAGCAGACGGTCGTTGGGGTTACTGTCAGTTTCGTGTTCGCTGCAGAACGTCGCCAATTGATCCTCGAAATGGTGCGGGCCAACGGGGCTGTGTCGCTCCGTGAGCTCGCCCGCGTCGTCCAGACCTCCGAAGTGACCGTACGGCGGGACGTGCGCGCGCTGGAGGCAGAAGGACTCCTCGACCGCCGGCATGGCGGTGCGGTATTGCCGGGCGGATTCACGCGGGAGTCCGGCTTTCCGCAGAAATCGCATCTCGCGTCCGCCGAGAAGACGGCCATCGCCGACCTCGCGGCGGGTCTCGTCGATGAGGGCGAGGCCATCGTCGTCGGGGCGGGTACGACCACGCAGGAGCTGGCCCGCCGGCTCGCGCGGGTACCCGGCCTGACCGTGGTCACCAACTCCCTGCTCGTGGCCCAGGCCCTGGCCCACGCCAACAGAGTGGAAGTCGTCATGACCGGCGGCACCCTGCGCGGCTCCAACTACGCCCTGGTGGGCAGTGGTGCCGAACAGTCGCTCCAGGGGCTCAGGGTCTCGCGCGCCTTCCTGTCCGGCAGTGGCCTGACCGCAGAGCGCGGCCTGTCCACGTCGAACATGCTGTCCGCGAGCGTGGACCGCGCGCTCGTCCAGGCGGCGGCCGAGGTCGTGGTCCTCGCCGACCACACCAAACTCGGCACGGACACGATGTTCCAGACCGTGCCGACGGACGTCATCACCCGCCTCGTCACCGACGAACCGCCCGCCCACGACGACCGCGCGGCCACCGAGTTGCAGGCCCTGGCGGACCAGGGCGTGCAGATCGCCGTGGCCGGCGGAGCCGCGGGCCCCGGCCAGGGCCCGGGGGTCGACCCCGTGCCCACGGGCCGCCAGCCCCGCAGGGACGTACCGCTGCCCGGCCAGCGGCGGGGGCACGGGGGCCAGGGGCCGCAGCTGCGCAGTGCGGCGGTCCTGGGCGACCAGCAGTCCGGGGAGCGGGCGGCGAGGGTGGCCGACCTCCGGCGGCGGTAGGCCAGGGGGCGGGGCGCGCCGCGCCTCGTCCTCAGCCGCCGGACGGGCCCGCGGGGTGGGCCTTGAGGCCGCGCAGGGTCAGGGTGAGCAGGCGGTCGGCGAGCTCCGGGTCGCCGGGGGACTCCTCGGCGGCCAGGGCGATCGCGTTCGTCAGCTGGAGCAGGTCCTCGATGGACACGCCCGCGCGCACCGCGCCCGCCGCCTGGGCGCGGGCGAGGAGGGCCGCACCCGCCTCCCGCATGGGGCGGCTGCACCGCCCCAGCGGGGTGCTGTCGTCCCGCGACACCGACATCAGGGCCCGCGCGAGCCCCCGGTACTCGCTCGCGTGCGTCACCAGGGCGCGCAGCCACGCCACGAGGGCCGCACAGGGCTGCGGGGCGCCGAGCAGCTCCCGTGAGCGGCTCAGGAGGTCGCTGACCGCTTCCTCGAACACGGCGCTCATCAGGGCGTGGCGGTTGGGGAAGTGCCGGTACAGGGTGCCGATGCCCACGCCCGCGCGGCGGGCGACGTCTTCGAGGGAGGTGTCCGTGCCGTGCTCCGCGAAGGCGGAGCGGGCCTCCTTCAGGAGGCGCTGGTGGTTGCGCTGGGCATCGGCGCGCATGCGGCCTCCTCGGTCGCCGGACGGTCCGAACGCCCCCGCCCACCCGCCCCGGAAGGGGACGGGTGGGCGGAGGCCTGGCGGTACGGGCTCAGGGTGCCCGTACCGGGAAGAGTCAGTCCTTGATCTCGCAGATGGCCGCGCCCGAGGTGAGGCTCGCGCCCACCTCGGCCTGGAGGCCCTTGACGGTGCCGGAGCGGTGGGCGTTCAGGGGCTGCTCCATCTTCATGGCCTCCAGGACCACGATGAGGTCGCCCTCCTTGACCTCCTGGCCCTCCTCGACCGCGACCTTGACGATCGTGCCCTGCATCGGCGACGCCAGGGTGTCGCCGGACGCCGCCGGGCCGGACTTCTTGGCCGCGCGGCGCTTCGGCTTGGCGCCCGCCGAAAGTCCCGTACGCGCCAGGGACATGCCCATGCCGGCGGGCAGGGAGACCTCGAGGCGCTTGCCGCCGACCTCGACGACGATCGTCTCGCGGTCGCCGTCCTCCTCCTCGGCGTCGCCGCCCACGGGGGCGAACGGGGGGATGTCGTTGACGAACTCGGTCTCGATCCACCGGGTGAAGACCGTGAACGGCTCGTCGGAGCCGGTCAGTTCGGGTGCGAACGCCGGGTCGGCGACCACCTTGCGGTGGAACGGGATGGCGGTGGCCATGCCCTCGACCTCGAACTCGGCCAGCGCGCGGGCGGCCCGCTCCAGGGCCTCCTTGCGGGTGCGCCCGGTGACGATCAGCTTGGCGAGCAGCGAGTCCCAGGCCGGGCCGATGACCGAGCCGGACTCGACGCCCGCGTCCAGGCGGACACCGGGGCCGGACGGGCCCGCGAACCTGGTGACGGTGCCGGGGGCGGGCAGGAAGCCCCGGCCCGGGTCCTCGCCGTTGATGCGGAACTCGAAGGAGTGGCCGCGCAGTTCGGGGTCGCCGTAGCCGAGCTCCGCGCCGTCGGCGATGCGGAACATCTCGCGGACCAGGTCGATCCCGGCGACCTCCTCGGTGACCGGGTGCTCCACCTGGAGACGGGTGTTGACCTCCAGGAAGGAGATCGTGCCGTCGGCGCCGACGAGGAACTCGACGGTGCCCGCGCCGACGTAGCCGGCCTCCTTCAGGATCGCCTTCGACGCGCTGTACAGCTCCTCGACCTGGGCGTCGGAGAGGAACGGCGCCGGGGCCTCCTCCACCAGCTTCTGGTGGCGGCGCTGGAGCGAGCAGTCACGGGTGGAGACCACGACCACGTTGCCGTGCTGGTCGGCGAGGCACTGGGTCTCGACGTGGCGCGGCTTGTCCAGGTAGCGCTCCACGAAGCACTCGCCGCGGCCGAAGGCGGCGACCGCCTCGCGCACCGCGGAGTCGTACAGCTCCGGCACCTCTTCGAGGGTGCGGGCGACCTTCAGGCCGCGGCCGCCGCCGCCGAACGCCGCCTTGATGGCGATGGGCAGGCCGTGCTCCTCGGCGAACGCGACGACCTCGTCGGCACCCGAGACCGGGTCCGGGGTGCCCGCGACCAGCGGGGCGCCCGCGCGCTGCGCGATGTGCCGGGCGGCGACCTTGTCACCCAGGTCCCGGATCGCCTGCGGCGGCGGGCCGATCCAGGTGAGGCCCGCGTCCAGGACGGCCTGCGCGAACTCGGCGTTCTCGGAGAGGAAGCCGTAGCCGGGGTGGACGGCGTCCGCCCCGGAGTCCTTGGCGGCGGCGAGCACCTTCGCCATGTCCAGATAACTGGTCGCCGGGGTGTCACCGCCGAGGGCGAACGCCTCGTCTGCGGCCCGCACATGCAGCGCGTCCCGGTCGGGGTCCGCGTAGACGGCAACGCTCGCGATCCCGGCATCCCGGCACGCCCGGGCGACCCGGACAGCGATTTCGCCACGGTTGGCGATGAGCACCTTGCGCACGATGGCTCCCTCCTTGAAACAAGCCGAGTTTAGGGACTGCCGACACGCCCTTTCGACCCGTCCCCATTGGTGAGCTTGCCCACACGGAGCGTGATCCGAGGCGCGCCCGACCCCCGAAATCCCTTGTCGCACCGTGGTACGCAGGGTCCCTTCCCGGCAGCGTAGCCCTCCGGTGTGCTCAAGGTCTCTGTGAGGGCGCGCTGCGGCGCGGGAGCTTTCTTTGTGGAGTCCCTACGAATGGCCCAATGAATCTTTGCCTCCGGCACGGCTCTTGTCCCCCGGTTTACCCGTTAGTAGCGTGCCCGATGGCTCGTACGTACTTGCGGTAACAGCGGTTGCCGGGGATCGGTGGAGAGTGGGTGGGGCGCCGTGGGGCGCAGACCGGTGGCGTGGGCGGGAGCGGTCGTGCTGTGGGCGGGGGCGGCCGGCGTCGCGTTCCTCAACTGGTTCCTGGGCCTGGTCGTCGACAAGCAGAAGATGTCCCTCGCCGGGCTCGACCCGCACGCCATGACCGTGGCGACGTGGCTCGCGGGCGGTGCCCTCGGGCTCTATCTGGCGCTGTGCGGCTTCCTGCTGGCGCGCACCGCCGTGCGCGACCGCGCGCCGGGCGGCTTCGGACACGCCGTACTGATCAGCGCCGCCGTGCTGCACGCGCTGCTCGGCGCGTTCGCGGTGGGCCTGGTGGGCTGGCTCGCGTTCGCGTTCATGATGCTGGTGCTTGGGCTCGTCGTGCTGACGCTGATGGCCTACGACCGCCACGAGGGCCGGGCCGCGGCGGCGGACGCCCCGCCGCCCGGTGACGGGGCCCCGCGGACGGCGTGAGGCGCCGTCCGCGGCCGTGCGCTAGTCGGCCCACAACTGGGTGATGCCCACGCCCAGTTCGGCCAGGAGGCGGCGGAGGAGCGGCAGGGAGAGGCCGATGACGTTGCCGTGGTCGCCGTCGATGCCGTCGATGAAGGGGGCCGAGCGGCCGTCGAGCGTGAACGCGCCCGCCACGTACAGCGGTTCGCCGCTCGCCACGTACGCCGCGATCTCCTCGTCCGAGGGCTCGCCGAAGCGGACCACCGTCGAGGCGGTGGCGGCGACGTGCCGGCCCGAGGCCGTGTCGTACACGCAGTGCCCGGTCTGCAGGACGCCCGCGCGGCCGCGCATCGCCTTCCAGCGGGCGGTGGCCTCCTCGGCGTCGGCGGGCTTGCCGAGGGCCTGGCCGTCCAGCTCCAGGACCGAGTCGCAGCCGATGACCAGGGCGCCCTTGACGTCCGGCCGCGCGGCGACCACCGACGCCTTCGCCTCCGCGAGGGCCTTGGCGAGCTCGGCCGGGGTGGGGGCGGTGACCGCGTCCTCGTCGACCCCGCTGACGATCACCTCGGGGGCGAGCCCCGCCTGGCGCAGCAGGCCGAGGCGGGCGGGGGACTGGGAGGCGAGGACGAGGCGGCGGGTGGGCTGATCACTCATGCGGTCAGCGTAGCCCCGGTCCCGTCCGCTCAGATGATCCCCAGGATCAGCATCGCGAGGAGCATGGCCACCGCCAGGAGCACGCCCGCGCGGCGCATCTTGACCTGCATGTCCCGCATGTCCTTGGGCGGGTCGTTCTCCGGGTCGGACCACAGCATGGCTCGATGGTGCGCGCCGGGCCGGTGCCGCGCCTGAGTACGCGTACCTAAGTTCCGCAGATCGACCGTTCACCCGTACAACCCCGCGCCGGTGTCCGGCGTCAACTACGCGTTGGTCGTCCGGGAGGGGAGCGTTCTGATATGCGCGCACTGCGCACCAAGGTCCTGATGGCGGTGGCGGCGGCCGCGCCCGCACCGGCCGCGAAGGCCGCCGCCGACTTCGACGGCGACGGCTACGGCGACGTGGTCCTCGCCACCCCCGACGCGACCGTGAACGGCGTCAGGAAGGCCGGGCACGTCGCCGTCCTGTACGGCTCCGCGGACGGCGTCGCGGGCGGGCGCAGGCAGCTGGTCAGCCAGGCGTCGGCGAAGGTGCCGGGGGCGCCGGAGGAGCGCGACCGGTTCGGGGGCGCGTACGACACCGGGGACCTGGACGGCGACGGATACGCGGACCTGGTCGTCGGGGTGCCGGGCGAGAACGACGAGCGGGGGATCGTCACCGTGCTGTGGGGCGGCCGGGGCGGGCTCGTCCACGGCGGTCTGAGCATGACCTCGCCGCGCACCGGCCTCGACGTGCACTACGGCGGGTCCGTCGTCGTCGGCGACTTCGACGGCGACGGCAGGCAGCACGTCGCCACGCACTCCTACTGGGGCGCGGTCAGCCTCTCCGGCGACGGCTTCACCCGCACCCGGGCCCCGCGGCAGCAGCGCCTGAACCTCCACGGCGAGGACGCCTTCCGCCTCGTGGAGCGCCTGGAGGCCGGGGACTACGACGGCGACGGCGACGACGACCTGCTCGCCTCCGGCATCGACAACGCGGAGGGCGACGACCTCGACGGCTGGGTCGGCTACTGGAAGGGCGGCCGCACCGGCGTGACGTTCGCGCGCCCGCCCGCCGCGCTGCCCGCCACCCGCATCGGCCTGGAGGGCTCCGGCGACGTGAACAAGGACGGCTACGCGGACGTCGTGATCACCGATGCGGCCGCCCCCGGCGGCGGCGCGGTCGGCGTCTACTACGGCGGCGGGCGCGGCCCCGGCAGCGGCGGCGCGACGGTGCTCGACCAGAACAGCCCGGGCGTGCCGGACGAGGGCGAGGAGGGCGACGCGTTCGGCGCGAGCGCCTCGGTCGGCGACGTCGACGGCGACGGCTACGCCGACGTCGCGGTCGGCGCCCCCGCGAAGGGCGCGGACGGCCGCACCGCCACCGGCGCCGTCCACCTCCTCAAGGGCTCCGCGGCCGGGCTCACCGGCACCGGCGCGCAGGTCCTCGACCAGAGCACGGCGGGCGTGCCGGGCACGGCCGAGGACGACGACCGCTTCGGCTCCGCGGTCCAGGTGCGGGACACCAACGGCGACGGCAGGGCCGAGGTCGTCGTCGCCGCGTCCGGCGAGAGCGTGTTCCCCGGCGCGCGGTGGAACGACGGCTCCGCCTGGGTGCTGCGCGGCACGAAGGGCGGGATCGGCGCCGCGGGGGCGTACTCGCTCAGCGAGAGGGCGTTCGGCCTCACGTACCGGAACAAGCGGTTCGGGTCCGTGCTCGGGCGCTGAACCGCCGCGGTGGGGGCGCGGGCCGCGCCCCCACCGGGCCCGTCACACGGGCCAGTACGTGCGGCCCCAGGACGCGGGGCCCGGCTGCGGCAGGCGCTCGCGGGCCACGCGGGCCGGGTCCGCCCAGGCGTCCGGGGTGCGGGGCGCGCCGGACGGCGCCTGCGCGGCCGCCGCGGCGCGCGCCTGGACCACCGCCAGGGCGGCGGCCAGCTCCTCGGGGGTCGGGTTGCCTCGTACGACCTTGATCACGAATGGGCTCCTCGGGGGTCGGGACACAGCCGTGGGGGCCGGGCTACAGCGGGATGTTGCCGTGCTTCTTCGGGGGCAGGGACTCCCGCTTCGTACGCAGCTGGCGCAGGCCGCGCACGAGGTGCGAGCGGGTCTCGGAGGGCATGATCACCGCGTCCACGTAGCCGCGCTCGGCGGCCGTGTACGGGTTCAGGAGCGTGTCCTCGTACTCCTGGATGAGCCGCGCCCGGGTCTCCTCCTGGGCGGCCTCGTCCCCGGCCGCGGCGATCGTGCGGCGGTGCAGGATGTTCACCGCGCCCTGCGCGCCCATCACCGCGATCTGCGCGGTCGGCCAGGCCAGGTTCAGGTCCGCGCCCAGGTGCTTGGAGCCCATCACGTCGTACGCGCCGCCGAAGGCCTTGCGCGTGATCACGGTGATCAGCGGGACCGTCGCCTCCGCGTACGCGTAGATCAGCTTGGCGCCGCGGCGGATGATGCCCTCGTGCTCCTGGCCGACGCCGGGCAGGAAGCCCGGCACGTCCACGAAGGTCAGCACGGGCACGTTGAACGCGTCGCAGGTGCGCACGAAGCGCGCGGCCTTCTCGCTCGCGTCGATGTCGAGGCAGCCCGCGAACTGCATCGGCTGGTTGGCGACGATGCCCACCGGGTGGCCCTCGACGCGCCCGAAGCCGGTGAGGATGTTCGGCGCGAACAGCGGCTGCGTCTCGAAGAAGTCCCCGTCGTCCAGGACGTGCTCGATGACCGTGTGCATGTCGTACGGCTGGTTGGCGCTGTCCGGCACGAGCACGTCGAGCTCGCGGTCCTCGTCGGTCGCCTCCAGGTCCGCCTCCTCGGGGAAGACCGGGGGCTCGCTGAGGTTGTTCGACGGCAGGTACGAGAGCAGCGACTTGACGTACTCGATCGCGTCCTTCTCGTCGCCCGCCATGTGGTGGGCCACGCCGGAGGTCGCGTTGTGCGTGCGGGCGCCGCCCAGCTCCTCGAAGCCGACGTCCTCGCCGGTGACGGTCTTGATGACGTCCGGGCCCGTGATGAACATGTGCGAGGTCCGGTCGACCATCACCGTGAAGTCGGTGATCGCCGGGGAGTACACGGCGCCGCCCGCGCACGGCCCGACGACCAGGCTGATCTGCGGGATCACCCCGGACGCGTGCGTGTTGCGGCGGAAGATCTCGCCGTACATCCCGAGGGCCATCACGCCCTCCTGGATGCGGGCGCCGCCCGAGTCGTTGATCCCGACCACCGGACAGCCCGTCTTCAGGGCGAAGTCCATCACCTTCATGATCTTCTGGCCGAAGACCTCGCCGAGCGAGCCGCCGAGGACCGTGAAGTCCTGCGAGAAGACGGCGACCGGGCGGCCGTCGACCGTGCCGTAGCCGGTCACCACGCCGTCCCCGTACGGGCGGTTGTGCTCCATGCCGAAGTCGGTGGAGCGGTGCCGGGCGAACTCGTCGAGCTCCACGAACGAGCCCTCGTCGAGCAGCAGCTCGATCCGCTCGCGCGCCGTCAACTTCCCCTTGGCGTGCTGCTTCTCGACCGCGCGCGCCGAACCGGCGTGCTTCGCCTCCTCGATGCGGCGCCGCAGGTCGGCCAGCTTCCCGGCGGTCGTGTGGATGTCGGTGCCGGGATCGCCCCCGGTGGGCGCCGGGGCCTGGTGAGGCTCCTGGGGCTGCGCGGAGGGCTGCTTGGGCTCGTGCGGCTCGGACATCGGGACGCGGCTCCCTGCCTGCTCAAAGGGGACGGTGAGGGGCTTACGACGCTGGCTACTGACTCGTAGCGTATCGGCGCGGATACGCCTGTGCAGTGCGGCGTTTACCACACCTAGGGTGGCTTGCATGACGCCGTCGAATGACCCAGAGAACACCGGGAACCGCTGGAGCGACCTGGACCGCCCGCCCCTGAACGCGGCCGCGCTGCGCCGCGCGCTCGTCCGCGACGGCGGGCTCTACCGCTCCCTGGACGTGGTGGCGTCCACCGGCTCCACCAACAGCGACCTGGCCGCCCGCGCCGACGAGCTGCCCGAGGGCGCCGTGCTCGTCGCCGAGGCGCAGAGCGCGGCGCGCGGCCGCCTCGACCGGCGCTGGACCGCGCCCGCGCGCTCGGGCCTGTTCTTCTCCGTCCTGCTCAAGCCGGACGAGGTGCCCGTGGAGCGGTGGGGCTGGCTGCCGCTGCTCACCGGCGTCGCCGTCGCCACCGGCCTCGCCCGGGCCGCCGGGGTCGACACCGCGCTGAAGTGGCCCAACGACCTGCTCGTCACCGTCGACGGGGACGAGCGCAAGGCCGGCGGCATCCTCGCCGAACGCGCGGGCGCCACCGGTGTCGTCGTCGGCATCGGCGTCAACGTCACCCTGCGCGCGGCGGAGCTTCCCGTGCCGCACGCGGGCTCCCTCGCCCTCGCGGGCGCCGTGGGCACCGACCGCGACCCCCTCCTGCGGGCCGTCCTGCGCAGCCTGGAGCGCTGGTACGGCGACTGGCGCGCGGTCGGGGGCGACCCGGCGGCCTGCGGGCTCCAGGAGGCGTACGCGGCGGGGTGCGCGACCCTCGGGCGCGCGGTGCGGGCCGAGCTGCCCGGGGGGCGCGAGGTCTCCGGCGAGGCCGTGGCGGTGGACGGGGACGGGCGGCTGGTTCTCGCCACGGCCGAGGGGGTTCGGGAGCCCGTGGGCGCGGGGGACGTCGTCCACCTGCGCGGCGTCGGCTGACGGCCCTCGCGGGGCTCCCCAATCCCGCCCCTTCCCGAACAAGGGGGCTCCGCCCCCTTGGACCCCCGACAACGGCGCTGTATTCCAGCCCCTCCGGCGTTTGAGGAGCGGGGGTCTGGGGGCGGAGCCCCCAGGAAGCGGGAAGGGGCGGGCCTGGGGCGCCCCGCGAGGGCGGCGGGCCGAGCCGGGAGTGAGCTGGGGCACACCTGCCGTAAAGTTGGCGCCGGTCGATATCTGACCGTGGCAGATCGGAAGGGCAGCAGGCGTGACCGTCGACGACACCGGCTCCGGCCAGGGCGCACACCCAGCCCCCGACGGTGAGCCCCGCGCGGCGGCACCCCCGGCCTCCGAGGAGGGACCCGGCGCGGGCGACAAGGCCGCCAAGGACGACAAGCCGGACGACTCCTACCGCCCGGCGGAGCCGGACCTGGCGGCGGCCCTCGACCGCACGGCGAACCCCGGGCACCCGGCCGACCCCGACGACGACAAGGACCCCCTGGCGCTGCGCCTGGAGCAGCTGATCCTCGGGGCCGACCGGCGCTACACCCCCTTCCAGGCGGCCCGCAGCGCGGGCGTCTCCATGGAGCTGGCGTCCCGCTTCTGGCGGGCCATGGGCTTCCCCGACATCGGCCAGGCCAAGGCCCTCACCGAGGCCGACGTGCTCGCGCTGCGCCGCCTCGCGGGCCTCGTCGAGGCGGGCCTGCTGAGCGAGGCGATGGCGGTGCAGGTGGCGCGGTCCACCGGGCAGACCACCGCCCGGCTCGCGGAGTGGCAGATCGACTCGTTCCTGGAGGGCCTCACCGAGCCGCCCGAGCCGGGCATGACCCGTACGGAAGTCACGTATCCGCTCGTCGAACTGCTGCTGCCCGAGCTGGAGGAGTTCCTCATCTACGTGTGGCGGCGGCAGCTCGCCGCGGCCACCGGCCGGGTCGTCCAGGCGGCCGACGACGAGGAGATGGTCGACCGGCGGCTCGCCGTCGGCTTCGCCGACCTCGTCGGCTTCACGCGCCTCACGCGGCGCATGGAGGAGGAGGAACTCGGCGAGCTGGTCGAGGCGTTCGAGACGACGGCCGCCGACCTGGTCGCCGCGCACGGCGGACGGCTCATCAAGACCCTCGGCGACGAGGTGCTCTTCGCCGCCGACGACGCCGGGATCGCGGCCGAGATCGCGCTGCGGCTCATCGAGACCATGGCGAACGACGAGACCATGCCCGAGCTGCGCGTCGGCATCGCCTTCGGCACGGTGACGACCCGCATGGGCGACGTGTTCGGCACCACGGTGAACCTCGCGAGCCGCCTCACCTCGATAGCGCCCCGGGACGCCGTGCTCGTCGACGGGGCCCTCGCCGAGGAGCTGACCCGCACCGGGGAGGCCCCGGCGTCCGAGACGGAGGCCGCGGCGCTAGCCGAGCGCGCCGAGAAGGGGGGCGAGGAGCCGCCCGGGTACCGCTTCGCGCTCCAGCCGATGTGGCAGCGGCCGGTCCGCGGCCTCGGCATCGTCGAGCCCTGGCTGCTCACCCGCAGGGGCTGACGCCCGGCCGGTGACGGGTACCCAAGGCGCGGTCCTGCTGACATGATCGCGGGGTAACGGTCGTTAACCGGGAGTTGGAGGGGTCATGGGCGAGCTGCGGTTCGGGGAGTTCGTGGGAGTACGCCGGCACGGCCACGTGGCGGAGCTCGCGCTGGACCGGCCCAAGGCCATGAACGCCGTGTCCAGCGCCATGGCCCGCTCCATCAGCGAGGCCTGCGACGCGCTCGGCGCGGACCGGGACGTGCGCGTGGTGGTGCTGACCTCCACGCACGAGCGCGCGTTCTGCGTGGGCGCCGACCTCAAGGAGCGCAACTCCCTCACCGACGCGGAGCTGGTGCGCCAGCGGCCCGTCACCCGGGCCGCGTACACCGGGGTGCTCGACCTGCCGATGCCCACCGTCGCCGCCGTGCACGGCTACGCCCTCGGCGGCGGCTTCGAGCTCGCGCTGTCCTGCGACGTCATCGTCGCCGACCCGACGGCCGTGGTCGGCCTGCCCGAGGTGTCCGTGGGCGTGCTGCCCGGCGGTGGCGGCACCCAGCTGCTTCCCCGGCGCGTGGGCGCAGCGCGGGCCGCCGAGCTGATCTTCTCGGCGCGCCGCGTGGCGGCCGCGGAGGCCAAGGAGCTCGGGCTCGTCGACCTGGTGGCGGGCGAGGGCGAGGACCGCGACGAGGCCCTGGCGCTCGCCGCCCGCATCGCCGCGAACTCGCCCGTCGGGCTGCGTGCCGCCAAGCGCGCGCTGCGCCTCGGCCACGGGCTCGACCTGCGCGCGGGCCTGGAGGTGGAGGACGCGGCCTGGCGGTCGGTGGCGTTCTCCGGGGACCGGGCGGAGGGCGTGGCGGCGTTCAACGAGAAGCGGAAGCCGGAGTGGCCCGGGGAGTAGGGCCGCGCGCGGGGTGCCCCGGCCTCGCCCCCGGGGTGCCCGGCCCCGCTCGCGGGGCGCTCCGGCCTCACGTCTCCCTTTGCGTGGAATGTCCGTAACCTGGAGTGATGGGACAGGACGTTCGGTTGCGCGCTGTCGTGGCGCTCGCGCAGGGGATGGCCGCCGCGCACACCCCGCGCGGGTCCTGGCGCGCGGCCGCCCAGGGCGCCCGGCGGGCCCTGGACGGGAGCTTCGCCGCGCTGTCCGTGTGGGAGCGCGAGCGCGGGCGCCTGCGCGTCCTCGCCAACGTCGGGGAGCTGGCCGCGGGGGAGGAGGAGTTCCCCGAGGGCGAGGCCTACCCCGTCCACCAGTTCCCGGAGATCACGGAGTTCCTGCACGAGCGCTGGGCGGGCGGCGGCGAGCCGCACGCCTGGGTGGAGACCGCGCGGGGGCCCGGTGACGGCGGGCGCGCGGGCTACTGCCACCAGCGGGTCGCCGCGCTGCGCCGACGCGGGCGCGGCTGCTGCGTGGTGGCCCCGATCGTGCTGCGCGGGCGCGCCTGGGGCGAGCTGTACGTGGCGCGGCCGGTGGGCGCGCCGGTCTTCGACCGGACCGACGCGGACTTCGCCACCGTCCTCGCGGCCGTGGTCGCCGCCGGGATCGCCCAGACCGAGCGCCTGGAGGAGGCCCGGCGCCTCGCCTTCACGGACTCCCTCACCGGCCTCGCCAACCGCCGCGCGGTCGACGTACGGCTCGACGAGGCCGTGGAGCGGCACCGGGCCGAGGGCGTCGTCGTCAGCCTCGTCGTCTGCGACGTGAACGGGCTCAAGCAGGTCAACGACCGGCTCGGGCACGCGGTCGGCGACCGGCTCCTGGAGCGCTTCGGCTCGCTGCTCTCGCTGTGCGGGGCGATGCTGCCGGGGGCCCTCGCGGCCCGGCTCGGCGGCGACGAGTTCTGCCTCCTTTCGATCGGCCCCTCCTCGGACGAGGTGGTGCGGGTCGCCGACGAACTGTGCCTGCGGGCGTACGAGTTGGAGCTGGGCGAGGGGGTCGCCTGCGGGGTCGCTTCGACGGGGGATCCGATCGGCCCGGTGCGGTCGGCCCGGCGCCTGTTCCGGCTCGCGGACGCGGCGCAGTACCGGGCGAAGGGCGCGCGGGCGCTGAAGCCGGTGGTCGCGGGGCGCGAGGGCGCCGACGACCCCGTGGTGCGCCTCGCGGACGAGGCGGCGACTCCCGCGCGGGGCGAGCGCCGCCGCTTCCGGGGGCGGTAGCCCGCACCGGGGGCGCCCCCCGGGCGTACCCCCCCCGTGGTGTTCCCCAGCGGCCGCTGGGGCGTTCCTCGGTGGCTCGTGTCGTGTTCTCCGGTGACCCGTACGGTGGTCCGCGGTGGCCCGCGGCGAGCCCTGGGGTGGTCTGCGGTGAGCCCCGGGGTGGTTCGCGGTGAGCCCCTGCGGTGGTCCGTGGGGAGCCTCGTGGTGGGCCGTGGGGAACCTCGTGGTGGTCCGGGGGGAAGCGTGCGGAGTTCCCCAGTGACACGGCGAGTTTCAATGCGTACGCTCCTGAATATGGATATGCAGACTGTGGTCGTAGGGACGTCCGGCACCACCGCCGCGGACGTCGTGGCCGTCGCCCGCCGGAACGCCCGCATCGAGCTCGGCGACGACGCCGTCGTCGCCCTCACCGCGGCCCGGGAGATCGTCGACGCCCTCGCCGCCAAACCGGAGCCGGTGTACGGCGTCTCCACCGGCTTCGGCGCCCTCGCCAGTCGGCACATCGACCACGACCTGCGCGCCCAGCTCCAGCGGAACATCGTCCGTTCGCACGCCGCAGGCATGGGCCCGCGCGTGGAGCGCGAGGTCGTGCGGGCGCTGATGTTCCTGCGCCTGAAGACGGTCTGCTCCGGCCACACCGGGGTGCGCCCGCAGGTCGCGCAGACCATGGCCGACGTCCTGAACGCGGGCATCACCCCGGTCGTCCACGAGTACGGCTCCCTGGGCTGCTCCGGCGACCTCGCCCCGCTCAGCCACTGCGCCCTGACCCTGATGGGCGAGGGTGACGCCGAGGGCCCGGACGGGACGGTGCGGCCCGCCGCCGAGCTGCTCGCCGAGCACGGCATCACCCCGGTCGAGCTGCGCGAGAAGGAGGGCCTCGCGCTGCTCAACGGCACCGACGGCATGCTCGGCATGCTGGTGATGGCCCTCGCCGACCTGGACGTCCTGTACAAGTCCGCAGACATCACCGCCGCGCTCTCCCTGGAGGCCCTGCTCGGTACGGCGAAGGTCCTCGCGCCCGAGCTGCACGCCATCCGCCCGCACCCCGGGCAGGCCGCCGCCGCGGCCAACATGCTGGCCGTCCTCGCCGGTTCGGGCCTGACCGGGCACCACCAGGACGACGCGCCGCGCGTCCAGGACGCGTACTCGGTGCGCTGCGCCCCGCAGGTCGCGGGCGCGGGCAGGGACACCCTCGCGCACGCCCGCACCGTCGCCGAGCGCGAGCTGGCCGCCGCCGTCGACAACCCGGTCGTCCTGCCGGACGGGCGCGTGGAGTCCAACGGCAACTTCCACGGCGCGCCCGTCGCGTACGTCCTGGACTTCCTCGCCGTCGCCGCCGCCGACCTCGGCTCCATCGCCGAGCGGCGCACCGACCGGCTGCTCGACAAGAACCGCTCGCACGGCCTGCCGCCGTTCCTCGCCGACGACGCGGGCGTCGACTCCGGCCTGATGATCGCCCAGTACACGCAGGCCGCCCTGGTCAGCGAGATGAAGCGGCTCGCCGTCCCGGCATCCGCCGACTCGATCCCGTCCTCCGCCATGCAGGAGGACCACGTCTCCATGGGCTGGTCGGCCGCGCGCAAGCTGCGGACCGCCGTCGACAACCTCGCCCGGATCCTCGCCGTCGAGCTGTACGCGGCCACGCGCGGCGTCGAGCTGCGCGAGGGCCTCACCCCCGCCCCCGCGAGCCGCGCCGTCATCGAGGCCGTGCGCAAGGCGGGCGTCGAGGGCCCGGGCCCGGACCGCTATCTCGCGCCGGACCTGGCGGCGGCGGAGCGGTTCGTCCGCGGTGGCGAGCTCGTCGCCGCGGCGGAGCAGGTCACGGGACCGCTGGCCTGATCACGGCTCCGGCACCGGCTCCGGGTCCCCCGGAGCCGGGCTCGCCGGCAGGAAGTCCTCGCTGATCTCCTTCGGCCCGTACGGCCACACCTTCTCCCGGCGCGCCCACACCACGAACGCCACGCAGCCGAGCGCGACCCAGGCGAGCGACCACTCGATGGGGTGGCGGCCCGGCGCGTTCTTGTCGGCGTACCCGTAGATGACCAGCCAGCCCGCGAGCGCCACGAAGCTCGGCAGCGGGTACAGCCACATGCGGTAGGGGCGGCGCAGCGCCGGCTGGCGGCGGCGCAGCACGCTCAGGGCGAGGATCTGGGCCAGCGCCTGCACCAGGACCATCACGGCCGTCAGGAGCTGGATCAGGGTCGCGAGGTCGGTGTGGCGGCCGAGCAGGAAGCCCCCGGAGGTCACCGCGCCCATCGTCGCGAGGCCGAGCACCGGGAAGCGGTGCCGGGCGTGCAGCCTCGCGTACGGCCGGAAGAACACGCGGTCGCGGGCCGCGTCGTAGGGCACCCGGGAGCCGCCGAGCAGCCCCGCGAAGACGGACGCGAACGCGGTGATCAGGATGAGCACGGTCACCGTGTCCGCCGCGCCCCTGCCCCAGGTCTCCTCCAGGACCGCCGACGCCACGGACGTCGAGGCCACGTCGTCGGGGTCCGTCATGCGGTGCCAGTCGATGACGCCGAGCGTGCCGATCTGGAGCAGCAGGTAGATCGTCATGATGCCGAGGATCGAGAAGACGATCGCGCGGGGCAGGGTGCGCCCCGGGTCCTTGATCTCGGCGCCCAGGTAGGCGGCCGTGTTGTAGCCGAGGTAGTCGTAGATGCCGATCGTCAGGCCGCCCGCGAAGCCGATCCAGAAGTGGTCGCTCGTCAGCTCGAAGGCGCCGGACGGGTAGGTGAACGCCAGGTCGGCGTCGAAGTGCGTGAGCGAGGCGACGATCACGCAGCCGACCGACACGATCATCACGACCCACATCACGGCCGTGATCCGCGCGATGTGCTCGATGCCGCGCCACAGCAGCGCGATGACGAGCGCGATCACGCCGAGCCCGATCAGATCGCCGGTCGTGCGCCCCATGCCGGGCGCGAGATAGCCCAGGTACTGCACGAACCCCACGATTCCCGTGGACATGCCCACCGGGATGAACAGCATCGCCGTCCACACGAACAGGAACGGCATCAGCCGCCTGGTGCGGTACTGGAAGGCCTGGCGCAGATAGACGTAGCTGCCGCCCGAGCCCGGCATGGCGGCGCTCAGCTCGGCCCAGACCAGGCCGTCCGCGAGCGCGAGCAGCGCGCCCGCGACGAACCCGGTGACCGCCTGCGGCCCGCCGAACGCCGCGACCATCAGCGGGATCGTCACGAAAGGTCCGATGCCACACATCTGGCTCATGTTGATGGCGGTGGCCTGGAAGGGGCCCACGCGGCGTACGAAGCCCTTCTCCGGCATGGGAGCCTCCTGGGCGCGACGGTCGGGCACGGCCGACCGACAACGGTACGGACGATCGCCGCCGGGCCCAAGAGGTCGGACGAAAGCGCGAGTTGGTGCCCCAGCCGTCAGGGTCTACTCGGCGGGGGCCGCTGTCCCGCCGCACGGACGCCGCGCCCGGCTCAGTCCGTCGCGCCGTCCCGGCGTACCGAGTACGCCACGAAGCCCGCCCCGAGTCCCAGGAACGCCGTGCCGCCCACCACGTACGGGGTGGTGTCGACACCGCCCGTGTCCGCGAGCCGGTCCTCGGTGGCGGTCGCCCGGGGCGCGGCGGAGGTGTGGCGGGGTGCGTCGGGTGCCGGGGCCGCCTTCGCGGAGGGGACGAAGCACAGGGCGCTGAGCAGGGCCGCGGCGGCTGCCGCGGTCAGCAGCGGGCGAAGTGCGGTCACGGGAAACGGATCCCCCTTGTGGAGCTGGCGAATTGGCCGTCTGGGGCGATGCTAATGAAAGGCGCGGGTCGTGCGGAAGCCGAGCCGGGCACGGGCCGTACCCTCCCTCCCATGAACGTGAATGAAACATCACGCTTTGTACGGCTGCGTGCCGAATTGGTCGTCGAGGTGGACGGGTCCGGCGACCTGACCGCCGCCGCCCTGAAGCGCATCGTGGACGACCCCCACCTCCCCCACGACGAGCGCATGCACGCCGAGGCCACCGTCAAGGAGGACGACGCGGAGGCGCTCGCCTATCTCGTGGACCCCTTCGACCTGGTCAAAGAGCTGCCCGGAATCGAGCTGACCCAGGCGTCCTGGAGCAGCGAAGTGATCGACTACGACCCCGATTCGCCGGACTGGGACCCGGACGAGCATGATGACGGTGAGGACGGCGAGGAGCCCTAGGGCGCGCCCGCGGCACCGCGCACCGGTCGGCACCGGAGCGAAGGGGGAGCCCCGGACGGCAACCGCCGTCCGGGGCTCCGTCGTCTCCTGAACGCGCGGCAGCCCCGTCCGTCCCGCCCGACGTGGTGTTCCCCACATTCGGGGCGGAAATGGAACGCGACGGACCGGGAACTGCGTTAGGCGTGAAGCGGGATTACGGGACCCCTGGGTCTTGTGCGGATTCGGCAACGATGGAGATGCGTGTAATGACGGACAGTAAGCGGCGCAGAGGTCTGGTGGCCGTGTCCGCCCTGGTCGGCGGGGTGCTCGTGCTCTCCGCCTGTAGCGGTGACGACGGCGACAAGAAGGGCTCCGGCGGCAAGGAGTCGCAGAGCCAGGTCGACGAGGCGGCGGCGGAGAAGACCTCGGCGGCCAAGATCGCGATCGCGCCGGAGAACGGCTCCGACAACGCGAGCATCAACAAGGACGCCAAGGTCACCGTGAGCGAGGGCACGCTCACGAACGTGGTGATGAAGGCCGAGGGCGGCGCCGCGGTCGCCGGCCGGATATCCGCGGACAAGAAGACCTGGAAGCCCAGCGCCCAGCTGGAGCGCGCCACGACGTACAAGATCACCGCGACCGCCGCGGACTCCGAGGGCCGCAAGGCGCACGAGAACTCGTCCTTCACGACCGTCTCGAAGGCCAACAGCTTCATCGGCAGCTTCACCCCGGAGGGCGGCTCCACGGTCGGCGTGGGCATGCCGGTGTCGATCAACTTCGACAAGCCGATCACCAACAGGAAGGCCGTGCAGGGCGGGGTCAAGGTGACCTCGACCTCCGGCCAGGAGATCGTCGGCCACTGGTTCGGCAACCAGCGCCTGGACTTCCGCCCCCAGGACTACTGGAAGGGCAACACCACCGTCACGCTGAAGCTGGCCCTGGACGGCGTCGAGGGCGCCGACGGGGTGTTCGGCGTCCAGCAGAAGACGGTCCAGTTCAAGATCGGGCGCAATCAGGTGTCCGTCGTGGACGCCAAGACCAAGCAGATGAAGATCATGCGGGACGGAAAGGTCGTCAAGACCATCCCGATCTCCGCCGGGTCGCCCGACAACAAGACGTACAACGGCAAGATGGTGATCTCCGAGAAGTTCAAGGAGACCCGGATGAACGGCGCGACCGTGGGCTTCACGGACAGCGACGGCAAGGGCGAGTACGACATCAAGGACGTCCCGCACGCCATGCGCCTGTCCAGCTCCGGCACCTTCATCCACGGCAACTACTGGGGCTCGCAGTCGATCTTCGGCAATGTGAACACCAGCCACGGCTGCATCGGTCTGCAGGACGCGAAGGGCGCGGGCGACAAGTCGACCCCGGGCTCCTGGTTCTTCGAGAACACGATCACCGGTGACGTCGTCGACGTCCGCAACACCGGCGACAAGACGATCGCCCCGGACAACGGCCTCAACGGCTGGAACATGAGCTGGGCGCAGTGGAAGGCGGGCTCCGCCCTCTGATCCACCGCCTCCGGGCCGTCCGCACGGGCCCGCACCCCGCCCGGGGTGCGGGCCCCTCGCGTGTCCGGGTGCGGGCCCCTGGTGTGCCCGGGGGCGGGCCGCGGCGGTGGCGCCGGGGCCGCGCTCCGTGTCCGCGGCGTTGCGGGACCATGTTGAACCGGCCAACAAGCTCAACTATTCACTTCTGTCTCATAGTTGAACAGATATCGTCCCCCTCGACATACTGCGTGACTCAGAGCTTTCACCTTTGAGGGGGAAACTTGCTCAGACAAGTGAAGAAAGCGAGACGACCGGTCACCGCGCGTCGCGCGGGCGCGGCCACCATCGCGGCCGCGGCGGCCGTGGCCCTTGCCGCGGGCATGACCAGCCCGGCCCAGGCGGGGTCCGGGTCCGCCGCAGCCGCGCAGGAGCGCGTCAGGACACCGGTGAAGCACCACGTCACACTCCTCACGGGGGACCGCGTCACGGTCGACGCCAAGGGGCGCGTCACCGGGTTCGCCCCCGGGAAGGGGCGGGCGCACATACCCGTGCGGACCACCCGCCTGGACGGCCACACGCTCGTCGTGCCGGCCGACGCCCAGCGCCTGATAGCCAGCGGCAAGCTCGACCAGCGGCTCTTCGACATCACCGAGCTGAGCAAGAAGAGCAGCCGGGCGTCCCAGAAGCAGGGCCTGAAGGTCATCGTCGCCTACAAGGGCGCGGCCGCCGGGGCCAGGGCCGACGTCCGGGACGCGGGCGGCACCAAGCTCCGCCGCTCCCTGAAGACGCTCAACGCCGACGCCGTACAGACCCCGAAGCGCGACGCCGCGAAGCTCTGGGACGCGCTCACCGCGGAGCGCGGCGCGGCCCGCACCACCGCGTCCGGCATCAGCCGCGTCTGGCTGGACGGCACCCGCAGGGCGAGCCTCGACAAGAGCGTCAAGCAGATCGGCGCCCCCAAGGCCTGGCAGGCCGGGTACGACGGCAAGGGCGTGAAGATCGCCGTCCTGGACACCGGTGTGGACGCCACCCACCCCGACCTCAAGGAACAGGTCGTCGGGGCGAAGAACTTCACCCCGTCGCCCGACGCCAAGGACCGCGTCGGCCACGGCACGCACGTCGCCTCCATCGCCGCGGGCACCGGCACGAAGAACAGCGCCTACAAGGGCGTCGCCCCCGGCGCGAAGGTCCTCAACGGCAAGGTCCTCGGCGACGAGGGCTCCGGCGACGACTCCGGGATCATCGCGGGCATCGAGTGGGCGGCCGCCGAGGGCGCCGACGTGGTGAACCTGAGCCTCGGCGGCGGCGACACGCCCGGCGTGGACCCGCTGGAGGCCGCGGTCAACAAGGTCTCCGAGGACAAGGGCATCCTCTTCGCGATCGCCGCGGGCAACGACGGGGCACCCGCCTCGGTCGGCTCGCCGGGCAGCGCGGACGCGGCCCTGACGGTCGGCGCGGTCGACGACAAGGACAAGCTCGCGGACTTCTCCAGCCAGGGTCCGCGCGTCGGCGACGGCGCGATCAAGCCCGACGTGACGGCGCCGGGCGTGGACATCACCGCCGCCGCGGCCCCGGGCAGCCAGATCGAGAAGGAGGTCGGGCAGAAGCCGGAGGGCTATCTGACGATCTCCGGCACCTCGATGGCGACGCCGCACGCCGCGGGCGCCGCCGCGCTGCTCAAGCAGCAGCACCCGACCTGGAAGTACACCGAGCTGAAGGGCGCGCTCACCGCGTCCACCAAGCCCGGCAAGTACACGCCGTTCCAGCAGGGTTCGGGCCGGATCGCCGTCGACAACGCCATCAAGCAGTCCGTGATCGCCGACCCGGTGTCGGTGAGCTTCGGCACCCAGGCGTGGCCGCACACCGACGACAAGCCGGTCACCAAGAAGGTCACGTACCGCAACCTCGGCAGCGCCGCGGTCACCCTCGACCTGGCCCTCACGACGGCCGACCCCAAGGGCAACCCGGCGCCCTCCGGCTTCTACAAGCTCGGCGCCAAGAAGGTCACCGTCCCCGCGGGCGGCACCGCCTCGGTCGACCTGACCAGCGACACCAAGCTGGGCGGCACCCTCGACGGCGCGTACTCCGCGTACGTGACCGCGAACGGCGGCGGCCAGTCCGTGCGCACGGCCGCCGCGGTGAACCGCGAGGTCGAGTCGTACGACGTGACGGTGAAGCACGTCGGCCGCGACGGTCAGGCCGCCACGGCCTACAGCTCGGCCCTCTTCGGCCTCTCCGGGCTCGCCGCCCAGCAGGACTTCGAGGTCTACGACCCGTCCGGCACGGCCAAGGTCCGCGTGCCCAAGGGCGGTTACGCCCTGGACGCCAGCGTCTTCGTCGACCCGCAGGACGCCGCCAAGGGCATCGACTGGGTCGTCCAGCCGAAGCTGAACGTCACCAAGGACACCACGGTGACCGTGGACGCGCGCACGGCGAAGCCCGTCGACGTGACGGTGCCCGCCGCCGACGCCAAGTCCGAGCTGGCGCTGCCGCTCTACGGCATCACGACCGACGCCGCCGACTTCGCCTCGGGCTGGTTCCTCGACTCCTACGCGGGCTTCCGCACCGCGCACCTCGGCCCGGCCGTCACCGACGGCTCGCTGCGGCAGAGCTGGGACGCGCGCTGGACCAAGGGCGAGAAGGCCGAGTACGACGTCGTGTCGGGCGGCAAGGTCAAGCAGTTCGCCACCGGCTACACCAAGCACTACAAGGAGTCCGACCTCGCCACGGTGAAGGTCGGCCTCGGCGCCGCGTCCAGCGGGAAGAAGGCCACGGTCGGCGCCCTCGGCTATCTGCCGGACAGCGATCTGAGCGTCGCGCTCGGCGTGCCGCAGAAGGCCCCGGGCACGCGCACCCTGTACGTCTCCGCGATCGACAAGGTCAAGTGGAGCCTGGAGTTCGAGCAGCTGGGGGCCGCGGGTGACGACGGCAGTCCGGTCTCCGACGCCTCGTACTCGCTCGGCGCGCCGCAGACCTTCACGGCGGGCAAGACGTACGAGAAGAAGTTCAACACGGCCGTCTTCGGGCCGCGGATCGGCGGCGAGTTCGGCGTCTTCCGCAAGGGCAACGAGATCTCCGGCTTCCTGCCGCTGTTCGCCGACGGCCAGACGCACGCGGGCAGCTCCCGCTACGCGTCGGTGAAGACCACCCTGAAGCACAACGGCACGCAGATCGGTGAGAACACCGACCCGCTGACCGGCGAGGCCTTCAAGGTGCCCGCGGGCGACGCGCAGTACCAGCTGTCGACCTCGGTCAAGCGCAGCGTGGCCGTGGCCGCGGCCTCCACGCGGATCGACGCGAGCTACTCGTTCCGCTCGAAGAAGACCACGGCCGTCACCAAGCTGCCCGTCTCCGGCGTGCGCTTCAACGCGGCCGTCGGCCTCGACAGCCGGGTGCCCGCGGGCGAGAAGCAGTCCGTGCCGGTGACGGTGCAGGGCGCGGCCGCCGGGGCGAACCTCAAGTCCCTGACGGTCTGGGTCAGTTACGACTACGGCCGCAACTGGAAGCCCGTCGAGGTCAGGAACGGCAAGATCTCGGTGAAGAACCCGGACGCGGGCAAGGGCATCTCCTTCCACGCCAAGATCAGCGACAAGAAGGGCAACAAGTCGACGCTGTCGATCTACAACGCGTACTACGGCAAGTGAGCCGGTCCCCGCGTGCGGCGGGGACGGCCCCTTCCTGAGGACGTGAGCTAGTCGCTCCGAGGCGCGGCGCCGAACGGACTGTCGATCACATATCGCCAGTATCCGTCGGCGCCGCGTCGTGCCACGTCCGTGGCCGTCGCGCGCACCTCGTCACCGATCTCCCAGTCCACGACGAGCAGCGCGACATCGCCGTCACCAGCGACGTGCACCTGTCGGGTGCGTACGGAGATGGGCAGGCCGAGGGCCAGGAACGGGGCGTTCTGCGCGGCGATCGCGGCGTCCCCGTGCACCGGCACGCCGGACTCCGGTACGAACGCGGCGCGCGGCTCGTACAGCGCGCGGACCGCCTCCGGATCACCGCTGTTGAACCGCGCGGCGAACGCGGCGGGCACGTCCTCGGCGCGCGTCGGCAGGGCGGGCGGAGGCAGGATGGGGGTGCTCGGCTCGGTCATGCACAGCACGGTAGGAGGCGCCCTCGTGGCTCACCGAACGGTAAGTCAGGCAGGTCAGGGCGTTCGCGGGGCGCGGCCCGGACTCCCCGACGATCCGCGCGCCCGGGTCACGGCGCCGAGTCCCGGCTGCCCCGTGGAGGTCACGCTCGCGGCCCTGCGGGGCCGCTGGACCACGCTCGTGGTGCGCGAGCTGCTCGCGGGTGACGTGTACGCGTATAGCGAACTCGCCGCCGCGCTACCGGAGTTGTCCGACAAGGTACTTGCGGAGCGGCTGGCACGGCTCACCGCCGCCGGCGTGGTCCGGCGCAAGCGGACGCCCGGCTGGCCGCCCACCGTCACCTATCGACTCACCCCGCACGGCAGGGAGCTCGGTCCGGTGCTCCAGGCCCTCTGGGACTGGGGCGCGGCCGCCGCCCTTGACGTCCCGGAAGAGGAAGCCGACCCGCCATGAGCGCGAGCCCCGCCCACACCGTCGAGTACATCCGCTACCGCGTGCCCGCCGAGCGCGCCGCCGAGTTCCTGTCCGCGTACACACGCGCCGCCGTGCCGCTGGCCGCGGCGCCGCAGTGCGTGGACTACGAACTCGCCCGCTGCGAAGAGGACGTCGAGCACTTCGTCCTGCGCATCACCTGGACCTCCACCAAGGACCACCTGGAGGGCTTCCGGTCCTCGGAGCACTTCCGGGACTTCTTCGCGCACGTCCGCCCGTACGTCGAGGACATCGAGGAGATGCGGCACTACGCGCCGACCCCGGTGCGCGGCACCGGCGCCTCGACGCCGACGCTGTACGCGTGGGCGGGCGGCGCGGAGCGCTTCGAGAAGCTCACGGAGGTCTTCTACGAGAAGGTCCTCGCCGACGACCTCCTCGCCCCGGTCTTCGCGGGCCTCGCGCCCGAGCACGCGGCGCACGTCGCGCAGTGGCTCGGCGAGGTCTTCGGCGGCCCGGCGGCGTACTCCCGCGCCCACGGCGGGCCCGACGGCTCGGGAGCGCACGCCCACATGGTCTCCAAGCACCTCGGCAAGGGCATCACCGAGCCCCAGCGGCGCCGCTGGGTGAACCTCATCCAGGACGCGGCGGACGAGGCGGGCCTGCCCACCGACGCCGAGTTCCGCTCGGCGTTCGTGGCGTACGTGGAGTGGGGCACCCGCCTGGCCGTCTACTTCTCGGGCCCCGACGCGGCCCGCCCCGCCGACCAGCCCGTCCCCGCCTGGACCTGGGGCGCGGCCCCGCCGTACCAGCCCTGACGCGGCGCCGGGGAGCCGTCAGCGCACCCCCGCCGGGGACTCCGCCTGCCAGCTGGCCAGGAGGCGGAGGGCCTCGGCGGAGGGGGAGCCGGGCTCGGCGTGGTAGGTGATCAGGGACTGCTCCGTGTCGTCGGTGAGCCGCATCGTCTCGTACGACAGCGTCAGCCGGCCGACCAGCGGATGCCGCAGCTGCTTGACGCCGTGCCCCTTCTCCCGCACGTCGTGCGCCGCCCACAGCCGCCGGAACGTGTCGCTCTTCACGGAGAGCTCCCCGACGAGGGCCGACAGCTGCGGGTCGTTCGGATAGCAGCCCGCGTCCATCCGCAGGAAGCTGACCATGTCGGACGTCTTCTGGTCCCACGTGTCGGCGAACAGCTCCCGCACGCCCGGGTCGAGGAAGACCAGCCGGGCCCAGTTCCGCTGCTCGCGCGGCAGCGCGCCCCAGTCGCCGAAGACGGCGGTGGCCATGCGGTTCCAGCCGAGGATGTCGGAGCGGCGCCCGCTGACGTACGCCGGGACGGTGTCCATCGCGTCGAGCAGCTGCTGCACCGCGGGCCGCAGCGTCTGCGTCGGCGCGACCCGCTTCCGCTTGTGCGCCGCGGGCTTGGCGAGGTGCGTGAGGTGCGCGTGCTCCGCGCTGGTCAGCCGCAGGGCGCGCGCGATGGCGTCGAGGACCTCGGCCGACACATTGCGGCCGTTGCCCTGCTCCAGGCGCGTGTAGTACGCCACCGAGACGCCCGCGAGCTGCGCCAGCTCCTCGCGGCGCAGCCCCGGGACCCGCCGGTGCCTGCCGTAGCCGGTCAGGCCGACGTCCTGGGGCTGGAGGCGGGCCCTGCGGGTGCGCAGGAACTCGCTCAGCTCGGCCCGGCGGTCCAGGCCCTCGGGTGCGGCGGCGTTCACGTCCATGTCTTCCAGTATTCCGGCGCGCGGCTGTGCGTACGCTCCTGAGCCTGATACCAGCAGTGGTACGCACACCGTGCGTAGGCACAGCGGAGGTCTGGGTGACCGCTCGCGCCGCTGCCAGGCTCGGTGGCATGACCGCACAGACAGCTCCGCAGACCACCACCCCGACCCCCGGGGCCCACCAGGTCCCGGCCTACGCCGCCCCCGCGGCCTCCGCGCCCCTGGAGCGCACCACCGTGCCGCGCCGCCCGGTCGGCGAGCACGACGTGCTGATCGACATCAAGTACGCCGGGATCTGTCACTCCGACATCCACCAGGCCCGTGACGGCTGGGGCGAGGGCATCTTCCCGATGGTGCCGGGACACGAGATCGCGGGCGTCGTCGCCGAGGTCGGCCCCGGCGTCACCAAGTTCGCGGTGGGCGACCGCGTCGGCGTCGGCTGCATGGTCGACTCCTGCCGCGTGTGCGACGCCTGCCGGGCGGGCCTGGAGCAGTACTGCGTCGAGGGCAACGTCCAGACGTACAACGCGCTCGACAAGAACGGCGAGCCCACCTACGGCGGCTACTCCCGGCAGATCGTCGTCGACGAGGCCTTCACGCTGCGCATCCCCGACGGCCTCTCCCTGGACGTGGCCGCGCCGCTGCTGTGCGCGGGCATCACCACGTACTCCCCGCTCGCGCACTGGAACGCGGGCCCCGGCAAGAAGGTCGCGGTCGTCGGGCTCGGCGGCCTCGGCCACATGGCCGTCAGGATCGCGCACGCGATGGGCGCGGAGGTGACCGTCCTGTCGCAGACCCTGCGCAAGAAGGACGACGGGCTCCGGCTGGGCGCCGCCCACTACTACGCCACCGCTGACGACGCCACGTTCGAGCAGCTCGCGGGCTCCTTCGACCTGATCGTCTCCACGGTGTCGGCGCCGCTGCCCTTCGACAAGTACCTGGGCCTGCTGAAGACCGACGGCGCCCTGGTGAACGTGGGCGCCCCCGAGGAGCCCGTGTCCCTCAACGTCTTCTCGCTCATGCTCCAGCGCAAGACCCTCGCGGGCTCCGCCATCGGCGGCATCCCCGAGACCCAGGAGATGCTGGACTTCTGCGCCGAGCACGGCCTGGGCGCGGAGATCGAGCTGATCAGCGCCGACCGGATCAACGAGGCCTACGAGCGGGTCCTGCGCAGCGACGTCCGCTACCGCTTCGTCATCGACGCCGCGACGATCTGATGCCGGACGGGCTGGAAGATCCAGCCCCTCCGGCGTTTGAGGAGCGGGGGTCTGGGGGCGGAGCCTCCAGTTCGGGAAGGGGTGGGTCTGGGGCGCCCCGCGAGGGCCCTCTGGTTCCGGGGGACTAGGACGCATGGCGCAGCGATGGCCGGGCCGGTGACGGATGCCGGTGGCGGCAGCCCGGCCGTAGCGTTCCGGGTGTCAGCACGACAGACGGCAGAGAGCCGGCGCCGGGGCGGCCCGGCCGGGCTCCGGAGGAGGTCCGCACGATGAGCATCGAGCTGAACCACACCATCGTCCACGCCGAGGACACGCAGGCGTCCGCGCAGTTCCTCGCCGACATCCTGGGGCTCCAGGTCGGCCCCCAGTACGGTCCGTTCACCCCCGTGGAGATCCCCAACGGCGTCACGCTCGACTACTACGAGGGCGACGGCGAACCGTTCGTGCCGCAGCACTACGCGTTCATGGTCTCGGAGCCGGAGTTCGACGAGATCTTCGGCCGCATCAAGGAGCGGGGCCTGACCTACTGGGCGGACCCGCACCACACGCGGGAGAACGCGATCAACACGAACGACGGCGGCCGCGGGCTCTACTGGGACGACCCCAACGGTCACAAGCTGGAGATCATCACCAGGCCGTACGGATCCGGGGACGCCTGACCGCCGTACGGGTCCGGGGACGCCTGACCCCGGGGGCCCGCGTGCGGGTCACTCCCCGTGCAGGAACGCGAGGACCAGGGGCGTCGCCACGTCCGCGAACTCCTCGAAGTACGCGTGCCGGGCGCCCGGGACGAGCCGCATCCGGGCGTCCGCGATCCGCTCGGCGAGCAGCGGGGCGTTGGCCGTCGGGTTGAAGGCGTCGTCGTCGCCGTGCACCACGAGCGTCGGCGCCTTGATCCGCAGCAGCGCGTCCCACGCGTCGTGGCGGGCGCTGGCCCGCAGATGACGCCGCCGGGCGTGCCCGGGCATCGTCGGATCCCCGAGCGTGGGGAACGCGGTGCGCCCCGCCGCCTCCTGCGCCGCCAGCCACGCGGGTGTGTACATCAGCTCCCGCAGGGCGCGCGCCGCCGCCTCCTGGTCCGGCTGCGTGAGGGCGCGCCGGACCTCGGGCCCGCGCTCCACGCCGTGCGGCGCCCCCGGTGAGGTGCACCCCAGGACGAGCCGGTCCACGAGGTCCGGCCGGTCGGCGGCGAGCCACTGGGCGACCCGCCCGCCCATCGACGTGCCGTACACGTGGGCCCGCTCGATCCCGGCGTCCGCGAGGACGGCCGCGACGTCGTCGGCGAACCCGCGCGTGCTGTACGAGTCCGTGTCCGGCCGGTCGCTCTCGCCGGTCCCGCGCCAGTCCGGCGTCACCACGGTGAACGCGGCGGCGAAGTCCGCCACGACGGGGTCCCACCAGCGCCGGCTGTTGGACTGCCCGCTCAGCAGGACCAGCGGCTCACCGGAGCCTTGCAGTGCGTAGGCGAGTCCGGTGCCGTCGTCGGCGAAGGCGAGGGGCATGACCTACCGCGCGGCTTCCGGCGCGGGGGCGATGCCGGTGGGGCAGGCCCGGCCCCAGTTCGTCGCGGAGGGGCTGCTCAGCTCGACGCCGGTGCCGCCGATGCCGCAGTACCCGTCGGGGTTCTTGTCCAGGTACTGCTGGTGGTAGGGCTCGGCGGGCCAGAAGGCGCGGTCCTCGGCGGGCAGCACCGTCGTGGTGATCGTGCCGAGGCCCGCGGCCGTGAGGACCTGCTGGTAGGCCTCGCGGGACGCGGTGGCCGTCTCCTCCTGGACGGGGGAGTGGGTGTAGACCGCCGAGCGGTACTGCGTGCCCACGTCATTGCCCTGGCGGAAGCCCTGCGTCGGGTTGTGCGACTCCCAGAAGACCTTCAGGAGCTCGGCGTAGGTGACCTTGGAGGGGTCGAAGACGACGCGGACCACCTCGGTGTGGCCGGTCAGGCCGGAGCACACCTCTTCGTAGGACGGGTTCTTGGTGAATCCGCCCTGGTAGCCGACCAGGGTCGTCCAGACGCCGTCCGTCTGCCAGAACTTGCGCTCCGCGCCCCAGAAGCAGCCGAGCCCGAAGTCCGCCACCTCCAGGCCCTCGGGATACGGGCCCTGGAGGGCGGTACCGAGGACGGTGTGCCGGGAGGGGACCTCGAACTCGGGGGTCTCGCGGCCCTTCAGGGCCTCCTCGGGAGTCGGGAGCACGGGGGTGCGGCCGAAGATCATCGGGTCCTCCTGGAGCAGGTGTCGGCGTGATGCTCAACGTCTGGGGGCGGCCGGGAATTCCTCGGCCGCCCCGGACAGTCCCTTCCGGGTCGGCCCGCCCCGGGCAGGCCCTAGTGCGGCAGCGTCGCCGGGCTGCCGCCATTGGCCTCGTAGCCCGCGACCGCCAGGGCGCGATACACCGCGTAGTCCGCCGCGGGGTCCCCGGAAAGCGTCCAGGGCAGCGCCCCCACGTGGCCGTCGACGAGCACCAGCTGGTGCATGGCCTCGCTCCAGCGCTCGCCGCGGACCAGGAAGAAGACCAGGAGGTGCCGGACGTGGGCCAGCATCGGGTCGTCGGGGCGGGCCGAGTGCACCGCGAACTGGGCGCCCTCGACGGCCTTGGTCACGACCTCGCTCTGGTAGAACCCGCGCACCATGTTGACCTCGGGCAGGTGCTCGTACACCGCGAAGAGGGGGAGCGCGGAGAGCAGCGAGCCCCGGGGCGCGCGGGCGGCGGCCGCCTCGGCGAAGGAGAAGGCCTCCTCGCGGGTGCCGTGCCACTTCTCGCACCAGTAGTGCAGCGCCGCCAGGTGCGCGCCCATGTGCGCCGGCGCGCGGTCCAGGATCTTCAGCCACACCTGCTCGAACTCCGCGCGCGGATAGGCGAGTCCGCGGGCGATGGACAGCTCGATGACGTACGGGATCGGGTCGCCGGGGGAGAGCAGCGCCGCCTGGCCGCAGGCCGCCCTGGCCTCCTCCAGGATGATGCGGAACTCGTCCGTCCCCGGGGTCGACGTGCGCCAGGCCTGCTGCACCAGGAACTCCGCGTGCACGGCCGCGCCGCCCGCGTCCTTCTCGGCCTCCGCGCGCCACACCCGCAGCCACTGGCCGCCCGGGGTGTCGCTGACCCCGCCGGGCCGCTGCTGCAGCTCCAGGGACGCGGCGCCCGCGAAGGCCTGCACGCGCTGCCAGCGCTGCTCGCCGTGCACCTCCGTCCCGGCGAGGAGCTGGGCGGCGCCGCGCCAGTCCTGGGTGCGCTGCACCAGGTCGAGCACCTCGACCAGGTCGGCGTCCGGTCCCGGCATGCGGATGTCCAGGTCCTCCTGGCGCGCGAAGCCGTAGTTCGCCGGGTCCGCCGCGTCCGGGGCGCCCGGGTGCACCTGGCGGATTCCGGCGCGCCTGCGCAGCAGGACCGGCCCGAGGACCGCCCCGATCATGACCACTGCCATCAGGACCCAGAGAATCTCCATGCCTCCAAGCGAACCAGACGTCTGTGACAATTGGCCAACCTGACCGTCCGCGCAGGCCAAACGGCTCGTGGCGGCCGCCCCGCCCGGCCCGCGGCGCCGCCTCGCACTACGCTCAGGCCGCATGAGTGACTCGCACAGCAGCCAGAGCTTCGAGACCGTAGCCATCCACGCGGGCAACACCGCCGACCCGCTCACGGGCGCCGTCGTCCCGCCCATCTACCAGGTGTCCACGTACAAGCAGGACGGAGTCGGCGGACTCCGCGGCGGTTACGAGTACAGCCGCAGCGCCAACCCCACCCGTACCGCGCTCGAGGAGAACCTCGCCGCCCTGGAGAACGGCCGCCGCGGCCTCGCCTTCGCCTCCGGGCTCGCCGCCGAGGACTGCCTGCTGCGTACGCTGCTCGCCCCCGGCGACCACGTGGTCATCCCCAACGACGCGTACGGCGGTACGTTCCGCCTCTTCGCGAAGGTCGTCGCGCGGTGGGGCGTGGAGTGGTCCGTCGCGGACACCTCGGACCCGGCGTCCGTACGAGCGGCCCTCACCCCCAAGACGAAGGCCGTCTGGGTCGAGACCCCCTCCAACCCGCTGCTCGGCATCACGGACATCGCCGCCGTCGCGCAGATCGCCCACGAGGCGGGCGCCCGCCTGGTCGTGGACAACACCTTCGCCAGCCCCTACCTCCAGCAGCCGCTCGCCCTCGGTGCCGACGTCGTCGTGCACTCGATGACGAAGTACATGGGCGGCCACTCGGACGTCGTGGGCGGCGCCCTGATCGTCAACGACGACGCCCTGGGCGAGGAGCTCGCCTACCACCAGAACGCGATGGGCGCGGTCGCCGGGCCCTTCGACTCCTGGCTGGTGCTGCGCGGCGTCAAGACCCTCGCCGTCCGCATGGACCGGCACAGCGAGAACGCGACCCGCGTCGCCGAGATGCTGACCAGCCACGCGCGCGTGACCAACGTCTTCTACCCGGGTCTCGACTCGCACCCCGGCCACGAGATCGCCGCCAAGCAGATGAAGGCCTTCGGCGGCATGGTGTCGTTCCAGGTCGAGGGCGGCGAAGAGGCGGCCGTGGAGGTCTGCAACCGGGCCCGCCTGTTCACGCTCGGCGAGTCCCTCGGCGGCGTGGAGTCCCTGATCGAGCACCCCGGCCGCATGACGCACGCCTCCGTGGCGGGCTCGGCCCTGGAGGTCCCGGCCGACCTGGTGCGCCTGTCGGTGGGCATCGAGGCGGTCGACGACCTCCTCGCGGACCTCAAGCAGGCCCTGGGCTAGTCCGGTCGCCCGGACAACCCGGCCGCCGCTCACGGGCTACCAGCGCGTGAGCGGCGGCGTCGTCCGCGACGGCGGCTCCACCCACGGCTGCGCCGTCGAGGCCCACACGGCGAAGGCCACCGCGGCCGCGAGCAGCAGCAGCCACAGCAGCCGCCGCACGGCCGTGCGGCGCCGCAGGGAGCGCGCGCCGCGCCGCACCGCCTCCGCGTGCAGCTCGGGCGGCACGGACGCGGGCGCCCCCGTGTCCAGGAGCCGTCGTACGGCCGCCTCACCGCGCTCCTGCTGACTCATGACGAGGCCGCCTCCCCCAGGGCCGGTACCGCGGGGGCGGGCCCCCGGGGCGGGTGCAGGACGGTGGCGACGGCGCGGGCGCTCACGGCGCGCACGCGCTCCGGCGGCAGCCCGAGCAGCGCCGCGGTCTGCTCCTCGGCGACGCCTTCGTAGAGACGCAGGACGAGAACGAGCCGCTCCAGGGGGGACAGCCGGGCGAGCAGCCCTCCGTGGCCGCGGTAGCGCCACCAGGCACCGCGCGCGTAGTGCACGGCCACGTGCGTACGGGTGCGGTCGTAGGGGTCCTCGCCCCGCATCCGGTCCCAGGAGGCGTACGTCGCGGCGAGCGCGCGGGTCAGCAGCGTCCGCGCGCGGGGGTTGGCGTCCGGCCGCTCACCGGTGAGCAGCGTGGCGGCATGCAGGAGACGCCCTGCCGCGCCCGCGACGAACGCCTGGAACTCCCGGGCGCGGCGGGCCTGTTGGGCGGCCTGCCGCTCTCGCACCGTGCCTCCCGCCGTCCGGCGTAGGGGGACCCGGTTTCATCTGAGGCCAGGCACGGCGCCCAGGTCAAGAGCCCGGCACGAGCGGAACCTCGCGCTCGGGCACCCGGGCGTGGAACAGGTCGTCATGAGCCACGCCCCCGTACGGGCCGTGCGGAGCGGACTCCGCGCGGTCGGCGCTCGTCAGCGCCCTCCCGTACGAGGGCCGGGGCCGCGGCAGTCGGCGAACCGCGGCCCCGGGCTCAGGAGTCGGCCTGCGCCGCCGCGTCGGGCACGGCGTGGGCGTTCTGCCGCGCGGAGAGCGCGGTGTTGAAGCGGGTGAGCAGCGCGGTGAAGCCCGAGCGCTCCTCGGGCGTCCAGTCCTGCGTGAGCTCGGCCATGAGTTCACGGCGCGAGGACCGCACGTCGTCCAGGCGCGACTGGCCGCGCGGTGAGAGCTGGAGCACCACCGCGCGCCCGTCCTCGGGGTGCGAGGTGCGCTTGACCAGGCCGGTGTCGACGAGCGGCGCGACCTGGCGGGTCACCGTCGAGGAGTCGATGCCCATGCTCGCCGCGAGCGCCTTGACGCCCATCGGGCCTTCCTTGTCGAGACGGTTGAGCAGGAGGTACGCGGCTCGGTCCATGGAGTTGCGGACCTGTCCGACGCCGCCAAGACGGGTCTGCTCGGCACGCCGCGCGAACACCGCTACCTGGTGCTGGAGCGTGTCGAGGAGGCCGGGATCGCTGGCGGTCGTCATGTCCGGAGTTGTGGGCATGGCCGTGGGCTCACTTCATGGGAAGGGTGGTGGGTTGGGGGACAGGGTACGGGGTCCGGGCGCTACCCGTACCGGCGCTGCGCAAACCCGTCTCGCCGCTTGGTCGGACGGGGAAGGGACTGGCGTGAACTGCGAGACTGCCGTCATGAGCTACCGCACGACACGCTCCTTGCCGGCCGTCACCCTGGACGACGTGCGGGGCGCGCAGAAGATGCTGGGCGGCGTCGCCCGGGTCACGCCCCTGGAGGGCAGCAGGTACCTGTCCGGGCTCGTCGGCGCCCCCGTCCACCTGAAGTGCGAGAACCTCCAGCGGACCGGCTCCTTCAAGCTGCGCGGCGCCTATGTGCGCATCGCGGGGCTGCTGCCGGAGGAGCGCGCGGCGGGCGTCGTCGCGGCCAGCGCGGGCAACCACGCCCAGGGCGTGGCGCTGGCCTCCGCGCTGCTCGGGGTGCGCTCCACGGTGTTCATGCCGGTCGGCGCCCCGCTGCCCAAGGTCGCGGCGACCCGGGACTACGGCGCGGAGGTGCGCCTGGAGGGCCAGGTCGTCGACGAGACCCTGGCCGCCGCGCAGGAGTACGCGCGTACCACCGGCGCCGTCTTCATCCACCCCTTCGACCACCCGGACATCGTCGCCGGGCAGGGCACCGTGGGCCTGGAGGTCCTGGAGCAGTGCCCCGAGCTGCGCACGCTGCTCATCGGCGTGGGCGGCGGCGGGCTCGCCGCGGGCATCGCCGTGGCCGTCAAGGCGCTGCGCCCCGACGTACGGCTCGTGGGCGTGCAGGCGGCGGGGGCCGCCGCGTACCCGCCCTCGCTGGCCGCGGGCCGGCCGGTGTCGATCGACAACCCGGTGACCATGGCGGACGGCATCAAGGTGGGCCGCCCCGGCGACGTGCCCTTCCAGCTCGTCGAGGAGCTCGTCGACGACATCGTCACCGTCTCGGAGGACGCCCTCTCCAGCGCCCTGCTGCTGTGTCTGGAGCGGGCCAAGATGGTCGTCGAGCCGGCAGGCGCCAGCCCGGTCGCGGCGCTCCTGAGCGCCCCGCGGTCCTTCGAGGGGCCCGTCGTCGCCCTGCTGTCCGGCGGCAACGTGGACCCGCTCCTGATGCAGCGCATCCTGCGCCACGGCATGGCGGCCGCGGGCCGCTACCTGTCGCTGCGGCTGCGCCTGCCGGACCGCCCCGGGGCCCTGGCCTCGCTGCTCGGCGCCCTGTCCGTGGCGGACGCCAACGTGCTCGACGTGAGCCACGTCCGCACCGACCCGCGGCTCGGGCTCACCGAGGTCGAGGTGGAGCTGCACCTGGAGACGAAGGGGCCGGAGCACTGCGCCGAGGTGAGCGCGGCGCTGCGGGAGGCGGGCTACACGGTCCTGGACTGACCGCCGCCGCGCCCGGCCCGCGCGCCCGCGCCCGGCCCGGCGCCCGCCCCGCCCACGCGCCTGCCCCGCGCCCGGCACCGCTCCGCGCCCGGCTCACGCCCGGCCGGGCCCCGGTACGGGCGGGCGCCAGGGTTTTCCACAGGCTTGGCAGAACCGGTTGAGGTGACGCGATGTATCGCGTTACTGTGTGACTCACTCCACTGGCCGCCGGGCGAGCGAGGTCCGGCGAATCTAGGCTTTTCGCCAGGTACCGACCCAAGCTATGGGAGACCTCTATGCCAGGCGCCATCTATGCCGAAGGTCTGGTGAAGACCTTCGGCGACGTAAGGGCTCTGGACGGCGTCGATCTGGATGTCCCGGAAGGCACCGTGCTCGGCCTCCTCGGGCCGAACGGCGCGGGGAAGACCACCGCGGTCCGCTGTCTGACCACCCTGCTGACCCCCGACAGCGGCAGGGCGGTCGTCGCCGGAATCGACGTACTGAAGCAGCCGAACGAGGTGCGGCGTTCGATCGGACTCTCCGGCCAATTCGCCGCCGTCGACGAGTACTTGACCGGCCGCGAGAATCTCCAGATGGTCGGCCAGCTCTATCAGATGCCCACCAAGCAGGCCAAGGCCCGGGCGGGCGAGCTCCTGGAGCGCTTCAACCTCAGCGACGCCGCCGACCGCCCCTCCAAGACGTATTCGGGCGGCATGCGGCGCCGCCTCGACCTCGCCGCGGCGCTCGTCGTCTCGCCCCCGGTGATGTTCATGGACGAGCCGACGACCGGCCTGGACCCGCGCAACCGCCAGGCCCTGTGGGAGGTCATCCAAGAGCTCGTCGCGGGCGGCACGACCCTGCTCCTGACCACGCAGTATCTGGAGGAGGCCGACCACCTGGCGCACGACATCTGCGTCATCGACCACGGCCGGGTCATCGCCCGCGGCACCTCCGACCAGCTCAAGGCCAGGACCGGCGGCGAGCGCGTCGAGGTCGTGGTGCACGAGCGCGACCACATCGCCGTCGCCCGCGAGGTCCTCACCGGCTTCGGCAAGGGCGAGACCACCGTCGACCAGCACACGCGCAAGCTGACCGTGCCCGTCACCGGCGGCGCCAAGCTGCTCGCCGAGGTCATCCGCGACCTCGACGCCCGCGGCATCGAGATCGACGACATCGGCCTGCGCCGCCCCACCCTCGACGACGTCTTCATCTCCCTCACCGGCCACATCGCCGAGGCCGAGGAGGGCAACGGCACGGACGCCGCCCCGGGGAAGACCCGGCAGAGCGCCAAGGACAAGCACAAGAAGGAGGCCGGCCAGTGAGCGCCCTCAGCGACACCGCACCCGCCGCGAGGCCCGCGGGCGGCGTGAGCTCGTCCGTCCGCGACTCCCTCGTCGTCGCCAAGCGGAATCTGATCCGCATGAGCCGGATCCCCGAGATCATCCTGTTCGGCCTGATCCAGCCGGTGATGTTCGTCGTCCTGTTCAGCTATGTCTTCGGCGGCTCGATGAAGATCGGCTCCAGCACCAGCGCCGAGGAGTACCGCAACTTCCTGATGGCGGGCATCTTCGCCCAGACCGTCACCTTCGCCACCGCGGGAGCGGGCGCGGGCATCGCCGAGGACATGCACAAGGGCCTGATCGACCGGTTCCGCTCGCTGCCCATGGCGCGCGGCGCCGTCCTCACCGGCCGCACCATCGCCGACCTGGTGCAGACCGCCCTGACGCTGCTCGTCCTCGCCGTGGTCGCAATCCTCGTCGGCTGGCGGATCCACGAGGGCTTCCCGAAGGCGCTCGCCGCCTTCGGCCTGCTGCTCCTGTCCGGGTACGCGTTCACCTGGATCGGCGCCCTGATCGGCCTGTCGGTCCGCACCCCGGAGGCGGCCACGTCCGGCGGCCTGATCTGGCTCTTCCCGGTCACCTTCATCTCGAACGCGTTCGTGGACTCCGGCAACATGCCCACCTTCCTGCGGCACCTCGCCGAGTGGAATCCCTTCAGCGCCACCGTCCAGGCCTGCCGCCAGCTCTTCGGCAACCCCGGAGTGTCCCAGTCCGACGCCTGGCCCATGCAGCACCCCGTCTGGGCCTCGGTGCTCTACTCGATCCTGATCATCCTGATATTCCGCACGCTCGCGGTCCGCAAGTACCGCACGGCGACGTCCTGACACACGGCGGAGCCCCCGGCACGCGGGGTGCGTGCCGGGGGCTCCGGGCGGATCGGGGCGGGCTCAGCCCTGGTAGGGCTTGGCCTCCAGGATCTTGACCGAGGCGAGCTTGCCGTTCGGCAGCTCGTACTGGGCGTCCTCGCCGACCCGCTTGCCGTTCACACCGGAGCCGAGCGGGGACTGCGGCGAGTACGTCTCGATGTCGTCGCTCGCGTACTCCCGCGAGGCGAGGAGGAAGGTCACGGTGTCGTCCTCGTCGCCGTCGAAGGCGATCGTGACGACCATGCCGGGGGCGACGACACCGGTCGCGGCGGGCGCCTCGCCGACCTTGGCGTGCTCCAGGAGCTGCGTCAGCTGGCGGACGCGGAGCTCCTGCTTGCCCTGCTCCTCCTTGGCCGCGTGGTACCCGCCGTTCTCGCGCAGGTCGCCCTCCTCACGCGCCGCCGCGATCTTGGTTGCGATCTCGGTGCGCGCGGGACCAGACAGGTACTCAAGCTCTTCCTTGAGCTTGTCGTACGCCTCCTGGGTCAGCCAGGTGACGTTGTCGCTGGTCTGGGTCACAGGTGCTCCTCGTAGGTCCTTGAATACAAAGCATCGCCCTACCCAGAAGGATGTTCCCCTATGGGTGGGCGAAACCACGAGCCTAACAATTTCGGTGCCGGAGGGGGAGGACATATGCCATCAGAGACGCGTTAGCGCTGGTCACTGCCCTGTTTTCCCGCGCGTGCCCGGGCCTGGCGGCCCGCTTGCCGGTCAGTCCGTGTGGCAGGAGACCAGGGACGGGCTCGTGGCGCGCTCCGTGGTGCGCAGGGTGACCGTCTTGTCGATGCGACCGCTGTTCTGGTCGAAGCGGAAGTCGCCGCGGCCCACCTCGGCCCCGTTCTCGGCCTGGGCGCGCAGGGTGCAGTAGCCCTTGGCGTCCGCGTCCTTGCGTACTTCCAGGTGGACTTCGACGGCTTTGTCGGTGGCTTCCCACTTGATGATCTCGGCGTTGATCTTCGAGCCCGCGAGGGAGTCGTAGCCGAACCAGCCGACGACGCCGAGCAGCAGGACGCCGAGGACCGCGCCCACGACCTTGAGCTTGCGGTCGGCGCGCTGGTCGGCGGTGAGGGAGGTGCCGTAGCGGCCCTCCGGGGGCCTGGCGGCGGTGCCGCTCGTGTCACGGCCGCTGACCGCGGTCATGCTCGTCCTCCACTGGACACTGGACAGGGGTGCCGGAATTTTCCACCCCCCGATTCCGTCACTATAGAAGCCGCCCATTGCAGTGGATGACCGAGGGCGCCCAATTCATCGAGGATCGAGTCTTGACTGAGCAGCTGCGACTGATGGCCGTTCACGCCCACCCCGACGACGAGTCGAGCAAGGGCGCGGCCACGATGGCGAAGTACGTGTCCGAAGGGGTGGACGTGCTCGTCGTGACATGCACGGGCGGGGAGCGCGGCGACATCCTCAACCCCAAGCTCCAGGGTGACACGTACATCCAGGAACACATCCACGAGGTCCGCAAGAAGGAGATGGACGAGGCCCGCGAGATCCTCGGCGTCAAGCAGGAGTGGCTCGGCTTCGTGGACTCGGGCCTGCCCGAGGGCGACCCGCTGCCGCCGCTGCCGGAGGGCTGCTTCGCCCTGGAGGACGTGGACAAGGCGGCGGGCGAGCTGGTGAAGCAGATCCGCTCGTTCCGTCCGCAGGTGATCACCACGTACGACGAGAACGGCGGGTATCCGCACCCGGACCACATCATGACCCACAAGATCTCGATGGTGGCCTTCGAGGGCGCGGCGGACGCGGAGAAGTACCCGGAGGGCGAGTTCGGCCCGGTCTTCCAGCCGCAGAAGCTCTACTACAACCAGGGCTTCAACCGCCCCCGCACCGAGGCCCTGCACCAGGCGATGCTGGACCGCGGCCTGGAGTCCCCGTACGGCGAGTGGCTCAAGCGCTGGGACGAGTTCGAGCGGGTCGAGCGCACGCTCACCACGCACGTGCCGTGCGCGGAGTTCTACGAGATCCGCGACAAGGCGCTGATCGCGCACGCCACGCAGATCGACCCCGACGGCGGCTGGTTCCGGGTCCCGATGGACGTCCAGAAGGAGGTCTGGCCGACGGAGGAGTACGAGCTGGCGAAGTCCCTCGTCGATACTTCCCTCCCCGAGGACGACCTCTTCGCGGGCATCCGCGACAATGCCTAAATGAGCGCAAGCCTGGCAATGACGCATCTCGTCCCCCTCGCCAAGGAGGTGGACGAGAACAAGGTGACCCCCGGTGTCCTCGGTTTCATCGTCTTCGCGGTGATGGCCCTTGCCGTGTGGCGGCTGATGAAGTCCATGAACCGGCACATGAGCAAGGTCGACTTCAAGGAGGCGCCGGACCCGGCGGCCGGTTCCCGCGAGCCGGTCGACGCCGGTGAGGCCAAGGCCGACCGGGGCTGACCCCCCGGGCCCGGCCCGCGGACTCACCGCGAGTGGTCCGCCAGTGAGAGCAGCAGGTGCGCGGACTCCGGCCGCAGATGGTCGGAGTGCGCGCCCGCCGGGCCCCGCCCGCGGACGAACACGTGGCTCGCGTCGACGCTGACGAACCGGTGGTCGAGGGCCGCGTGCGGATAGCCGTCGTCCGTGCCCCGCATCCGGATGCCGGAGACGGGCGCGGGCGCCGTGCCGATGCCCGCGTGCCCGATGCCGGTGCGCTTCTCGGCCCGCAGGTGCCAGAAGCCGGTGGCCCGGTCGCCCTGCGCGTACGTCGCCACGACCGGGCCGCGCAGCGGCGCCCCGGCGAGCTCCGTGAACGTCTCGGCGAAGGCGTCGCGCGGCGCGGCCATCTGGAACAGCAGCATGGAGTCCACGGTGAACGGCCGCCCCGGTGGCGCGGGCGTGGACCAGCCGAGCGTGCCGCCCGGCGCCCCGGCCGCCCACTGCACCGCCTCGCAGAGGAAGCGGCAGCCGAAGGAGTGCCCGACGAGGTGCAGGTACTGGCCGCCCCGGCCGGCCAGGACCGGCGCCGCGTGCGGGTCGCCGCGCCGGGCGTCGAGATAGCCGAGCAACTGCCCGATGACGTCGGCCGCGTGCCCGGCCGTGCTCATGGCGTGCGCGCGGTCGCGGACGCGGCGGTAGCCGCCGAGGGACGGCAGCGACCGGGAGGGCCAGCGGATCAGCACCGGCCAGGGCGCGAAGCCCGGCCCCGCCGCCGCGCCGCGCCGGGGCCCGCCCGCCCCGCCGAGCCCCGGATACAGCTCAGGACGCCGCGCGAGCTGGCGCCCCGCCAGGCCCAGGAGCTCGCCCACGGCCTGCCGGGACGACGTGCGCGAGGTCTGCCATCCGTGGACGTACACGACGACGTCCGTCGCCCACGACGGCGGTGTGAGCCGGGCGGCGAAGTGGTCGAGGAGTCCGGGCGGCGGCACGGGGCGCGGCCCGGCGCGGGTGTCCCGCAGCGGCCAGCCGCGCTCGTCGAGGTCGACGACGGCGACCGCGTCGCCCCAGCGGCCCCAGCCGCCCCCGGCACCCTGGCCGTCCCTGGCATCCCTGTCGTCCTCGGCAACCCGGCCGTCCCTGGCGTCCCAGCCGTCCCCGGCACCCCTGTCGTCTCCGACATCCCCATCGCCCCCGGCTGTCGTCACGCGGTCCGCTCCAGTCTGCTGTCCATGCCGCTGTGCAGCGCGTACGCGAGGCCCAGCGGGTTGTGCCAGGTGTCGGCGAAGTGCCGGGTCAGGGAGTGGGCGATCGCGCCCGCGGTCTCCTCGCCGGTCAGATAGCGGGTGACGAACGCGAGGGCGTACTCGGCGGCGAACCGCTGCGGCATCTCGATCTGCGGCCCGAGCACCCCGCACGCGCCCGCGTCGAACAGGGCCCGGCCGAGATAGGCCAGGTCGGCGTTGCCCGGCAGGCCCGCGTAGCAGGCGTTGAGCAGCACGAAGGGGCGGAAGGGCACACAGGCGCGCGGGGGCGGGCGGTGGGCGCGCAGCGTGTAGCCGTCGATGGCGAGCTGGTCGCTCAGCTTCAGGACGAGGTACGGGGCTTCGTCGCCGGACGCGGTGAAGTGGCCGTGGCACCAGAAGTACATCAGCTGCTCGTCGAGGCCCCGGTCCCGCAGGGCGCGCTCCAGCTCGTCCCGGGTGGTGCGCTCCACCAGGTCGCCGCCCGCGGCGAGCGCCGCCGCGACCTCGGCGGCCCGGGTCAGGCCCGCCGCGTCCACGGCGGTGTCGTGGTTGAGGCTCACGGCCGGGGCCGCGCGGGGCGGCGGGTCGCGGTCGTCGGCGACGCGCGCGTAGGCGTGGCCGCCGGTCTGCTCGATCTGGTGCCGGTAGCCGAGGAACCGGTCGAACACCGCCGCCGGGGACGGGTCCTCGGGCTCCTCGGACGCGGCGGGCAGAGCCAGCATGGGCCACGGCAGGAACAGGTCGGAGTGGAAGCGGACGCGCAGTGGCCCCTCGCGGCCCAGCGCGTCCGCCAGGAAGCCGCGGAACAGCTTCAGCGCCTCGTCCTCGCCGCCGAGCAGCACGTCGAAGAGGAGCTGGGAGCCGTACAGGGCGAGCCGCCCGAGCGCGGCGCGCAGCTCGTCCCCCGGCTCGCCGGTGAGGTCGACGCGGCTGGCGTACGGGAAGGGCGCGCCGCGCGGGAGGCCGTCCGCGCCCACCGGCCGCAGCGCCACGAACTCGTCCTTCCACATCCGGCGCAGGCGGGCCGCGAGGGCCCGCACCTCGCCCGGCAGCACCCGCAGCGTCACCGTGTGCTCGGAGCCGCTGACCGCGGGCACGGCGGGCCCGTACATCCGGGCGCTCATCGGCTCGTCCTCGCGCCGCGCGTCGAAGCCGACGACGAGGTCGGGGTGGCGGACGACGTGCCGGGGCAGCCGGGTGTAGCCGTGGCTGGGGTCCTGGGCGATGTGGACCGGGAGGTCGTGGGCCATGGGACTCAGGACCTCCGCAGGGCTTCGGGGGCCTGACCGGAGCGGGGTCCTTCGGCGTCGCCCTCGACGACGTCGATGTACGTCTCGACCTCCTGGAGCACGGTCGCCGTCTCCAGGTGCTCGACGGTGAAGAGCAGCCGGTGCCGGCCCGCGCGCCGGGGCGTGAACAGGAACTCGGCGGCGTCCGCCGCGCGGGGCGAGGGCCGCAGTGTCACCGCGTGCGCGGGCTCGACGTCGGCGCCGGTGAGCGGGGTGGCGCGGACGGTGAGCCAAGGGAGCCCCGCGGACCGGTCCGACCACGGATGCTCGGCGCCGGGCTGGATCCGCAGCTCGATCCGGGACGCGGTGCCCGCGGTGGAGCGGTCGTCGAGGAGGGTGAGCCGGACGCGGGCGTGCGTGGCGGGGGACAGGGTGCCGTGGTCGAAGTCCGCGTCGGGTTCGGGGAGGGTGAGGCGGGCGGTGAGGGGGATGCGCTCCGGCCCGCCGCCCGCTTCCGCTCCGCTGCTCCAGCGCAGCCCGGAGGGGTCGTCGATGCTCTCGAAGAGGCGCAGGGCCTGGTTCACCGCCCTGTACGCGGCGCGCCCTTCGCGCCGCCACTGAAAGGCCCGTTCCAAGAGCGTCCACGCGTCGCCGTGGAGACACCCCGCCCGCCGGAACCCCGTCAGGGCCGAATCCAGCCCCGCCGTCGCGGCCAGCCGGTCCTCGGCGGTGTACGCAGGCAGGACCCCGAGACAGTGCTCGGCCCACGCCTGCCCCACGGTGTCCTGGGCGCTGGAGAACCCCCGGCGCGCCCGGTCCAGCAGCGGCACGGCTCCCTCCGGGCCGCCCGATGCGGCGTGGGCGATGCCCAGATACAGCTCCGCCCAGGACCTGCCCCGCGCGTCCCCGTTCTCGTGGTGTCGCCCCACCGCCTCGCCCAGGGTCTGGACGGCCGCCAGGAAGTCGTCGTGGACCAGGGCCGCCTTGCCCAGCTCCGTCACGGTCCAGGCCTCGCCCTGGAGGTCACCGAGGCCGGTGAACCTGTTCCGGGCGTCCTCCAGGACCTTGCGGGCCTCCTCCACGTCGCCGCGCAGCAGCCGAAGACGCCCGTAGTGGTGCACGGCCCAGGCCTCGCCGCGCACGTCCCCGCGGATCTGATGGGCCTCCACGGCCCGGCGCAGGAGCCGCTCCGCGCCCTTCAGCCGCCCCTGGTCGCACTGGATCGCGGCCCGGGTGTGCAGGACCCAGCCGTCCGGTGCCGTACGGGGGCCGGGGTCGGAGGCCTCAAGGGCGTCGAGCGCGCCCACGGCGAAGGGCAGCTCGCCCAAGTGGCGCATGGTGACGGCGATTTCCCGGACGGCCCGCGGGGCACTCAGTCGCTCAAGGGCGTCCAGGGCCTGCTGAGGCGCGCCCGTCTCCCGGATCGCCACGGCCGCCGTGACGCACAGGGGCTTCCAGCCGCCGGTGGTGCGCCACAGGGTCTGCTTGGCCCGCAGGAGCCGGAAGAGGCCCTGCCGGGTGATCAGTTGGGGTTCCAGGCGTTCGAGGAGGGCCGCGCCCTCCGGGTCGTCCCGGCGCAGGAGCCGTACCGCCAGATCGAGGTACGCGTCGACTCCCCGGCGCGGGTCCGCCGTGCCGTCGAGCACGGCGCGGGCCAGCGCCCGGTCCTTGGCCGCGCCGCCGTGCGGGAAGAGGTCGCCGGTGCGCCGGTACCAGCCCGGGCGCGTCGGCTGGAGCAGCCCGTGGGCGGCCAGCTCGCGCAGCGCCTCCCCGCGCTGCCGGTCCGTCATCGGCGTGTCCGCGCACAGCGCGCCCGCCACCGTCGCGTCGAACTCGTCGCCCTCCCAGGGCTCGACGGCGATGAGCAGCTTCAGGGCGGCGTAAGTGAGCCTCTTGCCCGGCACGTCGGGGGCGGTCGCCGCCACCTCGCTGCGGAGCCACCTCTCCCCGGGCCCGTCATGAGGACGCCGCGAAACGGCCACGACACGGGACTCCGTGTCCAGGACGAGCTGTTCGGCGAGGAGCAGCAGGTCGTCGCCCGGCTCGCCGTCCGGCACTCCGTCGAGCACCACCGTCAACCGCCGCCGCGCGAGGCGCGCGCGGCAAAGGGCGGGCAGTGTCGAGGGCAGGAGCTCGGGCGCCAGCGCCCGGAAGTGGGAGAGAGGGTCTATCAGGACGCCGTACACCGGCTCGTCCTTCAGGGGCTGTTCCAGGAGCCGCAGCAGCAGCCGCTCCGGCGCGGCCGCGTCCGTCGGCCCCACCGCCAGCCACACCGGGTCGGACCGCCACGCCGACGGCGCGTCCCGGGCGAAGCGCGCGAGCCGGGCCGCGTACGCCGACGTGTGCGGCGGCTGTGGACCGTACAGCTCAAGAAGTGCGGGCGTCCGGTCCTCGCGCAGGAAGGAGCGCAGCTGCCGGGGCAGGTCCTGCTCGCGCCGCGGCCCGGAGAAGGGGCCGTGCGCGTCCGGCACCCAGCCGCCCATGCGCGTCCACCCCCTCCGACGGCCCCACCGGTCGACTCCCCACTATCGCGCCCTCACTGAGGGGGCGTCACCGAAACGCCCATGATCTCCCTGGCGTGCCGGTCGGGCGTCATGCCGAGCCGCCACCCCTGCCAGCCGGTCTCCAGCTCCGCCTTGCGCTCCAGGAACAGCTCGTACGCCTCCGTGTAGCCGTCGAGCTTGGCGTCCCGCAGCGGGTGCGCGGTGCGGGTGAGCTGGGCCAGCTCCTCCTGGGCGACGGCGACGCCGATGTCCCAGCCGCCGGGCGACGCGTACGGAAGGAGCGTGGCGCGCAGGAAGTGGGCCCAGTCCTCGCCGCGCCGGTCGCCGTACGAGGCGAACAGGGAGATGGCGTCGTCGCACAGGGCCAGGGCCGCCTGCGTGCGGCCGTTGCCCGCGTCGATGACGGCGAGTTCGAGGCACGTCCAGCCCTCGCCGTGGGCGACGCCGATGCGCTGGAAGTCGGCCCGGGCGTCGACCAGGAGCTGCCGGGCGAAGCCGGAGTTGCGCAGCGAGCCGGTCTGGGCGGCGCGCTGGTCGCGGGTGACGCGGGCCGAGTGGTGCCGGGCGCACGCCAGGCCGTAGACGTCCCGCATGCGGGAGAACATGGTGCGGGCCCGCTCCAGGTCCCGTACCGCCTGGTCGAGGACGCCGGTCTCCTCCAGGGCCTGGCCCAGGTAGTACAGGGACCAGGCCTCGCCGCGCGCGTCCTCGTTGTCGCGGTGCCGGGAGACCGCCTGGCGCAGGCCGTCGACCGCGGGGGACGGGTCGCCCGCGACGAGCCGGGCGCGGGCCAGCTGGGTGAGCGCCCAGGCCTCGCCGCGCGCGTCCCGCGTGCGCCCGTACAGCTCGATCGCCCGGCGCAGTTCGGTCTCCGCGCGCGGTACGTCGCCCATGCGCAGGCACACCTGTCCGAGCTGGAAGTGCGCCCAGGCCTCGCCGTGCACGGACCCGCTGTCGCGGTGCAGGTCGAGGGCCGTGAGCAGCATCTCCTGCGCCTCGGAGAGGCGGGAGCGGTCGCGTTCCACGGCGGCGAGCGCGTGCAGGGTCCAGCCGCGGTCGCCCGCGAGCTCGTCCGCGACCTGGAGGTCGAGGGCCTCGCGGAGCCGCGCCGCGGCCTCCGAGAGGTTGCCCTGGTGGTGCAGGGTGATGCCGAGGGAGCCGAGGGCGCGGGCCGCGCCCGCGTCCTGGTGGGCCTCGAAGTACAGGTCCACGACCGAGGTGAGCGTGGACCTGGCCTGGTCGAGCTCGCCCAGGTGACGGGCCGCTATGCCGGTGCGCCACTTCACGTTCCGGCCGAGCAGGCCCTGGTCGACCGTCTGCGCGAGCTCGCTGATCTCGCCCAGGCGGTAGAGGTCGCCGCGCAGCAGGCAGTAGTCGCACAGCGCGCCGAGCAGACCGAGCACGGCCCGCGGTTCGACGCCCTCGGCGTGCCGCAGGGCCGCCGTGATGAAGCTCGACTCGTCGTCGAGCCAGCGCAGCGCCGCGTCCAGGGAGGTGAAGCCGTGCTGCCCGAACTGGTCCGCGCGTGTGGACGTCTTGCCGTCGACGAGGCGGATCACGGAGTCGGCCAGCTCGCCGTAGCTGACGATGAGACGTTCCTGCGCGGCGCTGCGCTCGGCGGGCTCCTCCTCGTCGGCGAGCCGGGCCTGGGCGAAGGAGCGGACGGTGTCGTGCAGCCGGTAGCGGCTGGCGCGCACCTGGTCGAGGAGGCCCGCGCGGGACAGGGCGGTGAGCTGCCGGGCCGCCTCCTGCTCGTCGGCGCCGAGCAGCGCGGCCGCCGCCGCGGTGCCGAGCGAGGCGCGCCCGGCGAGCGCGAGGCGGCGCAGGAGGCGGCGGGCGGCCTCGGGCTGGTCGGTGTAGCGCAGCCACAGGGTGCGCTCGACCGGCTCGACGGGCCCGTACGCGGCGAGGTCGGCGACGAGCGCCTCGGGGGTGCGCGGCCCGAGCGCGGAGCCCGCCACGCGCAGCGCCAGCGGCAGCCCGGCGCACAGCTCCCGCAGCCGGTCGAGGGACTGGGCGTCGTACGGCTCCGGCAGGTCCTGGGCGACCTGCCGGATGAGCTGTTCGGCCCCGGCGTCGTCCAGCGCTTCCACCGCGATCTCGTGCACCTGCGCGGGCAGGTCGGCGGGCAGGCCGAGGGGGCCGCGGGCGGTGACGAGGACGAGGCTGTCGGAGCGCTCGGGCACCAGCGTGCGCACCTGCTCGGGGTCGCTCGCGTCGTCCAGGACGATGACGACCTCAAGGCCGGTGAGGTGCTGGTGGTAGAGCTCGCTGAGCCGCTTGACCTGCTGCTCCTGCGTCGAGCGCTCCCGGAAGAGGAGCTGTTCGCGCGGGGCGCCCAGGCGGTTCAGGAGGTGCAGGAGCGCGTCGCGCGTGGACAGCGGCGGCGTGTCCGGGCTCTCGCCGCGCAGGTCCACCACGCAGGCCCCGCGGAACTGGTCCTTCAGATCGTGCGCGGCCCGCACCGCGAGCGCGGACCGGCCCGCGCCGGGCGCGCCGTGCAGGACCACCACCGTCGGCCTCGTCCGGGTGCTGGCCCGGGCCGCGTGCACCCACTGCGCGATCTGCCCGAGCTCGGCCCGCCGGCCCGCGAACTCGCCCTCCGCCACGGGCAGTTGCGCGAACGACTGCTCAAGGACGGTGCGCCGCCGCGCGGCCGCGCTCTTGTCGGCGCCGCGCAGCCGCGGCGCCCGCTTCCGCTGCCCGGAGCGGGCGCCGCCGACCCCGCCCGCCGTCGCCGCAGTGAGCACCCGCTGCTGGTCGAGGAACGGCCGGATGCCCCGCACCTCCAGGGCCGTCAGCCACTGGAGCCGGAGCTGCTCGGGCCCGCCGGGCTGGTGGACCGTGCCCGCGTGCCGCTGCGCCGCCGGGACGTGGGACGCCGTCACCTTCGCCACGGTCGCGGCGAATCCGGCGACCGCGACGGCCCCGCCCGCGCCGAGCGCGGTGCCGCCGCCGGTGCCGAGCACGAGGTCGGCCACGCAGGCGGCCACCGCGGCGACCGCCACGACGAGCAGGGGCGTCCCGGCCGCCTCCTTCGCATACCGCTGACCGAACGTCAGCTGCCCGGCGGCCGACTCGTCCAGGGCCCGCGTGTACGCCGCGTACTCCTCCGCCGCCGTCTGCTCCATGGCGTCGAGGGAGGCCCGTGCCCGCGAGAGCAGCACGTTCCCGTCGGTGCGGCCGCCGGTGCGCCGGACCTCTTCCTCGACCGCCCGTGCCAGCAGGCGCTCGGCTTCGGCCCGGTGGCTGTCCCGCATGTGGTCCCCCTCGAAGAGGAGCACGTGACACCGCCGTCGCGCGTGCCCGTGCCCGCGTACCGTCGCGCGGCACGTGTCACGCGCCCCGCCCTGCACGGGTGCACGTACCCCGTCACCTCTACATGTACGTGTCAGTGTCCTGCGAACGCGCGACGGGCGCGAGGGAGCGCTCCGAAGAGGGGCGCCGCGCCGGGGGAACCCCGCCGTCGGGCGCCGTGTGCGCGAGGATGGGCCCATGCCGAACCGACTGGCCCACGAGACCTCCCCCTACCTCCTCCAGCACGCTGACAATCCGGTCGACTGGTGGCCCTGGACGCCGGAGGCCTTCGAGGAAGCGCGGCGACGCGGCGTCCCCGTCCTGCTGTCCGTCGGGTACGCGAGCTGCCACTGGTGTCACGTGATGGCGCACGAGTCCTTCGAGAGCGGGGCGACGGCCGCCCTGATGAACGAGAACTTCGTGAACGTCAAGGTGGACCGCGAGGAGCGCCCCGACGTCGACGCCGTCTATATGGAGGCCGTGCAGGCCGCCACCGGGCAGGGCGGCTGGCCCATGACCGTGTTCCTGACGCCCGACGCCGAGCCCTTCTACTTCGGCACGTACTTCCCGCCCGAGCCGCGTCACGGCATGCCGTCCTTCCCTCAGGTCCTCGACGGCGTGCGGCGGGCGTGGGAGGACCGGCGCGCGGAGGTCACCGAGGTCGCCGCGAAGATCGTCAAGGATCTGGCGGAGCGTCAACTGACCCTCGGTGACGACCGGCGGCCCGGCGAGGAGGACCTCGCCAAGGCCCTGCTCGGCCTGACCCGCGACTACGACGAGCGGCACGGCGGCTTCGGCGGCGCGCCCAAGTTCCCGCCGTCCATGGTCGTCGAGTTCCTGCTGCGCCACTACGCCCGCACCGGCGCGGAGGGCGCCCTCCAGATGGCCGCCGACACCTGCGAACGCATGGCGCGCGGCGGCATCTACGACCAGCTCGGCGGCGGCTTCGCCCGCTACTCGGTGGACCGCGAGTGGGTCGTGCCGCACTTCGAGAAGATGCTGTACGACAACGCGCTGCTGTGCCGCGCCTACGCCCACCTGTGGCGCGCCACCGGATCCGAACTGGCCCGCAGGGTCGCCCTGGAGACGGCCGACTTCATGGTCCGCGAGCTGCGCACGAACGAGGGCGGCTTCGCCTCCGCGCTGGATGCCGACAGCCCGGACGCCACCGGCCGCTCGGTGGAGGGCGCGTACTACGTCTGGACCCCCGAGCAGCTGCGCGAGGTCCTCGGCGACGCGGACGCCGAGCTGGCCGCCGCGTACTTCGGCGTCACCGAGGAGGGCACCTTCGAGGAGGGCGCCTCCGTCCTCCAACTGCCGCAGGGCGACGGGGCGGTCGCCGACGCCGAGCGCGTGGCCTCCGTGCGCGGGCGCCTCCTCGCGGCCCGCGCCCTGCGCCCCGCGCCGGGCCGGGACGACAAGGTGGTCGCCGCCTGGAACGGCCTGGCCGTCGCCGCGCTCGCCGAGACCGGCGCCTACTTCGACCGGCCCGACCTGGTGGCGGCCGCCGTCGGCGCGGGCGATCTGCTCGTGCGCCTCCACATGGACGACCGGGCCCGGCTCGCCCGCACCTCCAAGGACGGCCGCGCCGGTGCCAACGCCGGTGTCCTGGAGGACTACGCCGACGTCGCCGAGGGCTTCCTCGCGCTCGCCTCGGTGACCGGCGAAGGGGTGTGGCTGGACTTCGCGGGCCTGCTCCTCGACCACGTCCTGGTGCAGTTCACCGACGAGGAGACGGGCGCCCTGTACGACACGGCCGCCGACGCCGAGCGCCTCATCCGGCGGCCGCAGGACCCCACCGACAACGCGGCGCCCTCCGGCTGGACCGCCGCCGCCGGGGCGCTGCTCACCTACGCCGCGCACACCGGGGCCGCCCCGCACCGGCGCGCCGCCGAGCGCGCCCTCGGCGTGGTCAAGGCCCTCGCGCCGCGCGCGCCGCGGTTCATCGGGCACGGGCTCGCCGTCGCCGAGGCCGCGCTCGACGGGCCGCGCGAGGTCGCCGTGGTGGGGGCGGTGGACGGCCCGCTGCACCGGGTCGCGCTGCTCGGCACGGCGCCCGGCGCCGCGGTGGCCGTCGGCCCCGCGGACGGGGAACTGCCGCTGCTCGCGGACCGGGTCCCGGTGGCGGACCGGGAGACGGCGTACGTGTGCCGGGACTTCGTGTGCGACCGGCCGACGACGGACCCGGCCGAACTCGCGGCGGCCCTCGGCGCGCTGCGCTGAACGAACCGCCGCACGGCGCCGGACGACCCCGCACGGCCCCGGACGACCTCGGACGGCCCCGGACGGTGAAGTACCGCCCGGGGCTGCCTGCCGATTGTCCTGCTTCTGTCACGGCCGGGGCCGAGCGGCCACCTTGTGCTCCTTGTGTGACCATCGGCGTGATACCAATACGGGCGTCGCAGTGGCGTAAGAAACCGCTGTGAATGTTTGGCATCGTTCTGTCAGTTGGCCCCACTAGGGGCACCGGGGGAGAGGTACTCACCGCAGTGAACCGCATGACGCGTACGACCGTCGCAGCCCTGGGCACGGCCGGGCTCATCACCGCCGCCCAGCTCGGCCTCGCCGGGACCGCCTCCGCGGCGGGTGACGCCACCCAGCGCTCCGCGTCCGCCGACAAGCCGAGCAGCGCCGCGCCGTTCGCCAAGGCGACCAGCTCCGGCTGCCCGATCGACATCGTCTACACGTCCCGCTTCTACATCGGCCGGGGCGGCTGGGTGACGGGCAACGGCCTGTACTTCGGCATCAAGAACAAGAGCAACAAGAAGTTCACGAACGTGAAGTTCACGGTCACCAACGTGAAGAACATCCGCTTCGGCCGGGCGACCGCCAAGGGCGGCAAGATCACCCACAAGACGTCGCGGACCATCACCGTCCTCGACAAGTCCTTCAGCGGCAAGGCCAAGCTGGGCGTCCAGGTCCGCACCCGGCTGCTGAACAAGAACAGCTACAAGGTGAAGTTCCAGGTCCGCGGCAACGGCTGGAACTGCGCCGTGAACCAGGGCACCTGGGGCAACTAGCCCGTAACGCGATACCGGGGTTCGAAAGGCGGCGGCCTTTCGAACCCCGGTTTTCGCGTTTCAGAGGGAACAGAGAAGAGGGCCGCGGCATCGGCCGCGGCCCTGCGGTATCGGGGAGTGAGCCCGCCCCCCTGGGGGCGTCAGGCGTGCTGGTAGGCCACCAGGGAGATGCCCACGTAGTGGACGGCGAACGCGGCGAGGGTGAAGGAGTGGAAGACCTCGTGGAAGCCGAACCAGCGCGGGGACGGGTTGGGGCGCTTGAAGCCGTAGACCACACCGCCCGCGCTGTAGAGCAGGCCGCCGACGATCACGAGGACGAGGACGGCGATCCCGCCCGCGCGCATGAAGTCGGGCAGGAAGAAGACGGCGGCCCAGCCCATGGCCAGATAGCAGGGCGTGTACAGCCAGCGCGGGGCGCCCACCCAGAAGACGCGGAACACGATGCCCGCGGCGGCGGCCGCCCAGATGCCCCAGAGCAGCCACTGCCCCTTGGCGTCGGGCAGCAGGAGCATGGTCAGCGGGGTGTACGTGCCCGCGATGATCAGGAAGATGTTGGCGTGGTCGAGGCGGCGCAGGACGCGGTCCATCCGGGGTGACCAGTCGCCCCGGTGGTACAGGGCGCTGACGCCGAACAGGAGACACGCCGTCAGGACGTAGATCCCGCAGGCTACGCGGCCGCGGGTGGAGTCGGCGAGCGCGGTCAGGAAGAGGCCGGACACCAGTACCGCGGGGAACATGCCGGCGTGCAGCCAGCCCCGCAGCTTGGGCTTCACCGGGCGCACGGCCGCGGCGACGGGCTCGATGACTGCGGCGGCGACCTCGCCTGCGGGGACGGCGGAACCGGAGCCACCTGCGGCAGAACTGGTGATCGCGTCGGGGACGGGAGCGGTCATGCGCGGCATCGTACCTACGGAACCGTAAGTTACGTATCAAAGCGGTGAAATCCCATCCTACAAGTGGCCATGCTCACTCCGCTCACGTGTGAAGCCCTCTGGACAGATGCGCGAGCGGGACGGATGATCAAATGAGTGCGGTCGGCACCGGATGAGCGCCAGAAGATCGAAATGCAGTGAAGCGTCCGGGTCGCAGCCCCCACGGGGCCCCAACCTAAAACCCCTCGTATAGGAGCAATCGTGGCGCGCGATATCGCGGCTCCCCCTTCTTCGCAGTCCTCGCAGTCCGCGGGCACCCTTCCCACCGACCACCAGGGGCTCATCTCCTGGGTGAACGAGATCGCCGAACTGACCCAGCCGGACAGCGTGGTCTGGTGCGACGGTTCCGAGGCCGAGTACGAGCGCCTGTGCGAGGAGCTCGTGGCCAAGGGCACCTTCAAGAAGCTGGACCCGATCAAGCGGCCGAACTCGTACTACGCGGCCTCCGACCCCTCGGACGTGGCGCGCGTCGAGGACCGCACCTACATCTGCTCCGAGAAGGAGGCGGACGCGGGGCCGACGAACCACTGGAAGGACCCGGCGGAGATGCGTGACGTCTTCGCGGGGGAGAAGGGGATCTTCCGCGGCTCCATGCGCGGCCGGACCCTGTACGTCGTGCCCTTCTGCATGGGCCCGCTCGGCTCGCCGCTGTCCGCGATCGGCGTCGAGATCACCGACTCGGCGTACGTCGCCGTGTCCATGCGCACGATGACCCGCATGGGCCGGCCGGTCCTGGACGAGCTCGGCTCCGACGGCTTCTTCGTGAAGGCCGTGCACACCCTCGGCGCCCCGCTGGAGCCCGGCCAGGCGGACGTCCCCTGGCCCTGCAACTCCACGAAGTACATCTCGCACTTCCCGGAGTCGCGCGAGATCTGGTCGTACGGCTCGGGCTACGGCGGCAACGCCCTGCTCGGCAAGAAGTGCTACGCCCTGCGCATCGCCTCGGTCATGGCCCGCGACGAGGGCTGGCTCGCCGAGCACATGCTGATCCTCAAGCTCACGCCGCCGCAGGGCCAGTCGAAGTACGTCGCCGCGGCCTTTCCGAGCGCCTGCGGCAAGACGAACCTCGCCATGCTGGAGCCCACGGTCTCCGGCTGGACCGTGGAGACCATCGGCGACGACATCGCCTGGATGCGGTTCGGCGAGGACGGCCGGCTGTACGCGATCAACCCCGAGGCGGGCTTCTTCGGCGTCGCGCCCGGCACCGGCGAGCACACCAACGCCAACGCCATGAAGACGCTGTGGGGCAACAGCGTCTTCACGAACGTCGCGCTGACCGACGACGGCGACGTGTGGTGGGAGGGGATGACCGAGGAGACCCCGGCGCATCTGACGGACTGGAAGGGCAACTCCTGGACGCCGGAGTCCGCCACCCCGGCCGCGCACCCGAACGCCCGCTTCACCACGCCCGCCGCGCAGTGCCCGATCATCGCGCCCGAGTGGGAGGACCCCCGGGGCGTGCCGATCTCGGCGATCCTCTTCGGCGGGCGCCGCGCCTCCGCGGTCCCGCTGGTCACCGAGTCCTTCACCTGGAACCACGGTGTCTTCCTCGGCGCCAACGTGGCCTCCGAGAAGACGGCCGCAGCCGAGGGCAAGGTCGGCGAGCTGCGCCGCGACCCGTTCGCCATGCTGCCGTTCTGCGGGTACAACATGGGCGACTACATGGCCCACTGGGTCGACGTGGCCAAGGACAAGGACCAGTCCAAGCTGCCGAAGATCTACTACGTCAACTGGTTCCGCAAGAACGACGCGGGCAAGTTCGTGTGGCCCGGCTTCGGTGAGAACAGCCGCGTCCTGAAGTGGATCGTGGGCCGTCTGGAGGGCACCGCCGAGGGCGTCGAGACCCCCATCGGCGTCCTGCCGACCCCTGACTCCCTCGACACGAACGGGCTCGAACTGCCCGCGGCCGACCTGGAGTTCCTCCTCACGGTGGACAAGGAGGTCTGGCGCGAGGAGGCCGCGCTCGTGCCCGACCACCTCAACACCTTCGGTGACCACACGCCGAAGGAGCTGTGGGACGAGTACCGGGCGCTGGTCGCGCGCCTGGGCTGAGGCCCCTGCCTTCCCGCCCGCTCATCTGCCCTCGGGGCGGGTGGGCGGGCGGGGGCGTGTCCGGGGCCGGGCGGGCGGCGGTCCGGGGCCGTCAGGCGTTGGTCAGGTGGAGGGCCGGGGCGTGGGCTTCCATGCGCTGGGCGGCCAGGATCGCCGCCCCCGTGTCGGCGCGGGACGCGGCGACGACCAGGGCGCGGCCCGCGAGGGCGTGGGCGCGCTGGTGCAGGGCGTACAGATGGGGTTCGTGGATGGCGGCGGCGACCGCCGAACGGACCGGCGGCAGGCCCCCGCGCAGGCGGGCGACCTGGGCCGCGAGGCGCTCGGCGGCACGGTCGAGACCGGGGTCGGGATCGAGGACGCGCAGCTCGTCGGTGACGGCGAGCAGCGCGGCCAGGTGCCCGGCGAGCTGGATGTCCAGCTCCTCCTCGCGGCTGCGGTGCGGGAAGTCGCCCGGGTCGGCCATCGTGTGGACCGACTTGGTGCGGATCGGCTCGTACATGAGATGGGTCTCCAAGCTGTCGAGTACCCATCTTAGCTTAGATTCTGTCTAAAGTTGAGCTGGATCTTGAGCCAGGCCCTCCGTGCTGCCGTGACGCCGCGGCGTCACGGCAGGCCGCGGTCGTCGTCACGGCTGGCTGTAGCCGTCCAGGAACGTCCCGATCCGGGTGACCGCTTCCGCCAGGTCCGTCGCCGTGGGCAGCGTGACGATGCGGAAGTGGTCGGGCTCGGGCCAGTTGAAGCCGGTGCCGTGGACGACCATGATCTTCTCGGCGCGCAGCAGGTCGAGCACCATCTGCCGGTCGTCCTTGACCTTGAAGACCTTGGGGTCCAGGCGCGGGAAGAGATAGAGGGACCCCTTCGGCTTCACGCAGGTCACGCCGGGGATCCGGGTGAGCAGGTCGTACGCCGTGTCCCGCTGTTCGAGCAGGCGGCCGCCCGGCAGGACGAGGTCGTTGATGGTCTGCCGTCCGCTGAGGGCGGCGACCACGCCGTGCTGCCCCGGCATGTTCGCGCACAGGCGCATGTTCGCGAGGATCGTCAGGCCCTCGATGTACGAGGAGGCGTGGGCCTTCGGGCCCGACACGGACATCCAGCCGACGCGGTACCCGGCCACCCGGTACGCCTTCGACATGCCGTTGAACGTGAGCGTCAGCAGGTCGGGGGCGAGGGACGCGGTCGGGGTGTGCCGGGCGCCGTCGTAGAGGATCTTGTCGTAGATCTCGTCCGAGCAGACGAGGAGGTTGTGGCGGCGGGCGATGTCGGTCAGGCCGCGCAGGACCGCCTCGTCGTAGACCGCGCCCGTCGGGTTGTTCGGGTTGATGATCACGATCGCCTTGGTGCGGTCGGTGACCTTGCGCTCGACGTCGGCGAGGTCGGGCATCCAGTCCGCCTGCTCGTCGCAGCGGTAGTGCACGGCGGTGCCGCCGGAGAGGGAGACCGCGGCCGTCCACAGCGGGTAGTCGGGCGCCGGGACCAGGACTTCGTCGCCGTCGTCGAGCAGGCCCTGCATGGCCATCACGATCAGCTCGGAGACGCCGTTGCCGATGAAGACGTGCTCGACGTCGGTCTCGATGCCGAGGGTCTGGTTGTGCATCACCACGGCGCGGCGGGCGGCGAGCAGGCCCTTGGCGTCGCCGTACCCGTGGGCGTCGCCGACGTTGCGGAGGATGTCCTCCAGGATCTCCGGCGGGCACTCGAAGCCGAAGGCGGCGGGGTTGCCGGTGTTGAGCTTGAGGATGCGGTGACCTGCTGCTTCGAGCCGCATCGCCTCCTCGAGCACGGGGCCCCGGATCTCGTAACAGACGTTGGCGAGCTTGGTCGACTGGATCACCTGCATGCTCCCGAGCCTATCTCTGGCGGGGGCGCCTCGAGCGGTGGGAGCTCGGTTGGTCCCGCTGTTCCGCCGAGTGCGCGTCGGACGTGGTTGCTCGCGCAGTTCCCCGCGCCCCTTTGGGTGCTTTCCCGTGGGGCGCCTACCGGACTCGGCCATACATGCTCTTGTTCCCGGGGGCCGGGTGGCTCAAGAATGCGCATGACAAAACTGGGGGGTCGGTTGGTCCCCCGGTCGTGCAGTCATTCCTGAGGGGACCCCCACATGAACAAGCCTCTCGTCGGTGCCGTCTTCACCGCGCTGCTCCTCGGCGCGACGGCACTGCCCGCGGCCGCCGTCAGCAACGAGGCGCCGACGGCCGACAAGCAGGTGGCGCGGACGCAGCCCGTAGCGGAGACGAAGGCCAAGGCCAAGGCCGTGACCTTCGCGGGCACCGTGGCGCTCAGCAACTGCTCCGGCTCCGTCGTACGCGTGCCCAGCTCGCAGCCCACCGACCGCGCCCTGGTGATGTCCAACGGCCACTGTCTGGAGACCGGCTTCCCCGGCCCCGGCCAGGTCATCGTGAACCGCGCGTCCAGCCGCAGCTTCACGCTCCTGAACGCCAGCGGCGGCAACGCGGGCACCGTGCGCGCCAGCAAGATCGCGTACGGCACGATGACGGACACGGACGTCTCGCTGTACGAGCTGACCAGCACCTACCGCGACATAGAGAGCCGCTACGGCATCAAGGCCCTCGAACTCGACTCCGCGCACCCGCAGGCGGGCCGGGCCATCACGGTCGCGTCCGGCTACTGGAAGCGGATGTACAAGTGCAACGTCGACGGGTTCGTCTACCGCCTGAAGGAGGGGCAGTGGACCTGGAAGGACTCGGTCCGCTACACCTCCGCGTGCCAGACCATCGGCGGCACCTCCGGCTCGCCGGTGATCGACGACCAGACCGGCAAGGTCGTGGCCGTCAACAACACCGGCAACGAGGACGGCCAGCGCTGCACCGACAACAACCCCTGCGAGGTCGACGAGAACGGCAAGGTCACCGTCCGCCAGGGCATCAACTACGGCCAGCAGACCTACACGATCGTCCCCTGCGTCGGCGCCGGCAACAAGATCGACCTGAACCGGCCGGGCTGCGCCCTGCCCAAGCCCGCGGCGGCCGCGCGCCGCTGACCCGGGCCTGAGGGCCGCCGGGGCTAGGCGGTGCGGCGCACGGCGCGTCCCGCGATGACGTCCGTGCGCCGCCCGTCCTCGATCACGAACTTCCCGTCGATCAGGACGTGCGGCAGGCCCACGGGCGGCGTGCGCGGCGCGTCGAACGTCGACCCCGCCGCGACCGTGTCCGGGTCGAAGAGCACGAGGTCGGCGCGGTAGCCCGCGCGCACGTACCCGCGGTCGGGAAGGCGCAGCCGGGCGGCGGCGCGCGAGGTGAGGTGCGCGACGCACTCCTCCAGGGACAGCACCCCCAACTCCCGTACGTACTTGCCGAGGTACTGCGGGAACGTCCCGTACGCGCGCGGGTGCGGCTTGAAGCCCTGGAGGATGCCGTCGCTGCCGCCGGTGTGCACGGGGTGCCGCATGATCGCCCGGACGTTCTCCTCGTGCCCCACGTGCTGGAGGATCGTCGAGCCGAGGCGGTCGTTGATCAGCAGCCGCCGGGCGGTGACCCACGGCTCCTCGCCGCGCATGTCGGCGGAGCGCTGGATGGTCTTGCCGACGCAGGACGCGAGCCCCGGGTCGGAGACGCCCGAGACCTCGATGGTGTCCCACTCGATCGGCACGCCGTGGCAGCCGTCGGCGCCGATGACCTCCATGTGGTGCCGGATGCGCTCGGCGGTCGCGTCGTCCTGGAGCCGGGCCAGGATCGCCTCGGGCCCGCCCTCGCTCGCCCAGCTCGGCAGCATCGCGACGAGCGTCGTACAGCCCGGTGTGTAGGGGTACGTGTCGAGCGTGATGTCGGCGCCGTCGTCGAGCGCCCCGTCGAGGAGGGCGAGCAGGTCCGGGGCCTTGCCCTTGTTCACGCCGAAGTTCATGGTGGCGTGCGCGAGGTGCAGCGGGCAGCCGGCGGTCCGGGTCAGCTCCACCATCTCGCGGTACGCCTCCAGGGCGCCCGCTCCGTAACTGCGGTGGTGGGGGCAGTAGTAGCCGCCGTACGAGGCCACGACGCGGCACAGCTCGGTGAGTTCGGCGTCCTTGGCGTACATGCCGGGGGTGTAGGTCAGGCCCGACGACATGCCGACGGCGCCCTGCTCCATGCCCTGGGCGACCAGCTCCTTCATCCGCTCCAGGTCCGCCGGGGAGGCCTCGCGGTCCTCCCAGCCCATCGCGTACATCCGGACGGTGCCCTGCGGGATGAGGTACGCGGCGTTGACGGGGATGCCGCGGCCGCCGTGCGCGCGGTCCAGGCGGTCCAGGTACTCGCCGACCGAGCGCCAGTCGAAGTCGATGTCGCTGCCGTCGCCGTTCCAGCCGGTGATCGCCTGGCGGACCTCGGCGAGGGTGCGGTCGTCCACCGGGGCGTACGACAGGCCGTCCTGGCCGATGACCTCCAGGGTGACGCCCTGGGCGGCCTTCGCGCTGTGGTCCGGGTCGCGGAGCAGGGCGAGGTCGCTGTGCGCGTGCATGTCGATGAAGCCGGGCGCCAGGGCGAGGCCCGCGGCGTCCAGGAGGCGGGTGCCCGTGGGGCGGGGGCCCGCCTCCCCCTCGCGGTGGATCTCCGTGATCCGCCCGTCCTGTATCCCTACATCGGCCGTGTACGCGGCGTCGCCGGAGCCGTCGACGACGCGCGCTCCGCGGATGACCAGGTCCATGGGGTGCCTCTCTGGTGGCGGGTGGGTGTCCTCGCGGGGGAGCGCCCCGGGCCCGCTGTACGCAGCCCGTCCGGCGTTTGAGGACGAGGCGCGAAGCGCCGAAAGCGGGGGCACGGGGGCGGAGCCCCCGGAGCGGGAAGGGGCGGGTCCGGGGCGCCCCGCGAGGGTCAGAAGTACGTGCGGATGTAGTCCGTGACCGTCCCGTCCGCCTCGACGACAGGGATGAGCTGCCACTTGTCGAAGGACGTACAGGGGTGCGAGAGGCCGAGCCCGAGCCAGTCGCCGACCTCCAGATCGGCCCCGGCGGAGGTCCGCACCCACCCGTGCTGGTCGGAGAGGGCGTGCACCTCGACCCCGGTCGCGGGCCGCTCCGCCCCGTCCCGGCGGACGGCCTGCGCCTCGGGCAGGTCGAGGTCGTACGCCGCGTCCCGCTTGCCCGCGTTGATGAAGGCCTGCTCGGGCGAGGGCCGCGACACCACCTGGGACCACAGCCGGAAGGCGGGGTGCAGGGCCCCCTCGTCGGGCACGCGGTTGAAGGGCGTGAGGTGGCGGTAGTGGCCGTCGTCGTGCGAGACGTAGGCGCCGGAGCGCAGCAGCTTCAGGACGGGCAGGGAGAGCCGGGGGACGTCGGCGAAGACGTCGGCGACGGCGTCGAACCAGGCGGAGCCGCCCGCGCTGACCACGATCTCGTCGAGCCCGCCCGCCTTGAACCGCCCCGCCGCGTCGAAGTCGGCGGTGAGCGAGACGAGCCGCCGCAGATAGGCGCGCACCCGCTCCGGCGTGGGGTCGGGCACCTCGCCCTCGTAACCGGAGACGCCCACGAGCCGCAGCATCGCGGTGGCCGCCACGGCGTCGGCGACGGCCGCGCAGTCGGCCTCGGTGCGGGCGCCGGTGCGCGCGCCCTCGCCCGCGGCGAGCTCGACGACCACGTCGAGGGGGCGCCCGGCCCCGGCGTCGCGCAGCGCGGCGTCCATCAGCTCGACGCCGCGTACGGAGTCCACGTACGCGATGAACCGGAAGTCGGGGTCGTGCGCCAGCTCCTGGGCGAGCCAGCGCAGGGCGGCGGCGTCCACCAGCTCGTTGGCCAGGAAGATCCGCTGGATGCCGAACTCCCGGGCCACGCGCACCTGGTGGGGCACGGCGAGCGTGATGCCCCAGGCGCCGTGCTCCAGCTGGCGCTGGAAGAGCTGCGGCGCCATGGAGGTCTTGCCGTGCGGCGCGAAGGCGAGGCGGTGGCGGGTCGCGTACTCCTCCATGAGCGCGAGGTTGTGCTCCAGGCGCTCGGCGGAGAGGGCGAGGACGGGGGTGGTGAAGCCGTCCGTGAACAGGTTGCGGCGCTGGGCCGCGAGCTCGCCGACGGTGAGGCCCGCGGCGTCCGGCGGCAGCCCCTTGAAGCGGTGGTCGACACGTTCCTCGGCCAGCCGGGCGAGGGCGGCCGCGGCGCGTTCGGCGGTCGCGGCGGATTCGGCGGTCGCGGCATGTGCGGCGGTCGCAGTGCGTTCGGCGTTCGCAGCGCGTTCGGCGGGCGCGCCGGAGGGTGTGCCAGCGGGCGTGTCGGCGGCCATGGGCGCCTCCTCAGAGATGCGTTGCATATACTGCAACATTCATTGCGTATGTCGCTTACTGCTGTCTAACATCCGAGCCAACGCCGGGTCAACGGATCCGGGCCCGGTCCTCGCACCGGGCTTCGGCCCGGCTCACGGGCCTTCCGGACCGGCTGATCCGGTGCCCCCACCCGGCCGTCGAGCGTGCGGCGAACGACGAATGAAGGGCTGACACGAGCGTGACCGGAGCAGACCGAGACGCGACCGAGGCCGCGACCGGCGAGGTGCCCGAGGGCGTGACCGCGCCCGGTGCCCCGCCCGGCGTCGCCGAGGACGCGCACGGCGGTGCGGACGGCGGTGCCGCGGACGACGGCGTCGACGTCGTCACGCTCGGGGAGTCCATGGTCACCTTCCTGCCCACGCGGCCGGGGCGGCTCGCCGACGTCCCCGCGTTCGAACGGGGCATCGGCGGGGCCGAGTCCAACGTGGCCTGCGCCCTCGCCGCCGCCGGACACCGCACCCGATGGGTCAGCCGGGTCGGCTCCGACGGCTTCGGCGACCACCTCGTCGACGCCATCGGGGCGTACGGAGTGGACACCTCCGCGGTCGGGCGCGACCCGCGCCGGCCCACCGGCATCTACTTCCGCACCGCCGACGACCGCGACACCGAGGCCCACGAGGTCGTCTACTACCGGGCGGGTTCCGCCGCCTCGGCGATGTCGCCCCGCACGCTGGCCGCCGACGCGCTGTGGTGCGGACGCGTCCTGCACCTGTCGGGGATCACCGCCGCCCTTTCCCCCGACTGCCTGGAGCTCGTGCGCACCCTGTGCGACCGCGCGGCCGGACGCCGCCGCTCGCTCGTCTCCTTCGACGTCAACCACCGCCCCGGCCTGTGGCCCGAGGGCGGCCGCAGCCCCGCCGTCCTGCTCGACCTGGCGCGCGGCGCCGACCTCGTCTTCGTCGGCGTCGACGAGGCCGCGGCCGCCTGGCAGGTCACCGGCGGCCCCGCGGCCATCCGCGCCGCACTTCCCGAACCCGCCCAACTCGTCGTCAAGCAGGGGTCCGAGGGCGCCACCGCCTTCGTCACCGACCCCGCGACCGGGCGCGACACCGCCACCTTCGTCCCGGCCCTGCGCGTCGACGTCGTCGCCCCGGTCGGCGCCGGTGACGCCTTCGCCGCCGGATACCTGTCAGGAACGCTGCGCGGCCTCGGTGCCGAGCAGCGGCTGCGGCACGGCCATCTGATGGCCGCCGCCGCCCTCACCGTGCCGGGCGACCTCGCCACGCCCCCCGCGCGCGAGCACGCCGACGCGCTCGCCGCCCTGGCCCCCGCCGCCTGGGAGACACTGCGCCTTGGCCCCGGCTGGACGGCAGAGCCGCGCCGCCCCGGGGCCGCCGAGGAGGTACCAACGCCATGAGCCAGACCGTCGACCGAGCCCTGACGATCCTGCCCCTGCTCGCCGAGGGCCCCGCTGATCTGGGGCAGGTCGCCGACCGCCTCGGAGTGCACAAGTCCACGGCCCTGCGCCTGCTGCGCACCCTGCACGAACACGGCCTGGTCTTCCGCCAGTCCGACCAGCGCTACCGCCTGGGCGCGCGGCTCTTCGCGCTCGCCCAGGAGGCCGTCGAGCACCTCGACGTCCGCGAGATCGCCCATCCCCACCTGCTCGCCCTCAACGAGAAGTGCGGCCACACGGTCCACCTCGCGGTGTACGAGGAGGGCGAGGTCGTCTACATCGACAAGGTCGAGAGCCGCTACCCGGTACGGATGTACTCGCGCATCGGCAAGTCCGTCGCCATCACCGTCGCCGCCGTCGCCAAGCTCCTGCTCGCCGACTTCCCCGAGGGGGAGCGCCGCGTGATCGCCGAGAAGCTCGACTACCCCACGTACACGTCCCGTTCGACACCCAACTCGGCCGCCTTCCTCAAGGAGCTGGCGCAGGTGCGCGAACAAGGCTGGGCCACCGACCTCGGTGGTCACGAGGAGTCCATCAACTGCGTCGGCGCGCCCATCCGGGGCGCGGACGGCCGCGTCGTCGCCGCCATGTCGGTGTCCGCGCCGAACGTCGTCGTCACCGCCGAGGAACTCCTCACCCTGCTCCCGCTGGTCCGCCGCACGGCGGAGGCGATCAGCCGGGAGTACTCCGGCAAGGCCCCTATCAAGGAAGCAAGTTCATGAGCGAGAACATCCAGAAGACCGCGATCACGCCCTCCACGCACACCGCCCCGCCCGCGAAGTTCTCGCACGGCGTGAAGAAGGGCAACATCCTCCAGGTCGCCGGGCAGGTCGGCTTCCTCCCCGCCGAGGAGGGCAAGGCGCCCACCCCGGCGGGCCCCACCCTGCGCGAGCAGACCCTGCAGACCTTCGCCAACGTCAAGGCCATCCTCGAAGAGGGCGGCGCCACCTGGGACGACGTGATGATGATGCGCGTCTACCTCACGGACGTCGACCACTTCGCGGAGATGAACGAGATCTACAACCAGTACTTCGACGAGCAGGGCCTCAAGGCCCCCGCGTCCGCCCGCACCACGGTGTACGTCGGCCTGCCCAAGGGCCTCCTCATCGAGATCGACGCCCTGGCCGTCCTCGGCTGAGGCTTTTCCCGGGGCCGCGCCATCTCCTGCCGCCCCGTTCATCGGCGCTTCGCGCCTCGTCCTCAAACGCCGGACGGGCTGATGGTCTGCGGACCGGCACGATCCAGCCCGTCCGGCGTCTGAGGAAGCGCGCACAGCGCGATGCCGCTCCACCCGTCCGGCGTGAGGACCACGCCGCGATCCCCCCTGCCCAGAAAGCCCCATGCACTTACGAGGTCAACGATGTCCCCGTTCGCCCCCTCGGGCTCCACCGGAGCCCGCACCGCGCTCGCCGCCGCCGAAGTACCGGAGAAGGTCCCGCACACCGGTGGCCTGATGGCCCTGATCGACGGCACGGCGGGACTGCTGACCGTCGCGGCCCTCGGCATCCTGCTGCTCCTCTACCTGATCATCAAGGTCAGGCTCCAGCCGTTCGTGGCCCTGCTCGCCGTCTCCATAGCCGTCGGACTCGCCGCCGGCCTTTCGGTCACCGAACTCTTCGGCACGGTCCAGAAGTCGACCGCGACCTCGCTCATCGAAACCGGCATGGGCGGCATCCTCGGCCATGTGGCGATCATCATCGGCCTCGGCACGATGCTCGGCGCGATCCTTGAGGTCTCCGGCGGGGCCGAGGTGCTGTCCAGGCGCCTGCTCGACCTCTTCGGTGAGAAGCGCGCCCCCGTGGCCATGGGTCTGACCGGCCTCATCTTCGGCATCCCGGTCTTCTTCGACGTCGGCATCTTCGTCCTCGCGCCGATCGTGTACGCCGCCGCCAAGCGCAGCGGCAAGTCGATCCTCCTGTACTGTCTGCCGCTGCTCGCCGGCCTGTCGATGACGCACGCCTTCCTGCCCCCGCACCCGGGGCCCGTGGCGGCGGCCGGACTGCTGAAGGTGGACCTCGGCTGGGTCATCCTCATGGGCATCGTCTGCGGCATCCCGGCCGTGCTCGCGGCCTGGGCGTACGCCGCCTGGATCGGCAAGCGGATCTTCGTCCCCGTACCGCAGGACATGCTGGAGGCCTCCGAGGAGGCGAAGGCGGCCGTCGCCGAGGAGCAGCGCGCGCAGGGCCTGACCCCGACGGAGGAGCCGGTCGCGCTGAGCACCGTGTTCCTGATCATCGGCACCCCGCTGCTGCTCATCCTGCTGGCGACGTTCTCCTCCATCGCCTTCGACCCGTCCACGCTCCGCAGCGTGATCGAGTTCTTCGGCCACCCCTTCGTGGCCCTGACGATCGCGCTCCTGATGGCGTACTACCTGCTCGGCATCCGGCGCGGCTGGTCCCGCAAGTCCCTGGAGACGGTGTCGACGGCGTCGCTCAAGCCCGTCGGCAACATCCTGCTCGTCGTCGGCGCGGGCGGGGTCTTCGGCGCCGTGCTCAAGGGCAGCGGCGTCGCCGACGCCCTCGCCGACACCTTCAACGACGTGGGCCTGCCGGTCATCGTCCTCGCCTACCTCATCTCCCTGGTCCTGCGCGTGGCGCAGGGCTCGGCGACGGTCGCGATCGTCACCACCGCGGGCATCGTCGCCCCGCTGCTCTCCGAGGGCGACTACTCGCACGCCTTCACGGCCCTGGTCATCATGGCCATCTCCGCGGGCTCGATCTTCGCCTCGCACGTCAACGACGGCGGCTTCTGGATCGTGGCGAAGTACTTCGGCATCACCGAGCGCGACACCCTGAAGACCTGGACGGTCCTGGAGTCGGTCCTGTCGGTGGCGGGCTTCGCGGTGGCGGCGGTGGTGAGCCTCTTCGTGTAGCCGTCGCGTACGGCGGCGGACCGTCGCACCCGGGCGAGTGGCCGCCGCGTACGGCACGGCGGAGCGGGGGCACCCGGTGGATCACCGAGTGCCCCCGCTCCGGCGCCGCTTCACGACTGGCGCAGCACCACGCCTTCCTGGCCCGGCCGTCGAACCGACCGTGCCTGATCGTTACGCCGCCTGCGCAGCACGCGCAGGGGGCGGTGCATTCCGCAGCAGCGGCCGGCCCGGGAGCCGGTGGTCGCCGCCGCCCTGGCGACGTCCGCCGCCAGGGCGAGGACCACTCCCGTCACGGCTCCCGCGACGGCCAGCGCGGCCCGTCGCCGCGAGGGCCCGGGAGACGCCGAGAGCATCGAAAGCATGGAGGACACAGCGCGCACAGAGCACTTCCTCTCCGTAGTCCGGTCAGCGGGTGATCCGCTTTTGTGATCACCCGCCGAGAGGCTGCGCCTGAACTGCCCCGCTATGCATGCCGCGTCGGGAATCAACCCCTGTGAGTGATCAACAACGACCCCAGGGGGCTACGCGTGCCCGGTCACTGTCCGGTGCAGTACTGCTGTTCCTTCCCGATCGAGCGGTACATGCAGTCCGAGTTCTCCAGGAGCTGGAGCACCGCGTCCCGGTTGCGGGAGGTCTCGCGCTCGATGACCTCGTCGGGCGGGTAGAAGCCGCCCCCGCCGGACCGGGGGTACATCTCGAAGGTGTAGCCGAAGATCTTCTGGTTGCCCCAGAGCCAGTCGTCGATGGTGCCGTCGGTGATGTAGAGGTCGCTGGACTGCTCGGGCGTGTAGCCGTTGCTCGCGGCCATCTTGCGGCCGACGGTGGCGAACGCGTCGTGGTCGTCCTGGGTCAGACCGGGCGCCGTGTCGTTGTACGTGTAGCCGAACGGCCACAGGACCAGCTCGCTGTACGTGTGGAAGTCGATGCCCGCCTTGATCTGCTGCTTGCCGCCGACCACCCGGCTGCGCACGAAGTTCGCGACGACCTTGACCTCGGGGCCCGACTCGGGCGCGCTGCCCCGGTAGGTCTCGGAGCCGGGCGTGCCCGAGGAACCGCCGCAGCAGCCCCACTTGAAGTTCCAGTTGCGGTTCAGGTCGGTGCCGGTGGCGCCGCCCGAGTTGGGCTGCCGGTTCAGGCGCCAGCTGCGGTAGGAGCCGGTGGCGATGTCGTACTCGCCGCCGTCGGGGTTGAGGTCCGGCACGATCCAGATCTCGCGCTCGTTGACCATCTTGGTGACGCGGGGGTCACTGCCGTAGCCCGCGCCCAGCTCGCGCAGCGTGTAGAGGGCCATCTCCACCGTCAGGTGCTCACGGGCGTGCTGGTGGTGGGTGAAGAGGACCTCGGGCTCGCTCTCGTCCGTGCCGACGTTGTCGCTGACCTTGATGGCGACGATGTCCCGGCCCTGGTACGACTTGCCGATCACGCGCTTGCTCATGATGTTCGGGTACTGCTGGAGCCGCTGGTCGATCTCCGCGGTCATCTCCGCGTAGTTGTGGTACCGGGAGTCGGCGGGCGGGAAGTCCCGCACCCGCACCGGCCCGTCGCCCGCGCGCTTCGGCGGCCCGGCCAGCGCCTTGAGCGTGTACCCGAGCGCGCGCAGCTTCCTGGCCTGGGCGGCGTTCGCGGAGACGACGACCCCGTGGTCACCGGCCTCGTCGATGGACACGCCGGTCGCGGCGAGCGCCGTACGGGCGGCGCGCGTGGCGGGTCCGGGCACGGAGTACTGGCGGATCTCGTCCTCGGCCGCGGCGGCCGCCGCCTTCCGGGCCGAAGGGGACGAGGAGTCGGACGCGTTGGCGCTGAGGGGCGCCCCGATCGCGAGGGCGAGCACGGCCGCGAGAGCCGCTGATCTCTTTCCGCGTATGCGAAGTCGCATGAATGCTCCTGTGGGGGTGGGAGTGGTGCATTGCGACGCATGTGGTGCGGGTGGCGCGAGCGCGCGGGGTGCCGGGTGGGCACGGACCGTGCTGGCCCATGGTCGCGGCATGGCATGTTCTGGTCAACATGCCTTTGAGCCGACTGTGGGGCGGCTGTGCGGTGACCGCGCGAAGGCCGTGCGGCGACCGCGCTGCCGGAGCACGCGCCTCCCGCGCCCCACGGCCCGCTGCCGTACGACCCCTTGTGCGCCGCGCGTGCGTGCGCTTTCTTGATCGCATGGCCGAAACCAAAGGTGGACCCATCGCCGCCGGGGACGTCGAGTCCGTTCCCCGCAAGTCCAGTTGGAAGTACATCGGTCCCGGCATCGTCGTCGCCGCCACCGGGGTCGGCGCGGGCGACCTGGTGGCCACGCTGATCGCGGGCAGCAACTTCGGCTACACGCTGCTGTGGGCCGCCGTCATCGGCTGCGTCGTGAAGATCTCCCTGGCCGAGGCCGCGGGCCGCTGGCACCTGTCGACCGGCCGCACGCTCTTCGAGGGCTGGGCCAGCCTCGGCCGCTGGACGACGTGGTTCTTCGTCGCCTACGTCGTGGTGTGGGGCTTCGCGTACGGCGCGGCCGCGATGTCCTCGTCGGGCCTGCCGCTCCAGGCCCTGTTCCCCGACGTGATGGACCTGAAGTGGTGGGCGGTGCTCACCGGTGTGGTGGGCCTGGTCTTCGTCTGGTTCAACAAGTACGACGTGTTCGAGAAGGTCATGACGGTCCTGGTCGGCGTCATGTTCGTGGTCACGGTGTACCTGGCGGTCCGCGTGACCCCGAACCTGGGGGACGCCGTCGCGGGTCTGCTCCCCGTCCTGCCCGACGAGAAGGACTCGGTCCTCAACACCCTCGGCCTCATCGGCGGCGTCGGCGGCACCATCACGCTGGCCGCGTACGGCTACTGGGTGAACGCCAAGGGCTGGACGAACACGGGCTGGATGAAGGTGATGCGCCTGGACAACCGCGTCGCGTACGTCACCACCGGCATCTTCGTCGTGGCGATGCTCTTCGTCGGCGCCGAGCTGCTGCACTCCGCGAACGTCGCCCTCGCGAGCGGCGACAAGGGCCTGGTCCAGCTGAGCGGCATCCTGGAGGAGGAGTACGGCACCGCCACCTCGAAGCTCTTCCTCATCGGCTTCTTCGCCACGTCCTTCACCTCCCTCATCGGCGTCTGGCACGGCGTGAGCCTGATGTTCGCCGACTTCGTGGAGCACTACCGCAAGTCCCGCACGGGCGCGGACGGCGGTGCCCGCTCCGGCGCCGAGGTGGCCTCCGGCGCCCGCGAGCGCTCGCTCCCCTTCCGCGCCTACCTGCTCTGGCTGACCTTTCCCCCGATCGTCCTGCTCTTCCAGGGCCAGCCGTTCCGCCTGATCATCATCTACGGAGTCCTGGGCGCGGCCTTCATGCCCTTCCTCGCCCTGACCCTGATCTGGCTCCTCAACTCCGCCCGCACGCCCGCGGAGTGGCGCAACGGCTGGGTCAGCAACGGCATGCTGGTGATCGCGGGCCTGCTGTTCCTGGTGCTGTGCGTCAAGCAGATCACGGACCAGGACTGGAGCAGCTTCTTCTGATCCGCCGGGCGTACCGCGGCGCCGCGGTACGCCCGGGGGCGGGTTCGGTCTACGGCAGGCCGTGGACGTGCGCTCCCACGGCGTTGGACCACGCGTTCCCGTTCAGGGCGTCCCAGTTGGTCGACCAGGTCATGGCCCCGCGGATGCCCGGATAGGTCCTGGACGGCTTGAAGGAGCCGCAGCCGGTGCCCCGGGCGAGGCAGTCGAGGGCGTTCTTCACGAGGGCCGGCGCGACGTACCCGGACCCGGCCCCGCGCGGTGACGCGGGCGTCCCGATCCCCACCTGCGACGGCGCGAGCCCGCCCTCCAGCTGGATGCAGGCGAGCGCGGTCAGGAAGTCCACGGAGCCCTGGCCGTAGACCTTCCCGTCGCACCCCAGCATCGCGCCGCTGTTGTAGTACTGCATGTTGACGACGGCGAGGATGTCCTTCACGTTCAGGGCCGTCCTGAAGTACGCGTTGGACGTCGACTGCATGTCGATGGTCTGCGGCGCCATGGTGAGCACGAGGCCCGGCCCGGCCTTCTGGGACAGGGACTTGAGGGCCTGGGTCATATAGGTGGCGTTGAGCCCGTTCTCCAGGTCGATGTCGACGCCGTCGAAGCCGTACTCCTGCATGAGCGCGTACACGGAGGTGGCGAAGTTCGCCGCCGCGGTGGAGCTGTTGACGGAGACGGCCCCGCGCTCGCCCCCGACCGAGACGATCACGGACTTCCCCGCCGCCTTCTTGGCCTTGATGTCGGCCTTGAACTGGGCGACGGTGTACCCGCCGAGCCCCGCGGAGTCGAGGTTGAAGGTCACCTTCCCCGGCGTCCCGGTGGCGTCCGCGAAGGCGACGGCGATGATGTCGTACTGGTCCTGCACCTGGCTGAGCCGCTGCACGGTGGCGCCGTTGTTGAAGTTCTGCCAGTACCCGGTGACGGCATGCTTGGGCACGGCCCGAGCCTGCGCCTGGGCGTGGCCCTGCCCCGGCGCACCGGTGTCGCGGGCGTCGGCGCTCCCGGCCCCGCCGGTCGCGAGCCCCGCGACCGCGAGCCCGAACGCGGCGAGCATCCCGGCGAGAACGCCGCTCCTGCTCCTGCTCCTGTGCCTGCGTGTACGTGTACCTGTGCGTGCGCGGTCCACTTCTGCCTCCGGTGGGGGGATGGGGGGGGAGGGGCCCGTACGGGCCGGAAGGGGACGGTGGCCACCGCTGTTGCTTGGTCGTACAAGCTGGTCCAGACCAATGTGGTTGTCAAGGGTTCCTGGGGAACCGCGTCCCTGGAGGGAGGCTCCGCGCGCGCCGCGTGGCGGGAGCTGTCCCGACAACCCATAGGTGAACAGTGGGAAGTTGGGTGTTAGGGCGGCCCCCGCGTGGATATGGTGCACAGCTAGGAGCGCACGTGCGCGTTGGCGTGCGCGGACGGGAGCGTGAGGACTCGGAGCCGGGGGTGTGCGCATGCCGACCGCGATAGCCGTCACCAGCCCGGAGCTGGTGCTGCCTTCGCCCGATCGTCACACCCCGACCGCCGCCGTCCTGAAGAGCGCCGACCAGTCGCCGAAGACGTACTCGCTCGACCGGGCGCTCACCGAGATGCACCAGCTCATCGAGTACCACGGGTACGTGATCGTGCTGTGCCCGGCGTCCGCGCCCCAGGCGGTGCGGCATCGGCTGCACGCGATCCGGTCTGTCCTCGAGAGCGACCGGATCGCGTTCGTGCGGAGTGAGCTGCCGCCGCTCGGGCTTTCCGTACTGGCGCTGCAGTTACGGCAGTTGTCGATCTGCGACTTCAGCCCCGGCGTGCTCGCCTCCGCCGCGCGGCTGTTGACCCACTACATCTACGCGGGCGCCCTGCTCGGGTCCGTCGCCAAGCTCGACCGCGTGCCCGTCACGCTGCGTTCGCACACCAAGTCATGGGTTCCGGGCACGCAGTTCGCGGTACTCGCCGCGCCGCGGACCGCGATGGTGAAGGCGGGGGGTGACGCGGTGCTTCCCGCGCCCGAGTTCGGCACGAAGCTGTTGTACGCGCCGGGGCAGCTCGCCGCCGACTGGGTCACCGACACGCTCGCCGACGTCTGGCAGGTGCAGGGCGCCGTCGACGTGCCGCTGCCCGGCGAGTCCGCGCGCTGGTGGGCCACCGGCAAGCTCGTCGAGTTCGCCGCGGCCATCCCGGACATCTCCGTGCTCTACCAACTGGTGTCGTCCGTGCGGAGGGAGGACTGCCACTGGTGCGGTCTCGAACTCATCGGCGACCGCTGCGCGTTCTGCGCGGCGCCGCTGCTCCCGCCGTCCGAGCGGACCGCCGCCGCTCCCGAGGTGACCACCGGGACGCGGGCGCTGCCCCGCGGCGCCACCTAGGACGCCCCCGGCCCGTGCCCCACCGGCTCACGCACCACCCCGCTCACCGTCCGTAGCCACACGCACTCGCTGCACGATCGAACGAGGTAGGTACTCCGGCCCATGAACTCACGCCAGCGCCGCGGTGTCATCCTGATGGTCCTGTCGGTCCTGTGCGCGATCGGCGCCTTCGCGGGCGTCCTCTCCGTGATCCGCGACGTGAACTCGAAGGTCGGGCCCGAGACCGCGGCGTACGAGCTGAAGACGGACATCGCGCCGTACAAGGAGCTGGAGCCCGAACAGTTCAAGAAGGTGGAGATGCCCGAGCGGTGGCTGTCGGACAACGCCGTCACCAACCTCCGGGAGATCCGCGGGAAGATCGCCGTCACTCAGCTCCGGAAGGGCTCCCTGCTGCAGAGCGACATGATCGTGAAGCGGCCCCGGCTCGCACCGGGACAGCAGGAGATCGCCATCATGATCGACGCGGCGACCGGCGTCGCCGGGAAGATCACCCCCGGTTCGACCGTCAACATCTACGCCACCTTCAAGGCCGAGACCGACCGCGGCAAGGACCAGTCGAAGGTCATCGTCGAGAAGGCCAGGGTCATCGACGTCGGCAAGCTCACGGCCCTCGAACCCGACCGCGACGACCGCAGCCGCCGCCGCACCGACGAGGCCGTGCCCATCACGTTCGCCCTCGACACGCGGGACGCCCAGCGCGTCGCGTACGCCGAGTCGTTCGCCTCGCACGTCCGGCTCGCCCTGGTCGGCCGGGGCGGCGACGCGGACGTACCGCGCGGGGACCGTACGTACACCTTGGACGAGGACAAGTAGGGGGCCCGCTGTGAACGTTCCCTTGGCTGGTGTGGCTCGCGCGGTTCCGGCGGCTCGCGCCCGGCACCACGGCTGGTCCTCGGGGGTACCGCCGCTCCGGGGGCACCCCGCGCGGTCCCTCCGCCTCGTGCGGCGGCCGTGGCCCCCGTGGCCCGCGCGCCTCGCACGTCTGCCGGAGGCCTCGCGCGCACCGGAGGCCCCGTCGGCCGCCCTACGCCCGTCGCGCACCACGCCCGGCGCGTCGCCGCCGCCCACCGGTGCCACGGGCGCCACCGGCACCACGGGCGCCGCAGGCGCCCCCCGCGGCGGGCCCCCCGAACGGCGCGGGAACCCCGCAGCCCCCCGGCCCGAGGGAGGCGGCCGCCCATGACCATCCGCATCCTCCCGGCGGTCGGCGACCCGGACGCCGCCCGCAGTCTGAGCGGGCTCGCCGCCCAGCTTCCGGACGCCGAACCCGCCGCGCCCGTCGCCGACTCCACCGAGCTCCTCGACACCCTCGCCCGCCTCGCCGCGGAGTCCGTCGACGAGCTGCCCGAAGTCGTCCTCGTCCACGAGCGCATCGCCCCCGTCCCCGCCCTCGACCTCATCCGCGACCTGGTCCTGCGCTTCCCCGCCGTCGGCGTCGTCCTCGTCACGGCCGACACCAGCCCGGCCCTGCTCACCGCCGCCATGGACTGCGGGGCGCGCGGCATCGTCCCCCATCCGCCGGCGTACGACGCCCTGGCCGAGCGCGTCCAGGCCGCGGCGGGCTGGGCCACCGGCATGCGGCGCCACCTCGGCACCGGCGCCGTGGACCTGTACGGCCCCGGCTCCGGCGCGGCCGCCCCCGGCAGCGGCCAGGTCATCGCCGTGACCGGCGCGAAGGGCGGCGTCGGCACCACCCTCACCGCCGTGCAGCTCGCCCTCGCCGCCCAGGCCTCGGGCCGCAGCACCGCGCTGCTCGACCTGGACCTCCAGTCCGGCGACGTCGCCTCGTACCTCGACGTACAGTTCCGCCGCTCCGTCGCCGACCTCGCCGCGATCAGCGACCTCACGCCGCGCGTCGTCCAGGACGCCGTCTACGCCCACGAGACCGGCATCGGCCTCCTCCTCGCGCCCGCCGAGGGCGAGCGCGGCGAGGAGATCACCGAACGCGTCGCCCGGCAGACCGTCCACGCGCTGCGCGGACGCTACGACGTCGTGGTCGTCGACTGCGGCACGTACGTCACACCCGCGGGCGCGGCCGTCGTGGAGACGGCCGACCAGGCCGTCCTGCTGCTCACCCCCGACGTCGTCGCCGTACGCGCCGCCAAACGCATGGTCCGGCTCTGGGACCGGCTCCAGATCCGCAAGGCCGAGGAGACGGTCACCGTCGTCAACCGGCACACGCGAGGCACCGAGATCCAGCCCGCCCTCGTCGCCCGCGTCACCGGCACGCGCGCCGCCCGCACCACCGTTCCGGACGTACCCAAGGAACTCCACGGCGCCGTCGACGCGGGCCGCCTGCACGACCTCGACGCCAAGTCCACCGTCAAGCAGGCGCTGTGGGGGCTCGCCGGTGAACTGGGCGTCGTGGAACCGGAGACCGGGGGCGCCCGCAAGAGCGGCCGCGGCCTGCGCCGCGCCCCGAAGTCGGACCGCGGCGCCGTCACCCTGGAGTTCGCGGGCATGTTCCCGCTGCTCCTCGCCGTCCTCGGGATCCTGTGGCAGTGCGCGCTGTACGGCTACTCGTACTCACTGGCGGGGAACGCGGCGGACGAGGCCGCGCGGGCGGCCGCGGCCGCAGTGGTCTCCGGCGACGCCGGAGCGTGCGACTCCGCGGCCAAGGAACATCTGCCCGGTGCGTGGCAGGACGCCAGGGTCTCCTGCGCGGCCGAAGGCGACGTGATGAAGGCCCGGGTGGACATCAAGGTCCCCGTGTTCTTCCCCGGCGTCACGACGGGGTGGGAGGTCCATGCGCAGGCCGGTGCGGCGGTGGAGGGGGATGACACGCCATGAGAGTGGGGTACTTCGCCGGTCTCCTCTGTGGGCGATCGCCCCGCAAGCCCGGGCGGCAGACCAGGCCGAGCAGACGCCCCCGGGGCGACAAGGGCGTCTCCATGCTGGAGTTCGCCGGCTTCCTCCCCGTCCTGCTCCTCGTGGGCCTCGCCGCCATCCAGCTCGGCCTGGTCGGCTACGCGGCCAACCAGGCGGGCTCCGGCGCCCGCGCCGCCGCCCGTGTCGAGTCCCGCGAGGGCACCGGCGGCGAGGCCGCGGGGCACGCCGCGATGGACTCCGGCCTGGACGCGGACGTATCGGTCGCGGGCGGGGGAGGCGACACCACCACCGCCACGGTCACCGTCCAGGTCCCCACGCTCCTGCCCTTCGTCGACACGGACTGGGAGGTCGAGAAGACCGTGACCATGCCCAACGACGACCCCGCGGAGCCCGGCGCCCCCGGGACAGGAGGCTGACCCGCATGAGCCTGCGCTCCCGCATCGCGTCGCCCGCCGACACCGCCGCGCCCAGCCGCGACGACAGCCTCGTGGCGACGTACCGGGCGAAGCTGCTCGAAGAGATAGACCTGGCCGAGATGTCGTCCCTGTCGGCGTCCGACCGCCGGGCCCGCCTGGAGCGGGTCCTCGGCCACATCATCAGCCGCGAGGGCCCCGTCCTCTCGGCCTCCGAGCGGGCGCACCTGATCCGGCGCGTGGTCGACGAGGCCCTGGGCCTCGGCGTCCTGGAGCCGCTGCTCGCCGACGCCTCCATCACCGAGATCATGGTCAACGGCCCCGACTCGATCTTCGTGGAGCGCGCGGGCCGCGTGGAGCAGCTCCCGCTCCGCTTCGCGTCCGAGGACCAGCTGATGCAGACGATCGAACGCATCGTCTCCACGGTCAACCGCCGCGTCGACGAGTCGAACCCCATGGTCGACGCGCGCCTGCCCACCGGCGAACGCGTCAACGTCATCATCCCGCCCCTCGCCCTCACCGGCGCGACCCTCACGATCCGCCGCTTCCCGCGCGCGTACACGCTGCCGGAGCTGATCGGCCTCGGCTCCCTCGACGAGCACATGCTGATGCTCCTCGCGGCCTTCGTACGGGCCCGCTTCAACGTCATCGTCAGCGGCGGCACCGGCTCGGGCAAGACCACGCTCCTCAACGCCCTCTCGGGCCTCCTGCCGGGCCACGAGCGCATCATCACCATCGAGGACTCGGCCGAACTCCAGCTCCAGCAGGACCATGTGATCCGCCTCGAGTCCCGCCCGCCGAACGTCGAGGGCAAGGGGCAGATCACGATCCGCGACCTGGTCAGGAACTCGCTGCGGATGCGCCCCGACCGCATCATCGTCGGCGAGGTCCGCGGCGGCGAGACGCTCGACATGCTCCAGGCCATGTCCACGGGCCACGACGGCTCCCTGGCCACGGTCCACGCCAACACGGCCGAGGACGCCCTCACCCGGCTCCAGACCCTGGGCTCCATGTCGGAGGTCCAGGTCCCCTTCGAGGCCCTGCGCGACCAGATCAACTCCGCCGTGGACGTCGTCGTCCAGCTCGCCCGGCACGCCGACGGCTCCCGCAAGGTCGCCGAGATCGTGCTGCTCGTCTCGCACGGCCGCCAGCAGTTCCGCATCGCCCCCGTCACCCGCTTCGTCCCCCACCCGGTCGGCCCCGACCGGGTCGTCCACGGCTACTTCGAGCACCTGCCGCTGCCGCGCCCCGTCGCCGAGCGCCTGTACGTCGCCGGTGAGCCGGTGCCGCCCGCGTACGGGGTGGCCGAGGCCATCGACGTACTCAACACGCGCGAAGCGATCGGCTGAGGAGACCAGAGGAGACCTGAGGACACCCCATGAACAACCCCACGCTCCTGGCCCTCGGCGCCACGCTCCTCACCGGCACGCTCGCCGTCGCCGGAGTCCAGACGTACGCCTCCGGCCGCGCGCAGCGCCAGGCCCTGGTGGACCGGCTGTCCGCCGAGGGCGGGCCCGCGGCCCTGGAGGGCGGCGGCCGCAGGCGCCGGTTCACCGCGGTCGACCGCAGGCTGCGCCGCACCCGCCTGGGCCGCGCCCTGCACCTGCGGCTCTCGGCGACGGGCCTCGACCTGACGCCCGGCGAGTTCTTCACGTACGTCACCGCCGTCGTGGCGGCCGTGTGGCTGATCGCGGCGGCGTCCCTGGCCCCCTTCTTCGGCCCGATCGCGGGAGTGGTGGCGGTCTGGGGAGCGGTCATCTTCCTCAACTGGCAGCGGCAGAAGCGCATCGAGGCGTTCATCAACCAGCTCCCGGACGTGGCCCGCATCCTCGCCAACGCGACGGCCGCGGGCCTCGCCCTGCGCACGTCGCTCGCGATGGCGGCGGAGGAGCTGGAATCCCCAGCGGGCGAGGAACTCTCGCACGTCGCCCACCAGTTGACGGTCGGCCGCTCGATCGACGACACGCTGGAGGAGCTGGCCCAGCGCCTGCCGTCCCGCGAACTGATAGTGCTGGTCACGACGTTGGTCCTGTCCAACAAGGCGGGCGGCTCGGTGGTCAACTCCCTCCGCAACCTCACGCAGACCCTGGAGGACCGCAAGGAGACCCGGCGCGAGGTCCGCACGATGCTCTCGGAGGTCCACGCCACGGCCTTCACGGTGCCGCTCCTCGGCCTCGGCTCGCTCCTGCTGATCAATTCCTCGAACGAGGGCGCGCTGGAGCGCGTGACCGGCTCGCCCCTGGGGCAGACCCTGATCCTGATCTCGCTGGGCCTGTACGCGGTGGGCTTCTTCGTGATCAGACGCCTGGGCAAGATCGAGGTCTGAGGGAGGGGGACACAGTGCCTGCGTTGTTGCTCGCCCTGCTGATGGGCCTGGCGGTCGCGGGAGTCTGCCAGGGCGTCCGCATGTACCGCGCGGAGGCGAAGCTGCCGCCCGACCTGGCGGTCGCCCTGGAGGTCGGCGCGACACGCGTCTCGGCGGCGGGCGGGGCCGTGGACCGCCTGGGGATGCGGTGCGCGCCCCTGGTGCTCCGGCTGATGGGCCCGAAGCGGGTCGCGGCCAAGCGCCGCCGGATCGACATGGCGGGCAATCCCGGCGGCCTCACCATCGACCGCTACGCCGCCCGCCGCGCGGTGTACGGCGTCTTCGGCCTCGTCCTCGGCCTGATCTTCCTCACCAACGGGCAGCCGCTGTTCGCCGTCATGACGTTCGCCTTCGGCGCGATGGCCGCCGACGCCCTCATCTGGCAGGCCATCCGCGAACGCCGCGAGGTCATCGACCGCACCCTGCCCGACTTCCTCGACGTCCTCGCCGTCGTCGTCTCGGCGGGGCTCGGCTTCCGGCAGGCGCTCGACCGCGTCGCCGAGAAGTACGAGGGTCCGTGGGCGGACGAACTACGCATCACCCTGCGCCAGATGGACATGGGCGTCAGCCGCCGCCAGGCCTTCGACGAGCTGCGCCGCCGCAACTCCTCCGAGCAGGTCGCCCAGTTCGTCTCCGCCCTCCAGCAGGGCGAGGAACTCGGTTCCCCCATCGCCGAGACCCTGATCCAACTCGCCACGGACATGCGCCGCACGGACGCCCAGAACTCCCGCCGCAGAGCCGCGAAGACCATCCCCAAGGCCACGCTGGTGACGCTGGTGTTCATGCTTCCGGCGACGATGATCCTGATCGCCGCCGGGATGTTCCTGGGCTCCGGATCCGACTTCGGCTCGATTCTGGGGCGGTGAGCTTCCCCAAATGTCCTTGCTGATGCAACCGCGTATGGGACCCTCCCGAAGGGAAGGGCGACGATGATGCATTCGATACCCAGTGAGGCCGGTGAAATAGGCCAACCTGCGCGCCGGACGGGAAGTCGGTTGCGCGAGGGGCCTCTTGGGGCAGTGGTTGTGATAGTCGGTCACGTAGACGGTATCGGTATCGGTATCGGGTGGGAGAGAAAGGTCGTCCGTCATGCTGAAGGAACGCGTACTGGGTGCGTGGGTCACGTGGACCCTGACGGTGTCCGCGCGGGTGCGGCGGGCCCAGGGGGGCGAGGGGGACCGGGGGGCGGGGTTCGTGGAGTATGCGGGGTTGATGATTCTGATTGCCGGGATCTATACGCTCATCGATCAACTCGGTCTCGACGGCAAGATCTCCCAGGCGATCGGCAACGCGGTCAACGACGTAATCGGCGGCTGATCCGGAGCCGGATACGCGGTGATGGCGGGCAGACGCTGCCGATCTACATCTGGTTGACCGGAATTCTGCTCTTCGTCGCCTTCGCGTTCTTCGCGTTCGCTCAGGCGGCGTCCGCACGCAACGGCGCGCAGTCGGCGGCGGACGCGGCCGCGCTGGCGGCGGCGCAGGAGACACGGGACGAGCTCTTCGAAGGCCTGGCCAAAGCCATCGAGGACGGCGACGGGGACGAATGGCTGGACTGGCTCGGCGGCGACCTGTTCACGGGGGAGGGCGCGGAGGCGGCGGCCGACGCGCTGGCGGCCGAGAACGACTCCAAGGTCACCGGCTTCGGCAGCACGGAGGTCAGCGGCTACCCGGGCTATCACGTGGAAGTCACGACCAATTACACGGTCGGAGACTCGATCATCCCGGGTACGGAGACGAAGCACGCGAGGGCCGAGGCGACCGCCGTCATCAAGCCCCGGTGTGAGTCCGCGCCTCCGGCGGAGCAGCCGGCCGATCCGCCGGGTGACCCGTCGGACGAACCCGAGGACGCCGTGGAGTTCTTCTGCGACGGCGAGGAGGGCCTCATCGAGATCGACCCCGACGACTTCGACCCGGACGATCTGCCGGACGCGTCCGTCCTATTCTCCGTGCACCTGGCCGAGTGACAAGCGATCACAGAGAAGAAAAGGAAGCCGCTGAGATGAAGCTTCGGCGCACCATGACGACCCGCAGGGCAATGACCGCGGTGGCGATCACGACTGGGCTGGTCCTCACGGTGGCCGGCTGCGGCGGTGGAGACGACGGTGACTCCAAGTCCGGCAAGAAGTCGTCCTCCTCGGATTCCGCCAAGGACGTCGACGACGGCGGCAGCGGCAAGGAAGCCGAGAACTCCACTTCGGACGAGGCGCTGGCCGAGGTCAAGGGCAACGGCATCACGCTGACAGTTACGTCCGCCGAGCGTGACGAAGGCGGCTTCTTGACCCTGAGCGGCAGGGTGACGAACGGCACCTCGGGCATTTGGCTCGCCGGTGAGTGGCGGAGCGACGAGAACGAACTGAAGAAGAACGGCGGTTCGTTGGCCGGTGCCGCCCTCGTTGACGCGGCGGGCAAGAAGAAGTATCTAGTGCTGCGGGACACCACAGGCAGGTGCCTGTGCACCAAATTCGAGGGCGGCATCAATCAGAACCAGTCCGCCGAATGGTTCGCCCAGTTCCCGGCGCCGCCGGAGGACACCACGAAGCTGCAACTCCAGGTGCCGACGATGCCGCCCGCCGCGCTCGAACTCAGTGAGGGCGAGTGACCATGACCCCCCGCCCCCGAAGGACGGCCACGGCGACGGCCGCCGTCATCGTCGCGGCGCTCACCCTCCTCGCCCCCGAGGCCCGGGCCGACGACGACCCCAGCACACCCCCCGGCTCCTCCACCACCTCCCCACCCCCCGAGGTCGACTCCAACAGCCCCGGCCTGAAGCTCGCCGACGGGGCGACGCTCGCGCCCGCCAAGGTTCTCGACATCAAGTCCGTCGTGGAGGACCTCGGCGGTGAGGAGCGCAGGGAGGACACCAACACGGACGTGAAGTTCGCGTTGCAGGCGGAGGTCCTGTTCCCCAAGGACAGCGCGAAGCTGAACCCGGAGGCGGACGCCCGTATCGAGGCCATCGCAGACGAGGCGAAGGCCCAGAAGGCCACCGACGTCCGGGTCTTCGGGTTCACGGACGACCTCGGCTCGTACGCCCACGGCAAGAAGCTCTCCAAGGACCGCGCGGAAGCCGTCCACGACCGTCTGGCGAGCTTCCTCGGCCCCCAGGTCACGTACTCCGTACGCGGCTACAGCGAGGACTATCCGATCGCGGACAACGGCTCGGAGGAAGGCCGGAAGAAGAACCGCCGCGTGGAGGTCTCGTTCCCGCGCGGAGCGTGAGCCGTGAGCCGGGACCCGGGCGCCGGGTATCCCGAGGACATGGAGGGGCCCGCAATCGTCCTCCCCGTACGTACGCGACCGGGGGAGTCTTCGCTGAGCTGGCCGAGGCGGTGCTGGCCCGCACCGGCCCGCGGAGCCGGTGTGGTTCCTCGGGACCGTCGGCGTCGACCCCGCCCGGCAGGGCGCGGGCCTGGGCCGGGCGGTCCTGCGCCCCGGCCTGGAGACGGCGGAGCGGGACGGCGTACCGGCGTTCTGGAGACCTCCGCCGAGACCAACGTCCGCTTCTACGAACGCCTCGGCTTCGAGGCCACCGCCGACCTCACCCTGCCCGGTGGCGGCCCGCGCAGGTGGTGCACGCCGCGGGCGTCCCCTGAGGGCCCACACGCTCGACGCGGTCGCAAACAAGTCGGCGCCCCGATCTCCCGCGCCCGTTCGCTCGGCGCACACTTTTGGCCATAGTGCCCATACCCGGGATTCGCCCCCGAGCCCGTGGTGAAAGGGGAGACGGCGGTGACGCCAGCGCCGACGCGACGAGGACGCGGACCGGCCCGTGGCGGGATCGCGCCCTGGGTACCACAACTGCCGTGCGCCTGCGATGAAGTGGCGGCAAGTATGTTCGACGGAGTGAGCTCGCCACCGGACTGACCCTCAGCATCGGACCGGCGGCCGGTGTCTTTTGGATGGCCAAGGACAACCAACAGCCCGGCTGGCCGCTGCACTCGCTCCGAGCCGTGGCCGACACCGGCAAGGGCCTGATCGCCTACGACGACTGGAGCAAGAACCCGGCACGCGCCGCAGGCCTCGTCGGCTTTAAAGCAGTCACGATCCTGGCGACCCGCGGCGCGGCGGCGAAGACGATCTCGGGCGTCAGCAAGTTCAGCCGGGCGGCGGATCCGTTCCGGTACGCCGTGAAGGGCGTTCATTTCAGGGTGACCAAGGACGGGGGACCGGTCAAGCCGTTGAGAAGCGGCCGGGCAGGTACACGGCTGGACTTGGAGTACGGCTCCTACCGCTTGGAGGGTGTCGGCGCGCGGGCTCCCGTGCGGCATGCGGCTGTGCCTCGGGACACGGGCCGTACGTCGGGGAAAGGGGCCGCACGGTCTATCTGGCGAGTGGTGGAGCAGGGCTCGACAAGCACCGGAAGGTTCTTCCAAGGGTGGAGGACGCGTGGAGTTCGTGACGGTCACTCGCCCCCGGCGCACCACTCCTCCTCGTCGCGCCACGGAGGGTGCGGTTCTGCGGAGCAGTCCCACAGCGTGCATGCGTCTGGCAGTGGCTCTGATCCGACCGCTGGAACTGCTCACGGTTCTGGTGCGGTACCGCGTACTGGTGGGCCTCCCGGCGGGACCGGCGCTTTGCCGCACGGCATGCCCCGCGGAGGAGAAGGGTATGTGCCTGGGCGTCACCTCCACCCGAATGACCAAGCGCTGGTCGACTGTCTAGGGACGTGGATATTCTGGGCCCCAAGGCGCGCGAGAGGTCCACCGGATTCTATCGGAATCCTGTATATCCGAGTGGATTCCTGTCGGTTGACTTCACTGGCGGAGTCAAGAAGGTGGTCCATGGTATTCGAAGTGGGCAGTGGGAGTTGCGTGCGATGTATCTGAATCCAGCCCCTGGTCGCCACCTTTAGAGGTGACGTTGTACCTCCAGGGAGGGAGTCGTGTGAATACGGAGCTTGAGAGATTTGTTAAGACTTACCTGCATTACGAGCAGGCTTACGATGTACGCGGCGCGTTGCGCCCCACTCTGACGGCCTTCGGTGAACCTTTCCTGGGAGGCGTGCGCAGAGGGTTCGTTGACCTGTTGCGGGAGCGTAGTGCCACCATTGTCGATTACGAGCGGTTGACGGACGTCGATTTCTCCGATGAGAGCTCTTTGTATGACTACTTGCAGGGAATTTACGCGTACCTCTTCGAGGGTGGCGCGGAGCAGCCCACACCGCCTGAGTGATTGCCCATTCCTGCCCGGTCCGGGATGAAGGGGGGCAGGTATGGCATCTCAAGACTACGAAAGTCAGTTGCTGGAGGCCATTTCGGTTCGGCGGAGAATTCGGGATGCGTTGATGTTCGGACGGGAGTGGTAGCCACGTTCTGTGGATGATCGGGCACTACCGCTTCGGCGACGGCACGGACGCCTCCGCCTGGGCCGACGTCGACCGGCTCACCCGCCACCTGTCGGCGGCCCGTACGTAATTCCGGGCAGGTCGGAGCCGCGCTTGAGAGCATCGGACCATGAGCACCTCCAGCGACGGCACACCCGCTTCCCGTACGTTCGACGACCTCGTGGCCGAGGCCGCGGCCGCCCCCACCCAGGGCTGGGACTTCTCCTGGTTCGAGGGCAGGGCCACCGAAGCGCGGCCCTCGTGGGGGTACGCGCGGGCCATGGGGGAGCGGCTGCGCGATGCGGAGGCCGCGCTCGACGTGCAGACGGGGGGCGGGGAGGTGCTGGCGTCCGCGCCCTCGTTGCCCGCGGTCGCCGTGGCCACGGAGGGCTGGCCGCCGAACGTGGCGAAGGCGACGGCACTGCTGCACCCGCGCGGCGCGGTCGTCGTGGCCTCGGCCGAGGACGCGCCGCTGCCGTTCGCGGACGGCGCCTTCGACCTGGTCACGAGCAGGCACCCCGTCACGCCGCACTTCGCCGAGATCGCGCGGGTGCTGCGGCCCGGCGGGACGTACTTCGCCCAGCACGTGGGCCCGAGCAGCGTGTTCGAGCTCGTCGAGTACTTCCTGGGGGAGCAGCCCGCGGAGGTCAGGAACGCCCGCGACCCCGAGGGCGAGCGGGCCGCGGCCGAGGCCGCCGGGCTCGACGTGGTGTCGCTGCGCGCCGAGCGCCTGCGGATGGAGTTCTTCGACGTCGGGGCCGTCGTCCACTTCCTGCGGAAGGTGGTGTGGATGGTGCCCGGGTTCACCGTCGACGCGTACCGGCCGCGACTGCGCGAGCTGCACGAGCTGATCCGGGCGGAAGGACCGTTCGTGGCCCACAGCACCCGGCACCTCTTCGACGCGCGCAAGCGCTGACCCGTCCACCGGCGGTACTGTCGATCCGGTAAGTGAGGCAGCGGCCGTACCCGGACGAGGAGTTGGCACATGGCGAAGGGCAAGGGGCCGTACGTGTGCGGTCTGGACGCGGCCGTGGACGTCGTCGGCGGCAAGTGGAAGCCCATGATCCTGTGGGCGCTGTACGCGGGGGGCACCCTGCGGTTCGGGGAGCTGCGGCGGCACGTCCCCGGCGTCAGCGAGAAGATGCTGATCCAGCAGCTGCGGGAGATGGAGACGGACGGCATCGTGCACCGCGAGGTCTACCGCGAGGTGCCGCCCAAGGTGGAGTACTCCCTCACCGACCTCGGCCAGTCCCTGAACCGGGCCCTGGAGCCGCTCGGCCTGTGGGGCGACGCGAACATGGAGCGCCTGGTCGCCAATCAGGAGGCCAAGGCCGCCGCCGCGGTCGCGCGCGGCGCCTGAGGCCGCGCGCCCTCGCGCCTCCGCGCCCCGCGTCCCCGCCCGAAGCCCGGTGCGCCCCCGCACCCCTGCCCGAAGCCCCGCGCCTCATAAGGCAATTCGGGCAATTCGGGGCGACTCCGGTGTGCCGCGGCCGTCGATTCAACATTGTTATCGATTGTTCTGCGCACCGGCTCGATTCAGTCGCCGGACTCACGTAAGTTCAGACCAACGCTAATTCGCGGGCGCAAAGCTGCGCGGGGCGGGTGCCGCGCAGTGGAGGGGGCTGCGCGGCCTCGTGCGCGCTCTGCCCGAGAGCGAGCGCCCCACCGTGCTCCTAGGCGCCGTTCCGATCCGGCCCGTCCAGGTCCACCACCAGGCGCACGCCCCTGCGGACCCCCCACGCCGCCATCGCTCCGGCCTCCGCCTCCACCACGCGCCGGGCCCGGAGCCGGGGCAGGCCCACCCGGCCCGGCCGCATCGTCCGCACCGCGAGCACGCGGGACCTCCGGTCCAGGTACGCCACGTCCACCGCGAACCGCATCCCCAGGGTGTGCACCGCGCTCGTACGCGGCAGCAGCAGGGCGCCCGGGACGCCGTCCCGGCCGAGCAGCCCGCGCCGCCGCGCGCGGGGCGAGTCCGCCACCTCCAGGGGGACCGCGAAGGGGCTCCCGGAGCCGGGCACCGTCAGCGTCGCCATGGCGCGACGCTAGCGCCCGGCGCGTCAAGCGCGCGCCCCGCCCGCGCGTCACCCTTCGGAGCTACCGCCTCCGGCGGTCGGATCCCGCCGCGAGGGCCGGAAACCGGTGGGGAATGGGGGCCAAGCAGTCGCCGGGCGGTTTCGGAGAGTAGTTGTGGCACGCCGATGCACCGCGAAGCACTTACGAAGGGTTATGGTGGAAACCCCCCCTCGGGCCGGTCCGTCTCCCCCCCACGGACCGGCCCGTTTCTTTTGGCCGCGCGGCGGCCGCCCGCGCCACGGCCGTGAGGCCGCGCGCGGGGCCGCGCGCCGGACCGCGCCGTCAGCTCCGACCGGCCCAGATGTTCGTCCCCGGCGTCGACACCGCGAAGGTGTCGATCTCCTCGAGCTCCGCCTCCGTGAGCTTCGGCCCGGACAGCGCCGCCACGTTCTCCTCCAGCTGCCGCACGCTGGACGCGCCGATGAGCGCCGACGTCATGCGCTCGTCCCGCAGCACCCAGTTCAGCGCCAGTTGCGCGAGCGACTGGCCGCGCCGCGCCGCGATGTCGTTCAGGCCATTGAGGCGGCGTACGACCTCGTCGCTGAGGAGCCCGGGGTCGAGCGACTTGCCCTGGGTCGCGCGCGAGCCCTCGGGGATGCCCTTCAGGTACTTGTCGGTCAGCAGGCCCTGCGCGAGCGGCACGAAGGAGATGCAGCCCATGCCCTCCGCCTCCAGGGTGTCGAGCAGGCCGTCGTCCTCGGTCCAGCGGTTGATCATCGAGTACGAGGGCTGGTGGATGAGCGGACGGACCCCCATCTCGCGCAGCAGCCGCGCGGCCTCGGCGGTCTGCTCGCTGGTGTACGAGGAGACGCCGACGTACAGCGCCTTGCCCTGCTGGACCGCGGACGCGAGGGCGCCCATGGTCTCCTCCAGCGGGGTGTCCGGGTCGAAGCGGTGCGAGTAGAAGACGTCGACGTGGTCCAGGCCCATGCGCCGCAGCGAGGAGTCGAGCGACGACAGGAGGTACTTGCGGGAGCCCCACTCGCCGTACGGGCCGGGGTGCATCAGATAGCCCGCCTTGGTCGAGACGACCAGCTCGTCCCGGTAGGGGGCGAAGTCCTGGGCGAAGAGCTTGCCGAAGTTCAGCTCCGCGCTGCCGGGCGGCGGGCCGTAGTTGTTCGCCAGGTCGAAGTGGGTGACGCCCAGGTCGAAGGCGCGGCGCAGGATCGCCCGCTGGGAGTCGAGCGTGCGGTCGTCGCCGAAGTTGTGCCAGAGGCCGAGCGAGACGGCCGGCAGCCGCAGGCCGCTCCTGCCGGTGCGGCGGTACTCCATCGTGTCGTAGCGGTCGGGGGCGGCGGCGTACGGGGAGATGTCGTTCATGGAACGAAGCTACGTCACTGCGTTCGGCTTGGGCGGGGTTGATCGGCCTGCGGCCTCGTCCTCGAGCGCCGGACGGGCTCTCCATCGGCCTGCGGCCTCGTCCTCGAGCGCCGGACGGGCTCTCCATCGGCCTGCGGCCTCGTCCTCAAACGCCGGACGGGCTTGAAATGGCCTGCGGTCTCGTCGTCAGGCGCCGGGCGGGCTCGATGGGCGCGGTGGCGGTCCGCGCGTGGCGTGGTGCGGGGGGCCCAACCCCCGTGTCGCGCGCCCCCCTTCCGTGCCGGAGGCGGTCGTTCGGGGTGGGGGCGTGGACGGGCGCCCCCCATACCCCTCTTTCTCCCGTCCGTAACGGCACCCGGGCCGAGGGACCGCCCGCGCAGCGGTACCCTTTCGGCTTCGGGGGCCGCGTCGGGCCCCAGGAACCCCGGCCGGTCGGCCCCCGGGGCAGCGGCCGTCTTTCGTGAGAGGTGGAATCTCGTGAGCTTGCGCGACCTGGTGTACCGGCTGTACGCACACCGGGTGGAGGGCCGCCTCGACCACGCGCAGGTGCCCAAGCACATCGGCGTCATCCTCGACGGCAACCGCCGCTGGGCGAAGGCCTCCGGCGGCACCACCGCGCAGGGCCACCAGGCGGGCGCGTACAAGATCGAGGAGTTCCTCGGCTGGTGCGCCGAGACCGACGTCGAGGTCGTCACGCTGTGGATGCTGTCCACCGACAACCTCGACCGCCCCGACGAGGAGCTCGTCCCGCTCGTCGGCATCATCGAGGAGACGGTCCGCAGCCTCGCGGCCGACGGCCGCTGGCGCGTGCACCACGTGGGCACCCTCGACCTGCTCCCGGGCCGCACCCAGCGGGTCCTCAAGGAGGCCGAGCAGGCCACCGACACCAACACGGGGATACTCGTCAACGTGGCCGTCGGCTACGGCGGCCGCCAGGAGATCGCCGACGCCGTCCGCTCCCTGCTGCTCGACCACGCCGAGCGCGGCACCTCCATCGAGGACGTCGCCGACAGCGTCGACGTCGAACAGATCTCCAAGCACCTCTACACCAGCGGCCAGCCGGACCCCGACCTGGTGATCCGGACGAGTGGTGAACAACGCCTCTCCGGCTTCATGCTCTGGCAGTCCGCTCACTCCGAGTACTACTTCTGCGAAGTCTTCTGGCCGGCGTTCCGGAAGGTGGACTTCCTGCGTGCGCTGCGTGATTACGCCGCGCGCCACCGCCGTTACGGTGGATGACGAACCGGGTGGACTGAGGACTCGGTAACCGGGAGTTAACCAACGCGCCGTCATATGCCATGGCATGGCTGCGCTTGTTCGAGGGAATAAGCCTTCCAGGTCGGCGTCCGATTCACGGGCGCCGTATCTCAGCGGGCGGCACGGGGCCGTCCGCCCGGGAGGCCCTTTGCGCAAGGACGACCGCGCGGTGAGCGCGGACGACACGGAGGGCCGGTGCCCGGCCCGCGCATGGGGGCCGCACACCGGCCCAGTTCCCTCCGTCGCTCCCCGACCTCATCCGAGGGGGTACGTCCTTCCGTGGTGACCAGCACGAAGCGCCAGCAAGGCCGGCGCACCTATGTTCTCGACACCAGCGTCCTGCTCGCCGACCCGAACGCGCTCGCGCGTTTCGACGAGCACGAAGTGGTGCTGCCGATCGTCGTAGTGACGGAGCTAGAGGCCAAGCGCCACCATCCCGAACTCGGCTACTTCGCCCGGCAGGCCCTGCGCCTGCTCGACGACTTCCGCATCAGGTACGGGCGCCTGGACGCGCCCATCCCGATCGGCAGCCTGGGCGGGACGCTGCGCGTCGAGCTCAACCACTCCGACCCCGGCGTGCTCCCGGCCGGATACCGCCTGGGCGACAACGACTCGCGGATCCTCGCCGTGGCCCGCAACCTCCAGGCCGAGGGATACGACGTCACCGTCGTCTCGAAGGACCTGCCGCTGCGGATCAAGGCGTCCTCCGTCGGCCTCCTCGCCGAGGAGTACCGGGCCGAGCTCGCCATCACGGACTCCTCCGGCTGGACCGGCATGTCCGAACTGACCCTCTCCGGCGAGCAGGTCGACCTCCTCTACGAGACGGAGACGCTCTACGTCCCCGAGGCCTCCGAGCTGCCCGTGCACACCGGCCTGACCATCCAGTCCGAGCGCGGCAAGGCGCTCGGCAGGGTCACGGCCGAGGGCAGCGTCCGCCTGGTCAGGGGCGACCGCGAGGCCTTCGGGCTCAAGGGCCGCAGCGCGGAGCAGCGGGTCGCGCTCGACCTGCTCCTCGATCCGGACGTCGGCATCGTCTCGATGGGCGGCCGCGCGGGCACCGGCAAGTCCGCGCTCGCGCTCTGCGCGGGCCTGGAGGCCGTCCTGGAGCGGCGCCAGCACCAGAAGGTGATGGTCTTCCGGCCGCTGTACGCGGTGGGCGGGCAGGAGCTCGGCTATCTGCCCGGCACCGAGGCCGAGAAGATGGGCCCCTGGGCGCAGGCCGTCTTCGACACGCTCGGCTCGGTCGCGGGCAAGGAGGTCATCGAGGAGGTGTCGGCGCGGGGCATGCTGGAGGTCCTGCCGCTCACGCACATCCGGGGCCGCTCCCTGCACGACGCCTTCGTCATCGTGGACGAGGCCCAGTCCCTGGAGCGGAACGTCCTCCTGACGGTCCTGTCCCGGATCGGGGCGAACTCACGCGTCGTCCTCACCCATGACGTCGCCCAGCGCGACAACCTCCGGGTCGGGCGGTACGACGGAGTGGTCGCCGTCATCGAGAAGCTGAAGGGGCATCCGCTCTTCGCCCATGTGACGCTCACGCGCTCGGAGCGCTCGCAGATCGCGGCCCTGGTGACGGAGATGCTGGAGGACAGCCAGATCTGACCGTTTCGTCCGAAGCGCGAAAATCCCCCGTTCCGCGCGGAACGGGGGATTTTCGCGCTTCATGACTGAGGTGAGGTCAATTGCCCCTGGGGCGGCGGCGCTTGGCCGCGACCGGAGGAGCGAGAGAGCCTAGTGGGGTCTCGGCCCCATGCGTCTGCGTTTCCGTAAAACTGCTGGGACAAACGGGATGTGAGCTTTCACACGCAACTCGGAATTGCCTCCCGGCATCCCGCTACGGCAGAGTCTGGGTCCTGTCAGGCCCCGCATACGGCACTCCTGTACCCCCAGCGGTACGGAACAACAGAACTTCATAGTGGTCGCCGTATGCCGCCCGAGCACCACGCGGCGCTCCCGTCAAGGGAGTTGTCCACCGGGCCCGCGCCTCCCGTGACCGAGCAGCAAACGGAGGCCAGCGTCAGGGGCACGATTGCGTCCGCGAGGTCACCTATGCGGGCGATGCTGGAAGGAAACCGTGTGAGCCGGATTTCGGTCCGGGGATTCGCAGTGGCGTCGGCCACCGCGGTCACCACCGTCGGCGCCGTCGTGGGCGTTGCCTCGGGCAACACCCCGTCCTCGAACTCGAACGACCTCGAGGCGACGGCCAGCGACTCGACTCTCCTCGCAGACATCCCCGCCGGCGAGCAGGCCCAGGTGCAGACCACTTCGGTGGCGCAGCAGGCCGACGCCCAGGCGATGGCCGCCGACTCGGCCGCGAAGAAGTCCGCCGCTGAGGCCGCCCGCGTCCAGGCCGCCAAGAACGCCGTGGCCAAGCAGAAGGCCGCGAAGCAGGCGGAAGCGGACAAGAAGGCCGCCGCCAAGGAAGCCGCGGAGAAGAAGAAGCAGCAGGAGAAGGAGCGCCTGGAGAACAAGGCGAGCCGCTCCTCCTCGCGCGACGCCTCCGACTTCGCCCCGCAGAGCTCCTACACGGTGGCCCAGGTCCAGGCGATGGCCCGGCAGATGGTCCCCGCGGGCCAGTTCCAGTGCTTCAGCAACATCGTGAACCACGAGTCCACGTGGAACTACCGCGCCACCAACGCCTCCTCCGGCGCCTACGGCCTCGTCCAGGCGCTGCCCGGCTCCAAGATGTCCTCGGCGGGTGCCGACTGGCGCACCAACCCGGCCACGCAGATCAAGTGGGGCCTCAACTACATGAACGACCGCTACGGCAGCCCGTGCGGAGCCTGGAGCTTCTGGCAGGCGAACAACTGGTACTGAGCGATCACGCTCAACCTGGCGCAGCCCCTCATCGTCCTACGGTGGGGGGCTTCGCCATGTACGGTCGGTTCGAACGCCCCAGCGGGTACGACCGGGGCTCCGGTGGGGAATGAGCGGGGGGAAGAGGACGGATCATGTCGCGAGTTCCAGGGTGGCGCCGACGCGTCGGCGCGGGCCTGACCAGGCTGGGTGAACGCCTGGACACGGGCCGCGCCCAGGGCGCCCCGGACACCCCCGAACCGGAGCCGGCCGCGGCCGGACGGGACGAGCCGTCCGACGCGTCCGTCATATCCGATGCGTCGCGTACGCCTGATGTGTCCGCTGCGCCCGGCAGGTCCGTCAGTACGGTGACCGCCGAAGCCTCCGGTCCCGCGCCCGCCGAGGACGCCGCGCCCGACGGCACGCACGCGCGCGCGGACGACTCCGCGCCCGCCGCGCGGCCCGCCCCCGCGGACGACACCCCCGCCGGGGAGCCCGCCCCGGCGGGCGCCAAGCTGTCGCTGCGCAAGCGGTACGCCGACATGGTGCGGCACGCCGCCGACGCGCGTGCCGACGCCGAGGGCCGGGACCAGGGCGAGGAGCCGTCCGACGCGGCCGCGGACCACGTGCCCGCGCCGCCCGCCTACGCCCCCGCCATCGCGGCGCGGCCCGACCCCGTGGCCGCCGTGCCGTGGGGCGTGCGGGTCGCCGCCGAGGCCGGGTGGCGGCTGCTCGTGCTCGCGGGCACGGTCTGGGTCCTGATGAAGGTCATCAGCGCGGTCCAGCTCGTCGTCTTCGCCTTCGTCGCCGCGCTGCTCATCACGGCGCTGCTCCAGCCGACCGTGGCCCGGCTCAGCAGGCTCGGCCTGCCGCGCGGGCTCGCCACGATGGTCACCGCCGTACTCGGCTTCGTGATCATGGGCCTGGTGGGCTGGTTCGTGGTCTGGCAGGTCATGGAGAACGTCGACACGCTCTCCAGCCAGATCCAGGACGGCATCGAGGACCTGCGCAAGTGGCTGCTCAACAGCCCCTTCCACGTCACCGAGGACCAGATCAACGACATCGCGAAGAGCCTGCGCGAGGCCGTGGGCGCGAACTCCGAGGAGATCACCTCCGCGAGCCTCGAAGGCGTCACCGTCATCATGGAGGCCCTGACCGGCATCCTCCTCGCGGTGTTCTCCACGCTCTTCCTGCTGTACGACGGACCGCGCATCTGGAAGTGGTTCCTGCGGCTCGTGCCCGCCGCGGCCCGGCCCGGCGTCGCGGGGGCGGGGCCGCAGGCGTGGCGCACGCTCACCGCGTATGTGCGGGGCACGGTGATAGTGGCCCTCATCGACGCGGTCTTCATCGGCCTCGGGATCTACTTCCTGGGCGTGCCGATGGCGGTGCCGCTGGCCGTCTTCATCTTCCTGTTCGCGTTCATCCCGCTGGTGGGCGCGGTGATCTCGGGCGCGCTCGCGGTCGTCGTCGCGCTGGTCACGCAGGGCGTGTTCACGGCCGTGATGTCGCTCGTGGTGGTCCTCGCGGTGCAGCAGATCGAGGGGCACATCCTCCAGCCGTTCATCCTCGGCCGCGCGGTGCGGGTGCATCCGCTGGCCGTCGTGCTCTCCGTGGCCGCGGGCGGGATGGTGGCCGGGATCGGGGGAGCGGTGGTGGCCGTGCCGCTCGTCGCCGTGACGAACACGGTGGTCGGGCATCTGCGGGCCTACTCCCGGGACCTGGCCCTGCGCCAGGCCGAGGCGGTGGCGGACACGGCTCCCGCGCCGGAGCAGCTGCCCTCCCCGCCCACCCGCCCTTCCTCCGGCTGACCGTCCACCCCATCGCGCTGGCGCGCTCGTCCTCAAACGCCGGACGGGCTGGGATGTTCCGTCTGTCCGTACTCGGGTGCACGGAAGGCCCCGCTCCCCTGATAGGGAGCGGGGCCTTCCGACAGCGCCCCGAAGGGGCGCGGGGAACTGCGCGACCAGCCACGACGGAGCAGTAGACGACCGACGGGCCAATGTGCGGGGAAGCGCGGCCGCTAGGCCAGGTGCGCCTCGGACTCCAGCGTGACGCCGACGGCCTGGATCACCGAAGCGATCTTGAAGGCCTCCTGGATCGTCTCGCGGTCCACACCGGCCTTGCGCAGCACCTGCTCGTGCGAGTCGAGGCACATGCCGCAGCCGTTGATCGCGGAGACCGCGAGCGACCAGAGCTCGAAGTCGACCTTCTCCACGCCCGGGTTGCCGATGACGTTCATCCGCAGGCCCGCGCGCAGCGTCCCGTACTCCGGGTCGGAGAGCAGGTGGCGCGTGCGGTAGAAGACGTTGTTCATCGCCATGACGGCGGCCGCGGACTTGGCCGCGGTGTACGCCTCCGGCGAGAGGTTCGCCTTCGCCTCGGGCTCCAGCTCGCGCAGCACCTGCGCGGAGCGCGAGGCGATCGCGCAGGCGAGCACCGTGCCCCACAGCTGCTGCTTGGGCAGGTCGGAGTTGCCGATGACCGAGCCGAGGTTCAGCTTCAGGTCCTTGGCGTAGTCCGGGACGGCGGCCTTCAGCTCATCGAGGGCCATGCTCACTCACCGGCCAGGAGCGCGACCGCGTCCAGGGTGTCCTCGCCCTTGCTCCAGTTGCAGGGGCACAGCTCGTCCGTCTGGAGAGCGTCGAGGACCCGCAGGACCTCCTTGGGGTTACGGCCGACGGAACCGGCGGTCACCATCGTGAACTGGATCTCGTTGTTCTGGTCGACGATGAAGACGGCGCGCTGCGCGAAGCCGTCCTCGCCCTCGATGCCGAGCGCGCGCATGAGCTCGTGCTTGGAGTCGGCCAGCATCGGGAAGGGCAGGTCACGCAGGTCGTCGTGGTCCTTGCGCCAGGCGTGGTGCACGAACTCGGAGTCGCCGGAGAAGCCGAGGACCTGGGCGTCACGGTCGGCGAACTCGTCGTTCAGCTTGCCGAAGGCGGCGATCTCGGTCGGGCACACGAAGGTGAAGTCCTTGGGCCACGCGAAGACGATCTTCCACTTGCCCTCGTAGGTCTTGTGGTTGATCTGCTCGAACTCCTTGCCCTTCTCCAGCGAGACACAGGCAGTCAGGTCGAACTCGGGGAACTTGTCACCGACAGTGAGCACGCGCTCTCCTTGCAGCGGGAAGCCCCGGTCGAGGGCTTCCGAGGGGTTGGACTCCGTCGATCGTGGCACAGGGTGCATTGATTAGGGAAATAGCTACACTTGGTCGCGTTGATTGGAGGTGGTTATCAGTGGCCACTGTCTATAGGGGCAAACAGCCCAGCCTGGCGCAGCTGCGCGCCTTCGCCGCCGTCGCCGAGCATCTGCACTTCCGGGACGCCGCCGCGGCGATCGGGATGAGTCAGCCCGCGCTGTCCGGCGCCGTCTCCGCCCTGGAGGAGGCACTGGGTGTCCAGCTCCTGGAGCGGACCACCCGCAAGGTGCTGCTCTCCCCGGCCGGGGAGCGGCTCGCCGTGCGCGCCAAGGCCGTCCTCGGCGAGGTCGAGGCGCTCCTGGAGGAGGCGGACGCCGTGAAGGCGCCGTTCACGGGCGCGCTCCGGCTCGGTGTGATCCCGACCGTGGCGCCGTATCTGCTGCCGACGGTACTCGCCCTCGTCCACGAGAAGTACCCGGACCTGGATCTCCAGGTGCACGAGGAGCAGACGTCGTCGCTCCTGGAGGGCCTCGCCGCGGGGCGCCTCGACCTGCTGCTCCTCGCGGTGCCGCTCGGGGTGCCCGGCGTCACCGAACTGCCCCTGTTCGACGAGGACTTCGTCCTGGTCACCCCGCTCGACCACTGGCTTGGCGGCCGCGAGGGGATCCCCCGCGAGGCGCTGCGGGAGCTGAACCTGCTGCTCCTCGACGAGGGCCACTGCCTGCGCGACCAGGCCCTCGACATCTGCCGTGAGGCGGGCCGCGCCGATGCGCCCGTCACCACGACCGCCGCCGGGCTCTCCACCCTGGTGCAGCTCGTGGCCGGCGGGCTCGGCGTGACGCTGCTTCCGCGGACCGCAGTGCGCGTCGAGACCAGCCGCAGCAGCCAGTTGCTCACCGGGTACTTCGCCGACCCCGCGCCCACCCGGCGCGTCGCCCTCGCGATGCGCTCGGGGGCGGCCCGGGCCGCGGAGTACGCGGAGCTGGCCGAGGCGCTGCGGGGGGCGCTGCGGCCGCTGCCCGTGCGGGTGCTCTAAGCGCTTCGCTGGAATCGCCGCGATGGGCCGTCGATCGCCTGCGGGACCGTCGTGGCCGGTCGCGCAGTTCCCCGCGCCCCTTCGGGGCGCTGCCGTACACGCGCCGGGGGCGGGAGTCCATGAACTCCCGCCCCCGGCGATGCACTTGCTTCACTCCGTCCGCAAACCGTCCGGCCGCATCATCCGCCACAGCGGCGGCAGGCTCAGGGCCGTCACGACCGCGACCAGGACCGCGCCCGCGCCCGCCAGGGGGATGAACACCAGCCAGTCCGTGACCGGCTTGGCGACCATGCGGCACATCACCACGCCGAGGGCCAGGCCGCCGGCGACGGCGAGGGCGAGGCCGAGCGCCACGGGGATGGCGGTCTGCCACAGGATCGACCAGCCCATCGAGGCGCGGCGGGTGCCGAAGGCGGTCAGGGCCGCGAGCAGGCGCTTGCGCTCGCGGAGCTGCTCCAGCATCGACACCAGCATGGACGCGGCGATCAGCATCATCGTGGCGATGGCCCCGGCCTGCAGGCCCTTCTGGACGGACGCGTACTGCTTGTCGCGCTCCATCATCTCGATGGTCCCCACGCGCACCAGCGGATCCATGCGGGCCGCGGCGTTGCGCACGTACTCCTCGGCGTCCGGCACGCTCCGGTCGATCTGGACCATGGCGTTGGTCGAGGCGTCGACCATGCGGTCCACGTCGAGGGCGCGGGGCGTCGCGAAGACGCCGTAGTACTTGTCGCCCACCGGGTCGGGCCTGGCCTGCACGGTGCGCGTCGACTTCGGCAGCGTCCACGGGGAGTGCTTGCCGCGCGGCTTGCCGTCGTAGCTGAACCAGGAGTCGGAGTTGAGGTCGATCGGCTTGCCGGGGCGGGCCACCATGTCGACCTGCGCGGTCGTCTCGCGGTCCCCGGAGCGCACGATGAACGTGTCGCCGTTGGTGCAGGACTTGACGTGGGCCAGTTCGCGCAGCGTCTCGCAGGTGCCGACGCGCAGCTCGGTGGTGGGCCGGTAGCCGTCGGACTCCTGGCCCTTCGGCAGCTTTCCGGGCTTGACGACGTACGACGAGACGCTGCCCATGACGTTCTTGACGCCCTTGGTGGCGCGGAAGTCGTCGATCATGCGCTGGGCGAGCGCGCCGCTGGCCTGCGACGAACTCACGCTGAGCTGGGCGCGGCGCGGGTCGCTGTCCGTGGTGGTGTTGAACTCGTCGTGCATGGACGCGAAGAGCATCTGCAGCGCGACCGCGCCCGCCACCGCGACCGTGATGCCACTGACCGCTCGGGCCGCCGTACCGCTGCTCAACTGCAGTCGGCGGGTGGCCAGCTGCCAGGGCACGGGCCCGCCGCGCAGCTTGGCCACGGCGGCCTCGACGAGCCAGGGCAGCAGCGTGGCGAGACCCACCAGGGCGAGGGTCGCGCCGACGGCGATGACGTAGACGTGCACGTCGGCCGTGGTGGACTCGCTGGAGATGCGCTCCTGGCCGAGCAGGATCCCGAGCCCCAGGACCGGGAGGAGCAGCCGCCACCACAGGCGGCGCTTGCGCGGCGCCGAGCTGCGGACGACGCCCAGCGGCTCGATGGCGACCGAGCGCAGCGACACCAGGGTGACGAGCACCGCGGAGACGGGCACGGCCACGAGGATCAGCGCGGCGAGCCCCGGCAGCGGCACCATGTCGGAGGGGAAGGCGCTGACCTTCCAGATGTCGACCATGCCGACCGCCTGCCGGGCGAGCAGGAAGAACACGGCGCCCGCCACGAGCCCGAGCAGCGCCCCGCACAGGGCCTCGCCCGCCGCGATCCGGCGCACCGCACGGCGGTCGGCGCCGACCAGGCGCAGCGCGGCGAGCCGCTGGTCGCGGCGCTCGCCGCCGAAGCGGACCGCGGTGCCGATGAAGATGAGCACCGGGGTGAGCAGCACGACGCAGATCAGGACGATGAGGACGACCAGGAGCGGGTCGAGGGGCTCGGTGGGCTGCTCGTAGCCGAAGGCCGACGTGCGGTAGGCGCCGTCGCCCCTGGTCAGCGAGTCGGAGCCGAGGTAGTAGTACAGCTCCTTGGGGTGCATCAGGCCCGCGTCGCCGATGGTGCCCACCTGGCGGTACTGGCTGAAACGCTCCTTGAGGAGCGTGCCGCCGGAGCCGTTCATCAGGTCCCGCAGGGCGGGCGAGACGACCACTTCACCGGCCTTGGGCAGGGCGTCGAGGCCGGGCGGAAGCACCGGGTGGGCGCCGTCCGCGCGCAGCATGCGCCCGGTGATCTCGGAGTTGCGGAAGTCCGTGCTCACGTTGATGGACAGCACGGTCGTGTCGCCGGGCTCGACCTGCTTGCCGTTCATCTCGGTGAGCGGGGTGCGCGCCGTGGAGCGGGCGTCGCGCTTGTTCAGCATGTCCGGCACGGACGCGGCGCCGAGCAGCAGCGCCACGCCGAGGCCCACGCCGACGGCGGTGAGGATCGTCCGGGTCCAGCCCTGCCGGCCGCCGCCGATCGCGAAGCGCAGGCCCATGGCCAGGTCGCGGATCCAGGCGCGGACGCCGCCGGGGCCGGGGCGCGGGGCGGCGGCGGGGGCCCGGACCACGGCCGGTTCGGTCCGTGTCGTACTCATACCAGGCGCTCCATGTCCCGTGACTTGCCGTCGCGGACGACGATCTCGCGGTCGGAGTACGCCGCGACGCGGGTCTCGTGCGTGACCAGGACGACGGCGGCGTTGGTGGACCTGGCGGCGTCGGTGAGCAGCTCCATCACGCGCTCGCCGTTGAGCGAGTCGAGCGCGCCCGTGGGCTCGTCGGCGAAGACCACGCGCGGGCTGGTGGCGAGCGCGCGGGCCACGGCGACGCGCTGGCCCTGGCCGCCGGAGACCTCGCCGGGCCGCTTGGCGCGCACGTCGTCGACCTCCAGGCGCTCCATCCAGCCCAGGGCGGTGCGCTCGGCGTCCTTGCGCTTCGCGCCGTTGAGCCGCAGCGGGAGCGCCACGTTCTCGACGCAGGTCAGCTCCGGCACGAGCTGCCCGAACTGGAAGACGAAGCCGAACTCGCTGCGCCGCAGCGCGCTCAGGTCGGTATCCGTCATCGACGTCAATGAGCGGCCGTGGTAGGAGATTTCGCCCGCGTCGGGGCGCACGATTCCGGCGAGGCAGTGCAACAGCGTGGACTTGCCGGAGCCGGAGGGCCCCATGACGGCGACGACCTCGCCGGGGTGTATGGAGAACGCGGCGTCGTCGAGCGCGGTCGTGGGCCCGTAGGCCTTGCGCAGCCCGTGGGCGGTGAGCAGGGAACCGCTGGGGGTCATGCGGGGAGCACCTCCTTGGCGAGCCTGCCGAGGCGGGCACTTGTCAGTTCGAGCCAGCGCAGGTCGGCTTCGAGGTGGAACAGGGCGTGGTCGCAGATCAGCTGGTCGGCGAGGTCGCCCTTGCGCTTGCGGTCGGTGAGGATGCGCATCATGCGCAGGTGCTCGGACCGCTGGGTGTCGAGGATGTCGGCGGCGTCCCGGTGCGTGAGCAGCGCGAGGACGACCTTGGTGTAGAGCGTCGACTGGAGGTACGGCTCCGGCTTCTCCGGGGTGGCGAGCCACCGCTGGACATCGGTGATGCCCGCCTCGGTGATGGCGTAGCGCTTGCGCTCGGGGCCGTCACCCGCCTCTATGCCGTCGACCTCGACGAGGCCGTTCTTCAGCAGGCGCGACATGGTCGAGTAGACCTGGCCGTAGTGCAGTGGCTTGTCGTGCCCGAACTTCTCGTCGAAGGCGCGCTTCAGGTCGTAGCCGTGGCGCGGGCCGGACTCGAGCAGGCCCAGGAGGGTGTGACCGATGGACATGCCGAGGACTATACACACCACGTATACGTGACGTGTATACGTCGAGTGTGTAGCGGGACCCCGCACCGCCCCGGCCCGGTGGATGTGACCACTCCGGCAGAAGAGGGAGGCAACCGTCCGTGCTTCCGAGGAGTCGATTCCGGTGGAGTGGCAAGGGTTCCCCTGGCATGGGTGCTCATTGTCACGTCCGGAAAAGACCGGATCGGGCGCCTTTTGTCCTCGGGTGCGGTGTTAGCTTCGTGAGCTGACCTGACCCGTGCGAGGAGTACGAGACGTACGCGGCGTACGAGCGGCACGAGACGGATACGACGAAGAAGCGGAGCGACCACAGTCATGGGCCGAGCGGAAGAGCGAAAAGCGCGGCAGCGCGGTGCGCGCCGGGCAGCGCGCGGCCGCCCGCCCGGCGGCGCCCCTGCCTCCGGCACGCCCGCCGACGCCGGTACGAGCCCCTCCGAGGGCGCACCGGCGGGCACCGGGCCCGGCTCCGGCTCCGGCGACTCCGGCGGCGGCACCCCGGCGCGGCGCACGCGCGGCGGCAAGCCCAAGCGGACCGGCATCCGCCGCTTCTTCACCTGGAAGAAGCTCCTCGGCTATTTCTTCGGCTTCATCCTGCTCGGCATGCTCGGCTTCGTCGTGCTCTACCTGGTGGTGGACATCCCCAAGGGCAACGCCCTGGCGAAGAAGCAGAGCAACATCATCAAGTACAGCGACGGCGAGGTCCTGTACCGCGACGGCGAGGTCAACCGCGAGATCGTCGACCTGGAGAAGATCCCCAAGAAGGTGCAGCGCACCTTCGTCGCCGCCGAGAACAAGTCCTTCTACAAGGACACGGGCATCGACTTCAAGGGCACCGCGCGCGGCGTGATCAACACGCTCTCCGGCAAGGGCAAGCAGGGTGGCTCGACGATCACCCAGCAGTACGTCAAGAACTACTACCTGTCGCAGGAACAGACCGTCACGCGCAAGCTCAAAGAGCTGGTCATCTCGCTGAAGGTGGACCGCGAGAAGAGCAAGGACGACATCCTCGCGGGCTACATCAACACCAGCTACTACGGCCGCGGCGCGTACGGCATCCAGGCCGCGGCCCAGGCCTACTACGGCGTCGACGCCGCGCAGCTGAACGTCTCGCAGGGCGCCTACCTCGCCGCCCTGCTCCAGGCGCCGAGCTCCTACGACTGGGCCACCGCGACTCCCACCGCCAAGAAGCTGGTCAAGGAGCGCTGGAACTACGTACTGAACAACATGGTCGGGGAGGGCTGGCTCGACTCCGGCGAGCGCGACGGCCTGAAGTTCCCCTACCCGCACGCGCCGAAGGTCGCGCCCGGCATGAAGGGCCAGACCGGCTATCTGGTGCAGTTCGCCAACGAGATCGTCCAGCGGCAGCTGGTGGAGCAGGGCTACACCAAGTCCGAGGCCGAGGCGCAGCTCAAGGCCGGCGGCTACACCATCACGCTGAACATCGACCGCAAGAAGCAGCGCGCGCTGGAGAAGGCCGTCGAGCGGAAGCTCGAAGACCGCCTCGACCCGAAGAAGAGCAAGGCCGACGCGCGCGTGCAGGCGGGCGCGGTGTCCGTGAACCCGAAGACCGGCGCGATCGTCGCGATGTACGGCGGCAGCGACTATCTGAAGCACTTCAGGAACAACGCGACCCGCACCGACTACCAGCCCGCCTCCACCTTCAAGCCGCTGATACTCGCCGCCGCCCTGGAGAAGGGTGCCACCACCCAGGACGGCGATCCGATCACGGCGAACACGATCTACAGCGGCCGCAGCGAGCGCCCCGTCAAGGGCAGCGACATCGCCTTCGCGCCGCCGAACGAGGACGACCAGTCGTACGGTCCCGTCACCGTGCAGACCGCGATGAACAAGTCCGTCAACTCCGTGTTCGCGCAGATGGGCGTGGACGTGAAGATGGACAAGGTCCTGGAGGTCGCGGGCAAGCTCGGCATGAGCACCAAGGGCCTGCCCGCGGTGCCCGCGCAGACGCTCGGCACGATGGGCGCGAGCCCCCTGGAGATGGCCGGGGCCTACGCCACGCTCGACAACCACGGCAAGCTGGTCACCCCGCGGCTCGTGAAGTCCGTCCAGCACCGGGACCGGACCGTCGACCTGCCGGACGCGATCGGCGACCAGGTCATCAGCCGGGGCGCGGCCGACTCGGTGACGTCGGTGCTCACCGGCGTGGTCGACGACGGCACCGCCCGCAGGTCCGTGCGCGACGCGCCCAGCCGCAAGGGCCAGCAGGTCGCGGGCAAGACCGGTACGTCCGACGACAACAAGTCGGCCTGGTTCGTGGGCTACACGCCGAAGCTGGTCACCTCCGTCGGTCTCTTCGGCGAGCAGCCCAAGGACGACGGCAAGGTCAAGCGGGGCACCCAGGTGTCCATGCGCGGTGCGGGCGGCAAGCCCCGCGTCGACGGCGGCAGCTTCCCGGCCGAGATATGGGCGGCGTACACCTTCGAGGCGACCGGCTCGCGCACCAAGTTCAAGCTGGACACCGACATGGGTGCCGCCGTCGCACCGCCGCCCGACCCGACCACGCGAATCCCCTCGACCCCGACGACGCGGCCCAGCGAGCCGGACGAGAAGGACAAGCCGAGCACCAGGCCGCCGTCGACCAAGCCCCCGACGACCCCGCCGCCGTCGACGAAGCCGCCGACGACCCCGCCGCCCACGGACCCGACGACGAAGCCGCCGACGACCCCGCCGACGACTCCGACGTCGCCCACCTTCGGGATCCCGGACGACCCGGACGACCGGCGGGCCGACAGATCGTCGCGCTCGGACGAATAGCGGTCGGCGCGCTCGGACGCACGGCAGCGGACACGGAAGGTGCCCGGAACCCAGGGTTCGACCCCACGGTTCCGGGCACCTTCCGCGTTCGGGCGCGTTCGCGTCAGCCAGGTCCCGCGCCGTCGACCCGCGCCGCGACCTTGTCGCCGAGGTCCTTGTCCACGCTGCGCCAGTAGCGCAGCGCCCGGTCGAGGACCGGCCGGGAGACGCCGTCGAGCAGATGTCCGCTGATGTTCGCCACCAGGCGCTCGCGCGCCGCGTCGTCGAGCACCTCGCGCACCATCGTGCCCGGCTGCCCGAAGTCGTCGTCCTCGCGGTGCAGCTTGTACGCCTCGCGCACCATCTCGCCCGCGGTCCGCCAGCCCGCCGGGTCGACGGACTCCTGGACGGGGGCGGCCGGTCCGCCGTACGAGTTGGGCGCGTACGGACGCGCGACGTTCGCCGGCTCGTAGCGCATCGGGCCGTCCTTCGCGTACGAGCGGACGGGGGAGCGCGGGCGGTTCGGCGGCAGCTGCTGGTAGTTGGGGCCGATGCGGTAGCGGTGCGTGTCCGGGTACGAGAACAGCCGGCCGAGCAGCATCTTGTCCGGGGACGGGCCGATGCCCGGCACCATGCTGGACGGCTCGAACGCGGCCTGCTCGATGTGGACGAAGAAGTCCTCGGGGTTCTCGTTCAAGGTCATCCGGCCGACCTCGATGAGCGGGTAGTCGCCGTGCGGCCACACCTTCGTCAGGTCGAACGGGTTGAAGCGGTAGTCCGGCGCGTCGTCGAACGGCATGACCTGCACCTTGACCGTCCAGCTCGGATGGTCCCCCCGCTTGATCGACTCGAACAGGTCGCGGCGGTGCAGATCGCCGTCCTTGCCCGCGAGGTCGTCCGCCTCGTCCTGGGTGAGGAAGTCGATGCCCTGGTCGGTCTTGAGGTGGTACTTCACCCAGAACTTCTCGCCGCCGCCGTTGATCCACATATAGGTGTGCGACGAGTAGCCGTTCATGTGGCGGTACGTCTTCGGGATGCCGCGGTCGCCCATGAGCCAGGTGACCATGTGCGCGGACTCCGGCGACAGGGTCCAGAAGTCCCACTGCATGTCGTGGTCGCGCACCGCGCTGTCGAGGGTGCGCTTCTGCGAGCGGATGAAGTCCTGGAACTTCTGCGGGTCGCGCACGAAGAAGACGGGGGTGTTGTTGCCCACCAGGTCGTAGTTGCCGTGCTGCGTGTAGAACTTCAGCGCGAAGCCGCGCGGGTCGCGCCAGGTGTCCGGGGAGCCCTGCTCGCCCGCCACGGTGGAGAAGCGGGCCAGCATCTGTGTGCGCCTGCCCGGCTGGAACAGGTCGGCCTTGGTGAACTGGCTGACGTCGTTGGTGACCTCGAAGGTCCCGTACGCGCCGGAGCCCTTGGCGTGCACCACGCGCTCGGGCACCCGTTCGCGGTTGAACTGGGCCATCTTCTCGATCAGATAGTGGTCCTGGAGCAGGATCGGGCCGTTCGCGTCGACGGTCAGCGAGTGCTCGTCGCTCTCGACCGGAACGCCGGCGTTGTCGGTGGTGGAGGGGGCCTTACGGGGCGCCTCGCTCACGAGCGTCCTCCCGTTCGGAGAGGGGGGTCAGGTCGCTTCGGTCACCACGCCAGTCAACGACGCCGACAAGGCGTCGGCAACTTTTTGCCGGACCGGGCAGGGCAGGGCCGAGCCCGGGGGCCGGACCTGGCAGCGGCCTGGTCCGGGTGCCCGCTCAGGCCCGGCTCATGTCTGGTTCAGCTCGAACCAGACCACCTTTCCCGTGCTCAGCCGCGTGGCGCCCCAGCGCCGCGCCAGCTTGTTGACCAGGTACAGGCCGCGGCCGCCCTCGTCCGTGGCGCGCGCCTGCCGCAGCCGGGGCAGCTGCGGCACGTCGTCGCCGACCTCGCAGCGCAGGACGTCCGTCCGCAGCAGCCGCAGCGTGATCGGGCGCGTGGCGTACCGCACGGCGTTCGTGACGACCTCGCTGACGAGCAGCTCCACCGCGTCGTTCAGATCGGTCAGGCCCCAGCGCTCCAGGGCGCTGCGGGCGAGCCTGCGGGCACGCGACGGAGTGGCGTCCTCCGGTTCCAGGAACCAGTACGCCACGTCGCTGGGCGCGATCCCGTCGAAGCGGGCGGCGAGCAGCGCGATGTCGTCGTCGCGGTCGCCGGGCCCGAGCATGTCGAGCACCTCGTCGCAGAGCGCCTCCAGGGGCGGCGGGTGGTCGGGCCCGGTCAGCTGGGCCGTGGCGGCGAGCCGCTCGCGCAGCTGCTCTATGCCGGTCCACACGTCGCGCAGGCGGGACTCCACGAGCCCGTCCGTGTACAGGAGCAGCGTGGCGCCCGCCGGGGCGTCCAGCTCGACGGCCTCGAAGTCCACGCCGCCGACGCCGATGGGCGCGCCCGGGGGCACGCGAAGCACCTCCGCACGCCCGCCCAGATGCAGCAGGACGGGCGGCGGGTGGCCCGCGTTGGCGATGGTGATGCGGTGCGAGACCGGGTCGTACACCGCGTACAGGCAGGTCGCCATGCGGTCCGAGCCGAGCCGCTGGGCCTGCTCGTCCAGGTGGTGCAGGACCTCCTGCGGCGGCAGGTCGAGCCCGGCGAGGGTCTGCGCGGTGGTGCGCAGCTGGCCCATGATCGCGGCGGACGTCATCGAGTGCCCCATGACGTCACCGACGACGAGCGCCACGCGGCTGCCGGGCAGCGGGATCGCGTCGTACCAGTCGCCGCCCACGCGGGCGGTCTCGGCGGCCGGGAGGTAGCGCGAGGCGAGCCGCACGCCGGTGGCGCGCGGCAGGGTCTCGGGCAGCATCGTGCGCTGCAACTCGTCCGCGATGTACGCCTCGCGGCCGTACAGGACCGCCTTGTCGATGCCCAGGGCGCTGTGCGTGGCCAGCTGGGCGGCCACCAGCAGGTCGTCGGCCTCGAAGGCGTGCCGGTCCGGGCGGCGCAGGAACACCGCGGCGCCGATGACCCGCCGCCGCCCCCGCAGCGGCGCCAGGATCGCCCGCTGCCCGCCCGGGGCCGAGCGGCCCTCGCCGAGCAGCTCCGGCAGCGCGCCGAGCGCGGCGGGGGAGTCCGCGAACACCGGCCGTACCCCGCGCAACACGTAGTCGAGCGCGCTTTCGCTGACGACCTCGCACAGCTCCGCCGCGGTCGCCAGGTCGGACTGGACCTGGAGCGCGGGCAGCGTGCCGCCGTCGGTGTCGTGGTTCTCCGGGATGCGGTCGGTGCGGCGCAGGCGCAGCAGCAGCGGCCCGACCGGGCGCTCGTCGCCCACCGGCAGCGGGTCGCGCAGATAGACGAGGATCGCGTCCGAGAACGTCGGGACCGTGGCCCGGCACAGGCCCATCACGATCTCGTCGAGGTCGATGCCGCGGGCGATGCGCCGGGTCGCCGCGCCCACGAAGCGCAGCCGGTCGCCGTCGCGCCGCATCGCGGCCGGGCCCGGCGGGCGCGGCAGCCCCGTGCGGCGCTCGGTGCCCCCGGGCGGGCCGGGGACCGCGGCGGACGAGAGCTCGGTGGCCGGGCGGGTCTCGTCGACGCCGGTGTGCGGCTGGCCGGGAACGCCCTCGGGGGCCGGCCGGGGCCGGTGGCCGCCGGGGCCGAACGCGCCCGCGGTCGACGACTGGGCGTGCTCGCTGCCCGCGTCCTGCTCACCCGTACGTGCCTGCGCGGGCATGGCGTTCACCCCCGCGGAGCCACCCACCTCCGGCTCCGGGGTACGCAGCAGCGCCCCGCGGGGATCCGCGGGGGCGGTGGGCCGGGCAACTGGTGCCTTGCGGCCCTCGTAGGGGCTGAGGTGCTCCGTCACGCGTTTTGAATCCGTCCGTCCGGGGCTGCGCGCCGCGCGCGCCGTCCAAGCGTTGCTCAGCCGCGCCGGCAGTGCAGGAATAACTGGTGCTCGGGTGGTGCGTCGGTGCTCGCCGGGGCGTACGCGTACGACTCCTCGTGGGCGATGTCGAAACCGGCGTCCCGCACGACCTGCCGCAGTTCGTCCCGCAGGTAACCGGATACCCGGATCACGTGCCCCAGGAACGGAATCGCCGCGTCGTCCAGGTCGGCCTCGACCATGGACAGCGCGAGCAGGCCACCGGGCCTGAGCAAGGACCGCAGCAGCCGAAGAGCAGACGGTATCTCCTCCCGGGGCAGCATCAACAGCGCGAAGAAACAGGCAATCCCGTCGAACTGCCCCACAGCGCCCGGTCCTTCGCCGTCGATCCGCAGGTCGGCGAGGTCCAGACGGCGGAACTCGGCCGCGGGCGGGGGGACATTCCGGCGCGCGAGGTCCAGCATTCCGGCTGACAGGTCGACACCGAGCACGGTGTGCCCCGCGTCGGTGAGCTGACGGGCCGTGGGCAGCCCGGTGCCGCAGCCCACGTCCAAGACCCTGGACCCGGGAGGAAGTTCACCGGCCAGTCTCTTTCCGGCCGCGAGCTGCCCCTCCTTGTGCGGGAACGCGACGTCGTACGCCACGCCGATGGCGTCGAACGCCGCGGCCTGGCCCGTGCGGTCGCGGCCGCCACGCGCTCCGTATTCCTCGCTCACGTTCAGCCGCTCCTCGATGACATCCTGTCAGGCCGCGCGGGGGCACCAAGAGTTGCTGCTGTGCGCCCTTGCGGAGGACGATCCTACGTTTGAACCACGGGGGCGCATCAAGGGTCTCATGACGAGACATGCGCGGGCGTACGGTCCCAGTCACCCGGCAGGGCGGGAACGCGCCAGCCCGCGTCCGGCCGCCACCGCTCCCAGCCGTCCGCGAAGGGCGTGCCCCACGCCTCGATCGCCGCCACGGCCTCGCGGCCCGCCCGGCGGACGGCCGCCGCCCGCCCGTCGTCCATCAGCCCGGCGCGCCGGGCCTGCTCGAACTCGTCCTCGTCGTGCCAGCGCCAGGTGCCGTCCGGGAGCACGGAGAGGTCGAGGAAGTGGTCCTCGGAGTCCACGCCGCCGGACCAGCGGGTGCGGGGCTCCTCCAGGTTCACGTACCAGTTCTTGAACCGCCAGCCCGGCTCCCAGAACAGCCACACCGACCAGGGCTCGTCCGGCCGGGCCAGCTTCAGGACGCCGGTGCCGAACCAGTGGCCGCGGCGGGTCGTGCGCGGCTTGGTGTACCGGGTGGCCAGGGGCTCCTCGTGCACGGCCGTGCCGTCGGCGAGCACCGGGCGCACGCACTCCGTGCCCGGCGCCAGCCAGACGGCCAGCAGGTCCGCGCGGTCCTCCACGACGGTGACGGGCCGGCAGATGTGGATCCCGTCACCGCCGTTGGCGCGGTAGCGCCACAGGATGGGTGTCCCCGGCGCCCAGCCCTTGGCGCTCGCCGGTGCCGTGCTTCCGTCGCGGTCGTCTGTCATGAACAGATACTAGGACCCGCCGCCCGGACCCTGCCGGGGGCTCCCTACGGGTGGGTCATGCGCAGGACGTCCAGGGCCTCGTCCAGCTGCTCCAGGGTGAGGTCGCCGCGGTCGACGTACCCGGAGTCGAGGACGACCTCGCGGATGGTCCGCCGCTCGGCCAGCGCCCGCTTGGCCACCTTCGCCGCCTCTTCGTACCCGATGTACTTGTTCAGCGGAGTGACCACGGACGGCGAGGACTCGGCGTACTCCCGCGCCCGCTCCCGGTGCGCGACCACCCCGTCGACCGTCCGGTCGGCGAGCAGCCGCGACGCGTTGGCGAGCAGCCGCACCGACTCCAGGACGTTCTTCGCGATGACCGGCAGCATCACGTTCAGCTCGAAGTTGCCCGCGGCCCCGGCGGTGGCCACGGTCACGTCGTTCCCCGTCACCTGCGCGGCCACCATCAGGACGGCCTCGGGGATCACGGGGTTGACCTTGCCGGGCATGATCGAGGAGCCGGGCTGGAGGTCGGGCAGGCTGATCTCGGCGAGCCCGGTGCGCGGCCCGGACGCCATCCACCGCAGGTCGTTCGAGATCTTGGTGAGGCCGACGGCGATGGTGCGCAGCTGCCCGCTGGTCTCGACGACGCCGTCGCGCGCGCCCTGCGCCTCGAAGTGGTCGCGGGCCTCGGTGAGCGGCAGCCCCGTGGACCGTGCGACCTCGGCGATGACGGCCGCGGAGAAGCCGGGCGGGGTGTTGATGCCGGTGCCCACGGCGGTGCCGCCGAGCGGCAGTTCGGCCAGGCGCGGCAGGGAGGACCGCAGCCGCTCGACGCCGTAGCGCACCTGCGCCGCGTAGCCGCCGAATTCCTGCCCAAGAGTGACGGGCGTGGCGTCCATCAGATGCGTACGCCCGGACTTGACGACGTCGGCGAACTCCGCGGCCTTGCGCTCCAGGGCGGCGGCCAGGTGCTCCAGGGCCGGGATCAGCTCGCCGGTGACGGCGGCCGTGGCGGCGATGTGGATCGAGGAGGGGAAGACGTCGTTGGACGACTGCGAGGCGTTGACGTGGTCGTTGGGGTGCACGTCGCGGCCGAGCCGCTCGGTGGCGAGCGTGGCGAGGACCTCGTTCGTGTTCATGTTGGACGAGGTGCCGGAGCCGGTCTGGAAGACGTCGACGGGGAAGTGGTCGTCCCAGCGGCCCTCGGCGACCTCGCGGGCCGCGTCCGCGATGGCGTCGGCCACGTCCTCGTCGAGCACCCCGAGGCGCGCGTTGACCTTCGCCGCCGCCGCCTTGATCTCGGCGAGCGCGGCGATGTGCGCCCGCTCGATGCGCTGTCCGGAGATCGGGAAGTTCTCCACGGCGCGCTGGGTCTGGGCGCGCCACTTGGCGCCCGCGGGGACCCGTACCTCGCCCATGGAGTCGTGCTCGATCCGGTACTCGCCGCTGCCGTTGCTGTCCGCGCCGCCGCTCATGGTCCGACTGTCCTTCCGTTCCGTATCGCCCGCAACTGCCGCGAAAGCCGGGCAACTGCCTCGGAAAGTTGAGCTCTTGTCTTGTTCGGAGTATTCCCAAGACTCCTACCCACCAGTAAAAACCCTGGGTAACACCAAACCGGGGAGGCGCAATGAAGCGCACGACACGCGTCGGACACGGCGGCGCGGGCCGCCTGCGAGCCACGGTCACCGCCGCCACGGCCCTGGCGGCCCTGCTCGGCGGCGCCCTGGCGGCCGCACCCGCCCACGCCGCGCCCGCGGGACCGGAGGGCCCGGCGAGAACGGCCGTGCCGCTGCCCGCGGACCTGGAGAAGATCCGCGCGGCCGAGGCCACCAAGCTCTACGGAGACGCGGCCGAGCGCCCGCTCGCCGAGCGCAGGACCGGCCTGATCTCGCTCGGGGACAGCGAGATCAGCGGCGAGGGCATCGGCCGCTACGAGCCGGGCACGGACGGCCCGGACAACTGGTGCCACCGCTCGCCGGACGCCGCCGTGCACCGCACGGGCATCCCCGTCGACGTCACGTACAACGTCGCCTGCTCGGGGGCGACGACCGCGAACGTCCGCATCGGCGGGCAGCAGCAGTACGCCGACGAGCTGGTGCAGAGCGACAACCTCGCCATCAAGGCCCGCAACACCAGGATCAAGGCGATCATGCTGGTCATCGGCGCGAACGACGACCTCCAGTTCGCGCCCGTCATGACCGACTGCGTGACCCGCTACCTCACGCTCCAGGGCCCGTGCGCGCCCAAGTACGCGGGCGGCTGGCAGGCCCGTGTCGACGCACTCGTGCCCAAGGTCGAGCAGACGGTCCGCGACCTGCGCACCGTCATGAGCCAGGCCGGGTACTCCGGCACCGACTACAAGCTGGTCGTCATGGGCTATCCGAGCCCGATCGGCCCCGACTTCCGCGACAACCCGAACTTCCCCGGCAAGCTGGCCTGCGGCGGCCTCGGCTACGACTCCGACACCCAGTGGGGCCGCAACGAGGCCGTGCCCGCCTTCGAGCGCGGCATGCGGCAGGCCGCGCGGAGCGCCGGGGCCACCTACCTCGACAACTCCCGCCTCTTCCACGGCCACGAGGTCTGCACGGAGGACACCTGGGCGCGGGGCCTGTACGTCGAGCTGTCCAACCCCTTCCCGCCGGACTCCAACTCGGTGCGCCAGTCCTTCCACCCCAACGCCCGGGGCCACGCCGCCTTCGCGTCCTGCCTGACCCAGCTGTACGACTCCGGCTGGGACGAGGGCGGCTGCGCCGACCCGGCGAGCACCGGCGGCGCCAAGCTCCACAAGGGCGGCTGGGACGACGCGTTCACGCCCCTGAAGAACGAGGCCACCGGCACCTGCCTCGACGCCGACGCCTCCAACAGCCGCAACGGCACCAAGGTCCAGGGCTGGGACTGCACCGGCAACCGGAACCAGACCTGGTGGTACGACACCGGACAGCAGGCCCTGCGCACCGGCCTGACGCACGACCGCTGCGTGGACGTGCCGGAGGGCGCCTACAAGGAGGGCACCGCCGTCACCCTCTGGAACTGCCACGGCGGCGACAACCAGAAGTTCGTCCGCCAGTCGGACACCCTGCGCCCCGCCGCGGCGACCGGACTCTGCCTGACCCTCGCGGGCCCCAAGGAGCCCCTGAGGCTCCAGAAGTGCGTGGGGGCTGCGGGGGCTGCGAGCCAGCGGTTCGCGTAGCGGCTGCGGCTTCGCCGTGGCTGGTCGCGCCGTTCCCCGCGCCCCTTCGGGGCGCTTCCCCGGGCGGGGTTGAAGGGGCGGAGCCCCTTTGGCGGGACGGGCAGGGGCGGCGGGGGCGGAATCCTCCTCCCCGCCGCCCGCACGCGCTACGCCAGACCCGGACCCCGGACCGGAATCGACGTGAACGTCGGCTCGGGGGCCGGGTTCTGGAAGAAGTCGTTGCCCTTGTCGTCGACGACGACGAACGCGGGGAAGTCCTCGACCTCGATCTTCCAGACCGCCTCCATGCCGAGCTCCTCGTACTCGACGACCTCGACCTTCTTGATGCAGTCCTGCGCGAGCCGCGCGGCGGGCCCGCCGATCGAGCCCAGGTAGAAGCCGCCGTGCGCGCCGCAGGCGTCGGTGACCTGCTGCGAGCGGTTGCCCTTGGCCAGCATGACCTTCGAGCCGCCCGCCGCCTGGAACTGCTCGACGTAGGAGTCCATGCGCCCGGCCGTGGTCGGCCCGAAGGAGCCGGACGCGTAGCCCTCGGGGGTCTTCGCCGGGCCCGCGTAGTACACCGGGTGGTCCTTCAGGTACTGCGGCATCTCCTCGCCCGCGTCGAGCCGCTCCTTGATCTTGGCGTGCGCGATGTCGCGGGCCACGACCAGCGGGCCGGTCAGCGAGAGCCGGGTCTTGACCGGGTACTTGGTGAGCTCGGCGAGGATGTCGTCCATGGGCTGGTTGAGGTCGATCTTCACGACCTCGCCCTCGTCCAGGTGGGCGTCCTCGGTCTCGGGCAGGAAGCGCGCCGGGTCCGTCTCCAGCTGCTCCAGGAAGACGCCCTCGGCGGTGATCTTCGCGAGGGCCTGGCGGTCGGCCGAGCAGGACACGGCGATCGCGACCGGGCAGGAGGCGCCGTGCCGGGGCAGGCGCACCACGCGCACGTCGTGGCAGAAGTACTTGCCGCCGAACTGCGCGCCGATGCCGATCTTCTGCGTCAGCTCGAAGACCTTCTCCTCCAGGTCCTTGTCCCGGAAGCCGTGGCCGAGGACCGAGCCCTCGTCGGGCAGCTCGTCCAGGTAGTGCGCGGAGGCGTACTTGGCGGTCTTCAGGGCGTACTCGGCGCTCGTGCCGCCGACGACGATCGCCAGGTGGTACGGCGGACAGGCGGCCGTGCCGAGCGAACGGATCTTCTCTTCCAGGAACTTCATCATCGAGGCCTCGTTGAGGACGGCCTTCGTCTCCTGGTAGAGGAACGACTTGTTGGCGGAGCCGCCGCCCTTCGCCATGACCAGGAACTTGTACGCGCCGCCGTCGGTCGCGTACAGCTCGATCTGCGCGGGCAGGTTGGAGCCGGTGTTCTTCTCCTCCCACATGGTGAGCGGAGCCATCTGCGAGTAGCGCAGGTTCAGGTTCTTGTACGCGTCGTAGACGCCGCGGCTCAGGGCCTCCTCGTCGCCGCCCCGCGTGAGCACGTTCTGCCCGCGCTTGCCCATGACGATGGCGGTGCCGGTGTCCTGGCACATCGGCAGCACGCCCGCGGCCGCGATGTTCGCGTTCTTCAGCAGGTCAAGGGCGACGAACTTGTCGTTGGCCGAGGCCTCGGGGTCGTCGACGATCCGGCGCAGCTGGGCCAGGTGCGCGGGCCGCAGGAAGTGCTGGATGTCGTGGATGGCCTCCTCGGCCAGCTTGCGCAGCGCCTCCGGCTCGACCTTGAGGAAGGTGCGCCCGTCGGCCTCGAAGGTGGAGACACCCTCGGTGGTCACCAGCCGGTACGGGGTGGGGTCCTCTCCCAGCGGGAGCAGATCGGAGTACGCAAACTCTGGCATGACGCCCAATTCCTCACTTGGCAGACAGCGCGGCGCTCGCCTCCATTGGCGGCACCCGCCCAGCGTAGAACGGGTGGGGAGCGGGGCGCTGGTGAGGTAAGGCTCACTTGGGCGCGGGCCCCGCGCGGGGCGGGAACGCGCGGACAAGGGGTAGTCGCGATCTATCGCGTCTGGGTAGTCTGGTGCCGTGGACCTAGAGAAGCGCTCCCCGACACCTCCGGCCGAGGCACCGCCACGCACGGCGACGCCGCACCTCAGGGCCTCGGACGCCGATCGGGAGCGGGCCGCCGAGGTCCTCGCGGACGCGCTCGCCACGGGCCGCATCGACCCGCAGGAGCACAGCGAGCGGCTCGACCGCGTCTATGCGGCGAAGACCCTCGCCGAGATCGAGCCCCAGCTGGCGGACCTGCCCGACCCCGGCACCTCGCTCACGGAGGCCCCCGCGCGCCCTTCGCCCGGCGCGATCCCCGAGAGCGCCGACGACACGCTGTACGGGATCTTCAGCGACGTGGTCCGCAGGGGCCGCTGGAGCCCCGGCCGCCGCACGCACGCGTACGCCGTCTTCGGCGACGTGGTCGTCGACCTCAGCGAGGCGGTGTTCCAGCACCGGCAGATCGTCGTCAAGGGCTTCGCCCTCTTCGGGAACGTCAAGGTCCGCGTCCCGGAGAACGTGTCGCTGCGCGGCCGCGGCACCGCCGTCTTCGGCACCTTCGAAGTGGACACCCTCGCCTCCGCGGAGCGTGACGCTCCGGTGGTCTTCGTGGAGGGCCTCGCGGTCTTCGGCGACCTCACGGCCCGGCCCCGGCACGGCAAGCTCATCCGCGACCTGCGCGGCTTGCTGCGCAAGCGGCTGCAGGGCTGAGCGCGCCGCCGCGCGCCCCGCGCGTCCGGCGGCGCCACGGCGACGACACGTTTCGGCCAGCCGAACCCGGTATCAGGAACCGGAACTTCCGTGCACCGGGACACAGTGCATAGGCCCGCACACAGCGGGTAGAGCTTCGGGCATCGTCTCTCGCTCGCGAAGCCGTCGTCAGGAGTAGACCGTGCTGCAACCGACGCATCAGTCCCTGCAGGTCGCCGCCCCGACCGATGGGGCCTCCCCTGCACGAGCGCAGCCGAGTGCGTGGGGAAAGGTGCCAGTGCGGGAGCGGGACCAGGACAACCCATGGCACTCCGACGCCGTCTGCCGCCGCGACGAGGCCGGTCTCTTCTTCGCCCCGTCCAAGGAGCCCACCGCCGCGCGCCTCTCCCGCGAGGAGGCCGCGAAGCGGGTCTGCGCGCGCTGTCCGGTGATGGTGGAGTGCCGCGAGCACGCCCTGCTGCAACCGGAGCCGTACGGCGTGTGGGGCGGCCTGACCGCCGCCGAGCGCCGCGTGGTCCTCGCCCGGCGCCGCCGGCGCGACCTGGAGCTCAAGAAGGCGGCCCGCGCGGCCACAGGACCGGTCGCGGCCGCGGGCTAGCACCCGCACCCCCGGCCACGGCCGGGACCCGGGGCGCCACGTACGGCAACGGGCGCGTACGGCAACGGGCGCGTACGACAACGGGGGCGCTCCCCGCACGGAGCGCCCCCGTCGTCTGCGCGCGGTCCGCCGCGCGCCCGGTGCCGTTACTTCGCCCGCTCGAAGTCGATCGCGCTGTAGGCGCGCAGCTTCGCCAGGCGGTGATCGGAGTCGATCTTCCGGATCGTGCCGGACTTGGAGCGCATGACCAGGGACTGGGTCGAGGCCATCTCGGCGCCGTAGCGCACGCCGCGGAGCAGCTCGCCGTCGGTGATGCCGGTCGCGACGAAGAACACGTTCTCGCCGCTGACCAGGTCGTTCGTGGTGAGCGTGCGGTCCAGGTCGTGGCCCGCGTCGAGCGCGCGCTGCTTCTCCTCGTCGTCCTTGGGCCACAGCTTGCCCTGGATGACACCGCCCAGGCACTTGATGGCGCAGGCGCTGATGATGCCCTCCGGGGTGCCGCCGACGCCCATGAGCAGGTCGACGCCGGTGCCCTCGCGCACGGCCATGACCGAACCGGCCACGTCGCCGTCCGAGATGAACTTGATGCGCGCGCCGGTCTCCCGGATCTCCTTGACGATGCCCTCGTGCCGGGGCCGGTCCAGGATGACGACCGTGACGTCCTCGGGGGAGGACTTCTTGGCCTTGGCGACGCGGCGGATGTTCACCGACACCGGGGCGTTGATGTCCACGTAGTCGGCGGCCTCGGGGCCCGTGACCAGCTTGTCCATGTAGAAGACGGCGGACGGGTCGAACATGGTGCCGCGGTCGGCGGCGGCCAGCACGGCGATCGCGTTCGGCATGCCCTTGGCGGTGAGCGTGGTGCCGTCGATCGGGTCGACGGCGATGTCGACCTCGGCGCCGGTGCCGTCGCCGATGCGCTCGCCGTTGAAGAGCATCGGCGCCTCGTCCTTCTCGCCCTCGCCGATGACGACGACGCCGTTCATCGAGACGGTGTGGACGAGGGTCCGCATGGCCCGCACGGCCGCGCCGTCCGCGCCGTTCTTGTCGCCGCGGCCGACCCAGCGGCCCGCGGCCATGGCGGCGGCCTCGGTGACCCGGACCAGCTCCAGGGCGAGGTTGCGGTCGGGGGCCTCCGGAGAGACCTCCAATTCGGAGGGCAAATGGTGATGCTCGGTCATCGAGGCGCACCTTTCTGATACGACGACGGCCGGATGAGGGTGATGCCTCGACTCTATCCGCAGGTCGACAAAGTGAGCAGGGGGCCCCACGCATGAGCGGACCGGCGGCAAGGGAGGGGGCGTGCGAGAGGCCCGCAGGGGACCTGCGACGATGGGGGGCGTGGCAGGCAGAACTGGCAAGCAGACCGTGCGCAACATGCTGCTCTCGTTGGCCGTCATCGGCCTCGTTGTGGCGGCGATCTACGTGTTCATCCCGCACGACGAGTCCAAGGATCCGGTCGAGCGGGTCGACTACCGCGTCGAACTCCTGACGGCCCGGCGGGCGGCGCCGTACCCGGTGGCGGCCCCCAAGGGCCTGCCCGAGTCCTGGAAGCCCACCTCCGTCCGGTACAACGGCGCGGCCCACGACAACTGGCACCTGGGCTTCCTCGACCCGGCCGGCGAGTACGTGGCCATCAAGCAGTCCACCGGCAAGCCGTCCGAGTTCATCGACGAGGCCACGCAGAAGGCCCGGAAGACGGACGCGACGGAGAAGATCGCGGGCAAGACGTGGCAGCGCTACAAGGGCGCGCACTACAAGGCGCTCGTCCTTGAGGACAAGGGCGCCACGACCGTGGTGCTCGGCACGGCCCCGTTCGACCAGCTGTCGACGATGGTGGAGTCGCTGGAGATGAAGCGGACGCCGGTGGAGCCGGTGAAGGCGGGCTGACCCCCCTCGCGCGCTCGCCGCACCGCGAGTCCGTCCCGTGATCCCGTTCTACGGTCCCGTGGCGCGATCTCGCAGTGCGACCCCGTAGTGCGATCTCGTAACGCGATCCCGTAACGCCAGAGGCCCCCGGCACAGTGCCGGGGGCCTCTGACGTGCGGTACGGGGGTGCCGTGCGCGCGGGCGTCGCTCAGACGGTCGTGATGACCTGGTCGAACTCAAGGCGCGGGGAGCGCGGGAACCAGGCGTCCTCGCCCGGCTTGCCGATGTTGATGACCATCAGCGGGGTGTGGTCCTCGTCCAGGAACTCCTTCTGCACGCCCGCGAAGTCCAGCCCGGTCATCGGGCCCGCGGCGAGGCCCGCGGCGCGGATGCCGACGATGAAGTACGCGGCCTGCAGCGCGGCGTTCAGGCCCGCGGCCTGCTCGCGGACCGGGCGCTCGGCGAAGAAGGCGTCCTTGGCCTGCGGGAAGTGCGGGAAGAGGTGCGGCAGCTCCTCGTGGAACTCGTTGTCCGCCGACAGGATCGCCACGAGCGGGGCCGTCAGGGTCTTGGGGCGGTTGCCCTCGGCCATGTGCTGCACGAGCCGCTCACGGGCCTCCGGCGTACGCACCAGGGTCACGCGCAGCGGCGACTGGTTGAACGCGGTCGGGCCGTACTTGACCAGGTCGTAGATGGCCTGGATCTGCTCGTCGGTGACGGGCTCGTCGGTGAAGGTGTTGGCGGTGCGGGCCTCGCGGAAGAGCAGGTCCTGGGCGGCGGGGTCAAGAACGAGGGACATCTGAGTCAGCCTTCTCAATCTCAATGCGTCGTCGTACGGGGGGCCGTACGTCAGGGGCGGGGACGTGAGGATGACCTTACTCCGGTGAGGTTCAATCTTCAACTAAAGTGGGGGCAGGGTGAGCTACGCAACACTCCGGACGGGCCGGGGCGGCTCCCCGGGGCCGGGCCTCAGTCCTCTTCGGCCAGCGCGGCGTCCAGCCGGGCCCGGGCGCCCTCCAGCCAGCGCCGGCACACCGCCGCCAGCTCCTCGCCCCGCTCCCACAGGGCCAGGGACTCCTCCAGGGAGGTGCCCCCGGCCTCCAGGCGGCGCACCACCTCGATGAGCTCGTCCCGCGCCTGCTCGTAGCCGAGCGCGCCCGCCGTCCCGGCGGCTTCGTCCGTCTTGCTGGTCATGCGCCCACCCTAGATGTCGACCCGTACGGGGAAATCGCCTTCGGCGACCCGCGCGCGCAGCGCTTCGCCGTCCGTCACCTCGTCCGCCGCCCGGACGACGGCGCCGTCCTGCTTCTGCAGCACCGCGTACCCCCGCTGGAGCGTGGCCTTGGGGGAGAGCGCCACCACGCGTGCGTGCGTGTGGGCCAGCTCCGAGTCCGCGCGGTCCAGGAGGTGCCCGAGCGTGCGCCGGGCCCGGTCCACATACGCCGTGACCTGCTCCTCGCGTTCCTCGACCATGCGGTGCGGCCGCTCCATGCACGGCCGGGCGAGGGCGTGCGCGAGGCCCCGCTCCTCGCGCTCCAGGAACGCCACCACGCTGCGCCGGGCCCGCTCCCGCAGGAACGCGACCCGCTCCAGCTCCTCGCCGACGTCCGGTACGACCTTCTTCGCGGCGTCGGTCGGCGTCGAGGCGCGCAGGTCCGCCACGTGGTCGAGGAGGGGGTTGTCCGGCTCGTGGCCGATCGCCGACACGACCGGCGTACGGCACGCGGCGACCGTCCGCACCAGCTGCTCGTCCGAGAACGGCAGGAGGTCCTCCACGCTGCCGCCGCCGCGCGCCACGATGATCACGTCGACCTCGGCGAGCTCGTCCAGCTCCTTGACGGCCTGCACCACCTGCGGCACCGCGTGCACGCCCTGCACCGCCACGTTGCGCACCTCGAAGCGGACGGCGGGCCAGCGGTGCCTGGCGTTCTCCAGGACGTCGCGCTCGGCGGCCGACGCGCGGCCGCAGACCAGGCCGATCAGCTGCGGCAGGAACGGCAGCGGCCGCTTGCGGTCGGCGGCGAACAGGCCCTCACCGGCGAGCGTCTTCTTCAGCTGCTCGAGCCGGGCGAGCAGCTCGCCGACCCCGACCGGCCTTATCTCCGCCGCGCGCAGGGACAGCTGGCCGCGCGGCGCGTACCACTCCGGCTTGGCGTGGACGACGACGCGGGCGCCCTCCGAGACGACGTCCGCGACCGCGTCGAACACCTGGCGGTAGCACGTGACGCTCACCGAGATGTCGTGCGACGGGTCGCGCAGCGTCAGGAACACCACGCCCGCGCCGGGGCGCCGGGACAGCTGAGTGATCTGCCCCTCGACCCACACGGCGCCGAGCCGGTCGATCCAGCCGCCGATGAGGCGCGAGACCTCGCCCACGGGGAGGGGGGTGTCGGCGGACGTGTTCAGAGCCATGCCGTGAGACTAGCCGTCCGGGCCGACAGTGCCGCCGCTCCGCGGCGGCCGGGGCTTCTCCGCCGCTCCGCGGCGGGTTTCCACCCACCCGCCCGCCCGTGGCTCCCCGGCTTCGCCGGCGCGGGCCGTATCCCCGCCGCTCCGCGGCGTGCTCGCCCACCCGCCCGTGGCTCCCCGGCTTCGCCTGCCCGGGCCCCCTCCCCGCCGCTCCGCGGCGTACTCGCCCGCCCGTGGCTCCTCGGCCGCGTCCCCGCCGCTCCGCGGCCCTACCCCCCTTCCGGCGCCCCCCTCCGCACGCCCTGTACCGCCAGCACCACCAACCCCGCCGCCAACCAGATCGCGCCCACCACCTGCGCGGAGCCCGACGCCTCCTTGATGACCGCGATGACGATCGCCGCGCCCACGACCGGCACGAGGACGTGCCGCCACCAGCTCACCGGGCCGCCCCGGCGTCGCACCGCGAACCACCCCACCACGCTCGCGTGCAGCAGGGCGAAGGCCGTCAGAGCGCCGATGTCGACGACCGAGACCAGGTGGTTCATGCCGTCGTCGCGGCGCGCGGCCCACACGGCCGCGACCAGCGTCACGGCCGCCGCGCACAGCAGGGCCACCCGCGGAGTACCGGACTCCGTACGGGACAGGAGCCGGGGCAGGCGCCGCCCCCGGCTCATCGCGAAGAGCAGCCGGCCCGCCGCGGCCTGCCCGGCGAGCGCCGCGAAGGCCGCGCCGATGGCCTTGCTCACCGCCACCAGGTCGTGCAGCCAGGAGCCGACGGAGGCCTCCACGGCCGAGTAGAAGGCGGAACCCTGGTCACCGGGGTGCGCGGCCAGGTCGGCGGAGGACACCGGGGTCATCAGGGCCACCAGATACGTCTGCGCCACGAACAGGACACCCGTCAGGGCCAGGCAGAACAGGACCGCCCGCGCCACCTTCGCCGAGCCCCCGGTGACCTCCTCCGCGAACGAGGCGATCGCGTCGAAGCCCAGGTAGGACAGGACCGCCACGGACACCGCGCCCACCACCGCGGAGAGGGCGAACGCGCCTTGCGTACCGTCGCCCGAAAGGGGCGAGAGCCAGCCCCGCTCCGCGCCGTCGCGCGCGAGGACCACGATCGCGGACACCACGAACACCACCAGGACCACGATCTCCATGGCGAGGACCGCGAAGCCGACCCGTGCGGCGGGCCGCACGCCCCACAGGTTCAGGGCGGTCGTCACGGCCACCGCGATCGCCGTCCACACCCACCGGGACACCTCCGGCACCAGCTCGTGCATGGCGATCCCGGAGAAGAGGTACGCGACCGCGGGGATCAGCAGATAGTCCAGCATCGCCATCCAGCCCGCGATGAATCCCGCGCCGTTGCCGAGGCCCACGCGCGCGTACGCGAAGACCGAGCCCGCCTGGGGCACCACCCGCACCATCTGGGCGTAGCTGAAAGCGGTGAACGCCATGGCCACCGTCGCCACGACGTACACCAGCGCCACCGCGCCGTGCGACTTGGCGTCCAGGGTCCCGAAGACGCCGACGGGGGCCATGGGGGCGATGAAGAGGAGTCCGTAGACGACGAGGTCGCGGAAGCCGAGGCTGCGCCGCAGGCCCTCGCCCTCGGTCCCGGCCGCGGTCCCGTTCGTGGCGGACCCGCGGTCGCCGTCGGACGGCGGGTGCGCATTCGTGCTGTGGGCGGACATCGTGCCTCCGGGTGCCTGACGCTGATCGCACACTTGGCTCCCAGTCTCCCCACACAGGCGATCTTTGACCTCTCGTACGCGGCCTTACGATGGGCCTATGACTGCAACGCCTGGCTCCCGCCGTGTCCTGCTCGCCGCTCCCCGTGGCTACTGCGCGGGCGTGGACCGTGCCGTGATCGCCGTCGAGAAGGCCCTGGAGCAGTACGGGGCCCCGATCTACGTCCGCCACGAGATCGTCCACAACAAGTACGTCGTGCAGACCCTGGAGAAGAAGGGCGCGATCTTCGTCGACCAGGTGGACGAGGTGCCCGAGGGGTCCATCGTGATGTTCTCCGCGCACGGCGTCGCGCCGACCGTGCACGAGGAGGCCGCCGAGCGGAAGCTCGCCACGATCGACGCGACCTGCCCGCTGGTCACCAAGGTCCACAAGGAAGCGGTCCGGTTCGCCAAGGAGGACTTCGACATCCTCCTGATCGGCCACGAGGGCCACGAGGAAGTCATCGGCACGTCGGGCGAGGCCCCCGACCACATCACGCTGGTCGACGGCCCCGACGACGTCGCGAACGTCGAGGTCCGCGACCCGGACCGGGTCGTCTGGCTCTCCCAGACCACGCTCTCCGTCGACGAGACGATGGAGACGGTCGGCGCCCTGAAGAACAAGTTCCCGAACCTGCTCTCGCCGCCCAGCGACGACATCTGCTACGCCACGCAGAACCGCCAGACCGCGGTCAAGAAGCTCGCCGAGGACGCGGAGCTCGTCATCGTCGTCGGCTCCAAGAACTCCTCGAACTCCATCCGCATGGTCGAGGTCGCCCTGGAGGCGGGCGTGCCCGCCTCGCACCTGGTGGACAACGCGGGCGAGATCGACGAGGCCTGGCTGGAGGGCGTGACCACGGTCGGCCTCACCTCGGGCGCGTCCGTCCCGGACGTCCTGGTGGACGGCGTCATCGAGTGGCTGGCCGAGCGCGGGTACGCGGACGTGGAGACGGTGAAGACGGCCGACGAGTCGATCACGTTCTCGCTGCCCAAGGAGCTCCGCCGGGACCTGCGCACCGAGGCCGCGGAGCTGTCCGGGAAGAAGTGACCACCGCGTCAGTGCCGGTCCGGCGTCGTACCGTGGGGCCATGCAGATCTTCGGTGTGGACATCGGCGGATCCGGGATCAAGGGCGCTCCCGTGGACCTGGACCGCGGAGACCTGGCGCAGGAGCGGCACAAGGTCCTGACGCCGCACCCGGCCACGCCCGAGGGCGTGGTGGCGCGCGTGTGCGAGGTCGTCGAGCACTTCGGCTGGTCGGGACCGGTCGGCGCCACCTTCCCCGGTGTCATCACCGACGGCACGGCCCGCACGGCGGCGAACGTCGACAAGAGCTGGATCGGCACGGACATCCGCGGCCTGATCGCCGACCGTCTCGGCGGCGTCCCGGTCACCGTGCTGAACGACGCGGACGCGGCGGGCGTCGCCGAGATGCACTTCGGCGCGGGCCGCGGCCGCACCGGCACGGTCATCGTGCTCACCCTCGGCACGGGCATCGGCAGCGCCGTCTTCACCGGCGGCCGCCTCGTGCCGAACACGGAGCTCGGCCATCTGGAGCTGCACGGCCACGACGCGGAGAAGCGCGCCTCCTCCAAGGCCCGCGAGGACGAGGACCTGACCTGGGAGCACTGGGCGCGCCGCGTGCAGAAGTACCTGGCGCACGTGGAGATGCTGTTCTCGCCCGAGGCGTTCGTCATCGGCGGCGGCGTCAGCCGCAAGGCCCACAAGTTCCTGCCCCTGATCGAGGGCGTCCGGGCCGAGCTGATCCCGGCGAAGCTGCAGAACAACGCCGGGATCGTGGGGGCGGCCATGGCCGCGAGGGCGACCGCCGGGGGCTAGGGCCGGGCCGCGCTAGGACGCCGGTACGCGGCGCCCCGGCGGGGTGTGGTCGCCCGGCCGCGGCGGGCGCCTGCTCTGCGGCGGGCGCTGCTCCTTGCGCTGCGCGCGCCTGCGCCCCATCAGGCGCAGCTTGCGTACGGTCACGATCACCCCGGCGACCAGCGTGCCGCCGTACAGCCAGCCCGCGTGCAGGGCCAGCAAGGTGAGCAGGCCCATGAAGTGGCCGCCGAAGCCGCCGGTGCCCTCGGCGATGGGCAGCACCCCGGCCGCGAAGGCGATCGGCACGGCGACGGGCGCGGTGACCAGGTCGGCGGGCCGCACCCACAGCGCGGTGAGCGCGCTGACCGGCAGGAACAGCACTCCGTAGGCGACCACCGAGCTGCCGAAGAGCAGCCGCAGCAGGCACGCGAGCAGCAGCATGACGACGGCCGCGAACAGGCCGCTGCCCAGCCCGGTGAGGCGCGGGTTCGGCATGCGGCGCAGCTTGCGGTACAGCGGCACCCGACTCAGGGCCCGGTACACCGGGTTCCTGCGCAGGATCCGGGCGAGCGGGGACGAGGCGCCGGGCGGCCGGGAGGCGGCCCGGTAGACCGTCGCCGACTCCGTGGGGCTGCCCTGCCCGGGCAGGGGCGCGGCGGGGCGCGGCCTGGCGCGCGGGGGACGGGTCCTGTGTTGCTCCACCGCACCAACCTAGGTCGGGCCGGGGGCGGAACCGGGACTGGGACACGCGTTTTGGCCGAGCTTGGTCCGGCGTTCGACGCGGAGGCGGTACGCGGGCGGGGCACGGGGCCCGGCACACCGTAGACTGGTGGATCGTGCCCCAGGCAGTGCGGGGCCGGTGAGGGACCACCGCGGGCCCCGGGGACCCCGGACGACGGGGACGACGGGGGCGGCGAGCGCAGCAGCCGCCGGGTCCGCCCACGGGGCCCTCGCACAGCCCCAGCCAAGACCCCACTCCTCACGTACGGGAAGTCGCAACGTGTCGCTCACGATCGGAATCGTCGGTCTGCCCAACGTCGGCAAGTCGACCCTGTTCAACGCCCTGACCAAGAACGACGTCCTTGCGGCCAACTACCCGTTCGCGACGATCGAGCCGAACGTGGGCGTGGTCGGCGTCCCCGACACCCGCCTGGACAAGCTCGCCGAGATCTTCGGCTCCCAGAAGATCCTCCCGGCGACCGTCGACTTCGTGGACATCGCCGGCATCGTGCGCGGCGCCAGCGAGGGCGAGGGCCTGGGCAACAAGTTCCTGGCGAACATCCGCGAGTCCGACGCGATCTGCCAGGTCATCCGCGCCTTCGCGGACGAGAACGTCGTCCACGTCGACGGCAAGGTCTCGCCCAAGGACGACATCGAGACGATCAACACCGAGCTGATCCTCGCCGACCTCCAGACGATCGAGAAGGTCCTGCCGCGCCTCCAGAAGGAGTCGCGCATCAAGAAGGACATCGCGCCGAAGGTCAAGGCCGTCGAGGAGGCCAAGGAGATCCTGGAGAAGGGCGACACGCTCTTCTCCGCGGGCATCGTCCAGGGCTCGGGCAACGAGGAACTGCTCCACGACCTGCACCTCCTCACCACCAAGCCCTTCCTCTACGTCTTCAACGTGGACGAGGACGAGCTGACCGACGACGCCTTCAAGGCCGAGCAGCGCGCCCTGGTCGCCCCCGCCGAGGCCATCTTCCTCAACGCCAAGCTGGAGGCCGACCTCGCCGAGCTGGACGAGGACGACGCCCTGGAGCTCCTCCAGTCCGTCGGCGCCGAGGAGCCCGGCCTCGCCACCCTCGCCCGCGTCGGCTTCGACACCCTCGGCCTCCAGACCTACCTGACGGCAGGCCCCAAGGAGTCCCGCGCCTGGACCATCAAGAAGGGCGCCACGGCCCCCGAGGCCGCCGGTGTCATCCACACCGACTTCCAGAAGGGCTTCATCAAGGCCGAGGTCATCTCCTTCGCCGACCTGGTCGAAACGGGCTCGGTGGCCGACGCCCGCGCGGCGGGCAAGGCCCGCATGGAGGGCAAGGAGTACGTGATGCAGGACGGGGACGTGGTGGAGTTCCGCTTCAACGTCTGACGCGTGCACGCGAAGGGGCCGGGTTCTGGTGAACCCGGCCCCTTCGCGTCGCGCGGTGCAGTGTCAGCTCTTTCGCGGCGGGGTGAGCTTGTCGAGGTCGAGGCTGATCTCGAACGGGAGCTCCCGTTCGAGGGAGTGGCGGAAGATGCCGGCGGGCGCGTAGGCACGGGTCGGCTCGTCCAGTTCGTAGACGTGGATGACGGGCGCGCCGTCCTCGTCCTCGACGCGCCAGTAGTGCGGGATGCCTGCCTCGGCGTACTTGCGGAGCTTGACGGTGCGGTCGCGGTGGGCGGATTCGGGGGAGACGACCTCGACGACGAGACGGACCTCTTCCGGCGCGAACCAGGTGCGGTCGCCTTCGAAGTCGGCCGTGGTCACCAGGAGATCGGGTTCGGGGCGGTTGCGGGCGTCGAGCTTGATGGTCATTTCACGGCCGATGCTGATGTCGGCGGGTGCTTGCTCCATGAGCGCAACGGCGAGCAAGGTGATGAGGTGGCCGTGCCACCACCTCTGTGGCGACATCATGAAGACGAGGGCTCCATCGATCAGCTCGGTGTGACGCGGGGCCTCCGGGAGGTGGTCCAGGTCCTCCGCGAACCAGCCCTCCGCGCGTGGAGGGCGCATCCAGTCGGGCAAGGCGGTCATGCCCCCACCGTACCGAGGGGCGGCCGACCAGGCGGTGGGAACGTCGGTTCGGGGGGCGCTGGCGGTCCGTCGGCCGCACTGTTGACGCGCCGTTCCCTCGCCTCCACCGTGGTCCGGTATGGACGACGACGATCTCTGTTTTGTCGATGCCGTGGAGCTTGCGCGGATGGTGCGGGTGGGGGAGGTGTCCGCTCGGGAGGTGGTGGGGGCGCAGCTGGGGCGGGTGGGGCGGGTCAATGCGGGGGTGAACGCCGTTGTCTCGGTGGATGGTGAGGGGGCGCTCGCGGCGGCCGGGCTGGCGGATGAGCGGCTGGCCGGGGGCGGGGACGTGGGGCCGTTGCACGGGCTGCCGGTGGCGTTCAAGGACACGCATCTGACGCGGGGGACGCGGACCACGCTGGGGTCGAGGGTGTTCGCCGAGTGGGTGCCGGACGAGGACGAGCTGATCGTGGCGCGGATGCGGGCGGCGGGAGCCGTGGGCTTCGGCAAGACCAACGTGCCGGAGCTCGGGGCCGGGTCGCACACCTTCAACGCCGTGTTCGGCGCGACGCGCAACCCCTACGACCTCGGGCGCTCCGCGGGCGGCAGCAGCGGGGGAGCGGCGGCCGCGCTCGCGGCGGGCCTCCAGCCGCTCGCGGACGGCAGCGACATGGGCGGCTCGCTGCGCAATCCGGCCTCCTTCTGCAACGTCGTGGGGCTGCGGCCGACGCCGGGCCGGGTGCCGTCGTACCCGGCGGCGAACGCGTGGGACAGCCTGACCGTGCCGGGGCCCATGGGGCGTACGGTCGCCGACGTGGCGCTGCTGCTGTCCGTCATCGCCGGGCCGGATCCGCGCTGTCCGCTGTCGCTCGACACCCCGCCCGCCGCCTCGTTCCGGGCGCCGCTGGAGCGCGACACCCGGGGGCTGCGGGTCGCGTGGGCGCCGGACCTGGGCGGACGGGTGCCGGTCGACCCCGACGTACGGGACGTACTGGACCGGCAGGGTGCGGTGTTCGAGGCGCTCGGGTGGCGGGTCGAGGAGGACTGCCCGGACCTGGACGGGGCCGACGCCGTCTTCCGTACGCTGCGCGCGCAGGCCTTCCTGCTGGGGCTGGGCCCGCTCCTCGACGAGCACCGCGCGCTGCTCAAGGCCAGCGTGGTGTGGAACATCGAGGAGGGCCGGAAGCTGACCGGCGCCGACCTCGCGGCGGCCACGGCCGGGCACACCCGCATCCTGCGCGCGGCCGCCGGGTTCTTCGAGCGGTACGACGTGCTGCTCGCGCCGGTGAGCCAGGTCGCGCCGTTCCCGGTGGAGTGGGAGTACCCGCGGGTCGTGGACGGCCGGGCGCAGGAGACGTACATCGACTGGATGCGGTCGGCGTCGTACGTGTCGCTGCTCGGCGGGCCCGCCCTCGCCGTGCCCGCCGGGTTCACGGAGGCCGGGCTTCCGGTCGGGGTCCAGATCGTGGGGCCGCCCCGGGCCGAGCGGGCCGTCCTGGAGGTGGGGGCCGCCTTCGAGGCCGCGACGGGGTGGGGGCGTCGGCGGCCCGCGGTGTGAACAGGGGCGCGGCCCCCGCCCGGACGGGGGCGGGGGCCGCGGTGCGTGCGCGGGGGGCTAGCCGAGGACGAGCAGGGTGGCGAGGCCGGGGCCGAAGGCGCCGCCGAGCTGGTAGCTGAGGGCGAACAGGCCGATCGCGGTGGGGCGCTGGGCGTCCGTGGCGGCCGAGGCGGCCTGCACGGAGAGCGTCGCGTTGGCGCCCGTCGCGGTGAAGGCCGCCGCGCCCGCGGCCAGCAGGAGCAGGGCGCCCGAGGTCGCGAAGGCCGCGGTGACGGCCGCCGTCACGCCCACGGCGATCAGGACCGTGCGCACGGCCGCGCGCCCCATGCGGGCCGAGCCCGCGGCGAGCAGCCAGGACGCGGCCGACGCGATGAGCAGGGTGACCAGCTGGCCGGTGCCGATCGTGCCGGTGGTCCAGCCCGCGCGGTCCTGGAGCAGCCGCGGCACGGTGAACAGGAGCGTGAAGTACGAGGTGGACAGGGCCGCGCCGAGCACGGCGGAGGTCACGAAGAGCGGGGAGCGCAGGAGGCGGGCCGGGACGAAGCCCTCGGGGCGGCGGCGGACGTGCGCGCCGAGGAGCACCGCGGCGGCCAGGGCGCCCGCGAGCGCGGGCAGCGGGGCGGTGGGCAGCAGGATCAGGGCCGTGGCGAGCGCGATGAGGAGCGTGGCGCCGCGGGCGTCGAAGCGGCCCTGGGCGGGCGGCGTCTGGCCGGCGTAGCGGGCGACCACCGGTACGGCCACGAGCGCGACCGCCGAGACCGCGAGCGCGAGCCGCCACGACACGGCGTCGGTGAGCGTCGCGCCGAGCAGCGGGCCCGCCGCGCCGAGGATGCCGAAGCCGGAGCTGATCACGCCCATGCGGCGGGCGTTGCCCGCGAGGTTCATCGCGATGGCGACCAGGCCCGCGCCGCCCAGGGACTGCGCGGCGCGGCCCGCCAGGGCCACGGGCAGCCAGGGCGCGGCGGCGACGAGCGCGGTGCCGCCGAGGACGAGGGCCGTGCTCAGCCGCAGCACCGTGGCGAGGCCGCGGCGGCGCAGGAGTCCGGCGAGCAGCGGGGTGCCCGCCGCCATGGCCCAGGCGAAGGCGGTGACCAGCCAGGTCGCCGTGGCGGTGGCCACGCCGAGGGAGCGTGCCATGTCCGGCAGGATCAGCACCGGCGCGTTGGCCCCGGCGGCGACCGGCGCGGCGAGCAGCGCCAGCCAGCCGATGGGGACCTGACCGGCGCGGACCGGTGCGGTGCCCTTGGCGGCGGGGCGCGGGACGGCCTTGCCGAGGACGGTGACGGTGGACATGGGAACCCCCTGAAGCGAATGGTGTGCGGCGGCCGGGTGGCGGGCCGTGGTGACGACGTGGTGCGGGGCCGTCGGGTTGGACGTGGTGGCGAGGCCGGGTCGGGCCGTGGTGACGAGGCCGGGCAGGGCCGTGGTGGCGAGGCCGGGGCGGGCCGTCGGGTCGGGCCATGGCGTCGAAGCCAGGCCGGACCGGCACGCCGACCCCGGGTCGGGCCCTCGTGGCGCGGCCGGGTCAGACCGTCGTGACCACGTCGTCGTACGGCAGGCGGGGCGAGCGCGGGAACCAGGCGTCCGGGCCGGGCCTGCCGATGTTGACGACCATCAGCGGCTCGTGGTCGTCGTCCAGGAACTCCGCGCGCAGGCCCGCCGCGTCGTACCCGGTCATCGGCCCGGCGGCGAGCCCCGCGGCGCGTACGCCGACGATGAAGTACGCGGCCTGGAGGGTCCCGTTGAGCAGGGCGGACTGCTCGCGCACCGCGCGCTCGGAGAAGTACGTGCGGCCGGCGTCGGGCGCGTGCGGCACCAGGCGCGGCATCTCCTCGTGGAACTCGTGGTCCGTGGCGAGGATCGCGACCAGCGGGGCGGTGGCGGTCTTGGCGCGGTTGCCCTCGTCCATGTGCTTCAGGAGCCGCTCGCGCCCCCGCGGGGTGCGGACGAGCACCACGCGCAGCGGCGACTGGTTGAAAGCCGTCGGGCCGTACTTGATCAGGTCGTAGACGGCCTGGATCTGCTCGTCGGTGACGGGCTCGTCGGTGAAGGTGTTGGCGGTGCGGGCCTCGCGGAAGAGCAGGTCCTGGGCGTGGGGGGCGAGGGCGAGAGCGGGCTGGGCGTGGGGGGCGAGCGCGGGCTCGGCGGCGGCGGTCATCGGGTGCTCCTTGATTCTCTTCGCGTTCGTTCTCTTCGCGCTCGTCTTCTGAGCAGTGAGAGTTTCAACGTTGAGATAAAAGCACGCGGGTTCGTTCAGCGTCAAGTGTCTTAACATTGAGAAGTCGTCCGTTGAGAGAGCAGAAGCGAAGGAGAGTGGGTCCGCATGAGCGACGCCGTGGACGCCATCGTCGGGCAGTGGGAGAAGGAGCGGCCCGAGCTGACCGACGCCCTGTGGCCGGTGCAGCTGATCGCCAGGGTGCAGCGCGCGCACCGGGTGCTCGACCGGGAGGCGAAGGCGTTCCACGCCCGGCACGGGGTGGAGACCGGCGAGTTCGACGTCCTCACCACGCTGCGCCGCTCCGGGCCGCCGTACGCCCTGACCGCGGGCGCCTTCCTCAAGGCCGCCATGGTGACCTCGGGTGCGATCACCAACCGCATCGACCGCATGGAGGCCAAGGGTCTGGTCCGGCGCGTCCGGGACGCCGCCGACCGGCGGACCGTCAGGATTCAGCTCACCGAGCGCGGCAAGGAACTCACGGACACGCTGATGGTCGAGCACCTGGAGAACTACGACCGGCTCCTCGACGGCCTCGACCGCGACGAGGTCCTGCGCGCGGCTGAGCTGCTCCGCAAGTTCCTGGAGCTGCACGGCGACACGTCGATCACGTAGTCGGCCGCGGGGTGCGCGCCGACGGGCGGGCGGGCCTTCGCGGGCCCGCCCGGCGCCACATTCCGGCCATGACCCGCACATGGCAATCGTGTTACGTCCGAACGCCACCCTTGTGCGTCCCTTGGGGATCCGACAACCTTTCGACGGCGACAGAGAGTTGACCACTGATCAACTCGGCGTAGACATGCCGCCACTGCATTGTCATGCCCCTGTCGCATCCCCCACAGGCGCACCACCGATCGAGGAGGACCCCTCAGATGGCAGTGACGCGTCACAGTCGACGAAGACTGACAGGTGCAGGCCCGCTCGCCCTGGCCGCCGCCACGGCGGTCGCCCTGGGTGTCGTGTCCGCCCTCCCGGCGGCCGCGCAGCCGAGCGCCCCGGAAGGCAGGATCCAGTACGCGGGCGCCCCCGGCTCCGTCGCGAACAGCTACATCGTCACGCTCGACGAGGACGCCGCGAAGGCGGATTCGGCCAAGGGCCGTGCCCTGGCGACGAAGCACGGCGCGGAGATCGAGCGGACGTACAAGAAGGTGCTCAACGGCTACGAGGTACAGGCCTCGGAGGCCGAGGCGAAGAAGCTCGCCGCCGACCCGGCCGTCACCTCCGTCGTGCAGAACCGCACCTACAAGGTCGCCGGGACCCAGCCCAACCCGCCGTCGTGGGGCTTGGACCGCATCGACCAGCGCAACCTCCCCCTCGACCAGAAGTACACGTATCCGGACAAGGCCGGTGAGGGCGCCACCGTCTACATCATCGACACCGGCGTCCGGAAGAGCCACCAGGACTTCGGCGGCCGCGCCGCCGACGGCTACGACGCCGTCGACAACGACAACGTCGCGCAGGACGGCCACGGCCACGGCACGCACGTCGCCGGCACCGTCGGCGGCATCGCGCACGGCGTCGCCAAGAAGGCGAAGATCGTCGGTGTCCGCGTGCTCAACAACCAGGGCTCCGGCACCACCGCCCAGGTCGTCGCGGGCATCGACTGGGTGACGCGCAACGCCACCAAGCCCGCCGTCGCCAACATGAGCCTCGGCGGCCCGGCCGACAGCGCGCTCGACACGGCCGTGCGCAACTCCATCGCGGCGGGCATCACCTACGCCGTCGCGGCGGGCAACGAGACCACCAACGCCAACACCCGCTCGCCCGCACGCGTCACCGAGGCCATCACCGTCGGCGCCACCACCAACACCGACGCCAAGGCCAGCTACTCCAACTTCGGCACCGTCCTGGACCTGTTCGCGCCCGGCTCCAACATCACGTCGACGTGGAACACCAGCGACACGGCCACCAACACCATCTCCGGCACGTCGATGGCCTCGCCGCACGTCGCGGGCGCCGCCGCCCTGTACGTCGCCGAGAACCCCACGGCCACCCCGGCCCAGGTCTCCCAGGCCCTGGTCAGCGCGGCAACGCCGAACGTCGTCGGCAGCCCCGGCACCGGCTCGCCCAACCGCCTGCTGTACGTGGGCGGCGGCGGCACCAACCCGCCGGGACCGAAGTTCGAGAACGGCGCGGACTTCTCCATCACCGACAACTCCTCCGTGGAGTCCCCGATCACGGTCTCCGGCGTCGCGGGCAACGCCCCGTCGACGCTGAGCGTGCCGGTCGCCATCAAGCACACGTACATCGGTGACCTGAAGGTCGAGCTCGTCGCCCCCGACACCACGGCGTACGTCCTCAAGGACTTCGGCGTGGGCGGCAGTTCGGACGACATCAACACCGCGTACACGGTCGACGCCTCCTCCGAGACCGCCAACGGCACCTGGAAGCTCCGGGTGACCGACAACGCGGACCAGGACGAGGGCACCCTGGACAGCTGGGGCCTGCAGTTCTGAGCCCTTCCCCGGCGCAGCGGTGACATGAGTCAGTGACCTCGCCCCCGTGGTGCGGTTCCCGGGTCCTTCCCGGGTGCCGCCCGCGGGGGTGAGGCGTGCGTGGGGCGGGGCGTGCGCGGGCGGCGGGTCGATGCGTCGGCGGTCGGTGGGGCGCGCGAGTCGGTGGGGCGCGCGGGGTGGTCGGGAAGGTGACCCTAAGGGCCTTTTGTCTGCTTCTGTGATAGTTCTGTGGCGTGGTCATCCGCGGGCTCCTGGCCGTCCTCTGCCTGCTCGACGCCGCGCTCGCCGTGCTCGTCGCCGCACCACTGCCCCGCGTCCCCGCCCTCGTGGCCGCCGCCGTCGCGGTCACCTCCTGGAGCCTCGTCCTCGTGCCGCCCGCGCTGCTCGGGCTCGCGGCCGCCGTGTGCGCGGCGCGGCGGTGCCCGTGGTGGGCGGGCGCCGCCGCCCTCACCGCGTTCGCCGCCCTGGTGTACGGAGTGATGCCGTACGCGGCGGCGTACCGCACCGCCGAGCGCCACGGCGCGAGCCTGGACCTCGGCACATACGTCAGCGGCGGCGTCAACTACGCCAAGACGCCCGCCCGGGGGCGCGGCATCACCTACGCGCGCCCCGGCGGCGAGCGCGTCCGGCTCGACCTGTGGACGCTGCCGGAACGGCCCGCGGCGCGGCGGCCCGCCGTGGTCTGGGTGCACGGCGGCGGCTGGAACAAGGGCCACCGCAGTCAGTCGCCCCGCTGGAACCGCTGGTTCAACGCGCGCGGCTGGTCGGTCTTCGACATCGACTACCGCCTCGCGCCGCGCGTCACCCAGCTCGACCAGATCCGTGACGTACGGTGCGCGGTGCGCTGGGTGCGGCGGCACGCGCGCACCTACGGCGTGGACCCCGAGCGCCTGGTCCTCGCGGGCAGCTCCGCCGGTGGCAACCTGGCGCTCGCCGCCGCCTACGCGCAGGCGCCCTCCTCGCACACACCGGGCGCATGGCGTGCGGCGGGTACGAAGAGTGAGCGCCGCGCGCGGTCGGCGTGCGCGATGCGTGACCGTCCCGTGGCCGGAGTGGTCTCGCTGTACGGGCCCACGGACATGCGGCGCCTCATCGAACGGACCGTGCTGCGCGCCGATCCGCTGATGCCGCGTCTGATGGGCGGTTCGGCGGCCGGTGCGCCCGAGCGCTACCGGCTCGGCTCGCCCGCGCGGCTCGTCCACCACCGGGTGCCGCCCACGCTGCTCCTGCACGGCGGCGCGGACCGGGCCGTGCCGGTGGCGCAGGCGCGTGACCTGGCCCGACGCCTCGCCGTCGCCGGGGCGCCCGCGACCTACGTCGAACTGCCCTGGGCCGACCACTGCTTCGACGTCAACTGGGGCGGGTGGGCGAGCCAGGTCGCGCGAGCCGCGCTCGGGCGCTTCCTGGACGGGATCGCGGGCCGACCGCCCCGCCCCGCCGGTGTCACCGGCCGGACGCATGAGCGTCAACTGACCGGGAATCACGGATAGTTGAGGGATATAGCGCCGGAAAGGCACTGCGTAAAGCCCTGCGGACCGGGAAATCATCACTTCGGGTGATTCCTTGGCCTAGGGTTGCGGCCAACAACCCACGGTTGCCACGCTGTTGCTGTCTGTCAACCTGATGGGAGTGGCCAGTGACTTTCGGTGAGCAGCCGGCCTATCTGCGCGTCGCGGGTGATCTCCGCAAGAAGATCGCCGACGGTTCGCTGCCTCCGCACACCCGGCTCCCCTCGCAGGCCAGGATCCGCGAGGAGTACGGCGTCTCGGACACGGTCGCCCTGGAGGCCCGCAAGGTCCTCATGGCCGAGGGTCTGGTCGAGGGGCGCTCCGGCTCCGGCACCTATGTGCGCGAGCGCCCCGTCCCGCGCCGCATCGCGCGCACGGGCTTCCGCGGCCCCGGCACCTCCTCGCCCTTCCGTCAGGAGCAGGCCGCCGACGGCACCCGCGGCACCTGGGAGTCCCGCAGCGAGCAGGCCGAGGCGACCGGCGCCGTCGCCGAGCGGCTCGGCATCCGCGTGGGCGACCGCGTCATGTGCACCAAGTACGTCTTCCGGGACGCGGGGGAGGCGATGATGCTCTCCACCTCCTGGGAGCCGCTCGCCGTCACCGGCCGCACCCCCGTGATGCTCCCGGAGGAGGGCCCGCTCGGTGGCTGCGGCGTCGTCGACCGCATGGCCGCCATCGACGTGGTCGTCGACAACGTGGCCGAGGAGGTCGGCGCCCGCCCCGGCCTCGCCGAGGAACTGCTCGCGCTCGGCGGGGTGCCCGGCCACGTCGTCCTCGTCGTCCAGCGCACGTACTACGCCTCGGGCCGCCCCGTGGAGACCGCCGACATCGTGGTGCCCGCCGACCGGTACCGCGTCGCGTACCACCTGCCCGTCCGCTGACGGCCCGTCCGGCGCGCTCCCGGTCCTCCGGCGGGCGTCCGCCGACGCCGGAATCTGGCCTTTCTCGCGGCCCGACCCGCCCTGGCCCGTTACCTGTTGGTCATGCGCACGCCTTGGCCGGGTGCCGCCTGGCCCGTTCTTCCGCGAACGTCGTGCGCCCCGGTGGGCGGGGCGCACGGTGACGGGGCGCCTGGGTCAACGGGGCGTAAAGGGGGGAGAGTTAGGGCTCGTCGCGGCCGGTTGTGGCCGACACAGGGGGCGCATCCATGAGGGTGCGCCCCCTGCGCGCTGGCCGATTGCGTATCTCTTTGTGCAAAGTCGTATCCGCTGCGTAAAGGTCGGGCGTAAGCTCGGGCATATGCGGAATGCGGTTTCCTTACTGATCGAGGCGTGGGGTGCGCCGGGGGTGGGGAGCGGAGGGACGGCATGAACGACGGGACGGTCATACTTCCCTGGCTCGTGATACGGCAAGACGACAACGGCAACCGCTACCGCGTCGGAAGGTACGCGACCAAGGCCGAGGCCCAGAAGATCGCCGACAGCCTGGACGACCGCGGGCACAAGCAGCTGTACTGGATCGAGCGGCTGAACCAGAACGGCGGGCGGTGACGCCGCGGGCGTAGGCTCCGGCGCATGACTGAGCGGATCATGGTGGTCGGCGCCGCACTGTACGACGGCGAGCGCCGCCTTCTGGCCGCGCGCCGCAGCGCGCCCGAGGAACTGGCCGGGCGCTGGGAGCTTCCGGGCGGCAAGGTGGAGCCCGGCGAGCGCGACGAGGACGCGTTGGTGCGCGAGCTCAAGGAGGAGCTGGGCGTCGAGGCGGAGGTCGTCGATCGCGTGCCGGGGGAGTTCCCTCTCGGGCGCGGCTATGTGATGCGGGTGTGGCGGGCCCGGCTGCTCGCGGGGGAGCCGCGGCCGCTCCAGGACCACGACGCGCTGCGCTGGCTGGAGCCCGACGAGCTGTGGACGGTGGAGTGGCTGGCGGCGGACGTGCCGGCCGTCCGGGCGCTCGGCCTCGCGGGCCGGGGCGAACGGTAGCTCCGCCGAGGCGAACGGTAGCTCCGCCGGGGCGGCCGCGGCTCCGGCGTGGCCGGGGGAGGGCCCGGCGTGGCGGGAGGGGGCCCGGCGCGCCTCTGTGCGGCGCGGGGCGGCAAGGGGCGCGCGAGGTTCGTCAAGGTGAGGTTCTGCTTCTCGTACGCCGTTCGTGCCACAGTGCCACCTTGAACACGGTAATCCCACCGGGATATCGGGTATGTGCCCATTAACCCCATGAAACCGGACATGGATCCGTCGCTCGGCTGGGAAGTGATCGGCGTGCTCGACACCGAAGGCGACTGCGCCGAGTGGGACTTTCCCGCGGACCCGGGCGCCGTCCGCACGGCCCGCGCCGTCGTCCGCAAGCAGCTGGGCGACTGGGACCTCGCCCCTCTGGGCGACGTCGCCGTCCTGCTCGTCAGCGAACTGGTGACCAATTCCCTGCGGTACGCGTCGGGGCCCATCGTCGTCCGGCTCGTCCGCCCCGAGGGCCCGCTGGGCACGCTCCTCGTCGAGGTCTCCGACCCCGTGCCCGACCCGCCGCGCGAGCGCGTCGCCGCGCCCGACGACGAGGGCGGCCGGGGAATCCAGCTGGTCGCCAGGTCGTCGAGCCGCTGGGGCACCCGCCCGGGGCGCAGGGGAACAGCGGGGAAGACGGTGTGGTTCGAGCTGGCGCTGCCCGGTTAGAAGACAGAGAGCGTCGGTACGTACAAATGCACGGGCCGGACGCAAGGCGGTCACGGGCCAAAAAGCGGTAAGTGCGTGCCGTGATCGTGAACGGCGTGTGGCACGGCCCCGTAGTGCTGGATACTGCGGGCAGCCACATCCGGTGACCGGTGCCGGATGCGGTGAGCTGGAGGGGACGGTTCGCGTGAGCGAGATACCAGCGAAGGCGACGGGTTCGACGCGGCCGACGGCGCGGGCGGGGCGGGCAGCCTCGTCGGCGGCCGGGGGCCCGGTCGGGACCGCGGCGCCGAGCGCGGGCGACGGTGCGCGTACCACCGCAGGTGGCGGCGCGGACCACGGCCCCGTCGGCGCGACGGCCGGTCACGGCCGCGGCCCCGCGGGCGCGGCCGGACCCGAGCGCGCTGACGGCGGAGCGGACCGGGCCCCGGGCGCCACGGGAGACGTACCCGCGAAGGGCACCGGCGGCGACCTGCCGGGGCAGGGCGCGGGCGGCGGCGCGCGGCCCGACGAGGGCCGTGGCGTAGGGCGCGGCGCGTCCGGGACGGTAGGTGCCGGTGCGGCGCATGGCGTAGCCGGGGACTCGGACGCCGTCGACGCGCGTCACCACGCCGCGGGCCGCACGCGGCCGCGCGTCGAGGACCAGCCCCCCACGCGGGGCGACATCATCTGGCAGAACAGCCCGCCGGGCTCCCTCTACGACTACATCAAGGTGGCCTCGTTCTCGATCGGCCCGGACGGCCTGGTCGACCAGTGGAGCAGCCGGGCCGAGCGGCTGTTCGGCGTGCCCGCGCGGGACGCCGTCGGCAAGGACCCGATCGAGGCGTTCGTCCCGCGGGAGCTGCGGCCGCGCGGCCACCGGAAGATGGCCGAGATCCTGGACGGCCGGGAGTGGACGGGATCGGTCCCCTTCCGCCTCCCGGAGCCGGTCGGGCCTGCGCCCGCGTCCCCGGCAGCGACCGCGACCTCGTCCCTGGCCGCGTCCGCCGCATCTGCCGCGTCCGCCGCCCCCGTTCGCGAGGGCGTCGCCGAGGTCTATGTCATGCCCGCCAGGACCGCGGACGGGGAGCGGTCCGCCGTGTGCCTCGTCGTCGACGTCCGGGCGCTCCAGCAGATCGAGTCCGACCTCGCCGCCTCCCAGGCCCTCTTCGGCCAATCTCCCTTCGGGTTCGTCCTGTTCGGCACGGACCTCAAGGTGCAGCGTGCCAACCGCCGCTTCGCGGCCGTCTTCGGCGGCACCGCCGAGGACCACCGCGGCCGCACCGTCCACGACTACCTGCCGCGCAACGAGGCCGACCGCATGCAGGCCGCCCTGCGCCGCGTCCTGGAGACCGGCGAGGCCGTCAACGACATGCAGATCGTCGGGCCCGCCCCCGGCAGCAGCGAGCGCCGCCACTGGTCGGTCAACCTCTACCGCGTGCACAGCGGTTCGGGCCGCCCCATCGGCATCGCGGGCCTCGGCAACGACGTCACCAGCCGCCACGTCGCCGCCCGCGAGGCCGCCCACGCCCGCCGCAACCTCGCCCTCCTGAACGAGGCGGGCGCCCGCATCGGCAACTCCCTCGACCTGGAGACCACCGCCCGCGAACTCCTCGACGTCGCCGTCCCCGGCTTCTGCGACCTGGCCTCCGTCGACCTCTACCAAGGCCTCCTCGACGGCGACGAGACGCCGCCGGGGCTCGCCGACGGCAGCGCCGAACTGCGCCGCGTCGCCTTCGCCAGCGCCGTGGCCGACGCGCCCTTCCCCGAGGGCACGGGCCCCATCGACGTCGGCTCCGTGCACCGCTTCCCGTTCACCTCGTCCTGCGCCGACGCGCTGCGCACCGCCCGGGCGCGGCTCATCGCCGCCGGTGACGACTGCGGGCCGACCCGGCTGACCGGCGGCCTCATCCAGTCCACGCTGGCCGTCCCGATGGTCGCCCACGACACCGTCGTGGGCCTCGCCCAGTTCTCCCGTACGAAGGGCAGCGAGCCCTTCGGCGAACGCGATCGCGCGCTGGCCGGTGAGCTCGCCGCGCGCGCCGCCGTCTGCATCGACAACGCCCGCCTCTACCGCCGCGAACACGAGCGCGCACTGATCCTCCAGCGCTCCCTGCTGCCGCCCGGCGACCCGGAGGCGGCCGGGCTCGACATCGCCTGCCGCTATCTGCCGGGCAACGCGGCCACCGAGGTCGGCGGCGACTGGTTCGACGTCATCGAACTGCCCGGCCACCGCACCGCCCTCGTCGTCGGCGACGTCATGGGCCGCGGCCTGCGCGCCGCCGTCACCATGGGCGAACTGCGCTCCGCCGTGCGGACCCTGGCCCTGCTCGACCTGGAACCCGCCGAGGTGCTCGCCGCGCTCGACGAGATCGCCCGCGGCCTCGGCAACCCCTCGGGCCCCCGGCGCACCACGGCCCGGGGCGCCCGCGACACCGACGACCTCGCCGAGGTGTACCTCGCCACCTGCGTGTACGCCGTGTACGACGCCGTCACCCGGCGCGTCACCATCGCCAACGCGGGTCATCTGCCGCCCGTCCTCGTCGAACCCGGCGAGAGCGCGCTCATGCTCGACGTACCGCCCGGCATGCCGCTCGGCGTCGGCGGCGAACCCTTCGAGGAGGTCGAGGTCGACCTGCCCGAGGGCGCCCTGCTCGCCCTCTACACGGACGGCCTCGTCGAGTCCCGCGACCACCCGCTCGACGAGGGCCTGAACGCGTTCGTCAGCGCCCTCACCGACCCCGAGCAGGCCCTGGAGGACATCTGCGACCACGTCCTCAGCGCCCTGGACACCCACCACGGCGAGGACGACATCGCGCTGCTCATGGCGCGCGTCCAGGGGCTGCCCGCCGAGCACGTCGGCGACTGGACGCTGCCGCGCGAGCCGCGCTCGGTGGGCCACGCCCGCGAGCTGGCGTGCGCGCGCCTGCGGGAGTGGGGCCTCGACGCGCTCGTCGACACCGCCGAGCTCCTCGTCAGCGAACTCGTCACCAACGCCCTGCGGTACGGCGAGGGCGAGATCCGGCTCCGGCTGCTCCTCGACCGCACCCTGGTGTGCGAGGTGTGGGACGCGGGCCTGGTCCAGCCGCGCCGCCGCCGCGCCCGCGACACCGACGAGGGCGGGCGCGGCCTCCAGCTCGTCGGCCTGCTCAGCGCGGCCTGGGGCTCACGGCGCACCCCGCGCGGCAAGACGGTCTGGTTCGAACTGGCGCTGCCGGACGGGAACACGCCGCCGATGGACGCGGCGGAGGCGCTGATGAGCCTGTTCTGACGGGGCCTCGCGCGGGCTTCGCGTGGGGGCTGCGCGGGTTTCGCCCGGGCGCCGCGCGGGTGGGGCGGGTCGGCGTGCTGAGCGGGCATGATGAAGTCCGCTGCATGGTGGAAGCGCCCCGAAGGGGCGCGGGAAACTGCGCGACCAGCCCCGACGAACCCGCAGGCGAACGACGGCATGGCACGGCGGATCCAGCGGAGCGCTCAGGTGGTGGCCTTGAGCGCGGCGAGCCGGGCCTCGACCTCCGCCTCGTCGCTCAGGCTCTCCAGCTGCTCGAACTGCGCGTCGAGCGACGACGCGGCCAGCTCCTCCCGGCCCAGGGCCCGCGCCTCCTCCCTGCGCACCTTCTCCTCGAACCGGCTCAGCTCGCTCGTCGGGTCGAGCACGTCCAGGCTCCCGGCGGCGTCGGCCATCCGGTTCCGCGCCTGCGCGGCCTTGGCCCGTGCCACCAGCTCGTTCCGCTTCGACTGCAGCTCCGTCAGCTTGATCTTCATCGAGTCGAGGCCGTCCTTGAGCCGCGCGACCACGTCGCTCTGCGCGGCGATCGTCGGCTCGGCCTCCTTGGCCTCCTTCTCCGCGCGCAGCTGCCGCCCCAGGGCGACCTTCGCCAGGCCGTCGAACCGGTCGGCCTCGACGGCCCCGTCCGCCATCCGCAGCGCGTCCGCCTTCCGGCTCGCGGCCAGCGCCTTCGCGCCCCACTCGACGGCCGCCTTCTGGTCCTCCTCGTGGTCCTGCTCCATGAGCCGCAGGTCCCCGATGGTGGCCGCGACGGCCTGCTCGGCCTCCTTGATGTTGTCCGTGTACTCGCGGATCAGCTGGTCCAGCATCTTCTGCGGGTCCTCGGCCTGATCGAGGAGGGCGTGCACATTGGCCTTCGCCAGCTGGGTCACACGCCCGAGGATCGTCTGCTTGGTCATGTCGTCGCTCTCCTTGTACGAGGCGTTGGCACCAGGCGGTTGGCACTGGATGGGGTGACGAGGCCTTGGCCCGGGGGCCTGGCCCTGGCCCGGGGCCAGGGGCGCGGGGGGGGCACCGGGCCGCGTTCAGAACCGGCCACCGCCCCCCATCCGCCCCCGCGTCCCGCCCCCGCCGAACGTCCCGGGCCCACCGCCCCCGAAGCCTCCGCCGCCGCCCCTTCCGGTCCCGCGCCCCAGCCCGCCGAGGACCTCCCCGAGGACGATCCCGCCGAGGACGGCACCGCCCATGCCGCCGCCCCGGCCGCCCGCGCCGAAGCCCCCGCCGTACGGATTGCCGTAGGCGCGGACGTCCCGCTCGGCGAGCGCCTGGGCCTGCCGCGCCAGGGAGTCGGCCCGCTGCGCCGCGGCGAGCGCGGCGGCGGGGGCGGCGCCGCCGGGGGCCTCGGCCCGCTCCAGGTGGCGCTCCGCCTCCGCGAGCCGGGTCCGGGCCTCGGGGCCCACCGCGCCCCGGTGCGTCGTCACCTGGTCCCGGGCGGCGGCGACGGCGCTGCGCGCGGTGAGCAGGGCCTGGTCGAGGAGCACCCGGGCCCGGTCGTCCTCGCTCGCACGCTGCCGCGCCCCGGCCAGGGCGTCGTCGAGCGCCGCGTCGGCCTCCTCCACGCGGCGCAGCGCGTCGATCGGGTCGTACGCCCCCGCCGACAGCGCGCGCCCCACCTCCGCCACGACGGACTCGGCCCGGGCGATCCTGCCGCGCAGATCGGCGGTCGGCGTGCCCGCGTCCGTGCCCTCAAGGAGGCCGCGCGCGTCGGCGAGGTCGGCCTCGGCCTCGCTGAGCGCGCCCGGCAACCGCCGGTCGGCCTCGGCGAGTTCACCGGCGAGCCGCGTCACGCCGTCCACGAACGTGCCCGCCTGGTCGACGGCTCCCTCCGCCGCGCGCAGATGCACGGCGGCCGTCCCGTTGTCGGCGCTGCCGACGGCCGCGCGGGCCTGGTCCAACTGGCTCGCGGCGAACGCGAGCCGGTCCTTGGCCTGCGCCACGCTCCCCACGACCGTCTCGCTCGCCGCCGGCGCGTAGGCCGCCCGCAGTTCCTTGAGCGTCGTCTCCGCCTCCATGGCCCGCGCGTTGACCTGCCGGAGCGCCGTCTCGGCGTGCTCCAGGGCGCTGGGCGCGGTGCGCTCCAGGGAACGCAGCTCGTCGAACGCCGCCGCCTCCGCGTCGAGCCGCCGCCCCGCCTCCGTGCAGCGCGCCACGATCTCGTCGAGCATCCGCCGCCGCGTCGCGTCGTCCTCCGGATACGCGTCGTCGAGCCGCTGCCGCAGCCGGAACGCCGCCGTCAGCTCCGCGCGCGCATACGCCACCGCCGCCGCGAACGGGCGTGCCGCCTCCTCACCGAACTGCGCGGTGGCGAAGCCCAGTTCCTCGGCGCTGGTGCGCACCGCGTCATCGGTCTCGACGAGCAGCCGCCCGGAGTCCGCGTCCAGCTCGGGCAGGGGAGTGACCCGCTGCGCCTCGCCCCGGCCGCCGGGCGTCGTCCGCGTCGTGAACCTCCGCCTGCGCCGCCGGTAGGCGACCGCGGCGAAGGTGCCCGCCACGCCGACCGCGACCACGGGCAGCACCAAGTCACCCGCCACTCCGTCGTCACCCCGGCCCCCGCCGCCCGGATCCGCTTCACCGGGAGTGATCGCGGGCCGGGGCACGGGCTGCCCGGCGAGCACGGCCGCGTATCCCTGGGCCGCGCCGATCGCCGCCCCCGCCCAGTCGTGCTGCCGCAGGGCGGGCTCGATGGCGGTCGCCGCGACGTCCCTGAGCTGCGCCTCGCTGAACCGCGAGCCCTGCTCGGCCGAGTACGCGTACTGCCGGTCATGGGTGGCCACGGCCAGCAGCACGTCGTCCGTCCCCAGGCCGTTCCGCTCGGCCGTGGTGTCCGCCCAGTCCCGCGCGGACCGTCCGGAGAAGTCCCGGACATAGGCCACGAAGAGCTGGATCTTCCGGTCGTCGTAGAGCCGGTCGAGCGCGTCGGCGACGGCGGCTCGACGGCCCCCGAGCGCGCCCGCCCTGTCGGTGATCTGGCCGTCGCGGTCCAGGCGCACGGGGTCCTCGGCGGGCGCCGCCCGGGCACCGGACACGGCGGCCCCGGCAGGCATCGCGGACGCCGGTGGCACGGTCCCCGGCAGCCCGCACCAGAGGAGGAGCACGGCTGCCGTGGCCCGCGCGGCGGTGCGCGTCCACGCGGACGGCGGGGACGGCACAGCGGGCGCAGGCAACGCGGAGCGCCGGGACGACGGGAACGACGTCACATCTGGCAGCGTAGGGCGGTCCCTGAGGCCCCGCGACCGGGGGCCGGGCCGACGGCCTCTCGTACGGTGGAGGTGAGCGGACTGAGGGGGCGGCGGTGATCGGACTCAGAGGGGCGGCGGTGGGCGGGGTCTGGGCGGGTGTGCGGGAACGGGTGCTCGCGGTGCGGGAGGCGCCGCACTGGCGTGAGGTGTTCGGCGCGGACTGGCTCGGCGAGCACGGCCATGGCTTCCGCCTTGAGCCCGTCCTCTCGGAGCCGGAGGTGCGGGCCGTCGAGCACCACCTGGGTGTGGAACTGCCGGGGGAGTACCGCGACTTCCTCCGCCAGGTCGGCGCGGGTGGCGCGGGCCCGGACTACGGCCTCTTCGCCCAGAGGCCGCCGGGGTCGGACGACGAGCCGGACTCCGGTGCCTGCGCGCTGCCGTTCCGCCCGGAGGGCACCGACGAACTGGCCGGTCATGAGGCCGATCAGCCGTGTGCCGACGACTACGCCGACGAGGAGGCCCTGAGCCGTGACTACGCGGCTTGGGAGGCGCGCTACGACGTGCTCCACGACTCCCTGACCGACGGCACCCTCCACCTCGGCCACCAGGGCTGTGGCTACTACACCCTCCTCGCGGTGACGGGCCCGGAGCGCGGCACCCTGTGGGACGACGTGCGGGCCGTCGGCGAGGGCGTGCAGCCCGTGACGCGGCAGGACAAGCCCCGTGTCACCTTCGCCCAGTGGTATCTGTCGTGGCTGGAGCACGCGGAGCGGACGGCGGCCGAGGGCCGCCCCCGCCCTTACGGGACATAGCCCGCCCGGTGCTACGGGACGTAGCGCACCTCCGGGAACTGGGGCGACGGGCCGTCCAGGAGGTGGTTGTCCCGGTCGCGCAGCCAGCGGTCGAAGAAGGACGTCACATAGGAGCGCTGGGCGGCGACGGCCCGCTTCGGGTCGACGGTGCCTATGTTCTTCTCGATGACGGCTCGGGAGGCTCCGGTCTGGGGCAGCAGGGCCGCCAGGTCCGTATAGGTCTGGTGCTGGGAGCCGCGGAGGGTGAAGTCCCGCTTCCAGCCCGGGGTGTGGGACCAGAAGGCGCCCCATGAGGGCTCGGTGGTGTGGTCGCTGCCTTCGCGGCCCATGAGGAGCAGCGGGCGGTCGACGCCGTGCCGGGCCACCGGGGTGAGGTTCGTGCCCTTGGGCTCGCCGTTGAGCTCCATGGTGCCGTCGAGGTTGACGGCGGCCTTGACGCGCTTGTCCTCGTACATCGTCTCGGCGGCGGCGATTCCGCCCGCGGACTGGCCGAACATGCCGACGCGGCCGCGGTCGATCACCCGGGACAGGCCGTGCGGCAGGGCGCCGAGCCGGTCGAGGACGAACTTGTCGTCGGCGACCCGGGTGTCCAGGACCTTCTTCAGGAGCCGGGACAGCGACCGGTCGTCCGTCACCTTGGCGAAGGCGTCCCGCAGGGGCTTGTCGCCCTTGACCGAGCCGTCGGGGAACTGCACGCCCGGCGCCTCATAGGTGTGGTCGACGGTGATGACCACATAGCCACGGCTCGCCATCTCCTCGACCAGGGAGGTGCCCCAGGTCCGCGGGTCGTTGGCCCCCGCGGAATAGAGCAGCACCGGGCGTCGGCCGCCGCGGTCGTCGACCGGGGCCGACTGGCGCGCGTGGGTGCGCATGCCCGGCCAGTCGACGGCGCCCTTCGCTATGCCGTGCGGGGCGGCGGCGTCCCACCGCTCGGCCGCGCCCGGCGCCATGTACGGCGCGGGGGCGGGGCCGCCGCCGGTCTTCCGCGCCGGATACCAGACGCTGACCATCAGCTCCCGGTACGGCTGCGAGGTGACCCAGGGGTCGTGCCGGGAGTGGTCGACGAGGCGGGACGTCACCGTGCCGACGGGGTGAGGGCCTGTCGGGGCGGGCAGGACGGGGCGCACTCCGTCCTCGGGCTGTGCGCGCACCGCGCTCTCCGTCCCCCGGGCGAAGGCCGGGGCGGCGGCCCCGGCCCCCAGCGTCACCGCCGCCGCGAGGCCCGCGGCCACCAGCACCTTCATCGAGCGCGCGCTCCGCGCCGTGCGAATCTCCATGCCTCCATGCTGGCCGCGCGCCCACGCCGGAACCATGGGGGAGATCACGAGACTTGCCTGGGGGATTACCCCCACACATCCTTCGCCAGCCCCGCCAGCCCCGCCAGCCCCGCCAGCCCCGCCAGCCCCGCCAGCCCCGCCAGCCCCGCCAGCCCCCGTGCCTGTGGTGCCTACTCCCCCCGCCGCCGGATCTTGTTCCCCAGCCAGACCAGCGGATCGTACTTGCGGTCCACCGCGCGCTCCTTCAGGGGAATCAGCGCGTTGTCCGTGATGCGGATGCCCTCGGGGCACACCTCCGTACAGCACTTGGTGATGTTGCAGTAGCCGAGCCCGTGCTCGTCCTGGGCGGTGGCCTTGCGGTCGAGGCCCGTGTCCGCCGCGGCGTCCAGCGGGTGCATGTCCAGCTCCGCGACCCGCATCAGGAAGCGCGGCCCCGCGAACGCCGTCTTGTTCTCCTCGTGGTCACGCACCACGTGGCAGGTGTCCTGGCACAGGAAGCACTCGATGCACTTGCGGAACTCCTGGGAGCGGTCCACGTCCTCCTGCATCATGCGGTACTCGCCGGGGCCCACGCCGGGCGGCGGCACGAAGGAGGGCACCTCGCGCGCCTTGGCGTAGTTGAAGCCCACGTCGGTCACCAGGTCGCGGACCACGGGAAACGCCCGCAGCGGCGTGACGGTGATGGTCTCCTCGCGCGAGAACACCGACATCCGGGTCATGCACATCAGGCGCGGCCGCCCGTTGATCTCCGCCGAGCAGGAACCGCACTTGCCCGCCTTGCAGTTCCAGCGCACCGCGAGGTCCGGCGCCTGGGTGGCCTGGAGGCGGTGGATGATGTCGAGGACCACCTCGCCGTCGTTGACCTCGACCGTGAAGTCCTCGAGGCCGCCCCCGCCGGTGTCGCCGCGCCAGACCCTGAAGCGCGCGTCGTACGCCGTGGACGATGCAGCTGTGCTCACTCGTAGAGCTCCTCTTCGGCCAGGTACTTGACCAGCTCCTCCTTCTCGAAGAGGGCGAGCAGGTCGGGGCGGATGGGATCGGTCGTGACGCGTTCGAGGTCGATCTGGCCGCGCTCCGGGTCGGTCGCCGCGAGGCCGCCGGTCGGGTCGACGAGGCGGCACAGCAGGTTCACGCGGCGCCACTCGCGGTTCATCCCGGGGTGGTCGTCGCGGGTGTGCCCGCCGCGGCTCTCGGTGCGCTCCAGGGCCGCGCGCGCCACGCACTCGCTGACGAGCAGCATGTTCCGGAGGTCGAGCGCCAGGTGCCAGCCCGGGTTGAACTGCCGGTGCCCCTCGACCCCGGCCCGCCGCGCCCGCACCCGCAGCTCGGCGAGCTTCTCCAGGGCCCGCTCCATCTCGCCCGCGCGACGGATGATGCCGACCAGGTCGTTCATGGTCTGCTGGAGCTCCTGGTGGAGCGTGTACGGGTTCTCCGGGGGCGCCCCGTCCGAGGGGCCCTCCGCGCTGAACGGACGCAGTGCCTCCGCGGCCGCCGTGTCCAGCTGCGGCTCGTCCACCACGGGGCGTACGGCCGACTCGTCCGCGTACCGGGCCGCGTGGAGACCGGCGCGGCGGCCGAACACGAGCAGGTCGGACAGGGAGTTCCCGCCGAGCCGGTTGGAGCCGTGCATGCCGCCCGCGACCTCGCCGGCCGCGAACAGGCCCGGCACGCCGCGCGCCGCCGCCGTGTCGGAGTCGACCGCGATGCCGCCCATCACGTAGTGGCAGGTCGGGCCGACCTCCATCGCCTCCGCGGTGATGTCGACGTCCGCCAGCTCCTTGAACTGGTGGTACATCGAGGGGAGCCGCCGCCGGATCACCTCGGCGGGCATCCGCGTCGACACGTCGAGGAACACCCCGCCGTGCGGCGAGCCGCGCCCCGCCTTCACCTCGGAGTTGATGGCCCGCGCCACCTCGTCCCGGGGCAGCAGCTCGGGCGGGCGGCGGTTGTGGTCCGGGTCCTCGTACCAGCGGTCGCCCTCCTCCTCCGACTCCGCGTACTTCTCCTTGAAGACGTCCGGGACGTAGTCGAACATGAACCGCTTGCCCTCGGAGTTCCGCAGGACACCGCCGTCGCCGCGCACGGACTCGGTGACGAGGATGCCTTTCACCGACGGCGGCCACACCATTCCCGTCGGGTGGAACTGGACGAATTCCATGTTCAGCAGCGGGGCGCCCGCGAGCAGTGCGAGGGCGTGCCCGTCGCCCGTGTACTCCCACGAATTCGACGTCACCTTGAAGGACTTGCCGATGCCGCCGGTGGCGAGCACGACGCTGGGCGCCTCGATGACGAAGAACCGCCCGCTCTCCCGCTCGTAGCAGAAAGCGCCGCTGACCCGGTCGCCCTCTTTGAGTACGCGGGTGACCGTGCACTCCTGGAAGACCTTGAGGCGGGCTTCGTAGTCGCCGAATTCCTTCTCGTCCTCCTGCTGGAGGGCCACGATCTTCTGCTGGAGGGTGCGGATCAGTTCGAGACCCGTACGGTCACCGACGTGGGCGAGCCGGGGGTATTCGTGGCCGCCGAAGTTCCGCTGTGAGATCCGGCCGTCCTTGGTGCGGTCGAAGAGCGCGCCCCAGGTCTCCAGTTCCCACACCCGGTCGGGCGCCTCGCGCGCGTGCAGTTCGGCCATCCGCCACTGGTTGAGGAACTTTCCGCCGCGCAGGGTGTCACGGAAGTGCACCTGCCAGTTGTCGCCGGAGTTCACATTCGCCATGGCCGCCGCGATGCCGCCCTCGGCCATCACCGTATGGGCCTTGCCGAACAGCGACTTGCAGATCACCGCCGTGCGCGCGCCCTGCTCACGGGCCTCGATCGCGGCCCTCAGGCCCGCACCGCCGGCGCCCACGACGACGACATCCCACTGCTGCCGCTCCACTTGAGACATCAGAACGCCCCTATTTCTTCCTTCGTCATATCCGTCGTATTCGTCGTCAGAACAGTGTCGGATCGTCGAACGCGCCGGAGGCGATCAGATACACATAGAAGTCGGCGAGCGCGACGCTGATCAACGACGCCCAGGCGAGCAGCATGTGACGGCCGTTCAGCCAGCCCACCCACTGCCACATCCGGTAGCGCACCGGATGCTTGGAGAAGTGCTTGAGCTTTCCGCCGACGACGTGCCGGCACGAGTGGCAGGAGAGCGTGTACGCCCAGATCAGCACGATGTTCACCAGGAACACGAGCGTGCCGAGGCCCATGTGGCCCCACGCGTAGTGCTCGTCGCGGAAGGCGAGCACGGTGTCGTAGGTGAGAATGCCCGCGACCGGTACGGCGGCGTAGAAGAAGTACCGGTGGATGTTCTGCAGGATCAGCGGGAAACGCGTCTCGCCGGTGTACTTGGCGTGCGGTTCGGCGACCGCGCAGGCGGGCGGGGAGGCCCAGAATCCGCGGTAGTAGGCCTTGCGGTAGTAGTAGCAGGTGAGCCGGAAGCCCAGCGGGAAGATGAGGATGAGCAGGGCGGGGGACAGGCCCCACCAGCTGCCGAAGATCTCCCAGTTCGGGCCGTTCTTCATCGGCTTGCAATTGTCCGCGACGCACGGCGAGTAGAACGGCGAGACGTACGGCGCCGCGTAGTAGTCGGAATTCGCGAACGCCCGCCACGTCGAGTACACGACGAAGGCGAACAGTCCGGCGGCGGTCGCGGCGGGCTGGAGCCACCAGCGGTCCGTCCGCAGATGGGCAGCGGCGATCGCGGCGCGCGTGCCGTGCCGTACGCCGCCGGGGGCCGTGCCCTTGTTCAGATGGGGTTCGGTGCCAGTTGCCAACGAGGCTCCACTCCTTCGTCGACGGGTGGGTTACGACGGGCGCGGGCCCCGGGGGCCGGGGCCGGACGGGCCGGGGGCGGGCGGGGCCGGGGCCTGGCTAGGGCGCGCGGCGGTAGCGGGCGCCCAGGCCCTCGTCGTCGGAGTCCGTCCACAGGGAGCTGTCGTACGGGGTGTCCGGTACGGGGACCATCGCGGGCCGCGCGGGGGGCGGGGGCGCCGGGGACTGGCGCTCGGTCGGAGATGCGGGGGCCACGGCCGCGCGCAGCAGCGCGACGCTCTCGCGCAGGTGGTCGGTGTCCATGCGGACCCGGCGGAAGTCGACGCCCGCCGCGTCCGCCTCGGCCTGCCGCTCGATCCGGCCCACCGTGCGGACGAGGTCGTCGACACAGCGCTGAATGGCCGTCAGGTCGTCTTGCAGAGCCATGACTTGCCCTCACTTCAAGGGGTGCGGTCGTAAACGCTCATGCGCCTGCGAGTGTCGCGCCTCACATCCCGGCTTGGGAAGGGATCTGTCGTGATTGGGCCCGGGAAGGGGGCGGGCTGGCTCATGTCCGCCGGAGCGCGCCCCGGCGGCCCCGGTGGGGCCGCGCTCCGGCTCTCCTTCCGCGGGGGCCGGGCCCGGGCCTTCCGCCCGTTCCCGCATCGGCCTCCGGCCTCGTCCTCACACGCCGGACGGGCTTGTCCCCCCGCCCGCCCGCCTGCCCCTCATCGCGCTGCCGCGCTCGTCCTCGGACGCCGGGCGGGCTGGGGCGCCCCCACCCCGCCCGCCCTCTCATCGCGCTGCCGCGCGGGCCGGGAGTCCGCTCGTCCGCTGTCGCTCGTCGGCTGTCCGCCGTTCCCGGGGTGGGGGGAGAGGGGCGTTGGGCCGCATGGGTGGGTTCTGGGGGGAGGGCCGTCGTGTCGGGGGACCGCGCCGGGGGCCGTCGCGTTCAGTGGGGGTGATACATGTGATCAACTCCATATTTCGCCCGTAACGCCGCCATCCGCGCATACCCATGGAAACGGCACCCCGAGCAACACCGCCAAGGGCACCGCCCCGGAGGCACCCCGAAGGCACCCCGGGGGGGCACCACCCCCGGGCCACCGCCCCAGGGCGCCACCCCCAGGGCACCGCGGAACGGCGTTGCGAGCCCCCCACCCGGACCACGAACGGCACCACGTCACCAGCCCCGGCCCCCCTCCCACCCCCGCCCGTCAGGGCGGATCGCGGCCGGGCCAGCCCCGGAGGTACCCGTCATGCCCCACGACCGCGCCAGGCCGCAGCGACCGGTCCGCCCGAAGGCCACGGTCCGATCGGCCGTGTTCCTCGCCGCGGGAGTCCTCGCGCTGCCCGCCCTCGCGGGGTGCGGCGCGGACGACGAGACGAGCACCCCCGCGGCGGCCCAGGACGTCGCCCCCGCCGCCCGGGACCTGGTGGCCGACGGCGGCACCGTGAAGTGGGCCGTCGACGCGCTGCCGGAGACCTTCAACACCTTCCAGTCGGACGCGGACGACGCCACGTCCCGGGTGGCGGGCGCCGTCCTGCCCTCCCTGTACCGCCTCGACGCGCAGGGCCGCGTGCAGCGCAACCCGGACTTCCTGGAGACCGCGAAGGTCGTCGAGAGCGAGCCCAAGCAGGTCGTGCTCTACAAGCTGAACCAGCAGGCGGTGTGGAGCGACGGCCGGGAGATCGGCGCGGACGACTTCGCCGCCCAGTGGCGGGCCCTGTCCGGCAAGGACAGCGCGTACTGGACGGCCCGCAACGCGGGCTACGACCGCATCGAGAAGATCGAGCGCGGCGCCAACAACCTGGAGGTGCGCGTCACCTTCGCGCAGCCGTACGCGGACTGGCGCTCGCTGTTCTCGCCGCTGTACCCGAAGGAGGTCATGGGCACCCCCGACTCCTTCAACGACGGCGCGCGCACCAGGCTGAAGGTCACCGCGGGCCCCTTCGCCCTCAAGGACGTCGACCGGGCCGCGGGCGAGGTCACGCTCCGGCGCAGCCCGCGCTGGTGGGGCAGCCCCGCCAAGCTCGACGCGCTCGTCCTGCGCGAGGTGCCGCGCGAGCGCCGCGCCGCCGCGCTGGCCGCGGGCAAGGTCGACCTGGCCGACGTGGACGCCGACGAGGCGGGCCGGATCGCCCTGGCCGCCCGGGACAAGGGTGACCGGGGCCCGCTCACGCACGGCCCCGGCGCCCGGCTCACCCCCGCCGACGCCCTGCGCTCCTGGGCCCGCGCCCACGGCACGGACGAGGAGGCCGCCGCGGCCGAGCAGGAGGCGCGCGAGCGGACGGACAAGGCCGTCGCGCGGTACGCCGACGAGCAGGCGGGCCTGCGCGGCTACACGGTCCGCAAGTCCCTCGAACCCGCCTACACCCAGCTCGCCCTCAACGGCGCCGAGGGCCCCCTCGCCGACGACCGGGTCCGCCGCGCGGTCGCCCGCGCCCTGAACCGCACCGAGCTCGCGGAAACGGTTCTGAAGCCGCTCGGCCTGCCCGCGCTCCCGGTCGGCAGCCATCTGGCCCTGGCCGGTCAGGACGCGTACGCGGACAACAGCGGGGCGCTCGGGGACCAGGACACCGCCGAGGCGCGGGCGCTGCTCGCCGACGCGGGCTGGACGCCCGGCGGCCCCCTCAAGGACAAGCTCAAGAGGGACAAGGACAAGGACAAGAAGGAGAACGCGGCGGGCAGCGAGGCGGAGGCCCGCGAGGAGGACGGCGACGACGGTACGTACGTCGTCGGCGAGGACGACCAGAAGCCCGGCGACTCCGGCACCTCGGTCCTCGCGCCCGCCCCCGCGGCCGCGTTCCAGCAGGCCGTCCTGGCCCGCCAGGCCGACGCCCTCACCGCGCGCCGCGACGCCGACAAGGAGCAGCGCAAGGACCCGGGCGCCCCGGCCAAGAAGCACGCGCGCAAGCACGCCGAGAAGCACGCCGAGAAGCACACGGAGAAGCACGCCAGGGGCGGTGCCCCGGGCGCCTACGCCCCCAAGGGCACCGCCGCACCGAAGGCGGGCAAGGGGGCGGGCGGGCCCCTGGCCAAGGACGGCAAGCCGCTCACGCTCCGCTTCGTCCTGCCGTCCGGCGACGGCTCGCAGGCGCTGCGCGGCGTCGCCGACCGCATCTCCCGGATGCTGGAGCGCATCGGCGTCCGTATGGAGATCGCGAAGGTCGCCGACGAGAGCTACTTCAAGGACCACATCGCGTCCGGCCAGTACGACCTGGCCCTGTACTCCTGGCCCGCGTCCGCCTTCCCCGCCACCGACGCCCGGCCGATCTTCGCCAAGCCGGTGCCCGCCGCGGACGGCTCCCTCAACGTCGAACAGAACTACACCCGCGTCGGCACCGACCACATCGACCAGCTCTTCGACCAGGCCCTCGCCGAGCTCGACGAGGGCGAGATGCGCTCCCTGGTGAAGAAGGCCGACGCCCGCATCTGGGCGGCCGCGGGCTCCATCCCCCTGTACCAGCGCCCCCAACTGGTGGCGGCCCGGCCGAACCTCGCCAACGCCGGTGCCTTCGGCTTCGCGACCCCGCTCTACGAGGACATGGGCTACCGGAAGCCCGGCGCCGGACCCGCCGAGAGCCCGTCCCGGGGCTGAGGCCGGGGCCCCGCCGGGCCGGTTCCGGCGGGGCCGCGTAGAATGGGGTAAGGCCGTGGCGTGTGTCTGCCCGGCAGGGCGCGCGTACCAAAAGAGAAAAGTACGCGCAGCCTTCCACTCTTCCCGGGAGAAGCGCACCTCGCATGCCCACGCGCCACGACATTCGTAACGTCGCCATCGTCGCCCACGTCGACCACGGCAAGACGACCATCGTCGACGCCATGCTCAAGCAGGCCGGCGCCTTTGCCGCGCACGCCGCAGAGTCCCTCGACGACCGCATGATGGACAGCAACGACCTGGAGCGTGAGAAGGGCATCACGATCCTGGCCAAGAACACCGCGGTCAAGTACCACCCGAAGGACGGTGGCGACCCGATCACGATCAACATCATCGACACCCCCGGCCACGCCGACTTCGGTGGCGAGGTCGAGCGCGGTCTGTCGATGGTGGACGCGGTCGTCCTTCTGGTCGACGCCTCCGAGGGTCCGCTGCCGCAGACCCGCTTCGTGCTCCGCAAGGCCCTCCAGCAGCGGCTGCCGGTGATCCTCTGCATCAACAAGACGGACCGCCCGGACTCCCGCATCGACGAGGTCGTCAACGAGACGTACGACCTCTTCCTCGACCTGGACGCCGACGAGGACCAGATCGAGTTCCCGATCGTCTACGCCTGCGGCCGTGACGGCGTGGCCTCGCTGACCAAGCCGGAGGACGGCACCGTCCCCGCGGACAGCACCAACCTGGAGCCGTTCTTCACGACGCTCCTGGAGCACGTCCCGGCCCCCGAGTACGACGAGTCGGCCCCGCTCCAGGCCCACGTCACCAACCTGGACGCCGACAACTTCCTCGGCCGCATCGCGCTGCTCCGCGTCGAGCAGGGCGAGCTGCGCAAGGGCCAGACCGTCGCCTGGATCAAGCGCGACGGTTCGATGGCCAACGTGCGCATCACCGAGCTGATGATGACCGAGGCCCTCACCCGCAAGCCCGCCGAGAAGGCCGGCCCCGGTGACATCTGCGCCGTCGCGGGCATCCCCGACATCATGATCGGTGAGACCCTCGCGGACCCGGAGAACCCGATCGCGCTCCCGCTGATCACGGTCGACGAGCCCGCGATCTCCATGACGATCGGTACGAACACCTCGCCGCTGGTCGGCCGCGGCGGCACCGGCAAGGGCGCGGACGCCAAGTCCGCCGTCAAGGACCGCAAGGTCACCGCCCGCCAGGTCAAGGACCGTCTGGACCGCGAGCTGATCGGTAACGTCTCGCTGCGTGTCCTGGAGACGGGACGCCCGGACGCCTGGGAGGTGCAGGGCCGCGGTGAGCTGGCGCTCGCCATCCTGGTCGAGCAGATGCGCCGCGAGGGCTTCGAGCTGACCATCGGCAAGCCCCAGGTGGTCACCCAGGAGATCGACGGCAAGACGCACGAGCCGGTCGAGCGCATGACCATCGACGTGCCCGAGGAGCACATGGGCGCCGTCACGCAGCTCATGGGCGTCCGCAAGGGCCGCATGGACAACATGTCCAACCACGGCTCCGGCTGGGTGCGCATGGAGTTCGTCGTCCCGTCCCGCGGCCTCATCGGCTTCCGTACGGAGTTCCTGACGAACACCCGTGGCACGGGCATCGCGCACTCCATCCACGAGGGCCACGAGCCGTGGTTCGGCCAGCTCCAGACCCGTAACAACGGTTCGCTGGTGGCCGACCGCGCGGGCGCGGTCACGCCGTTCGCGATGATCAACCTCCAGGAGCGCGGTGTGCTGTTCACCGAGCCCGGCACCGAGGTGTACGAGGGCATGATCGTCGGTGAGAACTCGCGCTCCGACGACATGGACGTGAACATCACCAAGGAGAAGAAGCTCACCAACATGCGTGCGGCTTCCGCGGACAACACCGAGAACGTGGTGCCGCCGCGCAAGCTCTCCCTGGAGCAGTCCCTGGAGTTCTGCCGCGACGACGAGTGCGTCGAGGTGACCCCGGAGGCGGTCCGCATCCGCAAGGTGAACCTGGACCAGCGCGAGCGCGCCCGTGCGGCGTCGCGCGCCAAGCACGGCTGAGCCCCTCAGGACGCGGCAGGGCCGCTCCGCGGGACCGACGTCGAGGCCGGCCTCCCCACACCCACCGGTGTGGGGGGAGCCGGCCTCCGGCGTATCCGGGGAGCGATAGCGTCTCGTCACGGAGCGTCTCCGCGAAGGCGGCTCGACAGTGGCTCGACCGCTGCTCGGCAACCGGTTTTTGCCCACGATCTGTCCGCTATACGGACTCTCTTGACCGTTAGATGGGTAACACGTCCGTTTCGCAACCATCTATCTGGGATCGGTTTGTCCGGATTTTGGAAGTTGTACGTGCCAGGTGTGATTGAACCGAGACCAAAAGGGTGTGGTCGGGCCGTACCTCATGGCTAATAGTTGACCGCGTATAGCTCGGGTCAATGGGTCACGCGCTGTGGGGAGCGCCGACTCACGAGCACACTGGGGTACTCGATCTTCGTCGGCAGGGGTGTCGGCGCTGCTTGACGTACCCCCTCTTGTAGCGAACAAGTGGACTCATGAGGAGGAACCCCATGCGTGGTGCCAAGAGCGCCAAGTGGGTTGGGGGCGCGGTTGTTATCGCCCTTGCCGCGACGGCCTGTGGTGGCGGCGACAGCGGCAGTGACAACAAGAACCGGGCGATCGACAAGAACGGCACCTTCGTCTACGCGAGTGGCGAGCCGCAGAACCCGCTTCAGCCGGCGAACACCAAGGAGGCGTACGGAAGCGACGTCATCCACACGCTGTTCACCGGTCTCGTCGACTACACGCCGGGCACCGGCAAGCTGGTCAACATGAACGCGGAGTCGGTGACGCCGTCCAAGGACAACAAGACCTGGACGGTCAAGCTCAAGCCGGGGTGGAAGTTCCACAACGGCGAGGCGGTCACCGCGGAGTCGTACGTCAAGGCGTGGAACTGGGCGGCCCACACGCCGAACAACCAGACCAACAGCTCTTGGTTCGCGGACATCGAGGGTTACACCGACGTCCACCCCGAGAAGGGCAAGCCGAAGACCGACAAGATGTCGGGTCTGAAGGTCAAGGGCGAGAACGAGTTCACGATCACGCTGAACGCGGGCATCCCGTACTACGCGTACAAGCTGGGCTACGAGGTCTTCTCCCCGCTGCCCTCGGGCTTCTTCAAGGACCCGAAGGGCTACGGCGAGAAGCCGGTCGGCAACGGTCCGTACAAGTTCGCCAGCTGGGACCACAAGAAGTCCATCAAGGTCACGCGCTACGACGGCTACCAGGGCCCGAACAAGGCCAAGAACGGTGGCGTCACCTTCAAGAACTACGCCTCCTCCGAGGGCGCGTACAAGGACCTGGTGTCGAACAACGTCGACTCCATGGCGATCGTGCCGGAAGGCGAGCTCGCCAACTACCAGGAAGACCTGGGTGATCGCGCGATCAACCAGGACTTCTCGATGATCCAGACGATCGCGTTCGCCCGCTACACCAAGCAGTGGAAGAACATCGACGTCAAGGTCCTCCAGGGCCTGTCGATGGCGATCGACCGCGACACCATCATCAAGACGGTCCTCAACAACACCCGTGAGGCCGCCACCGGCTGGGTCGCCAAGGACATCATCGGCTACAAGCCCGGCGCCTGCGGCGAGTACTGCAAGTACGACGCCAAGAAGGCCAAGGAGCTCATCAAGGCCGGCGGCGGCGTCCCGGACAACAAGGTCTCCATCCAGTACAACGCCGACCAGCCGCACAAGGGCTGGGTCACCGCGGTCTGCAACAGCATCAAGCAGGCGACCGGCGTGAACTGCGTGGGCGACCCGAAGACCGACTTCCAGGCCGACACGCAGACGCGTGACGCCAAGAAGGTCAAGTCGATGTACCGCTCCGGCTGGGTCCTCGACTACCCGTTCAACGGCAACTTCCTGCGTGACCTCTACGGCACCGGTGTCGGCGGCAACCAGAGCGGCTTCTCGAACAAGGACTTCGACAAGCTGACGGCCAAGGCCGACAAGGCGCCGACCATCGAGAAGTCCGCGGACCTCTACAACGAGGCCGAGCGCAGCCTGCAGAACAGCTTCCCCTCCATCCCGCTCTGGTACGGCAAGTTCCAGACCGGCTACTCCACCAATGTCTCTGGCGTGAAGTTCGACCAGCAAGCGAGCCCGATCTTCACTGAAGTCCAGGTGTACAAGAAGTAGTTCGCGAGGGCTCAGCCCGTGGTGCCGACCGGTGATCCCGGTCGGCACCACGGGCGGCTTCGCACAGGACGGAGGCTTCCATGGGGCGCTACGTCGCGCGGCGACTGCTCCAGATGATCCCGGTCTTCATTGGGACCACTCTTCTCATTTTCTTGATGGTCAATGTGCTTCCCGGCGACCCGGTACGGGCGCTGTGGGGGGACAAGCCGCCGGACCCGGCGCAGATGGAGGCCATTCGCCACCAGCGCGGTCTCGACCTCCCGCTCTGGCAGCAGTACCTGCACTACATGAAGAACCTGGCCGTCGGTGACCTGGGCACCAACATCGGTGGCCGGCCGGTCGGCGACATCCTCAGCCAGGCGTTCCCCGTCACGGTGCGGCTCGCCCTGCTCGCCTTCGGCATCGAGATGGTCCTCGGCATCGCCCTCGGCATGCTCGCCGGTGTGCGCCGCGGCCGCGTCGTGGACAACCTGATCCTGGTCTTCACGCTGCTCGTCATCTCGGTTCCGGTGTTCGTGCTCGGCTACATCGTCCAGACGGTGTTCGGACTCCAGCTGAAGTGGACCGAGCCAACGGTCCAGGACGCCACGGACATCACCCAGCTGATCCTTCCGGCGATCGTGCTCGGCTCGCTCTCCCTCGCGTACGTCGCCCGGCTCACGCGGACGAGCATCGCGGAGAACCTGCGCGCCGACTACATCCGCACCGCCGTCGCCAAGGGTCTGCCCAAGAGCCGGATCATGACGCGCCACCTGCTGCGCAACTCGCTGATCCCGGTGGTGACCTTCCTCGGCACCGACATCGGCACCCTGATGGGCGGCGCGGTCGTCACGGAAGGCATTTTCAACGTGCCGGGCGTGGGCAACACTCTGTTCGACGGTCTCGCACGCCGCGAGGGTCAGGTCATCGTCGGCACTGTGACCATCCTGGTGCTCGTCTACCTGGCCGCGAGCCTGATCGTCGACCTGCTCTACGCGGTCCTGGACCCGAGGATCCGTTATGCCTGACGTCACCAAGACCACTCAGCCGGACGCGGCCTCCGACGGCGCGGCCAAGGCCGCGGCGACGGCCTCCGAGGCCGCCGCGGGCCCGGCGCCGGGCAAGCCCCGCTCGCTTGCCGCGGACGCCTGGCGGGACCTGCGCCGCAACCCGTTCTTCGTGATCTCCGGGCTCCTCATCGTGCTGCTCGTGGTGATCGCGTTCTTCCCGGGCATGTTCACCAGCGCCGACCCGACCAAGGGCGATCTGCGCAACCACTTCCTGGAGAAGCCGAGCTACACGCACTTCTTCCAGCCGGAGTGGTTCGGCTACGACGGCCAGGGCCGGTCCATCTACGCCCGCGTGCTGTACGGAGCCCGCAACTCGATCACGGTCGGCATCTGCGTCACCATCGCCGTCACCATCATCGGCTCCATCCTCGGCATGCTCGCCGGCTACTTCGGCGGCGTCTGGGACGCGATCATCTCGCGGATCACCGATGTGTTCTTCGGCGTCCCGTTCCTGCTCGGCACCATGGTCGTGATGAACGCCGTGACCGACCGCACGGTGTGGACGGTGGTGGGCGCCCTCGCGGTGCTCGGCTGGACCCAGATCACCCGCGTCATGCGCGGATCCGTGATCACCACCAAGCACTCCGACTACGTGGTCGCGGCCAAGGCGCTCGGTGCGAGCACCTGGCGGATCCTGATCCGGCACATCCTGCCGAACGCGGCCGCACCCGTGATCGTCGTCGCGACCATCGCGCTCGGCGGCTACATCACGGCCGAGGCGACCCTCTCCTTCCTCGGCATGGGCCTGTCGGACGACGCGATCTCGTGGGGCAGCGACATCTCCGACGCCGCCAAGCAGCTGCGCAACGACCCGTACATCCTGTTCTTCCCGGCCGGCATGCTGAGCCTGACCGTCCTGGCGTTCATCATGCTGGGCGACGCCGTGCGCGACGCCCTCGACCCCAAGCTGCGCTGAGGGAGGCGTACGTGACCACCATCGAGAAAGAGGCGAGCGTGCCCGCCCCGCGCGACGCCGAGCGGGCACCCCTGCTCGAAGTCCGGGACCTGCACGTCGAGTTCCACACCCGCGAGGGCGTGGCCAAGGCCGTCAACGGCGTCAACTACACCGTGGAGCCGGGCGAGACGCTCGCCGTGCTCGGCGAGTCGGGCTCCGGCAAGTCCGTGACCGCGCAGGCGATCATGGGCATCCTGGACATGCCGCCCGGCAAGATCGGGAAGGGCGAGATCCTCTTCCGCGGCCAGGACATGCTGAAGATGTCCAACGAGGAGCGCAGGAAGATCCGCGGCCGCAAGATCGCGATGATCTTCCAGGACGCGCTCAGCTCCCTGAACCCGGTGCTCAGCGTCGGCTACCAGCTCGGCGAGATGTTCCGGGTGCACCAGGGCGCCAGCCGCAAGGAGGCCAAGGCCAAGGCCATCGAGCTGATGGACAAGGTCAAGATCCCGGCCGCCAAGGAGCGGGTGAACGACTACCCGCACCAGTTCTCGGGCGGTATGCGCCAGCGCATCATGATCGCGATGGCGCTCGCCCTGGAGCCGGACCTGATCATCGCCGACGAGCCCACCACGGCCCTCGACGTGACGGTCCAGGCGCAGGTCATGGATCTGCTCGCGGAGCTCCAGCGCGAGTACAACATGGGCCTGATCCTGATCACCCACGACCTCGGCGTGGTCGCGGACGTGGCGGACAAGATCGCCGTCATGTACGCGGGCCGGATCGTGGAGACGGCGCCGGTGCACGAGCTGTACAAGCGCCCGGCGCACCCGTACACCCGGGGCCTGCTCGACTCGATCCCGCGCCTGGACCAGAAGGGCCAGGAGCTGTACGCGATCAAGGGGCTGCCGCCCAACCTCCTGAAGATCCCCACGGGGTGCGCGTTCAACCCGCGCTGCCCGAAGGCCCAGGACATCTGCCGCACCGAGATCCCGAAGCTCGCCCCGGTCACGGAGCGGGACGGCGGGGAGCTCGTGGGCCGCGGCAGCGCGTGCCACTTCTGGAAGGAGACGATCCATGGCTGAGGAGCTCAAGAAGGACGCCGCGGACGTCACCGACGCCACGCCGAACGTCACCGAGGTGGAGACGGTCGACGCGGCGACGCCCGAGGAGGCCGTCGCGGCCATCGAGGCCCCCGCCGAGCGCGGTGAGCCGATCCTCCAGGTCCGCAATCTGGTGAAGCACTTCCCGCTGACCCAGGGCATCCTCATCAAGCGCCAGATCGGTGCGGTGAAGGCGGTCGACGGCATCTCCTTCGACCTCTACCAGGGCGAGACGCTCGGCATCGTGGGCGAGTCCGGCTGTGGCAAGTCCACGGTCGCGAAGCTGCTCATGACCCTGGAGCGGGCCACCGCGGGCGAGGTCTTCTACAAGGGCCAGGACATCACCAAGCTGTCAGGCCGGGCCCTGAAGGCCGTGCGCCGCAACATCCAGATGGTGTTCCAGGACCCGTACACCTCGCTCAACCCGCGCATGACGGTGGGCGACATCATCGGGGAGCCCTTCGAGATCCACCCCGAGGTGGCGCCGAAGGGCGACCGGCGCCGCCGGGTCCAGGAGCTCCTGGACGTGGTCGGGCTGAACCCCGAGTACATCAACCGCTACCCGCACCAGTTCTCGGGCGGTCAGCGCCAGCGCATCGGCATCGCCCGCGGCCTGGCCCTCAACCCCGAGATCATCATCTGCGACGAGCCGGTCTCGGCCCTGGACGTGTCCGTCCAGGCCCAGGTCATCAACCTGATGGAGAAGCTCCAGGACGAGTTCAACCTGTCCTACCTCTTCATCGCGCACGACCTGTCGATCGTCCGGCACATCTCGGACCGCGTGGGCGTGATGTACCTCGGCAAGATGGCCGAGATCGGCTCCGACGAGCAGATCTACGACCACCCGACGCACCCGTACACCCAGGCGCTCCTCTCGGCCGTCCCGGTCCCCGACCCGGAGGCCCGCGAGGGCCGCGAGCGCATCATCCTCACCGGTGACGTCCCGTCCCCGGCCAACCCGCCCTCGGGCTGCCGCTTCCGCACCCGCTGCTGGAAGGCGCAGGACAAGTGCGCGGAGGAGGTCCCGCTGCTCGCGATCCCCGAGCGCTTCAAGGACGTGGACACCCCCGCCGCCCACGAGTCGGCGTGCCACTTCGCGGAGGAGAAGGACGTGGTGCACGCGGCCTAGCACCGCGACACCGTCCGTGTGCCCCGCCGGGCTGCGAGCCCGGCGGGGCACACGTGTGTGCGGGGGCCGCCGCCCGGGCCCGCACGGCGATCCGTGAAGGCGGCGCAGCGGGGCATCCGGGCGCCGCATGCGTACATCCGGAGGTCCTCTTCCCTCATACGGCCGGGCTAAATGTGCCGCTTGCCCCCTATAACGCGATATTGGCGATAGTGCGCGCGGCAGGCGCGCGGCGGAGGCGAGGAGGCAGTTCATGCGTGGAGCCACGCACGCCAAGTGGGCCGCTTGTGCGGCGGCGGTCGCGCTCGCGGCGACAGCCTGTGGTGGTGGGAGCGGCGGCGGCGACGGCTCCGGGGTCGTGGGCTCCTCCTGGGGCGACCCGCAGAACCCGCTGGAGCCCGCCAACACCAACGAGGTGCAGGGCGGCAAGGTCCTCGACATGATCTTCCGGGGCCTCAAGCGGTACGACCCGAAGACCGGCGAGGCCAAGGACATGGTCGCGGAGTCCATCGAGACGAAGGACTCGCAGACCTACACCGTCAAGGTCAAGGACGGGTGGAAGTTCAGCAACGGCGAGGCCGTCACCTCGAAGTCGTTCGTGGACGCCTGGAACTACGGGGCGCACCTCAAGAACAACCAGAAGGGTGCCTACTTCTTCGGCTACATCGAGGGCTACGACAAGGTCCACCCGGAGAAGGGCGACCCGAGCGCGGACACCCTGTCGGGCCTGAAGGTCGTCGACGCGCGGACCTTCACCGTCAAGCTCTCGCAGAAGTTCTCCACCTGGCCCGAGACCCTCGGCTACCCGGCCTTCGCGCCCCTGCCCAAGGCCTTCTTCGACGACCGCGCGGCCTGGCTCGCCAAGCCCGTCGGCAACGGCCCGTACAGCATCAAGTCGTACCAGAAGGGCTCCAAGATGGAGCTCAGGAAGTGGGACGGCTACAGCGGCGACGACAAGGCGCAGAACGGCGGCGTGGACCTCAAGGTCTACACCGACAACAGCATCGCCTACAACGACCTGATGGCCGGGAACCTCGACCTCGTCGACGACGTGCCGGCCGCGCAGCTCAGGAACGTGAAGAACGACCTCGGCGACCGCTACATCAACACCCCCGCCGGCATCATCCAGACCCTGTCCTTCCCGTTCTACGACAGCAAGTGGACCCGGCCCGGGATGGAGAAGGTCCGCAAGGGCCTGTCCATGGCCATCAACCGGCAGCAGATCACCGAAACGATCTTCCAGAAGACGCGGACGCCCGCCAAGGACTGGACCTCGCCCGTGCTCGGCGAGGACGGCGGCTACAGCAAGAGCCTGTGCGGCGACGCCTGCGACTACGACGCCGCGCAGGCCAAGAAGCTCGTCCAGGAGGGCGGCGGCATCCCCGGCGGCACCCTGAAGATCTCGTACAACGCGGACACCGGCTCCCACAAGGAGTGGGTGGACGCCGTGTGCAACTCCATCAACAAGGCCCTGGGCAACAACAGGTCCTGCGTCGGCAACTCCATCGGCACCTTCGCCGACTTCCGCAGCCAGGCCTCGCAGCAGAAGCTCGACGGCGCCTGGCGCGCGGGCTGGCAGATGGACTACCCGCTGATCCAGAACTTCCTCCAGCCGGTGTACTACACCGATGCCCCGTCCAACGACGGCAAGTACAACAGCAAGGAGTTCGACGCACTCGTCGACAAGGCCAACGCCGAGACCGACACCGGCAAGGCCGTCTCCACCTTCCAGGACGCGGAGAAGGTGCTCGCCAAGGACATGGCGGCGATCCCGCTCTGGTACCAGAACGGCAGCGCCGGCTACTCGGACCGGGTCTCGGACGTGTCGCTGAACCAGTTCAGCGTGCCCGTGTACGCGGAGATCAAGGTCAACTGAGCCGCGCGGAGCGGCCGTCCGGTCCCCAGGACACCGGGGCGGCCGCTCCCCCTACCCCCGGAGCCAGCCCATGGGGCGATATGTGATCCGGCGCCTGCTGCAGATGATCCCGGTCTTCTTCGGCGCCACCCTGCTGATCTTCCTGATGGTGAACGTGATGGGCGACCCCATCGCGGGCCTGTGCGGCGACCGCAAGTGCGACCCCGCGACGGCCGCCCAGCTGAAGAAGGAGTTCGGCCTCGATAAGCCCGTCTGGCAGCAGTACGTGACCTACATGGGCAACGTCTTCACCGGCGACTTCGGGACGGCCTTCAACGGGCAGAAGGTCACCGAGCTGATGGGGACCGCGTTCCCCGTCACCGTCCGGCTCACGCTCGTCGCCATCGTCTTCGAGATCGTCATCGGCATCAGCCTGGGCGTGCTGACCGGGCTGCGGCGCGGCAGGCCCATCGACACCACGGTGCTGATCCTCACCCTGGTCGTCATCTCGGTGCCGACGTTCGTCACCGGTCTGCTGCTCCAGCTGCTGCTCGGCGTGGAGTGGGGCGTCATCAAGCCGTCGGTGTCGTCCGAGGCGACCGTGGACGAGCTGATCGTGCCGGGGCTCGTGCTCGCCTCCGTCTCGCTCGCCTACGTCACCCGGCTCACCCGGACGTCCATCGCCGAGAACCGCCGCGCCGACTACGTCCGCACCGCCGTCGCCAAGGGCCTGCCCCGGCGCCGCGTCGTCCTGCGGCACCTGCTGCGCAACTCCCTCATCCCCGTCGTCACGTTCATCGGCACCGACGTGGGCGCGCTCATGGGCGGCGCGATCGTCACCGAGCGCATCTTCAACATCCACGGCGTCGGCTTCCAGCTCTACCAGGGCATCCTGCGGCAGAGCACCCAGACCGTCGTCGGCTTCGTGACCGTGCTCGTCCTCGTCTTCCTGGCCGCCAACCTCATCGTCGACCTCCTGTACGCCGTACTCGACCCGAGGATCCGCTATGCCTGAACCCCAGGAGCACGAAGGCGCCATTGCGGGGACCGGCGCCGGCGGCGCGATGGACCTCGCCGCCAGCGAGGCGACGACGCTCACGCCCGGCGGCCCGGGCGGGCCCACCGCGCCCGTGCGCAGCCTGTGGTCCGACGCCTGGCACGACCTGCGCCGCAACCCCGTCTTCATCGTCTCGGGCCTGATCATCCTCTTCCTCGTCTTCATCTCCCTGTGGCCCTCCGCGATCGCCTCCGGCGACCCACTGGACTGCGATCTGGCCAACGCCCAGAAGAGCTCGTCGCCGGGACACCCCTTCGGCTTCGACGGCCAGGGCTGCGACGTCTACACCAGGACCGTCTACGGGGCCCGCGCCTCGGTCACCGTCGGCGTGTGCGCCACCCTCGGCGTGGCGTTCCTCGGCAGCGTGCTCGGCGGGCTCGCCGGGTTCTTCGGCGGCGCCTGGGACGCGGTCCTCTCCCGCATCACCGACATCTTCTTCGCCATCCCGGTGGTGCTCGGCGGTCTCGTGCTGCTGTCCGTGGTCACCTCCAGCACCGTCTGGCCCGTCATCGGCTTCATGGTGCTGCTCGGCTGGCCGCAGATCTCCCGCATCGCCCGCGGCTCGGTGATCACCGCCAAGCAGAACGACTACGTCCAGGCGGCCCGCGCGCTCGGCGCCTCCAACAGCCGGATGCTGCTGCGCCACATCGCGCCCAACGCGGTCGCGCCGGTCATCGTCGTCGCCACCATCGCCCTCGGTACGTACATCGCCCTGGAGGCCACGCTCTCGTACCTGGGCGTCGGGCTGAAGCCGCCGACGGTCAGCTGGGGCATCGACATCTCGGCGGCGTCCGCCTACGTCCGCAACGCCCCGCACATGCTGCTGTGGCCCGCCGGGGCCCTCGCCGTCACCGTGCTCGCGTTCATCATGCTCGGCGACGCGGTGCGCGACGCCCTCGACCCGAAGCTGAGGTAGGCGCCATGGCACCCACGGCACCCCCGGAGTCCGCAGCGGCCGCGGCGGCGGCCCCGGCCCCACCGGCCAAGCTGCTCGAAGTGCGCGACCTGCACGTGGAGTTCCGCACCCGCGAGGGCGTGGCCAAGGCCGTCAACGGCGTCGACTACGCCGTCGCGGCGGGCGAGACGCTCGCCGTGCTCGGCGAGTCGGGCTCGGGCAAGTCCGTCACCGCGCAGGCCATCATGGGCATCCTCGACGTGCCGCCCGGCCGCATCAGCGGCGGCGAGATCCTCTTCCAGGGCCGGGACCTGCTGAAGCTCAAGGAGGACGAGCGGCGCAAGGTGCGCGGCGCGGGCATGGCGATGATCTTCCAGGACGCGCTCAGCTCCCTGAACCCCGTGCTCAGCGTCGGCGACCAGCTCGGCGAGATGTTCGTCGTCCACCGGGGCATGTCCCGCAAGGACGCCCGCGCCAAGGCCGTCGAGCTGATGGACCGCGTGCGCATCCCCGCCGCCAGGGAGCGCGTCGGGCAGTATCCGCACCAGTTCAGCGGCGGCATGCGCCAGCGCATCATGATCGCCATGGCGATGGCCCTCGAACCGGCCCTGATCATCGCGGACGAGCCGACGACCGCGCTCGACGTCACGGTCCAGGCCCAGGTGATGGACCTCCTAGCGGAGCTCCAGCGCGAGCTGAACATGGGCCTGATCCTCATCACCCACGACCTGGGCGTGGTCGCCGACGTCGCCGACACCATCGCCGTCATGTACGCGGGCCGCATCGTGGAGAAGGCCCCCGTCCACGAGATCTACCAGGCGCCCGCGCACCCCTACACGCGCGGCCTCCTCGACTCGATCCCGCGCCTCGACCAGAAGGGCCAGGACCTCTACGCCATCAAGGGCCTGCCGCCCAACCTCACGAACATCCCGCCCGGCTGCGCCTTCAACCCGCGCTGCCCCATGGCCCAGGACGTGTGCCGCACCGACGAACCGCCGCTCGCCCCGGTCACGTACGAGGGCCTCGCGGGGGAGCGGCGCAGCGCCTGCCACTTCTGGAAGGAGTGCCTCCGTGGCTGAGCCCATTCTGGAAGTGCGCGGACTCGTCAAGCACTACCCGCTCACCCGGGGGATCGTGCTGAAGAAGCAGGTCGGCGCCGTCAAGGCCGTCGACGGCGTGGACTTCGACCTGCGGCGCGGCGAAACCCTCGGCATCGTGGGGGAGTCCGGCTGCGGGAAGTCCACCGTCGCCAAGATGCTCGTCAACCTGGAGCGGCCCACGGCGGGGGAGATCCGCTTCAAGGGCGAGGACATCGCCGGGCTCTCGGGCCGGGCCCTGAAGGCCGTCCGCCGGAACATCCAGATGGTGTTCCAGGACCCCTACACGTCCCTGAACCCCCGCATGACCGTCGGCGACATCATCGGCGAGCCCTACGAGATCCATCCCGAGGTCGCGCCGAAGGGCTCGCGCCGCAAGAAGGTCCAGGACCTCCTCGACGTGGTCGGGCTCAACCCCGAGTACATCAACCGCTACCCGCACCAGTTCTCCGGCGGACAGCGCCAGCGCATCGGCATCGCGCGCGGGCTCGCCCTGCGCCCGGAGGTCATCGTCGCCGACGAGCCCGTCTCCGCGCTCGACGTCTCCGTGCAGGCGCAGGTCGTGAACCTCCTGGAGCGGCTGCAGAGCGAGTTCGAGCTCTCCTACGTCTTCATCGCCCACGACCTGTCGATCGTGCGGCACATCTCCGACCGGGTCGGGGTCATGTACCTGGGGCGGATCGTCGAGGTCGGCACGGACGCGGAGATCTACGAGCATCCGACGCACCCCTATACGCAGGCGCTGCTCTCCGCCGTGCCCGTGCCGGATCCGCGGGCCCGGGAGCACCGCGAGCGCGTCATCCTCAGCGGGGACGTGCCCTCGCCCGCGAACCCGCCCTCGGGGTGCCGGTTCCGCACGCGCTGCTGGAAGGCCCAGGAGCGCTGCGCCCTCGAGGTCCCGGCCCTCGCCGTCCCCGCGGAGTTCCGCCTGGCCACGGGGCCGGCCGCGCATGACTCGGCCTGCCACTTCGCGGAGGAGAAACACGTGGTGCCGTAGCCCTCGCGGGGCGCCCCGGGCCCGCCCCTTCCCGAACAAGGGGGCTCCGCCCCCTTGGACCCCCGTATCGGCGCTTCGCGCCTCGTCCTCAAACGCCGGACGGGCTGGAAATCCAGCCCCTCCGGCGTTTGAGGAGCGGGGGTCTGGGGGCGGAGCCCCCAGGGGGCGCTACCCGCGAGGTCGGTAACAGGGCGGCAACCTGGGCGACCCCAGGAGGTAAAGAGAGCGCGCCAGCCTGGTGGCGTACGGCCGTGCGGGTGCCGTTGGACCGGCCGGGGCATGCCATGTGGCCCCGGCCGGTCGTCACGGCCTACAGGCCGAGGGAGCGCTTCAGGAAGTCGACCTGGAACAGCAGGAGGTTCTCCGCGACCTGCTCCTGGGGCGTCATGTGCGTGACCCCGGAGAGGGGCAGCACCTCGTGCGGACGCCCGGCGGCGAGCAGCGCGGAGGACAGCCGCAGGGAGTGCGCGACGACCACGTTGTCGTCGGCGAGGCCGTGGATGACCAGGAGCGGCCGGTGCGGCTCGGCGGGGTCGACGAGCCCGTCGTCGGCGACGAGGGAGCTGGTGCGGTAGGCCTCGGGCGAGGTGCCCGGGTCGCCGAGGTAGCGCTCCTGGTAGTGCGTGTCGTACAGGCGCAGATCCGTCACCGGCGCCCCGGCCACCGCCGCGTGGAAGACGTCGGGGCGGCGCAGGACCGCCATCGCCGAGAGGTAGCCGCCGAAGGACCAGCCGCGGATGGCGACGCGGTCCAGGTCGAGCGGGAAGCGCTCGGCGAGGGCGTGCAGGGCCTCCACCTGGTCGTCGAGGGTGCGGGTCAGATCGCCCTTGACGGCCTTCTCCCAGGCGGGCGAGCGCCCCGGCGTACCGCGCCCGTCGGCGACGACGACCGCGAAGCCCTGGTCGGCGAACCACTGCGAGGTCAGGAACATGTTCCGGGAGCTGAGCACCCGCTGGGCGTGCGGGCCGCCGTACGGATCCATGAGGACGGGAAGCCGTACTCCGGAGGAGGGGTCGTACCCCGTCGGAAGCAGGACGGCGCACGGAATCCTCTGTGCGCCCCCTTCGGTGAGCGTCACGCGCGGGGTGAGCCCCGGCTGCTGCGCGTGCGAGACGACGGTGGCCACCTGCTTGCCGTCGCGCAGGACGCGGACCCGTGAGCCGGCGTGGTCGAGCGTGGCCGAAACCAGCACGGTGACGTCGCCCGCCCGCACCGCCGAGTGCACCCCGGGCTCCTGGGAGACCCGCTCCACGCCGAGCTCGTTGACGCGGTAGACGTGCACCTCGCCGAGGGCCGGGTCGGTGGCCGCCTCACCCGCGGACGCCGAGACCAGGACCGATTCGTCGGTCACGTCGAGCACGGCGCGGACGTGCAGCTGCGGCCCCGTCAACGGCCGTTCGCCGACCGCGAGGACGCGCGCGCCGCCCTCGTCCGCGATCCGCACGAGCTGCCCGCTGGGCGACCAGCAGGGCACCCCGGGGAACAGTTCGAGCCAGTCGTCGTCCTCGTCGGCGTGCACCATCCGCGTCGTCCCGGTGCCGGGGTCCACGGCCAGGTACAGCGCGCTGCGCTGGTCGCGGGCCTGCACCAGGAGCAGCGGCGCACCGCTCGCCGACCAGTGCACACGGGCCAGGTACGGATAGCGCTCGCGGTCCCAGACGACCTCCGTACGGGTGCCGTCGAGGCCGATCACGAAGAGCCGCACCTCAGCGTTGGGCGTGCCCGCCGCGGGGTACGCGACCTGCTCCGGCTCCCGCTCCGGGTGCGCGGGGTCGGCGATCCACCAGCGCCGCACCGGGGTGTCGTCGACCCGCGCGACCAGGAGCCGGTCCGACTCCGGCGACCACCAGAAGCCCCGGAAGCGCTGCATCTCCTCGGCCGCGATGAACTCCGCGAGCCCGTACGTCACCGTGCCCGCCCCGTCGCCGTCGGGCTCCGCGAGGGCCCGGTCCGCGCCGCCGTCGGCAGCCGTGACGCGCAGCGCGCCCCCGGCGACGTACGCGATGTGCCGCCCGTCCGGCGACGGGCGCGGGTCGATCACCGGGGCGGGCACGGACAGCTCGCGCGCGGTGCCCGCGCGCAGCTCCGCGGCGAAGAGGCGGCCCGAGAGGGCGAACGCCGCCAGCTCCGCCGCCGCGTCGGTGGCGTACCCGACGATCCCGGCGCCGCCCTCGCGGCTGCGCTCCCGGCGCGCCCGCTCGGCCGCGGAGAGCTGCTCGGCGGACCCGCCGAGCAGCGCCTGCGGGTCGGCGGCGACGCGCTCCACGGGGGACCCGTCCGCGGCGAGGTCGAGGACCCACAGCTGGTTCGCGCGGTCCGTGCCGGACGCGGAGCGGAGGAAGACGACGCGGGAGCCGTCGGGCGCGACGGTGAACGCGCGCGGCGTCCCGAGGGAGAAGCGCTGCGTACGGGCGTGCAGGCGCGGGAAGGACGGCTGCCGCGCCGCGGTGTCGGAGGGGTCCGTGCGGTCCGGCGCCGCCGCGCCGGGCGGCGTACCGGCCTGCTCGGGCGTCTCGGAATTCTCGGCGGTCTCGGGGTTCTGGATGGTCATCCCCCGAGCCTAAGTGTGATGCGCCCCCCGTGTTTCGGTGCTCCGACTCATGTGATTCCACGGATAGTTATGATCCGTAGCGCGTGGTGGGTAGGACCTTGCTGGCACGGGTGGAGGACTCCGCCGGCGAGGCAGGGGTGAGGCTCGGGGAAGTGGGAGGTGAACCGGCGTGGTGCTGTCGGTCTCGGTGGTGCTGTTGCTGGCCATCATCGTGGTCATGTTGGTGCGGAAGCAGGGGCTCAAGACGATCCACGCGATCGTCTGCGTCCTGCTCGGGTTCTACCTGGCCAGTTCGTCCGTGGCGCCAACCATCGACGAGCTGTCGACGAACCTGGCGGGCGTGCTCGAGGACATCGACCCGTAAAGACGCGTCACCGCCGCCCCTGTCGCACCGGTCCCACCGGCGCGGCAGGGGCGGACGTGCGGCATGCGCGCCGGGCGGGTGCGCCGGGCTCGTAGGCTGTTCCCATGACGGAACTGCCCGCCCGGCGCCTGCTGCTCGTGCACGCGCACCCCGACGACGAGTCGATCAACAACGGCGCGACGATGGCCGCGTACGCGGCCGCCGGTGCCCGTGTCACGTTGGTGACCTGCACGCTCGGCGAGGAGGGCGAGGTCATCCCGGCGGAGCTCGCGCACCTCGCCCCCGACCGCGAGGACACGCTCGGCGCGTACCGCGTCGGTGAGCTGGCCGCCGCGATGAAGGAGCTCGGCGTCGGCGACCACCGCTTCCTCGGCGGCGCGGGCCGCTACCGCGACTCCGGGATGATGGGCCTCGAACAGAACCACCGCCCCGGCGCCTTCTGGGCCGCCGACCTGGACGAGGCCGCCGCGCACCTCGTCGCGGTGATCCGCGAGGTGCGGCCCCAGGTGCTCGTCACCTACGACCCCGACGGCGGCTACGGCCACCCCGACCACATCCAGGCCCACCGCGTCGCCATGCGCGCCGCGGACCTGGCGGGCGAGCCCGGCTTCCGCACCGACCTGGGCGCGCCGCACGCGATCGCCAAGATCTACTGGAACCGCGCGCCGCGCTCGGTCGTCGAGGAGCGCTTCGGACGCCTCCCGGAGGCCCTCCCCGGCACGCCCTTCACGGCCGTCGCCTCCCTGGCCGACGTGCCCGGCGTCACGGACGACGAGCGGATCACCGCGGAGACCGGCGGGCCCGCCTTCGCCGCCGCCAAGGCCGCGGCCATGCGGGCCCACGCCACGCAGATCGACGTGAGCGAGCCGCTGTTCGCGCTGTCGAACGGCCTGGCCCAGCCGATCTTCGACACCGAGTACTACGAGCTCGTACGGGGCGAATCGGGGGCGGCGCCCGGCGCGCGCGAGACCGATCTGTTCGCCGGGCTCGGCACGGAAGGGGCGGACCAGTGAGTACGCGATCCAAGGCCTCGTCGGGCGCGCGGTCCAAGGCCTCGTCCGCGGCCGAGGCGGCGAAGCCGTCCGCCAAGTCCGCCAAGCCCGCGAAGCCGTCCCCGGCCGCCGGCTCCGGCGCGGCGGCCGCCGCCGTGCCCGGCAGCTTCCTCGCCCAGCCGCTGAACGCCGCCCGCCTGGTGGCGTACGTCGCGCTCTTCGTGCTCGGCGCGTTCGTCGGGGTCGCGGGGGCGCTCGTCCAACAGGGCTGGTTCCCGGGCGGGTTGCTGCTCGCGCTCGCCGGAGCCGCCGGTGCCTTCTACGGCGGCGCGCGCGCCACCGGCACCAGAGCCGGGGCCCTCGCGCCCGCCGGAGGGTGGCTCGCCGCCGTCATGCTGCTCACGGCGACCCGCCCGGAGGGCGACTTCGTGTTCGGCGCCGGGCTCGGGTCGTATGTCTTCCTGCTCGGCGGCATGGGCGTGGCTGTGATGTGTGCCACGCTCGGACAGCGGCCGCAACCAGGTGCGTCCGACGCCCGACTTGGCAAGTGACGTACCACTTGAGCCCGTTCCCGGCAGGGGTTTGACGCCGGTCACGGGATGCCTGCCGACGGCGGCCAGTATGGTGGTGCGCGCCGCCGAGCCGCCCGAGTGGTCGAGACGGGCGGCGGAGCCAACCAGGAGAACCTGCCTTGAGTCGTGAAACTGACAGTTCGTCCTCCGGTCCTCACGGGCGCGCGGGAGCCGCGTACCCGTCGGGGACGCCGCCGTACGGCTCGCCCGCTCAGGGCGTCGGCCCGGACGGCGCAGCGGACGGCGCCGGGCTCGGGCCCGGCGACCGGCGGTCCGGCGAACCGAAGACCGAGACCACGCTGACCACCCGGATCCGGATCAACATCCCCGGATCGCGGCCCATCCCGCCCGTCGTGATGCGCACGCCGGTCGGGGACGCCGACGGCGACAGAGGCACGGAGCCCCACGGTCCGGACGACACCGGCTCCGGTCCGGGTGCCGCCTCGGCGCTGCCCGGTCCCGGCGCGCCCGTCCCCGCCCCCGGCGGGGCGCTGAACGGCGGCGCCGTTCCCCAGGCGTCCACGGGGCCCGCCGGAGGTTCCGCTTCCGGCGAGGACGGCGGGGAGCCCGCGAGCGACTGGTTCGCACCGCGCAAGACCCCGGCCAAGGGTCCGTCCACTCCGGCGAGCCCGTCTCCCTCTTCGGGCACCGGTTCGGGTGACTCCGGCACGGGCGGCTACGACGTGTCCGCCGCCGTGGCGGCCGGACCGCTCGGCTCCGCCGGGGAGCCGCGGCGCGACGACCTCCCGTACTTCCCCGGCGACGACCGGCCCGCCGGGCCCACCGGGGGACCGGTGACCGGGGACGGCCCGATGCTGACGCCGGAGCCCCCGGCCGGGCCCGACCCGTACGCGGCGGGTCCCGGCCCGTACGGGACCGGTGCCGACGCGTTCGCGGGCGGCCCCGCGGGCCCCGGCGGCCCCGGTGGCCCCGGTGGCCCCGGCCGCCTCAGCGACGACACCGCGATCCTCACGCCGCAGAAGCCCCTGCCCGGCGCGGGCGGCCCCGGCGGCCCCCGGCCGCCCGCCGGCGGCGCCCCCGGAGCACCCGGCGTCCCCGGAGCGCCCGGAGGAAACGTCTCCGGTGACACGCTCAACAGCGGCATCCCGGTCGTCCCGCCCGCCCAGAACGGGCCGTTCGCGCCCGGCGCCCCCGACGGGCCGCTGCCGCACACGCCGCCCAAGCTGCCCGAGCCCGCGCAGCAGAAGGCCCCGGCCGCCCCGGCGGCCAAGAAGGCGAAGAAGAAGGGCCGCAGCAAGCTGGTCATGCTCGCCGGGCTCGTCGTGGTCATCGGCTGCGGCGCGTACGGCGCGGGCCTCCTGATGAACCACGCGGACGTGCCGAAGGGCACCACCGTCCTCGGCGTCGACATCGGCGGCGGCACCCGCGACGAGGCCGTCAAGAAGCTCGACGCGGCGCTCGGCGAGCGCGTCAACAAGCCGCTCAAGCTGACGGTCGGCGGCGACACGCTCACCCTCAAGCCGGACCAGGCGGGGCTCACGCTCGACAGCCAGGCCACGGTCCGCTCCGCCGCGGGCAGCGACTACAACCCCGTGTCGGTGATCGGCGGCCTGTTCGGCGGCGAGCGCGTCGTCGAGCCGGAGATGCCCGTCGACGAGGAGAAGCTGGCGGCCGCCCTGGAGCGCGCCGCGGGCGGCTCCGGCTCCGGCACCGCCAAGGAGGGCACGGTCAAGTTCGTGCCCGGCAAGGCCGTCGCGGTCCACGGCAGGGCGGGCAAGGGCATCGACGCCGAGAAGGCCTCGGGCGCGGTCGCCCAGGCGTACAAGAAGCAGGTCGAGACCGGCAGCGCGGGCAGCGTGGCGGTGCCCGTCACGAACCGCAGGCCGACGGTCTCGGACGCCGAGGTCGACCGGTTCATGCGGGAGTTCGCCAAGCCCGCCATGTCCGCCAACGTCACGATCAAGGCGGGCACCGGTGGCGGCATCCCGCTCGGCCCCGCGCGGTCGCTGCCGCAGGTGCTCGGCGTCAAGGTCGTGAACGGCAAGCTCGTCGAGACGTACGACCTCAAGGCGCTCAAGGCGCTCTACGGCAGCACCTTCGACGGCGTCCTGATCCAGCGCGGCAACGGCAAGAAGACGCCGGTCCAGCCGACGGACGTCGCCCAGGCCATGGGCAAGGCACTGCGCGGCAAGACGCCCGCGGAGCGCATCGGCGTGATCGAGACGAACGCGAGCTAGCTTCGCTGGATGTGCCGCGATGGGCCCGTCGGTTGACTGCGGGCCCGTCGCGGCTGGCCGCGCCCACGCGGCGGAGCCGCACATCGACACGGCCCCGCGCCCCTTCGGGGCGCTGTCGCCGGGGCCCGGCGCCGTCGGTCACCCCTCCCGCATGACATCTGTCATGCGGATGTCACCACACCCGACACTGCCACCGCACCGCTCTGACCAGCGACGATGGTGCACATGACGACGACAGCGACCACCGCGGCCGGCCCCGCGGAACCCCCGGTGAGTGCCGTGCGGTTCGAATCGGTGACCAAGTCCTACGGCGACGTACGGGCCGTCGACGGCCTGAGCCTCGATCTGCGGCCCGGTGAGACGGTGGCGCTGCTCGGGCCGAACGGCGCGGGCAAGTCGTCCACGCTCGACCTGCTCCTCGGTCTGCGCCGCCCGGACAGCGGCACGGTCAGCGTGTTCGGCACCGGCCCGCGCGAGGCGATCACCGCGGGCCGCGTCGGGGCGATGCTGCAGAGCGGCGGCCTCATGGACGAGGTCTCGGTGCGCGAACTGGTCCGCCTCGCCTGCGCGTTGCACCCGCGGCCGTACCGCGTGAACGACGTCCTCGCGCACGCGGGCATCACCCAGATCGCCGACCGCAAGGTCAACCGGCTCTCCGGCGGCCAGCAGCAGCGCGTCCGGTTCGCGCTCGCGACCGCCGGGCCCAACGACCTGATCGTCCTCGACGAGCCGACCACGGGCATGGACGTCAGCGCCCGCCAGGCGTTCTGGGCGACCATGCGGGAGCAGGCCGACCAGGGGCGCGCGGTCCTCTTCGCCACGCACTACCTGGAGGAGGCCGACGCGATCGCGGACCGCGTCCTGGTGCTGCACCGCGGCCGTCTCCTCGCCGACGGCACCGCCGCCGAGATCAAGGCGCGGGCGGGCGCCCGCAAGGTCAGCTTCGACCTGGCGGAGCTGGCCGCCGACGGCGCCGAGCTGACCGCGCGGCTGCGCCGCCTGCCGCACGTCAGCGCGCTCGACGTGTCCGGGCGCACGGTCCGGCTGCAGTCCACCGACGCCGACGCCACCGTGCACGCGCTGTACGGCCTCGGCGTCTACCCCCGCAACCTGGAGGTCGCGGGCCTCGGTCTGGAGCAGGCCTTCGTCGCGATCACCGCGGCCGAGGAGGCGAAGGCGGCATGACCGGCACCTCCGCTACCGCGCGTACCTCCGCCACGGCGCGTACCTCCGCCACGGCGCGCACCTCCGTTACCTCGCGCACCGACACCACCCCACACACGGGCACCACTCCGCACCAGGGCGCCACCCCGCACACCGACACGAGCACGGAGACCGACGTGACCACGGCGACGCACACGACGGAAGCGACACGAGCGACGCACACGACGGCGGCACGGGCGGGCGCCCGGCGGGGCGCGGCGGGCTTCTCCTCCGCGGCCCTCGTCAAGCTGGAGATCAAGCGCTCCCTGCGCAACCGGAAGTTCCTGTTCTTCTCCGTGCTCTTCCCCGCGCTGCTCTTCCTCATCACCGCGGGCGGCCAGGACGCCCACGCCAAGATGCCCGACAGCGGCGGCCTGAGCGTGCCCGCGTACCTGATGGTGTCCATGGCCTCCTTCGGGGCGCTCACCGCCGTCCTGATGGGCAACAGCGAGCGCATCGCCCAGGAGCGCGAGAGCGGCTGGGTGCGCCAGCTGCGCCTGACCAGCCTGCCCGGCCGCGGCTACGTGCTCGCCAAGACGGCCAGCGCCGCCGTCGTCAGCCTGCCCTCGATCCTCGTGGTCTTCGCGGCCGGGGCCGCCGTCAAGGACGTCCGCCTGGACGCCTGGCAGTGGCTGGCCCTGACCGGCTCGATCTGGGCGGGCAGCCTGTGCTTCGCCGCACTCGGCGTGGCCGTCGGCTACCTCGCCACCAGCGACACGGCACGCCCGATCGCGATGATCCTGTACTTCACCCTCTCGGTCCTCGGCGGCCTGTGGATGCCCTCCACGACCTTCCCGCACTGGCTCCAGACCCTCGGCGAGTGGCTGCCCACGCACGCGTACGCGGCGCTCGGCCGCGCCATCGAGCTGGGCGGCGCCCCGCACGCCAAGGACGTCGTCCTGCTCGTCGCGTACTTCGCGGCCTTCGCCACGGGCGCGGCCTGGCTGTACCGGAAGGACACACTGAAGGCGTGAACGAACCACTGGACCTGGAACGCCGCCACCCCCTGCACAGCTTCGGGCGGCCCGCCACGGACCGCCGCGCGGCCCGCACCAAGGCCGCCTGGATCGGCATCTGGCTGGTCTTCATGGCGGCACCGGTGAAGGACCTGGCCGACGGCGGCCGCTCCACGGCGGCGACGGTCCTCGGCTCGCTCGGCCTCGCCGCGTTCGTCGGCTGTTACCTCACCCTGGTCTTCCGGTACACGACGCGGGTGCTCAGCTGGCGCTGGGTGTACGTCACGTACGGGGCCCTCGTGCTGCTCGCGGCCGCCCTCTCGGCCTGGATGGACTCCGCCTGGCTCGGCCTGTGGGTGTACGTCGCGGTGTCCGCGGGCGCGGTCCTGCCGATGGGCCAGGCCCTGTGGGTGATCCCGGCCGTCACCGGGGCGATGCTGGCGATCGGCGTGTACGCGCAGGGCGTGGGCGCGGCGGACCTGATCACCGGCCTGGGCGTGACGACCTTCCTCGTCGGCTTCGCGATGACCGGCGTCCGCCATCTGATCCGTACGACCGTCCAGCTCCGCCAGGCCCGTGCCACGGTCGCCCAGCTCGCCGCCAACGAGGAGCGCCTGCGCCTGGCCCGCGACCTGCACGACCTGCTCGGCCACTCCCTGTCGCTGATCACGCTGAAGAGCGAGCTGGCCGGGCGGATGCTGCCCGACCACCCGGACCGGGCCGCCCAGCAGGTCGCCGACATCGAGCAGGTCAGCCGCCAGGCCCTGGTGGACGTCCGCGAGGCGGTCACCGGCTACCGCAGGCTCACCCTGCCCGGCCAGCTCGCCGGGGCGCGCACCGCGCTGACCGCCGCGGGCGTCGAGGCCGCCGTCCCCCTGGAGGTCCCCGAGGGCCCGCGGGCGCCCGACGAGGAGCGGGAGGCCGCACTCGCCTGGGCGCTGCGCGAGGCCGTGACGAACGTCGTCCGGCACAGCGGGGCGAGCCGCTGCGCGGTCACGCTCACCCGCCGCCAGACCCTCGCGGGCCCGGTGCTCGAACTGGCCGTGGAGGACGACGGCGTGGGCCTCACGGCGGGCACCGGCCACGGCAACGGCCTGACCGGTCTCACCGAGCGCCTGGAGGCCGTCGGCGGCGTCCTGGAGGTGGGCCCGGGCGGCGGGCGCGGCAGCCGCGGCTGCCGGCTCGCCGCGCGCGTGCCGCTGGCGGCGGACCCGGCGGGGGCGGCCGCGGCGTCCGCTCTAGGATCACCCGCATGACCGGCACGCACACCCCCGCAGACCCCGGCGAAGCCGACGCCCCGGCGGGCGGCCCCGTCCGGGTGCTGCTCGCCGAGGACCAGTCCATGGTCCGTGAGGCCCTCGCGGCGCTCCTCGGCCTGGAACCGGACATCGAGGTCGTGGCGCAGGTGGCGCGCGGCGACGAGGTGCTCGCGGCCGCGCGCGCCCACCCCGTCGACGTGGCGCTCCTCGACATCGAGATGCCGGGCCGCACCGGCATCGAGGCGGCGGCGGAGCTGCGCGCCGCCCTGCCCGGGGTGAAGGTCGTCGTCCTCACCACCTTCGGCCGCCCCGGCTATCTGCGCAGCGCCATGGAGGCCGGGGCCGTGGCCTTCCTGGTGAAGGACGCGCCCGCGGCCCAGCTCGCCGACGCCGTGCGCCGCGTCCTCGCGGGCGAGCGCGTCATCGACCCCACGCTGGCCGCGGCCGCCCTCGCCGAGGGCGCCAACCCGCTGACCGACCGCGAGCGGGAGGTCCTGCGCGCCGCCGCCGACGGCTCCACCAACGCCGAGCTGGCCGCCGCCCTGCACCTGTCCCAGGGCACGGTCCGCAACTACCTGTCGACGGCCATCCAGAAGCTCGCCGCGCGCAACCGCGCCGAGGCCGTGCGGGTCGCCCGGGACAAGGGCTGGCTGTGACCTGCCGCCGGGCCGGGCTCAGTTGAGCCGCGCCCGGGCCGCCCGCGCCTGCCGCCGCACCCGCTCGGCCGCCGCCGCGTCGCGCGGGGCGAGGGCGTCGGCGTAGGTCTCCAGCTCGGCGGCGCCCGTGCGGAAGTCGCCGCGCTGGACCAGGAGCTGGGCCCGGTCGTGGTGCAGCCGGTCCGCGGGTCCTGGAAGCAGCAGCGCGAGCTCCACGGCCCACAGGGCGACGTCGGAGCGCTCGGGCCGGGCCGCGGCCCAGACGCGGACGTTGTTCAGGACGCGCAGGACGATCTCGCGCGGGTCGGCGGGCCGCAGCATCGCCGGTTCCAGCGGCGCCCCGGTGGCGCCCGCAACCAGGAGCCGCGCCTCCGTACAGCTCAGTAGGCGCCCTCCGCCGAACGGGTCGGCGAGCACGCGCTCCTCGCACCCGCCCTGGCCGCCGCAGGAGTCGTACGCGCCGCAGCCCTCGTCCGGGCAGGCGTCCGGGCTGCCGAAGGCGACCACGAAGTGGCCGGGCAGCGCGACGCCGTACACCGGGGCGCCCGCCCGCCGGGCCACCTCGATCCACAGCACGGACAGCAGGATCGGCAGGCCGCGTCGGCGCCGCAGGACGCGGTGGAGGAGGGCCGACTCCAGGCGCTGGTAGTCACCGGGCCGCCCGCCGAACCCCAGGCGCCCGCCGAGCAGTTCGGCGAGCGCGGCGGCCCAGGCGCGGGGCCCGCCCGGACTCGGCGGCAGCAGCCGCGCGAGCAGGTCCAGCTGGCGCCGCGCCGCCGCCATGCCCGCCCCGTCGAGCGCGGGGTCCGCCTCCGCGCCGATCAGCAGGCACAGCAGCGCGAGGTCGGGCCGCTCGGCCCTGGCCTCCACCGCGAAGGCTCGACGCCACGGATGCATAGGACGGTGGTGCCCGGCCGGGGGCGCCTCAACCGGGGCCGGCCGCCCCCGGGCCCCGCCCCGCGAGCGCTCAGTTGAGCTTCGCCCGGGCCGCGCGCGCCTGGAGCCGGACCCGCTCCGCCGTCGTGGGCTCGATCGACTCGACGACCTCGGCGTACTCGTCGAGACCCCGCGCCCCCTCCAGGAAGTCACCGCGCTCGACGAGCAGCTGGGCCCGCTCGTAGCGCAGCCGCGCCGGGTGGGAGGGGAGCAGGAGCGACAGTTCGAGGGCCCACAGCGCCACGTGGGAGCGCTCGGAGCGGTCCGCGGCCCAGGCCCGGATGTTGTTGAGGATGCGCAGCATGATGTTCAGCGGGGCCGCGGCCGTCAGGAGCGAGGAGTTGAGCTTGCCGCCCGTGGTCTGCGCGACCAGCTGCTCCGCGTCCTCGCGGCTCAGCAGCCGCCCGCCGTTGAACGGGTCGGCAAGGACCTGCTCCGTCGCGCCGTACTCGTCCGGACTGCCGAAGCCCACCACGAAGTGGCCGGGCAGCGCGACGCCGTACACCGGGGCGCCCGCACGCCGGGCCACCTCTATCCACACCACGGACAACAGGATCGGCAGGCCCCGCTTGTGCCGCAGCACCTCGTGCAGGAGCGAGGACTCCAGGCGCTGGTAGTCCGTGGCGGCGCCGTGGAAGCCGTGCCGCCCGCCGAGCAGCTCGGACATCGCGGCCGCCCACGCGCGCGCCCCGCCCGGCCGGTAGGGGAGCTGCCCGGCGAGGGTGTCCAGCTCGATCTGCGCCGCCACGATGCCCGCGTCGTCGAGCTCCGGGTCCGCCTCCCCGCTCAGCAGCAGGCACAGCAGGGAGAGGTCGGGCCGCTCGGACCTGGCCTCGTCGGCGAATCTGCGCCGCCATTCACTGGACTTCGCGGGCTGTGCGCGCATCCGTGCCTCTGTCGTTTCTGTGTGGGCCCGTCCCGCCGGGCCGAGGGGTGGTGCCGGGGTGCTGCTTCCCGTGCTGTCTTCGTCGTACGCGTACGCCGGTCGAACGCGTACGCCGCCATCCGTGAGGGGCCGGAACGCCGTCGCGCCCGGTCCCGGGCGCCTCGCCCCCCGGGCGCGGCCGCTCGGGCCTTCCGTCGTCGCTCACGCCTCCGGTCGCTCGGGCTGCCTGTAGTGGTGGTAACGGTGGTGGACGGAGAATCCCATCCCGTCGTACAGCGCCCGCGCACCGCCGTTGTCCTCCTCCGCCTGGAGCCACGCGGCCGACGCCCCCTCGTCGAGCGCCCGCCGCGCGAGCGCCGTCATCACGGCCGTGGCCAGGCCCCGCCGCCGCTGCGCGGGGTCCACCTCCACCGCCATGAATCCCGCCCACCGGCCGTCGACCACGCACCGCCCGATCGCCGCCGGCACGCCCTCGTCACCGGGCACGGAAGCGAACCACACCGAGGGGCCGCTCGTCAGTACCTGGACCACATGTGGTCCCGCCGTCCCGGCCCGCCCGTACCGCCGCAGCCACGCCTCGTCGACACCGCGCGCCAGGGTCACCCGCCCGGTGTCCACGGGCAGGTCCCCGACCGGGGCGAGCGCGCCGGTCAGGACCAGCGTGGTCACCTCCCGTGCCCAGCCGCGCCGTTCGAGCTCCGCGCGGAGCCGTTCCTGCGCGTCGTCGACGCCGGTCGCGGTCTGCACGTACGCGGGCAGGCCGCGGTCCGCGTACCAACTGCGCACGTACGTCAGCGCGTCGTCGAGGGGGCGGCCCGGATCGCCGAGCGGCAGCACGGAGTTGGCCCGTCGGGTGAATCCGGCGGCGGCCCGCAGCGTCCACGCGCCGAGGCGCTCGCTCTCCAGCGGCTGCCAGGCGCGCGCCCCCGCCCGCGCCAGCTCCTCGTACGTCGCGGCGGGTCCCCGGCGGCGCGCGGGCGCGGCCGGCACGACCTTGCCCGCGACCAGGACACTCTCCGCAATCCGGACAGCCTCGCCACTCTTGCGTGTGATCACCAACACACCGTCGTTCCACGATGTGAGAACGCCCACCGTGTCCGTGAACCGGGAGCCCGGAGCGTCCACCTCGCCCACGCGGCGAACCGATACGCGTTTACCCACGTCAGAAGGGGTGATTCGGACCTCGAGCCGTCCGCCCGCAGTGAATTCCACAGCTCTGTACGCCCCTCCTGTTCGGATCTTGCCCGGGAACGGAGATACTAGGTGCGGGCATCGACGACGCCGCGCTCCCGCGCGCCAGGCGAGCGGAGCCTGAGGACGGCCCGCCAGCGCCCGTATCGAGGAGGAACGACAGCGTGACCTACGTCATCGCGCAGCCTTGTGTCGACGTCAAGGACAAGGCGTGCATCGAGGAGTGCCCGGTCGACTGCATTTACGAGGGCAACCGCTCCTTGTACATCCACCCGGACGAATGCGTCGACTGTGGAGCCTGCGAACCGGTCTGCCCGGTCGAGGCGATCTTCTACGAGGACGACACTCCTGAGGAGTGGAAGGACTACTACAAGGCGAACGTCGAGTTCTTCGACGAGCTCGGCTCGCCGGGTGGTGCCAGCAAGCTCGGTCTGATCGAGCGCGACCACCCCTTCGTCGCAGGCCTGCCGCCGCAGAACCAGTAAGCGGCCGCTCAAGCGCCGCCCCGGTCCCGTACGGCCACGTCCGCCGTACGGGACCGGGGCGTTTGTACAAGACCCACGCACCGCCTGGAGCGCATCTCGTGTCAGCAGTCTCGGACCGTCTTCCCACGTTCCCCTGGGACAAGCTCGAACCGTACAAGGAGACGGCGGCGGCCCACCCGGACGGCATCGTCGACCTGTCGGTCGGCACGCCCGTCGACCCGGTGCCCGAGCTGATCCAGAAGGCGCTCGTCGCGGCCGCCGACTCGCCCGGCTACCCCACGGTGTGGGGCACGCCCGAGCTGCGCGACGCGATCACCGGCTGGTGCGCCCGGCGCCTCGGCGCCCGCGACCTGACCCACCACAACGTGCTGCCGATCGTCGGCTCCAAGGAGCTCGTCGCCTGGCTCCCCACCCAGCTCGGCCTCGGCCCCGGCGACAAGGTCGCCCACCCGCGCCTGGCCTACCCGACGTACGAGGTCGGCGCGCGCCTGGCCCGCGCGGAGTACGTCACGTACGAGGACCCGCTGGAGCTCGACCCCACGGACCTCAAGCTCCTGTGGCTCAACTCGCCCTCCAACCCGACCGGTCGTGTCCTGTCAAAGGACGAGCTGACCCGGGTCGTGGCCTGGGCGCGCGAGCACGGCGTCCTGCTGGTCAGCGACGAGTGCTACCTGGAGCTCGGCTGGGAGGCCGACCCGGTGTCGGTCCTGCACCCGGACGTCTGCGGCGGCTCGTACGAGGGCGTCGTGGCGGTCCACTCCCTCTCCAAGCGCTCGAACCTCGCGGGCTACCGCGCGGCGTTCGTCGCCGGGGACGCCGCCGTGCTGGGCGACCTCCTGCAGATCCGCAAGCACGGCGGAATGATGACTTCCGCTCCGACGCAGGCCGCGGTGATCGCGGCCCTCGGGGACGACGCCCACGTCCACGAACAGCGCGAGCGCTACGCGGCCCGCCGCACCGCCCTGCGCGAGGCCCTGGTCCGGCACGGCTTCCGCATCGAGCACAGCGAGGCGAGCCTCTACCTGTGGGCCACCCGCGACGAGTCCTGCTGGGACACGGTCGCCCATCTGGCCTCCCTCGGCATCCTGGTGGCCCCCGGCGACTTCTACGGCGAGGCGGGCGCCCACTTCGTCCGCGTGGCGATGACGGCGACGGACGAACGCGTGGCGGCAGCGGTGTCCCGCCTCTAGCTGTGGGCAGCTGGTCCGCCCGGAGGGCGGAACGGGTCGGCGAGCAACCGGCAACGCGAAGGGGTGCGGGGAGCTGCAAGCTCCCCGCACCCCTTCCGCGTACCTGGACCCGGAGGGTCAGCCCAGCGGCAGGCTCTTCACCGGCAGCTGCTCGGTCGGCAGCCCCTTCCCCGTCGCGTCCCCGAGAACCTCACCGGCCCCCTCGGCCACGTCGTCCGCGGCCCCCTTCGCGGCGGGCGTCGTCGTCTTCGCGCCCTTGCCCACCGCCTTGCCCGCGGTCGGCACACCCTTCTTGACGGCCTTGCTCCCGGCCTCCGTCGCGACGCCACTGGCCTTCTGCGTCGCGCCGTCGACCGTGTCGCCCAGGCTGCTCGGGTCGACGGCGCTGAGCCCGCCCAGCTTCGACGTGTCCGGCAGGTCGGCGGCGCTCGCGGAGCCGGCCGCACCGACCACGGGCGCCGCCGCGGCGACGAGCAGCGCGGCACGGGCGATCCGGCGGGTCAGGGGGAGGGACATGGTGCTCCTTAGCGGGAGAGGACGGTGAGGTGTCCGACCGGAGGATCTCCGGCGCCGGACGCAGTGACTACCGCTCGAAGCTCGCGAAGGTTGCGGTGGGCCAACGTAAAGAGTTGGCAATGCGTCGCATTATCGGCTGCGGATAAATTCGGGCAAACACCATTCGTGGAAATGCTGTCAAGACCGCTCAACACCCCTTGTCCTCAAGGAATTTGAGCGGACTGCCGCATCTGTTCGAAAGGGCCTGACGGGCGTCTCCGTGCAGCAATCGCCGTCCCTCATTCGAGGGACCCTTCCGCACTACTGCCCAGCGACGATTCGGACTTCACGCGTACGCGCGCCGGTCGTGCGCCACATATCCCCGGAATCACCGGAATCCCCGGCGTTCCACTCCCGGTCCCCGTACGCGACCCGCTCGATGTGCAGTGCCGTCGCGTTGGCCACGGCCCAGTGCGCCAGCTCCCAGCCGCGCTGCGGAATGCCACTTTCCGGTGAGGCGGCGGTCGCCTCGGTGACGGGGACGCTCACCACGCGCCCGCGCGCGGGCGTGCCTTCGGGCAGCACGCCCCGCCCGAAGTCCCGCGCGAGCGCCCGCCGCACCTCCCGCGGGCCGCCCGGGTCGATGCCCGGCAGGCCCTGGCAGCTGAGCGTCGCCGGAGTGCGCCCGGTGAGCGCGGCGGCGAGCAGCGCCGCGTCCGGCTCGTGCTTCGCGTACGCCTGCGGGAAGCCGCTGCGCTGCACGCGCTGCGCGGCGACTGTCAGGGGCAGGCGCGAATAGCCCGGCACGTCCTTGAGGTGGTCGTAGAACCGCACCGACGCGTACACCGGGTCCATGATCTGCCGCCGGGAGCCCCAGCCCTGCGAGGGCCGCTGCTGGAACAGGCCGAGCGAATCCCGGTCGCCGTGGCGGATGTTGCGCAGGCCCGACTCCTGGAGGGCCGTCGCGAGGGCGATCGTCACCGCGCGCTCGGGCATGCCGCGCCGGGTGCCGACGACCGCGATGGTCGCGGCGTTGACGGCCTGCTCCGCGTTCATCTCGTACGTCGCCCCGTCGCCGTTGCCCGACACGACCGTGCACCGGGGGTCGGAACGGCTCCCGGAGACGTACTGGACCACTACGTAGGCCACGACGGCGAGCAGCGCGGCGAGGGCCGCCCCGGCGCGCGGGAGGCGGCCGCGCCGGACGAGGAGGGACGGCTCGGACACGCGCACCAAGGTACTGGAGCGGACTGACAGTGCCGACACGGGCACGGAGAGGGACGGTTCGGGCGTGGCGCCGGGCGGCGGGACGGAAAGGGAGGCGATCCGCGGCGGAGAGTTAGGGTCGAGGCCATGGATCAGACCTCGGCGCAGCCGCCGCTCGACCTCACCATGGACGCCGCCGCGCTGACGGCCGCGCTCGTCGACTTCCCGTCCCCCAGCGGCCAGGAGAAGGCGCTCGCGGACGCCATCGAGACCGCGCTGCGCGCCCTGCCGCACCTGACGGTCGACCGGCACGGCAACAACGTCGTGGCCCGCACGGACCTGGGCCGCGCCGAGCGCGTCGTCCTGGCCGGGCACATCGACACGGTCCCGATCGCCGGGAACGTCCCCTCGCGCCTGGACGAGGACGGCGTGCTGTGGGGCTGCGGCACCTGCGACATGAAGTCCGGTGTCGCGGTCCAGCTGCGCATCGCCCAGACCGTGCCGGAGCCCAACCGCGACCTCACCTTCGTGTTCTACGACAACGAAGAGGTCGCCGCGCACCTCAACGGCCTGGGGCACGTCGCCGAGGCCCACCCCGACTGGCTCGCGGGCGACTTCGCGGTGCTCCTGGAGCCGACCGGCAACCAGGTCGAGGGCGGCTGCCAGGGCACGCTGCGGGTCCACCTGAAGACGACGGGGGAGCGGGCACACTCCGCGCGCGCGTGGATGGGCTCCAACGCCATCCACGCGGCCGCCCCGATCCTCGCGAAGCTGGCCGCGTACGAGGCGCGCCGGCCGGTCGTCGACGGCCTCCAGTACCACGAGGGCCTCAACGCGGTCGGCATCGAGGGCGGCGTCGCGACCAACGTCATCCCCGACGCCTGCACGGTGGTCGTCAACTTCCGTTACGCGCCCGACCGCACGCCCGAGGAGGCGGAGGCCTTCGTCCGCGACTACTTCGCCGACTGCGGGATCGACGAGTTCGTCGTCGACGACCACACGGGGGGCGCGCGCCCCGGCCTCACGCACCCCTCCGCGCAGGCCTTCCTCGCGGCCGTCGGCGGCGAGGCCCGGCCCAAGTACGGCTGGACCGACGTGGCCCGCTTCAGCGCCCTCGGCGTGCCCGCCGTCAACTACAGCCCCGGTGAGCCGCTCCTCGCCCACAAGGTGGACGAGCGGGTCAAGGCCTCCCTGATCCCCGAGGCGGAGGCCAAGCTGCGCGCCTGGCTCACCTCCTGACCCCGGCCGCCTTGTGGAATTACGCCGCGCGTAACGCCCGTAGACCTACGCTGAAGTGGCACAACGAGTAAGTGGGGCGCGGCAGGGGCCACCCGGCCCGCCGCGACCGTCAGTGGAAGGGGATGTTCATGGGCAGTCCGGAAGCTCAGGGTCCGCCGGAGGAACAGCACCTGGGGCCGGTGGTGCGGCGCCGTGAACAGATCACGCCCGGCACCACCGACCAGCGGCTCCTCGACACCGAGGGGGGCGACTCGGCGTGGGTGCACACCGACCCCTGGCGGGTGATGCGCATCCAGTCCGAGTTCGTCGAGGGCTTCGGTGCCCTGGCCGAACTCCCGAGCGCGATCAGCGTCTTCGGCTCGGCCCGCACCCGCCCCGACAGCCCCGAGTACGAGGCGGGCGTCCGCATCGGCAAGGCCCTCGTGGAGGCGGGCTTCGCCGTCATCACCGGCGGCGGCCCCGGGGCGATGGAGGCCGCCAACAAGGGGGCCCGCGAAGCGAAGGGCGTCTCCGTCGGGCTCGGCATCGAGCTGCCCTTCGAGCAGGGGCTCAACCCGCACGTCGACATCGGCGTGAACTTCCGCTACTTCTTCGTCCGCAAGACGATGTTCGTGAAGTACGCGCAAGGGTTCGTGGTCCTGCCCGGCGGGCTCGGCACCCTCGACGAGCTCTTCGAGGCGCTCACCCTCGTCCAGACCCGCAAGGTGACCCGCTTCCCCATCGTCCTCTTCGGCTCCGCCTACTGGGGCGGCCTCGTCGACTGGCTCCGCGACACGGTCGTGGCCCAGGGCAAGGCCTCGGAGCACGACCTGCTCCTGTTCCACGTGACGGACGACGTGGACGAGGCGGTCAGCCTGGTGACGAAGGAAGTCGGCCGCTAGCTCCCGCGGTCCGGGCGCCGGACGGGCCGCGCGCGGCCCGTCCGGCGCCCGGCGGCAGGGCGGCTACGCCAGGCCCCGCCGGGCGACCGCCGGAGGCCGGTGCCCCGCGATCGTGGCGACCATGTCGACGACCTGCCGCGTCTCGGCCACCTCGTGGACCCGGTACACCTGCGCGCCGAGCCACGCGGACACCGCGGTCGTGGCCAGCGTCCCCACCACCCGCTCCTTGAGCGGACGGTCGAGGGTCTCCCCGACGAAGTCCTTGTTGGACAGCGACACCAGCACGGGCCACCCGGTGTCCACCAGCTCCCCGAGGCGCCGCGTGGCCTCCAGGGAGTGCCGCGTGTTCTTCCCGAAGTCGTGCCCGGGGTCGATGAGCACGGACTCCCGGGGGACCCCCAACTCCACGGCCCGCTCGGCGAGCCCGACGGTCACGCGCAGGATGTCGGCCACCACGTCCTCGTACGTCACCCGGTGCGGCCGGGTCCGCGGCTCCGCGCCGCCCGCGTGGGTGCACACGAGCCCCACCCCGTACCGCGCGGCGACCTCCGCGAGCTTGGGGTCGACCCCGCCCCACGCGTCGTTGAGCAGATCGGCGCCCACGTCGCACACGGCCTCGCCGACCTCGTGCCGCCAGGTGTCGACGCTGATGACGACGTCCGGGAAGCGCCGGCGCACCTCGGCGACGAACCCGACGGTCCTGCGGGCCTCCTCCGCGGCGGTCACCTCCTCGCCGGGACCGGCCTTGACGCCGCCGATGTCGATGATGGCGGCCCCCTCGGCCACGGCCTGCTCCACGCGCGCGAGCGCGGGTTCGTCGCGGAACGTGGCGCCCTGGTCGTAGAAGGAGTCCGGGGTCCGGTTCACGATCGCCATGATGACCGGCTCATGCGCCTCGAACACGCGCCTGCCCAGCTTGAGCATCCGCTGTGCGCCTCCCTTTCGTTACGCGGCCGACCGCGTGGCCGTCGCCGCCTGTGACCTTAACTGTCAGAGGCGCATGGCACGATCGGAGCCAGACAACAGCCAGACAGTTCCGTGCCGACCGGCCGCGGTCGGCATCCGAGCGTGGGGACCCGCACAGATGGTCATGTTCCTGTTCCTGGTCGTCGCCCTCGTGGTGGTGGTCGCCGCGGTGACGCTGGCCGTCCTCGGCGGCTCCGAGGGCGGCACGCTGCCGGACGTGCCGCCGGAGCGCTTCGCTGACCCGCTGCCGCCGGACCGCCCGCTGCGCCGGGCGGACGTGGAGGCGGTCCGCTTCCCCATGACCGTCCGCGGCTACCGCATGGTGGACGTCGACGAGGCGCTGGACCGCCTCGGCGCGGAGCTGGCCGAGCGGGACGCCCGCATCGCCGAGCTGGAGACGGCGCTCGCGGGCGCCCAGGCCACCGCGGTCGGCGGCCCCGGCCTCTTCACGACGTACGCGGGACCCCCCGCCCCGGCCCCGGACCCGGCGGAGCACGGCCCGAGCGACCGCGTCCCGGACGGCGAGGACCCGGCGGCACCCCACGCCGAGCGACCGGAGGACGACCGATGAGCGACGCGATCCCCGGCCCGGACGGCGCCCCGCGCTGCCCCTGGGGCCTGTCCACCGAGGACTACGTGGCGTACCACGACGAGGAGTGGGGCCGCCCGGTCCACGGGGACGACGCGCTGTTCGAGCGCCTCTGCCTGGAGGCCTTCCAGTCGGGCCTGTCGTGGATCACGATCCTGCGCCGCCGGGAGGGCTTCCGCGCGGCCTTCTCCGGCTTCAAGATCGCCGCGGTCGCGGAGTTCACGGACACCGACCGCGAGCGACTCCTGGCCGACGAGGGCATCATCCGCAACCGCGCGAAGGTGGACGCCACCCTCGCCAACGCGCGCGTGCTCGCCGACTGGCCCGAAGGCGAGCTCGACCGCCTGATCTGGTCGTTCGCGCCGGACGCCGCCGCCCGCCCGGCGCCGCGGACGCTCGCCGACGTGCCCGCGGTCACCGACGCGTCCACGGCCCTGGCCAAGGACCTGAAGAAGCGCGGCCTGCGCTTCATCGGCCCCACCACGGCCTACGCCCTGATGCAGGCCTGCGGCCTGGTGAACGACCACCTCGCGGACTGCGTGGCCCGCGAGGCGAGCGGCTCGGGCCGCTAGCGGCCCAGATAGCGGGGCGCGGCCTTGTCGAGGAAGGCCTGCACGGCGATGGCGTGGTCCTCGGAGGCACCCGCCTTCGTCTGCAGCTCGTCCTCCTTGTCCAGCGTCTCGTCCAGGGAGTGCCCGGCGGCGTACGCGAGGGACTCCTTGATCGCCCCGTACGCGAGGGTCGGGCCCTCGGCCAGCGCGCGGGCCACCGCGCGCGCCTCCTCGGCGAGGGCGTCCGCCGGGACGACCTTGTTCGCGATGCCCAGGTCGAGCGCCTCCTGCGCCTTGACGCTGCGCGGGAAGAGCAGCAGGTCGGCGGCGCGGCTCTGGCCGACGAGCCGGGACAGCGTCCAGGACACGCCCGAGTCGGCGGTCAGCGCGACCCCGGCGAAGGAGGTGGTGAACGACGCGGTGTCCGCGACCACGCGGTAGTCGGCGGCGAGGGCGAAGCCGAAGCCCGCGCCGGCCGCCACGCCGTTGACGCCCGCCACGACCGGCTTGGCCATGCCGGTCAGCGCTCGCACGATCGGGTTGTAGTGGTCGCGCACCGTGCTCATGGTCTGCCCGGAGCCCGTCGCGCGCGACTCCTGGAGCACCCCGATGTGCTCCTTGAGGTCCTGGCCCACGCAGAAGGCGCGGCCGGTCGCGGTGAGCAGCACCGCGCGCACCTCCTGGTCGGCCGCCGCCGCGCGCGCCGCGTCCCGGAGGGCCACCTTGGCCTCGGTGTTCATCGCGTTCATCGCGTCGGGGCGGTTCAGCGTGATCGTCGCGAGCCCGTCACTCACTTCGTAGAGCACGGTGTCGGCCATGGTGGGGTCCCCTCCGCTGGTCCTGTGTGGTGGTCCTGTGGGCGTGTGTCCCTGGGCCTCGGTGCGCCCAGCATGACCTAGATCATCGGCCACCGGTACGCCGTCGGAGATGTGACCTGCGTCAAAGAACAAGAGGCGGAAGAAGCGCCTGGGGCGGCGAAGTATTGCAGTCACATCGCCGAATTGAGTGGTTTTGCGGGCGTGCGTTGCGCAAGCGATGCCGACCGATGTTGGTCATCGGGTCCCGCCATGCGGGATAATGACCTGGAAGCAATGTGTTCGATGCCGGTGACACCTGGGTTGTCGGCTGCGACAAGCTGGTTTCAGGAAGGGGAACGAGCATGGCGGCCATGAAGCCGCGGACGGGCGACGGCCCGCTCGAGGTGACCAAGGAGGGGCGGGGCATCGTCATGCGCGTTCCGCTCGAAGGCGGCGGTCGACTTGTCGTCGAACTGACCCCGGATGAGGCCGACGCACTCGGCGACGCCCTGAAGAAGGTCGTCGGCTGACGCGCATTCGCCCACACTTTTCCACTGCCCCGGCATCGTACGACGAGCCGGGGCAGTGCTGTGTGCGGAAGATCGCCGGGCGGCCCAAGGCATACGGGAGTTTGACGCGCCCCGCCCCGCGGCCCCGGTGACGGCCCCGCCGACCCGTCGGACGGGTCCTGGCGTTTGTCGGACGGGTCCTAGCGCTTGACCGCGCACAGCAAGCCGTCGCCCACCGGCAGGATCGACGGTACGAGGTCCTGGCTCTCGCGCACCGCGCGGAGCAGCTCCCGCAGGCGCAGTACCTCTATGGGCTGGGGTCCGGAGTCGACGGTGCGGCCGTCGAAGAACACGCCCTCGAAACAGACGAGGCCCCCGGGACGCAGCAGGCGCAACGATTCAGCGAGGTAGTCGAGGCACTCGAGCCGATCGCCGTCGCAGAAGACGAGGTCGTAGCCGCCGTCGGCGAGGCGCGGCAGGACGTCGAGGGCGCGGCCCGGGATGAAGCGGGCGCGGTTCCCGGCGAAGCCGGCGGCCCGGAACGCCATCCGGGCGAACTGCTGGCGCTCGGGCTCCGGGTCCACGGTGGTCAGCACCCCGTCGGGGCGCATGCCGTGCAGCAGATGGATGCCGGAGACCCCCGTGCCCGTGCCGATCTCGGCGACGGCCTTGGCGTCCACGGTGGCGGCGAGCAGCCGCAGCGCGGCGCCGGTGCCGGGCGACACGGAGCGCAGCCCCGCGTCCCGCGCGCGGTCGCGGGCCCAGAGCAGCGCCTCGTCCTCGGCGACAAAGGCGTCGGCGAACGCCCAGCTCGTCTGCCGGTTGCCGCTAATGGCCCTCTCCTGTCCCCGTGGTTGCCTGGCGGTGACTGTATCCGTTGGGCCCGGGAACCCGCAGATGGGACCGGGCGTTAGTCAGGTGTGAGGCCGACCGGGACAGTCCGGGGGCAGCCGACGGGGGAATCGGATGGATCAAGGCACGATCGAAAGGGCCGTTCCGAACGCCCAATCGGCAAATCTAGGTAAAAACGCTTATCCGGAGCTAACGGGCGAGGTGGTTATGGTAGGGGCTCCACTGGACACCACCAGAGCCGACAGGGGAGGTGCGGCCGAGTCCGCGGATCAGGGAGGAGCGCTCCGGCGTTTTCTCAGGTTGGCGGGTAGGCCGAAATCCGTGACCGACACCGCTGACCGCGCTAACTCCGCTCAGACCGCGACCTTTGCCGCTGACGCGGATGCCCAGGCGTGGACTCCCCCCACCTGGGAGGAGATCGTCAGCACCCACAGCGGCCGCGTCTACCGCCTCGCCTACCGCCTGACGGGCAACCAGCACGACGCCGAGGACCTCACGCAGGAAGTCTTCGTCCGCGTCTTCCGCTCCCTGTCGACGTACACGCCCGGCACCTTCGAGGGCTGGCTGCACCGCATCACCACGAACCTCTTCCTGGACATGGTGCGCCGCAAGCAGCGCATCCGGTTCGACGCCCTGGGGGACGACGCCGCCGAGCGCCTCCCGAGCCGCGAGCCGTCCCCCCAGCAGGTGTTCAACGACACGCACTTCGACGCGGACGTCCAGCAGGCGCTCGACACCCTCGCGCCCGAATTCCGCGCCGCCGTCGTCCTGTGCGACATCGAGGGCCTTTCGTACGAGGAGATCGCCGCCACCCTGGGCGTCAAGCTCGGTACGGTCCGCAGCCGTATCCACCGTGGCCGCTCCCAGCTCCGCAAGGCGCTCCAGCACCGGTCGCCCGAGGCCCGCGCCGAGCGCCGTTCGCTCGCGGTCACCGGTGCCGTGGCGCTGGGAGGAGGGGGCGCGACCGCGTGAGTGGATCACGGTCCAATCCTGCCGAGCGGCATTTCGCCGAGCAGCACCTGGGGGACCGGCTCGCCGCGCTGGTCGACGGTGAGCTCGGTCATGACGCGCGCGAGCGAGTGCTCGCCCATCTGGCCACCTGTCCTACGTGCAAAACGGAAGCCGACGCCCAGCGCCGGCTCAAGAGCGTGTTCGCGCAGACGGCGGCCCCGCCGCCCAGTGAGAGCTTCCTCGCCCGGCTGCAGAACCTGCCGGGCATGAGCCTCGACGACATCGAGGGCCAGGGCGGCCCGCGCACCCCCGTCGACGACGGCTTCGCCACGGGCTCGTCCGGCACGACGGGCCTGCCCCGCGGCGGTGTGTTCTCCCTCAGCGGCCCGCGCCCCGACCCCCTCGTCGAGTACGCGCCCTCGGGCGCCCACGCGGCGGTGCTCCCCAGCGAGCAGCGCGGCTTTCGCATACACGCCGTCGGCAGGACCGAGGCCGAGCGGTCCGGCTGGCGCGGGCGACGGTTCGCCTTCGCGGCCGCCGGAGCCGTGTCCCTCGCCGCGATAGCGCTCGGCGGGGTCACGGTGAGCGCTCCGCTCGGCTCCGCCGACCAGCGCGCGGGCGGCGCGGGGACGAACAGCAACGCCTCGCCGCCGCGCTCGCAGCCGGCGCCCGCCACCGGCGTCCCCGAGTCGACGCGCCGCCGGGGCGGCAGCCCCTTCTCCGTCCAGGGACAGCGGCCCCAGGCGCCCGCGTCGACCACGGCCGCGGTACCGCTCCTGTCCGGTGCGCCCGGGCCCTCCACGCGGACGCCCCAGCACCTCACGGCCCCGCTGCTCGCCGGTGCCGGGGTGATGTCGCCACTGGTGCGCGCCGCCGCCCCGGACGATCCGGAGAGACCGGACGTCCCCGCGGGCGGCCTCACGCTGAACGCGGCCGCGGACCCGGCGCCCCGGGCGACACCGCCCCCCGGCCTCGCCCAGCGACGGGGCACGGCCGAGATCCACTGACGTCGGGCGCGCGGACCTGGTTGAATTCCCCGGTGTGCCCGACGGGCACGGAATCGGCGTCCGCCGTGGGCAGTTGTGGGGAGAGCATGGACGAGGTCGTGGGTACTGGGCCGAGCGGGGACGTGGGCGCCGGGCCGCACGGGGAAGCGGACATACCCCGCGCCCCCGGCACCCCCGAGGCCCGCCCCCCGGCCCCTCACACCCCGCCCCCGGCTCCGGGCACCCCGCCCGGGGCCCCCGGTGTCCCCCCGGCCGCCGCGCCCCGGCAGCCCCACCCGACCGACACCCACCCCACCCCCACGGCCCCCGCCCGGGCGACACCCACAGAGCCCGGCTCCCCGGCGGCCCCGGCACCCGACAGCCACCCCGGCGCGCCCGACGCCGCGCCCGCAGTGCCCGGCTCCCTGGCGGCCCAGCCGACCGACGGCCGCCCCGGCCTGTCCGACGCCGCGCCCGGCTCCCCAGCGGCGCCCGACAGCTACCCCGGCGCGGCCGCCCCCGCGCCCGCAGCGCCCGGCTCCCCGGCCGTCCCGGCATCCGACAGTGACCCCAGCCGGACCGCCACACCTGCGCCGCCCGCCCCGGCGGCCCCGCCCGCCCCGGCGGCCCCGGCGGCCCCGGTGGCCCCGGTGGCGGCGTCCGCTCAGGCGGTCGCACCCGCCCCGGCTCACACCCCGGCCGACCGCCCCCAGCCGCTGCACGAGCCCGACCCGTACAGCACCCCGCCGTACGGCGGGCCCGGCCCGTGGGCCCCCGCCCCGCCCGTGCAGCACCCGGGCACGACCCCGGCCCACGGCACCCCCACCCCGGGCGCGGCCCCGGCTGCTCCCGCCCCCTGGCAGCGCTACGACCCCTGGAGTGCCGCTCCTCTGCAGCAGACCGGTGCCGCCGTCGAGACGCGGGAGCAGCGGCGCAAGCGCGGGCGGCGGGCGCTGGTGGCCGGGGCGGTGTTCATCGCGCTCGTCGCGGGCGGCATCGGCGGCGCCGTGGGGGCGTATCTGGAGCGTGAGGGCGGCATCGGCGGCGGTGGCGTGGAGCTGCCGCAGGCGGGTGCGGAGTCCCACACCCGGCCCAAGGACAGCGTGGCGGGGATCGCCGCGAGTGCCCTGCCCGGTGTCGTCACGCTGCACGTGCGCGGCGACGACGGGTCCGGCACCGGCACCGGATTCGTCCTCGACGGCAAGGGCCACATCCTCACGAACAACCACGTCGTCGAACCGGCGGGAACGGGCGGCGAGATATCCGTGACCTTCAGCGGCGGCGAGACCGCGCGCGCCAAGGTCATCGGCAGGGACAGCGGATACGACCTGGCCGTCGTGAAGGTCACCCGCGTCCGCGGCCTGAAGCCGCTGCCCCTCGGCAACTCCGAGAACGTGCAGGTCGGTGACCCCGTGGTCGCCATCGGCGCGCCCTTCGACCTCGCCAACACCGTCACCTCCGGGATCATCAGCGCCAAGGAGCGGCCCATCACGGCGGGCGGCGAGAAGGGCGACGGAAGCGACGTCTCGTACGTCAACGCCCTCCAGACCGACGCGCCCATCAACCCCGGCAACTCCGGCGGGCCGCTCGTCGACTCCAAGGCCCGCGTCATCGGCATCAACAGCGCCATCCGCTCCGCCGACGGCGGCTCGGAGTCCGAGGGCGGGCAGGCCGGTTCCATCGGGCTCGGCTTCGCCATCCCGATCAACCAGGGCAAGCGGGTCGCCGAGGAGCTGATCAACACCGGCCGGGCCACGCACCCGGTGATCGGCGTCACCATCGACAAGCGGTTCACGGGCGACGGCGCCCGCATCGCGAGCAAGAGCCAGAACGGCGGCCCCGCCGTCACCCGGGGCGGCCCCGGCGCCAAGGCCGGGCTCCGGCCGGGCGACGTGATCACCGAGGTCGACGGCCGCCCGGTGCACTCCGGCGACGAGCTGATCGTCAAGGTCCGCGCGCACCGGCCCGGGGACCGCCTGGAGCTGACCATCGAGCGGGGCGGGGACGAGCGCACCGTGACGCTGGTCCTCGGCAGCGCCAGTGGCGACTGAGCCGGGAGCGCGCTCCTGGCGCGCACTTGCCGCTGTTGATGTCGTTGACGCCCGGCGGCTACCGGACGTACAGCAGCGCCGGGTACCGTAGAGCGGGTCCGGACGGCAAGGAGCTCAGGGTGTTCAACGACATCGGCGTATTCGAGATAGTGACGCTGGTCATCCTCGCTGTACTCATCTTCGGCCCGGACAAGCTGCCCAAGTTCATTCAGGACGCCTCCCGGACCATCCGTAAGATCCGCCAGTTCTCGGACAGTGCGAAGCAGGACATACGGGACGAACTCGGACCGGAGTTCAAGGACTTCGAGTTCGACGACCTGAACCCGAAGAAGTTCATCCGCAAGCAGATGGAGCGGGACGACCTCGGGCTCAAGGAAATCCGCAACGGCTTCGACCTGCGCAAGGAAATGGCCGAAGTGGCCGACTCCGTGCACGGGCGCGAGAGCGAGTCCGGCCAAGACCGCGCGGACGGCGCGAGCCGCTCCGGCACGTCCACGGCCTCGGCGAACGGCAGCGGCCGGATCGACATGGAGAAGCGCCCCGCCAAGCCCGCGGCCGACGACCACCCGCCCTTCGACGCCGACGCGACCTGAGCGCACCCGCGTGCGCCATCCGGCGCCACGCGTGCGCCGTCCGGTGCGCCGTGGTGCCCGCGGTCATGGCCTTCCGGCCACCCGTCCGCCGACTCCTTTGGCGGCTTCCGGAATCGGTGTGGCTATCCTGCCTTGTTGTCCGGCGTGAGGACGCCCGAGGGGGGCGGGCCGCTCCGGACCGACGACAGCGAGGAGGCGGCCGGGTACATGGAGACGACAAGTCGGGTAGGCGCTCAGGCGTCAGCCGCGGACGGTACCGCGTCGCAAGCGGTGCCCTCCGCCCGGCGTACGGTCGACGGCTACCTGCTGGCGCCCTTCCCCTGGTACGGCCTGGACGAGGCCTTCACGGGACCGCGCTGGCTGATGCAGGTCGGCACCGCGGCGGACGGCGCCGTGGAGCACGGTTCGATCGGCCACGGCGACGAGCCCTCGGTCCGCGCCGAGGGCGGCCTCGGCAACGGGGACAGGGAGCGGTTCGCGGTCGTGGTGACCGTCGCCGCCAACCCGGTGCGGCGCAGCGCCGACGGCACGGGCGTCCTGGAGGCCACCTCGGTGTCCTCCGCGGCCTGGCTCGCCGGGGTCGGGCTGCTGTCCTACACCTGGCCCGGGCAGATGGACCACAGCCTGCGGGACGACTGGCTGGACCAGCAGACGGAGACGGCGTGGGTCCTCGCGGACGACCTCGACGGCTCCGACTGGTCGTCCCTCTCCCTGCCGGTGGACGGGGTCCCGACCTCGTTCCACTACCGGGAGTCCGAGTACGGCTGGGTCCTCGCCGGGTCCACCCAGGAGGGGGTGCATCTGGGGGCGTACGGGCGCGGGATGAGCGCGTACGGCCTCGGCTTCTCGGTGGTCAAGGACATCGCCGCCTACGCGAAGTAGCCCTCCGGGCAGGTACGCGGGAAGGGGCGCCGCTCGCGATGGGCGGCGCCCCTTCCCGCGCGGGTGCGCTCGTCGGCCTCCGGCCTCGTCCTCACACGCCGGACGGGCTCGATGCCCCGTCCGTTCCCGGGCTTCGCGTCAGAACTTGTTGCGCGGCGTGATGCCCAGGGACAGGCCGGACAGGCCGCGCTGGCGGCCGCCGAGCTTGCCCGCGATCGTGCGCAGCGCGCTGCCCGCCGGGGACTCGGGGTCGGAGAGGACCACCGGCCTGCCCTCGTCGCCGCCCTCGCGCAGGCGCACGTCGATGGGGATGGAGCCGAGCACCGGCACCGTCGCGCCGGTCGTCTTCGTGAGGCCCTCGGCGACCCGCTGGCCGCCGCCCGTGCCGAAGACGTCGACCATCTCGCCGCAGTGCGGGCAGGGCAGCCCGGACATGTTCTCGACCACGCCGACGATCTTCTGGTGGGTCTGGACGGCGATGGAGCCCGCGCGCTCGGCGACCTCGGCCGCCGCCTGCTGGGGCGTGGTGACGACCAGGATCTCGGCGTTCGGCACCAGCTGGGCGACGGAGATCGCGATGTCGCCGGTGCCCGGCGGCAGGTCCATCAGGAGCACGTCCAGATCGCCCCAGAAGACGTCCGCGAGGAACTGCTGGAGCGCGCGGTGCAGCATCGGGCCGCGCCACACCACCGGCGCGTTGCCCGGCGTGAACATGCCGATGGAGATGACCTTCACGCCGTTCGCCGACGGCGGCATGATCATGTTCTCGACCTGGGTGGGGCGGCCGTCCGCGCCGAGCATGCGCGGCACCGAGTGGCCGTAGATGTCGGCGTCGACCACGCCGACCTTGAGGCCGTCGGCTGCCATCGCCGCCGCGAGGTTCACCGTCACGGACGACTTGCCGACGCCGCCCTTGCCGGAGGCGACCGCGTACACACGGGTCAGGGAGCCGGGCTTGGCGAAGGGCACCTCGCGCTCGGCCTGGCCGCCGCGCAGCGCCGTCGCGAGCTCCTTGCGCTGCTCGTCGCTCATCACGTCGAGCGTCACGTCGACCCGTGTGACGCCCTCGACGCGGGCGACGGCGTCCGTCACGTTCTTCGTGATCGTGTCCCGCATCGGGCAGCCGGAGACCGTCAGATACACCGCGACCGCGACCGCGCCGTCCGCGCCGATGTCCACGGACTTGACCATCCCCAGTTCGGTGATGGGCCGCTGGATCTCGGGGTCGTTCACCGTCGCCAGCGCTTCGCGCACCGCGTCTTCCGTAACCATGTACTCGATGGTACGGCTCCCGGTAGGGGGGTTCGGAAGGCCCGTCAGCGGTCGCCTACGTCACGTGCCCGGGCGGCCTCGGGCGGGAATACCGGACGCTGCTCCTCCAGCTCCTTGACCAGGTCCTGGAGTTCGGAGCGGAGCCAGTCACGGGTGGCGACCTCGCCGAGGCCCATGCGCAGCGAGGCCAGCTCGCGCGTCAGGTACTCGGTGTCGGCGATGGAGCGCTCGTTCTGCCTGCGGTCCTGCTCGTGGGTGACGCGGTCGCGGTCGTCCTGGCGGTTCTGCGCGAGCAGGATCAGCGGGGCCGCGTAGGAGGCCTGGAGCGAGAGCATCAGGGTCAGGAAGATGAAGGGGTAGTTGTCGAAGCGCAGGCTCTCGGGGGCGGAGACGTTCCAGACCACCCACATGATGATGACGACCGTCATCCAGACGATGAACCGGCCGGTGCCGAGGAAGCGCGCGATCCGCTCCGAGAGCCGCCCGAAGGCCTCGGGGTCGTAGTCCGGAAGGAGTTTGCGGCGCCGCGCACGGGGCTGGTCGAGGCGGAACCGGGGCCGGGTCTCCGGCCGGGGCTCGCGCCGCTCCTCGCGCGCCTCGCGCTCGCGCCCGCCGACGCGTCCCTGCCGTTCACGCGCCATGGCCGGCCTCCTCCTGGAGGTGGAACTCCGTCTCGCGCCAGTCCTCGGGCAGCATGTGGTCCAGTACGTCGTCGACGGTGACGGCTCCGAGGAGCGCGCCCCCCTCGTCGACCACGGGCGCCGCCACCATGTCGTACGCGGCGAAGAAGCCCGCGACGACCGGCAGCTGGTCCTCCGGCGAGAGGGGCCGCAGATCGTCGTCGAGGATCGAGCCGACGAGCGTGTAGGGCGGGTCGCGCAGGAGCCGCTGGAAGTGCACGGTGCCCAGGTACTTGCCGGTCGGGGTCTCGTCCGGCGGGCGGCACACGTACACCTGCGCGGCGAGGGCGGGCGAGAGGTCCTCCTGCCGCACCCGGGCGAGGGCGTCGGCGACCGTGGCGTCCGGGCGGAGCACGATCGGCTCGGTCGTCATCAGACCGCCCGCCGTGCGCTCCTCGTACGCCATCAGGCGCCGTACGTCGGCCGCGTCGTCCGGCTGCATCAGGGTCAGCAGGCGTTCCTTGTCGTCCTCGGGGAGCTCGGCGAGCAGGTCGGCCGCGTCGTCGGGGTCCATGGCCTCCAGGACGTCGGCGGCGCGCTCCTCCTTGAGCTTGCCGAGGATCTCGATCTGGTCGTCCTCCGGGAGCTCTTCGAGGACGTCGGCGAGCCGGTCGTCGTCGAGGGCGGCGGCCACCTCGGCGCGGCGCTTGGCGGAGAGGTGGTGCAGGACGTTGGCGAGGTCGGCGGGGCGCAGCTGCTCGAAGGTGGCGAGCAGGTTCTCGGCGCCCTGCCCGTGCTCCTCCAGGGAGAAGCCGTCCACGGCGGACCAGTCGACGGTCAGCGTCTCGCCCTTGCGCCGGAAGGCGCCCTCCTTGCCCTTGCGGACGAAGACCCGGTCGACCTCCCAGTCGCGGCGGGCCGGGAGCTGGCGCACGGACACGTCGAGGACGGTGACCTCCTCGCCGGTCTCCACCAGGCGCACGCGCCGGTCGAGCATCTCGCCGAGCACGAGGCGCTCGGTGGGGCGCTGCTCGAAGCGGCGCACGTTCAGGACGCCGGTGCTGATGACCTCGCCGGACTCGATGCCGGTCACCCGGGTCATGGGCAGGAAGATGCGCCGGCGGGTCGCGAGCTCGACGACCAGGCCGAGCAGCCGGGGCGGCCTCCTGCCGACGCGGAGCATGACGACGAGGTCGCGCACGCGGCCCACCTGGTCGCCGTTCGGGTCGAAGACCGCGGTGCCGGACAGGTGCGAGACGAAGATCCGGGGCGCGCCTCCTGCCATGTGCCGCGCCTTTCTCGGGGTGCGTCAGGGAACCGTTTCGGCGGTATGTGCCCTATGCCGGTGATACGGGGTTCAGGCTAGCCCGTACCCCGCGCATATGCCCTGGTGAGCGGTCCGGACGGACTGGCTCCGAGGGGTGTGGGAGACACCGGTACGCTGCGGTACGCCCGGCCGTCCAGGCGTACGGCCGTGGCCGCAGACGACGTCCGCACGAGAGGCAGCCCCACCTGTGACTGCGATGCGACCGGCTCCCCGATTCCGAAGGTCCGCGCTGCTCGGCGCGGTGTGTGCGGGGCTCGTGGTGGGCGGTGCGGGGCTGACGGCGTGCGGCGGTGGCGGGGAGGATCCGGACCAGGGCACGAACGGCGTCGGCAAGCTCTCCGCGGCCAGGATCCAGAGCAAGGCCCGGCAGGCCGCCGAGGCGGCACCCGCCGTGCGGCTGTCCGGCAGCGTGGTCACCAAGGGCCACACGTACAAGCTCGACATGCGGCTCACGGCCAACGGCGGGACGGGCACGGTGACGTCCAAGGGGCAGATGTTCGAGCTGCTCCGCGTCGGCGAGAACCTCTTCCTGAAGGCGGACTCGGCCTTCTGGGCGCACGAGGGCGAGGACGGCGGCTCCCCGGGCGCGGACAGCTCGGCGGCGGCCAAGCTCGACGGCAAGTACGTGAAGGTGCCCCAGGGCGACCCGGCCTACCGCAGGCTCAGCGGGTTCACCGACAAGGACGTGCTGCTCGACGGCACCCTCGCGCTGCACGGCACGCTGGCCAAGGGCGAGCGCGGCGGCTCCGGCAGCAAGCGCTACATCAGGATCAGCGGCGACGAGGGCGCGGGCGGCACCCTGGAGGTGTCCCTCGACGGCAAGCCGTACCCGCTGACCCTGCGGCGCGCGGGCGGCGCGGGCACGCTGCGGCTCAGCGAGTGGAACCAGGCCGTCCCGCTGAAGGAGCCGGGCCTGAACGAGACGGTGGACTACGGCAAGCAGCTGCCCACGTCGTAGCCGCCGCTCAGCGCCGCTTCCTCCCCCTGCCCAGGAGCAGCTTCGGCAGCGCCTGGGGCATGGGCCTGCGGGTCGTCGCGGGCGTCGGCAGCGGCGGGGCCGCCAGTGAGCCGCCCGGGGGCTCCAGGTCCGCCTCGCGCGGCGTGAGGCGCAGCACGCGGCACTCGGCCGCCCAGCGCTCGACGACGCGCTCGCCGTCGGGGGCGTTCAGCCGCTTGCCCTTCAGCTCGGCCACCGCCGCCTCCCACTCCTCGGTGCGCGGCGCGAGCTCCGTGACCGTGGCCGTCCAGGACAGGAGGCGGCCGCCCTTGTCCTTGCTGCGCACGGTCACCTCGGCGGTGGCGCCGTCGGCGAGGTGCGGCAGGGGCTGCTCGCCGGGGCCGTCGCCCACGAGGTGCGCCGCGCCGTCGAGCCAGACGTGCCACAGGGCGCGGGCGGGACCCGCGCCGCGCACCCAGATCAGGCCGGACTTCTTGGTGGCCTCTTCGATCAGGGCGCGCCCGAACAGGGTGTCAGCGGTCATGACGGCAGCTTAGCCAGCGGCCCCGCGGCCGGGGCCCCCGCTCACAGCCAGCCGTTGCGCTTCAGGGTGCGGTGGATCGAGTAGCAGGCCGTCGCGATCAGGCCGAGGACCATCGGGTAGCCGAAGCGCCAGTGCAGTTCGGGCATGTGGTCGAAGTTCATGCCGTAGACGCCGCACACGGCCGTGGGGACGGCGATGATGGCCGCCCAGGACGTGATCTTGCGCATGTCCTCGTTCTGCGCGACGGCGGCCTGCGCGAGGTTGGCCTGGAGGATCGAGTTGAGCAGCTCGTCGAAGCCGAGCACCTGCTCCTGGACGCGGGCGAGGTGGTCGGCGACGTCGCGGAAGTACTTCTGGATGTCGGGGTCGACGAGCCGCATGGGGCGCTCGCTGAGCAGCTGCATCGGGCGCAGCAGCGGCTGCACGGCCCGCTTGAACTCCAGGACCTCGCGCTTGAGCTGGTAGATCCGCCCGGCGTCGACGCCGCGCGAGCCGCCCTTGCCGGTGGCCGCGAAGACCTCGTTCTCGACGTCGTCGATGTCGACCTGCATCGCGTCGGCGACCGCCAGATAGCCGTCGACGACGTGGTCGGCGATGGTGTGCAGGACCGCCGACGGGCCCTTGGCGAGCAGTTCGGGCTCGTCCTGGAGGCGGCGGCGCAGCGCGCGCAGCGAGCCGTGGCCGCCGTGCCGGACGGTGATGAAGAAGTCCCGGCCGGTGAAGCACATGACCTCGCCGGTCTCCACCACCTCGCTGGTGGCGGTCAGCTCGGCGTGCTCCACGTAGTGGATGGTCTTGAAGACCGTGAACAGCGTGTCGTCGTAGCGCTCCAGCTTGGGCCGCTGGTGGGCGTGGACGGCGTCCTCGACGGCCAGCGGGTGCAGCCCGAACTCGGCGGCGATGCCCGCGAATTCGGCCTCCGTCGGCTCGTGCAGGCCGATCCAGGCGAAGCCGCCGTCGCGGCGGACCTGGAGCATCGCCTCGTGCGGGGTGAGGGTCTCGTCGCAGGACACGCGGCGGCCGTCGCGGTAGACCGCGCAGTCGACGACGGCGGACGCGGCACGGGGATCGCGGGTCGCGTCGTACGAGCTGTAGGCGCCGCTGTCCTTGCGCAGGGAGGGACGGACCGCGGCGCGCAGGTCACGGATCATCGACATGGGCAGGCTCCTTCGACGAAAGGGCCGCCTGCGGCGGGTGGAACTGCCCGGAATGGGGACGTCCGGCTGTGTTGGGAGGCACGTCCACAAAGCGGGGAGCACCGCACCGTCGCGGAGGCAGCAACGCTACTGATGCAGATCAGGTGAAACGCGGTGCTCTTCCGTCGTGCGGGGCACAGGCCGGTCGGGGCCGAGGAGTTCGTGAAGTGCCGGGCGCACGGCCGCAGCGTCGTTGCTGCGGGAGGTCAGCGGGCGGAAGAGCGAGTGGTACTGCACGGTCGACTTCGATCCACTGCAGCCCCACCTCCTCCGGCCGGTCCCCCGTAGGGGAGTTCCCAGGCGCACGCGGGCGCCGTCCGTCGAGTGCGGACCCGAGGGCCCTGAGGTCCGGGCTTGAGAGCGACGCTTCTGCGTGCCGCCCGGGCCAGCAGCCAACAGTATCAGCCGACCGGTGCGCCAAACCCCCACCTTTACCCATCACTGACGAGTTCTATGCTCACGGCATGGCTGATGTTCTTGCTCTGGTCGAGGCCCGGTTGCGCGACGGCCTGGGCGAACCGGACGCGCGCGCGGCGGTGACGTTCCTCGGTACGGACCGCGTCGAGGTGTTGCGCTTTCCGGCCGAAAGCACGGGGGTCGTGCGGTACGCCACCCTCGGCATGTCCGCCCAGCCGATGGCCGACCCCACGGCCGTCCTCGCGGACCCGGTGAAGGGCCCGCGCGCGGAGCTGGTCCTCTCCGTGCGGGGCGGCGTCGCCGACACCGACAAGGTGCTCAGGCCGCTGGCCGTGCTCGCCGCGTCACCGCAGGTCGAAGGCGTCGTGGTGGCTCCCGGCAGCTCGCTGGACGTGGGCGAGCCGCTGTGGCCGGGCGCGCCCTTCACCTCGGTCCTCGTCGCCGAGCCCGGCGGCCTGGTGGCGGATCTGGAGCTGGCCGAGCCGATGGAGCCCGTACGGTTCCTGCCGCTGCTCCCGATGACGCCGAACGAGGCGGCCTGGAAGCGGGTGCACGGCGCGCAGGCCCTCCAGGAGCGCTGGCTGAGCAAGGGCACGGACCTGCGCGATCCGCTGCGCGCGGGCGTCGCCCTGGACTGAGGGGGCCGGCGCCGGGCCGACGGGCCGTGGCTTCCGGGTCGTGTGCGTCCAGGGGGGGCTGTATCGGGGTCGCGCATGGGGGCCGTGTGCGTCCAGGGGGTGCGTATCGGGGCCACGCGTCCTGTCCGTGCGCGTCCAGGGGGCGCGTATCGGAGCCACGCGTCCGGGGCGTGTGCGTCCCTAGCGGGTGCGTACCCGTGCCGCGCGTCCGGGTCGCGTGCGTCTACGCTTCCGCGCCCGGCACACTCACTCTCCTGGGCCGTACGTCTCCCCGGCCCTGGACCACCGGCGCCCGTACCCCCACCGCCGTACGCCTGCGCCACCCCCGGCCGAAGGCGTACGCGGTCCCGCGCGGCCACGCCCCTCGCCCGGCCCTCCCGGTGCCCGCGCCGTGCGGTCGCACTCCGGACGGGTGATCGTCCTTGACGCGGCGTCCACCGGGGAGGACCGTGGGGCGCTATGAGGGGCGAACCCAGTTGCCCGAAGTGTGGTGGCCGGGTCAGGGCTCCCGGCCTCTTTGCCGACTCCTGGCAGTGTGACGTGCACGGCACCGTGCATCCGCTGCAGCCCGTGATCCCGCCCAGCGTCGAGGCGCTCAGCGTCGTGGTGCACCGTGCGCAGGTGCCGGTGTGGATGCCCTGGCCGCTGCCCGTCGGCTGGCTCTTCACCGGGGTGGCCTGCGCGGGCGACGACCGCAGCGGCGGCCGGGCCACCGCCGTGGCCTGCTCGGGCCCCGCCCCGCTCGGCGGCGGCGGCGAACTCATCCTGGTCGCCGAGGAGTTGGGCGTCGGCCTCGGCGCGCGCTACGCGGGCATCGACGGCCCCGACCCCGGCCCCGGCATGAACGTCGGCAAGCCGCCCGCCGCCAAGGTCCTCGCCGCCGGTCGCCCGACGCCCATGTGGCACGTGTCCGGCACGCCCGAGGACCGCGCGGTGTTCGCGGGCGAGGCGTGCGGCCTGTGGCTGTGGGCGGTCGCGTGGCCCGAGCAGTCGGGGCTCCTGATGTACGACGAGCTGGTGCTCACGGACCTGCGGGACGCGGGGGCGGAGGTCGAACTGCTGCCCTGCGGGGCGCTGTCGCCGCGCCTGCTGACGCCGTAGCCCTCGCGGGGCGTGTCCCTGCCGTTGTACCTACTGTGTCCCCGCCGTGTCCCCGAGCGCGCTCCGCGTGCGCACGCGCTGGCCGGTCGCCCCTGAGGCGGCCGTTATCCTTGAAGCGCCCCTATGTCCGTCCCGAACAGCGTGGAGTCCTCGCGTGCGCATCGACCTGCACACCCACTCCACCGCTTCCGACGGCACGGACACCCCGGCCGAGCTGGTGCGCAACGCCGCCGCCGCGGGGCTCGACGTCGTCGCCCTGACCGATCACGACAGCACGCGCGGCCACGCCGAGGCCATCGCCGCGCTGCCCGCCGGCCTGACCCTCGTCACCGGTGCCGAGCTGTCCTGCCGCCTCGACGGCGTGGGCCTGCACATGCTGGCGTACCTCTTCGACCCGGACGAGCCGGAGCTCGCGCGGGCGCGCGAGCTGGTGCGCGACGACCGGGTGCCGCGCGCGCGGACCATGGTCCGCAAGCTCCAGGAGCTCGGCGTCCCCGTGACCTGGGAGCAGGTCGAGCGGATCGCGGGCGACGGCTCCGTGGGCCGCCCGCACGTCGCCGAGGCCCTCGTGGAGCTCGGCGTCGTCGCCGACGTCTCGGCCGCCTTCACGCCCGAGTGGCTCGCCGACGGCGGGCGCGCGTACGCGGAGAAGACCGAGCTCGACCCCTTCGAGGCGATCCGCCTGGTCAAGGCCGCGGGCGGCGTCACCGTGTTCGCCCACCCGGCCGCCGCCCAGCGCGGCAGGATCGTCCCGGAGTCCGCGATAGCCGAGCTGGCCGCCGCGGGCCTCGACGGCATCGAGGTCGACCACCCCGAGCAGCTGGCGTACGCCCCCGAGGCGGGCCCGCGCCTGCGCGCCCTCGCCGCCGACCTCGGCCTGCTCGTGACCGGCTCCAGTGACTACCACGGCAGCCGCAAGACCGTCTCGCTCGGTGAGTACACCACCGACCCCGAGATCTACGGCGAGATCACGCGCCGCGCCACCGGGGCCTTCCCGGTGCCGGGCGCGGGCGGAGACCTGTCCGCCTAGCGGGCGCGTCCACCGTCCGCCACGCCTGTCCGGGGCCGCGGCCCCGCCGCGCCGTGCGCGGCCGCCGCCGCCCCACCTCCCTCACCTCGTACGACTCTCTGCAAGGCCATCACCGTGTTCGACGTCGCCGTTTTCGGATCTCTCTTCCTCACCCTTTTTGTCATCATGGATCCCCCCGGGATCACGCCGATCTTCCTCGCCCTGACCGCGGGCCGCCCCGCCAAGGTGCAGAAGAAGATGGCCTTCCAGGCCGTCTGTGTGGCCTTCGGAGTCATCGCCCTGTTCGGCGTCATCGGCCAGCAGATCCTCGACTATCTGCACGTGTCGACGCAGGCCCTGATGATCGCGGGCGGCCTGCTCCTGCTGCTCGTCGCGCTCGACCTGCTCACCGGCAAGACCGACGAGCCCCAGCAGACCAAGGACGTGAACGTCGCGCTCGTCCCGCTGGGCATGCCGCTGCTCGCCGGGCCCGGCGCGATCGTCCAGGTGATCCTGGCCGTCAAGGACGCCAGCGGCATGGAGCAGGTCTCGGTCTGGGCGGCGATCCTCGCCATCCACGTGGTGCTGTTCCTGGCGATGCGCTTCTCGCTGCTGATCATCCGGGTCATCAAGGACGGCGGCGTCGTCCTGGTGACGCGTCTCGCGGGCATGATGCTGTCGGCGATCGCGGTGCAGCAGATCGTCAACGGCGTCACCCAGATCATCCGGGGCGGCTGAGCCCCCGCGCGCACCGCGCACCCACGAACAGAGCCCTGTACGTCACCGGCGTGATCCGGTGTCGTACAGGGCTCTGGAGCGTGATGGGTGGGGACGTGCGGCGTTACGAGGCCGTGGTGTCGGCCGGGCGGATGTAGAGGCGCTGGCCGATGGCGGCCGCCTGCTGCACGATCCGATTGACGGAGGCGGCGTCCACGACGGTGGTGTCCACAGCGGTGCCGTCGACGTCGTCGAGTCGCATGATTTCGAAGCGCATAGGGCTTCTCCCTTCGTCTGGTGATCCTCCTGAGGAGAACTGCGGTTACATACGGGTCCAACGAGTTTCCCGCCTCAAACATTCCCTACGCTAAGGAAATTTTTTGAGAGGCTAATGAACATCGTGTTGCCGCCCCGTTTCGCGGCTGGTTGTGTTCGTTGCGTAACAAGCACTGGTTGTGCCCCCTGTGTGACGGACGCGACAATGTGTTCCGTATGGACACGGACGAGACCACCCACGAGACCGTCGAGGTCAACGCCCTGCTGGCGCGCGCCAACGGGCTCCTTGAGCGCATGCTCGCCGAGGTGGCGAAGACTCCGTCCACCCATGCGATCTTCGTCGACGCCGGATATCTGTACGCCGCCGCGGGACGCCTCGCCGTGGGCACCGAGGACCGGCGTGCCTTCGACCTGGACGCCGAAGGGCTCATCGACGCGCTCATCGACAAGGCGCGCACGATCTTCGCCGACAGCAGGCTGCTGCGCGTGTACTGGTACGACGGCGCCCGGCGGCGCATCCACACCAGTGAGCAGCAGTCCATCGCCGAACTGCCCGACGTCAAGGTCAGGCTCGGCAACCTCAACGCCAACAACCAGCAGAAAGGCGTCGATTCGCTGATCCGCAGCGACCTGGAGTCCCTGGCCCGGCACCGGGCCATCAGCGACGCCGCGCTCATCGGCGGCGACGAGGACCTGGTGTCGGCCGTCGAGGCCGCGCAGGGGTACGGCGCCCGCGTCCACCTGTGGGGCATCGAGGCCCCCGACGGGCGCAACCAGGCGGAGCCGCTGCTGTGGGAGGTCGACAGCCAGCGCACCTTCGACGCCGACTTCTTCAAGCCGTACATCAGCCGCCGCTCCGCCCTGCCGTACGAGGGCCCGCTGGCGGCCTCCCGGCCCTCGCGGGACGACGTGCGCTTCGTCGGCGCGCAGATCTCCGCGAAGTGGCTGTCGGCGCGGGGCCGCGAAGCCCTCGTGGGGCTGCTCCCCGGCCACCCCTATCTGCCCGGTTCGGTCGACCAGGAGCTCCTCGTCGAGGCGGAGCGGCTGCTCGACTACTCCCTGCGGGGCCAGTCCGACCTGCGGCGGGTGCTGCGGGACGGCTTCTGGGAGCACCTCCAGAAGTGCTACTGAGGCGCCGGGCTCAGCGGGTCCGGACCGATCGGCGGGCCCGGTTCCATCAGCGGGTCCGGTCCCAGAAGGAGACGAGGGCGGTGGCCGTCGCCTCGGGCCGGTCGGTGTTGGGGGAGTGGTCGGCGCCCGTCACGACCGTGCGGTGCGCGCCGAGGCGCCGGGCCATGTCGTCCAGGAGAGGCACCGGCCAGGTGTCGTCCCGCTCCCCGGACAGCACGTGTACGGGCAGCTCCAGGGCGGCGAGCTCGGCCACGCGGTCCGGCTCGACGCACAGCTGTCTGCCGGTGGCGATCAGCTGGGCCGGGCTGTTGCGCAGCCAGCGGGCGCGCAGGGCGTCGCTGTCCGCGCCCCCGTTCACCTCGGCGTCCTGTGGCGGGTCCATGGCCCGCATCGCCTCCCACACCGTGGCCATCGAGTGCGCCGCGAGGGCGTCCGTGAGCAGGGTGGCGCGGGTGCGCTGGGACGGTGCGATGCGGCCGGGGCCCGACGACATGAGCGTGAGCGAGGCGAAGGTGCCCGCGGGGGCGGCCAGCGCGGCCGTGCGGGCGATCAGGCCGCCCAGGGAGTGGCCGACCAGGTGCAGCGGGGTGCCGGGCGGGTCGTCGAGCGCGGCGGCCTGGGCGAGCACGTCGCGGGCCAACTCGCCCAAGGAGTAAGCGGATTCGTCGTCCGGGCCGTCGGACTCGTACTGTCCGCGTCCGTCCACGGCCACCGCGCGGTAGCCCGCGTCGGCCAGCGGCCGGAGCAGCGCGATGAAGTCCTCCTTGCTGCCGGTGAACCCGGGCAGGAGCAACGCGGACCCCTTGACCCCGCCGGTCGTGCGGGCGGGCGCGGCGTCCAGGACGGCGAAGTCCCCGCGCGCGGTCTCCAGCACCCGGGCCCGGGTGCCGGGGGGCGGGGTGAAGGTGGGGGGCCTACTCATGCGACGTACGGTAACGCCTGCCCGCCACGGCGGCGCTGTGGGGGAGGACGGCAGAAAGCCCGCCGCGGTCGCGACGGGCTTTCTCAAGGGGTGGCGGGCTGCTACTCCGCGGCGTCGGGCTTGCCCGCGCGGGTGCGGCGGCGCCTGCGGGGCGCACGCGGAGCCGACTCCGGCTCGGCGGCGGGGGCCTCGGCGGCCGGAGCCTCGGCGGCAGCGGCGGCCTCCGCGGCGGACACCGGGGCTCCCGCGCGGGTGCGGCGGCGCCTGCGCGGCGTACGCTCCTGGCGCTCGGCGGGCTCCTCCACGGTGGCGGCGGCGGTCCGGGAGCGGCCACGCGGGGACCGGCCCTTGGCGCCTCCGCGGGCGGACGGCTCGCCGAGGTCCTCGATCTCCTCGGCGTCGAGGCCCGCCCGGGTGCGCTCGGCGCGCGGCAGGACACCCTTCGTGCCGACGGGGATGTCGAGCTCCTCGTACAGGTGCGGGGAGCTGGAGTACGTCTCGACCGGGTCGTTGAAGTCCAGCTCGAGCGCCTTGTTGATCAGCTGCCAGCGCGGGATGTCGTCCCAGTCGACGAGCGTGATCGCGATGCCCTTGGCGCCCGCGCGGCCGGTGCGGCCGATGCGGTGCAGGTACGTCTTCTCGTCCTCGGGGGACTGGTAGTTGATGACGTGCGTGACGCCCTCGACGTCGATGCCGCGGGCGGCGACGTCGGTGCACACGAGCACGTCGACCTTGCCGTTGCGGAAGGCGCGCAGGGCCTGCTCGCGGGCGCCCTGGCCGAGGTCGCCGTGGACCGCGCCGGAGGCGAAGCCGCGGCGCTCCAGCTGCTCGGCGATGTCCGCGGCCGTCCGCTTCGTCCGGCAGAAGATCATGGCGAGGCCACGGCCGTCGGCCTGGAGGATGCGGGACACCATCTCGGGCTTGTCCATGGAGTGCGCGCGGTACACGTGCTGCGCGATGTTCGCCACGGTCGCGCCCTGGTCGTCCGGCGCGGTGGCGCGGATGTGCGTGGGCTGCGACATGTAGCGGCGGGCGAGGCCGATGACGGCGCCCGGCATGGTCGCGGAGAAGAGCATCGTCTGGCGCTTCACCGGCAGCAGGTTGATGATCTTCTCGACGTCGGGCAGGAAGCCCAGGTCGAGCATCTCGTCGGCCTCGTCGAGGACGAGGCACTTGACGTGCTTCAGGTTCAGCTTGCGCTGGCCCGCGAGGTCGAGCAGGCGGCCGGGGGTGCCGACGACCACGTCGACGCCCTTCTTCAGGGCCTCGACCTGCGGCTCGTAGGCGCGGCCGCCGTATATGGCGAGGACGCGGACGTTGCGCGCCTTGCCGGCGGTCAGGAGGTCGTTGGTGACCTGCGTGCACAGCTCGCGGGTGGGGACGACGACGAGCGCCTGCGGAGCCTGCGTCAGGTCGTCGGGCGTGCCGCGGCCCGCCTCGACGTCGGCGGGGACGACGACGCGCTCGAGGATCGGCAGGCCGAAGCCGAGCGTCTTGCCGGTGCCGGTCTTGGCCTGGCCGATGACGTCGGTGCCGGAGAGCGCGACGGGGAGCGTCATCTCCTGGATGGGGAAGGGGTTCACGATGCCGACGGCCTCGAGGGCCTCGGCTGTCTCGGGGAGGATCCCGAGATCCCGGAAAGTCGTAGTCAGGGCAATGCCTCTTCTGTGAGACGCGGCGCGAGGCGAACGCTGGGGGTCGTGACCGTGTCGGGGACTACCGGCCGCCTGTGGAACGAACCGGGCGGGCCAGGTGGCACGGGACCACTGCCGACGCTCGAGCGCTCACACCGCTGAGGGTCCCTCCGCATGCCGTACGCACCATGCGTACGCCCTGGAGGGCTGTCTGGTCGGAGCCGATCGGGCCACCGACCGGGCATCCTCATTCATACGGCCCGTCGAATATTCGGCGGGCGCATTACCACTGTACCCCGGAATCTCGCATGAGTGTCCGGCGATTTGTGTCACCCGGCTCGCACCGGCGCTCCCGGTGGCCCGGCGCGCGCCCCCTCGGCGGCCGTACGTCGTTGTCGTCACAGTGGCTGACCAGGGCCTTACGCCACCGCGCCGCCGGGCTATTGTGCGGTTCATGGAGACGCCTGACAACGCAGCTCAGCCCGCGAAGGACGCAGCCGACGCCGGGGCCGCCGCCACCCCCACCGGGGTGGCCGCCCAGGACTGGGCGAAAGCTTCCGCCGACCCGCAGTACCGCGCCGCGGTCGTGGACCTGCTCGGCGCGCTCGCCTACGGAGAGCTCGCGGCGTTCGAGCGGCTCGCGGAGGACGCCAAGCTGGCGCCGACGCTGGCCGACAAGGCGGAGCTGGCGAAGATGGCGTCCGCCGAGTTCCACCACTTCGAGCAGTTGCGGGACCGGCTCGCCGCGGTCGGCGAGGAGCCGACCGGGGCCATGCAGCCCTTCGTCGCCGCGCTGGACGGCTTCCACCGGCAGACGGCGCCGTCCGACTGGCTGGAGGGCCTGGTCAAGGCGTACGTCGGCGACTCCATCGCCAGTGACTTCTACCGCGAGGTCGCGGCCCGGCTCGACGTCGACACGCGCGGGCTCGTCCTCGGCGTCCTCGACGACACCGGGCACGCGAGCTTCGCCGTGGAGAAGGTGCGCGCCGCGATCGAGGCGGACCCGCGCGTCGGCGGGCGGCTCGCGCTGTGGGCGCGGCGGCTGATGGGGGAGGCCCTCTCGCAGTCGCAGCGGGTGGTGGCCGACCGGGACGCGCTCTCGACCATGCTGGTCGGCGGCGTCGCGGACGGCTTCGACCTCGCCGAGGTCGGGCGGATGTTCTCGCGGATCACCGAGGCGCACACCAAGCGGATGGCCGCGCTGGGCCTGGCGGCCTGAGTCCGGCCCCGGGCCCCGGCCCGGAGCCCGGCGGCCCGGACGCGAGTCCGGGCCGCGCGCGGTGGCCTACGCCGTGAGCTGGCGGCGGCGCAGGCGGCGGTCAGGGCGGAGCAGCAGGGACAGCAGCGCGGCCGCGACGATCACGGCACCCACCAGGGTCATGGCCGAGCGGCCGGGGCCGAGCGCCGTGTGCGCGATGAACGCTCCTACGAGCGCCCCGCCCGCCCCGGTCGCGAGGACGAGCGTGCGGGACGGCAGGCGGTGGCCGAGCCGGTGGGCCGTCGCCCAGGCGAGGGCCAGGCCGAGCAGCGCGGAGCCGAGAGCTTCCAGGATCACGATGGGGGTCCCTCCCTCGTGGTCGGGTGCGGTCGCGGACGACCGCGGCGGATCATGGGGGCAAAACGGTCCTAGCCGGTCCTACCCCCGGCCGTCGGAACGCAACCCTCCACCCCATCCATGTCCGGAGCTCGCCGCCGCTTCCCGTACACCGGGTGAACAGCGGGTGAACACACGGGAGCGGCCCGGTGGTCCACCCACCGGGCCGCTCCCGTGCGCGCCGCTGCGGCGCGCGCCGTCCGCGTGCTACAGCGTGCCGAAGCCCACCTTGCGCTGGGCCGGCTCGCCGATCTCCACGTACGCGAGGCGGTCGGCGGGGACCAGGACCTTGCGGCCGTGGTCGTCCGTCAGGCTCAGCAGCGGGGCCTTGCCCGTCAGGGCCTCGGAGACCGCGCTCTCGACCTCCTCGGCGCTCTGACCGCTCTCCAGAACGATCTCGCGCGGCGCGTGCTGCACGCCGATCTTGACCTCCACGCTTTGTCCCTCCGACGGTCAGTGATGTGCGCGGCCGCCCGCGCCGTACCTGCACAGATTAGCCCGGTGAGGCGACGCTGACGGCTCCGGCCGCGCACGCCAGGAGCGAACACGCGCCGGGAAGAGAAGCGGGCGGGGGCTGAGCGTCCGTCCGCCTGCTCCGGGGCCCTCGGCTGCTCCGGGGCCCTCGGCTCTCAGTGGCCCTCGGCGCCGTGCAGCGGGAAGCCCGCGATGCCGCGCCAGGCCAGCGAGGTGAGCAGCTGGACCGCCTTCTCCCGCGAGACGCCGCCGTCGCTGTGCAGCCAGGAGCGCGCGACGACCTGGGCGAGGCCGCCGAGCCCGGAGGCAAGGAGCATCGACTCGGCCTCGGGCAGGCCGGTGTCCTCCACGATGACCTCGCAGATCGCCTCCGCGCACTGGAGCGTCACCTTGTCGACGCGCTCGCGGACCGCGGGCTCGTTGGTGAGGTCCGACTCGAAGACGAGCCGGAAGGCGCCGCCGTCGTCCTCCACGTACCCGAAGTAGGCGTCCATCGTCGCCGCGACGCGCTGCTTGTTGTCGGTCGTCGAGGCCAGGGCCGCGCGCACCGCCTGCAGCAGGTTGTCGCAGTGCTGGTCGAGCAGGGCCAGGTAGAGGTCGAGCTTGCCGGGGAAGTGCTGGTAGAGCACCGGCTTGCTGACACCTGCCCGCTCGGCGATGTCGTCCATCGCCGCCGAGTGGTACCCCTGGGCGACGAAGACCTCCTGGGCCGCGCCGAGGAGTTGGTTGCGTCGGGCACGGCGCGGCAGGCGAGTGCCCCGCGGGCGTGCCGCCTCTGTCTGCTCGATGGCTGTCACGCCGCCTCCCAGAATCGTCCTTAGTTGCGGTGTGCGCCGCGCCGCCATCGTACTTTTCGGTAACTGCGATGTGCGCGGTGCGAGCGCAGAATTTCACGGACCGGGCACCCATGGAAGCGGTGCGTAGCAGGGCAAACACGGGCAGCTGTGCGAGCGTGCGCCCCCGCTCAGCGGTAGTCGTCCTCGTCCAGGTCGACCACGCGGGCCTGCTCGGCGACGTCGGCCACGTTGGCGGCGCCGGGGTCGACGTCCTCCAGGGAGCCGTCGTGCTGCGGTGCCAGGTCGGTGTGCTGCTCGGCGGCGTCGGCCTCGGGCGTCTCCTCGTCGTAGCCGTCCTCGGCCTCCTCGGCCTCGAACGTGTCCGGGTCGCTGGGGTCAACGGTCATGATGGGGACTCCTCGGATCTCTTGCCGGTGTCTGCGGCGTCTGCGGCGTCTTCGGTGTCTCTCGGTGCGGTTCGGGGTCTCGGGGTCTCGGGGTCTCGGGGTCTCGGGGTCTCGGGGTCTCGGGGTCTTCGGGTTGTTCCGGTTCGTCTTCGTCCCCGGTGCGGTTCTCCCCGGCTCCGCCGGGGTCTCCTCCGTACGGGACGTTCCGGGGTACGAGTGCCCTGTTCGCGGGCCTCTTCCCCGCGAGTTCCCCATGTCCCCAGGGAACACCCGATCGGAGCGCTCCGCGATCTCTCGCCCGGTCCCCGCGTGATCTGTTACGGGATCCAAACGGCACCTGTGACCCCGAACACGCGATCCAACGCGTGATCGTCTCGTAACATTGCCCGCATGTCTTCGACCGAGTTGCCGGACGTGCTGGCCGCCACCGTCGCCCCCAAACCGGGCGCCGTCGGTGTCGCGGAGGGCGAGCGCATGGACTCGGTCACGCTGCCCGGCCTGACGCTCTCGGTGCGCGGCCGGGCCGCGGCGGACACGGATCTGCCGCCCGCGCTGTACGTGCACGGGCTCGGCGGCTCCTCGCAGAACTGGTCGGCCCTGATGCCGCTGCTCCAGGACGTCGTGGACGGCGAGGCCCTCGACCTGCCGGGCTTCGGCGACTCACCGCCCCCGGACGACGGGGACTACTCGGTCACCGGGCACGCGCGTGCGGTCATCCGCTATCTGGACGCCCGCGGACGCGGCCCCGTCCATCTGGTGGGCAACTCCCTGGGCGGCGCCGTCACCACCCGCGTCGCCGCGGTCCGCCCCGACCTCGTGCGCACCCTCACCCTGGTCTCGCCCGCCCTGCCCGAGCTGCGGGTGCAGCGCACCGCCGTACCCACGGGCCTGCTCGCGCTGCCCGGGGTGGCGGGCCTGTTCACCCGGCTGACCAAGGAGTGGACACCGGCGCAGCGGGTGCGCAGCGTCATGGGGCTCTGCTACGGCGATCCGGCCAAGGTCTCGCCGGAGGCGTTCGCGGCGGCCGTGCGCGAAATGGAGCGCCGGCTCGCACACCCCTACTTCTGGGACGCCATGGCCCGCTCGGCCCGCGGCATCGTGAACGCGTACACGCTCGGCGGCCAGCACGGTCTGTGGCGGCAGGCCGAGCGGGTGCTCGCACCGACGCTGCTCGTGTACGGGGGCCGGGACCGGCTGGTGTCGTACCGCATGGCGCGCCGGGCCGCGGCGGCCTTCGGCGGCTCGCGGCTGCTCACGCTGCCCGACGCCGGGCACGTGGCGATGATGGAGTTTCCGGACGCGGTGGCCACCGCGATCCGTGAACTCGTGGCTGATGCGGGTGAGTTGAGGGATCCTCGTGAGGTGCGCAAGGGTGGCGGCGTGAACGACGACCGCCGCGAGCCGGGTACTTCGGGTACGAGGAGCTGACACGCCGCGTGGGACGTCATAGCCGCCGGACCCCGGCCGACACGACAGACACCAGCAGCACCCCTGGCATACCCGAGTCCCAGGCGACCGAGCCCGGGACCGGCGGCGGCCGCCGCCGGCGCGGTGACACTCCCGCGCACGGCACGCCCCAGGTGACGCCGCCGCACGGCACCCCCGAGCACGGCGCCCCCGCGCACGGCACCCCGCAGGCCACCCCGCCCCGCGGCGTCCCGCACGTGCGCGGCGGGCACCCCGAGCAGCGTGAGCCCGGGGGCGGCTGGGGTCCGGTCGGCGGCGCCGCGCCGAAGGCCAGGACCGGTGCGCCGCGGCCGCGGCGGGTGCCGGGGCCGAGACGGGAGGACGTCGCGGCCTTCGACGCCCTCGGTGCCCCGGACGGCTTCGAGGGCGCGGACGTGTTCGCGGCGGGCGCCACGCCCGTGCGGCGCCCCGCGCCCCGCGACCCGTACGCGTCCGTGACCGCCTGGGAGACCGACGCCGGGGACGACGGCGACGGCACCGGCGGCTCCCCGGGCGCCGCCGCGGCCGACGGCGGGACCCCGTCGGGCGGGCGGCTCAGCAGCCGTACCGTCATCGGTGCGGCCGCCGCGACCGTGACCCTGGCCCTCGCCATCGTCGTGGCCGCCCAGGTCACCGACGACGGCAAGGGCTCGGGCTCCGACACGCAGGCCGCCGACCACGGCGCGGGCGACGACCGCGACGCCCGCGGCTCCGCCTCGCGCTCGGACAACCGGCCCGCGCCGACCGACACCGCGACCCCGGAGTCGTACGACGCGAAGATGGGCAAGAAGTACCCGCTGGACGCGAAGCTCGCCGCGTCCGGGCAGTTCGCGGCGATGCCCGGGTTCGACAAGGCGCCCGGCAAGGGGCAGAAGTTCCGCTACCGCGTCGACGTCGAGAAGGGCATGGGCCTGGACGGCGCCCTGTTCGCGCAGGCCGTGCAGAAGACCCTGAACGACAGCCGGAGCTGGGCCCACGGCGGGGCCCGCACCTTCGAGCGGATCTCCTCCGGGAAGCCGGACTTCGTCATCACCCTGGCGAGCCCGGTGACCACCGCGAAGTGGTGTGCGAAGTCCGGTCTCGAAACGCTCCAGCAGAACGTGTCGTGCGACTCGGCGTCCACCGACCGCATCATGATCAACGCCTATCGGTGGGCCCAGGGGGCCAAGACCTACGGCGACCGCATCCACCCGTACCGCCAGATGCTGATCAACCACGAGGTCGGCCACCGGCTCGGCCACGGCCACGTGGACTGCCAGCGCGACGGCGAACTCGCGCCCGTGATGCAGCAGCAGACCAAGTTCCTCGACCACGACGGGATCCACTGCAAGCCCAACCCCTGGGTGTTTCCCAAGGGGTGAGACGGCCTGGCTCGACAGGTGGGACATCGCGTTGACATTCCGCGAGGCATCGTCCATATTTCTCCGCATGTCGACCCGTCACGCCTCCCCGAGCGCCGCCCTTGAGCTGGCGCTGTTCGGCGTGACCGCGCTCTGCGTGGCCGATATTCACTGTCGCTGACGCCCGCCCCGGCGAGTGCGTCGCGCTTCTTCTTCCTTCACCGCGTTCCGTGCCCCTGTGGGGCGCGCTCCCTACGCGGCCCACGATGTGGTCAGCTGTCCGCATCCTGGACAGACGGTCTTGGACGTACGTGCCCGGGGCGGGCTCCCGCGCTTTCCTCCGCTCCCCTTCATCTCCTCAGCTTTCCGAGAGGCACTCCGATGCGTCTGCGTCGTCAGAAGTCCGTCATATCCCGCCGCGTGGCAGCGGCATCCGCCACCCTGGTCGTCCTGGCCGCCGGCGCCGCCGCCTGCGGGCCCGAGGACGGCAACGACGCCGGAGGCGACGGCAAGGCCGAGAAGGGCGGCACGCTCACCGTCCTCAACCGCGACCCCCAGAAGACCTTCGACCCCGCCCGCCTTTACACCTCCGGCGGCGGCAACGTGCCGAGCCTGGTCTTCCGCACCCTGACCACCCGCAACCGCGAGGACGGCGCCGAGGGCGCGAAGGTCGTCCCGGACCTCGCCGAGAGCCTCGGCAAGCCGAGCAAGAACGCCACGGTGTGGACGTACACCCTGAAGAAGGGCCTCAAGTTCGAGGACGGCACGCCGATCACGACCAAGGACATCAAGTACGGCATCGAGCGCTCCTTCGCGGCCGAGCTGTCCGGCGGCGCGCCCTTCCTGCGCGACTGGCTCATCGGCGGCGCCACGTACGAGGGCCCGTACAAGGACAAGAAGGGCCTCGACTCGGTCGAGACGCCGGACGAGCGCACGATCGTCTTCCATCTGAACAAGCCCGTCGGCGACTTCGACTACGTGGCCACGCAGACGTCGTTCGCGCCCGTGCCGAAGGCCAAGGACAAGGGCACCAAGTACGAGGAGCACCCGATCTCCTCGGGCCCGTACCAGGTCGTCAAGAACACAGGCGGCGGCGAGCGCCTCCAGCTGGAGCGCAACCCGCACTGGTCGGCGAAGACCGACGCCGAGCGCAAGGCCTACCCGGACAAGATCGACGTCCGCTCCGGCTTCAACTCGTCCGTCATCAACCAGCGCCTCTCCGCGAGCCAGGGCGCCGACGCCGCCGCCGTCACCACCGACACCAACCTCGGCCCGGCCGAGCTCGCCAAGGTCACCGGCGACAAGAAGCTGGCCTCGCAGGTCGGCACCGGCCACTTCGGCTACACCAACTACCTGGCCTTCAACCCGAAGAAGAAGCCCTTCGACAACCCGAAGGTCCGCCAGGCCGTCGCCTACGCCGTCGACCGCTCCTCGGTCATCAACGCCGCGGGCGGCTCCTCCCTCGCCGAGCCCGCGACGACCTTCCTGCCCAACCAGGAGTCGTTCGGCTACCAGAAGTTCGACCACTTCCCGGCGGGCGCGAGCGGCAACCCGAAGAAGGCCAAGGAGCTCCTGAAGGAGGCCGGCTACAAGGACGGCCTGACCATCACGCTCACGCATTCCAACGCCAAGAACTTCGAGACCAGCCCGGAGATCGCCACCGCCCTCCAGGACTCCCTGAAGAAGGCCGGCATCACCGTCAAGCTCCAGGGCCTGGAGGACAACGACTACGAGGACAAGGTCCACGACGCCAAGGACGAGCCGGGCCTCTTCCTCGCCCACTGGGGTGCCGACTGGCCCTCCGGCGGCCCCTTCCTCGCCCCGATCTTCGACGGCCGCCAGATCGTCAAGGACGGCTACAACTTCAACTCCTCCTTCCTGAACGACAAGGCCGTCAACAAGGAGATCGACGAGATCAACAAGCTGACGGACCACGCCGCGGCCGCCGAGCGCTGGGGCGCGCTCGACAAGAAGATCGGTGAGAAGGCCGTCAACGTGCCGCTGTTCCACCCGGTCTACAAGCGCCTGTACGGCAAGGACATCAAGAACGTCGTGATCAGCGACTGGACGGGCGTCCTCGACATCTCCCAGGTCGCGGTCAAGTAGGGCCCGTCGGTAGATCTGTCATGAGTGAGGCCCTGTTGGCCTCGGAGAGCGGGGGAGCGGACGCCGCCACGGCGTCCGCTCCCGGCTCCTCCGGAGCCCGTCAGTTCTGGCGGCGGCTGCGCACGCGGCGCGCCGCCCTCGTCGCGGGCGCGATCGTCGTCCTGCTCGTCCTGGTCGCGCTCGCCGCGCCCCTGCTCACCGCCCTGGAGGGCCAGGACCCCACCACGTACCACCCGGAGCTCATCGACTCCGCGCGTGGCGGCGTGCCCGTCGGCTCCTTCGGCGGCATGAGCGCCGAGCACTGGCTCGGCGTCGAGCCGCAGACCGGCCGCGACCTCTTCGCCCGCCTGGTGTACGGCGCCCGGGTCTCCCTCGGCGTCGCGCTGATCGCGACGCTGCTCCAGGTCACCCTCGGCATCGTCGTCGGGCTCGCCAGCGGGCTCGGCAACCGCTGGGTCGACCTCGCGCTCAGCCGCGCCACCGACGTCATGGTGGCGCTGCCCCTGATGGTCCTCGCGCTCGGCCTTCTCGCCGTCGTGCCCAGCGACTTCCCGCGTCCCGTGCTCGTCGCGCTCGTCGTCGGCGTGGTCGGCTGGGGCGGCATGGCCAAGATCGTGCGTGCCCAGACCATCACGCTCAAGGAGCTCGACCACGTCGCCGCGGCCCGCCTCAGCGGCTGGGGCGGGGTGCGCATCGCCCGCCGCGAGCTGCTGCCCGCGCTCGCCGCGCCCGTCATCACGTACTCCGCGCTGCTCGTCCCCACCAACATCACCGTGGAGGCGGCCCTCTCCTTCCTCGGCGTCGGGGTCAAGCCGCCCACCGCGTCCTGGGGCCAGATGCTCACCTCCGCCGACGTCTGGTACGAGGCGGCACCGCAGTACCTGCTGCTGCCCGCGGGCGTCCTGTTCGTGACCGTGCTGGCCCTGACCGTCCTCGGCGACGGCGTGCGCACCGCCCTCGACCCGCGTGCGGCCTCGCGGCTGCGGGTGGGCGCGAAGCGGGCCAAGAAGAAGGGGGCGGAAGCGTGAGCCTGGGCTCCGGATTCACCGGCTTCATGGTGCGGCGCGCCCTCGGCGCCGTCGTCACGCTGTTCGTCCTGTCCGTCGTGATCTACGCCGTCTTCTACGTCGCCCCCGGCGACGTCGCGCAGATCACCTGCGGTCCGCGCTGCTCGCCCGCCCAGGTCCAGCAGGTCTCCGAGCAGCTCAAGCTCGACGACCCGATGTACGCGCGGTACTTCGAGTTCCTGCGCGGCATCTTCGCCGGCCACGACTACTCGACCGGCACCGGCGTGCAGCACTGCGACGCGCCCTGCCTCGGCCTGTCGTACCAGACAGACCAGCAGGTCACCGATCTGATCCTGAACAAGGTGCCGGTCACGGGCTCGCTCGCCCTCGGCGCGATGGTCCTGTGGCTGATCCTCGGCGTCGGCACCGGCGTCCTCTCGGCGTGGCGGCGCGGCCGCCCCACCGAGCGGATCCTGACCGCTGTCACGCTCGCGGGCACGGCGACCCCCGTGTTCGTGATCGGCCTGCTCCTGATGGTCCTGGTCTGCGGCCAGCTCCAATGGCTGCCGTTCCCGCAGTACGTGCCCTTCACCGAGGACCCGCAGCAGTGGGCGTGGAACCTCCTCCTGCCCTGGGTGTCGCTCGCCCTCATCGAGTCCGCCAAGTACGCGCGCCTGACCCGGTCCGCGATGCTGGAGACCCTCGCCGAGGACCACGTGCGCACCTTCCGCGCGTACGGGATCAGCGAGCGCTCCCTCGTCGGGCGGCACGCCCTGCGCGGCGCCCTCGCGCCCGTGATCGCGCTGACGGCCAACGACTTCGGGACCATGTTCGGCGGCGCCCTGCTCACCGAGACCCTGTTCGGCCTGCCCGGACTCGGCCGCGAACTCGTGCAGGCCGTCCGGGTCGTCGACCTGCCGGTGGTCGTCGGCATGGTCCTCATCACCGGCTTCTTCGTGGTCCTCGCCAACGCCGTCGCGGACGTGCTGTACGCGGTGGCCGACCGACGGGTGGTGCTCCCATGAGCCTCGACGACCAGCTCGTGCACGTGGACGGCCTGAGCGTCGGCTTCGGCGACGTACGCGCCGTGGACGACGTCTCCTTCACGCTGGCGCGCGGCGCCGCCCTCGCCCTCGTCGGCGAGTCGGGATCCGGCAAGTCCACCGTCGCCTCCGCGCTGCTCGGCCTGCACCGGGACACCGGGGCACGGGTCACCGGCGCCGTGCGCGTCGGCGGCGTCGACGTCACCGGGGCCGGCGACCGCGAACTGCGGCGGCTGCGCGGCGGGGTCGCCGCGATGGTCTTCCAGGACCCCCTGTCCTCGCTCGACCCGTACTACGCGGTCGGCGACCAGATCGCCGAGGTGTACCGCGCCCACTCCGGGGCCTCGCGCCGCGCGGCACGCGCGCGTGCCGTCGACGTCCTCGGCCGCGTCGGCATCGCCGACGCGGCGCGGCGGTCGCGCTCGCGCCCGCACGAGTTCAGCGGCGGCATGCGCCAGCGCACCCTGATCGCCATGGCCCTCGCCTGCGAGCCCGACCTGCTCATCGCCGACGAGCCGACCACCGCCCTCGACGTGACGGTGCAGGCGCAGATCCTCGACCTGCTGCACGAGCTGCGCGCGGAGAGCGGCATGGGCCTGCTCCTGGTCACCCACGACGTGGGCGTGGCCGCCGAGAGCGTGGACGACGTGCTCGTCATGCGGCACGGGCGCGTCGTGGAGCGCGGCGGCGTCGCCGACGTCCTCGCCGCGCCCCGGGAGGCGTACACCAAGCAGCTCCTGAGCGCCGTGCCGCGCGTCGACTCCGTACGGGACGACCGCTCCGGCGACCTCGGCGACGTCGTCGTCGAGGCGAAGGGGCTGCGGCGCGAGTTCGGGCGCGGCAAGGGCGCCTTCGTCGCCGTCGACGACGTGTCGCTGACCGTGCGGCGCGGCGAGACCCTCGGCGTCGTCGGCGAGAGCGGCAGCGGCAAGACCACGCTGGGCCGGATGCTCGTGGGACTCCTGGAGCCCACCTCGGGACGGCTGAGCTTCGGCGGCGCCGAGAAGCAGGGCACCGGCCCCGTGCCGGGGGTGCAGATGGTGTTCCAGGACCCCGTCTCCTCGCTCAACCCGCGCCGCTCGGTGGGCGAGTCCGTCGCCGATCCGCTGCGTGCGCGGGGCGACCGCGACGAGGCCGCGATCCGCGCCCGCGTACGGGACCTGATGGAGCGCGTCGGCCTCGACCCGGCGCACTACGACCGCTACCCGCACGAGTTCAGCGGCGGCCAGCGCCAGCGCGTCGGCATCGCGCGGGCGCTCGCCGCCGAGCCCCGGCTCATCGTCTGCGACGAACCGGTCTCGGCGCTCGACGTGACCACGCAGGCCCAGGTCACCGCGTTGCTCGCGGAGCTCCAGCGGGAGCTGGGGCTCGCGCTCGTCTTCGTCGCGCACGACCTCGCGGTGGTGCGCCAGGTCAGCGACCGGGTCGCGGTGATGCGGCGCGGCCGGCTCGTCGAGTACGGCTCCGTGGACGAGGTCTACGACACGCCCCGGGACCCGTACACGAAGGACCTGCTCGCGGCCGTGCCCGCCCTCGACCCGGCGCTCGCCGCCGAACGGCGCGCGGCCCGTCTCGCCCGGTCAGGACCGGCCCCGGAGGAATTGGCCGTGGCATGACTCCGCGTGAGCGGGAACGGCTCCCCACGAGCCCCGCATGACGCCTTTCGTCGCGCTATGAGGCTTCTATAGCGCGACGGAACGCTACCGGCGCGGGAAAGTTACTGCTCTTCACCCCTTTTGGTGGCGCGATGGACAACCGTCCGTCGCGCCACCGGCATGTCCGCATACGTTCGTCCCGCTGCGAGCCGCCGGGCCAACGGCGGCTCCCCATAGGGCAGATCGGGGGTGCACGCGTGCGCATTGGACTGCTTACGGAGAGTGGCTATCCGTATGTGGGCGGTGAGGCCAGGCTCTGGTGCGACCGGCTCGTGCGCGGGCTCGGGCGGCACGAGTTCGACGTCTACGCGCTGAGCCGCAGCGCCCGCCAGGAGGCGCTGGGCTGGGTCGACCTGCCCCCGCAGGTCCGCCGGGTGCGCAGCGCCGCGCTGTGGGGCGAGGCCTCCGGACGGCCGGTGCTGTGGGGGCGGCGCCGCGCGGGCCGGCGCTTCGCCGAGTGCTTCACGGAGCTCGCGGCGGGGCTGACGGGCGCGTCCGGTGAGGGCGTGACGCGCACGCCCGACGGGGGTGTGACGGGCACGTCCGGCGAGAGCGTGACGGGCACGTCCGATGAGTTGGCGGACCGTTTCGGCAACGGCCTCTACGGCCTCGCCGAACTCGCCCGCGACACCGGCGGGCTCGCCGGGGCCCTGCGCTCCGAGGACGCCGTACGCGCCCTGGAGAGCGCCTGCCGCGCGCCCGGCGCGCACCGGGCCGCCCGCGCCGCCCGCGTGCCCGACCTGCTCGCCGTCGCGGCGGACCTGGAGCGGACCCTGCGCCCGCTCTCCCTCGACTGGTACGACGACGACACGCTCGGCGCCGTCGACCTCTGCCACGCCACGGCGGGCGGCGCCGCTGCGCTGCCCGGCCTGCTCGCCCGGCACTTCGCGGGCGTACCGCTGCTCGTCACCGAGTACGGCGTACGGCTGCGGGCGCACTACCTGGCGGGCGCGGGCGCCGTGGCGGGCGCGGGCGCCGCCGAAGAGCCCGCGCCGAGCGCACCCGCGCGGGCGCTGCTCGCCTCCTTCCACGGCAGGCTCGCCGCCGAGACCTACCGCGAGGCCACCGTCATCACCCCCGGCAACGCGCACGCCCGCCGCTGGCAGGAGCGGTGCGGTGCCGACCGCGCCAAGCTGCGCACGGTCTACCCGGGCCTGGAGGCCGACCGCTTCGCCGAGGTCGGCGAGCGCGAGGAGCCCGGCGAGCCGCACACGCTCCTGTGGGTCGGCCGGGTCGAGCCCGCCAAGGACCTGATCTCCCTCCTGCACGCCTTCGCCGAGGTCCGCAAGGAGGAACCCGGGGCGCGCCTGCGGATCGTCGGCGCCCTCGCCGACGGGGACCGGGCCGCGGCCTACCTCGCCCACTGCCGGGCGCTCGCCGCGCAGCTGTTCCCCGACGAGGCCGAGGACGCGTACGCGGTCGGCGCCAACCCCGTCTCCTTCGAGGAGATCGGCAGCCCCGAGGCGCCGGACCTCGCCGACGCCTACGCCGGAGGCGGCGTGGTCGTCCTGTCGAGCGTCGTCGAGGGCTTCCCCATCAGCCTCATCGAGGCGATGCTCTGCGGCCGCGCCACGGTCTCCACGGACGTCGGCGCGGTGGTCGAGGTCATCGGCGGCACGGGCCTCGTGGTGCCGCCCCGCAACCCCCGGGCGCTCGCGCAGGCGTGCGTGCAGCTGCTGCGCGACCCCGAGCGCCGCGCACGCCTCGGTGCGGCGGCGCGGGCCCGGGCGCTCGAACTCTTCACGGTCGAGCAGAACATCGCGGCATTTCACAGCATTTACCTGGAGATCGTCTCGCACTGCCCGGTGCGACGCGAGACCGTGAACGAGGCGGGCGAGCCGGTGCCGTTCGCCCACCCGGCCGAGGCGTCCGTGCCGGGCCGGTGGGCCGTCGGCGGCCGCCTCGCGGGCGCGGTCCCCCTCGGCAGGCCCGCACCCCTCGGCACCGCCGCGACCGCCGCCACCGCCGCCACCGCCCCGAGCTGGGCCGCCCGCTGCGGCCTGCGGGGACACCTGGGGGAGGTGGCGTCGTGACGGGACGTGACGCGGCCGCCGCGGCACAGGGTCGTGGCGCGGCGGCGCTGAGGGGTGGCGCGACCGGCCTGGGTGGGGAAGCGGAGGCCGCGGGCTGCAGCGCGACCGGCCCGGGCGGAGGCGTGGAGGCCCCGGGCGGCTGTGCGACCGGCCTGGACGGAGGCGCGAAGGCCCCGGGCGGCGGTGCCTTCGCCCCGAGCCGTGGCGCGCAGTCCCCCCGGCGCGGCACGGGCGACCCCGTCAAGGCCCTCCTCCACCGGCACCGCGAACTCTGCGAACGGGCCGTCGACCCGCTGGAGATCGCGGCGGGCCTGGAGGCGCACGGCGTCACCGACCGCACGGCCGCGCGGTTCCGGCACCGCGACGTGTTCGCCCTCGCCGAGGAGATGTACGCGCGCGTGCCGCGCGACAGCGACGAGTGGGACGCCCTCGACGCCCCGGGGCACGGCAGCTCCGGCCGACCGGCGGGCGCCGCCCCCGAAGTCCACGCCGCCTGGCCGGTGTTCGCGCTGCTGCCCGGCGCGGTGTGCGCCCTCACCGTCGCCGGGCTCGCCCTCACCACGGGCGGCGTGCGCCTCGCGGTGGGCCTGGGCGGCGCGTTCGCCCTCGCCGCCACGGTCCGCGTCGCCCTGCGCCACGGCCCGCTGCGCACCCCGCGCCCCGCCGCGTCGGCCACGCGCGCGTGGACGTGCTGGCTGCTCGCGTACGCCCTGTGCGGCGAGGGGCTGCTGCGCGCCGCCGCGCCGGGCGGGACCGACCGGGCCCTGCCGCCCTCGGCCCTCGCCGCCCTCGGGCTCGCCGCCGCCGTCGTGCCCGGCACGGCGTGCGCACGGCTGTTCACGGTGCGGGCCCGCCGACGGCTCGGCAGGAGCCGGGGGCTCGCCGACTTCGCCGCGTCCGTACGGCCCCTCCTGCTCGGCGTGTTCGCGCTCTACGCGACCGCGGTGGGCCTGGCGCTGGCCGGAGCCGACGCCGCGCTCGGCCTCGCCGGCGCGGCGGGCGCGGGCGGCGTGACCCCCTGCCTGGGCGTCGGGGCGCTGGCCGCGCTGCTGTGGCTCGGGCGGCTCCTCGCGGCGCACGGCTCCACGCGCGCGCCCGCCCTCGTGTACGCCGCGGTCGGCGCGACCGGGGCGGCGGCCCTGGCCCTCGCGTGGGCCGCCCGCCTTCCGGGCTGCGGCTTCCTCGCCACGCCGGTGGAGACCGCGGCCCTCACCTGGGGCGTGCCCGCCGCCGTCTGCGGGGCGGGGGCCGCGCTCCTGCTGGCCCGCGCGGTCCGCGTGCTGGGCCGCGCCTCCGCGCACGCCTGCGGGGGTGCGGCATGAACGCGTGCGCCGCCGCTCGGGGCTCGCGGCTCCAGGGCCTGCGACTCCAAGGCTCGCGGTTCCAGCGCCCGAGGCTCCTGCGCCCGAGGCTCCAGGGCCCCCGGCTCCAGCGTCCGAGCCCTCAGCACCCCCGCGGCGAACCCGAGCCCTCCGACCACCCCGCCCCCGAACGGCCCGAACCCCCGCTCCCGCGGCCCCGGCGCGGGCCCCGGCGGCGCGGGCCCCGGTCGCGGCGGGCCGCGCCGGTCCATCCGTTACCCGAGACAGCCGGCACCACCCTGAAGGAGAAACACAGATGACAAGGCCCAGCATCCGAGCGTCCGTCCCCGGAGGCGCCCGATGAGGGTGTTGCTGATCGGAGCCAACGGATACCTCGGCCGGTTCGTCGCCGACCGGCTGCTCGCCGACCCGGCGGTCCAGCTCACCGCGCTCGGCCGCGGGGACGACTCGGACGTACGGTTCGACCTCGCCAGCGGCAGCCCCGGCGCGCTGACCCGCTTCCTGGACGCCGTACACCCGGGCGTCGTCATCAACTGCGCGGGCGCCACCCGCGGCGGCGCCCGCGAACTGACCCGGCACAACACCGTCGCCGTCGCCACCATCTGCGAGGCCCTGCGCCGCAGCGGCTGCGGCGCCCGCCTGGTGCAACTCGGCTGCGGCGCCGAGTACGGCCCGAGCCAGCCCGGCTCGTCCACCGCCGAGGACGCCGTGCCACGGCCCGGCGGCCCCTACGGCGTCAGCAAGCTGGCCGCCACCGAACTCGTCCTCGGCTCCGGCCTGGACGCCGTGGTCCTGCGGGTGTTCTCGCCCGCGGGCCCCGGCACCCCCGCCGGATCGCCGCTCGGCCGCCTCGCCGAGGCCATGCGCCGCGCCATGCAGTCCGGCGACGGCGAGCTCAAGCTCGGCGGGCTCGGCGTCCAGCGCGACTTCATCGACGTCCGCGACATCGCCCGGGCCGTGCACGCCGCCTCGCTCTCCGCCGCCCAGGGCATCGTCAACATCGGCTCCGGGCGCGCCGTGCGGCTGCGCGACGCCGCCGCCGTGCTCGCCCGCGTCGCCGGCTACGGCGGCGCCCTGCACGAACTCGACCAGCCGCCCGGCAGGCCCGGCCTCCACCCGCGGGTCGACGCCGACCACGCCGCGCCCGCCGCCTACCCCTACCCGGACGGCTGCGGCAGCTGGCAGCAGGCCGACGTGCGCACCGCGCGCGACCGGCTCGGCTGGCGGCCGCGCATCAACCTCGAAGAGTCGCTCGCCGACATCTGGATGGAGGCCGCATGCCGCATCTAGGCCGCACACCGCACCCCGGCCCCACCCCCCGGCCGGGCCGCGGACCGCGTCCCACCGGCACGACGGCCCTCGGCCCGCGGACCGCCCCGCGCGTCGGCTTCGGCGTCCCCGGCACCGCCCACCCCCTGCTGGCCTCCGCCGAGTGGGCCGAACTCACCCGGGCCCACGGCTCCTTGCACTGGGTCGTCCTGAACGTCGCGGGCGGCCCGGGCGACCGGCCCGACCCACACTGCCTCGACGCCGCCGGACGACTGCGGAACGCGGGCGTCCGGGTCCTCGGCCACCTCGACGCGGCGTACGGCGCCCGGAGTTTCGGCGAACTCGTCTCCGACGCCCACCGCTATCTCGACTGGTACCTCGTCGACGGCTTCTACCTCGCCCGCTGCCCGACGGAGCGCGCGGCGCTGCCCGAGGTCCGGCGCACCGTCACCACCCTGCGCGCGCTCCTCGGCAGGGCCCACGTCGTGTTCGGGCACGGCACGCACCCGTACCCCGGATACATCGAGAGCGCCGACCAGTTGGTGACGTTCAGCGGGCCCTGGAGCGACTACCGCTGGTCCCAGGTCGCCGAGTGGACCGCCGACTACCCGCCCGAGTGCTTCTGCCACCTCGTACACGGCGTACCGCGCGGCCACCTCGACGAGGCGCTGCGCGTCGCCCGCTGGCAGGGCGCCTCGACGATCTACTTCACCGACCGCACGGACGGCGGCGGCAGCGGCGCGGGCGGCGACCCCTGGGAGGCCCTGCCCGGTTACTGGGACGAGATCGTCTCGCGTATCGGACCAGGTGTCTCGGAATGAAGAAGGCCGTGGCAGTGTTACGGAGAGAACAACCGTTCCGCATATCCGACCAACGGAGTCCCCGTGTCGCTGCCACCCCTGGTCGAGCCAGCATCTGAGCTCACCGTCGACGAGGTCCGCAGGTACTCCCGCCACCTGATCATCCCGGACGTCGGGATGGACGGGCAGAAGCGGCTGAAGAACGCCAAGGTGCTCTGTGTGGGCGCCGGCGGCCTCGGGTCACCGGCGCTGATGTACCTCGCGGCGGCGGGTGTCGGCACCCTCGGCATCGTGGAGTTCGACGAGGTCGACGAGTCGAACCTGCAGCGCCAGATCATCCACAGCCAGTCCGACATCGGCCGCTCCAAGGCCGAGTCGGCCCGCGACAGCGTCCTCGGCATCAACCCGTACGTGAACGTGGTCCTGCACGAGCAGCGGCTCGAAGCCGACAACGTGATGGACATCTTCAGCCAGTACGACCTGATCGTCGACGGCACCGACAACTTCGCGACCCGCTACCTGGTCAACGACGCCTGCGTGCTCCTGAACAAGCCGTACGTATGGGGCTCCATCTACCGCTTCGACGGCCAGGCCTCGGTGTTCTGGTCCGAGCACGGCCCCTGCTACCGCTGCCTCTACCCGGAGCCCCCGCCCCCCGGCATGGTCCCGTCCTGCGCCGAGGGCGGCGTGCTCGGCGTGCTGTGCGCGTCCATCGGCTCCATCCAGGTCAACGAGGCCATCAAGCTCCTCGCGGGCATCGGCGAGCCGCTCGTCGGCCGCCTGATGATCTACGACGCCCTGGAGATGCAGTACCGCCAGGTCAAGGTCCGCAAGGACCCCGACTGCGCGGTCTGCGGCGAGAACCCCACCGTCACCGAGCTCATCGACTACGAGGCCTTCTGCGGCGTCGTGTCCGAGGAGGCCCAGGAGGCGGCCGCCGGTTCGACGATCACTCCCAAGCAGCTCAAGGAGTGGATCGACGCCGACGAGAAGATCGAGATCATCGACGTCCGCGAGCCGAACGAGTACGAGATCGTCTCGATCCCGGGCGCCAAGCTGATCCCGAAGAACGAGTTCCTCATGGGCACCGCCCTGCAGGGCCTGCCGCAGGACAAGAAGATCGTCCTGCACTGCAAGACGGGCGTCCGCAGTGCGGAGGTCCTCGCCGTCCTGAAGTCCGCGGGCTTCGCGGACGCCGTGCACGTCGGCGGCGGCGTGATCGGCTGGGTCAACCAGATCGAGCCCGAGAAGCCCGTCTACTAGACGTCGGGCCGCCGGGCCCACCGCCTCGGCCTCAGCGGCCCCCGGGTGACTGCCACCCGGGGGCCGCTCGTCATGGCGCGCAGACCTTGCCGTCGCGCGGGACCTCGCCCTTGAGCAGATAGTCGTTGACCGTGCCGTCGACGCAGTCGCTGCCGTTGCCGTACGCCCCGTGGCCCTCGCCCTTCCAGGTGAGCTGGACGCCGACGCCCTCGCCCAGCTCGTCCGCCATCTTCCGGGCGCCCTCGTACGGCGTCGCCGGGTCGCCGGTGGTGCCGACGACCAGGATCGGGGCGGCGCCGGGAGCGCTCACCTCGGGCGTGTCCCGCAGGCCGGCCACTGGCCAGTCGTGGCACCAGCCCGCCGTGTCCCAGGCCATGAAGCCGCCGAACACCGGGGATATCTCCCGGAACGCGGCGAGCCGCGCCTTGGCCTCGGCCGCCGTCGGCCGCTCCTTGGCGTCCCGGCAGCCGATCGCGCGCTGCGCGTGGCTCTGGGTGCTGTACGCGCCGGACGCGTCCCGGTCGTTGTACGTGTCGGCCAGCTCCAGGAGTCCCGTGCCGTCGCCCTTCTCGGCCTTCTCCAGGGCGTCGGTGAGCACCGGCCAGGTCTGCCTGCTGTACAGCGCGACCGTGATGCCCGTCGTCGCGAGGGCCTCGCCGAGCCTGCGGCCGGGCGTGGACGTCCGCAGCGGCTTCGCGTCCACGCGGCGCAGCAGCTCGGCTATCCTCCGCGTGCCCGTGGCGGGGACCTCTCCGGAGGACCTGAGGTAGTTCTCCAGGGCGCGCTGGAAGCCCCGGGCCTGGTTCCGCGCGTGGCCCACCGTGCCCGCCGTCGGGTCGACGACCGCGTCGAGGGTGAGGCGGCCCACCTTCTTCGGGAACAAGTGGGCGTACGTGCCGCCCAGTTCGGTGCCGTACGAGATGCCGAAGTAGTGCAGCTTCTCGTCGCCGAGGACCTGCCGCAGGACGTCCATGTCGCGGGCGGCGTCGGCCGTCGAGACGTGCGGCAGGAGCTTCTTCGCGGCCCGCGCGCAGCCCGCGCCGAACGCGGCCGCGTCGCCCAGATACGCCTTCTCCTCGGCCGGGGTGTCCGGGGTGGGGTCCGTGTTCTCCGCCGCCTGGGTCCGCTGGTCGCTGCGGCAGCGCACGCCCTCGCTGCCCGCGACGCCGCGCGGGTCGAAGCTCACCAGGTCGTACCGCTCGCGCAGGTCGCCGTACGCGCCCGCGAACGCCGGGAGCATGGAGACGCCCGAGCCGCCGGGCCCGCCGAAGTTGAACAGGAGCGAGCCGATGCGGTCGCCGCGCTTCTTGGCGGTGGACGCGGCGCGGATCAGGGCGATGCCGATGGTCTCGCCGTCCGGCTTCGCGTAGTCCAGCGGGACCTTCAGGGTCGCGCACCGCCACTCGCCGCCGGGCGGGGCGTCCTTGCCCGAGCCCTCGCACGCGCCCCAGTCGAGCCGCTGTGCGACCACGGCCGCGGGCAGCGTGGACGACGGGTCCGGCCGCGGCTTCGGGTCGGCGCCCTGGGCCGCGGGGCGCTCACCGCTTCTGCCGCCGTCGCTGCCGTCCTTGCCGCCCTTGTCGTCGGACGAGCCGGTGCACCCCACGGCGAGCGCGGCCACCAGGGTCGCCGCGGTGGCCAGGGCCGCCGACCGTACGAAAAGCGGCATGTCTCGCTTCCCCCCTCGAATGAACGTCCGGCCATCCTAGGCGGGGCCACTGACAGCGCCCCGGCACGCCCTCGGCCGCGCGCCCCTCAAGTGCCGGACGGGACCGCCGCCTTGCCCGCCGCCTTGCCCGTGCCGCAGACCGTGCCCGACGTCGGCACCGTGCCGTTCAGGAGGTAGCCGTCCACCGCGCCCCGCACGCACGCGTCCCCGCTGTCGTACGCGCCGTGCCCCTGGCCCTTGTACGTCAGCTCGACGCCCACGCCCTCGCCGAGCGCGTCGACCATCTTGCGGGCGCCCTCGTAGGGAGTCGCGGGGTCCCCGGTGTTGCCGATGACGAGGATCGGCGCCGCGTCGGGGGCACTGACGTCCGGGTGGTCGGCCTGGCCCGGCACGGCCCAGTCGGTGCAGCCGAGCATGCCCCACGCCAGATAGTCGCCGAACAGCGGCGAGGCCGCCCGGAAGCGGGGGAGCTTCGCCTCGACGTCGGCCGTCGTGTACCGCGGCTTGTCGTCGGCGCAGTTGATGGCGACGTTCGCCGCCGACAGGTTGCTGTACTCGCCGTCCTCGTTGCGCCCGTTCATCGAGTCGGACAGGAGCATGAGGATCCGGCCGTCGCCGTCGTAGGCCTCTTCCAGGCCCTCGGTGAGGTAGGGCCAGAAGTCCTGGGAGTACAGGGCCTGCACGATGCCGTTGGTGGCCGCGGTCTGGGTCAGGCGGCGCGGCGGAAGACCGGGCAGCGGCTTGGCGTCCAGGTCCTTCAGGAGCTTGGCGATGCGGTCCTTGACGTCGTCCTCGGTGTCGCCGACGGGGCAGTCGTCCTTCTGGGAGACGCAGTCCTTCGCGAAGTTGTCGAGGGCGAGCTGGAAGCCCTTGGCCTGCCCGAGGGAGCCCTGTTCGGCCGTCTCGGTGGGGTCGACGACCGCGTCGAACACGGCGCGGCCGACGTTCTTGGGGAACAAGTGCGCGTAGACGCCGCCGAGTTCGGTGCCGTAGGAGATGCCGAAGTAGTGCAGCTTCTTGTCGCCGAGCACCTGGCGCATCAGGTCCATGTCGCGGGCCACGTCAGTGGTGCGCACATGGGGGAGCACCTTGCCGGAGTTCTCCTCGCACGCCTCGTTGAAGCCCTTGACGTTGTCGATGAACTCCTTGCGCTCGGCCTCGTCGTCGGGCGTCGCGTCCTGCTGGAAGTACCTGTCGAGCTGTGCGTCGTCCTCGCACCGCACGCCGTCGCTGCGGCCGACGCCGCGCGGGTCGAAGCTCACCAGGTCGTACCGGGTGCGCAGCTTCGCGTAGTCGGCGCCGAACGCGGGCAGCGTCGTGACGCCCGAGCCGCCGGGGCCGCCGAAGTTGAACACGAGCGAGCCGACGCGCTTGTCCTCGGCGCCACTGGCCCGGGCGCGGATGAGCGCGATGCCGATCGTGTCGCCCTCGGGCTCGTCCCAGTCCAGCGGGGCCTTCATGGTGGCGCACTGCCACCGCGCGCCGCCGGGCAGCGGTGACGGGGCCCCGCCGCCGCCCTCGGCCGCGGACGGCGCCGGGCAGTCCTTCCAGCTGAGCTTCTGGTCCGGCCGGGCCTCGTCGGCTGTGTCCGAGGCCGCGTCACCGCAGGCCGCGAGCGCGGTGGACAGCAGGACGGCGGTGGCGGCCAGGGCCCTGGCACGCGGCGGGAGCTTGGGCATGGCTCCATCCTGCGGGGGAGCGGGGCGGGGCGCTCGGGGCACGAGCCGTGCGGGTGACCTGGCCGCCTCCGGACCGCACGCGGCCGGGGCGGCGGCGCGCTACAGCTGGCCCTTGCGGGTCAGGTGGTTGAAGAACAGCCATCCGGGGAGCACCGGGAGCCACAGCGTGAGCAGCCGGTACAGCAGCACGGCGGGGGCGGCCACGTCCTTGGGCACGCCCACGGCGACGAGACCGAGGGTGAGGGTCGCCTCGACCGCGCCGATGCCACCGGGCGTGGGCGCGGCCGAGCCGAGCGCGTTGCCCGCGAGGAAGACCACGGCGACGCTGGCCAGGCTGAGGGTGCCCATCTCCTCGCTGGCGAAGGCCCGCACCGACGCGTCCAGGCACAGCACGAAGAAGAACGTCAGGAGCAGCATCCCGCCGATGCCGGTGAGCAGCTTCTGCGGGCGCTGCAGGACGTCCAGCATGCGCGGCACGACACCCGCGAACAGCGACCTCACGCGCGTGACGACGATCTTCCGCAGGAACGGGATGGCGGTCACCACCAGGACGAGCACCGCCACCGACAACAGGCCCGCGATGACCGTGCGCGACGGCGTCAGCGACGGCGTCTTCTCGGTGCCCGTCAGATAGCCGAAGACGAGCAGCAGCAGGATGTGCGAGCCGAGCCCGAACAGCTGCGAGGCGCCGACACTCGCCACCGCGAGCCCGGAGCGCACCCCGGACCGCTGGAGGAACCGGGTGTTCAGCGCGACACCGCCGACCGCCGCTGGCGCCACGATCTTCACGAACGACCCGGCGACCTGCGCGGCCACCGCCCGCAGGAACGGCACCCGCTCCGGCACGAAGCCCAGCAGGCTCATCGCCGCCGCGAAGTAGCTCAGCGCCGAGAACGCCACGGCCGCGGCGACCCAGCCCCACTCGGCCTCTCCGACGATGGTGCCGAAGTCGACGTGGGTGAGCTGCGAGAGCAGGAAGTACGCGCCGATGGCACCGGCGATGAAGCTGATCAGCGTGCGCGGCCTGATCCGCTCCAGCTGCGCGGGCTCCACGGGCGCCGTCGGCCGGATCAGCAGCACTTGGTGGCGGATCTGGGTGAGCAGGTCCTCCTCGCGGGCCTGCTCCAGGGCCTCGTCTATGGCCTGCTTCTCGGCCTGCTTCTCCGCGCGCAGCGACTTGCGGGCCGCCGCCGAGTCCGGGGCCTGCTCCTCCGGCTCGTCGTCGCCGCGCGCCACCTTGGCCCGCTGGGACGCTTCCAGGACGGCGTCGCGCTCGCGCTGGGCGCGCTCGCGGGCCCGCTTGCGCAGCGTCGCGCGCGTGGAGCGCGTCAGGGCGATCGGCTGGAGCAGCGGCAGACAGTCGGCCACGGCGTCGGGCCCGAGCACCTCGACCGCGGAGGCGACCGCGCGCTCCGCGCCGACGCGCAGCCCGAAGGCGGTGAGCAGCTGCGCGATGTCCATCCGCAGCACCAGGTCACCGGCCGCGATCTCGCCGCCGCGCAGATCCGTCAGGATCACCCTGCCGGAACGATCCACCAGGATGGCGTCCCCGGCGAGCCTGCGGTGCGCGATGCGCCGCGACTGGAGCGCCCGCACCTGCCGCCAGGTCTCGCGCAGCAGCTCGTCGGTGAGCGCCGCGTCGGGCAGCGAGTCCAGGGTCCGCCCGCCCGTGTGCTCGTAGACGAGGATCACCGCGTCCGGGCCGAGCTCGGAGGTGGCGATCAGCTTCGGCGCGTTGGCGCCCGCCGCGATCGCCGCGTACGCGAGGAGGGCCTCCTGCTCCAGCGCCTGGCGCAGCGACTGGAGGCTGCGCCGGGTGGTGATGCTGCGCAGGGTGAGGCGCCGCCAGACCCGGTAGAAGAAGCCCTGTGCCTGCTGTTCGCGGTCGATGACCGTGACGTCGAGCGGTGGCCCGTCCTCCAGCGTGACGAAGTAGCGCCGGCCGCGGTCCCCCTGGTCGGTGCTGTCCCCGCTGTCCTCGCGGGCGGCGCTCACCGGGCGGAAGCCGACGTGCCGCAGGCCCGCGAGCAGCGTCTGCCCGGTGGGCTGCACGTTCGGCGAGCCGACCGCGTACAGCGTGCCGTAGGCGACGGTCCAGCCGATCAGGACCGTCAGGATGATCGAGAACGGTGTCGTGTTGCCCGACACGAGCATCGTGAACGCTTCGAGCAGCAGCACCACGAGCAGGACGACGCGCCACCGCGGGCGGCGCGCCATGCCCACGGCCGTCATGTACGCGATGACCGGGGCGAGGTAGCCGTGCACCGGGTCGGTCAGCGCGTGCACGTCGCCGGGCGAGGGCTGTGTCAGGGCGTCCTGGATGGACTCGGGGGCTCCTCTGGCGACCCACAGGTCGGTGGCCAGGGTCACGCCGTGCGCGAGGACGGCCGCGAGGACGCCGTCGGCGATCCGCAGCCCGTCCCGCTTGATCAGCCGCTCGATCGCGAACGCCACGGGCACGAGCAGGACGCCGATGCTCGCGGTCAGGCCCGCCAGCTTCATCAGCAGGTCCGGCGGCTCGCCGGTGCCCGCGTTGATGTCCTGCTCCAGGCCGGACGTCGTGCCGTGCGCGAACGCGGAGATCGCGAGCAGCACGGCGATCGCCAGCATGCCGATGAGCAGCCGCATCAGGTCGGAGGGGCGGTGCACGCGCGCGGGGAGCAGCGGTTCGTCGCCCTCCAGGCGCTCGGCGTAGGAGTCGTCGGCGCAGTCGGTGTCGAAGCCGGGCACCTCCGCCGGGGCCGGGGCTGGGGCCTGGACCTGGGCCGGGGCCTGGGCGGCGGCCGGTCCGGGCGCGGTGTCCGCGGGGTGCGGGCCTGTGGGACGCGGTTCGGCGGAGCGCGGCTCGGAGGGGTGCGGGTCCGTGGAGCGAGGCTCGGAGGGATGCGATTCCGTGCGGCGCGGCGTGGAGGGGTGCGATTCCGTGGGACGCGGTTCCGTAGGGCCGGACGGCTGCTCGGCGCGGGTCAGGGCCCGCGATTCCCGGCCGTCCCCGGCCTCGCCGACGGGCTCACCGGTACCGGGGCGTGACGTGTCCGCGGAGGTGCCAGCCGTCTTGTCGGAATGCACGCTCTGCTGCTCCGTCGCCTCTTCTTGATCTCGTATCACCAGTCACCGCCCGCATGATGGTGGCATGCCCCGCCGACAACGGGGGGCATCAGGGGGCAATCCGGGGGCGCGAAACGGTCACGATTTGCCACATCGGACCTAGTCGTACACGCCTCCACACGCTCCGTATCCGACCGGTCACCCTGTCGGTGGCATGGGGCAGGATGGTCCGGATGAGCGAGGAGAGCGCAGCGGTACCGGAGCTTCCGGAGTACGCGGAACGCGTCCTGGAAGTGGCGGAAATGATTCCCCCGGGCCGGGTGATGACGTACGGAGACGTCGCCGAATGGCTGGAGGAGGGCGGCCCCCGCCAGGTCGGCCGGGTGATGGCCCTCTACGGAGGCGCGGTGCCGTGGTGGCGCGTGGTCCGCGCCGACGGCGCCCTGCTGCCCGGACACGAACTGCGCGCCCTGGAGGCCTACCGCGCGGAGGGCACGCCCCTGCGACAGGCGGGCCGGGCGACACAGGGACACGTGCCGCGCATCGACATGCGCCGGGCGCGCTGGGACGGCGGGGCCGCCGCCGACGGACCGGGCGAGCGGCCGCAGGCTCCGGAAGGTCACATCTGACAGCTTCCGGCATCCGGGCACGCGGTGGTGGGCCGCTGGTGGCCCGTACGGGGGAAGCCACCCGTCCCACACGGCCACTGGCGTAGCGTCGACAGCACGCATGCACCCTCACCCCGTGACCGCCTCGCGGCCACACCTCGATCAGAACACCCACCAGGACCGGCGACCCACGTGAGCTCCACTTCCTCCGCACGGCACGCGCGGCACCCCTCGTACCAGCAGGTACGGCAGGGGGCCACGGGCGCCTACCGACTGGTGCGTACCCCGCCGGTCGCCGCGGACCCCCCTGAACTGGACGCACGCCAGCGCGCCGTGGTTGACCACGACGGCGGTCCGCTGCTCGTTCTCGCAGGTCCGGGCACCGGCAAGACCACGACCCTGGTCGAGTCGGTCGCCGCCCGCGTGGCCAAGGGCACCGACCCCGAGCGCGTCCTGGTACTCACCTTCAGCCGCAAGGCCGCGGTGGAGCTGCGCGACCGCATGGCCCACCGGATAGGCGCCGCCGACGCCCCGCAGGCCACCACCTTCCACTCCTTCTGCTACGCCCTGGTCCGCGCCCACCAGGACGCCGACCTGTTCGTCGAACCGCTGCGCCTGCTCTCCGGACCCGAGCAGGACGTCGCCGTCCGCGAGCTCCTCGCCGGGCAGCTCGGCCTCGGCGAGGAAGGCCTCGCCCGGGTCCGCTGGCCCGACGAACTGCGCGCCTGTCTGACCACGCGCGGCTTCGCCGACGAGGTCCGCGCCGTCCTCGCCCGCAGCCGCGAGCTGGGCCTCGGCCCCGACGCCCTCGACGCCTTCGCCCGCCGCAGCGGACGCCCCGACTGGCGCGCCGCGGCCGCGTTCCTCGCCGAGTACCTCGACGTCCTCGACCTCCAAGGAGTGCTCGACTACGCCGAACTGGTGCACCGCGCGGTGCTGCTCGCCCACCGGCCCGAGGTGGCGCGGGCCCTCGTCGCGCAGTACGACGCCGTGTTCGTGGACGAGTACCAGGACACCGACCCCTCCCAGGTGCGCCTCCTGCACGCCCTCGCCGACGGCGGCCGCGACCTCGTCGCCTTCGGAGACCCCGACCAGTCGATCTACACCTTCCGGGGCGCCGACGTGAACGGCATCCTCCGGTTCCCGTCCGACTTCCCGCGCGCGGACGGCACCCCGGCACCGGTCGAGGTCCTGACGACGTCCCGCCGCTCCGGCGCCGGACTCCTCGCGGCCACCCGGCTCCTCGCCCGGCGCATGCCGCTGACCCGGCTGCCCGCCGAGAAGGTGCGCGCCCACCGCGACCTCGCCGCCGTCAGGGACGGCGGGCGCGTGGACGTCCTCACCTTCCCCACGGCCGGTACGGAGATCGACAACATCGCGGACGTCCTGCGCCGCGCGCACCTGGAGGACGGCGTCCCCTGGAGCGAGATGGCCGTACTCGTGCGCGCGGGCGCCCGCACCCTGCCCTCCTTCCGCCGCGCCCTCACCGCCGCGGGCGTCCCCCTGGACATAGACGGCGACGACATCCCCCTGCGCCACGAACCGGCCGTGACGGCGCTCCTGACGGCCTTGCGGGCGGTGGCCACGGCGGAGGCCGAGGGCCAGGCGCGCCCAGGGGCCGCCGGGGACGACGGCCCGGCCGCCCCCCAGGTCACCCCCGCCTGGCTCGGCACCGAGACCGCCCTCGCCCTGCTCACCTCGCCGCTCGCGGGCATGGACGCCGCCGACCTGCGCCGCCTCGGCCGCGCCCTGCGCGAGGAGGAGCGCGCCGCGGGCAACCACCTGCCGCCGCCCTCCGACGAACTGCTCGCCCGCGCCCTCGCCGAACCGGAGCGGCTCGTCGCGCACGACCCCTCGTACGCGAAGGGCGCCCAGCGCCTCGGCGAGCTCATCGGCCGGGCCCGCGCGTGCCTCGCGGGCGGCGGCACCGCCGAGCAGGCGCTGTGGGAGCTGTGGGACGGCACCCCCTGGCCGCGCCGCCTGGAGCGCGCCGCCCGGCGCGGCGGCGCGGCGGGCCGCAACGCCGACCGCGACCTCGACGCGGTGTGCGCCCTGTTCGCCACCGCGGCCCGCGCCGAGGAGCGCACCGGCGGCCGGGGCGCCCTGAACTTCCTGGAGGAGATCGAGGCCCAGGACATCGCCGCCGACACGCTCACCCGCCGCGCCGTGCGCCCCGACGCCGTACGCCTCATGACGGCACACCGCTCCAAGGGCCTGCAGTGGCGGCTCGTCGTCGTCGCGGGCGTCCAGGAGGGGCTCTGGCCCGACCTGCGCCGCCGCGGCTCCCTCCTGGAGGCCGACCGCATCGGGCGCGACGGCATCGCCGAACCCCTCACCCCCGGAGCGCTGCTCTCCGAAGAGCGCCGCCTGTTCTACGTCGCCGCCACCCGCGCGCGTGAACGCCTGGTCGTCACCGCCGTCAAGGCGCCCGCCGACGACGGCGACCAGCCGTCCCGCTTCCTCACCGAACTCGGCGTCGAACCCAAGGACGTCACGGGCCGCCCGCGCCGCCCCCTGTCGGTCTCCGCCCTGGTCGCGGAGTTGCGCGCCACGACCGTCGACCCGCACGCGTCGGACGCCCTGCGCGAGGCCGCGGCCCACCGCCTGGCCCGCCTCGCCGGGCTCTCCGACACCGACGGCCGCCCCCTCGTGCCCTCCGCGCACCCCTCCCGCTGGTGGGGCATGCACGAGCCCACGGCCGGCACGGCACCCCTACGGGACCGCGACAAGCCGGTCACCCTCTCCGGCAGCGCCCTGGACCAGCTCGCCAACACCTGCGCCCTGCAGTGGTTCCTGGGCCGCGAGGTGAAGGCGGACGCGCCCGCGACCGCCGCCCAGGGCTTCGGCAACGTCGTCCACGTCCTGGCCGACGAGGTCGCCTCCGGACACACGCCCGCCGACCTCGACGTCCTCATGGAACGCCTCGAATCGGTGTGGGACGCCCTCGCCTTCGACGCCCCCTGGAAGTCCGACCAGGAGAAGGAGCACGCGCGCGTAGCGCTCGAACGGTTCCTCCAGTGGCACATCAGCGGCGCCCACGCGGGCCGCACCCCCGTAGCCAGCGAGCACGGCTTCGACGTGACCCTGGAAGCGGGCCCCTACGAAGTACGCGTGCGCGGCTCCATGGACCGCGTCGAACGCGACGCGGACGGCCGCGCCTACGTAGTGGACTTCAAGACCGGCAAACAGGCCCCCAGCGCCGCCGACGTCGCCCGCCACCCCCAGCTGGCCGTCTACCAGCTCGCGCTGCGCGAAGGCGCGGCCGACGACGCCTTCGGCGGCACCCGCCCCGAGGCGGGCGGCGCGGAGCTGGTGCACCTGCGCCAGGGCGCCGCCAAGAAGGACGGCGGCGACACCCTGCCGAAGGTCCAGTCGCAGCAGCCCCTGGAGAGCGGCGACGACGGCGACTGGGTCGGCGACCTCCTCGCCACCGCCGCGGGCAAGGTCCTCGACGAACGCTTCACCCCCGCAACGGGCCAGCACTGCACCCACTGCGCCTTCCGCACCTCCTGCAGCGCCCTCCCGGAGGGCCGCCAGGTCGTGGAGTGAACCCGGCTGCCATACTGCGGACTCATGCCTCTAATGTGCTTGGAACGGCTGCACCAGGGCATCGCTGTTAGGCTCTGCCAAGAGTTGCGTTGGGCCTTGACGCAGCCAAGTGCCCTGGAGGGCCAGATCCTTCAAGGCACTCGGATAGCCGTACGGAACCCTCCTGCTACGGCAAGTTGGCTGCCAGCCTGCAAGCGCGGTCGGCGTGGTTTGTCTTGACTCCCAAGTTGTACAGCACGCCCTTGCATGCTGCCTGACTTGCCACTTGGCTTAGCGAATCCTGGTGCTTGTACGCGCCGTCGCAAATTGCCTTCACTTTCGAGCCAACTGTGTAGCCCTTCTGCTTCAGGTAGTACGTGCAGTCATAAGCTGAAGCCGCAGCTGGCGCCGCCGTCGCGATCGGCATAACCGCCGCCGCACCCGCGAGCATGCTCACTGCCACAAGGATTCGCTTCGCCTTGCGTGATTTCACACTTCTCCTTGCTGGTGATCGATTGGTTAACGATTCCTGGCACTGGGCCGAGCTGAAAGTAGATCATGCATTCGGATGCAAGATCAAAGTGGTAAAGGGGAGGCCTGGCCTGATTCCCTTGCCTGCTTGCCCTGCATTCGGCACCAGGATGTCGCGGGGCCATATGGAGTTGGATGCCCTCGACCTGACCTATGGCGCTCAAGTCCGGGCTGGCAGCCTCAGCCACTGATCGCTGGCCCCAGTTGTCAGCGGCCGCCGCTAGCCTTTCCGACGTGCCCTCCCGCCTCACCGACCCCGACGAGCTCAAAGAGCTCCTCGGCATCCCGTTCACCCCGGAGCAGACGGCCTGCATTACCGCGCCGCCCGCCCCGCAGGTCATCGTGGCCGGAGCCGGGTCGGGCAAGACGACGGTGATGGCCGCGCGCGTGGTGTGGCTGGTCGGCACCGGCCAGGTCGCCCCCGAGCAGGTCCTCGGCCTGACGTTCACCAACAAGGCGGCGGGCGAGCTCGCCGACCGCGTCCGCCAGGCCCTCGTCAAGGCGGGCGTCACCGACCCGGACCCGGCCGACCCCGACGACGCCCCGGGCGAACCGGTCATCTCCACGTACCACGCCTTCGCCGGACGCCTGCTGACCGACCACGGCCTGCGCATCGGTCTGGAACCCACCTCCCGGCTCCTCGCCGACGCCACCCGCTTCCAGCTCGCCGCGCGCGTGCTGCGCGAGGCCCCCGGCCCGTACCCGGCCCTCACCCGCTCCTTCCCGGACCTCGTCAGCGACCTCCTGGCCCTCGACGGCGAGCTCTCCGAGCACCTCGTGGACCCCACCCGGCTCCGCGCGTACGACACCGAGCTGCTGCGCACCCTGGCAGGCGCCAAGCTCACCAACGGCGACCTCCGCAAGGTCCCCGAAGCGGCGGCCGCCCGCACCGAGCTCACCGGCCTCGTCGAGCGCTACCGCGACGCCAAGCGCGCCCGCGACCTGCTCGACTTCGGCGACCAGATCGCCCACTCCGCGACGCTCGCCCGCACCCGCGCGGACGTCGGCGCGATCCTGCGCGAGGAGTTCCGCGTCGTCCTGCTCGACGAGTACCAGGACACGTCCGTGGCCCAGCGCATCCTCCTCGCGGGCCTGTTCGGCGGCGGCACCGGCCACCCCGTCACCGCGGTCGGCGACCCCTGCCAGGCCATCTACGGCTGGCGCGGCGCCTCCGTCGCCAACCTCGACGACTTCCCGCACCACTTCGCCCACGCCGACGGCCGCCCCGCCACCCGCCACGCGCTGAGCGAGAACCGCCGCAGCGGCGGCCGCCTCCTCGACCTCGCCAACGGCCTCGCCGCCCCGCTGCGCGCCCGCCACGCGGGCGTGGAGGCCCTGCGGCCCGCCCCCGGCGCCGAGCGCGACGGCACCGTCCGGTGCGCGCTCCTGCGCACCCACGCCGAAGAGATCGACTGGATCGCCGACTCCCTCGCCCACCTCGTCCGCACCGGCACCGCCCCCGGCGAGATCGCCGTCCTGTGCCGCACGGCCACCGACTTCGCCGACATCCAGGGCGCCCTCGTCGCCCGCGACGTACCCGTCGAGGTCGTCGGCCTCTCCGGACTGCTGCACCTCCCCGAAGTCGCCGACCTCGTCGCGGTCTGCGAGGTCCTCCAGGACCCCGGCGCCAACGCCTCCCTGGTCCGGCTCCTCACCGGCCCCCGCTGGCGCGTCGGCGCCCGCGACCTCGCCCTCCTCGGCCGCCGCGCCCGCCTCCTCGTCCGCCACGGCCACCCGGCGCCCGGCGGACCCGACGACCCCGAAGCCGCCGACCGCCGCCTCGCCCAGGCCGTGGAAGGCGTCGACCCCTCCGAGGTGATATCGCTCGCGGACGCGCTCGACACCTTCCTGGAGTCGCCGATCGGCACCTCCGAAGACGACGGCCTGCCCTTCTCCGCGGAAGCGCGCGTCCGGTTCGCCCACCTCGCCGCCGAACTGCGCGACCTGCGCCGCTCCCTCGCCGACCCGCTGATGGACGTCCTGCACCGCGTCCTCGCCGTCACCGGCCTGGAAGTCGAGCTGTCCGCGTCCCCGCACGCCCTGGCCGCCCGCCGCCGCGAGACCCTGTCCAACTTCCTGGACGTCGCCGCGTCCTTCGCCGCCCACGACCCCGCGGCCTCCCTGCTCGCCTTCCTCGGCTTCCTGCGCACCGCCGCGCAGTACGAGAAGGGCCTCGACAACGCCCTGCCCGGCGGCGAGAACACCGTCAAGGTCCTCACCGCCCACAAGTCCAAGGGCCTGGAGTGGGACGTCGTCGCCGTCCCCGGCCTCGTCACCGGCACCTTCCCGAGCGCCCAGGGCCGCGAGAAGTGGACCGCGCAGGCCAAGGTCGTCCCGCACGCCCTGCGCGGCGACGCCGACACCCTGCCCGACGTCGACACCTGGGACGCCAAGGGCCTCAAGGCCTTCCACACCGCCATGAAGGAGCACCAGCACACCGAGGAGCTCCGCCTCGGCTACGTGACGTTCACCCGCCCCCGCAGCCTCCTCCTCGGCTCCGGCCACTGGTGGGGCCCCACCCAGAAGAAGCCGCGCGGCCCGTCCGACTTCCTGACGGCGCTCCACGACCACTGCGCCGCCGGACACGGCGAGATCGAAGCCTGGGCCGACGAGCCGCAGGACGGCGAGGAGAACCCCGCCCTGCGCGAGGCCGCCGCCGACCACGCCTGGCCGCTCCCCCTCGACCCCGCCTCCCTGACCCGCCGCCGCGCCGCCGCGGACACCGTCCAGGCCCACCTGGACCGCCTCAGGACGGGCACGGCCCGAGACCACCAGGAGCCCCACCCGGCGGCGGACCCGGAATGGCCGCCGCCCCCGGAGGACGACGAGCTCCACGAAGAGGACGTGTTCCCCGCAGAGAACGGCGCGCCCCACGAAGGCGAGGGCGAGCCCTACGAAGACAACGGCGAGCCCTACGAAGGCAACGGCTCTGGCGAGACCCCCTACGACGACGGCAGCCCCCCGCCCGAGGCCGAGGACCCCTCCGCCTGGGACTCCTGGACCAGCGACCGCCCTCAGCCCCCGGCCCCGGCCCCGGCCCCCGTCATCCCGCACGCACGCGAGCCGCACGCCACCGGACCCGAGCAGCCCCTCACCCCGGAAGAGCTGCGCACACTCGCCTCCTGGGACCGCGACCTGGACGCCCTCGCCGACGAGCTCCTGCGCGCCCGCGAAGGCGTGTGCGACGTGCCCCTGCCCGCCTCGCTCACCGCCTCCCAGGTGCTGCGCCTGGCCGCCGACCCCGACGGCCTCGCCCAGGAGCTCGCGCGGCCCATGCCCCGGCCCCCCCAGCCCGCGACCCGGCGGGGCACCCGCTTCCACGCCTGGGTGGAGGCCCGCTTCGAAGAGCTGCGCCTGCCCATGCTCGGCCCGGACGAACTGCCCGGCGGCGCCCCCGGAGAGGCCGACATCGCCGACGAACGCGACCTGGAGGCCCTCAAGGAGGCCTTCGAGCGCACCGAGTACGCCCACCGCACGCCCTACCGCGCCGAAGCCCCCGTCCAGCTGACCCTCGGCGGCCGCCTCATCCGCGGCCGCGTCGACGCCGTCTACAAACAGGGCGACGGCGACGACGCCACGTACGAGATCCTCGACTGGAAGACCAGCCGCACCCAGGACGCCGACCCGCTCCAGCTCGCCGTGTACCGCCTGGCCTGGGCCGAGCAGTACGGCGTCCCCCTGGAGTCGGTGACCGCCGCGTTCCTGTACGTCCGCAGCGGCGACGTCGTACGCCCCCGACACCTGCCCGGCCGGGCCGAGCTGGAACGGCTCCTGCTCGGCGAGGGCGAGAAGGAGGGCGGGAACGAGCACGAGAACGAGGGCCGGGCCGACCGCGAGGCCACCGGCGAGGGCGGCGGCCCCGAGGCCGACCGGCCACCGGACAGGACCGCTCCCGCGGGCCGATAGGCTCGTGACCATGAGTAAGTCCGCCGACCAAGCTGACAGCGTCGTCAGCGCCGTACGCGAGTACGTCGACGACCACCGTGCCGCCTTCCTCGACGACCTCGCCGAGTGGCTGCGCATCCCGTCCGTGTCGGCGCAGCCCGAGCACGCCGACGACGTGCGCCGCAGCGCCGACTGGCTGGCCGCCCGGCTGAAGGACACCGGCTTCCCGACCGCCGAGGTCTGGGAGACAGCCGGCGCCCCGGCCGTCTTCGCCGAATGGCCCTCCGGAGACCCGCAGGCACCCACCGTCCTCGTCTACGGCCACCACGACGTACAGCCCGCCGCCCGCGAGGACGGCTGGGACACCGACCCCTTCGAGCCCGTCATCCGCGACAACCGCCTCTACGCGCGCGGCGCCGCCGACGACAAGGGCCAGGTCTTCTTCCACACCCTCGGCGTGCGCGCCCACCTCGCCGTCACCGGCCGCACCGCCCCCGCCGTGAACCTCAAGCTGATCGTCGAGGGCGAGGAGGAGTCCGGCTCCGCCCACTTCCGCGACCTGATCGAGCGCCACCGCGACCGCCTGGCCGCCGACGCCGTCGTCGTCTCCGACACCGGCATGTGGTCCAAGGACACCCCGACCGTCTGCACCGGCATGCGCGGCCTCGCCGACTGCGAGATCGAGCTGTACGGCCCCGACCAGGACATCCACTCCGGCTCCTTCGGCGGTGCCGTACCCAACCCGGCCACCGCCGCCGCCCGCCTCGTCGCCGCCCTGCACGACGAGCACGCGCGCGTGGCCGTACCGGGCTTCTACGACGGCATCATCGAGCTCACCGACCGCGAACGGCAGCTCTTCGCCGCACTGCCCTTCGACGAGGCCGAGTGGCTGCGCACCGCCAAGTCGCACGCCCCCCACGGAGAGGCGGGACACACCACCCTGGAGCGCGTCTGGGCCCGCCCGACCGCCGAGGTCAACGGCATCGGAGGCGGCTACCAGGGCGCGGGCGGCAAGACGATCATCCCGTCGAGCGCCCTGCTGAAGCTCTCCTTCCGCCTGGTCGCGGGCCAGGACCCCGACCACGTGGAAGAAGCCGTCCGCACCTGGGTCGCCGACCAGCTGCCCGCAGGCATCCGCCACACCATCACCTTCGGCGCCGCGACCCGCCCCTGCCTGACCCCGCTCGACCACCCCGCCCTGCAGTCCGTGGCCCGCGCCATGGGCAGCGCCTTCGAGCAGGAGATCCTCTTCACGCGCGAAGGCGGCTCAGGACCGGCAGCCGACCTCCAGGACGTCCTCGGGGCGCCCGTGCTCTTCCTCGGCATCTCCATTCCCTCGGACGGCTGGCACGCGCCGAACGAGAAGGTCGAGCTCGACCTGCTCCTCAAGGGCGTCGAGACCACCGCCTACCTCTGGGGCGACCTCGCGGAGCACTGGCGCGATGCACACTGAGCACACCGAAGACACCTGCTCGCTGAACCACCCATTCCACCGGGGGAGTTGGAAGCACCAGTGACCACCTGGACCGACCGCGCCGCAGACCGCCCCGTCTCGCTCACCGCGCCGAGCGGCATCGACCGCGCGGCCCACCACCGCCTCGACGAGGCCTGGCTCGCCGCCGCGTGGAGCCACCCCTCGACACGCGTCTTCGTGGTCTCCGGCGGCCAGGTCCTCATCGACGAGACCCCCGACGGCCGCACCGAACTGGTGATGACCCCCAGCTTCGAAGCGCCCCTCACCGAAGCCCACCGCTACTTCCTGGGCACCGACGACGACGGCGTGAGCTACTTCGCCCTCCAGAAGGACTCCCTGCCCGGCCGCATGGACGCCTCCGCACGCGCCGCCGGACTGCGCGAGGCGGGCCTGCTCCTGTCGCCCCGCGACGCCGGCCTGATGGTGCACGCCGTCGCCCTGGAGAACTGGCAGCGCATGCACCGCTTCTGCTCGCGCTGCGGCGAGCGCACCGTCATCGCGGCCGCCGGCCACATCCGCCGCTGCCAGGCCTGCGGCGCCGAGCACTACCCGCGCACCGACCCCGCCGTGATCATGCTCGTGACGGACGACAAGGACCGCGCCCTCCTCGGCCGCCAGGTCCACTGGCCCGAAGGCCGCTTCTCCACGCTCGCGGGCTTCGTGGAGCCCGGCGAGTCCATCGAGCAGTCCGTCCGCCGCGAGGTCTGGGAAGAAGCGGGCGTCACCGTAGGAGACGTCGAGTACGTCGCCAGCCAGCCCTGGCCGTTCCCGTCCAGCCTCATGCTCGGCTTCATGGCCCAGGCCACCTCGTCGGAGATCAACGTCGACGGCGAGGAGATCCACGAGGCCCGCTGGTTCTCCCGCGACGACCTGCGGGCCGCGTTCGAGTCCGGGGAGGTCCTGCCTCCCTACGGCATCTCGATCGCGGCCCGCCTGATCGAACTCTGGTACGGCGAGTCCCTGCCGCGGCCCGGCGCGGCGGCCTGACCCGGCCCCCGGGGACCTAGGCGAGCTTCTGCTTCACCTGCGCCAGCGAGGGGTTCGTCAGCGTCGAGCCGTCCGGGAAGAGAACGGTGGGAACCGTCTGGTTCCCACCGTTCGCCTTCTCGACGAACGCGGCGGACTCCGGGTCCTGCTCGATGTTGACCTCGGTGTACGCGATGCCCTCGCGGTCCATCTGGCCCTTCAGCCTGCGGCAGTAGCCGCACCAGGTGGTGCTGTACATCGTCACGGTGCCCGGCATGTCTTCGCGCTCCTTCACGGCTCGGGGTGCGTCATCGCACTTCGGGGTGCGTCGTCGCACCCAGTCGAACGTACGCGACCCCGCCGCCATTCCCACACCCACGCCCCTCCCGGCAGAGCCCGCGCCCAGGCCCCTCCCGGCAGAGCCTGCACTCACGCCCCTCCCGCCCCAGCCCACACCCGCGTCTCACCCGCCAGAGCTCACACTCGACACCAGGAGACGCCCCCGGGACCGACCGGCACCAAGCCCTGCCCCGGACCAGCCACACCCGGACACACCCCGGGATTAATACGACTGCGACCACCACCCTGTGGATAACCCCGCTCACGCGCCCCACAGGAACTGGCAGCATTGAAGGGTGACAGCAGCAACGCACTCCACCCTCTTCCCGCGGGTCCCGGACTCGGCCGACGCGGTGCTCGACGGGCTCGACCCCGAGCAGCGCGAGGTCGCCACGGCCCTGCACGGGCCGGTCTGCGTGCTCGCGGGCGCGGGCACGGGCAAGACCCGCGCCATCACCCACCGCATCGCGTACGGAGTGCGCGCGGGCATCCTCCAGCCCGCCAGCGTGCTCGCCGTCACCTTCACCAACCGCGCCGCCGGCGAGATGCGCGGCCGACTGCGCCAGCTCGGCGCCCAAGGCGTCCAGGCCCGCACCTTCCACTCCGCGGCCCTGCGCCAGCTCCAGTACTTCTGGCCCAAGGCCGTCGGCGGCTCCCTGCCCCGACTCGTGGAACGCAAGATCCAACTCGTCGCCGACGCCGCGACCGCCTGCCGCATCCGCCTCGACCGCAACGAACTGCGGGACGCCACCGGCGAGATCGAATGGTCCAAGGTCACCCAGACCGTCCCCGCGGACTACGCCGCCGCGGCCGCCAGAGCTGGCCGCGAGACCCCCCGCGACCCCGCCGAGATCTCCCAGCTCTACGCGGCCTACGAAGACCTCAAGCGAGACCGCTCCGTCATCGACTTCGAAGACGTCCTGCTCCTGGCCGTCGGCATCCTCCAGGACCGCCACGACATCGCCGAACAGGTCCGCTCCCAGTACCAGCACTTCGTCGTCGACGAGTACCAGGACGTCAGCCCGCTCCAGCAGCGCCTCCTGGAGCTGTGGCTCGGCGAGCGCGACAGCCTCTGCGTCGTCGGCGACGCCAGCCAGACCATCTACTCCTTCACCGGCGCCACCCCCGACCACCTCCTCGACTTCCGCACCCGCCACCCCGGCGCGACCGTCGTCAAACTCGTCCGGGACTACCGCTCCACCCCCCAGGTCGTCCGCCTCGCCAACGGCCTGCTCGCCCAGGCCCACGGCCGCGCCGCCGACCACCGCCTGGAACTGGTCTCCCAGCGCGAACCCGCCGCGGACCCCGTCTACACGGAGTACGCGGACGAACCCGCCGAAGCCGAAGGCGCCGCCCGCCGCATCCGCGCCCTCATGACCGACGGCCTCCCCGCCAGCGAGATCGCGATCCTGTTCCGCACGAACTCCCAGTCGGAGATCTACGAACAGGCCCTCGCCGACGCAGGCATCCCCTACCAGCTCCGCGGCGCCGAGCGCTTCTTCGAACGCACCGAGGTGCGCGAGGCCGGCGCGGCCCTCCGCGGCGCCGCCCGCTTCGGCGGCAACGACGCCCTCCTCGACGACGTCGTCGACCTGCCCTCCCAGGTCCGCGCCGTCCTCTCCACCAAGGGCTGGACCACCGAGCCCCCCGCGGGCTCCGGCGCCGTCCGCGACCGCTGGGAGTCCCTGGCCGCCCTCGTGCGCCTCGCCGAGGACTTCGCCCGCGCCAACCCCGCCGCGACCCTCGCCGACCTCGTGGCCGAGCTGGACGAGCGCGCCGCCGCCCAGCACGCCCCCACCGTCGAAGGCGTCACCCTCGCCTCCCTGCACGCCGCCAAGGGCCTGGAGTGGGACGCCGTCTTCCTGGTCGGCCTCGCCGAAGGCATGATGCCGATCACCTACGCCAAGACCGACGAACAGGTCGAGGAGGAGCGCCGCCTCCTCTACGTCGGCGTGACCCGCGCCCGAGCCCACCTCTATCTGTCCTGGGCGGTGTCCCGCTCCCCGGGCGGGCGCCCCAACCGCAGGGCCACCCGGTTCCTCGACGGACTGCGCCCCGGCTCGGGAGCGACCGCCGGGGCACGCGCGGCGGGCGGCACGGGAGGCATCGAGCGCGGCACCGGCGGCGGCACCGAACCCGGCGGCCCCAGAGCCCGCCGCCGCACCAGCCGCACCCCGGCCCGCTGCCGCGTCTGCGGCCGCACCCTCACCGACGCCGGTGAGATGAAACTCATGCGGTGCGAGGACTGCCCGTCCGACATGGACGAAGGGCTCTACGAGCGCCTGTGGGAGTGGCGCGCGGGGCACGCGCGACGCATCGGACAGCCCCCGTTCTGCCTCTTCACGGACAAAACCTTGATCGCCATCGCCGAGTCCGTGCCCGAGGAGGAGGGCGAGCTCGCCCGCATCCCCGGCGTCGGCCAGCGCAAGGTACGCACCTACGGCGCCGACGTCCTGGCCATTTGTGCAGGTCAGGAGGTTACCGACGGCGGCGAGGCCAACTGATTCAAACTCGTCGAAAAAATAGTTTGCGCATGCGCCAGCAATCCCCATAGGTTCTTAACACGGAAACGGCGGGCTTCTCCGGAGCCCCGGTTCCATGCTGTACTTGTCAGTCCGAAGGATCGGCCCCGGCCGATCCCCTAGACGCCGAGAGGAGGCGAATCCAGTGATCAGCATCAACGAGAGCTTCATCAGCACCGCCAAAATGACCGATCGCTCGGTCGTCGCCTCCTGCCTGCTCGGCTTCTCGCACCAGAGCACCGGTCTGTCCGTCGGCAATGCCGCCGCTCGTCCGGGTGCCTCCCTGCCTGCCATGGGTCTCCAGATCCGTGAAGGCAATGAGCGACCGACCCAGGCACCGGAAGCAGCAGTAGCGGCGGCACAGGCGCAGGCCTATGCCTTCGCGGCGGCCGGTGCCGGATTCCGGAAGCAGACGACGCAGCACCACACGATGTGGGCCTTCCGTGGGCTCGAACCCTGGAGTGATCCAGTCTGATCTCGATCAGACCGGCGCCTTCAGGGCCGCGGAACCCCACCCGGGATCCGCGGCCCTTCTGTTTTCCCCGAAACAGGGAGACAGACCGAAGGGGCCACAGCAAGACCCGGTACCAGCCGCAAACCGGCCGACCCCGGCCGGAACGACCAGACGAGGAAGAACACCCCGTGCAACTCGAAGCGCACGCCCCGTCCGTACCGCCTTCAGACACGCTCCCCCCGCCCGCACCCACGGAGGACCCGACCTTGACTCCCCTCACAGCGCTCACCGCGCTCGACGACGCCATCGAGAACCTCGGCGTACCCGTCCCCTGCCGCGCCTACGACCCCGAGGTCTTCTTCGCGGAGTCCCCGGCCGACGTCGAGTACGCCAAGTCGCTCTGCCGCACCTGCCCGCTGATGGAGGCCTGCCTCGCCGGCGCCAAGGAGCGGCGTGAGCCGTGGGGTGTCTGGGGCGGTGAGCTGTTCGTCCAGGGCGTCGTCGTAGCCCGCAAGCGCCCGCGTGGCCGTCCGCGGAAGAACCCGGTAGTGGCATGAGTACCGCCGGAACGATCGATCGCCCCCTGACGCACGACCCGAAGAAGCAGGCCCCGATGAAGGCACCCGCGAGTGAGCCCACCGGCTCCGCGACCCCAGACTTCACCCCCACCGGCGCGACCGGCTCGCGCCAGAACAGGACCCGAGAAATGCAACTCATCCCAGAAGCCATGGCCCGTGCGCATATGCACGAGCGACTGCGTGAGGCCGAGCAGCAACGCCCGGCCGTCCGCCTGATCGCGGCCCGCCGCATGCAGCGCCGCGCCGAGCGCGCCTCGCTGCGCGCCCGCCGCGCGCTCGCCATGGCGGTCATGCAGTAGATCCGCCGCCACACGGCAACCGGAAGCTCCGGCGAGCTTCCCGGCGAACCCAGCGGGGGCCGGTCCGAACGGACCGGCCCCCGCGGTGCGTTGTGCCCGCCGATCACCCGGCGACGGCGATAAGGTCACCGAGTGGACCAGCAGCCTTCTCAACCTGCGGACACCGAGAACCTCGTGTGCTCCCGCTGCGGCACGGTCGCCGACGGCCGGCCCCCCACCTGGACCTGCTCCGTGGAGAACGGCGTCCGCCACTACTTCTGCGACATCTGTGCGCGGGACAACATCCGGGCCATTGAGGGGAGACTCGACTCGGCCTGGTGGTGACCGACGCCTCGCGGGGGGGCTTCCCCTCCCCCCCCCGCCCCCTCCCCACCCCCACCCCCGCGTCAGGTCATGCCTCGGCCGCCGCGTCGTCCAGCTCCTGGCCGTCGCTCGGGTCGTGCTGCTCCTCCGGCTCCGCCGGTTCGTCGTCCGGCAGGAATCCGGGGACCCACTCCTCCAGCTCGTCCCGCATGCGTACGGTCGCGCCCAGCTGGCACAGGACGCCGATGGTGCTGAGCGTCACGCGGTGTATCAGCAGGTACGACGGCGGGAGGTTCAGCCGTTTGCCCAACTGGTGGGCGGGGGAGCGGGGGTCGGCCACACGTGTCGCCTGGCTGCGCATCCAGCCGCGTGTGAAGGTGAACTCGTCCGCGAGGGCGGGTTCGATGATCGGCAGCAGATAGTCGAGGACCGCTTCGGGCTCCAGGTCGACGGAGTCCTTGACGAAGCCTTCTTCGCACAGCATCTCGTAGACCGCGTCGGCCTGGCCCTCGACCGTCATCCGCAGGGAGCGGCCGATCGTCGGGGGCAGTCCGCCGGGCAGTCGGTCCACCGTGCCGAAGTCCAGGACGCCGAGACGCCATTCGCCCTTCTCGCCCGGCAGCAGACGGAAGTTCCCGGGGTGTGGATCGGCGTGCAGCAGGCCGGTGCGGGCCGGTCCTGAGAACAGGAAGCGGGCGAGGAGCTGGCCCGCACGGTCCCGCTCCTCCTGCGAGCCGTCGGTGATCACGTCGGCCAGCGGCACGCCGTCGATCCACTCCGTCACCAGGACCTGCTCGCTCTGGTGGACCACGTCGGGCACGATCACGTCAGGGTCGTCCGCGAACTCCTCGGCGTGGGCGCGCTGGGCCTGCGCCTCCAGGCCGTAGTCCAGCTCCTCGGAGACGCGGTCGCGCAGCTCCGCGATGAGGGGCTTGATGTCCATGCCAGGGATCAGCGGGCCAAGGACCCGGGCGAAGCGGCCCAGTTGGTTCAGGTCCGAGAGCAGGGCTTCGCCCGCTCCCGGGTACTGGACCTTCACCGCGACGTCGCGCCCGTCCGCCCATACGGCTCGGTGCACCTGGCCGATCGAGGCGGCCGCGGCGGGCTTGTCCTCGAACTCGAGGAACAGCTCCCGCCAGTCCTCGCCGAGCCGCTCCGCGAGCACGGTGTGCACGGTGCGGGTCGGCATGGGCGGTGCGGCTTCCTGAAGTTTCGTCAGGGCCGCGCGGTAGGGACCGGCGACCTCCTCCGGCAGGGCCGATTCGAAGACGGACATGGCCTGCCCGAACTTCATCGCCCCGCCCTTCAGCTCACCGAGCACCTTGAACAGCTGCTCCGCCGTGCGTTGTTGCAGCTCACGGCCCACGAGTTCCGCCGACTTGCCGCCGATTCTCTTGCCGAGCCCCCAGGTCGCGCGGCCCGCGAAGCCGAGCGGCAGCGCGGCCAGTTTGGCGGTACGGGTAACCGCCTTCCGGGGAAGATCAGACATGCGCCCCTCCAAGTCCCAGACAGCCGCGCCCTCTCAGGCGGTGACACCGGTCATTGTCCCGTGTGGCTCTCGATCCACGGCGGTGTCCTCCCTCTTAACGCGCTCACTCGCCCCACACGGGCAAGTAGCGTGCGCCGGTACGCGCTGGGCGCGCCAGGCGTAGCGCGGTGCCGCCGTCAGCCAGCGGACTCCCGTGAGGGAGGGTGCCGCGCCGTCCAGGAAGGCCAGTGCGTGTGCCGCTGCGAGGCCGGCCACGGTGGTGGACAGGGCCAGGTCGCAGGCGGGCACCTGGCGCCGGTGTCCCGAGTGCCACTGTGCCAGCATGCGCGGCCAGGCGGGGTCGCGGTCCGTCTCGGTCAGGGCGAGGCAGCTCGCGCAGGCGCTCACACCCGGCAGCACCAGGGGGCCGACCACGCCCGTGCCCTCGATCACGCCCGCGTACAGGTGCGGCGTTCCGGCGGCGAGCAGCGGCTCTGCTCCGGACGGGGCCGGGGCGTAGGCGTCGAGGCCGTCGCGCGGGGTGAGCAGGACCAGGGACAGAGGGTGCTCGCCGTCGGCTCTGTCCTCGGGGTGCCGTGGCGGGCGGCTCGGCGCGGCTCGGCGCGCGGCCCGTCGTGCCGCTGCGTCCCTGCGCTGGCCGATGGAGTCGGCGGGGAGCCCGCCGGGAGCGATGTCCCAGGGTTCGACGCACCCTCCGTCCCGCACGTCCACCTGGCCGACCCCCGCGCCGGACAGGACCGACGCCACGACCGCGCCCACGCGGCCGGTGCCCTGCACACGCACGCGGGTGGCACGGCGGGCGGCCAGTTTGCGGATGGCGTCGTGGGGGCGGGGGGTGACGGCCGACAGGGTGGCCAGGTCCGGGCGCAGCCGGTCCATGGTGTCCGGGCGGGCGCGCAGGGCCTCGGCCGCAGGGCCGCCGCCCGTCGCGTCGTCGAGCAGCCCGGCGTGGTCCAGGCGCTGGAGCAGCGCGTCCACGTGTCCGTCCGGCAGGCCCATTCTCCTGGCTTCCGCGCGCAGCAGGGGCAGGCCTCGGGTGCCGTCGAGGAGTGTGAGGAAGCTGCCTGTCGCGGTGTCCACGGGGCCGAGTACGCGGGCGTGGGCGGGCGTCACCCCGAACTGGACGGTGTTGAGATCGCGCCAGCCGCGTCGTAGCGCGGGCTTGAGGATCGGATGCATGCGTTCCCCCGTGTCATGCCGAGCCGAGTCATGCCGTGTGGTGTCGTCGAGTGTCTGGATGTTGTTGTGCGGTGTGCGGCGTGCAGTGCCGCGTCGTGCCGCGTCGCGTCGTGCTGGGTGTACGTGTCGCGAGGCGAGACGTTGCCGTTCGACGGTCAGCATGCCCGGCCGGGCTGGGGTGTGCTCGGGGTTGTCCACAGGCGGCGAGTGTTTGTCGTACTAATCGAGCTAATCGAGCGCACGGGGAGGGGATCGATACCGAACCGTCCCGGAGGCGGGACTTCCCGCTTGCCGAACGGGTAACGTCAAGGCGTGCCCGCCGACCCACTGCACCGCGGAAGTCCACAGCGCAGCGCGACCAGCCCGCCGTCGTCCGGCTCGGCGGCGACCGCGGTCGAGGTGCGACGGAGCGCCCGCCGACGCAGAACGGTCTCGGCGTACCGCGAGGGGGACCGCACGGTCGTCCTCATCCCCGCCCGGATGTCCGAGGCGGAGGAGCAGCGTTGGGTGACCGTCATGCTAGACAAACTGGCCGCGCAGGAGAGCAAGCGGGTCCTCGGGGACAGTGAGCTCGCCGAGCGGGCGCGGCGGCTCTCGGAGCAGTTCTTCGACGGCAGGGCGCGTCCCACGTCCGTGCGCTGGGTGACGAATCAGAACACCCGGTGGGGCTCGTGCACGCCCTCGGAGGGCAGCATCCGCCTGTCGCACCGGTTGCAGGGCATGCCCGAGTACGTGGTCGACTACGTCCTGGTCCACGAGCTCGCGCATTTGCTGGTCCCGGGGCACGGGCCGCGTTTCTGGCAGCTCCTGGAGGCCTATCCGCGCACGGAGCGCGCCCGCGGCTATCTCGAAGGAGTGGCGGCCGCGGACCGGCTGCCGCACCTGCCCGCCGCCCGGGAGGAGTGACCGGGGCCTCGGCGCGGCAGGGCGGCCGGGGCACCCCGCGGTGGTTGTGTACCGGGTCTGTACCGGCTTCGTCCGTTGTCGGACTTTGCGGTTAGCCTGGCGCGACGCATTCACCATCGGGATGGGGGACGGTCGTTACGTATGCCCAGGGAATTCCAACGCGGCCATAAGGCCAAGATCAGTGACCTCACCGCAGGGACCGACCTGTACGTCGGTGTGCACCTCGCTGCCCCCGGGCTGACCTTCGACATCAGCTGCTTCGGCCTCGACGCGGACGAGCGGCTGTCCGACGACCGCTACTTCATCTTCTTCAACCAGCCGAAGTCCCCGGAGGAGTCGCTGCAGCTCCTGGGCGCGCAGGCCGGTGACAACGAGTCCTTCCGCGTCACCCTCGACCGGATCCCGCCGCAGATCCAGAAGCTGTCGTTCACTGCTGCGATCGACGGCGCCGGGCAGATGTCCCAGCTCGCCTCCGGTTACATCCGGATCGTCGCGGGCGGCGAAGAGGTGGCCCGGTACGCCTTCGACGGCTCGGAGTTCTCCACCGAGCGGGCGCTGATGCTCGGCGACTTCTATCTGAAGGACGTGTGGCGCTTCGCCGCGATCGGGCAGGGCTTCGACGGCGGCCTGGACGCGCTGCTGCGTAACTTCGGCGGCGAGGTCGCCGAGGAAGAGCCCGCGGCGCCCGAGCCGCAGGCCCAGGCCCAGGTGCCCGGTTTCGCACCGCCCGGCGGCGCCACGCCGCCGCCCGCCTTCGCGGCTCCGGCGGCCCCCGCCCCGGCGGCTCCGGCCCCCGTGCCCGCCCCGGCGCCCGTCCCGCACACCCCGCCCCCGGCGAACGTGACGCCCCCGCCCGCCCCGGCCCCGCCCGCCCCGGCCCCGCCCGCCCCGGTCGCGTCCGCGCCCGTCCCGCCCGCCCCGTCCGTGCACTCCGCGCAGACCATCGTCGCCCCGCTGGGCCAGCCGGGCGCCCCGGTGCCGCCCCCGGCCCCCCTGCCGCCCCAGGCCCCGGCGCCGTACGGCCAGCCGCCCGGTTACGGTCAGCAGCCCTCGGCGCCCCTGCCGCCCGGCTACGGCCAGCCCTCCGCACCCCCGCCTCCGGGATACGGCCAGCCCGCCGCGCCTCCATCGCCCGGTTACGGTCAGCAGCCTCCGGCGCCGGTGCCCGGCCAGGCCCCGCCGCCCTTCGCGCAGGGTGTCCCGGGAGCGGCCCCGCAGGGCGCCGGTGTGGCTGCCGCGCTGCAGAAGTACCGCGAGGCGGGCACGGGCCAGCGCTGGACGCAGCAGAACGAGAAGCTGGTCCGCATCGACCTGAACGTCGGCGGCCAGCCCGTGCTCGCCCGGCAGGGCAGCATGGTGCTCTACCAGGGCAAGGTCGAGTTCAGCTACAAGGGCGCGGGCTTCGCGGGCCGCGTCGTGGGCAACGCCACCGGCCAGGAGATGCAGCTGATGCGCTGTACGGGCCGCGGCCAGGTCTTCCTCGCCGAAGAGGGCACCCATCTGCACCCCATCGAGCTCCAGGGGGACGCCATCTGCGTCTCCGCGGAGAACGTCCTCGCCTTCGACGAGTCCCTCCAGCACGAGGTGCGCCGCATCGAGGGGCACGGCATCCCCGGGGGCGCGCTGTTCGTCATGCAGTTCCAGGGGAGCGGCACCGTCGTCGTGAAGACGCACGGCATGCCCGTCGTGCTGCCGGTGACCCCGACCACCTTCGCCGACTGCCACGCCGTCGTCGCCTGGTCGGCCGCCGCGCAGGCGATCGTTTCCAGCCAGGTCAGGCTGCGGGCGAACGCCTCCGCGGGCGCCACGGGGGAGAGCGTGAACCTCCAGTTCCGCGGCGCGCCCGGCAACTTCATCGTCGTCCAGCCGTACGAGGTCTGAGGGAGCCCGTCATGAACCAGTACCAGCTCGCGGGCTTCGCCCCGGCCCCGGTGGCCGCCCGCATGGAGAACCACGGCCACCACATGCTGAAGGTGGCCATGCAGACCGGAAACGACCTCTTCGCGCGCGTGGGATCGATGGTCGCCTACGAAGGGTTCGTGCAGTACGAGCCGAACCCGCCCGCCGTCCGCCAGATCGCCCGCGACTGGATCACCGGCGAGGGCGCGCCCCTGATGAAGTGCTCCGGAGACGGCCTGCTGTACCTCGCCGACTACGGGGCGGACGTCGTCGTCATCAACCTGGCGGGCGACTCGCTCTCGGTGAACGGCACCAACCTCCTCGCTTTCGACGCGAGCCTCCAGTGGGGCGTCGAGCGGGTCAAGGGACTCGCCAAGTTCGCGGGCCAGGGCCTGTGGAACATCAAGGTCTCCGGGCAGGGCTGGGTGGCGCTGACCTCGCGCGGCACGCCCATCGTCGTCGACTGCGGCCGCGGTGAGGACGAGACGTACGTGGACCCCGACGCCCTGATCGCCTGGTCGCCGAACCTGAAGGTGAAGGGCAAGCGCAGCTTCAAGGCCGGTTCCCTCATCGGGCGCGGCAGCGGCGAGGCCTACCAGATGGGCTTCTCCGGGGAGGGCATCGTCGTCGTACAGCCCAGTGAGGACAGCACCGACCGCCTCCGGATCCGGAGCTGAGGGGGAGCACCACCATGCAGAGCTCGCTTTTCGCGCACTCCGAGCAGCAGTCCCAGGAGCGCTACACCGTCCAGAACCCGCAGCTGCTGCGCGTCGCCCTGGAGGGCCACGACGACGTACTCGCCCGCAAGGGCGCCATGGTCGCCTACCAGGGGCTCATCGAGTTCGACGCCGAGTTCCAGTCCGGCGGGCAGCGGCGGGCCCGGGCGCACACGGGTGAGGGCCTGGACCTGATGCGCTGCCACGGCCAGGGCACCGTCTACTTCGCGAACCTCGCCCAGTACATCCACGTCGTGGACGTGGAGCAGGACGGCCTGACGGTGGACAGCTCCTACGTCCTCGCCATGGACTCCTCGCTGTCCCACCAGGTGATCGCGGTGGACAGCCAGTACGGGATCTCCGGCTCCGGCAAGTACCAGCTGAACATCACCGGGCGCGGCAAGGTCGCCCTGATGACCTCCGGGCAGCCGCTGATGCTCCAGGTCACCCCGGACCGGTACGTCAACGCCGACGCGGACGCGATCGTCGCCTGGTCCAGCGGGCTGCGGGTGCAGATGCAGGCACAGACGCACTCCTCGGGCGTGTGGCGGCGCCGCGGCAACACCGGCGAGGGCTGGGAGCTCAGCTTCATGGGACAGGGCTACGCGCTCGTCCAGCCCAGCGAGCTGCTGCCGCCGCAGCACGCCCAGATCGGCCAGGGGGCACGCGCCCAGTTCGGCATGGGCCAGCAGGGCGCCCGGGGGCAGAACCAGAGCAACGTCTGGAACTGAGCCCGACCCGTCTGTGTCCGGCCGTCTGTGTCCGGACCTCCATCGGTAAGGGGCGGTCGCCATGGCGACCGCCCCTTACCCATGCCGCCTATCAGGAGGCCGTCACACCGGCAGGCGCTCCCGCGTGGCCTCCACGAGCCGGACGACGGACGTGTCGGCCACGTCCGCCACCTCGTCGTACGCGAACCAGCGCAGGTCCAGGGACTCGTCGCTGATCGCCGCCACCGCTCCGGGCGGCGCGAGCGCGGCGTACTGCACGTCCAGGTGCTGGGTGCAGGGACCCGGGATCGGGTGGCGGTCCAGGCGCACCGGGCCGCCCGGCAGCAGGGTCAGGCCCTCGACGCCGGACTCCTCGGTGGCCTCGCGCAGCGCCGCCTGGGCGAGGGTGCGGTCGTCCGGCTCGCAGTGGCCGCCCATCTGGAGCCACATGCCCAGCTTCTTGTGCAGCGTGAGCAGCACGCGCCCGCGGGCCGGGTCGACGACCAGCGCGCTGGCCGTCACATGGCCGTCCGTGCAGGCCTTCCACATGCCGTCGTCCGGGTGGGCGGACAGATGGTCCAAGTAGTACTGCCGCAGGTCTTCCTGGTGCTCGTACGCCTTCAGGACGAGCACCGCGTCGTCGCGCAGAGTCACTTGCCGTCGTCGTCCTTGCCCTCGGGGGAGCCGCCCTCGGGGGAGCCGCCCTCGGCGGAGTCGTCACCCTTCGTGAGGTCCGGCTTGCCAGAAGCGCCGCCGTGCGCCGCCTCGCCGAGCATCTTGTCCAGCTCGGAGAAGTCCAGCTGCTCGCGGTGCACGAAGCCGTCCGGGTCGTCCAGGTCGGACGCCGTGGGGAGCATGTCCGGGTGCGCCCACAGGCCGTCGCGGCCGTCGACGCCGCGCGCGTCCGTGAGGGAGGCCCACAGGCGCGAGGCGTCCCGCAGACGGCGCGGGCGCAGCTCCAGGCCGATGAGCGTCGCGAACGTCTGCTCGGCGGGCCCGCCGGTGGCACGGCGGCGGCGCAGCGTCTCACGCAGCGCGTCGGCCGACGACAGGCGCGGCTTGGCCGCCGCGTGCACGACCGCGTCCACCCAGCCCTCGACGAGCGCCAGGGCCGTCTCCAGGCGGGCCAGGGCGGCCTTCTGCTCGGGGGAGTCTTCGGGCTGGAACATGCCCTGCTGGAGGGCTTCCTGAAGCTGCTCCGGATTCTGCGGGTCGAACTGGCCGACGACGTCTTCCAGCTTGCTCGTGTCGACCTTGATCCCGCGGGCGTAGCCCTCGACGGCGCCGAACAGGTGCGAGCGCAGCCACGGCACGTGCGCGAAGAGCCGCTGGTGGGCGGCCTCGCGCAGGGCCAGATACAGCCGCACCTCGTCCATGGGGACGCTGAGGTCCTTGCCGAACGCGGTCACGTTCACCGGCAGGAGGGCCGCGCGGCCCGCCGGGCCGAGGGGCAGGCCGACGTCCGTGGAGCCCACGACCTCGCCCGCGAGGACGCCCACGGCCTGGCCGATCTGCTGGCCGAACATGGCGCCGCCCATGGAGCGCATCATCCCGATCAGCGGGCCCGCCATGGCCTGCATCTCCTCGGGCAGGACGTCGCCCATGGCCACGCCGACGCGCTCGGCGACGGGGTCGACGAGCTCCTTCCACGCCGGCAGGGTCGCCTCGACCCACTCGGCGCGGCTCCAGGCCACGGCGGTGCCGGAGCCGGACGGCAGGGAGGTGGCGTCGTCCAGCCAGAGGTCGGCCAGGCGCACGGCCTCCTCGACGGCGGTCCGCTCGGCGGGCCCGACGCTGGCGTCCTTGGTGCCGTCCGCCGTGCCCTGGGCGACGGTCTGGCGGGCGATGTCCTTGGCCATGTCCCAGTTCACGGGACCGCCCTCGTACGACAGCATCTGGCCGAGCTGCTGGAAGGCGGCGCCCAGGTCGCTGGGGTTCATGGAACCGAACATCGCGGCGAACGGGTTGTCCCCGCCGCCGGGGCCGCCCAGACCGGGCACACCGAAGCCGAACGGGTTCCCGGGGCCACCGGAACCCTGTCCCCCTCCGGGGGTGTCCTTCTTCTTGCCCTCGTCGCCGTCCTCCGGCTCCTCCGGCGGAAGGCCGAATCCGAATGGGGTGTCACTCACGGGTTTCCTCGGCTCGTAAGGCCACCGGATGGGTCCGGCGGCGGCTGCCCGACAACACCACCCAGCGTAGACACCGTGACGGGATCGGGCCTCGGTGCTTCGCCGCCTCGGGGGCTGCGGCAGGATGGATGCCACCTGGTACGTACGCGTCATTCGCATACGTACTGAAGACAACCGCTGGAGACGCCCGGTGAGTTCCCCAGATCCGCAGGTTCGCGCAGCGCGAAACCCTTCGACCCCGGCCCCCGTCCGCGGGCCTGTCGTCGCCGTGACCGGCGCCGCGGCGGGCGTCGGCGCGCTGCTGACCGAGCGCCTGGCAGAGTCCGACGAGATCAAGCAGGTCGTGGCCATCGACGAGCGGCGCGGCGAGTGCGCGACGGCCCAGTGGCACATCCTGGACGTCCGCGACCCCGCGATCGCCGAGAAGCTGCGCGGCGTGGACGTCGTCGTGCACCTCGCGCTCGACCTCGACCTGGAGACCGACGGGGCGGCCCGTACCGCGTACAACGTACGGGGTACGCAGACCGTCCTGACCGCGGCCGCCGCCGCGGGGGTGCACCGGGTCGTGCTGTGCACCTCGGCGATGGTCTACGGAGCGCTCGCCGAGAACGAACTGCCCCTCTCCGAAGACGCCGAATTGCGGGCGACAGCGGAGGCCACCGGTGTCGGCGACCTCCTGGAGATCGAGCGGCTCGCCCGGCGCGCGCCCCGGGCCCACCCCGGCCTGAACGTCACCGTGGTGCGGCCCGCCGTGCTCGTCGGCGGCACCGACACCGCGCTGACCCGCTACTTCGAGTCGCCGCGGCTGCTCGTCGTCGCCGGGTCCCGGCCCGCGTGGCAGTTCTGCCACGTCGAGGACCTGTGCAGCGCCCTGGAGTACGCCGTCCTGGAGAAGGTCGAGGGCGAGCTGGCCGTCGGCTGCGACGGCTGGCTGGAGCAGGAGGAGGTCGAGGAGCTCAGCGGGATCCGGCGCATGGAGCTGCCGTCCGCCGTCGCCCTCGGGGCGGCCGCGCGGCTGCACCGCATCGGGCTGACGCCGTCCCCGGCGGGCGACCTGGCGTACACGATGTACCCCTGGGTCGTCAGCGGGAGCCGGCTGCACGACGCGGGGTGGCGGCCGCAGTGGACCAACGAGGAGGTCCTCGCGGAGCTGCTCGAGGAGGTCGCGGGGCGGCGGACCGTGGCGGGCCGGCGGCTCGGGCGCAAGGACGCGACGGCGGCCGGGGCCGCGGGCGCCACGGTGGCCCTGCTGGGTACGGCCGCCCTGGTGCGGCGGGCCCGGAAGGCGCGGCGGCGGCTCTGAGGGCCCCTCCGGGGCCCTGAACCCCCGGCTGGGCCTCTTCTGCCCCCTCGCTCGCCGTTGGTGGGCTGTGCCCACCCGTTCCGCCCGCTGGGCGGACCGGCTGCCCACAGCCGGGGGAGGCGCCACGGGGCGTGTGCCGGGTCGTAGGGATGGCCAAGCCGGGCCTGTGGGGGCTGGGGGATAGCGCTATTCCGTCGGGTCCGGGGCGTGCGGCACCATGGCCCCATGGCACGTACTCCGATCGATCACCCGGGTGAGCAGGCCGCCGACGAGCCGATCCGGCTGCTGGCAGTCCGGGACGCTCCGCTGTCGCTGGACGAGGTCTTCCGGGCCGTCGGTGACGACGCCGCGGGCGGCACGGCCCTGTTCGTCGGGACGGTGCGCAACCACGACGGGGGCGCCGACGTGGACGCGCTCGCGTACTCCAGTCACCCCACCGCCGAGGCCGAGCTGCGGCGGGTGGCGGAGAAGGTCGTCGCGGACTTCCCCGTCCGTGCCCTGGCCGCCGTGCACCGCGTCGGCGCCCTCACCGTCGGTGACCTCGCGGTCGTCGTCGCCGTCTCCTGCCCGCACCGGGCCGAGGCCTTCGCGGCCTGCCGCAAGCTGATCGACGACCTCAAGCACGAGGTGCCCATCTGGAAGCACCAGACGTTCTCCGACGGCCAGGAGGAGTGGGTCGGCGCCTGCTAGCCCTGTGGGGCGGCCCGCGTACGGGACTCCGCGGGTGGTGCGTCCGCGGAACTCCGGTTGCGTAACCGGACCCCTGCCGTGAGCGTTGTCGGAGCGGCGGGTTAATCTGCTGATCAGTCAGTTGTGGTCGCTCATGGGGTCGGGAGGTCGACATGGCATCACTTGCCTGGTTGCTCATTCCACTTCTGGCGGCGGTCGGCGCTGGTCTGTGGGCCCTTTTGGCCCATCGCAACCGCGAGAGCGGGAAGACCGGCGACATCAGCGAGCTGAACGGCTACGCGGCGTTCCGCAAGGCGATGGAGAAGACCCACTCGGGTACCGACGCCGTCTGATCCGCGGTCCCCGCGACGCCCGGGGGACCGCCCAGCGGCCTGCCCGTACGGACCGGCCCCGGGGGTGCCCTCACAGGACCGTCCCGTACTGTCGTTCCATGCCACGCCGCACGGCGACGCTGCTCGCCTCCACCCTGATGCTCATCGCGCTGCTCTGCGCGGGAGTGCTCGTCAAAGTGCCGTACTCGGAGATGTCCCCCGGGCCGACGGTGAACACCCTGGGTGACCACGACGGCGAGCCGGTACTCCAGATCTCGGGCCGCAAGACGTACCCGACGACCGGTCACCTGAACATGACGACGGTCCGGGTCACCAGCGCCGACTACAAGATGAACCTCGCCGAGGCCGTCTACGGCTGGCTCTCGCACGACAACATCGTCGTGCCCCACGAGACGCTGTACCCGGACGGCAAGACCGAGCAGCAGTCGACCCGGGAGAACGCCGAGGAGTTCAGCCAGTCCCAGGAGAGCGCGAAGGTCGCCGCCCTGAAGGAACTGGACATCCCGGTGAAGACCCAGGTGGTCGTCGGCAGCGTCTTCAAGGACAGCCCGGCCGAGGGCCGGCTGCACGCGGGCGACGTCATCAGGAGCGTCGACGGCACGGCCGTGAAGAAGACCACGGACGTCGCGAAGCTCGTCACCCGGCACAAGCCCGGCGAGGCCGTCACGTTCACCGTCGTACCGGTCAAGGAGGCGGCCGCCGCCGAGAAGGCGGGCAAGGAGCCGACCAGGACCGAGGACGTCAAGATCACCACGGACAGGTCCGACGACGAGGGCAAGGCCCGGGCGATCGTCGGCATCCAGGCCGGGACCGACCACACCTTCCCGTTCACCATCGACATCAAGCTCGCCGACGTGGGCGGGCCGAGCGCGGGCCTGATGTTCGCGCTCGGGATCGTCGACAAGATCACACCGGGCGACCTCACGGGCGGCAAGTTCGTCGCGGGCACCGGCACGATCGACGACGACGGCAAGGTCGGCCCGATCGGCGGCATCGAGATGAAGACCGTGGGCGCGCGCGACAAGGGCGCGGAGTACTTCCTCACGCCCAAGGACAACTGCGCGACCGCCGCGAAGGACGTCCCCGGCGGGCTCACGCTGGTCAAGGTCGACACCATCGCCGACGCGGTGAAGTCCCTCGACAAGATCCGCAAGGGAGACACCGCCGGTCTGCCGCAGTGCACCAAGGGCTGAGCCCACGGAAACGGCCGCGGCCGGGGCGGTGGGCCCCGGCCGCGTACTCGGTCAGATGCTGTGGAGCGCCCGCGGAGCGGCTACTCCGCGAACGTCGCGTTCAGCGCGTCCGCGAGGCCCGGCACCAGGTCGGAGCCGGTCAGGACCTCCGTGGCGGAGTCCTTCTCGCGCAGCCGCAGGGCCGAGTCGCGCGCGCCGTCGCGCAGCACCGCGACCGTCATGCGGACCTCCTGGCGCTCGGGGTGCTTCGCCACCCACGCGGCGAGCTGCTTCTCGCTCAGATGCTGCGGAACGGACGCCTCCGCGGACGGCGGGAGCATCAGGCGCTCCACGGTGAGGGCACAGCCCGCGACGGAGTCGGGCCAGGCGATGGTGCCGAGGAACTCGTCGAGCGCGGCCCCGGCGGGCAGCTCGTCCTGCTCGATGGGGGTGAGCGGCGCGGCCGAGCCGTCGTCGGGGAGGCCGAGGCGGTCGGCGAGGCCGGGCTCCTGGGTGCGCAGTCGCGCGGTGTCCACCAGGGCGAAGAGACGGGCGGGCTGATCCCAGCCGAGGCTCGCGACGTACTCGTCGATTTCGAGCACGGCGCGGGTGAGCGGGCTCGCGGCCATCGGAGGGCCGGAGGGGGAAACGTTGGGCATGCCCAATATCCTGCCTGGTTCAGACCCCGGAACGGGAACTGAGTAAAGCGTCGGTAAGTTGCATCAGTGGGCTCTACGATCGCGGGGCCCGATTCAGCCACAGCTACAGCTACAGCGAACTTCGAGGTGCGCACCTTGGCTTTCCAGATGCCGGACCGCGGCGGAGGCCCGACGGGGCCACGGATCAGAGTGGGCCGACCGTCCCGTCGTGTCCGGACCCTGCTTTTGACGCTCGGCGTCCTGGCCGTGCTGGCCATGGCGTTCGTCATGTTCGCGGGGTTCTGGACGGACTGGCTCTGGTTCCGCTCGGTCGGCTACTCATCGGTCTTCACGACGACCCTGTCGACCAAGATCGGCCTGTTCTTCGTCTTCGGCCTCCTCATGGCGGCCGCGGTCGGTGTGAACATCTGGCTGGCGCACCGGCTGCGCCCGCCGCTGAGCGCCATGTCGATGGAGCAGCAGAGCCTCGACCGGTACCGCATGGCGATCGCGCCGTTCAAGAAGTGGCTCCTCATCGGGATCACCGCGCTCGTCGGCCTGATCGCGGGCGCCTCCGCCGCGGGCCAGTGGCGCACCTGGCTGATGTGGGTCAACGGCGTGCCGTTCGGCCAGAAGGACCCCCAGTTCCACCTGGACGTCTCCTTCTTCGCCTTCGACCTGCCCTGGTACCGGTTCCTGCTGGGCTTCGGCTTCGCGGCCACGGTCCTCTCGGTGATCGCCGCCGCCCTGACGCACTACCTGTACGGCGGCCTGCGCATCACCAGCCCCGGCGGCCGGGCCACGGCCGCGGCGACCGGGCACCTCTCGGTGCTGATCGGCATCTTCGTGGCCCTCAAGGCCGTCGCGTACTGGCTCGACCGGTACGGCCTCGCGGTGAAGTCCAGTGACTTCAAGGCGACCGACAACTGGACGGGCCTCAGGTACGTCGACGCCAACGCCTATCTGCCGGCGAAGACGATCCTGTTCTGCATCGCCGTCATCTGCGCGCTGCTGTTCTTCGCCACGCTGTGGCGGCGCACCTGGCAGCTGCCGGTCATCGGCTTCGGCCTGATGGTGCTCTCCGCGATCCTGATCGGCGGCCTGTACCCGGCCATCGTCCAGAAGTTCCAGGTCCAGCCGAACGAGCAGGCGAAGGAAGCCCCGTACGTCGAGAAGAACCTGGAAGCGACGCGCAAGGCGTACGACATCGGCGGCACCGATGTGAAGAAGTACCCGGGCGTGAGCAACACCCAGGACACGTCGAAGCTGCGCACCGCCGCGACCGACGCCGCCAGCTTCCGCCTGCTCGACCCGAACATCGTCTCGCCGACCTTCCAGCAGCTCCAGCAGATGAAGGCCTACTACGGCTTCCCGTCGAACCTGGACGTCGACCGCTACAAGGACAAGGACGGCAAGGAGCAGGACACCGTCATCGGCCTGCGCGAGCTGGACCTGAACGGCGTCCAGAAGAACAACTGGATCAACGACCACTTCCGCTACACCCACGGCTACGGCGTCGTCGCGGCCAAGGGCACGGAGGCGAAGGGGTCGGGCGAGCCGGTCTTCACCGAGTCCGACCTGCCCTCCAAGGGCAATCTGCCGCGGTACCAGCAGCGCATCTACTACGGCGAGAAGACCACCCAGTACTCGATCGTCGGCGGTCCGCAGAAGGAGATCGACTACTCGGACGACAGCGGCGAGAAGACGACCAGCTACAAGGGCAAGAGCGGCGTCAACCTCTCCAACCCGCTGAACAGGGCCGCGTACGCGGTGTCGTTCGGCGAGCCCCAGATGCTGTACTCGGGCGCGATCGGCGAGGGCTCGCGGATCCTGTACAACCGCACGCCCAAGGAGCGCGTCGAGGCGGTGGCCCCCTGGCTGACGATCGACGGCGACGCCTACCCGGCGGTGGTCGACGGCAAGATCCAGTGGATCGTCGACGCCTACACGACGACGAACGGCTATCCGTACGCGTCGCGCACCACCCTCGGCGACACCACGGCCGACTCCCTGACGGCGCGGAACAACCAGCGCCAGGTGGTCGCCCAGCAGAACCAGGTCAACTACATCCGCAACTCGGTGAAGGCGACCGTCGACGCGTACAGCGGTGACGTCAAGTTGTACGAGTGGGACACCGAGGACCCCATTCTGAAGACGTGGCGCAAGGCGTTCCCGGACACCGTCAAGGACAAGAGCGAGATCTCGCCGGCCCTGATGGACCACCTGCGCTACCCGCAGGACCTGTTCAAGGTCCAGCGCGAGCTGCTCACCCGCTACCACGTGAAGGACGCCGACACGTTCCTCAGCGGCAGCGAGGTGTGGGAGGTCCCGAGCGACCCGACGAACCAGACGTCCAGCGCCGTCCCGCCGTACTACCTGAGCATGAAGATGCCGGGCAGCAAGAAGCAGGACTTCTCGCTGACGACGACCTTCGTGCCCAACAAGCGGAACAACCTGAGCGCCTTCATGGCGGTCAACGCGGACGCGGGCTCACCGGACTACGGCAAGATGCAGATCTTGAAGATGCCGACCGACAGAACGGTCGACGGTCCGAAGCTCGTGCAGAGTCAGTTCAACTCCGACAAGGACATCGCGGAGCAGATCAGACTCCTCAAGGGCGGCGACTCCGAAGTCGACTACGGCAATCTCCTGACCGTGCCCCTGGACGGAGGCCTGCTCTACGTGGAGCCGGTCTACGTCAAGGGCGGTGGGCTCAAGTACCCACTCCTGAAGCGCGTCCTCGTCACCTACGGAGACAAGATCGCCTTCGAGAGCACCCTGGACAAGGCGCTCAACGTGGTCTTCGGAACCGAAGGGGCGACCCCCGTCGAGCCACCGGACAAACCGGGAAGCGGTGACAAGGAGAAGCCCGACAAGCAGAAGCCGCCGACGTCGGACAACCCCGACCTCCAGAAGGCCATCGACGACGCCCAGAAGGCGATCGACGAAGGCAAGGAGGCCCTCAAGGACGACGACTGGGAGGCCTACGGCAAGGCCCAGGCCAAGCTCCAGGAGGCCCTGGAGCGCGCCGAGGACGCCCAGTCCGACCAGGCGAAGAAGAGCGACAAGGGCGAGAAGGGCGACAAGGGCGGGGGCGGCGGCGGATAGCCGCTCACCCGGGACGCCCGGCCTCCCCCGGGACGCCCGCCCCCCGGGGGTGCCCGGGGCGCCCGGACCTCCCGGGGCGCGCGGACAGCGCGCGGAACCCACCCCGCGCCGTGATACGGTGACGTACACAACGGCGCGGGGTGGAGCAGCTCGGTAGCTCGCTGGGCTCATAACCCAGAGGTCGCAGGTTCAAATCCTGTCCCCGCTACTCGCGACGAAGGCCCGGATCCTGTCACAGGATCCGGGCCTTCGTCATGTCTTCGTCACGATCGGCGCGCCCCCTCCGCGACGCACTCATGCCGGTGTCCCATGCCAGTGATGTGGGGTTCGTGCGAAGAGTGGTCCGGGCGGGGGGAGTTGAGGGAAGCTGTGTTTCACTTATCTCTCTGTGGGCATGTCGACAAAACGCTGAAGTGACCTCACTGGCTGCGGTATACCAGGTGTACCCAGGTTGCAGGTGGTGCGACGATGGACGTTATGGGGGACAAGGCAACTCTGTTGGAGACTGGGCGTTTTGTGCCGTCGGCCGACCGGGACGACCCGGGGGCCGCCGCGGAAGAGATGCAGCACCGGGTCGCGGCCGAGGCCGGGGACGTGGACGCGATGAGCGTCCTGGGAAGCCTGCTGCTGCGCCGCGGTGATCTCGACGGCGCCGAATCCCTGCTGCGCGCGGCGACCGCCGCCGGTGACCGTGCCGCGGCCAACAACCTGGGTGTCCTCCTGCACCAGCGCGGCTATGTGGAGGATGCCGCCGGATGGTGGCGGATCGCCGCCGTCGCGGGTTCGGCCGCCGCGGCCCACGCGCTCGGCAGGCACCACCGCGAGCGCGGTGACGAGCCCGCGGCCGAGTACTGGCTGCGCCAGTCCGCCGAGCAGGGCCACACCCTGGGCGCGTACGCGCTCGCCGACCTCCTGGAGCACCGGGGCGACGTCGGCGCGGAGCGCTGGATGCGCACCGCCGCCGAGCGCGGGCACCGCGAAGCGGCCTACCGCCTGGCGCGCGCCCTCGACCGGCGTGCCGAGCAGGAGCCGCCCGGCGAGGTCGGCGCCCGCCCCGGCGCGGGCCGCTCGCCGCTCGACGAGGCCGAGCAGTGGTACCGCCAGGCCGCCGCGCGCGGCCACCGCCGTGCCGCGCTGCACCTCGGCGCCATCCTGGAGAAGCGCGGCGAGCTCAAGGAGGCCGGGCGCTGGTACCTGACCTCCGCCAAGGACGGCGAGGCCAAGGCCGCGTGCGCCCTCGGCTTCCTGCTGCGCGACGCGGGCGACGAGACGAACGCCGCCGTGTGGTGGCTCAAGGCCGCCCAGGACGGCGACGGCAACGCGGCCAACGCGCTGGGCGCGCTGCACGCCGAGCGCGGCGAGACCCAGACCGCCGAGCGCTGGTACCGCGCGGCACTCGACGCGGGCGACGTGAACGGCGCGTACAACCTGGGCCTGCTGTGCGCCGAGCAGAAGCGCACCGCGCAGGCCGACCAGTGGTACCGCCGCGCCGCCTACGCCGGACACCGCGAGGCGGCGAACGCGCTCGCCGTGCTGCTGCTCCAGGGCGGCGACGCCCTCGGCGCCGAGCCGTGGTTCTCCAAGGCCGCAGAGGCCGGCAGCGTGGACGCCGCCTTCAACCTCGGGATCCTGTACGCGAGCCGGGGCGACGACACGGCGGCGCTGCGCTGGTACGAGCGGGCCGCGGCCGCGGGGCACACCGACGCCGCGCTCCAGGTCGGCACGGCTCGCCTGCGCGACGGCGACGAGCAGGAGGCCGAGCGGCACCTGCGGTGCGCCGCGGGCGGCGGCAGCGCGGAGGCCGCGTACCGCCTCGGCACGGTGCTCGACGCGCGCCGCCCGGGCGCGGCCGCGCCCGCGCTCGGGGAGCCCGCGGCGCGCAAGACGGAGTGCGAGGAGTGGTACGAGCGCGCGGCCCAGCAGGGGCACCGGCGGGCCCAGGTGCGGGTCGGGATGCTCGCCGCAGGGCGGGGCGACGTGGTCGAGGCGGCGCGGTGGTACCGCCTCGCGGCGGAGGCCGGGAGCCGCAACGGCGCGTTCAATCTGGGCCTGCTCCTCGCGCGCGAGGGCAGCGAGCCGGAGGCGGCACTGTGGTGGACGCGCGCCGCGGACGCCGGGCACGGCCGGGCCGCCCTGCGGCTCGCCCTGCTGTACGCCCGCCGGGGGCAGCTCGCGGAGGGGCAGCGGTGGGCCTCGCGGGCGGTGGAGCTCGGGCCCGCGGAGGTCGCCGAGCGGGCGGGGCGGCTCGGCGAGGCGCTGCGGCAGGAGCTGTCGGCGTAGCGGCCCTGTGAAGGCGGCCGGGCCCGCACGGGGCAGCCGGTGCCGGGCCGGGGCCCCTGGCGGACCGGTCGCCCGCCGCGACGGAAGGGATTTGCGCTGGTCGTGGGCTTGGCGTACTGTTGGTTTCACCGACGCGGGGTGGAGCAGCTCGGTAGCTCGCTGGGCTCATAACCCAGAGGTCGCAGGTTCAAATCCTGTCCCCGCTACTGAAGGCCGAAGGCCCGGAACCGAAGAGGTTCCGGGCCTTCGGTGTGTCCGGGCGCGCCCGGAACGAGTGAGGCCCGGCACCCCAGGGGTGCCGGGCCTCACTCGTGTCGTCTGCTCAGGCGCTCGTCGCGCACCCGGGGCACACGCCCCGGTACGTGACCTCCACGTCCGAGATCGTGAAGCCGAAGCGCTCGGAGTCGGGGAGGACCGACAGCGGGTTGCCCGTCGGGTGGACGTCACGGATCGCGCCGCACCGGGAGCACACCAGGTGCTGGTGCGGCCGGTGCGCGTTCGGGTCGTACCGCTTGGCTCTGCGGTCCGTGCTGACCTCGAGGATCTCGCCGAGCGAGACCAGCTCGCCCAGCGTGTTGTAGACGGTCGCCCGGGAGATCTCCGGCAGCTTCACGACGGCACGGGCATGCACCTCGTCCGCCGTCAGATGTACGTGGTCCCCATCGAGGACCTCGGCCACGACGCGCCGCTGTGCGGTCATCCGCCAGCCGCGTCCGCGCAGTCGTTCCAACAGGTCGCTCATGAATCCAGCCTAACAGGCAGGGGACCTAGGTCCCGACTCAGTGTGACTTTGGAAGGCCACTTGACTTAGACAATGTCTATCGTAGGATCGAGTTCGGCAAACGCCAAGGGACAGGACTTGCAGTAATGACGCAGGAGGCGCACGTGACGCAGGGACACCTCACCACCGAGGCCGGAGCGCCGGTCGCCGACAACCAGAACAGCGAGACCGCGGGCGTCGGCGGTCCCATGCTGCTCCAGGACCAGCACCTCCTGGAGAAGCTGGCGCACTTCAACCGCGAGCGCATCCCGGAGCGCGTGGTGCACGCGCGGGGCGCGGGCGCTTACGGCACGTTCACGGCGACGGCGGACGTCACTCCGTACACGCGCGCCGCGTTCCTCTCCGAGATCGGCAAGGAGACCGAGGTCTTCCTGCGCTTCTCCACGGTCGCGGGCAACCTCGGCGCGGCCGACGCGGTGCGTGACCCGCGCGGCTTCTCGCTGAAGTTCTACACCGAGGAGGGCAACTACGACCTCGTCGGCAACAACACCCCGGTGTTCTTCATCCGGGACGCCATCAAGTTCCCCGACTTCATCCACACGCAGAAGCGCGACCCGTACACGGGCTCGCAGGAGGCCGACAACGTGTGGGACTTCTGGGGGCTGAGCCCGGAGACCACCCACCAGGTGACCTGGCTGTTCGGTGACCGCGGCATCCCGGCGTCGTACCGCCACATGGACGGCTTCGGCTCGCACACCTTCCAGTGGAGCAACGAGGCGGGCGAGGTCTTCTGGGTCAAGTACCACTTCAAGACCGACCAGGGCATCAAGAACCTGACCGCCCGGGAGGCGGAGGCGCTCGCGGGCAAGGACCCCGACTCGCACCAGCGCGACCTGCGCGAGTCCATCGAGCGCGGCGAGTTCCCGACCTGGACCGTGCAGGTCCAGATCATGCCCGCGGCCGACGCGGCGACCTACCGCTTCAACCCGTTCGACCTCACCAAGGTGTGGCCGCACGCGGACTACCCGCCGGTCGAGATCGGCAAGCTGGAGCTCAACCGCAACCCGGAGAACGTCTTCGCCGAGGTCGAGCAGGCGATCTTCTCGCCCGCGCACTTCGTCCCCGGCATCGGCCCCTCGCCGGACAAGATGCTCCAGGGCCGCCTCTTCGCGTACGCCGACGCCCACCGCTACCGGGTCGGCATCAACGCCGACCACCTGCCGGTGAACCGCCCGCACGCCACGGAGGCCCGTTCCTACGGCCGTGACGGCCACCTGTACGACGGCCGCCACAAGGGCGCCAAGAACTACGAGCCGAACTCCTTCGGGGGCCCGGCCCAGACCGGCCGGCCGCTGTGGGAGCCGACCGCCGTCACCGGGAGCACGGGCAACCACGTGACGCCCGTGCACGCCGAGGACGACGACTTCGTCCAGGCGGGCAACCTGTACCGCCTGATGGCCGAGGACGAGAAGGAGCGGCTGATCGAGAACCTCGCGGGCAACATCGCGGGCGTCTCGCGTGCCGACATCGCCGAGCGCGCCATCGGCAACTTCCGCCGGGCGGACGAAGACTTCGGCAAGCGCCTGGAGGCCGCGGTCCAGGCCCTGCGCGGCTGAGAACCCAAGCCCTTGCCGTAGGTGACGGGCCGGGCCCCCTCGGGGGTCCGGCCCGTTCGCCGTGTCCGGGCGGCGGTGCTCGGCGCGGCGCCCGGGGTGGTGCTCAGGTGGCCGTGAACTCGGCCACCGGGGCGGGGTGGCGACGGCCCGGCGCCCAGCAGCGGATGATGTCGCGCACGGAGACGATGCCCACCGGCTCGTCGTGGTCGAGCACGACGAGGTGCCGGAAGCCGCCGTGGGTCATCGCCTCGGCGGCGTCCTCCAGGGTCCAGGCGGGGCCCGCGTAGACGACGGAGGTCGTCGTGTGCGCGCTCGCGGTCTCGAAGTCCGGGTTCTGGCCGCGGCCGAGGGAGTTGAGGACGTCGCGCTCGGTCAGGATGCCGAGGCCGCAGGTGTCGGGGTCCAGGACGACGGCCGCGCCGACGCGGCGCGCCGACATCAGTCGGGCCGCCTGACGGAGGGTGTGCGCGGGGCCGATGGTGAGGACCAATGTGCTCATGGCGTCACGGACGAGCATGGGCTTGAGCCACCTCCTTGGGGAGTCCTTTGCCCTCGGCATGCCTGGAGCGGGGAACCGCATTGCCAAGAGAAGGGATTCACAAGTTCACAAGCGGGGGGACTCTCAGAGTCGCAGCGAAACGGAATGCCAACAAGGGGGCGCGTGCGCCCAGTTCGGGGGCGCGCGGCCCCAGGCTCGATTCCGATGCCGACCGGGCTCAGGCCCGCGGGCGGTTCAGCTCCGGCCTACGGGGATTCAGGTCCGGCCTACGGGCGGTTCAGATAGGCCAGCATCTCGTCGTGGAGCAGCCCGTTCGACGCCGCCGCGTTGCCGCTGTGCGGGCCGGGGGTGCCGTCGAGGCCGGTGAAGCGGCCGCCCGCCTCCGTCACCACGATCGCGTTCGCCGCCATGTCCCACAGGGACAGCTCCGGCTCCGCGCAGAAGTCGATCGAGCCCTCGGCGACCATCATGTACGGCCAGAAGTCGCCGTACGCGCGCGTGCGCCAGCAGGCGCGGGTGAGGTCGAGGAAGGAGTTCAGACGCCCCCGCTCCTCCCAGCCGCTGAGCGAGGAGTACGCGAAGGACGCGTCCTGGAGCCCGCTCACCTCGGAGACGCGCAGCCGGGTCGCGGACGACAGGCTGCGGCCGGTGTACGCGCCGCCGCCCTTCGCGGCCCACCAGCGGCGGCCGAGCGCGGGCGCGGAGACGACGCCGACCACCGGCTGGTAGCCCCCCTCGCCCGCCTCCATCAGGGAGATGAGCGTGGCCCAGACCGGCACGCCGCGCACGTAGTTCTTCGTGCCGTCGATCGGGTCGATGACCCAGCGGCGCGGGCCCGTGCCCTCGATGCCGTACTCCTCGCCGAGGATCGCGTCCCGCGGCCGGGCGCGCTGGAGCTGTCCGCGGATCAGCTCCTCCGCGGCCTTGTCCGCCTCGCTGACCGGCGTCATGTCCGGCTTGGTCTCCACCCGGAGGTCGAGGGCCTTGAACCGCCCCATCGTCGCGGCGTCGGCGGCGTCCGCGAGGACGTGGGCGAGGCGCAGATCATCGTGATAGTCGGGCATGGGTGAACAGTATCGATCTCGTTTCGCGCGAGCCACAGCGCGTATCGGGCGGCGCCCGCCGTACCCCTTGACAGTGCCTCGTGGCGCGTCAAACCTGGCCAGCAGAACCGCACGGGCCGCCCGGCCCTGGGCAGCGGGAGGCGACGATGCCTGCAGCGCGGGAATCACTGCTCGACGCGGCGTACACCGCACTGGCCCGCAGGCCGTGGGCGGGTGTGCGCATGGTCGACGTGGCGGCGGTCGCCGGGGTGTCCCGGCAGACCCTGTACAACGAGTTCGGCAGCAAGGACGGCCTCGCGCGGGCCCTGCTCCGGCGCGAGACCGACACCTATCTGCGGGGGGTGGAGCGGGCGCTCGCGCAGGCCCGCGACCCCGTGGACCGGCTGGCCGCGGTGAGCGCGTGGACGATCGGCGCCGCCCGCGACAACGCCCTGGTGCGGGCGGTGCTCACCGGCTTCTGGAGCGAGCGCCTGCCCGCGCCGAGCCGGGCCGTGGTGTCCAGCTCGCCGGTGCCCGCGCAGCGCCGCGCGGACGCGGGCGTGCCGAGCCCGGCCGAGCTGCTCGTCCAGGTGCGCGACCGGGCGATGGCCGCGCTGACCGAGCGGGGCCGCCCCTCGGAGACGGAGGAGCTGGCGCGGGCCTGCGAGAGCGCGGTGCGCGTCGCGCTGTCCTACGTCGTGGCGCCCGGCGGGCGGGACGAGGACTCGGTCCAGCTGGTCAGGCGGGTGGTGCTGCGCGGTCTCAGTGGGCCGAGCCCGACAGCTGGAGGCCGATGACGCCGAGGATCACCAGCGAGATCGAGAGGATCTTGAGGGTGGAGACCAGGTCGCCGAGGAAGATCATGCCGTAGATGGCCGTGCCCGCGGCGCCGATGCCCGTCCACACCGCGTACGCCGGGCCCACGTCCAGCTTCTTCAGGGCCAGCGTGAGCAGGCCGAAGCTGCCGAGCGCGAAACAGGCGAAGGCGATGGTGGGCCAGACGCGGGTGAAGCCGTGCGACAGCTTCAGGCAGACCGCGAAGCCCGTCTCTAGGATCCCGGCGACGATGACCAGCAGCCACGCCATGGTTGTGCCTCCCGCATCCGTACGACCCGTACGTTCCGTGACTGCTTCGCCAAAGCTTGGAACAATCTTGGTGCGATTATGCACTTACCGAAGCGGCGCGGGCGTAAACAACGCGAAGGTCGGGTCACCCGGGGGAGATCCGGTCCGCCGACGGGCGGCCCCCGCGCGGTCAGTCGCCCTCGCGCCGCTCCCGGGTGGCGAGCAGTCGGCGCAGCGAGTAGAGCCGCGCCGGATCCGCGTGGCCCTCGGCCACCCACGCGTCGAGCGCGCAGTCGGGCTCGTCGTGGCTGCACGCGCGCGGGCAGTTCTCGGTGCCGGGTTCCAGGTCGGGGAAGGCGTGGATGACGCGCGAGGGGTCCACGTGGTGCAGGCCGAAGGAGCGCACGCCCGGGGTGTCGATCACCCAGCCCTCGCCGTCCGCCAGCGGCAGGGCGAGCGCGGACGTGGTGGTGTGCCGGCCGCGGCCGGTCACCGCGTTCACATGGCCGGTGCTGCGCCGCCGCTCCTCGGGGACCAGGGCGTTCACGAGGGTGGTCTTGCCGACGCCGGAGTGCCCGACGAACGCCGTGACCTTGCCGTCGAGTTCGGCGCGCACCCGGGCCACCGCCGCGCCGCTCTCCAGCTCCTCGCGGCTCGTGACGACGTACGGGATGTCCAGGTCGCCGTAGAGCTCCAGGAGCTTGTCCGGCGGGGCGAGGTCGGACTTCGTCATGACGAGGAGCGGGGTGAGCCCGCCGTCGTACGCGGCGACCAGACAGCGGTCGATCAGGCGCGGGCGCGGCTCGGGGTCGGCGAGCGCGGTGACGATGGCGAGCTGGTCGGCGTTGGCGACGGCCACGCGCTCGAACGGGTCGTCGTCGTCCGCCGTGCGGCGCAGCACCGAGGTGCGCTTCGCGATGCGGACGATGCGGGCGAGGGTGTCCTTGTCGCCGGACAGATCGCCCACGAGGGCCACCTGGTCGCCGACCACCGCGGCCTTGCGGCCCAGCTCGCGGGCCTTCATCGCGACCACGATCCGGTCGTCGACCAGACAGGTCAGCCGGCCGCGGTCGACGGTGAGGACCATTCCGTCGGCCGCGTCCTCGTGCTTGGGACGGATGTTCGTACGGGGACGGTTGCCCTTGCGGTTGGGGCGGACCCGGACGTCGTCCTCGTCGGTGTGCTTGCCGTAGCGGCGCATGGTTCCAGTCCGCCCGTCAGTTCCCGAGCATCCCGGTCCACAGGTCGGGGAAGTCGGGCAGCGTCTTCGCCGTCGTCGCGACGTTCTCGATCTGTACGCCCGGCACGGCGAGGCCGATGATCGCGCCCGCCGTGGCCATGCGGTGGTCGTCGTAGGTGTGGAAGATGCCGCCGTGCAGCTTGCGCGGGCGGATGTGCAGGCCGTCGGCGGTCTCGGTGACGTCGCCGCCCAGCTCGTTGATCTCCTTGGTGAGGGCGGCGAGCCGGTCCGTCTCGTGCAGCCGCAGATGGGCGACGCCGCGCAGCGTGGACGGGGAGTCGGCGAGGGCCGCGACGGCGGCGATGCCCGGGGTCAGCTCGCCGACCTCGCTGAGGTCGGCGTCGATGCCGTGCACCGAGCCGGAGCCGGTGAACGTCAGGCCGTGCTCGGTCAGCTCGCAGGAGCCGCCCATCTCGGTGAACAGCTGCCGCAGCGCGTCACCGGGCTGGGTGGTGCGCGTGGGCCAGTCGGGGATGGTCACGCGGCCGCCGGTGATCAGGGCCGCCGCCAGGAACGGCTGGGCGTTGGACAGGTCGGGCTCGATCGTCAGGTCGCGGCCGAGCAGGGCGCCCGGCGTGACCCGCCAGACGTTCGGCTCGCCGCCCGCCTCGGGGGTGTCGACCTGGGCGCCCGCGGAGCGCAGCATGTCGACGGTCATGCGGATGTGCGGCATGGACGGCAGGGTGCTGCCCACGTGCCGCACCTCCACGCCCTGGTTGAAGCGCGGGCCCGAGAGCAGCAGCGCGCTCACGAACTGCGACGAGGAGGAGGCGTCGATCTCGACCTGGCCGCCGTCCAGGGCGCCGCCGCCGTGCACCGTCAGGGGCAGCGCGCCGCGGCCGTCGTCGTCGACGCGGGCGCCGAGGGCGCGCAGGGCGTCGATCACGCCGTGCAGCGGGCGCTCGTAGGAACGGGGGTCGCCGTCGAAGCGGATCGGGCCGTCGGCCAGGGCCGCGACCGGCGGCAGGAAGCGCATCACCGTGCCCGCGTTGCCCACGTCGACCGTGACCGGGCCGTGCAGGCCCGACGGGATGACGCGCCAGGCCTCGCCGGAGGCGTCCGGGCCCCCCGCGGCGGTGGAGCTGGACGAGACCGTCTCCTCGATGCCGACGCCCATGGCGCGCAGGGCGCCCGCCATGAGGAGGGTGTCGCGGGAGCGCAGCGGGCGGCGCAGCCAGCCGGGCTCGGCGGCGAGGGCGGCCAGGACGAGGGCGCGGTTGGTGACCGACTTGGAGCCCGGCACGTGGACCGTCGCGGCGACGGCTCCGCTCGCGTGCGGGGCGGGCCAGAGGGCGGTGTGCGTCGGGTTCACGGTCATGCCCCTCACTTTAGTGGTTGGCGACGACCACAGATCTTGATCAAAAGTGGCGAAATCCAGGCGAAACCGCGAAGCGCGGAGCGGTTCCCGGGAATTGCCGTAGTGGGCCGCAGGCCGCCCGGGGCCCTTCGGGGCCGCTGTGCCCGCGCGGCGCGGCGGCACGGCCCCGTGGTGCCGGGTCACACGGTGAGCAGCCAGCGCCCGCCGCCTATCAGCGAGCACAGCGACACGGCGTGGAACAGGGAGAGCCACAGGCCCGCAGGGACGTGCGTCAGCCGGGCCAGCTGGTCCGCGTCGGAGTCCCCGGCGCCCCCGTGCCGCCGCTTGGCCTGGAGCTCGAAGGCGGGCCGCACGCCGCCCAGGAGCAGGAACCACACCACCGCGTACGCGAAGGCGGCCTGCACGTCGGTGCTCGCCAGCCAGGAGACGACCAGGAAGGCGCCGCCCGCCAGGACCATCGTGAGCGCGCCGTACGCGTTGCGGATCATCACCAGCATCGCGGCGAGCAGGGCCGTGGCGATCCACAGGAAGGCCGTGATGTGCCCCTGGGAGAGCAGCGCCGCGCCGCCGAGGCCGAGCAGCGGGGGAGCGGTGTAGCCCGCGGCGGCGGTGAGGACCATGCCGAGGCCGGAGGGCTTGCCGCGGCTGACGGTCAGGCCGCTGGTGTCGGAGTGCAGCCGGATGCCGTCCAGGCGGCGCCCGGTGAGCAGGGCGACCAGGCCGTGGCCGCCCTCGTGCGCGATGGTGATGGCGTTGCGGGCCACGCGCCAGACGCCGTGCGGGACGACGGCGGCGAGCGCGACGACGCCGGTGGCGATCACCAGCCACTGCTCGGGCGCGGACTGCGTGCCGAAGACGCGGTCCCACAGGTCGCTCAGGCTGGCGGAAGCGGTGGTGTGCATTGCTCGGTTGGCTCCCTGTCGTGTGCCGCGGCGTGGCAGTGTTGCACGTATGTGCGGACGGTATGCATCGAGTCGTAGGCCCGAGGATCTCGCAGGAATCTTCGAGGTCCAGAAGTGGGAGCCGGAAGAGGCCCTGGAGGCGGACTACAACGTCGCTCCCACGAAAGAGGTCTACGCCGTCCTCGACCGTCCCCTGAAAGACGCCGCGGACAAGGCTCCGGTTCGCCAGCTGCGCAAGCTGAAGTGGGGACTCGTACCGTCCTGGGCCAAGACGCCGGAGGGCGGCGCGCGGATGATCAACGCGCGCGCCGAGACGGTGCACGAGAAGCCCTCCTACCGCCGGGCCTTCGCCGCGCGGCGCTGCATCCTGCCGGCCGACGGCTATTACGAGTGGGTGACCGCGGCCGCCGAGCGCGAGCTGGAGGTCGAGGGCAAGAAGAAGCGGCCCCGCAAGCAGCCGTACTTCGTGCTGCCCGCCGACGGCTCCGTGTTCGCGATGGCGGGCCTGTACGAGTTCTGGCGGGACCGCACGCTGCCCGACGAGCACCCGCTCGCCTGGTGGGTGACCTGCTCGGTGATCACCACGGAGGCGGAGACCACCCCGCTCGCCGTCGCCCCGGAGGGCGGGCCCGGCTCGCTCGCGGACATCCACCCGCGCATGCCGCTGATGCTCACGCCCGACCGCTGGGACGCCTGGCTCGACCCGGCGCGCACCGACGTCGAGGACGTGCGCCCGCTCCTGGAGCCGCCGCCCGCCGGGCTCATGCGCGCCTTCCCCGTCTCGACGGCCGTCAGCAACGTCCGCAACAACGGTCCGGAGCTGCTGAAGGAACTGGACGGCCCCGAAGAGGGCACACTCTTCTGACGTGACGCACAGTGAGACCCACAGCGAAGTCGTCGAGACCGACGCCGGGACCGCCCGGATCACCTGGCACCCCGCCGAGCGGCCCCGGGCCGTCCTGGCCGTCGGCCACGGGGCGGGCGGCGGCATCGAGGCCCGCGACCTCCAGGCCATCGCCGCCGTCCTGCCCGCGCACGGCGTGACCGTCGCCCTGGTGGAGCAGCCCTGGCGGGTCGCGGGCAAGAAGGTGGCGCCCGCGCCGAAGACGCTCGACACCGGGTGGCGCGGCCTGTGGCCCGCCCTCGCGAAGCCCGGCCTGCCGGTGATCGCGGGCGGTCGCAGCGCCGGGGCCCGCGTGGCCTGCCGCACGGCCACCGAGCTCGGCGCGGCCGCCGTGCTCGCGCTGAGCTTCCCGCTGCACCCGCCGGGCAGGCCGGAGAGGTCCCGCGCCGACGAGCTGCTCGGCGCCGGGGTGCCGACGCTCGTGGTGCAGGGCGGCAACGACCCCTTCGGCAAGCCCGCGGAATTCCCCGGTATCGAGGGGGGCCGCGCGCGGCGCGACGGGACAAGGGCGGTGGTGGGAGACGGGTGGGCGTACGACCTCGTCGAGGTTCCCTTCGGCGACCACTCCTTCGCCGTGCCCAAGCGGGCGGACATCGGCCAGGAGGAGGCTGTGAAGCGGATCACGGACGCCGTCGTCGCCTGGACGGCCGCTACGGGAATGTTGAGCGCGTGACCTCTGTTGTCGCGAACAGACCGCAAACAGTGTTCGTAGAAGAGGGGGCCGCCCGCATGGGATCGACCATCTGCCCGAACCGCTCCAAGTCCTCTGACCTGGAGTGGAGCGTGCTGAGCGCGCCCAAGGCGACCCCTATTCGAGCGGCGGGCAAAGCGGGTCGTCGTCTATCCTCCGAAACCAGTGGGACCGGCTACGGCCCCACCACGTCGTTGGAGGAGGTGGGTCCGGTCACTGGGACCGACGCAGGCACTGAGCACGGTCACTCCGAGCAGCCGGAGCGTTCCGGCAAGGACGCCGAGACGGCCGCGGAGCGCACGGCCCGCTTCGAGCGGGACGCGCTGATGTTCCTCGACCAGATGTATTCGGCCGCGCTGCGTATGACGCGCAATCCCGCGGACGCGGAGGACCTGGTCCAGGAGACCTACGCGAAGGCGTACGCGTCGTTCCACCAGTTCCGCGAGGGCACCAACCTCAAGGCCTGGCTGTACCGCATCCTCACGAACACGTTCATCAACTCGTACCGCAAGAAGCAGCGCGAGCCCCAGCGCAGTGCCGCCGAGGAGATCGAGGACTGGCAGCTGGCGCGCGCCGAGTCGCACATGTCCACCGGACTGCGCTCGGCCGAGTCGCAGGCGCTCGACCACCTGCCGGACTCCGACGTGAAGAACGCGCTCCAGGCGATCCCGGAGGAATTCCGCATCGCCGTGTATCTGGCGGACGTGGAGGGCTTTGCGTACAAGGAGATCGCGGACATCATGGGTACACCCATCGGTACGGTGATGTCCCGTCTCCACCGGGGCCGCCGCCAACTCCGCGGCATGCTCGAGGACTACGCGCGTGACCGCGGCCTGGTCCCGGCCGGTGCCGGAGACTCGAACGAAGCGAAAGGCTCGGGCTCATGAGCTGCGGAGAGCCGCACGAGACTGACTGCAGTGAGGTCCTGGACCACCTCTATGAGTTCCTGGACCGGGAGATGCCGGACAGCGACTGCACCAAGTTCGAGACGCACTTCGAGGAGTGCTCCCCGTGCCTGGAGAAGTACGGCCTCGAACAGGCGGTGAAGAAGCTCGTCAAGCGCTGCTGCGGCCATGACGACGTACCCGCCGACCTGCGGGCGAAGGTCATGGGCCGGATCGACCTGATCCGCTCCGGGCAGGCCGTTCCGGACGAGGGCGTGGATCTGGCGCCCGGCTCCTGAGCGGAGGCGCCCCGCGGGTTCCTGGGGGGCGGTGCCCCGCGGGTTCCTGAGCGGAGGTGCTCCGCGGCCCCCGAAGGGCCGCTGTTCACCCGCTAGTTGAACGTTTCTCTCTGTTTCTTCTGGGGTTTCTCACTCGAAGGTGCTAATTCGCGCCCGCGCCCGCCGAGGCGGTCGGGGCCCGTTCTACTCTCCCGACCTGGATCGGGAGGAGAACCCCTATGCGGTCGGTGCCGGTGTGGGCCCGAGGCTACGTCCTGTGCGCCGCGCTCGGCGGGGCCGTCTGCGCGGCGCCCGCGTTCGGCCCCGGCACGCCATGGACCGTCGTCGGGCTGCTCGCCCTGCTGCACGCGGCCGGGGAGCGCACCGTCGTCCGCGGCGGCCCGGCCGTACCCGCCTTCTACCCGGTGCTGCTCGCCGCGGTGTTCCTGCTGCCGCCCGCCGCGGCCGCGCTCGTCGCCGTCCCCGGCGCCCTGCTCGCCCGCGTCCCCCGGCGCCCCCGGGGCCTTCGCCGCCTCTGGCGAGGCGCCCAGCCGGCCCTCGCCGCCTGGTCCTCGGGGTGGACGTACGCCGTGCTCGGCGGTCCCGGCGCGGCCTCGGCGCCGCCCGACTTCCCCGCCGTGCTGCTGCCCGCGGCGGTCGCCGTGCTCTGCTTCGCCGCGGTCGTCGCCGCCCTCGACGGCGGCATCCTGATGGCGGCGGAGCGGGTGCCGCCGCGGCACGCCTGGCGCGGACTGCTGCCGGGCTCGCTCGCGCCCGTCGCCGTGCACGGCCTGGCCGGGGTGATGATGGCGGTCCTCTGGAACAGCCGGTACGGCCCGCCGGCCGCGCTGCTCGTGCTGCTCCCGATGGGCGTCTCGTGCTGGGTGTTCGCCCAGTACCACCGCGAGCGCGCCGCGCACCAGGCCACCATCCGCGCGCTCGTGCAGGCCGTCGACATCAAGGACCGCTACACCCGGGGCCACAGCGAGCGGGTCGGCCGCGCCTCCGTGCTGATCGCCCGCGAGCTGGGCATGGACGACCGGCGCGTGGAGCTGCTCCGCTTCGCCGGGATCCTGCACGACGTGGGCAAGCTCGGCGTCCCCACCCGGCTCCTTCGCAAGGAGGGGCCGCTGACCCCGCAGGAGCGGCGCGTGATCGAGCTGCACCCCGAGTACGGCCACGAGATGGTGCGCGGCATCGGCTTCCTCGGGGAGGCCAGGGCGGCGATCCTGCACCACCACGAGCGCATCGACGGCAGCGGCTACCCCTATGGCCTGATGGGTCGTCAAATCCCGGAGTGCGCCCGGGTGGTGGCCGTCGCCGACGCCTTCGACGCCATGACGTCCTCGCGCTCCTACCGCCGGGCACGACCGGTCGAGGCCGCCGTCGCCGAACTGCGCAGATGCGCCGGGGCCCAGTTCGACCCGGCCATGGTCGGCGCCCTCGCGCGGGCCCTCGACCGGTGCGGATGGGACGCGGAGGTCACGGCCGGGGGCGGCGGAAACGCTTCACCGGGCGAGCCGCGTGAGCCGCGCGGGCCGCGTGAGCCCGGCCTGCCGGTGGAGCCGAGCGTGCCGGGCCCGGTCGGCGGTGTGGCGTCCGGCGCCCCCGCGGCCCGCGGCCCGGCCGCCCGGTGACGCGCGAGCCCGCGGGGCGGCTCGCCGCAGCGATGGCCGCCGCGCTCCGCGGCGCCGCCCTCCTCACCGCGCTCGCCGCGCTCGGGGCCACGCTCTGGCGCGGCGTCGAGGAGCCCGGGACCGCCCTCGCCTTCGGCGCGCTCATCGCCGTGGGCGACCTGGCCCGGTGGGGGAGCGGCGGCGAGCGGGAGCCCGCGCCCCTGGGGGCCGCGGGCGCGCTGGCGTACGCCCTGCTGGGGGAGAGCGGCGGGCGGGCGACCCACCATGGGGTCCTCCAGGTGGTCGCCGTGGTCGTGGCGGCGGGGCTCGTCGGCGCCGTGCCGCACGTCGCGCTCGGGCGCGGGCCCGCGCCCGACGCCCTGGCCCGGCGCGTGCTCACCGTCGCGTTCGCCGCCGTGTGCTTCCAGCCGCTGTACAACTCGGGCCGCCTACAGGCCCTGGCGGGCTACGGCAGCTGGTACGCCCTCGTCGTCGTGGCCCTGCTCGCGCTCACCGCGCTGTGCGACGCCGTGCTCGCGGCGGCCCTGGCGCACGCCCGCCGGGGGTGGCCGTTCGGGCCGCTGCTCCGCGACGAGCTGCGGCGCATGCCCGGCATCGGCTCCGCCGTGTGCGCCACGGGGGCCGTGATGGCGCTCGCCGTCGCCGTGGCGGGGCTGTGGGCGCTGCCGGTGCTCAGCTGCCCGCTGCTGCTCACCCAGCTGGCCGTCCGCCGCTACGCCGCCGTGCGGGCCACCTACCGGCAGACCATCGCCTCGCTGGCCCGCGCCACCGAGATCGCCGGGTACACCCCCGCGGGGCACGCCAGACGCGTCGCGGACCTCAGCCGGGCCATGGGGCGTGAGCTGGGGCTCTGTGGAGCGGACCTCACCGTCCTCGAGTACGCGGCGCTGATGCACGACATCGGGCAGCTCTCCCTGGTCGACCCCGTGCCCGCGGGCGCCACCGCCCGCCTGCCCGCCACCGAGCAGCGGCGCATCGCCCTGCTCGGCGGGGCCGTGGTCCGGCAGACCGGGGTGGCCGCCGACGTCGCCGTCGTCGTGGAGCGCCAGGCCGATCCGTACCGCGAGCAGCCGCTCACCGCCCGTATCGTGCGGACCGCGAACGCATACGACGAGATGGCACGGGAACACGGGCCCCAAGGACCACTGGCCGCCCTGGAGCGGCTGCGGCTCGGGACCGGGCGCGAGTACCAGACAGAGGTGGTCGAGGCCCTGGCCCGGGCCCTGGCGGGGGCGCCCCGCCGGGCCCGTTAGCGCGCTGGGGGCACGGGTGCCCCGGCCGCCGACCGGTACGGCCCCTGACACGATCGGGGGGTCCGGCCGCGGCCCCGCCGAGGCGGCGGGGGGCGGGTCCCGGCCGCTCCGCGAAGGCGCCGGGGACGGGTCGTCTGACCTCGGGCCCCGCTGGGTAACCCATGGGTAATGAGCGGCCGTCCGACCGTACGTGGTTGGATGCGAAAGAGAAGCGGGGCCGCGCGGCAGCGCGGCGGCGGGGACATCCCGACAAGAGCTGGCAGGCGGGAATCGTGAGGATCTTCGGCAAGGGACGGCACCGGCCCTCCGCCTCCTGGCGGCAGGCCACCGACAGGGCGTTCACGCTCATCGGCGACGGTCGCTACGAGGACGCGGGCGCGCTCCTGACGCGCGCCGCCGATCTCGAACCCTGGCTTTCGGAGTCCTGGTTCAACCTCGCGCTGCTGCACAAGTTCCGGCACGACTGGGAGCAGGCGCGGGCCGCGGGCCTGCGGGCCGTGGCGCTGCTGGACCGCTCGGCGGGCGCCCCCGACTGGTGGAACGTGGGCATCGCGGCGACCGCCCTGCAGGACTGGCCGCTGGCGCGCAGGGCCTGGCAGGCGTACGGCCTCAAGGTGCCCGGCGGGGTCGCCGCGACGGGTGAGCCCGCGGGGATGGACCTGGGCAGTGCGGCCGTGCGGCTCTCGCCGGAGGGCGAGGCGGAGGTCGTCTGGGGCCGCAGGCTGGACCCGGCCCGCATGGAGGTGCTGTCGATTCCGCTGCCGTCCTCCGGGCGGCGCTGGGGCGAGGTCGTCCTGCACGACGGGGTGCCGCACGGCGAGCGGACCACGGCCGCCGGGCACGCGTACCCCGTCTTCGACGAGATCGAGCTGTGGGCGCCGTCGCCCGTGCCCACCTGGGTCGTCCTCCTGGAGGCCGCGACCGAGGAGGACCGGGACGCCCTGGAGAAGCTCGCCGCCGACGCCGGTTTCGCCGCCGAGGACTGGTCGTCGTCCGTGCGGCTGCTCTGCCGGATGTGCTCGGAGTCGCGGATGCCCAGCGACGAGGGCGACGGGGAGCACCTGGACCCGCACGACCACAGCGAGCCGGGGCACCCCGGGCCGCTCGGCCACCGCAGCCCGGGAGCGCTGTGGGTCCCCGAGCGGGAGTGCGGCCTGGCCGCCCCCGCGGGGCTCGTGCGCGGCCTGCTCGACGGCTGGGTCGCCGACAGCCCGGACTCCCGGGCCTGGCGCGACCTCGAAGAGGTCTGCTAGCCCCCCGGCGAGCGCCGGAGGCCGGTGCCCCGACGGGGAGCTGCCCGTACCCTGTACGGGCAGTACACGGACCCAGGAAGAAGGCATACGGCGGACATGGCGCAGGACACTGAGCAGAGTTACGCGGACGGAGTGCTCCCGGTCGACGACGAGGGCTTCGTCATCGACACGGAAGACTGCGAGGAGCGGGAGACGGCTTACCGCGAGCGCGGCACGTCCCGGCCCATCACGGTCGTCGGCAATCCGGTGCTGCACAAGGAGTGCAAGGACGTCACGGCCTTCGACGACGAGCTCGCGAAGCTGGTCGACGACATGTTCGCGAGCCAGCGCGTCGCCCAGGGCGTCGGTGTCGCCGCCAACCAGGTCGGCGTCGACCTGAAGGTCTTCGTGTACGACTGCATGGACGACGAGGGCGTGCGGCACGTGGGCGTCGTCTGCAACCCGGTCCTCCAGGAGCTGCCCGCGGACCGCCGCCGCCTGGACGACTCGGGCGAGGGCTGCCTGTCCGTGCCGACGGCGTACGCGCCGCTGGCCCGCCCCGACTACGCGGTCGTGACCGGTCAGGACGAGAAGGGCAACCCCATCAAGGTGCGCGGCACGGGCTACTTCGCCCGCTGCCTCCAGCACGAGACGGACCACCTGTACGGGTATCTGTACATCGACCGCCTCTCCAAGCGGGAGCGCAAGGACGCGCTGCGGCAGATGGCGGAGGGCACGCCGCGCTACCCCGTGGTGCCGAATGACTGAACTGCGCCACGGCTGAGGCGCGCGGTGAGCGCGTGACGACAGCGGCCCCTGGTCGGGAGCACCCCACTGACCAGGGGCCGTTGGTGTACCCGCTCAGAACCGGACAGGACTAGCCCACGATCAGCCGCCCGTGATCCAGATTCAGTCACGTAAGGGGATGTTCTCGGCACGCTGGGGTAGTGAATGGCGCAAATGTGTTCCCTGAACGGTCAGTTGTGGTGCTGAATGGAAAGCGCGGGGATACGCAACGGCGCGCGCCCGGCACGGCAACAGGGGCGTGGGCCTCAGCGCGGTCGAGAGGGGTTTGTTCGTGCCTGCTTCCTCACACAGCACTTCACAGTCGGACTGGGCGACACGTGCCGCGGCACGCGTTCCGGCATATGCAGCGGAACGCGTCCCGAGGCAACGACAGAAGCCGTCCGAGTCGATGCACTCACCAGTTCGACAGGCGGTATCGGTGCCGCCCGCACTGGCCCTTCCGGTGGTGGAGTCGGAGTTTCCCCGGCATCTGCATCCGTATTGGCCAAAGCTTCAGGAGAAGTCCCGGGCGTGGCTCCTGGAAAAGCGCCTCATGCCCCCGGACAAGGTCGCGGCATATGCCGACAGCCTGTGCTACACGGACTTGGTGGCCGGGTACTACATCGGGGCCCCCGATGCGCTGCTCGCCGCCATCGCGGACCTCAGCTCGTGGTTCTTCGGCTGGGACGACCGGCACGACCGGGACGCGGTGCACGGCAGGACCGCGGGCTGGCGGCACCTGTGCGTCGGCCTGCACGAGACACTCCAGGACCCGCACGCGCAGCTGCACCACAAGGACCCCCTGGTCGCGGGGTTCGCAGACTGTGTCCTGAGGCTGTACGCGCACCTCGGGCCGCGGTGGAACGCGCGCTTCGCCCGGCACTTCCACCCGGTGATCGACGCCTACGACCACGAGTTCGGCAACCGCCGCACCGGGACGGTGCCGAGCGTCGAGGCGTACGTCGAGCTGCGCCGGCTCACCTTCGCGCACTGGGTCTGGATCGACCTGCTCGAACCCACCGCGCGCCAGGAACTGCCGGACGCGGTGCGGAAACACCCCGCCTATCGCGCGGCGGCACTCGCGACCCAGGATTTCTCCGCCTGGTACAACGACCTCTGCTCGCTGCCGAAGGAATTGGCGGGAGACGAGGTGCACAACCTCGGAATTTCCCTCATCCACCATGAAGGTCTTTCGTTGCAGCAGGCGGTGGCGGAAGTGCACCGGCGCGTCAGTGACTGTGTAACTGATTTTCTCGCGGTGGAACCGGAAGTACTGGGTCTGGCGGATGAATTGATCGACGGCAGCGCGGCGGGCAGGAAGGCGAGTGCCGCGCTGCAATCCTGCGTCTTCAACATGCGGAACTGGTTCAGTTCCGTCTACTGGTTCCACCACGAATCCGGCAGATATCGCGTCGACAACTGGGACGACCGATCCTTGCCCCCGTACGTGTCCGACGCTCCGGGACCCGAGCTCCCGGAATGTGAATTGGCAGGCCCCGAACTGGCAGGAGGCCAGGAATGACCGTCGAATCCACAGCGTCCGCCATACCCGCACCGGCCGGTTCGCAGCGGCTGAATACGCCGCCGCTGGTCCCCGGTGGAGCGCCACTTCTCGGCCACGCCTGGAACCTGGTGCGCGACCCGCTCGGCTTCCTCGCCGATCTGCGGGACCACGGCGATCTCGTCCGGATCCGACTAGGGCCCAAAACGGCGTACGCGGTGTGCGCCCCGGACCTCGTCGGCGCCCTCCTCAAGAGCCCGGAGTACGCCGTCGGCGGGCCGCTCTGGGACACCCTGGAGGTGCTCCTCGGCAAGGGCGTGGCGACCAGCAACGGCCCGCTGCACCGGCGCCAGCGGCGCATGATGCAGCCCGCGTTCCGGCCCGAGCGCATCGCCGACTACGCGCGCGTGATGGAGGAGGAGGCCCAGGCGACGGCGGGCCGCTGGAGTGACGGGGAGGCGGTGGACATCAGCGCGGAGATGTTCCGCACGGCCGTGCGCGTCGTCTCCCGCTCACTGCTCGAAGTCGACTCGATCGGCGAGAAGGCGGACCGCATCTGCGAGTCGCTGCACACCGTCTTCGAGGGCCTGTACCGCCGCATGGTCCTTTCCGTCGGGCCGCTGTACCGCGTGCCGACGCCCGCCAACCGGCGCTTCGAGCGCGCGCTCGCCGATCTGCACGCGCTCGTCGACGAGATCATCGCCGAACGCCGGCGCTGCGGAAACGGCACGGAAGAGGACTTGCTGGCCGTATTGCTCGCCGCCCGCGACGAATCGGGACGGCCGCTGACGGACCAGGAGATCCATGACCACGTCGTCTCGCTCGTCGTGGCGGGCGCCGAGAATGTCGCCTCGACACTGGCATGGGTCTTCCATCTGCTCACCGAACATCCGGCCCACGAAAGGCGGTTGGTTGAAGAGGTAAATTCCGTGACGGGAGGGCGTCCCGTCGCCTTCGCCGATCTCGGCGAGCTGCGGCACACGCGCAATGTCGTCACGGAGGCGATGCGTATACGACCGGCCGCCTGGATTTTCACGCGGAGGTCCGTGGCCGAGACCACCCTCGGCGGCTATCGCATTCCGGCCGACGCGGACATCGTGTACAGCGTGTACGCGATGCAGCGCGATCCGCGTTCCTTCGAGCGGCATCTGGAGTTCGACCCGGACCGGTGGAATCCGGAACGTGCGGCGCGCGTACCGGAGTTCGCCATGATGCCCTTCGGCGTGGGCAACCGTAAGTGCCCCGGCGATCACTTCAGCCTGGTGGAACTCACCCTCATCCTGGCCACGATCGCCGCCACCTGGCGGCTCGACCCCACGGCGCGGACCGACACGCGCACGAAGGTCGGCATCACGCTGCACCCGCGGGATCTGGTGCTGCGCGCCACGGCGCGCTGACACCGGCGCACCGCGTGCCCGCACCGGCCCCGGCGTCGGTGCGGGCACGCGCGTCAGGCCGCCGGCTCGGCCCCGGGCCCGCGGAACGTACGCCGGTACGCGTTCGGCGTGGTGCCGAGCACGCGGACGAACTGGTGGCGCAGCGCGGCCGCGTTCGGGAAGCCGGAGCGCCACGCGACCGCGTCCACGGTCTCGTCCGTAGCCTCCAGCAACTCCTGGGCGCGCAGCAGGCGTTGGCGCAGCAGCCAGCGGTACGGCGTGGTGCCGGTCTCCTGCTGGAAGCGGCGCGCGAAGGTGCGCGGCGACATGTGGGCGCGGGCGGCGAGCCGGTCGACGGCGAGCTCCTGGTCGAGGTGGCGCTCCATCCAGGCCAGGACCTCGCCGACGGTGTCGCAGCGGCCGCGCGGCAGCGGGCGCTCGATGTACTGGGCCTGGCCGCCGTCGCGGTGCGGCGGCACGATCATGCGGCGGGCGATGGCGTTGGCGACCTCCACGCCGTCCTCCCTGCGGACCAGGTGCAGGGCGGCGTCGATGCCCGCGGCGGTGCCCGCGGAGGTGATCACCGGGTCCTCGTCGACGTACAGCACGTCCGGTTCGACCACGGCCCGCGGACAGCGGCGCATGAGCTGGTCGGCGTGGCGCCAGTGCACCGCGCAGCGCCGCCCGTCCAGGAGCCCGGCCGCCGCGAGCACGAAGGCGCCGGTGCAGACGCTGAGCACCCGGGTGCCGCGCTCGGTGGCGCGGCGCAGGGCGTCGAGCAGCGCGGGCGGGAAGTCCCGCGTCACATAGGAGTCGCCCGCGGGGACGGTGATCAGATCGGCCTCTTCGAGGCGGTCCAGGCCGTACGGCGTGGAGATGGTGAAGCCCGCGTGCGTGGAGAGCGTGGGGCCCTCGGCCGACACGAGCGCGAAGTCGTACACCGGAAGGCCCTCGTCGCTGCGGTCGAGGCCGAACACCTCGGACACCACGCCGAGTTCGAAGGGATGCACACCGTCCAGGGCGACGGCGGCCACGTTCCTCAACATGAGGACAGTGTGCCGCGCCGTTGGCAGGAAATCGAGGGTGTGCGGCAGTCCTGCCACTGATGCCGGAGGACGGCCGGCGCGAGAGTGGTCGTCATGAACGCACACGACGCACTCGACACGCTGGCCGTCCTCGGGGTCTTCCTGCTCATGGCCCTGCCGTCACTGATCGGCCACGCCCACGACCGCCGGATCGACCGGGAGCTGCGGGAGGCCGAGCGCGGGCCCGGGCCGCGGGATCAGAACTCGTCGTCGAAGGAGACCGAGCCCTCCACGGCGACCTGGTACGCGGACGGGCGCCGCTCGAAGAAGTTGGTCAGCTCCTGAACGCCCTGGAGCTCCATGAACGAGAACGGGTTCTCGGAGCCGAACACCGGCGCGAAGCCCAGGCGCGTCAGACGCTGGTCGGCGACGCACTGGAGGTACTCGCGCATCGACTCGGTGTTCATGCCGGGCAGGCCGTCGCCGCACAGGTCGCGCGCGAACTGCAGCTCGGCGTCGACCGCCTCCTTCAGCATGTCCGTGACCTGCTGCTGGAGCTGGTCGTCGAACAGCTCCGGCTCCTCCTTGCGGACGGTGTCCACGACCTCGAAGGCGAAGCTCATGTGCATCGTCTCGTCGCGGAACACCCAGTTGGTGCCGGTCGCGAGGCCGTGCAGCAGACCGCGGCTGCGCAGCCAGTAGACGTACGCGAAGGCACCGTAGAAGAACAGGCCCTCGATGCACGCCGCGAAGCAGATCAGGTTCAGCACGAAGCGGCGCCGGTCGGCCTGCGACTCCAGGCGGTCCAGCTTCTCCACCGAGTCCATCCACTTGAAGCAGAACTCGGCCTTCTCCCGGATGGAGGGGATGTTCTCCACGGCGGCGAAGGCGGCGGCGCGGTCGTCCGGGTCGGGGAGATAGGTGTCGAGCAGCGTCAGATAGAACTGGACGTGCACGGCCTCCTCGAACAGCTGCCGGCTCAGATAGAGCCGCGCCTCGGGGGAGTTGATGTGCTTGTAGAGGGTGAGCACGAGGTTGTTCGCCACGATCGAGTCGCCGGTCGCGAAGAACGCGACCAGGCGGCCGATCAGGTGCTGCTCCTCGGGCGTCAGCTTGGCGAGGTCGGCCACGTCCGAGTGGAGGTCGACCTCCTCCACGGTCCAGGTGTTCTTGATCGCGTCCCGGTAGCGCTCGTAGAAGTCCGGGTAGCGCATCGGGCGGAGCGTCAGCTCGAAGCCCGGGTCGAGCAGGTTCTTCTCGCCCGTCGAGGTGGTGTGCATTTCCGACTGGGACATTACTGGCAGGCCTCGCAGGACTCGGGGTTTTCCAGGGAGCAGGCGATCGCCTCGGGGTCGGTCACCTGCTGGGGGACGGGGGCGGCCGCGGCGGCGGAGCCCCCGGCGGCGCGGGCGATGCGCGTCGCGGGGCGCGAGCGCAGGTAGTACGTGGTCTTGAGGCCCTGCTGCCAGGCGTAGGCGTACATCGAGGAGAGCTTGCCGATGGTCGGCGTCTCCAGGAACAGGTTCAGGGACTGCGACTGGTCGAGGTACGGCGTGCGCGCGGCGGCCATGTCGATCAGGCCGCGCTGCGGGATCTCCCAGGCCGTGCGGTACAGGTTCCGCACGTCGGCGGGCACCCAGGTGAAGCCCTGCACCGAGCCGTTGGACTCGCGCAGCGCCTCACGGGTCTGCGCGTCCCAGACGCCGAGCTTCTTGAGGTCCTGCACCAGGTAGGAGTTCACCTGGAGGAACTCGCCGGACAGCGTCTCGCGCTTGAAGAGGTTGGAGACCTGCGGCTCGATGCACTCGTAGACGCCCGCGATGGACGCGATGGTGGCCGTCGGGGCGATGGCGAGGAGCAGCGAGTTGCGCATGCCGACCTTGCCGATGCGCGCCCGCAGGGCCTCCCAGCGCTCGGGCCAGGCCCGCTCCGTCTCGTAGTGGTCGGGGTGCAGGACACCGCGCGCCGTGCGGGTCTTCTCCCAGGCGGGCAGCGGCCCGTGGCGCTCGGCGAGGTCCGCGGACGCCTCGTACGCGGCGAGCATGATCCGCTCGGCGATCCGGGTGGACAGCGCCTTGGCCTCGGGGGAGTCGAAGGGCAGCCGCAGCTGGAAGAAGACGTCCTGCAGGCCCATGGCGCCGAGGCCCACCGGGCGCCACTTGGCGTTGGAGCGCCCGGCCTGCTCGGTCGGGTAGAAGTTGATGTCCACGACGCGGTCGAGGAACGTCACGGCGGTGCGGACGGTGGCGTCCAGGCGCTCCCAGTCGATGTCCCCGTCGGCCACGAAGGCCCCGAGGTTCACCGAGCCGAGGTTGCACACGGCCGTCTCGCCGTCGTCCGTGACCTCCAGGATCTCCGTGCACAGATTCGAGGAGTGCACGGTGTGGCCGGGCTCGGCGGTCTGGTTGGCGGTGCGGTTGGAGGCGTCCTTGAAGGTCATCCAGCCGTTGCCGGTCTGCGCGAGGGTGCGCATCATGCGGCCGTACAGATCGCGGGCGGGCATGGTCTTCTGCGCCAGGCCCTTGGCCTCGGCCGCGCGGTAGGCCGTGTCGAACTCCTCGCCCCACAGGTCGACGAGCTCGGGCACGTCGGCGGGGGAGAACAGCGACCACTCCTGGTCGGCGGCGACCCGGCGCATGAACTCGTCCGGGATCCAGTGCGCCAGGTTCAGGTTGTGGGTGCGCCGGGCGTCCTCGCCGGTGTTGTCCCGCAGCTCCAGGAACTCCTCGATGTCGGAGTGCCAGGTCTCCAGGTAGACGGCGGCGGCGCCCTTGCGGCGGCCGCCCTGGTTCACGGCGGCGACGGAGGCGTCGAGCGTCTTCAGGAACGGCACGATGCCGTTGGAGTGGCCGTTCGTGCCGCGGATCAGCGAACCGCGCGAGCGGATGCGGGAGTACGACAGGCCGATGCCGCCCGCGTGCTTCGACAGGCGCGCCACCTGGTGGTAGCGGTCGTAGATCGAGTCCAGCTCGTCGAGCGGGGAGTCGAGCAGGTAGCAGCTCGACATCTGCGGGTGGCGGGTGCCGGAGTTGAAGAGCGTCGGCGACGACGGCAGGTAGTCGAGGCGGCTCATCAGGCCGTACAGCGCGGCGACCTCGTCGAGGGCGCGCACGGAGTCGTCCTCGGCGAGACCGGTGGCCACGCGCAGCATGAAGTGCTGCGGCGTCTCGATGACCTTGCGGGTGATCGGGTGGCGCAGCAGGTAGCGGCTGTGCAGCGTGCGCAGGCCGAAGTAGCCGAAGCGGCGGTCGGCGCCGTCGGCCAGCGCGGCCTCCACGAGGGCGTCCAGACGGGTGCCGTGCAGGGCCGCGAAGTCGGCGGTGCGGTCGGCGATCAGGCCCTCGCGGTGGCCGACCGCGACGGACTCGGAGAACGACGTGACGCCCTGCGAGGCGGCCTCCTCGCGGATGCCGACGCTCAGGAGCCGGGCGGCGAGCCGGGAGTACGCGGGGTCCTCGGAGATGAGCCCGGCGGCCGCCTCGGTGGCGAGCTCCCGCAACTCCGCCTCGTCGGCCTTCGCCGAGCGGCCGCGCAGCGCGGCCGCGGCGACGCGTCCGGGGTCGGCGTCGGGAAGGTCGGCGGTGAGGTCGGTCAGGGTGCGCAGCAGGGCGGCGCCGGGCCCGTCGGTGGACGGGGCGGACTGCTCGGCGTGCTGCTGACCGGCTTCGGCCTGCGCTGACGCGGGCTCGGCGGGCGCGATGGTCACGTGGTGCTCTCCCTCGCTCGGCTCTGGGCATCGAGGCAGGCGGAGGCACACGGGCGCGACCGCGCGAGGCGGTACGTACGCCGCGTCCACCAGCCCATGTCCACGAGGCCCGGACGTCTGCACCCGGACCGGGCGGCACGGGTGCGCTGTCGGCAGGTCCTCGGACTTTGTGGGTACGCAAATGCGCACACGTACACCGTTGCGGGACAGTTCCGGACTTCCACCGGATTCCCCTGCGGCGACAGCGAGGACGAGCATACATCTTGTGCCGGGTTTCGGTGGCGCCCCTAGATGTTGTGTCGGAGGTGACCGTTCCCTCACGGGGTGTGGTCGCTCGGGAGCAGGTCGGAGCGTCAACTCGCCAGGGAGAAAGGCCGGACCGGGGGACGGATACCGGGTCCGGAGCGGGGCGCGGAGGGGTTGGGGCGGGGCCCGGCGCGGGGCGTGGAGGGCTGCGGCGGGGCGTGGAGGCCTGGGCCGGGGCCCGGCGCGGCCGGGGGTGCCGGTCGGTCAGCCGCCCGCGCCCGGGGGGTCCTGCGGGGCGCCGTCGCCGTTCGGCGGCAGGTCGCCGCGCTCCGCGGGGCGGCCCGTGTCGCCGCCGTCCGTGGGCAGGCCCTCGGGGTCGGCCGTCTCGGGCAGGGTCGCGTCGAGTTCGCGGTCGTCGGCGCGGTGGGCGGTCTCGGCGGCGGCGCGCAGCACCGCGCGGCTCACCGCGCCGCGGTCGGCGGCGAGCTGGATGCGCAGCCCGTTCTCCGAGCGGACGTACTCGTGCCGGGAGCCCGTGCGGCGGTACCAGCCCTTGCCGTCCTTCTCGCAGCGCGTGGCGGCGGGCGGGACCGTGCGGCAGTTCCCGTCGGTGACGGTGCCCCGGTCGACGGAGAGCGTGAGCTGCGCGCCGCCCTCGTCCCGTACGTAGGTGGACTGGAAGCCGTAGTCGCCGATCACGCCCACCGACTGCCGGGCCAGCTCGAAGCCGTCGGCCTCCGTCACGTAGACGTGCTCCACGACGGTCTGCGCCGCCTCGGCGCGGGCCTTCAGCTCGGCGCGGTCCGGCGGCGCCGCGCTGTCGAGGCTGTCCGAACCGCAGCCGGTGAGGGCGAGGGGGGCGAGGAGCAGGGCCGGGAGGAGGCGGCGGGAACGTCTCATGCGCACATCCTTTCGCATGCGTCCGCCGCCGTGCCCCGCCCGGCCCTGTCGGTCCGTGCCGCCTCGGCTCAGTGGCCCGCCCCCACCTTGGGCAGCTCGACGGCCACGCCCTTGTCACCGGCGTCCGCCGTGTAGTCCTCGGGGGAGGTCTCGTCGACGCCCTCGGGGGCCTTGAACGCCTTCAGGACGAAGGTGAGGACGACCGTCACGACCACGTTCAGGACGAACGCCGTCAGGCCGATGTAGCCGATCTCACCGATGCCGGGGATCTCCTTGGAGGACCCGCCGAAGTGCGCCTGCGTCGGCGAGGCGACGCCGTAGGCGGCCACCGTGCCGTAGATCATGCCGGCCGCCCACCCGGCGAGCAGCGCCCACCGGTGGAACCACCGCGTGAACAGGCCGCCGACGAGCGCGGGCATGGTCTGCAGGATCCAGATGCCGCCCAGGAGCTGGAAGTTGATGGCGACGGTCTTGTCCATGGTGAGCACGAAGGCGAGGGCGCCCACCTTCACCAGGAGCGAGACCAGCTTGGAGACCTTGGTCTCCTGCTCGGGCGTCGCGTCCGGCTTGAGGAAGTCCTTGTAGATGTTGCGCGTGAAGAGGTTCGCGGCCGCGATGGACATGATGGCGGCGGGCACGAGCGCGCCGATGCCGATGGCCGCGAAGGCCACGCCGGTGAACCAGTCGGGGAACATGTCCTCGAACAGCTGCGGAATCGCCAGCTGCCCGTTGTCGACCTTCACCCCGGCCGCGATCGCCATGAACCCGAGCAGCGCGAGCAGGCCCAGCATCAGCGAGTACAGCGGCAGGATGGTGGTGTTGCGGCGGATCACGTCCCGGCTGCGCGAGGACAGCGTCGCGGTGATCGAGTGCGGGTACATGAAGAGCGCGAGCGCCGAGCCGAGCGCCAGGGTCGCGTACGTCCAGGTCCCCGCGTCGCCGGGCACGAGCGCGCCGACGGGCTTGCCGGTCGCCTCGTTGGTCGCCGAGAACTTCTCGCTCGCCGCGTGGAAGACGTCGTCGAACCCGCCGAGTTTGATCGGGATGTAGATGATGGCCACCACGATCACGATGTAGATCAGGGTGTCCTTCACGAACGCGATCAGCGCCGGGGCCCTCAGGCCCGAGGAGTAGGTGTACGCGGCGAGCACGCCGAAGGCGATGAGCAGCGGCAGGTCCTTGACGAACCAGTTGGTGTCGTCGCCGCCGCCGACGCCCATCACGTCCAGGACGGCCTGGATGCCGACGAGTTGGAGCGCGATGTAGGGCATCGTCGCGAGGATGCCGGTGACGGCCACCGCGAGCGAGAGGCCCTTGGAGCCGAAGCGCCCGCGCACGAAGTCGGACGTGGTCACATAGCCGTGCTTGTGCGAGACCGACCAGAGCCGGGGCAGGAAGGTGAAGATCAGCGGATAGACGAGGATGGTGTACGGCACCGCGAAGAACCCGGCGGCGCCCGCCGCGTAGATCGCCGCGGGCACGGCCACGAAGGTGTACGCCGTGTAGAGGTCGCCGCCGAGCAGGAACCACGTCACCCAGGTGCCGAACGACCGGCCGCCGAGACCCCATTCGTCGAGGCTGTCGCTCTCGGCCCGGCGCCAGCGGGCGGCGAGGAAGCCCATGACGGTGACCGCGAGGAAGAAGAAGATGAAGACGGCGAGCGCGACGCCGTTCACGCCGTCGTTCATGACCGCGCACCCCCCTGGCCGCGGGCGGCCTTGCGGGCGCGCATGTCGCGCTGCCACAGCTGATAGGCGATCATCGTGAGCGCGGTCGAGATCAGCACCCACAGCATCTGGTACCAGTAGAAGAACGGGATGCCGATGAAGGCCGGGTCGGCCTTCGCGTAGGAGCTCACCCAGAGCATGGCCACGAAGGGCGCCGCGAGACAGAGGGCGACGACCACACGGACCGGTGTGACCACCGGCTGTCTCACTTCAGGCGCAACCGGCACTTCAGGCACATCTGGCATACCGCGGCTCCGTTCGCTCACTTATCCCGTGTTTAACGTGCGGGAAATCTAAGCGACGGTCTTGGCCTACGGAACCCCTGTCCGTATAACGGACGGGCCACAGAGGGGTCTTCAGCGCCCTCAGCAGCAGCGGAAGCCCTGCCGCGGGTCCGACTCCTGGCGGTCCGTCCGCATACGCTCGAACGCCCTCCGGGTCGGCACGGCCGCGGCCGGATGCTCCTTGCGCACGTGCGCCACGTACCGCTCGTACGCGGACTCGTCCGTCAACTCCCGTACGTACCAGCGGACGGCGCGCAGCGCGCGGCGCAGCGGGCCGGTCACGAGGGGCCCGCCTGCGCGCGTTCGTAGGCCACCAGCTCCGCCTTCTCCTCCTTCGTGGCGACGAGCCCGGCGGGCGCGACGGTCCTCGACTCCACGAACGGCGCCTCGCTCAGGCGCGAGGACAGCGGGTCGCGGACGTGCCGGACGCAGACGCGGGCCGCGTCCACGAGCACGATCACGACGAGGACCGCGAGGGCCGCCGAAAGGACGCCGTCCACCGTGGAGTTGGTGACGACGGTGTGCATGTCGTCCATGGTCTTGGCGGGCGGCAGGACCTTGCCGTCGTCGATGGCGTCCCGGTAGACCGAGCGCTGCTTGAAGAAGCCCACGCGCGGGTCGTTGGAGAACACCTTCTGCCAGCTCGCCGTGAGCGTCACCGTCGCGTCCCAGACCAGGGGGACCCCGGTGATCCAGGCCCACTTGAGCCGTCCGGACTTCACCAGGAGCGTGGTGCACACGGCGAGGGCCACGGCGGCGAGCAGCTGGTTGGCGATGCCGAAGATCGGGAAGAGCTGGTTGATGCCGCCGAGCGGCTCGTGCACGCCGACCCAGAGGAAGTAGCCCCACAGGCCGGTCACGACCGCGCTGGTCAGCACCAGGCCCGGCTTCCAGCTCACGTTCTTGAAGGGTTTATAGACGTTGCCCAGCATGTCCTGGAGCATGAACCGGCCCACGCGCGTGCCCGCGTCGAGCGCGGTGAGGATGAAAAGGGCCTCAAACATGATCGCGAAGTGGTACCAGAACGCCCGCAGCGAGTCCCCGGTGACCTTGGAGAAGATCTCCGAGACGCCGATCGCCAGGGTCGGCGCGCCGCCCGTGCGCGAGAGCAGCGAGCTCTCCTCGACGTTCTCGGCGGCCCGCGCGAGGTCCTCGGGGGAGATGGTGTACCCGAAGTTCGCGACCGCCCGGGACGCCTCCTGGACGGTGTCGCCGACCACGCCCGCGGGCGCGTTCATCGCGAAGTACAGGCCCGGGTCGATGATGCTCGCCGCGACCAGGGCCATGACCGCCACGGACGACTCCATCAGCATGGAGCCGTAGCCGATCATCCGGACCTGGGTCTCCTTCTGGATCATCTTCGGCGTCGTGCCGGAGGAGATCAGGGCGTGGAAGCCGGAGAGCGCGCCGCACGCGATCGTGATGAACACGAACGGGAAGAGCGAGCCCGCGAAGACCGGCCCGTCGCCGCGCGAGGCGAAGTCGGTGACCGGGTCCATCTTCAGCGTCGGCAGGGTGAGGACCACACCGAGCGCGAGCAGCACGATCGTGCCGATCTTCATGAACGTGGACAGGTAGTCGCGCGGCGCGAGCAGCATCCACACCGGCAGGATCGAGGCGATGAAGCCGTACGCCACCAGCCAGATGACCAGCGTCGAGGGGGCGAGCGTGAAGGCCTCCGCCCAGGAGGACTCCGCCACCCAGCGGCCCGCGACCAGCGCGAGCAGCAGCAGGCCGATGCCGATGAACGAGACCTCGCTGACCCGGCCCGGGCGCAGGATCCGCAGGTAGAAGCCCATGAACAGGGCGATCGGGATCGTCATCGCGATCGAGAAGGTGCCCCAGGGCGAGTCGGCGAGGGCGTTCACGATCACGAGCGCGAGCACGCCAAGGAGGATGATCATGATGGCGAAGGTGGCGAGCAGCGCCGCGGCCCCGCCGAACGGGCCGATCTCGTCCCGCGCCATCTGACCGAGGGACTTGCCGTCGCGGCGGGTGGAGAAGAACAGGACCACCATGTCCTGCACGGCCCCCGCGAAGATCACCCCCGCGATGATCCAGATGGTGCCGGGCAAATACCCCATCTGGGCGGCGAGCACGGGCCCCACCAGGGGCCCCGCGCCCGCGATCGCCGCGAAGTGGTGGCCGAGCAGTACGCGCCGGTCGGTCGGGTGGAAGTCGATGCCGTTGTCGAGCCGCTCGGCGGGCGTGGCCCTGCGCTTGTCGACGCGCAGGACCTTGTGCGCGATGAACTTCGCGTAGAAGCGGTAGGCGATGGCGTACGAGCCGAGGGCGGCGGCCACCATCCAGGCGGCGGACACCTCCTCGTCCCGGGAGAGCGCGAGCACGGTCCAGCCCGCGGCGCCGACCAGCGCGACGAGGCTCCAGATGACTAGGGTCTTGGGGGTCGCTGTGCGCACGGGCCGTCCTCCCGGTCGCGTGTCTGCGGTGACGGGAGGACGGTAGGGCAGGAAGGTGATCTGCGCCATGGGGCGGACAGGGTGAAACGCGGTGCGGGCCGGGGCCCGGGGCGTGACGGGCGGGGTCCGGGGCATGGCGGGCGGGGCCCGGGGAGTGGCAGTCGGGGCCCGGGGAGTGGCGGTCGGGGCGAATCGCGGTGTCGCCCGGGCGCGGGGCGTGACGGCCGGGCGCGCCTCGCTCCCGTGCCCCGGCCCGGTGGTGCCGGTGCCGCCGGGCGCCGGCGCGCGACGGCGGCACCGCGGCGGTGCCGGTCCTGGTGGTCTCAGTCCTGCGGTCGCTTGAGCCGGGCCACGAACTTGTACCGGTCGCCCCGGTACACCGAGCGCACCCACTCCACCGGCTGCCCGCCGCCGTCCACGGAGTGCCGCGACAGCATCAGCATCGGCAGGCCCACGTCGGTGCCGAGCAGGCCCGCCTCGCGCGGGGTCGCGAGGGAGGTCTCGATGGTCTCCTCGGCCTCGGCGAGGTGCACGTCGTAGACCTCGGCGAGCGCCGTGTAGAGCGAGGTGTACTTCACCAGCGAGCGTCTGAGCGCGGGGAAGCGCTTCGCGGACAGGTGCGTGGTCTCGATGGCCATCGGCTCGCCGCTGGCGAGCCGCAGGCGCTCGATGCGCAGGACGCGCCCGCCCGCGGCGATGTCCAGGAGGCCGGCGAGGGTGTCGTCGGCGGTGATGTACCCGATGTCCAGGAGCTGGGAGGTCGGCTCCAGGCCCTGGGCCTTCATGTCCTCGGTGTACGAGGTGAGTTGGAGCGCCTGCGACACCTTCGGCTTGGCCACGAACGTGCCCTTGCCCTGGATGCGCTCCAGGCGCCCCTCGACGACCAGCTCCTGCAGGGCCTGGCGCACCGTCGTGCGCGAGGTGTCGAACTCGGCGGCGAGCGTGCGCTCGGGCGGCACCGGGGTGCCCGGCGGCAGGGTCTCGGTCATGTCCAGCAAGTGCCGCTTGAGGCGGTAGTACTTGGGTACGCGGGCCGGGCGCACGGGCTTGCCGGGGCCGGAGCCGTCGCCCGCCACCGGGGCGGCCGTGCTCGCGGATGCCGTCGCCGAGGTGCCGACCTCGGACCGGGTACTGCCCGCCTCTGTGCCCATGCTCCGCCTTCCCCGTTCCTGCGCTGCTCTCACCGGCTCCTGTGCTGCTGCCGTCACCGGCTCCTCCGTCTGTCGCGGCTCACATCGTGGCACGGTCCGGGCCAGGGGGGTCACCCCTGTTCGAGCGAAGCCGTGGGGGTGAGCCGTGGCGCTCAGGTGTCGGTCCGATAACGGAGCCGACTGCCCTTCTTATACACCCTTGACACCCCAAAAGGTCTAGGCCAAGCTCCCCCGTACTGGTCTACACCATTAAAGACCAGGTCCAGTCCCACGGGCAGTCTTTCGGTCCTCTTGGTCGCTGCGGGTGGGGGGTTGGCTGGGTGGCATCCAAAGGAGGATGACGTGAAGCGCAAGCTCATAGCGGCTATCGGTGTCGCGGGCATGTTGGTCTCGATCGCGGCCTGTGGTGGCGACAGCGACGACGACAAGAAGTCCGGGGCGGACGGCTTCAAGGGCGAGACGCTGACGCTCTGGGCCATGGACGGCTCGACGCCGGACACCTGGACCAAGGACGTCAAGGCGGCCTTCGAGAAGAAGACCGGCGCGAAGCTCAAGCTCGAGGTCCAGGACTGGAACGGCATCCAGCAGAAGCTGACCGCCGCCCTCTCCGAGGAGAACCCGCCGGACGTCTTCGAGATCGGCAACACCCAGACGGCCGCCTACGCCAAGTCCGGCGGCCTCGCCGACCTGAGTGACCTCAAGGAGTCCCTCGGCGCCGACTGGACCGATTCGATCAACAAGTCCACGGTCGTCGACGGCAAGCAGTACGCCGCCCCGTGGTTCGTCCTGAACCGCGTCGTGCTCTACAACAAGAAGGTCTGGGCCGACGCGGGCATCAAGAAGACGCCCAAGACCCGTGACGAGTTCTACGCCGACCTGAAGAAGATCGGCGACAAGACCGACGCGGAGCCGATCTACCTGCCGGGCCAGAACTGGTACCACTTCGTGGGCCTCGTCATCGGCGAGGGCGGCGAGCTGGTCAAGAAGGACGGCGACAAGTACGTCTCCAACCTGGCCGACCCGAAGGTCGCCAAGGCCGCGGAGACCTACAAGAAGTTCCAGGCCCTGTCCAAGGCGCCGAAGAACAAGGACGAGGCCACCCCGCAGCAGGCCGAGGTCTTCGCCAAGGGCAAGACCGGCGCCTTCATCGGCATGAGCTGGGAGGCCGCCACGGCCATCAAGGCCAACAAGAAGATCGAGAAGGACATCGGCTACTTCACGATCCCCGGCGCCGCGGCCGACAAGCCCGAGGGCGTCTTCCTCGGCGGCTCCAACCTCGCCGTCGCCGCCACCAGCAAGAAGCAGGAGCTCGCCAAGGAGTTCCTGAAGATCGCCCTGTCCGACAAGTTCGAGGGCGCGCTCGCCAAGGAAGGCGGCGTGATCCCGAACAAGCAGGCCCTGGAGTCCAACCTCAAGGGCAACCCGGCCGCCGAGGCCATGGCCCCGGCCGCCGCCGGCGGTGGCATCACCCCGCTGATCCCGGAGTGGGCCGCCGTGGAGAACGAGCCCAACCCGATCAAGAGCTACCTGACCGCGGTCATGAACGGCGAATCGCCCGCCGACGCCGCCAAGAAGGTCGAGGGCGAGTTCAACAAGCGCCTGTCGCAGAAGCAGTAAGGAAGCGCCCCGCCGGGGGCGGTGACACCAGGGTCGTGCCCGCGACCCCCACCTCGCCGCCCCCGGCGCATTCCTGTGTGACGTGCCGATGAGAGAGATGGCGAGCATGACCGTACAGACCGAACGGCCGCCCTCCGGCCCGCCGGAGGTAGTGAAGTCGGGCGGCGGGCGCAGCGGGGCCCCGCGCACGCCCCGGGCCAGGGCCGGGGCCCTCGCGCCCTATCTGCTGCTGCTTCCCGCGCTCGTGGCGACCCTGCTGTTCCTCGGCTGGCCGCTGGTGAACAACGGGATCCTGTCGTTCCAGAACCTCAACATGAGACAGGTCATCCTGCATCTCACCGAGTGGAACGGCATCGACAACTACAAGGAGGTCCTCAAGAGCGAGGACTTCTGGCGCGTCACCGGGCGGTCGATCGTCTTCACCGCCATCAACGTCGTCCTCATCATGGCGCTCGGCACCCTCATCGGACTGCTGCTCGCCAAGCTCGGCACCAAGATGCGACGGCTGCTCCTGTTCGGCCTCGTCCTCGCCTGGGCCATGCCCGTCGTCGCGGGCACCACGGTCTACCAGTGGCTGTTCGCGCAGCGCTTCGGCGTCGTCAACTGGGTGCTCGCCAAGATCGGCTTCAGCTCCATGGCCGACTACGACTGGTTCGGCGGCCAGTACTCCACCTTCTTCGTGATCATCACGCTGATCGTGTGGATGTCGATCCCCTTCGTGGCGATCAACCTGTACGCCGCCACCACGACCATCCCCAAGGAGCTCTACGAGGCCGCGTCGCTCGACGGCGCGGGCGCCTGGAAGCAGTTCACCTCGGTGACCCTGCCGTTCCTGCGGCCCTTCCTCTACGCCACGACCTTCCTCGAGGTCATCTGGGTCTTCAAGGCCCTCGTCCAGGTCTACGCCATCAACAAGGGCGGCCCCGACCGGCTCACGGAGATCCTGCCCGTGTACGCCTACATCGAGGGCTCGGGCAACCAGCACTACGGCATGGGCTCCGCCATCGCCATGCTGACCATCATCATCATGCTCTTCCTGACCGCGTACCACCTGCGCATCGTGCTCAAGCAAGAGGAGGACGCGTGAAGCGCTCCTGGTTCGGCCGCACCTGGCCCAACGTCGTCGCCGTCGTCCTCTTCATCGGCCTGGTCTTCCCCGTCTACTGGATGTTCGCCACGGCCTTCAAGCCGACCGGCGACATCATCAGCGAGGACCCGGTCTGGATCCCCTTCGACTTCACCGTCGAGCACTTCAAGACGGCCGTCGACGCCGACCACTTCTGGCAGATGGTCAGGAACTCGGTGACCGTCACCGTCCTCGCGGTCGTCTTCTCCCTCGCCATCGCCCTGCTGTCGGCCTTCGCGCTCGCCCGCATGCGGTTCAAGGGCCGCCGGGGCTTCATCATCGGCTTCATGCTGGCCCAGATGGCGCCCTGGGAAGTCATGGTCATCTCGATCTACATGATCGTGCGCGACGCCGAGATGCTGAACAGCCTGGTGCCGCTGACGCTCTTCTACATGGTGATGATCCTGCCCTTCACGATCCTCACGCTGCGCGGCTTCGTCGCCGCCGTGCCCAAGGAGCTGGAGGAGTCCGCGATGGTCGACGGCTGCACCCGTATGCAGGCGTTCCGCCGCGTCATCCTGCCGCTGCTCGCCCCCGGCCTGATGTCCACCTCGCTCTTCGGCTTCATCACCGCCTGGAACGAGTTCCCCATCGCCCTCCTCGTCAACAAGGACCCGGAGTCGAAGACGCTCCCGACGTGGCTGTCGAGCTTCCAGACCGTCTACGGCGACGACTGGGGTGCCACCATGGCCGCGTCCTCGATCTTCGCCATCCCGATCCTGCTCCTCTTCGTCTTCCTCCAGCGGCGCGCCGTCGCCGGTCTGACCGACGGTGCCGTGAAGGGATAACGCACACTCATGAGCTCTACCGCATCCACGCCGGACGCCCTGACGCGTGACGCCCTCACCGTCCTCCAGCCCGGCTTCGGCGGCACCACCGCCCCCGACTGGCTGCTCCGCCACATCGGCGAGGGCCTGGCCGCCGTGGGCCTGTTCGGCCGCAACGTCGAGACGCCCGAGCAGGTGGCCGCGCTCACCGCGCAGCTGCGCGCCGAGCGCGAGGACCTCATCGTCGCCATCGACGAGGAGAGCGGGGACGTCACCCGCCTCGAGGTGCGCACCGGCTCGTCCTTCCCCGGCAACCACGCCCTCGGGGCGGTGGACGACACCGCGCTCACCCGTGGCGTCGCCGCCGAGCTGGGCCGCCGCCTCGCCGAGTGCGGCGTCACCTTCAACTGGGCGCCGTCCGCGGACGTCAACTCCGACCCGGACAACCCGGTCATCGGCGTACGCTCCTTCGGCGCGGACCCCGATCTGGTGGCCCGGCACACCGCCGCGTACATCGAGGGCCTGCAGTCCTCCGGCGTCGCCGCCTGCGCCAAGCACTTCCCGGGCCACGGCGACACCGCCGTCGACTCGCACCACGCCGTGCCGCACATCGGCGTCGACGCGGACGTCCTGGGCGCCCGCGAACTCGCCCCCTTCCGGGCCGCCATCGCCGCGGGCACGCAGGCCGTGATGAGCGCCCACATCAGCGTCCCGGCGCTCGACGCCGCGTACCCGGCGACGCTCTCCCGGCGCATCCTCACCGACCTGCTCCGCGGCGAGCTCGGCTTCGACGGCCTCATCGTCACCGACGGCATCGAGATGCAGGCCATCTCCTCGACGTACGGCATCGAACGCGGCACCGTCCTCGCCATCGCCGCCGGCTGCGACGCCATCTGCGTCGGCGGCGGCCTCCACGACGAGCTGACCGTACGCCGTCTGCGCGACGCCCTCGTGGCGGCCGTGCGCGCGGGCGAGCTGCCCGAGGAGCGGCTCGCCGACGCGGCCGCCCGGGTCCGGGCGCTCGCGCACTGGACCTCGGTGTCGGGCGCGGCCGGGCGTTCGGGGGGCGTGCCCGACACCGAGATCGGCCTGCGCGCGGCCCGCCGCGCCCTGACGGTCACCCACAGCGAGACCTACGCCGGTCCGCTGACCAGCGCCCCCTACGTCGCCGCCTTCACGCCGGTGGCCAACATCGCGGTCGGCGACGAGACCCCGTGGGGCGTCGCCGCCGAACTCGGCCGCCGTCTGCCCGGCACCGAGACCGGCTCCTTCACCGGCGCCGACGCGGGCCGCGAGGCCCTGGCCGCCGCGGGGGACCGGCGCATCGTCGCCGTCGTCCGCGACGCCCACCGCCACCCCTGGATGACGGCCGCCGTGGACCACCTGCTCGCCGCCCGCCCCGACACCGTCGTGGTCGAGATGGGCGTCCCGCAGGCCAAGCCCACCGGCGCCCTGCACATCGCCACCCACGGCGCGGCCCGCGTCTGCGGCATCGCGGCAGCGGAGACGATCACCGGCGCGTAGCACGGAGGCCGAGGGCCGCCAGAGACGAAGGCGCCGGCCGCCCCACCGAGTGGGGCGGCCGGCGCCTTGCGCGTACCCGGGTCCGAGGCCTAGAGCCCCTGCCACGCGGGCTTGTTGGCGTAGGTGTGCCGGAAGTACTCCGCCAGCTTCAGCTTGGACGCCGCGGCCTCGTCCACCACGACCGTCGCGTGCGGGTGCAGCTGGAGCGCCGACGCGGGCACGAGGGATGCCACCGGCCCCTCGACCGTGGCCGCCACGGCGTCCGCCTTGCCCTCGCCCGTCGCGAGCAGCACCAGGTGCCGCGCCTCCAGGATCGTGCCGATGCCCTGCGTGATGACGTGGTGCGGGACCTGGTCGATGTCCCCGTCGAAGAACCGCGCGTTGTCCACGCGGGTCTGCTCGGTCAGGGTCTTGATCCGCGTCCGCGAGGCCAGCGACGAGCAGGGCTCGTTGAACCCGATGTGCCCGTCCGTGCCGATCCCGAGCAGCTGGAGGTCCACCCCGCCCGCCTCGGCGAGCGCGCGGTCGTACGCCTCGCAGGCGCCCTGGACGTCCTCGGCGCTGCCGTCAGGACCCATGAAGGCCGACTCGCTCAGTCCGAGCGGCTCGACGACCTCCCGGAGCACCACCGAGCGGTACGACTCCGGGTGCCCGACCGGAAGCCCGACGTACTCGTCGAGCTGGCAGATCCGCGCCCGCGCCACATCCACGGCACCGCCGCGGACCTTGGCGGCCAGGGCCTCGTAGATGGGCAGCGGGGTCGAGCCGGTGGCGACACCGAGCAGGGCGTCAGGCTTGCGGCGCACCAGGGCGGCCATGGCCTCCGCGATGAGCTCGCCGCCTGCCTTGGCGTCCGGGACGATGACAACTTCCACGCTGGGCCTGCCGATCTGGAGAAGGGGGACGGTGTGGTATAGACCAATCTAGCAGAGCTGCCCCCAGGGAGCGCAGCCCTCTCACACCCATGCTTCCGGCTCCCCACCCACCACGCCCGGCGAACCGGGCACACCTGCGGGGGCGCCCCGGGGCGAGGACGGGACGCTTGCGGCGGGGCGGGCGGGGCGAAGCCTGCCTGGGCGGCAGCCTTGACCCTCCCGAGCTGAGGGCAGCGCCCCTGAAGCCCGCCGGAGCCGGGGCGGCGGTCCGGTGCCCCCCGGAGCTGAGGGCGGCGACCCTGAAGCCTGCCTGGGCTGAGGGTGCCGCGTCCTGAGCCCATCGAGGCCCGCCCGGCCCCAGGGCCCCGTGTCCGAGCCCCCTGAACAAGGAGCGCTCACGGCCGGGAGCGAGCAGAGTGGTACGCATGACCGTGACCCCCTCCTCCCCGTACAGCGAGCAGCCGGGCCGCATCATGTCCCGGGAGATGGCCGAGCAGCCCGACGTGCTGCGGCGCATCCTCGACGTCGGCGCTCCCGGGATCCGCCGGACCGCCGAAGAGGTCGCGGCGAAGCGCCCCCGCTTCGTGCTGCTCACAGCCCGCGGCACCTCCGACCACGCCGCGCTCTACGCCAAGTACCTCCTCGAAGTCCGCCTCGGCCTGCCCTGCGGGCTGACCTCCATGTCCACGACCACGGCCTACAGCGCCACGCCCGACCTCCGGGACGTCCTCGTCATCACCGTGAGCCAGTCGGGCGGCTCCCCGGACCTGGTGGCCTCCACCCAGGCCGCCCGCGAGGCCGGTGCCGTCACCCTCGCCGTCACCAACAACCCGGACTCGCCCCTCGCGGCCGTCTCCGAGCACCACATCGACATCCTCGCGGGCCCGGAGAAGGCCCTCCCGGCGACGAAGACCTACACGGCGTCCCTGCTCGCCCTGTACCTCTTCGTCGAGGGCCTGCGCGGGAGCGACGGCGCTCAGGCCGGTGCCCTGCCCGGCCTCGCCGCGGACCTCCTGGCGCGGCAGGAGGAGATCCGCGCCCTCGCCGCGCGCTACCGCTTCGCCGAACGCATGGTGATCACCTCTCGCGGCTACGGCTACCCCACCGCCAAGGAAGCCGCCCTGAAGCTGATGGAGACCAGCTACATCCCCGCCCTCGCCTACTCCGGCGCCGACCTCCTGCACGGCCCTCTCGCCATGGTCGACAACATCTCGCCCGTCATCGCGGTGGTGACCGACGGCAGGGGAGGGGAGGCGCTCCAGCCCGTCCTCGACCGGCTGCGCGGCCGCGGTGCCGACCTGGTGGTCATCGGCCCCAAGGCCCAGGTCGAGCAGGCGTCCGCCGGATTCGTACTCCCGACGGAGGACGTGGCCGAGGAGCTTCAGCCGATCCTGGAGATCATCCCCCTGCAACTCCTCGCCTACGAGGTCACCATCGCGCGCGGCCAGGATCCCGACGCGCCCAGGGCGCTGGCGAAGGTGACGGAGACCCGCTGACCGGCCGAGGCCCCGCCGGGGGCCGGGGTCGAAGGCGGGAGCCGGGGCCGGGACCGCTCAGGCCAGCGAGCCCCCCGTGGCGTCGAGCCACTGGCCCGTCACCCAGCGGCCGTCCGGCGAGGCGAGGAAGGCGACCACGTCGGCTATGTCCTCCACGGTGCCGACCTTGCCGAGGGCGGACAGCGCCGCCGCGCCCGCCCACGCCTCCTTGTTCTCCTCGCCGCGCAGCCAGGCGGCGTTGATGTCCGTGTCCACCACCCCCGGGGCGACCGAGTTCACCGTGATGCCCCGGGGGCCGAGGACCTTCGACAGATTCCGGGTGAAGACGTCCAGGGCGCCCTTCGTCATCGCGTACGTCATGATGTCCGGCATGACGGCGGCGCGGGAGACGCCGGACGAGATGTTGATGATCCGGCCGCCGTCGCGCAGGCGCTCCGCGCCGAGCTGCGTGATGAAGTACGGCGCCTTGGCGTTCACCGCGAAGAGCCGGTCGAACTCCGCCTCGTCGGTGTCCGCGAAGGGGTGTGACGTGCCGATCCCCGCGTTGTTCACCAGGATGTCGAGGCCGTCCGCGTGGGCGTCGAACGCCGACCACAGCGCCTGTGCGTCTCCCGGCGTCCCCAGATGCGCGCCGATCGCGAACGCCGAGCCGCCCGCCCGCTCGATCGCCGCCACCGTCTCCTTCGCGGCCGCCGCGTTGCTGCCGTAGTGCACCGCGACGCGGGCGCCGTCCCGGCCGAGCCGCTCGGCGATCCCCCGCCCGATGCCCCGGCTGCCGCCCGTGACGAGCGCGGTCCTCCCCGCGAGCCGCCCCGCCGCCGGTCCGGCCGCCGGAGCGCTCGCCCCCGGCGCCGTCTCCCCGAGAGCCGTCCCCGTCTCATTCCCCTTCAGCGCACCCATGACCAGGCGCCCCCCTCTTTCTCTAGCGGTCGCTACACAAAGACCGTACCCGATCTCCCTCCCTCTTTTCTAGCGCCCGCTATAGAATTTTTCCCATGGCGACGAAACAGCGAGGCAGGCCCCGCTCCTTCGACCGTGAGACGGCCCTGGAGAAGGCCCTGCGCACGTTCTGGGAGCAGGGGTACGAGACGACGTCCGTGTCCGACCTCACCCGCGAGCTCGGCATCGGCGCGCCCAGCCTGTACGCGGCCTTCGGCGACAAGCGGACCCTGTTCGCCGAGGTCCTCCAGCGCTACGCCGTCTCGTACGGAGCCTTCGGCGCCCGCGCCCTGGACGAGGAGCCGACCGTCCGCGCGGGCGTCGAGCGCATGCTGCGCGAGGCGGCCGCGGAGTACACGGACCCGACGCATCCGCACGGCTGCCTCGTCATCCACGCCGCGGTCAACTGCGCGACGCCCGAGGTCGAGCAGACCCTGCGCGACCAGCGCAACGCGAACGTGGCCTCGTTCGAGGACCGCATCAAGGCGGCCGTGGCGAGCGGCGAGCTGCCCCGGGGCACGGACACGGCGGCGCTCGCCCGCTATGTGGGCGCCGTCCTGCAGGGCCTGTCCCAGCAGTCGAGGGACGGCGCCACCCGCGAGGAGCTGGAGGCCGTCGCGGAGCTGGCGATGCGGGCCTGGCCGGCGCCCGAGCCGGTGGCCGCCGCGCACTGAGCTGTCGGTCTTCACGCGCCGGGCCGTCGGCCTTCGCGCGTTGAGCCGTCGGCCTCCCCGCACCGAGCCGTCGGGCCCCGCCTGCTGGGCCGACGGGTCCACCTCTCCTGGGCCGTCGGGTTCCGCAGGCCGCGACGGCGTGTCCCGGGCCCCCGCGCACGGCACCGCGACAAACATCTCCCCGTACGTAGACAGACGAGAATGGTCTAGTCCACAATGCGGGTATAAGCCCCGCCCTCCCCGCACAGGAGAGCGGACCGAGGATCCGGCGCTCTCTGCCCTGACCGCGTCGGCTTCTCCCGAATCGGCGGCCGATACCGCACAGTCCGGCTGTCGATGCACCAAAGGGCTGCGGTGTTGGGGACGGGTTGAGGGTCCCGCCCTGGCGCCGCGGCCCGTCGGGGCGCCCGCCGCCCCCGCGCGGGGGAGCGGACCCCGGGCCCCGCCCGGGCCGCCAGGTACGCTCGCACACGTGCCCTCCATGAACGACCTCGTACGTCAGCACACAGCCCTCGGCGACTCCGACCTCGAGTGGCTGCACCTGCTGGTCTCGGAGTGGCAGCTGCTCTCCGACCTGTCCTTCGCCGACCTCGTCCTGTGGGTCCCCACGCGCGACGGCACCCGCTATGTCTCCGTGGCGCAGATGCGGCCCAACACCGGCCCCACCTCCTACCAGGACGACATGGTCGGCCACCTCGTCCCGCGCGGCCGCCGCCCGCTCCTGGACGCCGCCCTCGACGAGGGCCGCATCGTGCGCGAGGGCGACCCGGAGTGGCGCGAGGAGGTCCCCGTACGGGTCGAGTCCATCCCCGTGCGCCGGGAAGGACGCGTCCTCGGGGTCATCGCCCGCAACACCAACCTGCTGACGGTGCGCACCCCTTCACGCCTGGAGCTCACCTACCTCCAGTCGGCCTCCGACCTGGCGCAGATGATCGCGGCGGGCTCCTTCCCGTTCCCCGACCAGCAGGTCGACATGGACGCCTCCCCGCGCGTGGGGGACGGTCTGATCCGGCTCGACGCGGACGGCATCGTGCAGTACGCGTCGCCGAACGCCCTGTCCGCGTACCACCGCCTCGGTCTCGCCGCCGACCTCGTGGGCCACCACCTCGGCAAGGCGACCGCCGAACTCGCCCCGTCCCGGGGGCCGGTGGACGAGGCGCTGATCAAGCTCGCCAGCGGCTGGGCGCCCCGCGAGTTCGAGATCGAGGGCGGCGACGGCGTGATCCAGCTGCGCGCCATCCCGCTCAAGCCCAAGGGCCCGCGCATCGGTTCGCTCGTGCTCCTGCGCGACGTCACCGAACTGCGCCGCCGCGAGCGCGAGTTGATCACCAAGGACGCCACCATCCGGGAGATCCACCACCGGGTGAAGAACAACCTCCAGACGGTCGCGGCCCTGCTGCGCCTCCAGGCGCGCCGCATCGACTCCGTATCGGGTCGCGAGGCGCTCGAAGAGGCGGTCCGCCGGGTGGGCTCCATCGCCATCGTCCACGAGACGCTCTCGCAGAACCTGGACGAGCGCGTGGAGTTCGACGACATCGCCGACCGCGTCCTCGCGATGGTCGCGGAGATCTCGCCCGGCAAGGTGACGGGCCGCCGCACGGGCCGCTTCGGCATCCTCGACGCCGAGGTCGCCACTCCGCTGTCGATGGTCCTCACCGAGGTCCTGCAGAACGCCCTGGAGCACGGTTTCCGCGAGGGTGACACCGGCACCGTCGAGGTGTCCGCGGTGCGCGGCGGCACCACCAAGGACGCCCGCCTGCTGATCACCGTCCAGGACGACGGCGTCGGCCTGCCGGAAGGCTTCGATCCGCACCGCGCGGGCAATCTCGGTCTGCAAATCGTCCGCACCCTTGTCGAGGGCGAACTGGGCGGCACGTTCGACATGGTCCGCGCCCCGGAGCGCGGTACGCGCGTCGTCCTGGACATTCCGGTACGCGCCGACAAGTGACGCCGGGGCCCAGCGCCGGAGCCCCCGAAGGACGGCCGCCGCGGCGGCCGACACCGCGCGCGGCGGCAACCCCGGCCCGCGCGCACAGCGAGAAGCCCCGGACCGGGTGGGTCCGGGGCTTCTCGTTCACGTTGCGATGCGCACCGGGGGTGCTGCGCGGCTGCGGCTCGGGGGCGGGGGTTGCGTACGCGCTGTACGCGCCGCCGGGCTCAGGCTCGTGGGGCGTGGGCGTCAGGCGCTGGCCTGGCGCGCCCGGTTGCGGGCGGCGCGGCGCTTCATCGCGCGGCGCTCGTCCTCGCTGAGGCCACCCCAGACGCCGGAGTCCTGACCGGACTCGAGCGCCCACTGCAGGCACTGCTCAATGACAGGGCAGCGACGGCAGACGGCCTTGGCTTCCTCGATCTGCAGCAGCGCAGGACCGGTGTTGCCGATGGGGAAGAACAGCTCGGGGTCTTCCTCGCGGCAAACGGCGTTGTGACGCCAGTCCATGGCTGCTACCTCTCCTTGGGTCTTACATGCAGGGTGCTTGTGAATGTGAACGCTTTCACGAATCCCTCCGCGCGGGAAGGGCCGACTCCCAGTTGCCTGGTGTGGACCTTGTGGTGAGAGGAGGGGTTCTGGCGGTCTGTAGAGGCCGGTGTTGCGGGCCGTCCCGATCGCCACCTAGAGATTCGCAAACCTCGGCGGCGGATACAACCCCTTCCGGAAAGTTTTTTTTGATTCCTTAGTGTCGACTGGGTCACAGCCGTACTTCCATGGGGTGGATCCTGGCCTAAACGTTCGAGTGAAAGGACTTTAGGCCCTTCCACTCACACAATCACACGCAGTGCGCGGCGTACGCCTGTGAACGTCACGCTCGTCCGCAGCCCCAGGTGGTCGCCGTCCATCTGGAGGGGCAGAGGCGCCTTCGAATGCAAGGTGAAGTCCGTCAGGTCGTGCAGCGAGACCGCGTTCTTCCCGTGCGGCCCCCGTTCGGGGGTCGAGCGCAGCAGTTGGGTGCCGTAACGGGCCACCGAAGCGGTCGAAAGACGCTTCAGTCCGAGGACGTCGAGACCGGTGTCGAACGACGCCTGCGGGGAGGCGTACAGGGGGCGATTGCCCAGGTAGGACCAGGGGGAGGTGTTGCAGATTATGGACATCACGAGGTCCGTCACCGGCTCCTCGCCCGCCCGCTCCAGGGTGATCGCCCCGTGCCGGCGGTCGCTCTCGCCGAGGAGCTGGCGTACCACCTGGCGTACGTAAAGGGCGTGCGTCGATTTCTTGCCTCGCTCGCGGTGCTGTTCGACGCGGCCGACCACGCCCGCGTCGAAGCCGAGCCCGGCCGCGAAGGTGAACCAGCGCGCCGGAACCGCCTCGTCCTCGGTCCCCGGAGTGCCCGAGACCCGGCCGAGGCTCACCGTCCGTTCGCTTCCCTCACGCAGCGCGTCCAGGATGGCGCCGGTCGCCTCCACGGCGTCGTTCGGCAGCCCCAGGGCGCGCGCGAACACATTGGTCGAGCCCCCGGGGACGACGGCCAGGCGGGGCAGGTTCTCCGGAGAGGGGCCGTTGTGCAGGAGACCGTTGACGACTTCGTTGACGGTGCCGTCGCCGCCGAGGGCGACGACCAGCTCGACGTCCTCGCTCTCCGCGGCCTGCCGGCCGAGGTCGCGGGCGTGACCGCGGTACTCCGTAGTCACCGCTTCCAGCTTCATCTCGCTCGCCAGCGCGTGGATCAGTACGTCACGCGTGCGCGCACTGGTGGTAGTAGCCGCCGGATTGACCACGAGGAGAGCACGCATGCGCAGCAGACTACCTAGCCGCCTTTACCCGGCCCAGACCGAGGTCTCGCCCGGGCCTCACCCACGGTGCCCGCGTCGGCGCCGCCCGCGGCTACCCTCGATGCGTGAGCACTGAGCCGAAGACCACCCCCGAAGCCCCGGAAACAGGGCCGCGTCCCGGGCGCCTGACGGCCGCCGCGGCGCTCGCCGCGCTGGAGGGCCTCGCCCTCGTCGTCGGCGGTGCGTACATGCTCGTGATGGGTCTGGCGGGCGATCCCGACAACCCGCGGCAGGCCACGACCGGCGGGGTCACGCTGATCGTCCTCGCGCTGCTGCCGCTGATCGCCGCGCGCGGCCTGCTGCGGCTGCGCCGGTGGGCCCGCGGCCCCGCGATCATCACGCAGATCATGGCGCTGCCGGTGGCCTGGCAGCTGCTGCAGGCGGACAGCGCGATGATCCCCGGCGGTATCGCGCTCGCGGCGATCGCGATCGCCACGCTCGTCCTCCTCGTGAACCCCGCGGCGACCGAGGCGCTGGGCATCGGCGGGCCCGGCTCCGTACAGGAAGACGGCAAGTAGCCCCCGACAAGACGGCAGGTAGCCCCCGACCCCTCACAGGGGCGGGAAGGCCGTGGCCCCCGCGTGCGGCGCGTCGCCGCGCGCGGGGACGGTCACTCCTCCACGAGGAGCTTCTCCCGCAGCTGGGCCAGTGTGCGGGCGAGTAGCCGGGAGACGTGCATCTGGGAGATGCCGACCTCCTGGGCGATCTGCGACTGCGTCATGTTGCCGAAGAAGCGCAGGAGCAGGATCCGCTTCTCCCGGGGCGGCAGGTCCTCCAGGAGCGGCTTGAGGGACTCGCGGTACTCGACGCCCTCCAGGGCCTCGTCCTCGGCGCCGAGGGTGTCCGCGACGGCCGGGGACTCGTCGTCCGTGTCCGGGACGTCCAGGGACAGCGTGGAGTACGCGTTGGCCGACTCGAGGCCCTCCAGGACCTCCTCCTCGGAGATCGCCAGCTTCTCGGCCAGCTCGTGCACGGTGGGGGAGCGGCCGTGCAGCTGGGAGAGCTCGGCGGTCGCCGTCGTCAGGGCCAGGCGCAGCTCCTGCAGCCGCCGCGGGACGCGCACCGCCCAGCCCTTGTCGCGGAAGTGGCGCTTGATCTCGCCGACGACCGTCGGCGTCGCGTACGTCGAGAACTCCACGCCGCGGTCCGGGTCGAAGCGGTCCACGGACTTGATCAGGCCGATCGTGGCGACCTGCGTCAGGTCGTCCAGGGGTTCGCCGCGGTTGCGGAAGCGGCGGGCCAGGTGCTCCACGAGCGGCAGGTGCATGCGGACCAGCCGGTTGCGCAGCTCCGCGTACTCCGGGCTGCCGTCCGTCAGCGCGCGCAGTTCCACGAACATCGCTCGCGCGCCGCTGCGGTCCTGTGGATCGTGTCGGCTGTGCTGCTCGTGCTCGCTCATCGTCCCGCCCGTCACCAGCCGCCGCCCTTCTGGGGTCGCGCCCCCAGTGCTGGACGCCCGGGGGGACCCCCTGCGTGCGGCGCCTACTCGGTCCTTTCGCCCCCCGCCCGGGCCGGACAGCCCGTCGAGCCCGTCCTCGGCGGTCGGCTCTGCCTCATCCGGCATCGCTGTCTTCTCGGCCACCGTCAGCGGACCCGACTGCTCCGGGTCCTGCGGGTGGGGCCTCGCCTGCTGCTCGGGGATGCCTCCGGGGGCAGGCCCCGGCTCCGCGGGACCGCCGCGCCCCGCGACCGGGCGCGTGCCGCCCCTGCCGCGGCCGGGCAGGCCGTGGGTGCCGTGTTTGCCGGGTGTTCCGCGCTCTTCGTCCCGCACCGGCCCGTCCCCGTTCCTCACGCCGGCCCGGGTCCCGCGCCGCGTTGTTTGTAGAGGCTGATCGAAACGGTTTTGTCGTCGCCGACCGAGGAGTCGACCTTGCCCGCGAGGGCCGAGAGCACAGTCCAGGCGAAGGTGTCCCGCTCCGGAGCGCGGCCGTCGGTGGTGGGGGCCGACACGGTCACCTCCAACGAGTCGTCGACGAGCCGGAAGACGCAGCTGAGCACGGAGCCGGGCACGGCCTGCTGGAGCAGGATCGCGCAGGCCTCGTCGACCGCGATGCGGAGGTCCTCGATCTCGTCCAGGGTGAAGTCCAAGCGCGCCGCGAGGCCGGCCGTGGCCGTACGCAGCACCGACAGGTAGGCACCCGCAGCCGGAAGGCGGACCTCTACGAAGTCCTGATTCCCGGGCTCGCCTGCGATCTGGGACACCCTCACCTCCAAGGTGGTACAAGCACTTTCGGGGCTCCGGGGCCGCTCTCCGGCGGCCCGGACTGCGTCACTCGGGTAACGCACCTCGTCTTTCAGCGGTGACGCTACCGCGCTGCTCAGTTCCGTGTCCCGGGGCCCCGCCCCGTTGCTGTCACTCATAGTAAGCCTACGGGTACGGACAGTGGCTAGGGGTTTTGCGGGCCCAATTGGAAAGAACGAGCGTCGGGTTGACGTACCCAGGCCTCAGACGATCGAACCGTCGACAAAGCACCAACGCCAGCTTTCACCCGGCTCGAAGGACCGCATCACGGGGTGACCGGTCTCCTTGAAGTGCGCCGTCGCGTGCTGGAACGGGGAGGAGTCGCAGCACCCCACGTGCCCGCACGTCAGGCACAGCCGCAGTTGTACGGGGTGGCTGCCGGCCGCGAGGCACTCCGGGCAGGTTTCGCCCAGCGGCTCGGGTTCGGGGTGGGGCAGCGCGCTGACGTGCGGACACTCGTTCATGATGGCCAGGTTACGACGGGCGAGCGGACGGCGGAGGGCCTTGCCATGGACGTACTGCCACTGGTGGCGTTGATCGCGGCGAGCGCCGCCGTAGCCGGTGCGGCGCGCCGCACCCCGGTGCCCGCACCGCTGCTCCTGGTGGGCGTCGGGCTGATCGCGGCCTATCTGCCCGGGGTGCCGGACTACCACCTCGACCCGCACATCGTGCTGCCTCTCGTGCTGCCGCCGCTGTTGCACACGGCCGCCCTGGAGAGCTCGTATCTGGACCTGCGGGCCAACGTGCGGCCCGTGGCGCTGCTGTCCGTCGGTTACGTTCTGTTCGCGACGGTCGTCGTCGGCTGGCTCGCGTACCTGCTGATCCCCGATCTTCCGCTGACCGCCGCGCTCGTCCTCGGGGCGGTGATCGCGCCGCCGGACGCCGTCGCCGCCACCGCGATCGCGCGGCGGGTGGGGCTGCCGTCGCGCATCACCACGATCCTCCAGGGCGAGTCCCTGGTGAACGACGCGACCGCGATCACCGCCTACAAGGTGGCGCTCGCGGCGGCCGTCGGCGAGGGCGCGAGCTGGGCGGGCGGCATCAAGGAGTTCCTGGTGGCCGCGGTGGGCGGCGTCGCCATCGGCCTCCTTCTGATGGTGCCGATCCACTGGCTGCGCACCCACCTGAAGGAAGCGCTCCTGCAGAACACGCTGTCGCTGCTCATCCCCTTCGTGGCGTACGCCGTCGCGGAGCAGGTGCACGCCTCCGGAGTGCTCGCCGTGGTCGTGGTGGCCCTCTACTTGGGGCACCGCTCCTGGCAGGTCGACTTCGAGACGCGGCTCCAGGAGGCCGCGGTGTGGCGGGTCGTCGGCTTCCTCCTGGAGTCGGCGGTGTTCGCGCTCATCGGCCTCCAGCTCCCGATCGTCCTCAGGGACCTCGGGGAGTACAGCGTGGGGCAGGCCGTCTGGTACGCCCTGGGGGTCTTCGTCCTCGTGGTGGTGGTGCGCTTCGCGTGGTCCTATCCGGCGACGTACCTGCCGCGGGTCGTGTCGCCGCGGATCAGGGAGCGCGAGAGCGAGACGGACTGGCGGCGGCCGCTGGTCGTCAGCTGGGCCGGGATGCGAGGTGTCGTGTCGCTGGCGATCGCGTTCTCCATTCCGCTCGTCATGGACGACGGCGAGCCCTTCCCCGCCCGCAACCTGGTGCTCTTCCTGACCTTCACGACCGTCATCGGCACGCTCGTGGTGCAGGGCCTTTCGCTGCCGTGGCTGATCCGGGTGCTGCGGCTGCCCGGCCCCGACGCGCGGGCGCAGACGCTCGCCGAGGCACAGGCGCAGAACGCCGCCTCACAGGCCGCGGAGGCCCGTCTGGACGAACTGATGGCGGACGAGCGCAACCGCCTCCCAGGGCCCCTCCAGGACCGTCTGCGCACGGTTCTGGAGCGGCGCCGCAACTCCGTGTGGGAGCGGCTCGGCCAGCCCAACCCCGTGACGGGCGAGACCGCGGACGACACCTACCGCAGGCTCACGCGCGAGGCCATCGCCGCCGAGCGCGAGGTGTTCGTGCGGCTGCGGGACGAGCGGCGCATCGACGACGAGCTGTTGCGGACGCTGCTGCGGAAGCTGGACCTGGAGGAGGCCGCGGCCTATCGGGAGGTCGAGGAGTGAGCCGGGCCCAGCGCGGGCGGAGTGCCGGTGACGACGGCCGTGACCGTGGTCCCGGGAGCGAAGGCGCCCTCTTCGGAGAGGGCGGTCAGCGCGTACAGGAGCTTGGCCACGTAGACGCGCTCCACGGGGAGGCCGTGCCGGTCCTCGAAGTCGTCGGCGAAGGCGGTGAGGGCGTCGGGGACCCGGGCGTAGCCGCCGCAGTGGAAGCGCTCGTCGAGGCTCCAGTTGGGTGTGGGGGAGCCGAGGGCGGCGTCCTGGAGCCGCCGTATCTCCTCGCCCAGGAAGCCGCCCTTGAGGACGGGTATGCCGAGGGCGCGCTGCCCCGGGGCGAGGCCCGCCGCCAGGCCCGCGAGGGTGCCGCCGGTGCCGCAGGCCACGGCCGCGACGTCCGTGTGCCCGCGCAGCTCCGCGCCCAGGGCCGCGCAGCCGCGCACGGCGAGGGCGTTGCTGCCGCCTTCGGGGATGACGTACGCCTCCTGTGTGGCGGTCGCGCGCTGGAGGGCCGCCAGGACGGCGGGCTCGTGCTTGCGTCGGTACGTCGACCTGTCGACGAAGTGCAGCCGCATGCCGTCGGCCGCGCACTGGGCGAGTGACGCGTTGAGGGGGCGGTCTGCCAGCTCCTCGCCGCGGACGACGCCGACGGTGGCGAAGCCGAGCAGGCGGCCCGCGGCGGCCGTGGCCCGCAGATGGTTGGAGTAGGCGCCGCCGAACGTCAGCAGGGTGCCGTGGCCCGCCGTCCGCGCCCGCTCCAGGTTCAGGACGAGCTTGCGGTACTTGTTGCCCGGCAGGGCCGGGTGGATCCGGTCGTCGCGCTTGAGGAGGAGGCGGACGCCGTGCGCGGCGAAGCGGGGGTCGGTGACCGGCTGGAGGGGTGTGGGCAGCCGGGGTGTGAGGGCGGGCGGGGTGGGCGGCACCCCGCCATTGTCCCTCTGCCTCTCCTCGGGGTTACTTCAGGCGCTCGTGGACGCGGGCCCGCATCGCGTCCATCGTGAAGCCCTTGGGGTCTATCTTTCCGGGCTGCCACTCCAGGTGTCCGATGACGGAGCGGGCCGTCCACTCGTGGTGGCGGCAGATCGCCGCGGAGACCCTTTCGACGGCGTCCAGCTGGGCCTCCGGCCAGGGGTCCTCGCCGTCGCCGAGGTTCTCGCACTCGAAGCCGTAGAAGTGGCGGTTGCCGTCGGTGTTGGCCTCGTTGTCCGGGGGCAGGGCCTTCTCGGCGATGACGGCGCGCAGCACGTCGTCGTCGCCGAGGCCCGCGTGGTTGGCGCGGCCGTAGCCGACGAGGTGGACGGTGCCGTCCTTGGTGATGACGCCGTGGCACAGGGGCCCCGGCAGGCCCTCGTAGCCCTCGCGGCAGATCCGTACGGTCTTCTCGGCGCCGGACGTCACCGTGTGGTGGATCATCACGCCGTGCACCGGGCCCCAGGGGCCCTTGTGGTTGCGGTTGTGCGTGCGCCAGTCGCCGACTTCGACGACCGTGACGCCTTCGTCGCGCAACGCGTCCAGGAATCTGTTCGCGGACATGGGTGTGGCCATGGCCGCCTCCTTCGGGGAACGCGACGGCCGCCCGTCGCGGTCCGCCTCGTACGCAGCTTGTACCGAACAGCAGAGGCCCGAACTACCTGTTCGACGGCTGTTCGGGCCACTGTGCGAGCTGATTCGGTCAGCTACGGGGACGGCGCGCTACGCGGAAGGTGATCAGGCGCGCAGAAAACCGTCGCCGTGGGTCGCGATGTGGGACTCCAGGGCCGTGAGGGCCTGCTGCGTGGCGTCGGGGGTGCCGCTGCCGCGGCGCTCCGCGTAGTACGCCGCGCCGAGCTGCTTCAGGAGGTCGTTGCCCGCGCGCTGGGCCTGGACCTCGTCGATCTTCTGCTTGCCCTGGTTGAGCCCCTGCTGCACCTGTTCTCTTGCGCGGTCCAGGAAGCCTGCCATGTGCTTTCTCCTGACGGTTGGTGCGCTCGCTGCGTACGTGTGGTGCAACGAGCGCGCGGATCTTGCAGTTCCCCTCCCACCGCCCTACGCGGTCAGCTTGCGCATCAGACGGACTCCTTGGGCTGCCGACAGGTGCGGCAGATATGCCTTGCCGATCGCGCGCGTGATGCTCGGAAGCGCCGCGGGATCGGGGTAGCACATGTACATCGGGTGGTACTCGGGCTGGAACTTGGCTTTGAAGTGGAGCAGGGAGCGGAAGCCGTATACGGGCTCCAGGGCGCGGCCCGCGCAGTCGAGGAGCCGTTGCAGCGCGGCAGTGGGTTCCGCGGCGTCGGCGCGGGCGAGCGGAGCGCCCGACAGGCTCAGGAACTGGGCGCCTTCCTCCTGGAACCCCAGGGCGGCGGACGCGATCAAGAACTCCATCACACCCCGGAACCCGTCCGACCGCCTCCGCATGAAGTCAAGGGTCCACCCCACGGGTTGGCCTGAATCGTATGCCCCATTTGCTCCATGGACGGGCATCCAGCTCGTCACGCCGTGCACCGTGCGGCGCTCGTCGACCGCCAGGAGACAGCGCACGTGCGGATCGTCGAGTTCGGCGAGGCCCCCGAGCGTGAAGCCCATCTCCGGCAGCCCCTTGTCGGCGACCCACTCCTCGGAGATCGAGCGGATCTGGTCCGTGAGGTCCAGGGGCGCCTCGGGGAAGACGTGCCACTCGGCGGTGATGCCCTGCTTCTTGGCCTTGTTCAGGGCGGTGCGCACGTCCTGCCACTTCTTGCCGGTGAACGCGAGGTCCGGCAGCGGTACGACGGTGTCCTCGGCGACCTGCACCGCGCTCCAGCCGAACGCGTCCGTGCGGGCCTTGGTGGCGGCGGTGACGCTGTAGAAGCACGGGGTCAGGCCGTGCTCGTCGCAGAAGGCGGCGAACCCCTCGACCGCGTCCCCGCGCGCGGAGGGCACGCCGAACGGGTCACCCGTGGTGAGCGCGACCGTGGACCGCACCCGGTAGGCGACCGCGGCCCTGCCGTCGGCGGTGAACCAGTAGTCGTTGCCGTCCCACATCGCCAGGTACGACAACGTGCCGCCGCCCTGCGTGGTGAGCAGGGCACGCGCGCGTGCCGCCGCGCCCGCGTCGTGGCGTACCGAAGGCCGCCGGAACGCCACGAGAAGAGCGACCAGGGCGACCACCCAGAAGACCACGCCGCAGTACTCGTACAGGGACAGCGCCGTGCCGCCGACCGGCACCGGGGAGCTGCCCCTGAAGAACAGCGGTTCGTAGCTGGGCGGCAGGAACTGCGCGGGCAGCCCCGCGACGAGCCGCCCGAAGGTGGCGTCCGGGGCGAACTGGTCGCGCACCGCGTAGCCGATGCCCACGTAGGCGGCGCAGCAGAGCAGCAGCGTCCCGCCGATGACCCCGGTCAGCGTCGTCACGGCGGCGCGGCCGAGGCGCTGGTCGAAGCGTCGGCGGGTCCCCAGGAGCAGCACCAGCACGAACAGGGGGAGCAGCGCCTGCTCGACCACCGCCTGGACCATCGCCGCCTTCCGGTCGGCGGCCTCGCTCCCTTCGAGGACGTAGTGGCCGGGGTGCGCGGTGATGTCGCTCAGGAGGTACGCCATGAGGACGAGCCACACCAGGTGCGCGGCCACCGCGATCCGCCAGGCGGGCCGCAGCCCGCGGCGCAGCCCTTCGGCGAGGACGAGGAGCAGCAGGGGGATGGCGACGCCCATGAGCATCGCCGGAGAGCCGTAGAAGCGGTCCTGGGCGCGCACGCGGGCGCAGTCGGGGCCGGGCCCGGCACAGGCGTCGGCGATCTCCTGGGGGTCCGGCCCTCCGGAGACGTACAGGTCGAGCACGTCGAAGGGGCCGAGCGCGTCCCTGTAGAGGGTGGCGATCAGAGGGCCGAGGGCCGAGGCCGCGACGGTGAGGGCCACCAGGACGCGACCCTCGGTGTGCGAGGCGTGGGGCACGCGCAGCCGGCGCGCGTCCCGGTGCGCGAGCGCGCCCAGGGCGAGGCCCACGACCGTGCCCGCGAACCGCAGCACGTCCTGGAGGTGTCCTACGTAGAGGGCGAGCGTCAGCGGGAACACGATCAGCGCGAGCTGGAGCCTGCGCCGCCACAGGGCGCTCAGCCGGAAGCTCAGGAAGGCGCCCACCGCGCAGGCCGCGATGCCCGGTGTCGCGGTGAGCTCCTGGGCGAGCGCGGTGGGCCAGTCGTCGCCCGCCAGCTCGCTGACCTTGACCGCGCCGGTGCCGAGCAGCGCCCCGAGCACCTGGCCGACGACGAGGAGCACGGCGGTGCGCACGGAGCCCATACGGATCTCGGCGGCCGGGCCGATCAGCAGCAACAGCAGCGTGGACCCCACGTAGTTGCCGATTCCGGAGCACCACAGGATCGAGGTGAGGGGCGTCCACCAGCGGCCCTCGGCGAGCGCGGGCACGCCCACGCCGACATCGGAGAGCAGCCTGTCGGCGGGCCCTCCGCCGAGGCTGCCGGTGAACAGGCCGACGGCCCACAGGGCCACGACGAGGAACACCGTCACGGGCGCGTGGCTCACCGGCGCGAAGGCGCGTTCGGCGGCGCGCAACCAGCGCAGGGGCCCCCGCTCGCCCGGCGGCGCGAGCGGCGGCCCCTGCGCCGGCTCCGTGGCGGCGGCGCCCGCCGGGCCCTCGGGGGTGCTCATTCACCGAGCGCATCAGGAGGCCGCCGCGGGCACATCCGGGGCTGAGCCGAACGGGTGACGCGCGCCCCGACACCGACCTTGGACGAACGTACGAAGGATCGCGCCTGGTAAACGGCAGCGTGCCCCGTCCGCCCCGATCCATTCCCGCTCATTTGTGTAATGGCGCCCGTACTCACCGCGCTGAAAGGCTGACGAACGCACGCCATTACGGGATCGGGAGGGCATTGTCCATGTCGGTAGGCGAAGAAATCCGTACGGACGAAGACAGGCCGCAGCAGAGTCTCGGCACTTCTGCCGCGCGGAATCTGGCCACCACCACCAAGTCCGCGCCGCAGATGCAGGAGATCAGCTCGCGCTGGCTGCTGCGGATGCTGCCCTGGGTCCAGGTGCAGGGCGGCACGTACCGAGTGAACCGAAGGACGAGTTACTCGGTCGGTGACGGGCGGGTCACGTTCATCAAGACAGGGGACCGCGTCGAGGTCATCCCGGCCGAGCTCGGCGAGCTGCCGGTGCTGCGGGACTTCGAGGACCAGGACGTGCTCGCGGAGCTGGCACAGCGCTGCCAGCAGCGGGAGTTCGAGGCCGGTGCGGTGCTCGCGTCCTTCGGCAGCCAGGCGGACGAGGTGTTCCTGCTGGCCCACGGCCGCGTCGAGCAGATCGGCACCGGCCCCTACGGCGACGACACGGTCCTCGCCACCCTCGCCGACGGTGCTTACTTCGGTGACCATGCGCTGATCGATGCGGAGACCATCTGGGAGTACACCGTCCGCGCGGTGACCGCGTGCACGGTCCTCACGCTCCCGCGCCAGGACCTGGAGCAGGTCGCGGAGCGCTCCGAGTCCCTGCGCGCCCACCTCCAGGGAGTGCGGTCCGTCCCGTCCCAGCGCACCAACGACTACGGAGAGGCGGCCATCGACCTCTCCGCGGGCCACGTCGGCGAGGCCGTCCTGCCCGGCACCTACGTGGACTACGAGGCGAGGCCGCGCGAGTACGAACTGAGCGTCGCCCAGACGGTCCTGCGCATCCACACGCGCGTGGCGGACCTCTACAACCAGCCGATGAACCAGACCGAGGAGCAGCTGCGCCTCACCGTGGAGGCGCTGAAGGAGCGCCAGGAGCACGAACTCATCAACAACCGCGAGTTCGGACTGCTCAACAACTGCGAGTACGACCAGCGGATCCAGCCGCACGACGGCGTACCCAGCCCGGACGACCTGGACGAACTGCTCAGCCGCAGGCGCGGATCGAAGCTGTTCCTCGCCCACCCGCGCGCGATCGCCGCGTTCGGCCGCGAGTGCAACAAGCGCGGACTCGTCCCGGAGACCATCGACATGTCCGGGCACCGCATCCCGACCTGGCGCGGTGTGCCGATCTTCCCGTGCAACAAGATCCCGGTGACCGAGGCCCGCACCTCCTCGATCATCTGCATGCGTACGGGCGAGGACGAGCAGGGCGTCATCGGGCTGCACCAGGCGGGCATCCCGGACGAGATCGAGCCGAGCCTGTCCGTGCGCTTCATGGGCATCAGCGAGCAGGCGATCATCTCCTACCTGGTCTCGACGTACTACTCGGCGGCCGTCCTGGTTCCGGACGCGCTCGGCGTCCTGGAGAACGTCGAGATCGGCCGCTGGAGGTGACCCGCCGCCCCTGCCCGTGGGGACAGCGCCGCCGCCCGTGTCCCTTGCAGCGACGCCGGGCACACCCGTCCTGCACGCGCCCGGAGACCAAGGACCGGCCACCGTCCGCCTCCACGCCGGAGTAGGTCCATGACGGACACCACGGACGTGACGGAGCGCGTGCGGGCACCCCGGAGCCACGGCCCTCCGGAAGGGGGCGAGGCGGCGGACATCCTCGCCGGGGCCCGCGGGTGCGTCGACCCGGAGCTGCGCCGTGCCGTTGAGTCGCTGCCCGGTTCGATGCGCCGCGTCGCGCTCTACCACTTCGGCTGGGAGCGCGCGGACGGCACGCCCGCGGCGGGAGACGCGGGCAAGGCCATCCGGCCCGCGCTCGTCCTGGCCGCGGTGCGGGCGCTCGGCGGCGATCCGCGCGCGGCCGTCCGGGCGGCGGCGGCCGTGGAGTTGACCCACCACTTCACGCTGCTGCACGACGACGTCATGGACCGGGGCGCCACCCGTGGGCGCCGTCCCACCGCGTGGACCGTGTTCGGCGACGCCGACGCGATCCTCGCGGGGGACGCCCTCCAGGACCTGGCACAGCGGCTGCTCGCCGAGGACCCCCACCCGGGGGCCGCGGTGGCCGCCACCCGCCTGGCCGCCTGCGTCGTGGAACTGTGCGCCGGGCAGCGGGCGGACCGCGCCCTGGAGCGGCGCGCCCCCGGGGAGGTCTCGCTCGCCGAGTGCCTCGCCACGGCCGAAGCCAGGACCGGGGCGCTGCTCGGCTGCGCCTGTGCGATCGGGGCGGTGTACGCGGGCGCGGGCGTGGAGACCGCCGATGCCCTCGACGGGTTCGGGAGGCAGGCCGGGCTCGCCTTCCGGCTCATCGACGACGTGATCGGGATCTGGGGAGATCCCGCACGCACGGGCAGGCCCGGGTGGGCGGACCTCGCGGCTCGCAGGAAGTCGCTGCCGGTGGTCGCCGCGCTCGCCTCCGGCACCCCGGACGGCGCAGCCCTGGCCGTGCTGTACGACCGTAGGGCGCGGACGGGAGACCTGGACCGGATGGCCCGCGCGGTCGAGGGCGCCGGAGGGCGGGACTGGGCGCAGGCGCAGGCCGCCGACCGGATGTCCCGCGCCCTGCAGGAGGTCGCCCGCGCGGTGCCGGACCCCGAGCGGGCGGGGGGTCTGCTGACGCTCGCGGAGTTCGTCACCCGGCGATCCCACTGACGACCGGCCCGAGGGGGGTGCCCGGTGGGTGGGGGTCCGTGGTGCCGCGCCATGCGGCCCGCGGACCCCGCCCGCCGGGCGTTCGGACCGCCGTACCACCGCGTCGCCGCGTACGAAACGATCACTTAGGCTGCAACCGGCAGCACGGGGGGAGGAGTTGACGGTGAAGGGGTGGGGTCGTGGGAGTGGCGATACGGAGAGCGGTCGAGCGTGACCGGGCGGACGTCGTCCGGCTGATGAACGAGTCGTTCCACCGGGACCCGGTGAGCAGCTGGCTGTTCCCGGACGAGGAGCGCCGACGGAGCAGGCACGGCGCGCTGATGAGCGCCTTCCTCGATCTCGCGTTCGCGGAGGGGTACGTGGACATCGCCGAGGACGGCTCGGCGGTGGCCCTGTGGTGGTCGGTTCCCGCGGGCGCGGGGCACGGGGACGGCGCGCCCGAGGACGGGCCCGCGCAGCTCCGGGAGGCCGTCGACCCGGCGAACGAACGGGTGGAGGTGATCGGCCAGTTGACGTCCGACATCCATCCGACCGACCGGCCGCACCAGTATCTGCACATGATCGCCGTGCGGCCCGACCGGCAGGGGCAGGGGCTCGGCACGGCGCTCGTCGCCTCCGTCCTCGAACGGTGCGACCGCGACGGGCTGCACGCCTATCTGGAGGCGAGCAACGCGCGCAGCCGCGCGCTGTACCTGCGCCTCGGCTTCACCGATCTGGGGGCGGCGCTCGACCTCCCGGACGGGCCCACGATGTGGCCCATGTGGCGCGAGCCGAAGGCATCCTGAACCGACGGAACTCCCTGCACGTCCCGCCTGGAGGGTGGCGGAAGCGGCCCTCCGCGCCCGCTCACCCGCCGTCTCGGAGAGGTCCCGGCTTGCGCAAGCTCACCTACTTCGTCGCCGTCTCGATCGACGGGTTCATCGGTGACCCGAGCGGAGACGCCAACTCCTACATGGCGTACGTGGACGAGGAGTTCCTGGAGTTCCTGAAGACGGAGTACCCGGAGACGATCTCCGTCGCCGGACGTCGCGTCCTCGGCTTCGACGGAGCGCCGAACCAGAAGTTCGACACCGTCATCCAGGGCATGAACACCTACCAGGTCGGCCTGGACGAGGGCATCGCGAGCCCGTACGCGCATCTGCGCGAGTACGTCGCCTCGCGCAGCCTGGGCGCGGCGCCCGACCCGAAGGTGCAGGTCATCGCCGACGACCTCATCGGCAAGGTCCGCGAACTCAAGGCCGAGGACAGCGGCCTCGACATCTGGCTGTGCGGCGGCGCGCGGCTCGCGGGCCTGCTGCGCGACGAGATCGACGAGCTCGTGCTGAAGACGTATCCGGTGCTGCTCGGCTCCGGCATGCCGATGTTCACGGGCGTGGAGTCCGCCGTCAGCGGCTTCGCGCTGACCTCGTCCCGGGTCTTCGGCAACGGAGTCGTCGTACGGAACTACGCGCGGCAGCCCGCGGACGGGTGACCCCCGGACCGCAACCCGACACCGCTCGGGCCGAAGCAGGCACCCCTCGGGCTGTGCGGCCCCCATAAATCGCCATATCCTGGCCTTATGGGCACTGATGGGAGCCGGTCCGTCCCCCGTCCCGAGGGTGAGCACGTCTGCCCCAGCTGTGGACGGCAGGTCGGCACGGCCGTCAAGCGGCGCAAAGTGCTCGGGGTCTTCGTCCCCGTCTGGGGACCGGCCCCGTGCCACAACCCCGCGTGTGACGCGTGCGTCACCGAGGAGCAGTCCGAGGACCGGGGCAGGCGCGGTCACAAGAGCAGGCGGCGGAGCGCTCCGCCGCAGAAGGCGCGCCCCCGGGCGCCCGGCCCCGCCGAGGCCGACACCAAGTCGGTCGTGGAGACGGAACCGGACCCCGGCGCCTGAGCCGTCGGCGCCCGGGGCTCCCGACGGGGTCGCCGGGTTCTCGGCTGGGTGCTGAACCCCCAACTGACCTGCGCGGACGGCCGATTGTCAGTGGGCGCCGATAAGGTCGCGGGCATGAAGGTCACATGGGGGAAGCGGTGGGCCGCCGCGCTGGTGGCGGTGGTGGCCCTCGCCGGGTGCGGGGCCGGAGGCGGCGGCCGGGACGGTGCCGGTGTGTCGGCCCGTGGCGCGCGGCTGTCCGGAGCGCCCGAGGTCGACTCGGAGCGTGACCTTCCGGAACTGCCCCTGGACCGCTACGAGTTCAGTCGGCGCGACTACGACCGACAGGAGGCCGCCACCCTGCGCCTCACCCAGGTCTGCATGAAGTCCTACGGCTTCGCCGACTTCCCCCTGCACTGGCGCGAGCGCGACGCCACCCTGGGCGGCGTCGCCGTCGCAGCGGTCATCTCGACCACGCTCACCGGCTCGCTCGACCTGGACCGGGCCCGGCGCTTGGGGTACGGCGTGGACGGCGACGCACTGAAGGAGTACCGCGAGCGGCGGCTCCCGAAGGGGCGCCTGATCACACAGGACGAGTACGCGGTGCTGCGCGGCGTGGGCGAGGGCCCGAGCGGCGGCGGTTTCAAGGTCGACGGCCGGGAGGTGCCGAGCGGCGGCTGCTCCCAGCGCGGCGCGCGGCAGCTGAGGGCCGACGTCAAGGACGAGCCGCGCCTGACCTGGTACGTCACGAAGCGCCGCACGGCACTCGACAAGGCCGTCGCCAAGGACCGGCGGATGCGGCGCGCCCTCGACGTCTGGGCCGACTGCGTCGAGGACAAGGGCTTCGCCCGCTACGCCAGCCCGGAAGCCGCCTTCCGGGACAAGGCCTGGCGGCGCGGCGGCGACGGGCGGACCGGGCACACGCCCCGGGAGCGCGGCACGGCCGTCGCCGACATCGAGTGCAAGCGCGAGCACAACACGGCGGGAGTGTGGTGGACCGTGGCCGCCGAGAAGCAGCGGTACGACATATCCCGGCACCAGGCGTCGTACGACGCGGTCCGTGCCGACCTGGAGCGGGTGCGGGCGGCGGTGCGGCGGGCGCTCGCCTAGCGGCCGTTCACCGCGGGCGGCGCGCCCGGTGCCGGGCCACCGCGTCGTTGTTGGCACACCGCACCGAGCAGTACGCGCGACGGCCCGCGCGCGAGGTGTCCACGAAGGCGCGGCCGCAGCCCGCGCGGGCGCAGCGGCCCAGGCGGCGGGCGTCCGCGTGGCACGCGATGTACGCGAGCCCGGCCGCCGTCAGGGCGCGGACGTGGGCCACGGGGTCGGCGCCGGGCGCGCTGTAGTGGAAGTGCGGGGTGCCGTCGTGCAGGGCGATGTACGGGCGGCTCGACGCCTCTTCGAGGAGCCGGTTGAGACGGGCGCAGCGCTCCGCGAGGTCCTGCGGGCCGAAGCAGTCGGCGAGGCGGCGGGCCCAGGTCCGGAGGTCCCGCCGCTGCGCGGGGCCGAGCGCGTGCTCCACGACGCCGTGCGCGGCGAGCAGGGCGGAGGGGTCGTCGGCCGTGGCCGTGTCGCCTGGGCCCGCGCCTCTCGGGTCCGCCTCGCCCGGGCCCACGCCGTCGCGGCCCGTGCCGTCGCGGCCCCCGCCGTCAGGGCTCGCCTCACCCAGGCCCGCGCCACCCGGGCCCGCGCCATCCGGGCCCGCCTCGCCCAGATCCGCCTCACCCGGGCCGGCCCCGTTCGGGCCAGCCCCGTCCGGGCCCGCATACGCGTTCACCAGGTCCGCGGCGAGCAGCGCTGCCTCGCCTCCGTAATGGTTGAAATGCATAAGGGCATGACATCACGCTGGGCCCATGGGGAACACTCGCGCCGCGCGCGGCGCCCTCGGCCTGGTGCTCGCGCAGGTGGTCAGCCTGCAGGCGGGCGCGGCGGTCGCCAAGGCCGCGTACGGGCAGGTGAGTCCGACCGCCCTCGCGGGCCTGCGGCTGGGGTTCGCGGCCCTCGTGCTGTGGTGCGTGGTGCGGCCCCGGCCCCGGCGGTTCACGGCCGAGCGGTGGTGGGCCGCCGTGGGGCTCGGCGTGGTCCTCGCCGCCATGAACACGGCGTACTTCCAGGCCATCGGGAAGCTGCCGCTCGGGGTCGCCGCCACCCTCGAACTGCTCGGGCCGCTCCTGCTCGCCCTGGCGCTCTCGCGCAGCCCGGCACAGCTGTGCGCGGGGCTGCTAGCCCTCGCGGGGGTGCTGCTGCTCGCGGCGCCGGGCGGGGCGCTGCCGGTCGCGGGGCTCGCGCTCGGCGCGCTCGCCGCGGGCTGCCGGGCCGCGTACGTGGTGCTCAACCGGCGCGTGGGGCGGCTCTTCCCGGACTGGTCCGGGCTCACGGTGGCGCTGGCGGTGGGCGCGCTGCTCCTGGTGCCGGTCGCGGTGTTCACCGACGGCGCGGCCGTCGCCCGGCACCCGGGAGTCCTCGCCACCGGCCTCCTCGTCGCGCTCCTCTCGTCCCTGATCCCGTACTCCCTCGACCTGCTCGCCCTGCGTCGCATCGGCGTCCGCGCCTTCGGCGTCCTGCTGGCCCTCGGGCCCGCGGCGGGCGCGGCCGTCGGCTTCGTCGCCCTCGGTGAGCGGCTGAACGCCCGGCAGTGCGGGGCGGTGGCGCTCGTGGTCGTGGCCTGCGCGTGGGCGGTGTGGTCGGGGGACGGAGGCCGCGGCACCGAGACCGGGGGCCGTTCCGCCGGGGAGGGAGGCCGCGCAACCGGGGACGGGGGCCGCACCGCCACCGGCGAAGGCCGCGCCGCCGAGGCCGGGGGCCGTACCGCCACCGGCGAAGGGCGTGGTGGCCAGGGGCAGGGCTGGGGCGGTTGAGGGGGGCGGGCCTGGCGCGCGCACGGGCTCACCGGGCGGTGGGGTCGTGTGCATGATGGGGCCATGACCCGACTCGAAGGCCTCATCCGGTGACCGACACCCAGGCAGGCCTCATACGCCCGGCCGACCCCGTGCGCCCCCGCCCCTTCGACGCCGTGCTCACCGATCTCGACGGCGTCATCCGTTTCTACGACATGTCCCGCCTCACGGAGCTGGAGCGCGCGGCGGGGCTGCCCGAGGGGGCCACCGCCGAGATCGCCTTCGCGCCCGAGACCGATCTGCCGCTGATGCTCGGCCGGATCGGCAAGGACGAGTGGGTGGCGGCGATCGCCACCGGGCTCGCCGAACACCGGGGGCTCGACGCGGCGCGCGGCCACGAACTGGGGCTCGCGCTGGCCGAGTCGGCGTTCTGGGCCGACCGGACGGTCGTGGACCTGCTGGGCCGCGCCCGCGCCCACGTACCGGTGTCGATCGTCACCAACGCCACGCCCTGGCTGGACGAGGACCTGGCGCGGCTCGGCCTGACGGCCCTGGTGGACGACGTCGTCGGCAGCGCCGCGCTCGGCCTGGCCAAGCCCGACCGGCGGATCTACGAACTGGCCGCCGAGCGCGTCGGAGCCGCCGTCACGCGCTGCCTGTTCGTGGACGACCGCGAGGAGAACGTGGCCGCGGCGACCGCGCTCGGGATGAGGGGCGTGCTGTACCGCGGGCCGGACGACCTGCGGGCGGCCCTCGCACCCCTGCTCGGCTGACCCGGGCGCGGGCGCCCCACCCCGTGTCGCCCGCCGCCGGGCGCGGTGGCCCCGTCACCCGGCCCGTCCGCCGGAGCGGGGCCGTCCGGTCGGTCGGGCCGGGGTCGGCACACGCGCGTCCATCTGTCTGTCCTCCACATCACACGCAGGCCCATGTCACATTCGGGCGGGGATCGATACCGTGGACGTACCGCTTCGTGATCTTCTGGTCGGCGCCGCAGCGCGGCGGGTGACGCACCGCCGTTCTCGGTGTGTCGCTGCTTTGACGGATCGCGACGAAGGAATGTGACAGATGGACGGAAGAGATCTCCTGGCGGAGCGCTTCGAGGAGCACAGGCCCCACCTGAAGGCCGTCGCGTACCGCATGCTGGGCTCCCTGAGCGAGGCCGAGGACGCCGTCCAGGAGACCTGGCTCAAGCTCAGCCGCACCGACAGCGACGCCGTGCAGAACCTGGGCGGCTGGCTGACGACCGTCGTGGGCCGCGTCTGCCTGGACCTGCTGCGCGCCCGCCAGCAGCGCGGCGAGCAGTCGCTCGACGTGCCCGACACCTATGTGCCCGACCCGCAGGTCAGCGCGCTGCCCGGGCGCCGCGAGACGGTCGACCCCGAAGAGGAGGCGCTGCTCACCGACTCGGTGGGGCTCGCCCTCCTCGTCGTCCTTGACACGCTCAGCCCGGCCGAGCGCCTGGCGTTCGTGCTGCACGACATGTTCGCCGTGCCGTTCGAGGACATCGCGCCCATCGTGGAGCGGGCCCCGGCCGCGACCCGGCAGCTGGCGAGCCGGGCCCGCCGCCGGGTGCGCGACGCGGCGCCGGTGCCGGACCCGGACCGGGCCAAGCAGCGCGAGGTCGTCGAGGCGTTCCTCGCGGCGGCGCGCGGCGGCGACTTCGACGCGCTGCTCGAACTCCTGGACCCGGACGTGGTGCTGCGGGCCGACGGCGGCGAGGTCGCGGGCCTGTCGCGCCTGGTGCGGGGCGCCCAGGCGGTGGTGGCGGGGGCGCGTTCGTTCGCCACCGTCGCGCTCGCCACGCACCTGGTGCTCGTCAACGGCAGGGTGGGCCAGCTCTCGGTGGTGGACGGCAAGCCGTTCTCCGTCGGCGAGTTCACGGTCCGCGACGGCCGGATCGTCGAGATCAACATCCTGGCGGACCACGACCGTCTCGCCGCCCTCCTGGACTCCGCCACGGTCACGGCCGTCACCGGGGAGGCCACGGACTGACGGGAGCCGTCCCCCGACCCCGGGGGACGGCGCCAGGCCGCCTGCGTCCGCCGTATCAGCCCGCCTGCGTCCGCGCGTCAGCCCACCCGGGTCCGCCGCGTGACCCGCCGCACGTACTCCTTCCGGTCCAGGGGGTCGTGGTCCGTGCGCGGGCGCTCCGGCGGTGCCCCGCGCACCGGCTCGTAGCGCTCGAAGGCGGACTCCAGCTCGCCCTCGCCGCGCGTGAGTCCGGGCAGGAGCCGCTCCAGCTCGTGCACGCGCGCGGCCGGGACCACGCCGTCGAGCACGTACGCCGGGCCGTGCACCGTCGGCGCGTACGGCACCGCGCCGATCCGCCCGAGCGCGGGCAGCAGGGTGCCGAACACATCGGCGGGCACGGTCAGCCGGAACCGGTGCACCGGCTCGTGCACCCGCGTGCCCGCCGCCCGCAGCGCGGCCATGAGGACGAGCGGCGTCAGCCGGCGGAAGTCCCCGGCCGTGCTCGACATGCTCTTGTCGAAGACCGCGTGCGCGTGGCTCTGCCGCGGCCATTACCCGCAGCGCGTCAGGGTGACGAGGCAGTCGGAGACCTCCCAGCCGTGCAGGCCCTGTCGCAGCGTCTCCCGCACGGTCTCCTCGACCGCCGCGAAGAACGCGTACGGCATCGAGCCCAGCTCGACGCCGAGGCGGAACGCCACCCCGGACCCCGGCGGCGAGGGCGCCACGCGCAGGCCCACCGTGGCGAGGAACGGATTGAGGTCCGTGTCGATGACCTCGACGTGCGTGCCGGTCCCGACGACCCGCTCCACGCACAGCGCCGTGGTCGCGCGGAAGTCGACGCCGACGCCGAACTTCTCGGCGAGCGTGGTCTCGATGACCTCCTTCTGGACCTCGCCGTACAGCGATACGGAGACCTCCTGGCGCAGCGGGTCCTGGCGCAGGCCGATCAGCGGGTCCTGCTCGGCGAGCCGGGTGAGCGCGGTGTGCAGCGCGCCCCTGTCGCCCGGGCGGCGCGGCTCGACGACGGTCTCCAGGGTGGGCGGCGCGAAGTGCCGCCGCGGCGCGTGCCGTTCCGGTACGGCGCGCACCTCGCCGAGCACGTCCCCGATCCGTACGTCGCCGAGCCCCCACACCCGGGCGATCTGCCCGGCGACGGCGGCCTCGCGGCGCACGGCCGTGCCCTGCTCGAAGACGCCGACCGCGGTGACCTTGCCGGGCTCCGCGCGGCCCCCGAAGGGCACCCGGTCGCGCACGCGCAGCGTGCCGGAGTACAGGCGCGTGTACGCCACCTTCTCGCCCGCGGCGCCGCGCTCGACCTTGAAGACGGTGCCCGCGAGCGGCCCCTCCGGGCTGCCGGTGGCCCGGGGCAGCAGTTCCTTGACGGCGTCCGTCAGCGCGTCGAGGCCGGTGCCCGTGATGGCCGAGCCGAAGAGCACCGGGTGCGCCTCGGCCCGCCGCGTCTGCTCCGCCAGGGCCGCGCGCAGCCGCGCGTACGTGAGAGTGGCGTGGTCGTCCACGACGTACGCGGCGAGCAGCGCGTCGTCCCGCTCGGCGAGCGACTCGGCGAGCAGGGCGCGGAAGCGGGCGTCCTCGGGCGCGTGGCGGACGGCGCGCGCGCCCCGCGTACCGGGGGAGTGGACCGTGCCCAGGGCGACGGCGGCCGGGGTCAGTTTCCGGCCGATCTCGGCGCGTACGCGCTCGATGTCGGCACCCCGGCGGACTTGATGGTGATCCCGCGCCGCCGCTCCAGGGCGAGCGAGTCGGTGAGGGTGCTGCCGTCGTCGACGCTGCCGAGCTCGTCGACGACACCGGCGGCGTGCAGGAGCCGCTCGGTCAGGCTGGTCTTACCGGCGTCTACGTGCGCCAGGATCCCCAAGTTCAGCAAGGGTGAAGGGGTGTGCGACGGCACAGGGCGTCATGTCCTCGTGATGGGGGGCGATTCCTTTCCGGCGGGACATGGACGTCTGGCGCATCTGAGGTCTCCTGGTCGGGGAGGTACGGGCGGGACACGACCAGCGCAGCAGGGGGCGCGGCGGCGGAGCAACCGATTTCCGCGGCCGCGGCATGGCGAAGGGGCCCGGCCGGATCGCTCCTGCCGGGCCCCTCCACGTGTGAACCGCCCTGGGATCAGGCCTTCTTGGTCTCCCAGAAGATGCGGTCGATCTCGGCGATGAGCTCCAGGGCCTTCTCGCCGGTCTTCGGGTCCGTCGACGCCTTGGCGGCCGACAGGGCCTTCAGGGTGTCGTTGACCAGCACGTGCAGCTGCGGGTACTTCTCGAAGTGCGGCGGCTTGAAGTAGTCGCTCCACAGCACCGAGACGTGGTGCTTGGCGAGCTCGGCGCGCTGCTCCTTGATGACCGTCGCGCGGGCCTGGAAGTGCGCGTCGTCGTTCGCGGCCATCTTCTCCTGGACGGCCTTGACCGACTCCGCCTCGATGCGGGCCTGGGCGGGGTCGTACACGCCGCAAGGCAGGTCACAGTGGGCGCTGGCCTTGACCTTGGGGGCAAACAGGCGGGAAAGCATTCAGCTGTCCTTCCTCGTGATCGTCTTCTCAGGTGGGACATTACTCCGTGAGAGACGCGTTTTCGCGAGTGCCCCCATGGGCTTAGGACAAAAGTCCAGGGTCACACTGGAACTGGTGGAGGATGGGACCGGGAGGTTGTCTGATGCCGGAAATGACGGCAGACGGGCGGGAGACACGCGTGCCGTTCCAGTTGATCGAGGTCGACGGACCGTCGATGGTGCCCACGCTGAATCCGGGGGACTGGATGCTGGTGCAGCACGGCGCGCGGGTGCGGCCCGGCGACGTGGTGATCCTGCGGCATCCGCTGCAGCAGGACCTGTTGGTGGTCAAGCGCGCGGTCGAGCGGCGGGACGGCGGCTGGTGGGTGCTCGGCGACAACCCGTACAACACGGGCGGCGACAGCAACGTCTACGGAGTGGTGCCGGAGGACCTGGTGCTCGCCCGGGTGCGGGGGCGCTTCCGGCCGCTCGGCAGGTTCCGCGAGGAGCGTGAGGCGCTGGGGCGGCGTCAGCTCTCCCTGACGGCGCTGGTCTCCTGGACCTTCTCCGCCGTGCGTCCCGTGCTCGCCGACCGCTCGCTCTCCAGGCGCTTGCGCGCGCGGTAGGCCGCCACGTTCGCACGGGTCGCGCAGCGGTCGGAGCAGTAGCGCCGGGAGCGGTTCGTCGAGGTGTCCAGATAGGCGTTGCGGCACGGCGCCGCCTCGCACAGGCCGAGCCGGTCCACGCCGTGCTCGGTGAGGTGGAAGGCGAGGCCCATGGCCGCGATCGCCGCGTACCCGGCGGTGACGTTCGACGGGTGGTCGGCCAGGTGCATGTGCCACAGCGGACGCCCGTCGTCGTCGCGGTAGTCGTGGCCGGAGATCTGCGGACTCACCGGGAACTCCAGGAGCAGGGAGTTCAGCAGGTCCACGGCGAGGGTCTCGTCGCCGCCGTCCGCCGCCTCGAAGACCGACCTGAGCCGTGCCCGCACCGAGCGGAAGCGCGTCACGTCCGAGTCCGTGGCGCGCCGGGCCGCCTGCTGGTTGGCCCCGAACAGCTCGCGGACCGCCTCGACCGACGTCAGCGTGTCCTTATTGCGCGCCGGCTCCTCGGTGTTGACCAGACGTACGGCGTAGTCCGAGTAATAGGCCAGTTCCACTTGTAGTCCTTACCGGGGCGGGCTATCTTCGTCTGCGGGCGTGGTAACAGTCGATGTTCTATCGCGGGTGTTACCTGTCGAGGTTAATCGAGGGTAGTACGGGACGGAGGGCTTCCGGTGACGGAAACGGCTAGCGGTACGGGATTCGGAACCGACTGGCGTGCCTGGCAGGACAGCTGGGACCGGCAGCAGGAGTGGTACATGCCGGACCGCGAGGAGCGGTTCCGCGTCATGCTCGACATGGTCGAGGCCCTGGTCGGCCGCGCGCCCCGCGTCCTGGACCTCGCGTGCGGGACGGGCACCATCACGGCCCGGCTCCTGGCCAGGTTCCCCGGGGCCACCAGCGTCGGCGTCGACCTCGACCCGGCCCTGCTCGCCATCGCCGAGGGCACCTTCGCGGGTGACGACCGGGTCACCTTCGTGACCGCGGACCTGAAGGACCCGGACTGGGCCGCGCAGCTGCCGCACGACTCCTACGACGCCGTGCTCACCGCCACCGCCCTGCACTGGCTGTACAGCGAGCCGCTGGCCGCGCTGTACCACCGGCTCGGCGGGCTCGTCCGCGACGGCGGCGTCTTCCTCAACGCCGACCACATGCCCGACCCGACGACGCCGCGCCTCAACGCCGCCGACCGCGAGCAGCGCCACGCCCGCCAGGCCGAGGCCCGGGCCGCGGGCGTCCTCGACTGGGCGGACTGGTGGGCGATCGCCGCGCAGGACCCGGTGCTCGCGGGGCCCACGGCCAAGCGCTTCGAGATCTACGGCGAGCACGCGGACGGCGACACCCCGCCCGCCGAGTGGCACGCCCGCACCCTGCGCGAGGCGGGCTTCGCGGAGGCCCGCACGGTGTGGTCGTCGCCGTCGGACGCGATGGTCCTAGGCCTGAAGTAGGGACTTCCGCGCGTCCGGCAGGAAGGGGCGGTCCGGATCCCGAAGGATCCGGACCGCCCCTTCCGCGATTGCGGCACCCCGCGAGGGCTACAGCACCTTCGACAGGAACGACTTCGTCCGCTCGTGCTGCGGGTCCGTCAGGACGTCCCTCGGGTTCCCGGACTCGACCACCACACCGCCGTCCATGAAGACGAGGCTGTCGCCGACCTCGCGCGCGAAGCCCATCTCGTGCGTGACGACGACCATCGTCATGCCGGACTCGGCCAGGTCGCGCATCACGTCGAGCACGTCACCGACGAGCTCCGGGTCGAGCGCCGACGTCGGCTCGTCGAACAGCATCAGCTTCGGGTCCATCGCCAGCGCGCGGGCGATGGCCACGCGCTGCTGCTGGCCGCCGGACAGCTGCGAGGGGTAGTTCTTCGCCTTGTCGGCGAGCCCGACCCGCTCCAGGAGCTGCCCCGCACGCTCCCGCGCCGCCGCCTTGGACTGGCCCTTGACCTGGACCGGCGCCTCCATGACGTTCTCCAGGGCCGTCATGTGCGGGAAGAGGTTGAAGCGCTGGAAGACCATGCCGATGTCCCGGCGCTTCATGGCGACTTCGCTGTCCTTGAGCTCGTACAGCTTGTCGCCCTTCTGCCGGTAGCCGACCAGCTCCCCGTCTACGTAGAGACGGCCGGCGTTGACCTTCTCCAGGTGGTTGATGCAGCGCAGGAACGTCGACTTGCCGGAGCCGGAGGGGCCGATGAGGCAGAACACCTCGCCGGACTCGACCTCCAGGTCGATGCCCTTGAGGACCTCTACGTGGCCGAACGACTTGTGGACGTTCTCGGCCTTCACCATGGCGGTCATCAGCGCACTCCCGAACGGTTGCCCAGCGACACCATGTTCGCCTTGATCTTCTGCCAGGGGGTGTCCGGCAGGCTGCGCGAGGAGCCGCGCGCGTAGTACCGCTCCAGGTAGAACTGGCCGACGCTGAGGATCGACGTCATGATCAGGTACCAGGTGGCGGCGAGGAGCAGGGCCTCGACCGTGGCGCCCGACGAGGTGCCGATGTCCTGGGCGTAGCGCAGGAGTTCGTAGTACTGGACGGCCGCCACGAGGGAGGTCGTCTTCAGCATGTTGATGACCTCGTTGCCCGTCGGCGGGACGATCACGCGCATCGCCTGCGGGATGATGATGCGCCGCAGCGTCTTGCCGTGGCTCATGCCGAGCGCCTGCGAGGCCTCCGTCTGGCCCTCGTCGACCGAGAGCAGACCGGCGCGGCAGATCTCCGCCATGTACGCGGCCTCGTTCAGACCGAGGCCGAGCAGCGCCGTCAGGAACGGCGTCATGAAGTCCGACCACTCGTCCTGGTAGATCGGCCCGAGGTTGATGTACTCGAAGACGAAGCCCAGGTTGAACCAGACGAAGAGCTGGACCAGGACCGGCGTGCCCCGGAAGAACCAGATGTAGAACCACGCGATCGACGAGGTCACCGGGTTCTTCGACAGGCGCATCACCGACAGGAGCACACCGCCCACGACGCCGATGAGCATCGAGAGGACCGTGAGGACCAGGGTCTCGCGGACACCCTTGAGGATGCGCTCGTCGAAGAAGTTGTCGGGGATGGCGTCCCAGTTGATGTCGCCCTGGGAGAAGGCGTAGATGATCGCGCCGAGTACGCCGAGGGCGAGCACGCCGGCTACGTAGCGGCCGTAGTGCCGCACCGGGACGGCCTTGATGGCCTCCGGCGCGGAGCGTGGCGGCTCGTCCTTGGGGCCGGGCGAGCCCGACTTGGTGATGTCCGTTGTCACGGGTGGTGCCTTTCAGCGACGAGGTGTGACGAGGGGTGCGGCAGGGTGCGCGCCTGCCGCGGGCCTTCGGTGGCTTCCGCCCTTCGGTGGCTGCGGGCCCGCCGCGGCTTCGGCCCGGCGCGGGCCTTCGACGGCCGCGCGGCCGCCGAAGGCCGGTGTTCCGCCGTCGGCGTGCCGGTGGCCTAGGGTCCGCTTCGCGGGCTTCCGGTGGCTTCCGTCGGTCTTGCGGTGGCCCGGGCCCGGCGACCGGTGGTCGCCGCGCCCGGCGGGCGGGGGCCTGCCGCGGGGGCCGCGGCCGTCGACGGGCCGCGGCGGGCGGTCAGGCGCCGCTCACTTGCCGCCGTTGACCTTGGCTTCCTTGACCGCGCCGGCCTCGACGCCCCACTCCTTGATGATCTTCTCGTACTGGCCGTTCGCGATGATCGCGCCGAGCGCGGCCTTGATCGCGTCGCGCAGCTTGGTGTTGTCCTTGGAGACCGCGATGCCGTACGGGGCCGCCTCCACCTGCTCGCCCACGAGCTGGAAGTCCTTGCCGCCGCCGGAGGTCTTCACCGCGTACGCCGCGACCGGGAAGTCCGAGGAGCCCGCGTCCGCGCCGCCCGAGCGCAGCCGGGTCTGGGCCTGCTGGTCGTTGTCGAAGGACTCGATGGAGATCTTCTTGCCGCCCTTGCACTTCTTCGACTCGGCCTTGGCCATGTCGTGCGAGACGGTGCCGCGCTGGACCACGATCTTCTTGCCGCAGAGGTCGGACCAGGTCTTGATGCCCTGGTCCTCGCCCTTCTTGGTGTAGATCGAGACGCCCGCGATGAAGTAGTCGACGAAGTCGACGCCCTTGCCGACCTTCTTGCCGGTCTCCTCGTCGACGCCCTCCTGGCGGTTCTTGGTGTCCGTCATCGCCGACATCGCGATGTCGTAGCGCTTGGAGCGCAGACCGCCCAGGAGCGTGTCGAAGGTGCCGTTGTCGAACTGGAACTCCACGCCGAGCTGCTTGCCCATGGCCTCGGCGATGTCGGGGTCGATGCCGACCGTGTCGCCGTTCTTGTCCTTGAACTCGACCGGCGGGTAGGCGATGTCGGAGCCGACCTTGATGACGCCCTTGTTGCGGACGCTCGCGGGGAGCATGTCGGACAGCGGCGCGTCGACGACCTTCTTGCCGCCGTCGCCCTTCTTGTTGTCCCGCTGGTCGCCGCATCCCGTCAGGAGCAGCGAGCCGGCGACCGCGATCGCGCCGACAGCGACGATCCGGGACTTCGCGGACTTCGCGGCGGTCGTGCGACAAGTGGTGCTTGCGGTCATAGGGGTCCTCCGGCGGATGGGGAGTAGCCATGGGTCTGACATGGGGTCGTGCACACACCTTCGGGCGTCGCGACCTCGTGTGATGGTGCATCTTGCCATTCGGACCGTCCGATTCTGGGGGCCGGAGATGTCAAAATCGGATAACGGGTGATCCGGCGACCACAACGGGCCGCTACGCCTTGCTCATTGACGTGGTGGGGCGAAGCGGTGACAACCACGGGATAACCACCCAATCTCGCTATGCGGACCCGCCGAACGGACCTTTGTGTCATAGAGGGATGAATCCCTGACCTCCGCGTGCCCGTCCCGGGCCGGAAACCCGCCGTTCACATGGGGCTGCGACAGATATGGCTCGTCGGCGGCGGGAGGCATCCGGTAGAAAAGACGGTTACACCCCTCATCCGGGGCCAGGGCGCGTGTGCGGCGCGCCCGCGCGTCCGTTACGTACCTCCCGTACCGCTTCGCCGACAGGCGGAGGGTCGCGGGCCGCGAGGCCCGGGGCCTCAGCGCGGACGCGGTTCCCGCCCCACTTCTCCACCAGGAAGTGGTCCACCCTCAACCATGAACACTTAAGGGGTCAGACACAGTGGCAGCGGAGATCGTCAATCCTCGCAGCGACAGCGGTACGAGTACCGGTCACGAAGGCGCCGACGAGCCCTTCGATCCGGCCTTCGCCCTGCATCGCGGCGGCAAGATGGCCGTGCAGGCAACCGTCCCGGTGCGGAACAAGGACGACCTGTCCCTCGCGTACACGCCCGGCGTGGCGAAGGTGTGCAGCGCCATCGCGGAACAGCCGGAGCTCGTCCACGACTACACCTGGAAGTCGAACGTCGTCGCCGTCGTCACCGACGGCACGGCCGTGCTCGGCCTCGGGGACATCGGGGCGGAGGCCTCCCTTCCGGTGATGGAGGGCAAGGCCATCCTCTTCAAGCAGTTCGGCGGCGTCGACGCCGTGCCGATCGCCCTCGGCACCACCGACACGGACGAGATCATCGAGACCGTGGTGCGGCTCGCCCCCTCCTTCGGCGGGGTGAACCTGGAGGACATCTCCGCGCCGCGCTGCTTCGAGATCGAGCGGCGCCTCCAGGAGCGGCTCGACATCCCGGTCTTCCACGACGACCAGCACGGCACGGCGGTCGTCACCCTCGCCGCGCTGCGCAACGCGGCGCGGCTCACCGACCGGACGCTCGGCGACCTGCGCGCCGTGATCTCGGGCGCGGGCGCGGCGGGCGTCGCCATCGCGAAGTTCCTCCTCGAGGCCGGGCTCGGCGACGTCGCGGTCGCTGACCGCAAGGGCATCGTCAGCCGGGACCGGGACGACCTCACCCCGGTCAAGCGGGAGCTCGCGGAGCTCACGAACAAGGCGGGCCTGAGCGGCTCCCTGGAGAGCGCGCTCGCCGGTGCGGACGTGTTCATCGGCGTGTCCGGCGGTACGGTCCCCGAGGCCGCGGTGGCCTCGATGGCGCCGAACTCGTTCGTGTTCGCCATGGCCAACCCGAACCCCGAGGTGCACCCGGACGTCGCCCACAAGTACGCCGCCGTGGTGGCGACGGGCCGTTCGGACTACCCGAACCAGATCAACAACGTCCTCGCCTTCCCCGGCATCTTCGCGGGCGCGCTCCAGGTGCGGGCCTCCCGGATCACCGAGGGCATGAAGATCGCGGCCGCGGACGCGCTCGCCGACGTGGTCGGGGACGAGCTCTCCGCCGCGTATGTGATCCCGTCCCCGTTCGACGAGCGGGTGGCGCCCGCGGTCACCGCGGCGGTCGCCGCGGCGGCCCGGGCCGAAGGGGTCGCCCGGCGCTGACGCCCCTTGGCCCCACCTCGCTCGGCGGGGTGGGGCTTCGCGCTTTCCGGCCGCGGGCCGCGGGTGCGGTGCCTTGTGCGGGGTGCGGCTGTCGCGGGGGCCGGGGTGTGGCGCGGGCTCCGGAGGCCGGGGCGCGGTGTGGGCCCGGGGGCCGGGACTGGGGGCCGGGAGTGGGGTCTCTGGAGGCTGGGGGTGCGGCGCGGAGCCCGGGGCGTGGCGTGGGTACGGAGGCCGGGGTGCGGGGCCGGGGGTGCGGGGCCGGGGGTGCGGCGTTGGTCCGGGGACCGGGTGTGGTCGGGGTGGGCGCGGTGTGGGTCACACCCGTGGGCCGTTCCCAAGGTCCGGGGGCCGGACTACGGTCGGCGCCATGTTCGCTGCCTACGCCGCCCGCATCGACTCCACGCACCCCCTCAACGGCCTTGAGCTGGGTGACCGACCGGCCCCCGAGCCCCGCCCCGGCTGGTCCACCGTGAACGTCAAGGCCGCCTCCCTCAACCACCACGACCTGTGGTCCCTGCGCGGGGTCGGCCTCGATCAGGACAAGCTCCCGATGATCCTCGGCTGTGACGCGGCCGGGACCGACGAGGACGGCAACGACGTCGTCCTGCACTCCGTAATCGGCCAGTCAGGTCACGGCGTCGGCCCGCACGAGCGCCGCACCATCCTCACCGAGAAGTACCAGGGCACCTTCGCCGAGCAGGTCTCCGTGCCCACCTGGAACGTCCTGCCCAAGCCCGCGGGCCTCTCCTTCGCCGAGGCCGCCTGCCTGCCCACGGCCTGGCTCACCGCCTACCGCATGCTGTTCACCAACGCGGGCGTACGTCCCGGCGACTCGGTCCTCGTCCAGGGCGCGGGCGGAGGCGTCGCGACCGCCGCGATCGTGCTCGGCCGGGCCGCCGGGCTCAAGGTCTTCGCCACCAGCCGCGACGAGGCCAAGCGCAAGCGGGCCGTGGAGCTGGGCGCGGTGGAGGCGCTGCCCGCGGGCGCGCGGCTGCCGCAGCGGGTCGACGCGGTGATCGAGACGGTCGGCGCCGCCACCTGGTCGCACTCGATCAAGTCGCTCCGCCCCGGCGGCACCCTGGTGATCTCCGGCGCCACCAGCGGCGACCGCCCCTCGCACGCCGAGCTGACCCGGGTCTTCTTCCTGGAGCTGCGCATCGTCGGCTCCACGATGGGCACGAAGGACGAACTCGAAGACCTGCTCGCGTTCTGCGCGAACACCGGCGTGCGGCCCGTCATCGACGAGGTCCTGCCGCTGGACCGCGCCCGGGAGGGCTTCGCGCGCCTGGAGGCGGGTGACCAGTTCGGCAAGATCGTACTGACGGTCTGAGCGTCCCGGGGCCTCCCCGCCCGCCCGCCTATTCGTCAACCACGGTTGACGAATAGGCGGGCGTCAACCTACATTGACACCCATGACCGAAGCAACGGATCTCGCCGAGCGCGCGGGCGACCGCGATCCCCGGGTCGGGCTGCGTGCCGTCACCGCGCTGCGGCGTCTCGTGGAGCAGCTCGAAGCAGTCCAGGTGCGCAGCGCCCGCCAGCAGGGCTGGTCGTGGCAGCAGATCGCCGCCGAACTCGGCGTGAGCAGGCAGGCCGTGCACAAGAAGTACGGGAGGCAGTGATGTTCGAGCGATTCACGAGAAATGCCCGGGCCGTGGTCACCGGCGCGGTCGAGCACGCCGAGCGGGCGGGTGCCGATTCCATCGACGACGGCCATCTGCTGTTGGCCCTGCTCGACCGGCGGGGCAGCCGCGCCTCCTTCGCCCTGGCGGCGCTGGGGGCCGACCGGCGGCGCGAGGAGATCGCCGAGGCGCTGGCCGACGCCCGCCGCCGGGGCGGTCTCACCCAGGCGGACACCGAGGCGCTCGCCGGGCTCGGCATCGACGTCGAGGAGATCGTCGCCCGAGTCGAGGAGACCCATGGGGCGGGTGTCCTGGCGACCGTCGGGGAGGGGCGGGGGCGCAAGGGGATCGGTTCCCGGTTCGGCCATCGCGGCTTCACCCGGGACGCCAAGGGCACGCTGGAGCGGGCCCTGCGGATCGCCACCGCGAACCGGGCGCGCACCATCGGCGACGAGCACATCCTGCTCGCTCTGACGAGCCGCCCCGGCATCGTGGCGGAGGTCCTCGGCGACCGGGGCGTGACGCGTGAGGCGCTGGACCGGGTGCTGACGTAGGGGTGGCGGCGGGGTGTGGGCCGGTGGTGTGGCTCGGCGGCGCGGCCTGGTGGTGTGGCTGGGCGGCGTGGCTGGGGGCCGAGGCCGTGAAGGGTGGCTGCGTGGCGTGGCGTGGCTCGGCGATGTGGGCCGGTGGTGTGGCTGCGCGGCGCGGCCTGATGGTGTGGCTCGGCGGCGTGGTCAGGGGCCGTGGCCAGGGGCCGTGGCCCTGAAGGGTGGCTCCGGGTGTGGTCGGGTGACGCGGTCCGGTGGTGTGGCTCGGTGGTGCGGTCCGGTGGTGTGGCTCGGTGGTGCGGGCCGGTGGTGCGGTCCGGTGGTGCGGGCTCGGCGACGCGGTCCGGTGGTGTGGCTCGGCGATGCGGGGCTGTGGCGCGGGCCGGGCGTGGGCTCGGCGGGTGCCCGGACCCCGGGCGCCCCGAGCGCTCCCGGGGCCGGGCCCGCCGTCGCCCCTCAGGGCTTGGGCATGCGCAGTATCGCCGTGACATGGGCCGCCGCTTCCGAGAGGTGGCGGCGGGCCTCGCGGAGCTGGTCCGGGGAGACCCCGTGGTCGCGGGCCGTGTCACGGACGTCGTCGCGGAAGCGGTCGAGGAGCCGCTCCAGGTCGCGCGCGGGGTCCGCGCCCGTCGCCTCCTCCTGGGCCCAGTCCGGCAGATACTCCACCGGCACTTGGGCCTGCGGCGGCGTGAACACGGGGCCCGGCGCGGACGCCTTGGCGTGCTCGGCGGCCTCGTCCTGCTCGGGTGCCCCTTCTCCTGACGCCTTGGCCGTGCCGGAGGCCCTGCCCGTCTCGGAGGCCTTGCTCGTGTCAGAGGCCTTGCTCGTGTCGGACACCGTGTCCTGGCCGGGTGCCTCGCCGTGCCGGGGGGCCTTGGCGCGCTTGCCCTCCGGGTCGCCGAAGCCGAAGTCCACGAAGTCCTTGCCGAACTCCCTGCCGAAGTCGCCGACCTCCTTGGCCAGCTCGGCGAGCCCTTCCCGTACCCCGGTGGGCCAGTCGCCACGCGCGAAGTGCTCCTGCACGTGGTCCTGCACCCGCTGGGCCATGCGCTGCCACTCCTCCCGCGCCTCCTCGTGGGCCTGCTCCCGCGCGTCCTTGGCCTGGCGGCGGGCCCGCTGGGCCTCCTCGCGGGCCCGGCGGCTCTCGTCCTTCGCGCGCCGCGCCTGCTCCTTCCACTCCTGCCGGGCGCGGCGGACCTCCTCCTTCGCCTGGCGCCAGCCCTCGCTGTCCGTCCACGCGCCGTCGAAGAGGTCGCCGAGGCCCGAGTGGCCCGCGCCGGTCCTGCCCGCCGTCCGGGCCTGCTGGGCCGCCGCCCGCATCTCGCGCCGCAGCTCGCCCGCCGCGCCCTGCACGCCGTCGCGGATCTCGGCGGCCAGCTCGGCGACCGACTCGCGGATCTCCAGCTCCAGATCGGCCAGCTCGCCGCTGCGCCCGGCGAGCTCGGCGCGGCCCGCGTCCGTGATCGAGTAGACCTTCCTTCCGCCCTCCGTGGTGTGGGTGACCAGGCCCTCCGCCTCCAGCTTGGCCAGGCGGGGGTAGACGGTGCCCGCCGATGGCGCGTACAGCCCCTGGAAGCGCTCTTCGAGGAGGCGGATCACCTCATAGCCGTGGCGCGGGGCCTCGTCCAGGAGCTTGAGCAGATACAGGCGCAGACGGCCGTGGGCGAACACGGGGGGCATCTCAGAGCACCTTCTTGTCGGTCGGGGCGTCGGCGGCGGTGTCCGCCTCCGGGGTGCCGGTCGGGGTCTCGGGCCCGGCGTCGGCCGGGGGAGCCGAGGGCGGGGCGTCCGTCGGGGCGGCATTCCGCGGGGGCTCGTCGGTCTCGTACCGATCTTCCTCTACCGCCGGCCTGCGCAGAAGCGCGATCGAGCCGGAGACCGTCGTCGCCTTGAGCTGGCCGCGGCCGGAGCCGAGCCTGCCGGTGATCTTCTTCGCGCCCCAGTGGCCGGTGATCCTGAGGTCCTCGAAGTCGCTGGAGACCGAGCCGCTCGTGGTGTCCGCCTCCACATCCGCGTGCCCCGGGTGGGGCAGCCGGATGGCGATCTCGCCCGAGACGCTGCTGAGTCCGACGTCGGCCGGACCGCCGACCGGGTCCAGATCCAGGATCATCGAGCCGCTCACCGATTCGGCCCGAACGGAGGACCCTGCTCCGTCGACGACCGTCAGGTCGCCCGAGACCGAGTTGAACCGCAGCTCGCCGGTGATGCCCTGGGCCTCGACGGCGCCGGAGACCGTCTCGGCCCGGACCGGCCCGGTCAGGCCGACCAGGGTGGAGTCGCCCGAGATGCTCCGCACCTCCGCCCGGCCCTCGATCCCGGTGACCACCGCGCCCGCGCCGACCACGCCCACCTCGACCTGGGTCCCGGCCGGGACGGCCAGCGACACCACCGCGCTGCGGCGCGCGCCCTTGGGGGTGAGCCAGCCCAGGAGGCCCTTCCAGGGCAGGTCCTCGTACACGACGGAGAGCGTGCCGTCGGAGTGCGTCACGGCGAGCGGGGGGCCCGAGATCTCGGACACTTCGAGCCTTCCGGTGTCGTCGCTCGTGCCCACCACGTTCACCGTGCCGTTCACGACGCGGACGCGCAGGCGCCTCACCGGCGCGTCGAACGTCAGCTTCCTGGGCTCATCGACGGACCACTTCGGCATGGTGACTGACCTCCTGGGGCGGCTCGGACGCAACGCGCCATATCGCATCCTTGGCTATACACGATATATCGCGGATGCGGAAAGTCAAGAGGTACTTCTTCGCCGGAAACCGGACGCCGCCCTTCACCGGGAAGTGGCGGGGCCCTTCGCCGGGCGTCGGATGGCGGATGCCCTCCTTCGCTGGAAACCGGCGGTCATCGCTCGGCGGCGCCGTCCGGCGCCTCGGCGGTATCGGACGCCGCAGGCCCGAGCGCCAAACATCATGGTTTGTCCTAGCGTGGGGCCATGTCCTCCGAGTCGACCCCCGCCCGCGCGACCGACCCCGCCGACGCCGCCTCCTCTCCCGGTGCGCTACTGCTCTGCCGGGCCCGGCCGGACTCCGTGGAGACGGTCGCCCAACTGCTGCGCGAGCGGATGCTGCTCGCGCCCGCGGGCCCGGAGTGGAGCGTGCTCGTGCCCGAGGGCAAGCCGTGGCTGGAGGGCGGCGAGCCGGTCGACAGTGTGCTCGCCGGGTGGGCGACCGCGCTCGCCGTCGGCTCGCCGTGGCCGGTTCTCGCGCTGTGGTGGGACGCCGACCGCTCCGGCTGCACGCTCGCGGCGGGCTTCCGGCGGACGGTCGGCTATGTGTGGCTGGCGAACGGCACCCCGGTCGGCGAGGACGAGGCGATGCGGACGTTCGCCGCCCGGCTCGGCCTCGACCCGGTGCTCGACATGCAGGCCCTGGACACGCTGACCCGCCCCGACTCGGAGGCCGACGCGCGCGCCCGGCTGCGCGGCCTCATCGCGGTGCTCACGCGCGTGGGGGTCGATCTGCCGCCCGGCCTGAGCCCGGGCGAGTCCGCCGACCGGCTGCGGGAAGTGGCCCGCGTCCTGGACGGCGTACGGCACGTCGAGTGGTCGGGCTGGCGTGACGCGGTGCGTGCCGAGCTCGACGCGGTGGAGAGCGGCCCGCTGGGCCCCTGGCTGCGCGGGCCGCGGGCGCGGGCCCTCGCGGGTGCCCAGCTCGCGGCGGGCGTTCCGCTCCTCGCCTGGTCCCTGCGGCGGCGCGGCGGTGGCGGCTGGGCGGTGGCGGGCCTCGTCCTCGTGGTGCACGGGGTGCTGGGGTTCGCCTACGACCGGGCGCGCGAGCGGGACTAGCGGCGCGCGGCCCGAGGTTCGCGCGCCTTCAGCGGGCCGTGCCGCCCGTCAGCGTGTCCGTACCGCGTCGAGGACCAGGCCGAGCAGGCGGTCCGGGCGCTGGGGGTCCTCGGGCGACCGTTCGTCCGTGCGTGCCGTCGACAGGGCGATGCCGACGACCAGGTGGAGCAGGTCGGAAGGGCTCAGGTCGGGGCGTGCGGCGCCCGCTCGCTGAGCGCGGGTGAGGAGCGCCGCCACGGCGTCGTGGACGCGCTGGTGGCAGTCGGCGCCCAGGGCGCCCGACTCCTCCAGCTGCTCGACCAGCAGGGCGCCGCCGAGGCCGTGGTTCACGCGCGCGTGGACGAGGAACGCGTGCAGCCACTCCGCGAGGGCGTCGTAGGCGGAGTCCGCCGCCAGGAGGTCGTCCGCGCGGCCGCACAGGGTGTCGATGCCGTCCTTCAGGACGGCCGCCAGCAGTTCGGGCCGCCCGGAGAAGTTGCGGTACAGCGTGCCGGGTCCGACGCCCGCGCGGCGGGCGATGTCGTTGAGGGACGCCTCGGCTCCCGCTTCCGCGAAGGCCTCCCGCGCGGCGGCGACGATGCGCTCGCGATTGCGGACGGCGTCCGCGCGCGGGGCGCGGCCGTGGGCCGGGGCGACGGCCCGGGTGGTCGCCGCCCGTCCTGGGGGCTCGGTCATCTCTGGTCCCAGAGGGTCGGGGTAGCTGTCCGGAGAACTTCTCCGTATCGTACCTCCACAGATATCCGGAGAGGTTCTCCGGTAAGAGTGGGAGGTGTCGACGTGCGAGGACTCCGAGGAACGGACGGGCTCGGGCGGGTCGGTGTCTGGACCTTCGCCTTCGAAGGGCAGCCCGCCGGACGGGTGCGCGAGGCGGCCGCCGAGATCGAGGAACTGGGGTACGGGGCCCTCTGGTACGGGGAGGCGTTCGGACGCGACACGGTGGGGCAGGCCTGGCTGCTGCTCTCCGCCACGCGGCACCTCCCGGTCGCCTCCGGGATCGCGAGCATCGCCTACCGCGAGCCGCTCGCCATGGCCAACGCCGAGCGCACGCTCGGGGAGGCCTTCCCCGGACGGTACGTCCTCGGGCTCGGCGGACACCGGGTCGACGGCGCCGTCATCGAAGTGGACGGCTATCGCGTCCCCGCGCGCGGGAGGGCGGTGACGACCATGAGGGCCTATCTGGACGCCATGGACGCGGCGCCCGCGCACGGGCCGGTGCCGGACCCCGCTCCCCGTCGGCTCCTCGCCGCGCTGGGCCCGAAGATGCTGGGGCTCGCGGCGGAGCGCACCGCGGGAGCGCACACGTACTTCGTACCCGTGGAGCACGCCGCGCGCGCCCGCGCGGCCCTCGGGCCGGACGCCTTCCTCGCCGTGGAGCAGGCGGTCGTCCTCGATACGGACCGGGCGCGGGCGCGGGCCGTGGCCGAGGAGCACGTCGCCGGGTACGCGCGCGTGCCGCATCAGGTGGCGAGCCTGCGGCGGCTCGGGTTCGGCGACGACGACCTGCCGCCGGGCGGCCCGAGCCGCAGGCTCGTCGACGCGATCGTCGCCTACGGGGATGCCGACGTGCTCCACGCGCGCGTACGGGAACACCTGGACGCCGGGGCGGACCACGTGTGCGTCCAGGTCCTGACGGCCGGCGGGGCGTTCCCGCTGCGCGAGTGGCGCGAGCTCGCGCCGGCGCTAACGGCGGTGCCCGCCCGCCCCTAGGGCGTACAGCTCCGCCCACTGCCGCGCGGTGAGGTCCTTGGGCAGCCGCGCCGGGCCGATGCCGTGGCGGTCGAGCCACTCCCGCACGCCGCGCCTGGGGAGCTCCGGGCAGGCGGTGGCGACGATCCGGGGCAGGCCCCGGCCGCGGCCCGTGAAGACGCGGTGCACCAGGTCCTGGTAGGCCTTCAGGGCCGCGCGGTCGACGAGCGGGCGGTCGCGGCGGGCGATCGTCAGGAGGCCGCCGTCCACGTTCGGGCGCGGCCGGAACGCCCCGGCGGGGACCCGCCGCGCGAGCGTGAAGGCGTACCAGGGCCACCACTGGGCCGTCATCAGCGTGGCCCCGCCGACGCCCGCACGCCGGCGCGCGACCTCCCACTGGACCAGCAGGACGGCATCCGTCCAGGCCGGTGCGCGCAGGATGCGGCGGAGCATCGGCGTCGTCTCGTGGAAGGGCAGGTTCCCGGCCAGGACGTGCGGCGTCGTCGGCATCGCGTAACGCAGGAAGTCGGCTGTGACGATCGTCGTCGAGCGGTTCGTGCGGCGCTCCAGGCGCGCGGCGTGACGGGCGTCGATCTCGATGCCCGTCAGGCTCCGGCCGAGCTCCTGGAGGGGCAGCGTGAGGGAGCCGTCGCCCGTGCCGATCTCGACGATCGGCCCCCGGGTGCGGGCCACGAGGCCCACGAAGGCGTCGATCGTGGCCCGGTCGGTGAGGAAGTTCTGGCCGAGCTCATGACGGCCGTGGCGGTACGAGGGGGTGGTGGTGCGGTGCGTGCGCACTGGGACTCCGCGGCTTCGAGGTGAGCCGGGCAGCACGAGGTGCCGCTCGGCGCTGACGCGCTGAAGCGGCGGAGCGTTCCGTTCCTGAGGGCCACCGGGACGCGAGGCGTCCGGTGGGCGCGGGAGAGTCCGACCGCCGCTACGGGCGGCGGTACCTCGTCACCGCGCAGGCGGCACTGGCTGCGATTCCACACATGCCGCGCACGGTAGGCCGTCGGCGGAGCCGACGGCAAACGGTTTACGGAGCCCGGGCGGGCCGCGGTGCTCCGCTGGAATCGGTGCGACTGGCTGTTGGCCGCCTGCCGGTCCGCCGTGGCTGGTCGCGCAGTTCCCCGCGCCCCTTCGGGGCACTGCCGAGCCGCGGATCGGCACAGCCCCGCGCCCCTTCGGGGCACTGTCCAGTCGCGGCCCCGGGACTCCTACTCGTCCTCGTCCTCGTCGTCCAGGCGCGCCAGCCACGTCGCCAGGCGCTCCACCGGCACCTCGAAGTCCGGGTTGAGGTCCACGAACGTGCGGAGCTGCTCGGCCAGCCACTCGAAGGTGACCTCCTCCTCGCCGCGCCGCTTCTCCAGCTCCTCGATGCCACGGTCGGTGAAGTACAAAGTCATGCTCCTGACGAGACGGGATGTGCCCGTTCATCGTAGGCCGCGACGCCGGTGGGCCCGGCCCCGAGTCCGAGAACTCGGGGCCGGGCCCACCTTCCGTACGACCGTGCCGGGGCCTAGGCCTCGAACACCTCGCGCACCAGCTGCTCCTGCTCGGCCTGGTGCCGCTTGGCGGAGCCGACCGCCGGGGCGGAGCCGTGCGGCCGCGAGATGCGGCGCAGGCGCTCGCCGTGCGGGATGTCGGCGCCGACCGCCAGGTCCAGGTGGTCGATCAGGTTGAGGGCGATGAACGGCCACGCGCCCTGGTTCGCCGGCTCCTCCTGGGCCCACAGGTACTTCTCGGCGTTCGGGTGCTTGGCGATCTCCGCCTGGAGCTCGGCACCCGGCAGCGGGTACAGGCGCTCGATGCGGATGATCGCGATGTCCGTCGCGCCGCGCTTCTGCCGCTCGGCTTCCAGGTCGTAGTAGAACTTGCCGGCGCAGAACACGACCTTGCGGACCGCGGCCGGGTCCACCGTGGTGTCGCCGATGACGGGGCGGAAGCCGCCCGTCGTGAACTCCTCCGTCTTCGAGGCCGCGGCCTTGAGGCGCAGCATCGACTTCGGCGTGAAGACCACCAGCGGCTTGTGGTGCGGGTTGTGCACCTGCCACCGCAGGAGGTGGAAGTAGTTCGACGGGAGCGTCGGCATCGCGACCGTCATGTTGTTCTGGGCGCAGAGCTGGAGGAAGCGCTCCGGGCGGGCCGACGAGTGGTCGGGGCCCTGGCCCTCGTAGCCGTGCGGCAGGAGGAGCGTGACGCCGGACGTCTGCGCCCACTTCTGCTCGGCCGACGAGATGAACTCGTCCACCACGGTCTGCGCGCCGTTCACGAAGTCGCCGAACTGCGCTTCCCACATGACGAGCGACTCGGGGCGGGCCAGCGAGTAGCCGTACTCGAAGCCCATCGCCGCGTACTCGGACAGGAGCGAGTCGTAGACGTTGTAGCGGGCCTGGTCCTCGGAGAGGTACAGCAGCGGGGTGTAGTCCTCGCCGGTCGTCTGGTCCACGAGGACGCCGTGCCGCTGGCCGAAGGTGCCGCGCCGGGAGTCCTGGCCCGCGAGGCGGACCGGGGTGCCCTCCATCAGCAGGGAGCCGATGGCGAGGGTCTCGCCCATGCCCCAGTCGATGGTGCCGTCCTCGACCATGGCCGTGCGGCGCTGCAGCTGCGGCAGCAGACGCGGGTGCACGGTGATCCGCTCGGGGATGTTGACCTGGGACTCGGCGATCCGCTTGACGACCTCCTGGGAGACCGCGGTGTCCACGGCCACGGGGAACTCGGTCTGCGGGGCCGGGACCTCAGCCGGAGCCGGGGTCGTGGTGGCCTCGCGGACCTCCGTGAAGACCTTCTCCAGCTGGCCCTGGAAGTCCTGGAGGGCCTGCTCGGCCTCTTCCAGGGTGATGTCGCCGCGACCGATCAGGGACTCGGTGTAGAGCTTGCGCACCGAGCGCTTCTTGTCGATCAGGCTGTACATCTGCGGGTTCGTGAACGACGGGTTGTCGGTCTCGTTGTGCCCGCGGCGGCGGTAGCAGATCAGGTCGATGACCACGTCCTTGTTGAACGCCTGCCGGAACTCGAAGGCCAGGCGGGCCACGCGGACCACGGCCTCCGGGTCGTCGCCGTTCACGTGGAAGATCGGCGCCTCGATCATGCGGGCCACGTCGGTGGAGTACATCGACGAGCGCGCGGACTCCGGCGGGGCCGTGAAGCCGACCTGGTTGTTGATGACGATGTGGACCGTGCCGCCCGTGCGGTAGCCGCGCAGCTGCGACATGTTGAGCGTCTCGGCGACCACGCCCTGGCCCGCGAAGGCCGCGTCTCCGTGGAGGGCGACCGGCAGGACGGTGAAGTCCGTGCCCCCCTTGTTGATGATGTCCTGCTTGGCGCGGGCGACGCCCTCCAGGACCGGGTCGACCGCCTCCAGGTGCGAGGGGTTGGCGACCAGGGAGACCTTGATCTGCTCGCCGTCCAGGCCCGTGAAGGTGCCCTCGGCGCCCAGGTGGTACTTCACGTCGCCGGAGCCGTGCATCGACTTCGGGTCGAGGTTGCCCTCGAACTCGCGGAAGATCTGCGCGTACGACTTGCCGACGATGTTCGCGAGCACGTTCAGCCGGCCGCGGTGGGCCATGCCGATGACGACCTCGTCCAGGCGCGACTCGGCCGCGGAGTCGATGACCGCGTCGAGCAGCGGGATGACGGACTCGCCGCCCTCCAGGGAGAAGCGCTTCTGGCCGACGTACTTCGTCTGCAGGAAGGTCTCGAACGCCTCCGCCGCGTTGAGCCGGCGCAGGATGCGCAGCTGCTCCTCGCGCTCCGGCTTGGCGTGCGGGCGCTCGATGCGGTCCTGGAGCCACTTGCGCTGCTTCGGGTCCTGGATGTGCATGAACTCGATGCCCGTGGTGCGGCAGTACGAGTCGCGCAGGACGCCGAGGATGTCGCGGAGCTTCATCATCGACTTGCCGGCGAAGCCGCCGACGGCGAACTCGCGCTCCAGGTCCCAGAGCGTCAGGCCGTGCTCGGTGATGTCCAGGTCCGGGTGCTTGCGCTGCTTGTACTCCAGCGGGTCCGTGTCGGCCATGACGTGGCCGCGGACGCGGTAGGAGTGGATCAGCTCGAAGACCCGGGCGGCCTTCGTGACGTCGTCGTCGTGCGAGGCGTCGATGTCCTTGAGCCAGCGGACCGGCTCGTAGGGGATGCGCAGCGCCTCGAAGATCTCGTCGTAGAAGCCGCCGTCGCCGAGGAGGAGGTTCGCGACGATCCGCAGGAACTCGCCGGAGGCGGCACCCTGGATGACCCGGTGGTCGTACGTCGAGGTCAGGGTCATGACCTTGGAGATGCCCAGCTTGTTCAGGGTGTCCTGGGAGGTGCCCTGGAACTCGGCCGGGTAGTCCATGGAGCCGACGCCCATGATGACCGACTGGCCGGGCATGAGGCGCGGCACGGAGTGGACGGTGCCGAGGCCGCCGGGGTTGGTCAGGGAGACCGTGACGCCGGTGAAGTCGTCCATGCCGAGCTTGCCGTCGCGGGCGCGCCGGACGATGTCCTCGTAGGCCTGCCAGAACTCGAAGAAGTTCAGGGTCTCGGCCTTCTTGATGCCCGCGACGACCAGCTGGCGGTCGCCGTTGGGCTTCACCAGGTCGATGGCGAGGCCGAAGTTGATGTGCTCCGGCTTGACCAGCGTCGGCTTGCCGTCCTTCTCCACGAAGGAGTAGTTCATCGACGGCATGGCCTTGATGGCCTGCACCATCGCGTACCCGATGAGGTGCGTGAAGGAGATCTTCCCGCCGCGGGCGCGCTTGAGGTGGTTGTTGATGACGATGCGGTTGTCGAACAGCAGCTTCACCGGGACCGCGCGCACGGACGTGGCCGTGGGCACCTCCAGGGAGGCGTTCATGTTCTTCGCCACGGCGGCCGAGGGGCCGCGCAGGGTCACGTACTCGGGACCGGCGGGCGCCTCCGTCGCGGGCGCGGCCTTGGCCGCGGGCTTCGCGGCCGCGGGCTTCGCCGCGGCGGCGGGCTTGGCGGCGGGGGCCGGGGCCTTCGCGGCGGGCGCGGGCGGCGCGGCAGCGGGCTGCGCGGCGGGCGCGGCCGGGGCGGCCGGGGCCGGGGCGGGGGACGTGGTGGGCGCGGCCCCCGCGGCCGCGTCACCCGCCGGCTTGGCCGGAGCGGCGGCGACGGACGCGCCTACCCCTGGCTTGTAGTCGGCGAAGAAGTCCCACCAGGCACGGTCGACCGAATTCGGGTCCTGGAGGTACTGCTGATAGATCTCGTCGACGAGCCACTCATTGGGACCGAACGCGGCAGCAGGGTTCTTGCCCTGCGCTTCTTGGTCGGTCGAAGTGCTCGAGTTACTGGGGGACTGTGGCGACACGGCGGCAACCGCCCTCTTCCGCTTCACAAGGTGATGGACAGCGGAAATAAAGGCTACGCCTCCATCGACGTCAGGTGCAGGCCGGGCCGGTCATCCGTCGCGTAAGTCACACTGGATTGCGAGTTTCGGGGCGGTAAATGGCGGGAAACAAGCGAGGTTTGCCTACGCCACTGCGCCGCGTGGAGACCCCTGGGGCACGTCGACACGCGGTTGCGGCCCGTCCGGCGCGTGACCTGCGCGCCCGTGACTCGCTTCCGCTTCGAACCTTACGTCAACTTCAGTCGTCGAGCAGGCCCGGAAGGCTGACCTGGATCCGGCAGCCGCGAGCCGATTCGGCCACCCCGATGTGGCCGCCGTGGAGATCGACGGCCCAGCGGGCGATGGCGAGGCCGAGGCCGGTGCCGCCGTCGCCTCCGGGAGGGGCGCCGGCGTGCGCGCCCCGGTTGAAGCGCTCGAAGACCCGGTGCCACTCCGACTCGGGGATCCCGGGGCCCTCGTCGAGGACCTCCAGGTCCAGGGACTCCGGATAGGGGCCCCGCCGGGCGCGGACCGTGACGCGGCCGTGCGGCGGGCTGTGCTTCACGGCGTTGTCGATCAGATTGGCGACCACCTGGTGCAGACGCTCGGCGTCGGCGTGCGCCGTCAGCTCCGGAGGCGACACGTCCAGGTGCAGATGGACATCCGTACGGGTGTGGCTGCCGGAGCCCGACGGCATCCCTTTGCGCGAGGAGGCGACCATATTGGCCTCCTTCAGGACCCCCGACAGATAAGGCCACACTTCGAAGCGGCGCGCTTTGAGGGGGACGACCCCGTTGTCCAGGCGGGAGAGGTCGAGGAGGGTGTCCACGAGGCGGCCCAGGCGCTCCGTCTGCTTCAGGGCCGTGCGCATCGTCTCCGGGTCTGCGGCCGAGACCCCGTCGACGACGTTCTCCAGGACGGCCCGCAGGGCCGCGATGGGGGTGCGCAGCTCGTGCGAGACGTTGGCGACGAGCTCCTTGCGCTGCTGGTCCTGCGCCTCCAGGTCGTCAGCCATGCGGTTGATCGTCGTGGCCACGTCGCCGAGCTCGTCGCGCCGGTCGGCGCCGCGCACGCGCCGCGTGTAGTCGCCGTGCGAGACCGCGCGGGCCACCGAGTTCATCTCGTCCAGCGGCGCGGTGAGGCCGTGGGCCACGAACTGCGTGATCAGCAGGGTGGCGATCACCGAGAAGACCGTGATGAAGCGCAGCTCGGTCTCGGTCTTCATGGCCACCATCAGCAGCCCGGTGGTGATGAACACCGAGACGACGACCAGCGTCCCGAGCTTCGTCTTGATGGAGAACGGCCTGAGCCCGCCGAAGGGACCGCTCATCCCCCCACCTCCGCCCCGGTCGCAGCGCCACCTCAGACCCATGCCCGGGGTGCCGCCCGCCGTACCCCGCGCGGCGCCGTGCGCCGTCGTACCGCTCCCGGCGCTCTGGGGCGTCGTACCGCTCAGGGCGCTGGGGGGCGGGCCGTCGGCGGCGCCGGGGTCCGCGGTCATGGCGTCGGGGTCTCCAGGGCGTACCCGACGCCGTGAACCGTACGGATGCGCTCCGCGCCGATCTTGCGCCGCAGCGCCTTGATGTGGCTGTCGACCGTGCGGGTGCCGGAGGCGTCCGCCCAGTCCCACACCTCGGCGAGCAGCTGCTCGCGCGAGAGCACCGCGCGCGGGGTGTTGGCCAGACACACCAGGAGGTCGAACTCCGTGGGTGTCAGATGCACGTCCTCGCTGCGCACCCGCACCCGCCGCTGCGCGTGGTCGATCTCCAGCTCGCCGAGCCGGAGGATGCCGCTGCGCGGCGTCGTCGCGGCGAGCGCGGCCCGCTCCACGCGGCGCAGCAGCACATGAACGCGTGCGGCCAGTTCGCGCATGGAGAAGGGTTTGGTCATGTAGTCGTCCGCCCCGACGCCGAGCCCGACGAGCATGTCCGTCTCGTCGTCCCGCGCCGTCAGCATCAGCACCGGTACGGGACGCTGGGCCTGCACGCGGCGGCAGACCTCCAGGCCGTCGAATCCCGGCAGCATGATGTCGAGGATCAGTAGATCGGGCTGCCAGGCCTGGGCGGTGTCCACCGCCGCCGGGCCGTCCGCCGCCGTTTGCACGACGAAACCCTCGGCGCGCAGACGGGCGGCGATGGCGTCCACGATCGTCGGGTCGTCCTCGACCACGAGGACCCGGCGCTGTGCTCCTGGCATCGCCGCCGTGGCGCTGTTGTGGGAGGTGTGTGTCTGCTCCATCGCCCCGCCCCTGACGTGATCGCTTGGTGTCCGGTCAGCAGAGTACGGGGCGCGGAGGCACCTCGGCTACGCAGCCCTTGTCGCGAGGTGGACCACGTCCGGTACGCCCCGGGCAACGGCGATCTCTTCCGTACGTACGTGCTGGAATCCGGCATTCCGCAAAGCGGAGTCGAAAGCGGGTGACGGCTGCGCGGACCACACCGCCAGGACGCCGCCGGGGTTGAGGCGGGTGTGACAGGCGGCGAGGCCGGTGGGGGAGTAGAGGCTCTCGTTGTCCTGGGTGACGGTCCAGTCGGGTCCGTTGTCGATGTCCAGACAGAGGGCGTCGTACCTGGCGGGGGTCGCGTCGTCCGTGGTCCTGGGCGCGATGGAATGCGGAGATTCCGGTTCGTTGACGCTTGCGAATGCGCCCCTGACATATGCGATCAGATCGGTGTGCAGGATCTCCGTGCGCGGGTCGGCGCGCGCCTGCTCCGAGAGCTCCCCGAGCGGTCCGTCCCGATGCCAGTCGATGACGGCCTGCTCCCGCTCCACCACCGTGATGCGGCCCCAGCGGGGGTCCGCGGCCGCGTGGGCGAGCGAGAAGCCGACGCCCAGGCCGCCGATGAGGACGCTGGGCCGCGGGCGCCCGTCCAGCGCGTCGTACGCGGCGTCGACCAGGAGGCGCTCGGAACGGCCGTCCGAGGTGTCCATGAGGAACGTGCCGTTGGCGATGATCTGGAGCAGGTCCCCGTGGCGCCGCAGCACGACTTCGCCGTAGGGGCCGTCGCGCCTGTCGAGGACCACGGGGGGATCGGGGCGGTACGGAGTGCGCATCCCCTCATCCTGCTGTTCCCGTCCCGCCGACTCCAGGGAATTCGAGCGACCCGGAGGGTCTCGGTAGGCCCGCGTGCGACGCCGCGGAATGGTGTCGGGTTGCTGTGAGTTCCTGTGAATCGCGTCGCACGTGGCGTCGGTCATAGACAGCGCGGGGTTGATCGGTGAAGCGTGAACGTGATCGATTCGTGATGTAGTGAACGTGATCGATTCGTGATGCAGTCGCGTAGGAAGTTCCTAGTGAAGTTCCGTGACGGAGGGAGCGCCTCAGCGTGAACCGGACCATTTCTGGCGTGGGCACCTCTGTGGGTACTGGCGAGGGCGCTTCTACGGGGAGTACGGGGTCTACGGAGTCCACGAGGTCTGGCGGGGGAGCCGGTGCGGCTTCTGGTCAGGACTCCGGGGCTTCCGCCCCGGGCGGCCCCGAGGCGACCGGCGGCAGAGACGTGCTGGGCGGGGCGCCGGGCGAGGACCTGTTGGACGGGATACCCCGCGAGGGCCTGTTGGGCGGGATACCCCGCGAGGGCGTGCTGGACGCGATGCCGCGGCAGCGGCGGGTGGTCGCGGCCGGGGCGCTCGCGGGGGCGGCGGGTGGTTTTGAGGGGGTGGCTTCCGGGAGCGGGGCTGGAGCCGCTGTCGGCTCTGGTGTCGATTCCGATTCCGGTTCCGATTCCGGATGGGGTTCCGGTTCGGTCGGGGCGGGTGCTGCTGCGGCTGGTCCGGCCGAGGCCGGTATGGCTGTGGCCGGGGGCGGGCCGGGCTCCGGCTCTGTCCCTGCGGTGGCCGTGCCCGCCACGTCTGTGCCCCTCGGCGCCGCCGCCGCGCGGGCCGGGATGCGCGGGCTGCGGCCCTGGCGGCTGCTGCCGACCCCCACGGGCACGCCCTTCACCTTCTGCTACGCGGTCGTCCTCCTCGTCACCTCGCTGGTCGCCGAGCACGCCGACCCGTCGGTGATCTCCTCGATGCACCAGGGTTCGAGCACGGATGTCGCCCATTTGGCGGACAGGCCCGTATTCGTCCTCGTCGCCAGCGCGCTGTGGATCGCGGGCGGCATCACGTCGCCGTACGCCATCGGGTTCCTGTTCGTCCTGACCGCGCTCGAACGGCGCGTGGGCGCGCTGCGCGCCGCGGCCGTCTTCGTGCTCGGGCACGTCGTCGCGACGCTGGCCACGGAAATCCCAGTGGGGCTCTCGGTCCTCGTCGGCCACCTGCCCGGCACGTCGCTGCACCGGCTCGACTACGGCATCAGCTTCGGGGTCGCCGCGAGCGTCGGCGCCCTCGCGGGCGTCCTCGCGCCGTGGCTGCGCTGGGCGGTCCTCGCGGGCTTCGGCTGGATGCTCGTCGAGGACCTCATCGCGTTCACCGACCCGATGACGAACTGGGGTCATCTGCTCGCCCTCACGGTGGGAGTGGCGACGTGGCCGCTGCTGCGGAGCGGTGTGGGGCGGACTGCGGTTTAGGGGGTTGCCGGGGCTCGGTGCCCTGTGCCCTGTGCTGTGGTGCCGGGTGTCTGGCGTCTTGTGCCTGTGTCTTTGCCTGGGGCTGGGTGCCTGGCGCCTGGGCCCGGGGCCGGGTGTTTGGTGCCTGCGTCCGGGGTCGGTGCTCGGGCGGGGCTTGGCGGTGGGGTTCGGGTCCGGCGGAGGCGTAGGCGCTGACGCCGGGCTCGGCTCGTGTGCCGGGCTTGGTTTGTGTGGCGGGCTCGGCTCGGGTGGCGGCCCTGGCGGCTGTGGGCCTGGTCGTGGTGCCGCCCGGCCGCGGTACCTGGAATCTGTGATGGCGTCAGAAATCAATGCGCGCGAGACTCTTGCGGCGCAAGACAATGTCCGACTATCTTGTACCGCATGACAAAGGAGCTGTCCGCGTCGCACGACCAGCGCCGTAGCCAGCTGCTGCGCGGGGTGCTCGATCTGTGCCTGCTCGCGCTCATCGCGGAGCGGCCTCGGTACGGCTATGAGTTCGTGGAAGCCCTGACCGAGAGCGGTCTTGACCTGGTGAGCGAGGGGAGCATCTATCCCCTGCTCGCGCGCATGCAGCGGGCAGGCCTGGTCGAGTCCTATCGCGCTCCGTCCGCAGCGGGCGGAGCGCCGCGGAAGTACTACCGCCTCACCGAGGCGGGCGCGGCCGAGCTGACCAGCGGCCGCACCACCTGGACCGCCTTCACGGGCGCGGTCTCCAGCACCTTGGGGACGTGACCAGGGCACACGACACGGCGCACAACGGGGGGACGAAACTCATGACGTACGAAACGAAGAACGAAGCGGTGACCGGCGCGGCGACGGCCAACGCCACGGTGACCGGCGCAACCGCGATCGGTGACACGGCCACTGGCGGCACGCCCACCGGTGGCACGCCCACTGGTGACACGCCCTCTGGTGAGGCGGGGATCAGTGCGGCGACGGCCCGCGAAGCGAAGGGCGGAGGGGCACCTCCACCGGGCGGTCGCGCCCCGGACCGCGACCCGCTGGACGAGGCAGCGCGCGTCACCGGCCTCACCCGCGAGCGCGTCCTGGCGATCTGCCGGAGCAACTGGGAGTACCGCGGAATCGACGACGCCTCCCTGCGCGAGATGCTCAGCGAGCTCTCTCATCACCTGGAGGAAGCCGCCGCCGCGGGCCGCACTCCGCAGGACGTGGTCGGGCCCGACGTGAAGGCGTTCGCCGCCTCCTGGGCTCGCGCGCACACGCCCCTGCCGCTGCGCGTCCTGCGCATGGCCGCGCTGATCCCCTTCGTCGTCGGCTCCCTGCTGCTGCTCACCCACCTCATCGACCGAACCCTGACCCTGTCGATAGAAGCGCCCCGGATCGCCTTCTACGGAGCGCTGGCAGCAGGCGCCGTCATCTTGGAAATGCGGCGAGGGAACCTCGGCTTCAGAGGCTGGATGCTCATCGGCCTGGCCGCGCTGCCCGTAGCGGCGCTCGTCGGCTGGCTCATAGGTGATGACCCACTCTTCCGCCTGCCGCTGTGGGGCACGCTGCTGTTCCTCCTGCCCGGCCTGCCGTACGCCATCAAGGACGTCCGCGCGAGAAAGGGCGAGCCCTCGCAGGGCTGAGGGATCCGGCGGTGCCGCCGAGGGGGGGGCGGCGGCACGCGAGGGGATGGACCGCCGGGCCGCCGGGACGGTTCAGCGGCTGATCAGCGGCCGCCAGATCGGGCCAGCGGCTGCCGGGACGGCCAGCGTCCGCGACGGCCGGTATCCGTGCCGGCCGACGGCCGCCGACAAGTCGGGCGACAGCTGCCCCATCGGCAGGCAGCGGCTCACGCGGCGGACAAGACGATCACCGACACGAGGTGTCGGACAGCAGCCGGGCCGGGCCCGCCACACCAGGCGACCCCGGCAGCCAAGGGCGGCCCGTCACGTCCATCACCACCAGCCCGCAGCACCCGTCACCTGTCGGCGGCACCCGTCACCAGCCATCGCTCACCGCGCCCGTCACCTGCCCGCAGCACCCGCCACTAGCCACCGCTCACCGCACCCGTCACCAGCCCACCCACCCGCCAACGCCCCACCCAACAACGCCCCGCCGTCGCTCAAGACTCGTCCGGCCCCTTGCGGCGGGCGCTCGTCAGTGAAGCCACCACCCGCCAGCCGAGCGCCTCGTACAAGGCGCGCCCCTCCACGGTCCCGGCCAGGACGCCGACCTCGCAGCCCTGTTCGGCCGCGGCTGTCTGAAGCGTGCGCATGACCAGACTGCCCAGGCCGCGGCGGCGGTGCTCCGGTGAGGTCTCGATCTGGTCGGCGACCGCCGTGCGGCCCGTCGGCGCCATCTGGCCGCGCGCCGCCCAAGAGCCATCGGCCGCGGTCACCATCGTCCGTACGACACCGCCCCGCGTCCACGTGCGCAGCCGGTAACCCTCAGGTGCCACCAGGCGATCCGGGGTCACCGGGGACAGGGGCACCGTCATCAGATAGCCCTCCTCCGGATCGACCCACCACTCCGGGCCGAGCCACGGCGTCACCCGCGACGGCTCGGCGAAGACCTTCAGCCAGATGTCCGCACCCGACACCGACGCCGCGACCTTGCGCACGTCGGCCTCCTGGACACCGCCCCGGGGCAAGCCGAAGACGTGCCGGGACGGATGCTTGGCCAGGCCGACGTCGATCGTGTAGCCCCACGGCTCCACCACCGGGGGAGCCGCGCCGCGGGAGACGACCCAGCCGTCGACCCAGGCGCGCACCGCCTCGTTCGCTCCCAAGACCTCCAAGACCTCCAAGGCCCCCGTGGCCCCCAAGGTCGCTGCGGCCTCCTCGGCCGTCGTAGCCCCCGTCGCGTCCATCCGTACGTCTCCCAACGTCGACTGGCCATGTAATGGACAGTCAAGAGGTGCAGCCATAACGAGTAATGGTTGAACTGGCTAGGGGAACGTTACTGAGTGGCATCTCTGTGGCGGCAGAGGTGATCGCTCACAGCGAACAAACCCGTGGGAACAATCAGGGACTCATGAGCATTGAGTCGGTATAGCTCAACTTGAATGCCGAAGGGGAGATCATGGCTGCTGAGTCCACGGCTAACACATCGCTCGCTCTGCCCGTGCTGCCGCTCGACGACGAGGTCGTGCTGCCCGGCATGGTGGTGCCGTTCGACCTGTCCGACGCCGACGTACGAGCCGCGGTGGAGGCCGCACAGGCCGCCGCGAGGTCCAGTGGGAGTAGCAGCAAGCCGAAGGTGCTGCTTGTTCCGCGCATCGACGGGACGTACGCGGGCACCGGTGTGCTCGGCACCGTCGAGCAGGTGGGCCGGCTGTCGGACGGCGACCCCGGCGCGTTGATCCGCGGGCGGGCCCGGGTGCGCATCGGTGCGGGCACCACCGGCCCCGGTGCCGCGCTGTGGGTGGAGGGCGCGCAGGTCGAGGAGACCGTGCCGGATCCGCTGCCCGGGGCCACGGCCGAGCTGGTCAAGGAGTACAAGGCGCTGGCCACGAGCTGGCTGAAGAAGCGCGGGGCCTGGCAGGTCGTGGACCGCGTGCAGCAGATCGAGGACGTCTCGGCGCTCGCGGACAACTCCGGCTACTCGCCGTTCCTCACCACCGAGCAGAAGGTCAAGCTCCTGGAGACAGAGGACCCGACGGTCCGTCTGAAGCTCGCCACCGAGCAGCTGCGCGAGCACCTGGCCGAGCAGGACGTCGCCGAGTCGATCGCCAAGGACGTCCAGGAGGGCGTGGACAAGCAGCAGCGCGAGTTCCTGCTGAGGCGGCAGCTGGAGGCGGTGCGCAAGGAGCTGCGCGAGCTGAACGGCCAGGAGGGCGAGGAGGAGTCCGACGACTACCGCGCCCGGGTCGAGGCCGCCGACCTGCCCGAGCACGTACGGGAAGCGGCCCTGAAGGAGGTCGAGAAGCTGGAGCGCACGAGCGACCAGTCTCCCGAGGGCTCCTGGATCCGCACCTGGCTGGACACGGTTCTGGAGCTGCCGTGGACCGAGCGGACCGAGGACGCGTACGACATCAAGGGCGCGCAGGAGGTCCTGGACGCCGAGCACGCGGGTCTGGAGGACGTGAAGGAGCGGATCACCGAGTACCTGGCGGTGCGCAAGCGGCGCACGGACCGCGGCATGGGCGTGATCGGCGGTCGCCGCGGCGGAGCGGTGCTCGCGCTGGTCGGGCCGCCCGGCGTCGGCAAGACCTCGCTGGGGGAGTCGGTGGCGCACGCCATGGGGCGCAAGTTCGTGCGGGTCGCGCTCGGCGGCGTGCGGGACGAGGCGGAGATCCGCGGCCACCGGCGCACCTATGTGGGCGCCCTGCCGGGGCGGATCGTGCGGGCCATCAAGGAGGCCGGTTCGATGAACCCGGTGGTGCTCCTGGACGAGATCGACAAGGTGGGCTCGGACTTCCGGGGCGACCCGGCGGCCGCGCTCCTCGAAGTGCTCGACCCGGCGCAGAACCACACCTTCCGCGACCACTACCTGGAGGTGGAGCTGGATCTGAGCGACGTGGTCTTCCTGGCCACGGCCAATGTCCTGGAGGCCATTCCCGAGGCCCTGCTCGACCGCATGGAGCTGGTCCGCCTCGACGGCTACACCGAGGACGAGAAGGTCGTCATCGGCAGGGACCACCTGATCCCCCGCCAGCTCGACCGGGCCGGACTCGGTGAGGGCGAGGTGACGATCGACGAGAGCGCGCTGCGCAAGCTCGCCGGGGAGTACACGCGCGAGGCGGGCGTGCGCAATCTGGAGCGTTCCATCGCCCGGCTGCTCCGGAAGGTCGCGGCGCAGCACGAGCTGGGCGAGCGGGAGCTGCCGTTCACGGTCGGCGCGGAGGAGCTGCGCGGTCTGATCGGGCGGCCGCACCACGTGCCGGAGTCGGCGCAGGACCCGGCCGAGCGGCGCACCGCGGTGCCCGGCGTGGCCACGGGGCTCGCGGTCACCGGAGCGGGCGGCGACGTGCTGTTCGTCGAGGCCTCGCTCGCCGATCCGGAGACGGGTGCGGCCGGTCTGACGCTCACCGGGCAGCTGGGTGACGTGATGAAGGAGTCCGCGCAGATCGCGCTGTCCTTCCTGCGCTCCCACGGTGCCGAGCTGGAGCTGCCCGTCGGCGATCTGAAGGACCGGGGCGCGCACATCCACTTCCCGGCGGGCGCGGTGCCCAAGGACGGGCCGAGCGCGGGCATCACGATGACGACGGCGCTCGCGTCGCTGCTCAGCGGCCGTCTGGTGCGCACGGACGTGGCGATGACCGGTGAGGTGTCGCTGACCGGCCGGGTGCTGCCGATCGGCGGCGTCAAGCAGAAGCTGCTCGCGGCCCACCGCGCCGGGATCACCACGGTGATCATCCCGAAGCGGAACGAGCCGGACCTGGACGACGTCCCCGCCGAGGTCCTGGAGAAGCTCGACGTACACGCGGTGACGGACGTCCGACAGGTGCTCGACCTGGCGCTCGCGCCGGCCGAGGTGAAGGTTCCCGCCGCGGCGTGACGGGCGCGGCGGGGCGGTGAAGGTCCGGGGCTGTGAGGGCCCCGGACCTTGCCGCACCCGCTCTCATGGGGCGACCCGCGGCTGCCGGTCAGCGCGTCTGCCGGTCGGTCGGGTCTGCCGGTCGGTCGGGTCGGTCGGTCGGGTCGGTCGGCCGGGTCCCGGTCGGGGCGGCCGGTCAGCCGTTGGCCAGGGCCTGTACGCGGTCGTAGGCGCCGTTGAACTTGTCGTGGTCGCCGACGATCGGGCCGGAGGACGTGTACTGCCACATGGTGTGGAAGCCCCAGCCGGCGGGGAGTTCACCGGGGCTGGTGTTGTAGCGCGCGATCCACAGCGGGTGGGCGGAGGCGAAGCCGCCGTAGTTGCCCGTGCACTGCTTCCACCAGGTGGTGGCCGTGTAGATCACGGCGTCGCGGCCGGTGCGGGCCCGGTAGGTGTCCAGGAAGTCCTGGATCCAACTGACCATCCCGCTCTGGGACTTGCCGAAGCAGGCGGCGCCGTAGGGGTTCCACTCGATGTCGAGGGCGCCGGGCAGCGTCCTGCCGTCGCGGGACCAGCCGCCGCCGTTGTCGACGAAGTAGTTGGCCTGGGCGGCGCCGCTGGAGGTGTCGGGGGTGGCGAAGTGGTAGGCGCCGCGGATCATGCCGACGTTGTACGAGCCGTTGTACTGCTGCGCGAAGTACGGATTGCGGTAGGAGGTGGACTCCGTGGCCTTCACGTAGGCCCATCGGACGCCGCTGTCCCACAGGGCCTGCCAGTTGACGTTGCCCTGGTGGCTGCTGACGTCGACGCCCTCCGTCTGGGCGGCGTCGCCGCCGCTCGGCCTGCCGCCCTGGCCGTCGTGTTCGACGACGCCCTGGCCCATGCGGGCGCTGCCGCGCGGCGGGATGCCGTCACCGTCGGCGGACTGTGCGGCGCCGGGCAGGGCGAGGAGGAGCGCGAGGGCGGACAGGACGGCGAGGAGAACGCCCGCGGCGGGATGTCCGCGGCGGGCCGTACGGGATCTGTGCACGGGCATGGCGTGCCTCCGAAAGGCCTCGTGGAGCCCGTTCGGCGGGGGCGTGGCCGAAGGTGTGGCGCTTCGCCGGTACGGCGGACGGGCTCGGTGGGGGGACCTGTCGACATGTCGCTGACCAGTCCGCGCCAAGGGGACCCGTGACACGAGGCTACTGGTGTGAACATGTCACTGATGAAGCTACGCACGTAGACAACGGGAGGGAAGGGCCTCTCGTGGCCGCCGTTGGTCTACGCCTGCGAAATACTGGGCGAGCTGCGGCGATGGCTGCGGCTGGCGAAAACTTTCAGGATCGGGAAAGTGCGGCAGGGGTGCTGACATGCGTGAGGACACGCACCACGGCGGGGGTTCGGGCGGGGACGGCGCGGCGGTGGGCGGTGGTGTGGACCACGAGTTCCTCGCCCTGGAGCGGGAGCTGACGCTGCTGCTCCGCCGCGCCCGGGCCTCGTCCGGCGAGATGGCCCGCCAGGTCCACCCGGATCTCGAACCGGCCGCGTACGGGCTGCTCGCCTTCCTGGACGAGTCCGGGCCGCGGCGCGCCACGGACCTGGCCGCCTTCATCGGCGTCGGCAAGGCCACCATGAGCCGGCAGCTGCGGGCCCTGGAGCAGCTCGGCCTGGTCACGCGGGAGCCGGACCCCGCGGACGGCAGGGCCTGGCTCGTGCGGCTCACGGAGGAGGGCAGGGACCGGTTCCGCACGGTGCGCCGCGGGCGGCGTGAGCGGTACGTGCGGCAGCTCGCCGGGTGGGACCGGGCTGAAGTGGCGGAGCTGGCCCGGCTGCTCCGCCAGCTCAACGCGCGGGCCGAGCTCTAGGCGGCCCGGCCTCGGTCCCGGCCCTGCCTCAGCTCGGCTCGGGCCTCGCTCCGGCTCGGCCCCACCTTGGCCCGGCTCTGGCCCGGCTCGGCTCCGGCCCCGGCCCGGCTCCGCTCCGGCTCTGGCCCGGCTCCGGCTCTGGCCCGGCTCCGGCTCTGGCCCGGCTCCGCTCGGCCTCGGCCTCGGCCCGGCCTCGGCCCGGCCCCGGCCCCGCCGTGGCCTCGTTCCGCCCCGGCGTCCCCTCCCGCTTCGCGCAATTGCGCTTCGTACGTGGGTACATGACCCGGCGCGGCCGTGCCGGTACGGGGTCGGGTGTGTCGCGGTCGCGGCTACAGCTCCGCGTACACCACGGCCGCGTCGTCGTGCCGCTTTCCGCGGGGGAACGCCGTGCCGTCCGGGTCCGCCGTCTCCAACTCGCGTACGCGCTCGACGAGTCCCCGCGGGCCGTCCTTGCGCAGCAGCGCGAAGCAGTCGGCCCAGCCGCCCTCGCGGAACGTCTCGACCCAGCGCCCGGCCCCGTCCGTGAGCGCGGCGAGGGCGGTGACGGCGGAGCGGGGCAGTTCGCCGGTGACCGCGAGGGCGGCGACGCCGGGGTCGGCGGCGGCGGTGTGGAAGCCGCCCTCCGCGTTCCGCAGTGCCTCGACGGCGGCCGCGTACTCACCGCCGAGCGCCCGCCGTTCGGCGGAGCCGCGCGGCAGTGCCCGTACGGCGTCGCGCAGTGCGCGCACGGCGGCCGGAAGCTCGTCCAGACGCCGGTCGAGGACCGCCTCCACCGTGCCGCCGGGCCCCGCGAGGAGCAGCGCCGAGTCGGACAGGACGAGGTACGAGACGCGCTCGGCGTCCCACCGGGCGAGGACCACCGTCGCCTGCGGGGTGCGCGGGTGAGAAAGGTCACAGGTGTCACGGTGGGTGTCCGCGGTGCGCGAGACGGCTGCCGCGAGAATCTCAGGGAGCGTCAGGTCCGGTCGTGAAACGGACAGTTCGCCCAGTGAGCCGCCGAGGCGGGCGGTGAACCAGGGGACGGAATGCAGACAGCCGACGTCCTCGGCCGGGGGCGTCACGCCGTCGAGCAGGACCAGTGATCCGCCCTGTCCGGACGCGGGCAGCGCGACCGAGGCGTAGTCCTCGTTGGGGCGGTCGGGGTCGCCGGGTTCGGTGGCCAGTTCGATGCGCATCGGGTCAGTCTGCCCGAGGCCCGCCGGGGCCCGGCCGGGGGGCGCGCGCCACTGCCGGGGCGGTCCGGCGGCGGCGGTCAGGGCAGGGGAAATCAGCCGGAATCGGCGGCTCCGAAGGGTGTGGCGGCGCATCCTGCCAAAGCCGTCCACGGACGTCCAACCGGCGCACCGCGCGCGGCCCGCACGACACGCAGCGTGACTTGCTCGCCAACTCCCAGTCGATGTTCACTCCTTCAGGTGGCCAGGCAGACGATGCGAGACTGCCGCGCACCGGCACTGGAATCGTCTGGCAAGGTCAGGGTCCGTGCCGGGAGCGCTCGCGTTGACGGATCGTCACCCGGGCCCTAGGGCAGACGAAAACAGGAATGCGAGCTCCGGTGCAAGAGATGCGGCCTCGGCGCGAAGGCAGCCAGAAGGCCCCGGGAGGGGCCAGACCGGGCGCCGCGACCCCTCCCTCCGGCCAGGGCACCGCCGCCGCGGGGCGCGAGGGCCGCGCGGAGACCCCTGCCAACGCGTCCGCAGGGGCCGACGCGTCCGCAGGAGCCGCCGCTTCCGCGGGGGCCGCGGAAGCCACGAACCGGATGGAAGCCGCGAACCGTACGGAAGCCACGAACCGCGCCGAGCACCCCACCGGCGCGCCGCCCCGGGCCCAGCACCCCACCAGTACCCCGTCGGACGCCGAGCGGTCGTCCGGCGCAGGGCCCCGCAGGCAGCGCGGCACCGGCGCCCAGGCCCGCGCCGAGCGCCCCACCGGCGCCTCGCCCGCCTCCCCGCACGCCACCAGCGCTCCGGCGGACGCCGAGCCGACGCCCGGCCCGGCCCGGCCGGTGCCGCAGCAGGCCGCCGCCCAGCCCGCGCCGCAGCAGGCCGCCGCCGCGCAGCCGTCCGCCCCGCAGGCCGCGACCCCGCAGCCGGCCACCCCGTCCGCCCCGCAGGCCGCGGCCCCGCAACCAGACACCCCCCAGCCCCCCAAAGCCCGGGTCCGCAACCGCCTCATCGTGGCTGTCGCCGTGGTCGCCGCCGCCGTCGCCGGGGCCGGGGCGCCCGCGATCGTCGCCGCGTCCGGGGACCTCGGCGACTCGCAGAGCCTCGTCACGCTGTCCGAGCTCACCCAGCAGGCCATCACGCTCAGCCACTCGCTGGCCGACGAGCGCGACGAGGTCACCGCGTACATCGCCGCCGGGCGCCCGGACGGCAAGGGCCTGTCCGAGAGCCGCAGCGCCCGCGTGGACCGGCGGATCGAGGAGCTGCGCGAGGCCGCCGCCGACGCGAACACCAACAGCTCCGTCACGGCCGGGCTCCGCCGGGACCTCGCGGAGCTCGCCACCGTGCGGCGCTCCGCGCTCACCGGCAGGAGCACCGCCCTCGACGCCCACAAGGCGTACGCGAAGGCCATCGACGAACTCCACGCCCTCACCCGCGAACTGGCCGAGAAGCTGCCGCCGCGCGCGGGCTCCGGCGCCTACGCGCTCGCCGACCTCGACCACGCCGTCGACCAGGCGGGCGCCACGCGCGGCCTGCTCCTCGCCGCCCTGTCCGTGCCCCGCCCGGCCGCCACGGGATCCACCGTCGACCCGGTCACCGGCCTGCCCACCTCCGGGTCCGACCAGGCGGACGCCGAGGCCGGGCAGCGCGACGACCTCAGCACCGCGGCCCAGCGGGCCCACGTCCGCGAGCTCGCCGCGCTCGCCGACTTCCAGGGCGCCGCGCCCGGCAAGGCCCGCGCCACCTACGAGTCGACGGTCACCGGCTCCGAGGTGACCACCGCCGAGCAGTACCTGGACCGGCTCACCGACGAGCGCAGGCTGTCCGCCGCGGACCAGCGCCTCGACCGGGACAAGGTCAACGCCGCCCTCTCCGCGCGCATCGAGGCCATGCGCGGCGCCGAGAACGCGCTCGCCGCCGACCGTACGAAGAGCCTCGCGGAGCTGCGTGACGACGATGTCACCGCCCTGGAGATCAGGGTGGCGCTCGTCGGCGCGCTGCTGCTCCTCGCCGTCGGCGTCGCCATGGCGACGGCCCGCTCGCTCACCCGCCCGCTCGCCGTGCTCCGTCTCGGCGCGGCCCGGGTCGCGGCGGCGCCCGCGACGGCGGAGCCGGTGCGGTTCACCGGCCGCGACGACGAGTTCGCCGCCGTCGTACGGTCCGTCAACGCGCTGCACGGCCACGCCGTCGCCGTCCAGGAGCGCCTCGGCACGCTGGAGGCCGACCGCAAGCACCTCATCGGGCGGCGCCAGACGATGGCCGACGCCCGCCAGGCGATGGCCGACGAGCGCGACGCGCTGCGCGCCGAACTCGCCGAAGCCGCCACGCACCTGGACCGGGTGCGGCGCGGCATACAGGGCACGTTCGTGAACCTCGCGCTGCGCACGCTCGGCCTCGTCGAGCGCCAGCTCGCCGTCATCGAGAACCTGGAGGAGCGCGAGCAGGACCCCGACCGGCTCGCCACCCTGTTCAAGCTCGACCACCTCGCCACCGTCACGCGCCGCCACAGCGAGAACCTCCTCGTCCTCGCGGGCGCCGACCACGGCCATCAGCACGCGGGCCCGGTGCCGCTCGTCGACGTCGTGCGCGCCGCCGTCAGCGAGATCGAGCGGTACGAGCGCGTCCGCATCGCCACGCTGCCCTCGCACGCCCACATCGCCGGGTTCGCCGCGGACGACATCAGCCACCTGGTGGCGGAGCTCCTGGAGAACGCGACGTCGTTCTCGCCGCCCGACTCCTCCGTCGAGGTGTCCGGCTGGCTCCTGGAGAACGGCGAGGTGATGCTCTCCGTACAGGACGACGGCATCGGCGCGAGCGTGGAGCGGCTGCGGGAGCTGAACGCGCGGCTCGCCGAGTACTCCGCGTTCTCCCCCGAGGACGCGTACGAGCACGAGAGCGGTGACGCGCTCGGGCTCGGCCTGTACGTGGTGGCCCGGCTCGCGGCCCGGCACGGGGCGCGGGTGCGCCTTCGCGAGCAGAAGCAGGGCGGCGTGGCCGCCGTCGTGGTGCTGCCCGACGGCATACTCACCGAGCCGCCCGCCGCCGTGGCCCCGGCGCCCGAGCCGCCCGCGCCGCCGCTCGCCGCCGCGCCGCCGGACGCCGTGCCCCCGGCCCCGCCCACCGCCGTGCCCGCAGCCCGGGACGGGGAGCCACCCGTGCCCCGGCCCGGCTCCGAGGGGGAGGCCGACGCCCACGAGCTGCCGACGCGCGCGGGGGAGCGGGACCCCCTGATCGCGGCCGCCGAGACCACCCTGGAACTCCTGGCGCCGACCTTCGGGACCGACCACCCCGACCGGACCCAGGAGCCGTCGGCGCACGCGCGGCCCGCCGACGACGCGCCCGCCGGACCGTCGGCCCGCCCCCAGCAGGAAGCGCCGACCCCGGCGCACCCCGGCCGCGTCGAGCCCGAGGCGGACACCCCGCCGCAGGACGCGCCCCAGGTCTTCACCGCCAAGGGCCTGCCCAAGCGGACCCCGAAGGTCAGCCCGATCGCCGGGGGACTCACGCCCCGGCCGCGCCCCACCGGTGTCGACGCCGAGGAACTGCGGCGCAGGCTCGGGGGGTTCCAGCGGGGTGCGAGGAGCGGACGGCGCGACGTGGCGGCGGAGCTCGCCGGGGAGGCGGCCCGCGGCCGGGGCACCGCCGGGCCCGAGGGCGCGGCACGGGAAACAGGCACAGCAGAGACCGCAGATGTTCCGGGGGACCCAGTCGAGGAGGCAAGCAGTTGACTGCGCCCATGCGCACGCCCGGTTCTTCCGCCCAGACCACGAAACCCGAGGAGTCCGCGAAACCCGGACGCTCCGACGAGGCCGGACGCTCCGACGAGGCCGCACGGTCCGCGCAGGCCGCACCGCCCGCGCAGGCCGGATCGCCCGCGCAGGCCGCACGCTCCGACGAGGCCGGATCGCCCGCGCAGGCCGCGCTGCCCGCGCAGGCCGCACACACCGTGCACGGCTTGAGCAGCGAGGCCCGCAATCTGCACTGGCTCCTGACCAACCTCGTCGAGGAGGTCGCCGGCATCCTCTCGGTCGCCGTCGTCTCGTCCGACGGCCTCCTGCTGCTGTCCTCCGACCCGGCCCGCAACGCCGAGCGCCGCCCCGCCCACCGCCCCACCGGGCCCAGGGGATCGAGCGCGGACCTCGCCACCATCGTGTCCGGGCTCGGCAGCCTCACCCTCGGCGCGGCGCAGCTCATGGACGGCGGATCGGTCAAGCAGACCGTCGTCGCCATGGCCGAGGGCAGCCTCTTCGTGATGGCGATCAGCGACGGCTCGCTGCTCGGGGTGCACGCGACCCCCGACTGCGACATGACGGTGGTGGCGTACCACATGGCGCTGTTCGTCGGCCGGGCCGGGCACGTCCTGACACCCGAACTCCGCAGCGAGCTGCGGCAGTCGATGGAGAGCGTCTGATGGGCGCGGGCGCGGCGGCGCCCCGCCTGCCGGTGCGCGGCGCCGACCGGAAGCCCGCGCGGGTCCGGCCCTACTCGCTCACCGGCGGCCGCACCCGCTTCGGGCACGTCCTGCTCGTCGAGACGTTCGTGGCCGCGCAGCCCGTGCTCGAAGCGGCCGGGGAGCGGCGCGAGCTGGGGCGGGGCGACGCGCTGGGCGCCCGGGTGATGCCGGAGCTGCTCGCGATCGTGGAGCTCTGCCGCCGGATGCGTACGGTCGCGGAGATCTCGGCGCTGTTGAAGATACCGCTCGGCGTGGTCCGCGTGCTGCTCAGCGACCTCGCCGACCAGGGAAGGATCCGCGTGTACGGGACGGGCCACGGCCCGGGGCGGCCGGACCGCGCGCTGCTGGAAAGGGTGTTGCATGGGCTCCGCGGTATCTGAGACCCGGGTCCAGGAACTGCTCGACGGCGAAGAGGCCGTACAGGACTGGCAGCTGGACCGCACGCGCGCGCCGATCGCCACGAAGATCGTGGTCGCGGGCGGCTTCGGCGTCGGCAAGACGACGCTCGTCTCGGCCGTCTCCGAGATCACGCCCCTGCGGACGGAGGCGCTGATGACACAGGCCAGCGCCGACACCGACGATCTGAGCGCGACCCCCGGCAAGACCACGACCACGGTCGCCATGGACTTCGGCCGCATCACGCTGGCCGACGACCTCGTCCTGTACCTGTTCGGCACGCCGGGGCAGCAGCGCTTCTGGTTCATGTGGGACGACCTGGTGCGCGGCGCGATCGGCGCGGTCGTCCTCGCCGACACCCGCAGGCTCACCGACTGCTTCCCCGCGCTCGACTACTTCGAGAGCTGCGGGCTTCCGTACGTCGTGGCGGTCAACCACTTCGAGGGCACCGAGCGCTACGAGGCGGAGGACGTCCGTGAGGCGCTCACCGTGGCCGACCGGATACCCGTGCTGATCATGGACGCGCGGCAGCGGCCCTCCGTGATCGAATCGCTGCTCGCCCTGGTGGGCCACGCGCTGGACGAAACGCCCGAGTGACGGCTCGGGCGTGCCCGCGCCCGTGCGCCCGCCGCGTTCCATGAGGTAGGGAAGGACCCGCATGCGCAAGATACTCATCGTCGGAGCCGGTCAGTCCGGTCTCCAGCTCGCGCTCGGACTCCAGTCAGGGGGGTACGAGGTCACGCTGATGTCCAACCGCACGGCGGACGAGATCCGTTCGGGCCGGGTCATGTCGACGCAGTGCATGTTCGCCACCGCGCTCCAGCACGAGCGCGATCTGGGGCTCAACTTCTGGGAGTCGCAGGCCCCGGACATCGAGGGCGTCGGCGTCTCCGTCGCCGGGCCCGACTCCGCCCGCGTCATCGACTGGGTGGGCCGGCTCGACGGCCACGCGCAATCCGTCGACCAGCGCGTGAAGATGGCCGGGTGGATGGAGACGTTCGCCCAGCGCGGCGGTCAGCTCGTCATCCACGGCGCGGCCGTCGGCGACCTCGACTACTTCTCGCGCGCCTACGACCTGGTCCTGGTGTCGGCGGGCAAGGGCGAGCTGGTGTCGATGTTCGAGCGCGACCCGCGGCGCTCGCCGTACGCCGTGCCGCAGCGGGCGCTCGCCGTCGCCTACGTCCACGGCCTCGGGCCGCGCCCGGAGCACCCCGAGTTCGACGCGGTCCGCTGCAACCTCGTGCCGGGGGTCGGCGAGCTGTTCGTGATGCCGACGCTCACCACGTCCGGGCGGGCGGACATCCTCTTCTGGGAGGGCGTTCCGGGCGGCCCGCTCGACGTCTTCGACGGGGTGAAGGACCCCGGCGAGCACCTCTCCCTGACCCTGGAACTCCTGGAGAAGTTCCTGCCCTGGGAGTACGCGCGCGCCACGAAGGCCGAACTGACCGACGCGGGCGGCACGCTGGCCGGGCGGTACGCCCCCACCGTGCGCAAGCCCGTCGGGCGGCTGCCCTCCGGCGGCCTCGTCCTCGGCGTCGCCGACGTGGTCGTCGCGAACGACCCGATCACCGGGCAGGGGTCCAACTCCGCCTCCAAGTGCGCGGCGTCGTACCTTGCGTCCATCGTGGAGCACGGGGACCGACCCTTCGACGAGGCCTGGATGGAGGCCGCGTTCGAGCGGTACTGGGAGACCGCGCGGCACGTCACGAAGTGGACCAACGCGATGCTGGCGCCGCCGCCGGAGCACGTCATCGGCCTCCTCGGGGCGGCGGGCGACCTCAAGCCCGTGGCCGACCGCTTCGCCAACGGCTTCAACGACCCGGCGGACTTCGAGGGCTACTTCTACGACCCCGCGCGTACGCAGGCGTACCTGGCGGAGGTGGCTTCCGCCTAGGCCCCCGCTCCTCGAAAGCCGGAGGGGCTGAAGGATCCAGCCCGTCCGGCGCTCGATGACGAGGCGCGGAGCGCCGACCGGCTAGTCGGCAGCGGTGCCCGAGGCGATCGCGGCTTCCACCTCGGCCACCCGCTGCCGCTCCTCAGAGGCGAAGCGCTCCGCGTCGAGCTTCTCCGCGATCTCCTCGTCCTGGGCCATCAGCAGGTCCAGGTTCGCGTCGCCCATCTCGAAGACGCCCATGTCGACGTAGGCCCGCTGGAGCCGTTCGCCCCACAGGCCGATGTCCTTGACGCAGGGGACGATCCGGCTGAACAGGAGGCGGCGGAAGAGCTGGAGGTACTCGGAGCGCTCGCTGTACTCCCCGGCCTCGCGCGGCGGGATGCCGAAGTTCTCCAGGACCTCGACGCCCCGCAGCCGGTCCCGCATCAGATAACAGCCCTCGATGACGAACTCCTCGCGCTCGCGCAGCTCCGCGTCGCCGAGCTCCTTGTAGTGGTCGCGCAGGGCCATCCGGCCGAAGGCCACGTGCCGGGCCTCGTCCTGCATGACGTAGGCGAGGATCTGCTTCGGGAGCGGCTTGTCCGTGGTGTCGCGGATCATGCCGAACGCGGCGAGGGCGAGGCCTTCGATGAGGACCTGCATGCCCAGGTACGGCATGTCCCAGCGGGAGTCGCGCAGGGTGTCGCCGAGCAGCGCCTGGAGGCTGTCGTTGACCGGGTAGAGCATGCCGATCTTCTCGTGCAGGAAGCGGCCGTAGACCTCGGCGTGCCGGGCCTCGTCCATGGTCTGGGTGGCGGAGTAGAACTTCGCGTCCAGGTCGGGCACGGACTCCACGATGCGGGCCGCGCACACCATGGCCCCCTGCTCGCCGTGCAGGAACTGGCTGAACTGCCAGGAGGCGTAGTGCCTGCGCAGCTCACCGCGCTCGCGCGCGGTCATCAGGTCCCAGTGCCGCGTGCCGTAGAGGGTCATGGCCTCGTCGGGGGTGCCGAGCGGGTCGAGGGGGTCCACCTCCAGGTCCCAGTCGACGCGCTTCGCCCCGTCCCACTGCTTGTCCTTGCCCTTCTGGTACAGGTTCAGCAGGCGCTCGCGCCCTTCGTCGTACTCCCAGCTGAAGCGGGCCGCTCCCGTGGCGGGCACCTGCCAGGTGAGGTCCTGCTGGCCGTTGACGTACAGATCGCGCGTGGACACGGACGGCTCCTCACGGTCTCGGCGGCCCCGAGGTCCCCGCAACCGCCGCGAAATGGTGGCTGGTTGGCAGGCTCACACGGTGGTAGACGAGGGGTCAACAAGTTGCGCACAGGGGATTGACGGTCTTGCTGACAAGCAGTCTTATAAGAGGTGACCGCTGGTAACCCGCCTCAGGCACCTCAGACAGCACCCCGAAGAGCAGGAGACCTCATGACGACCGTGACCGAAGACGGCGAGCTCACCGTTCTGCGGGACGCGCTCGGCCTGCTCAAGGATCGCGAGCAAGTGGCCGTACGGCTCCTGGAGTCCTCCGCCAAGCACTCCTTCGACCCGGACCGGGAGATCGACTGGGACGCCCCCGTCGAGGACGGCAAGTGGTTCTGGCCGCCGGAGCTCGTCTCGCTCTACGACACCCCGCTGTGGAAGCGGATGTCCGAGGAGCAGCGCTTCGACCTCGCCCGGCACGAGGCGGCCTCGCTCGCCTCGCTCGGCATCTGGTTCGAGATCATCCTGATGCAGCTGCTCGTACGGCACATCTACGACAAGTCCGTGACCAGCGCGCACGTGCGGTACGCGCTCACCGAGATAGCCGACGAGTGCCGCCACTCGATGATGTTCGCCCGCATGATCCAGAAGGGCGACGCGCCCACCTACCCCGTGACGCGGCTCAACCACAACCTCGCCCGCGTCCTCAAGACCGTCTCGACCACGCCCGGTTCGTTCGCCTGCACGCTGCTCGGCGAGGAGATCCTCGACTGGATGCAGCGCCTCACGTTCCCGGACGAGCGCGTGCAGACCCTGGTGCGCGGCGTGACCCGCATCCACGTCGTGGAGGAGGCCCGGCACGTCCGCTACGCACGCGAGGAGCTGCGCCGCCAGATGGTGACCGCCCCGCGCTGGGAGCGCGAGCTGACCCGGATCAGCTCCGGCGAGGCCGCCCGCGTCTTCTCCATCGCCTTCGTCAACCCGCAGGTCTACACGGACGTGGGCCTCGACCGCCGCGAGGCCGTCGCCCAGGTCAAGGCGAGCGGCCACCGCCGCGAGGTCATGCAGAGCGGGGCGAAGCGCCTCACCGACTTCCTCGACGACATCGGGGTCCTGCGCGGGGTGGGCCGCAGGCTGTGGAAGTCGTCGGGCCTGCTCGCCTGAGCGCGCTGAGGGGCGCGGGGCCGCGTCGACGTGCGGCTCCGCCGTGGCCGGGCGCGCCCGGCCACGGCGAACCCGCAGGTGACGGAAGGCCCATTGGTAGGACAACCCGGTTACCCTGCGGGGCATGACCACGACCCGTGCGTACCGACGCCTCAGCGTCGAGGCGCGGCGGAGCCAGCTGCTCGACGCCGCCCTCTCGCTGTTCGCGCACCGCGCGCCCGAAGAGGTCTCGCTCGACGACGTGGCGGAGGCCGCGGGCGTCTCGCGCCCCCTCGTCTACCGCTACTTCCCCGGCGGCAAGCAGCAGTTGTACGAGGCCGCGCTGCGGTCGGCCGCCGACGACCTCGAACGGTGCTTCGCCGAGCCCCAGGACGGGCCGCTCACCCAGCGCCTGTCCCGGGCCGTCGACCGGTACCTGGCGTTCGTGGACGAGCACGACGCCGGGTTCAGCGCGCTGCTCCAGGGCGGCAGCGTCGTGGAGACCTCCCGCACGACCGCCATCGTGGACGAGGTGCGGCGCTCCGCCGTCACGCACATCCTCGCCCATATGGACCTCGCCGAACCGGCCGGGCCGCGGCTGCGCACCACCGTGCGGATGTGGGTCACCGCGGTGGAGGCGGCCTCCCTGATCTGGCTCGACGAGGACAAGCGGCCGCCGCTCGACGAGCTGCGGGAACTGCTCGTCGAGCAGTTCGTCGCCCAGGTCGCGGCCACCGCGGGGCGGGATCCGCAGACCGCCGACGTGGTGCGCCGCGCCCTGGCCCTGGAGAGCCCCGAGGGGCCGGTGGGCGAGCTGGTCCGGCGGATCCTGCCGGTGGTCGCGGAGGCCGCGCACCTGGTGTGACGGGCGCCCGGGGCGCGGGGTGACGGACACTGGGCCGGTGAAGAGTGAAGACACCCCCTTCGTGGGCGGCCCGCTGGACGGCCGCGTGCTCCCGGTCCTGCTCGGGCCGACCGGTCATCCGCCGAAGGTCTACCGGGTCCCGGTGCCCGACGGCGCGGGGGGCGAGCCCACGGTGCTCGTCTACCGCCGGGTGGCCGCCGAGTCCGCGAAGCGGTTCGGGCTGCACGCGGGCTGGCGGTACGAGTACGCGCCCGACGCGGACCCCCGCGGCGGCCGCCTGCGCGACCTGAAGTGGCCCTGGTCCAAGCCGGGCCCTCCGGCCGGGCGGGGGAGCGACTGAGCCCCGGTGCCCCCCATCGCGCCGCGCGCTCGTCCTCAATCGCCGGACGGGCTCGATCTCGCTGCGGCGCCGCCGTCGACCGCGTGCAACTGGACGCGCCGTGCGCCCCTGGTACGAGTGACCTCGTTGCGCCAACCGCCCACCGCCGGGAGGCGGACCCCGCCCGGCGGCCGGATGCTCGCGGTGCGCGCCGGAAGGCCCGTCGCGCACCGGAGGTGATGACGTGTCAGGAAGGCTGCTGCGCTGGGCCTGCGCGGGCTCCGCGCTCTCCGCACTGGTGACGACGCCCCTCCCCGTGCTGCCACCGGCCCACGCCGCCCCCCGGCCCGCACCCGCCCCGGGCGAGCGCTCCGTGGCCACCCTCCTCACGGACCTTCAGCGCCTGTACCGCAGGGCCGAGGAGTCCACCGAGACGTACAACGCCACCGACGAGAAGCTCAAGGAGCAGCGCCGCAAGGTCGCCGACCTCGACCGGCGCCTCGGTGCGGCCCGGACCGCCGCGCGCGACGGCCGCGGCGCGGCGGGCCGCCTGGCCCGCCAGCAGTACCAGAACAACAGCGTGGAGATCTCCTCCTACGTCCGGCTGCTGCTCGCCCGCAGCCCGCGGGGCGCCCTCGACCAGCGCCACGTGCTGCGCCGGGCCGCGGCCGACCGGGCCGCGGCCGTCGCCCGCCTCACCGACGGCGAGAAGCGGGCCGACGCCCTCGCCCGCGCCGCCCAGCGGGCCCTGACCGCGCAGGAGGCCCTCGCCCGGCGGCAGGAGCGGGCCCGCGACGGCGTACGGACGCGGCTGCGCGAGGTCGAGGAGCTGCTCGCCTCGCTCAGCGCCGAGGAGCTCGCCGCGGTGGGCCGGGCCGAGCGCACCGGCGCGGACGCCGCCCAGCGCGAGCTCGTCGCGTCCGGAGCGCTCGGCGCGCCCGGCGTTCTGCGGGCCCCTTCGGCCCGGGGGGAGCGGGCCGTGCGGTACGCCGTCGCACAGATCGGCAAGCCGTACGAGTGGGGTGCGGAGGGGCCCGCGACGTTCGACTGCTCCGGGCTCACGCAGCGGGCCTGGGGCGCGGGCGGGCGGGAGATCCCGCGGACCAGCCAGGAGCAGTGGGCGCGTCTGCCCCGGGTGCCGCTGCGGCAGTTGCGCCCCGGCGACCTGGTCGTCTACTTCCCCGAGGCCACGCACGTCGGGCTCTATCTGGGCGACGGGCTCGTGGTGCACGCGCCCCGGCCCGGGGCGAAGGTGAAGGTCTCCCCGCTCGCGGCCAACCCCCTCCTCGGCGCGGTACGCCCCGACCGGGGCGCGGAACCGGTGTCCGGCTACCGTCCACCGCGCTTGCCCGCCGGGGCCCGGGCGGGCGCGGATACGGGGCTGAGCGAGGACCTGCCCTGAGCGGCACGGCCCCTTAGGGGGCGCGGGGAACTGCGCGACCAGCCACAACGGGCCCGCAGGCAACAGACGACGCAAAGCCCTCAGCCAGAGAGCGCGGCCTCCATGACAGCCCGGGCAATGGGGGCGGCACTGCCCCCACCGCTGATGTCCGCGCGCGCAGCGGCCGCGTCCTCGACGACCACCGCCACCGCCACCGACGGCTCCCCGTCACCCGGCTTCTGCGCCCAGGAGATGAACCAGGCGTACGGCGTACCGGAGTTGCCGAGCCCGTGCTGCGCGGTGCCGGTCTTGCCGCCCACGGTCACCCCGGGGATCGCCGCGTTCGTGCCGGTGCCCTCCTCGACGACCTCCGTCATCAGCTCCCGCAGCCGCAGCGCCGTGCCGGGCCCCATGGCCTGGTGCAGCGTGCGCGTGGCCGTCGAGTCCACCGTGGTCCCGGACCCGGTGGTGGTCCGCTCCACGAGGTGCGGCGCCTTGACGAAGCCGCCGTTGGCCACGGCCGCCGCCACCATCGCCATCTGCAGGGGCGTGGCCCGGGTGTCGTACTGGCCGATGGCCGAGAGCGCGAGCTGCGCCCGGTCCATCGACGTGTCGAAGGTGCTGGCGGCCACCGACGACGGCACCTTGATCCCGGGGTCGTTGAAGCCGAACTTCCCCGCCGTCTCCACCAGGGCGTCGAGCCCCGTGTCGGCGCCCAGCTTGGCGAACACGGTGTTGCACGACCAGCGGAAGGCATAGCGCAGGCTCGCGTCGGTGCAGCCGGTGACCTCGTTCGACAGGCGCGTGGAGGTGCCGGGGAGCGTGTACGGGTCGGGGGACCTCGTCGGCGCGTCCAGGTCGGTGATCTCGCCCGAGTCGAGCGCGGCCGCCGCCGTGACCACCTTGAACGTCGAGCCGGGCGGATACGTCTGGCGCAGCGCGCGGTTCAGCATCGGCTTGTCGGGGTCGCCGTTGAGCCGGGCCCAGGAGTCCGTCACCGAGCGGCTCGTCCCGGAGAGCCGCTCGGGGTCGTACGACGGCGTCGACACCAGCGCGAGGATCCTGCCGGTGGCCGGTTCGAGCGCGGCCACGGCGCCCTTCTTGCCGTCGAGCCCGGCGTGGGCGGCCCGCTGCACCGCGGCCCTGACGGTGGTGACGACGTCGCCGCCGGGGCTGCGCGAGCGGGTGAGGTCGTGCCACAGCGGCAGCGGCGCGAGCATCGGGTCGGTGCCGGAGAGCACGGAGTCCTCGGCGTGCTCCAGGAACGTCGTGCCGTACACCTGCGAGGCGAAGCCCGTCACCGGCGCGTACAGCGGGCCGTTCGTGTACGTCCGCTCGTGGCGCAGCTGCTCGCCGGTGTCCTTGGAGCCGGTGACCGGACGGCCGTCCACCAGGATGTCGCCGCGGGGCTCGGCGAAGCGCTCGATGGCCCGGCGGCGGTTGGCGGGGTTGTCGTCGTACTTCTCGGCGTCGAAGACCTGCACGCGGGTGGCGTTCACGAGCAGCGCCACGAGCAGCAGCAGGCAGAACGCCGCGGCGTGGCGGATGTACCGGGTCACGGGGACGCCTCCTGCTGCGGCTGGGCCCCGGCGGACTCCGTGCCGGCCGGGGCGTGGGCGCGGGCCGAGTCGCTCAGCCGGATGAGCAGCGCCACGATGATCCAGTTGGTGACGACGGACGAGCCGCCCTGCGCGAGGAACGGCATCGCCATGCCGGTCAGCGGGATGAGCCCGGTCACGCCGCCCGCGATCACGAACACCTGGAGCGCCACGATCGAGGCGAGTCCGACGGCCAGGAGCCGCCCGAAGGGGTCGCGCAGCGCGAGCCCGGCGCGGTAGCCGCGCTCCACGAGCAGCGCGTAGAGCAGGAAGATCGCGGCGAGTCCGGCGAGGCCCAGCTCCTCGCCCGCCGTGGCGAGGATGAAGTCCGACTTCGCGGCGAAGCCGATGAGGATGGAGTGGCCGAGCCCGAGCCCGGTGCCGAGCAGCCCGCCCGCCGCGAACGCGAAGAGCGACTGGGCGAGTTGGTTCGGGCCCCGCCCCGCCTCGATGGAGGCGAAGGGGTGCAGCCAGTCCGCGACGCGGCTGTGCACGTGCGGTTCGAGCGAGCCGACCGCGTAGGCGCCCGCCGCCGCGAGCAGCAGGCCCACGGCGATCCAGCCGGTGCGGCCCGTGGCGACGTACAGCAGGACCACGAAGAGCCCGAAGAAGAGCAGCGAGGTCCCCAGGTCCCGCTCCAGGACCAGGACGCCGACGCTCAGCAGCCAGATCGCCACGACCGGGCCGAGCACGCGGCCGGTGGGCAGCTGCACGAACCTCCCCAGGGTGCGGCCCGTGGTGGCGAGGGCGGTGCGGTTGGCCGCGAGGTAGCTGGCGAAGAACACCGCGAACAGGATCTTCGCGAACTCGCCCGGCTGGATGGAGAATCCGCCGACCCGGATCCAGATGCGGGCGCCGTTCACGGCCGGGAAGAAGATCGGCACGATCATCAGCACGAGCGCCGCGACGACGGAGAGGTACGCGTAGCGTCGCAGCAGCCGGTGGTCGCGCAGCAGGACCACGACCGCGACGCACAGGCCGACGCCGATGGTGGACCAGACGAGCTGCGTCGGCGCGGCCCGGTCGCCGGGCGTCTCCAGGTCGAGCCGGTAGATGAGGACGAGCCCCAGGCCGTTGAGGAGCACGGCGATCGGCAGGAGCAGCGGGTCGGCGTACGGGGCGCGCAGGCGCACCGCCAGATGGGCGAGGAGCGCGAGCACGCCGAGCCCGGCGCCGTAGCCGGCGGCGCCGGGCGGGACGGAGCCGGTCCTGGCCAGGCCCACGTCGCAGTAGCCGTAGACCGAGAGCAGGACGGCGACGACGATCAGGGCGAGTTCGGTGCCCCGGCGCCGCGGCGGGACGCGGACCTCCATGCCCGGAACGTAGCAAGCTCCGGGCTTAATGTCCGGTTATGCCCCGCCTGGACTCCGGTGGCTCCGGTGGCGCCGGTGGCGCCGGTGGCTCCCGTGGCTCAGCACCAGCGCGGGGCGGGCCCGATGTTGGCGATGTAGTGCGCGGCGCCCCAGGCCCAGGTGCCGTCGGTGAGGAGGTACCAGCGGTCGTTGCCCTGGACGTGCTCGCCGCGCGTCTTGCAGAAGATGTGCACGATCTTGCCGTACGGCTCGTACCGCACGACCTTGCTGCCCCGCGTGGGCCGGTCGCGCAGGAGCAGTCCGGGCTTGGCGGTGACCTTGCCCTTGTAGCTGCGGGGGTGCTCGTTGCCCTCGGCGGCGAGGGCCGGGGCGGTGGCCAGCGTGGTGGCGGCGAGCGCGCCGCCGGCGACGGCTATGCCGACGCGGACGGCGAGGGAGCGGGGGCGCAGGGCCATGGGGGTCTCCTCGGGGGAGTGGGATGGACGGCCGTTGCACAGGCCGCGATTCACGCTAAAAGCGACACCCGGCCACCGCAAAAGGTCACGTACGGTCAGACGTTCCCGTCAGGCCCGGACTTCGTCCTGCTCGTCCCCCGGGAGCCGCTCGGCGCCCGGCAGCGTGAGCGTGGCGACCGCTCCCGTGCCTTGCTCCACATTGGTGAAGGCGAGGGTCGCCCCGACCACCCGCGCCTGGCCGAGCGCGATGGTCAGACCGAGGCCGTGGCCCTTGGTGGTGCCCTCGGTGCGGAAGCGCTGCGGGCCGTGTTCCACCAGGTAGCCGGGGAAGCCGGGGCCGTGGTCCCGCACGGTGATCACCGGCCCGTCCACGGTCAGGGACACCGGCGGCGCCCCGTGCTTGACGGCGTTCGCCACGAGGTTGCCGAGCACCCGCTCCAGGCGCCGCCCGTCGCTCTCCACCATGAGGTCGCGTACGACGGTCACCTCCACCTCGGCGCCCGAGGCGCGCACCACGCGCTCCGCCAGTGGAGCGAGCCGCACCGCGTCCAGGTCCACGCGTTCGTTGCGCGCGTCGAGCCGGGAGATCTCCAGAAGGTCCTCGGTGAGCGTGCGCAGGGCGGCCACCCGGTCCCTGACCAGCTCGGTCGGGCGGCCCGGCGGCAGCAGCTCGGCCGCCGCGTGCAGACCGGTCAGCGGGGTGCGCAGCTCGTGCGCCACGTCCGCGGTGAACCGCTGCTCGCTCAGGAGCTTGCCCTGGAGCGAGGAGGCCATGGTGTCCAGGGCCCCGGAGACCGTGGCCACCTCGTCCTGGTGGCGGCCGGGGTCGCGGGTGCGCGGGTCGTGCACGCGCGCGTCCAGGTCGCCCGCGCTGATGCGGCGCGCGACCCGGGCCGTCAGATGCAGGCGCCGCGTCACGCGCGTCACCGCGAACGCCCCGACCAGCAGGGTCGCGCCGATCGCGAGCACGGACGAGCCCAGGATCGCCCGGTCGAGGCCGTCGATGGTGCGGGCGCCCTGGGCGTAGTCGACCTCCACGGCGATCGCCCGGCCGCCGTCGGCGGGCCCCGCCGCCCACACCGTGGGCGTCCGGTCGTGGTCGCCGACCATCGTGCCGCGCTCCCCGCCCACGGCGAGGTCGCGCAGGCGGCCCGGCAGGCCCGGCGGGTCGATGCCCGCGCCCGGGCCGAGGCGGCCGCCCGCCTCGTACTGCTTGGTGGCGTCGTCGAGCCGGGACAGGGCGCGCTCGCGGGCCTGGCCCACGGTCTGGTTGGTCACCGCCACGTGCACGAGCACGCCGAGCAGGGCCGCGAGGGCGCAGCACATCACCGCGATGAAGACCGCGGCCTTCCACGTCAGGGTCGCCGTCCAGGCGGGCAGGCGCAGCGGGAGCCGGGGGCGGCGCGGCCCGTTGAGGCCGGTCATTCGCCCGCGTCCGGGTGCTCGCCGGAGCTCGGGCCGGGGGCCGGGGCCTCCTCGGCGGGGATCTCGGTCATCTCGGGCGCCGGGCTGCGCGCGCCCTTGGGCCGCGGCGCGTCGGAGGAGCGCAGGAACTCGTCGCGGGTCGGCAGCATCGCCCGCTGGTGCCGGTCCCAGGACCAGGCCGTGCGGTACTCGTAGCCGGGGATGTCGGAGGCCGCGCGGAGCACCAGGTCGCGCCCGGCGAGCTCGACGCCGAGCACCGCGTCGGAGGTGCCCATGATCTGCGTCAGATGGCCCTTGTCCATCGCGTAGACGCGGATGGCCAGCTGCTCCTCGGGCATGCGGATGCCGATGACCATGTCGTCCTTCCCGTCACCGGTGAAGTCGCGGTAGTACGCCTTGAGGACCGGGCACTCCCTGTCCTTCTTGCCGCAGTTCTTCAGGGCGTCCGCGGTCTCCTTGTAGAGCGCGGACGGGCCGCTGTAGTCGTCGGGGTGCGCGGCCGCCTGCGCCTTCACGATGGCGACGGGGCTCACCTCGTGGAGGTCGCCGCCGGGCACCCGCACGCCCTTGACCTCCTCGGTGTCCGCCGTGCCGTAGTCGCCGATCGGCGAGGACGCGGGCGGCAGGTCGGGCCAGAGCCGGGTGGGGCCGACGGCCGTGGGTGTCGCGCCCGAGCTGCGCAGGTCGCCCGGGTCGCCGCAGCCCGCGGCGAACGCGCCCGCCAGCAGCGCGACGGCGGCTGCGGCGAGCGCGCTGCGGCGGCTGCGGTTCAACGGCACTCCTGCGGGCCAGGGATGGGGGTGCGGCGCGCGGGGCCAGGGACCGGGGGCGCCCGGTCACCGCACGAGGTCGGCGTAGAGAATGATGTTGTCGGCGCGGTGGCCGTTCCTGATCGGGCCGCCGCACGTCAGCAGGCGCAGCTCCGGTCGGTCGGTCGTCCCGTACACCTTATGGGTTGGAAAGTCTTTCTTGTCGACCTGCTGGATCTCGCGCACCCGGAACCTCGCCGTACTGCCGTCCGCGCGCGGCACCATGATGGCGTCGCCGACCTTCACCCGGGCCACGTTCCGCATCAGCGCCGGGCCGTTCACGGTGTCGTAGTGCGCGACGAGCACGGCCGCGCCCTTCTGGCCGGGCGTGACACCGCCCGTCCACCAGCCAGGGACCTCCGCCTGCGCGACCGGCGGCACTTCGAGCTCGCCGTCCGCGCCGATGCCGAGGTCCAGCATCCGCGCGGCGTCGACACCGGCCGCCGGGATCCGCAGGCCGGTCGGCTTCGACTCCGGCAGGGGTGCCGGGGCCCGTGCGGCCTGCGTGGTCGCCGCGTTCTTCACGGTCACGTCGGGGGCGGCGGCACTCTGCCCGCCCTGGCCGCAGGCGATGAGCCCGACGCCGACGGCGGCGGTGAGGGCGGCGGCCGCGGCGATGCGTCCCGTGCGGCGGCGGGCGGGGGCGGCGTCTTCCTGGGGCTGCGTGGTCATGGGCGCTCCTGGTCTTGCGGGGGAGTCTTCGAGGAGGGGGCGGCCCGGGTCAGCCGTCGGTGCGGCCGCGGCGGAGCATCGCGAAGCCGAGGCCCGCGGCACCGGCGGCGGCCATGGCGCCGCCCGCCGCGAGGAACGCGGGATTCCCGGTGTCGCGCAGCCCGTCGGTGCCCGCGCGGACGCCGCCGCGCGGGGTGCCGGCCTTCTCGCTCTTCGCCGTCTTCTCGGTCCTGTACTTCTCCGGCTTCCCGGCCTCGCCGGTGCGCGGCGCGGTGGTGTGGGAGGCCGAGGGGGCGGGCGCGGCGGCGAACGCGCCGGTGGCGGGGACGAGGAGCGCGCCGCCCGCGAGCGCGGCGACGGCGGCGGTCCGGAGGGCGGCGGTGCGGCGGCGGGGATGGCTCACGGTGCGTTCCTTGCAGCTTGTGCGGCGGGGGCCAGGGGCCCGGCGGATGCGACGACGGCTACGACGACGGCTACGACGCTAGGCGGCCGCCGTTGCGACGGTTCGGCGAGTGTGTAACAGCGCGCCATAGCTGTGCGAGCAGTGCCGTTACGGGACGCGGGGAGCACGGCGCGCGGACCGGGCCCAGCGGGGCGAACCCCGGGCGAACGGGCATGAACTTCCGTGCGGCCCCGTCAGCTTCTTGCCGCGGGCGCGTCCGGGCTGTTCCCATGGTCGGTGGGGTGATGGGGATGAGCGGACTGCGTGTCGTTCCGGCGTTCCGGCACGGTCAGGAGCGGCTCTACGTGTGCCGGGCGGACGGCAGGAACGTGGCCTGGTACGACCGTGAGACCGCCCGTGTGAACCTGCTCAGCGCGGCCGAGGAGGAGGACGTCCTGCACGTCCTCGCCCCCTTCCTCACCGGGAACGTCGCGGTCGGGCCGCCGCCCGTGCCCACCCCCGCCGAGCTGGCCAGGCTCTCCCTCCACCCCGACGACGACCTCGCGCCGAACCGGCCCGGCGAGGCGCTGCGCGTCCAGCTCGAACGCGATCCGCCGTCGGCCCGCAAGCTGCGCTCCGACCCCCGCAGCCGGGCCCTCGCCGCCGAGGTCGCCGTCGGCGAGGCCCTGGACCGGCTCGACGCCGTGGGCTGGCACACGCTGCACTCCGTCGGCCTGCCCGGCGGCGCCCGCATCCACCACCTCCTGATCGGGCCCGGGGGGCTCTTCTGCGTCCACGCGGTGCCCGCGCGGCGGCAGCGGGTGCGCGTCGCCGACCCCCTGGTGGCGGTCGGCCGCGCCCGGCCCGCACCGCTCCTGCGGGAGCTGCGCGCCGACGCCGCGCGGGCCTCCTTCGCCCTCACCGCCGAGGTCCGGGCCGTCCTCGTGCCCGTCGGCGCGGTCTCCGTCGAGGTCACATCGGCACCGCGCGAGGTCCATGTGCTGGCCGAGCCGGACCTGTCGGGGCTCGCGCGGGCGGGGGGCGTGCTCAAGCCGGCGGATGTGGAGGCGCTGCACGCGCTGGCGCGCGACCGGCACGTCTGGCACCGGGTCTAGGGCCCGGGGCGGCGGGCGGGCCCACCCCGGGGGTGTCCCCACCCCCTCCCGCTCCGGGGGCGCTTCTCCCCCCCGGCTGCTGTGGGCAATCGTCCCGCAGGGCGGGACGGGTGGGCACAGCCCAGGTGCCGAGCAACCGTGCTGCTGGGGCCCCCGCCCAGGCCCCTGCCCGGGCACCGGGCAACCGTGAGTCCGGGGCCGGGGCAGGCCCGCCCGGGGGCAGCCCGGGCCCCGGCTCAGGCGCCGGGCAGCAGGCCCGCCCGGCCGGGCTCCCGCACCCCCGCGAACAGGTCACCCTCCCGCCGCAGCCGGGCAGCCATGTCCGGCGCCCGAAAGACGAGCAGCCCCGCGTCCCCGACGCCCCCGCAGCGCTCCACCTCCCCCCAGGCCAGGGGCGCCGACACCGTGGGCTCCCCCCGCGCCCGCACCGTGTACGCCGTCGCCGTCGTCTTCGCCGCCGCGTTCTGACTGAAGTCCACGAACACCTTCCCCGGCCGCAGGCTCCGCGTCATCCGGTGCACCACGAGCGCGGGCAGCGCCCGCTCCGCCGCCACCGCGAGCTCCTTCGCGTACGCCGAGACCCGCGCGGACGCGACCGGCACCAGCGGCACGACCACGTGCAGCCCCTTGCTCCCCGACGTCTTCACGTACACCGAGAACCCGTCGGCGACCAGCCGCTCCCGCAGCCACAGCGCCACCCGGCACGCCTCCACCACGGTCGCGGGCGGCCCGGGGTCGAGGTCGAGCACGAGCCGGTCAGCGAGCCCCGGCGCGTGCGCCCGCCACTGCGGTGTGTGGAACTCCGTCACCAGGTTCGCCGCCCACATCAGCGTCGGCAGGTCCTGTACGAGGATCTGCCGCGCGGGCCCCTCGGACCGCGGCACCTCGGCCGTCCGCACCCAGGCGGGCGTACCGGGCAGCACGTTCTTGGTGAAGAAGAGCTGCCCCTCGGGCCCGTCCGGGAAGCGGAGGAACGACACCGGCCGGTCGCGCAGCTCGGGGAGCAGCACGTCCGCGGCGGTCGCGTAGTAGTGCAGGACCTCACCCTTCGTGAAGCCGCTCGCCGGGTACAGCACCTTGTCGAGGTTGCTGAGCGCCAGCCGTCGCCCCTCCACCTCCGTGATGGGCGTCATACGATGAGAATCCCACGAATCGCGGCAAAACGTGGCGAAAGGTGCACCGCATGCGCTCCATATGGAACGGCGCCATCTCCTTCGGCCTGGTCAGCATCCCGATCAAGCTGGTGAACGCCACGGAGAGCCACTCGATCTCCTTCCGCCAGATCCACACGGAGGACGGCGGCCGCATCCGCTACCGCAAGGTCTGCGAGCTGGAGGACCGCGAGGTCCCGACCGCCGAGATCGGCAAGGGGTACGAGGACGCCGACGGCTCGGTCATCCCGATCACCGAGGACGACCTCGCCTCGCTGCCGATCCCGACCGCGAAGACCATCGAGATCGTCTCGTTCGTTCCGGCGGACCGCATCGACCCGCTCCAGATGGACACGGCGTACTACCTGTCGGCCAACGGAGTGCCCGCCGCCAAGCCCTACACCCTGCTGCGCGAGGCGCTCAAGCGCAGCGACCGCGTGGCCATCGCCAAGTTCGCGCTGCGCGGCCGCGAACGGCTCGGCATGCTGCGCGTCGTGGACGACGTGATCGCCATGCACGGCCTGCTGTGGCCGGACGAGATCCGCGCCACCGACAGCGTCGCCCCGGACGCGAGCGTCACCGTCCGCGACGCCGAACTCGACCTCGCGGACGCCCTCATGGACACCCTCGGCGAGGTCGACCTCGACTCGCTCCACGACGACTACCGCACCGCCGTGGAGGAGATGATCGCCGCCAAGGTCGAGGGCGGTACGACCACCGCCCCCGAGCCCGCCGCCGAGCCGGGCGGCGGCAAGGTCATCGACCTGATGGCCGCCCTGGAGAACAGCGTCCGCGCCGCCCGCACGGCCCGCGGCGAAGCGGAGGGCGGCAAGGAGGCCGAGGTCACGGAGCTGCCGACGCGCCGCTCCGCGCGTACGACCCCCAAGCAGGTGGGCGGCAAGAAGTCGACGACCGCGAGGAAGACCACGGCGGCGGCCCCGAAGAAGTCCACGGCGAAGACCGCCACGAAAAAGACGGCGACCACCAGGTCCACGGCGACGAAGTCCACGGCGACGAAGTCCACGGCCAAATCCACCGCCACCACCGCGAAGAAGGCGCCGACGAAGAAGAAGACGGCCACGGCCAAGAAGACACCGGCCAAGCGCCGGGCTTCATAGTCCACCGAGGGTCGCAGGACCTATTCGCACACGGTCACAGCGAAGAGCCCCACCTCCTCCCGCCGGCTCCGTACGGTCTCGAACCCCGCCTCCCGGGCCCAGCCCTCCGTGAGGGCCGCGTTGCGGCACTTCATGATCCACAACCGCCCCTCCCGGTTGGGCAGCACGTTCGCGATGAAGTCCAGCTGGGGGTGGCGGGTCTGGGTGGTGCAGACGAGGACGCCGCCCGGGGCGAGCAGTCCGCGCAGGCGCTTGAGGGACGTACGGACGGTGTCGTCCTCAAGGAGCAGCTCGTACAGGCCCGAGACCACGATGACGTCCGGCGCCCCGGCCCGCGGCGGCTCGGGGTCGAACGCGTCCCCGCTCTCGTACGAGACGTTCGTGAGTCCCCGTGCCCGCGCGAGCGACGCGCCCTGGCGCAGCCCGGCCTCCGCGAGGTCGCGGCAGACCACCCGCACCCGCTCGGGCCCGTAGGCCGCGGCCAGGTCGTGCAGGTAGCGGCCGGGCCCCGCGGCCACGTCGAGGACGCGGACCGGGCGGCCGGGGCGCCGCTCGACCTGTTCGCGCAGCACGCGCTGGAGGAGGTCCCGGCGGGCGCGGATGGCGCGCCAGCCGACGGCGTCGAGGTAGACGCGGTCGACGAGACGGCCGACGCCGAGCGCGCCGCGCGCCCGGTTCACGTACACGTAGTCGAGCATCGTGCCGCTGTCGAAGCCGTGCCGGTAGCCGATACGGATGCCCGCGGAGCTCCGCCCGACCGTGCGCAATAGGCCCCGGAGCACCGCCCACTTGAGGTTCCGCAGAGGTTTCGTCATGCCCGCAAGCGTCCCGGCCGCACCGCGCGCGGGACATCCGTACGCCTACTCGGACGGCCCTGAGTAGGCCGCGGGGCGCGGCGGAAGGGGGGCGGGCAACGACTGCGGCTCACGGCAGAGTTGCTACCTTGATCCACGATTTTGATCCACGATTCAATTGATGCGACCGGCAACGATGTGAGGATGTGCCGCAGCATCGATCGACATCGATCGATCGGCAAGCGATCGACAGGCCCACGCACCGCAGGAGGTCCCCCGTGACCGGTTCCGACCCCAGACTCGACTCGTCCGCCGAGATACGCGCGCGGATCGACACGAGCAAGCCCCACTCGGCACGCTTCTGGAACTACTTCGTGGGCGGCAAGGACAACTACGAGAAGGACCGGGAGCTCGGCGACCAGATCAAGGAGATCTTCCCCGGCCTCGTCGACGTGGCCCGCACCAGCCGCCTCTTCCTCGGCCGGGCGGTCCGCCACCTGGCGGGGGAGCAGGGCGTCCGCCAGTTCCTCGACATCGGCACGGGCCTTCCGACCGCCGACAACACCCACGAGGTCGCCCAGCGCGTCGCCCCCGACTCCCGCATCGTGTACGTGGACAACGACCCGCTGGTCCTCGCCCACGCCCGGGCCCTGCTCACCAGCACGCCCGAGGGCGAGACGGCGTACATCGACGCGAACATGTACGAGCCGGAGGCGATCCTCACCGAGGCCGCCAAGACCCTGGACCTCTCCCAGCCGGTCGCCCTGATGATCCTGAACACCCTGGGTCACGTCGCCGACTACGAGCAGGCCCGCGACCTGGTCAGTCGCGTGATGGCCGGCCTCCCCTCCGGCAGCTACCTGGTGATCAGCGACTCCACCGCCACCAGCGAGGGCATGATCGCGGCGTCGAACGCCTACAACGAGAGCGGCGCGATCCCCTACTACGTCCGCAGCGTCGAGGAGATCACCGGCTTCTTCGACGGCCTCACCCTGGTCGACCCCGGCGTCGCCCAGGTCACCCGCTGGCGCCCCGAGCCCACCACCGACACCACCACGGAGGTCGACGCCTACGCCGGCGTCGCCCGCAAGCCCTGACCTGCGAAGCGGCGCCCGCCCCGGCCCCCCGGGCGCCGCCCGCAAACCCATTCCTGAGGACCACCGAAGAGCTGGTAGGGTTCTACCCGTCGCCGCGAACACCGCGACCGACACGCCCCCGTAGCTCAGGGGATAGAGCAACGGCCTCCGGAGCCGTGTGCGCAGGTTCGAATCCTGCCGGGGGCACTCGCCGAGGATCAGCAGAAGTCGCACGCTGACCAGGGCGGATGCCGACAGAAGAGGGCGGGAGTCAGTCTCACTGACTCCCGCCCTCTCTCGTTGTCTCTCAGCGTTCGCGACACACCTGCGACACACGTTCGCGCCGTTGGCTTGTTCGGTCAAAGTTGCGTGCTGCCCTTGTCGGAGCTGGCATCCTCGGGCCATGCTTCGACGGATCCACTCTCGACTCGTGATGAGGCGGCGAGCAAAGGCAAACGCGGCGATACGCAAGCTACAGGTTGATGCCGAGTATCTGGGAATAGGGGAAATTCCGGGACCTGTTCGAGTGGCATTGCGTACCTATCATGAGACCCACTGGCAGATGTGGGTAATATTTGTTCCACTCGGATTTTGCGTACTGAAGTTTCTGGGATCTCTTAGTCGAAATCTGATAGATGCCTATGCCCCGGCTTGGGTCGAGGAGGATATTTACGGCGAGTCGGGTGGGGCTTCGATGGCCACTACTGCTGGCTGGCTCTCTTTCGGGCATAGTGTGATCTTCATTCTCCTGGGCTTCCTCATGACTCGTCGTTTGGCTGTAGGGGTGGCGCATGTTTTTGGAGTTCGTAGCCTTGCCTTCGAGAGAGTTCAGCGATGGGCGGATCTGATTGGTGAGTGCGCTGAGACTGTTCGTGCTCCTCACATGAGGCCAGACCTGCAAGCTGTATCTCTGAGGCTTGCGGTGCTCAGGGTTAAGGGTGCTAGGTCGATGCGAGGCACCGTGCCAGCTTTCTCGCCACGACGACCCACGCTGCGGAGGCATGCGAACCAAGTGGTGGCAGCCGTGCGTGCGGCTCACGCCGAATTCGACGTTGACAGAAAGGCGGCTGCTCGAAAGCTTGCTGGGCTGATGCTGAAAATAAGTGACCGCTATTCTCAAGGTTACGTCGGAGCTCTCTTGGATAGCGAGCAATTGGCGGCCCCTGGTCGGCGCCACGAATCCATTCACTTGGCATTCATGGCCGGAGTGATGGCTGTGGCAGGCTTGGCTGTTCAGATTCTGCACGTGCCAGCGCCGCTCGCGTTTGGCGTGGTATTCCTTTATGGGGCGTGGATCTATCGAAGTGCAGCCAGTGCCGGGTTGGCGGTGCTGGCTGCACTAATTCCAGCGTTCCTTCCGGGGAAGTGACGTCGATTTAAGGCGCGGCTTCCTCGTCCTCCATCAACCTTTCGATCTTCATGTTGGCTGCTTCTTCGTGTCCGTCGATACATCCGTGGTAGCGGCGGTGGATCACCTCCGGAGAGTTGCCAACTCTGCGGGCCACCTCTGCGATGGGTACCCCGGCGTTCAGCCATCGAGTGATGCATGCATGTCGCAGGTCGTACGGGCGCCCGGCCAACGGCGAGGCAACGCGTCCCGACGGTAGGGCGTACTCCCGCGCTTCCTCCCACACCCGCCAGTAGGTGGATGACCCGACCACTCCGCCGCGCTCGTTGCCGAACACGCGCCCTTCCTTGGCGGTCCCGAACTCCTTCAGATGGGTCCGCAGGATGGCGACCAGTACGGGTGGGATGGGGACCGGCCGGTCGGTGGACGCTTCCCGCGCTTTCAGTCCCCGGCGGTCGTGCCGTTCCCCGGAGTCTGTCCACTGCTTCCCGGAGACGGGACGCGTCTCCCGCAGCGTCAGAGTGCCCCACTCGGGCTGGGGCTGCCGGAAGCCCTTGACGAGGCTCACGACGTACGGGGGCGGCTCGGGAAGGTGGCAGTCCGACAGCCGGAGCCCGACCGCTTCGGCGGGCCGGAGCCCGGCGTAGTACAGGACCGCGTAGAAGGCGACCAGGCGCCGCCCACGGCAGCGATCCCACGAGCCGACGTAGGAGACGGCGGTGAGCAGCTGTCGGGCCTGTACGGCGTTCACCAGGACGCGTGGGTCCACCACATCGTTGGAGCCGACGCGCTTGCGGCGGGTGCGCTGGAGTGGGTTCTCCGGGAGCTCTCCTGTGGCCACGGCGTGTTCGAGCGCGGCGTTCAAGGCTCGGCGGCGCCGTTTGTACGTGTCGCCTGCTGCTGGGGTGCCGTCGAGCTTGTAGCTGACGCGGTACATCACGCCGTCGAGGACCTCAGCGTCGGCCATGTCGGCCAGCGGCCGGTCGGTCTTCGTGACCCAGTCGTACGCGGCCTTGAGTTCGGCCGGCGGATCCTGCCTGGCGTTCGCGGGCACGATCCCCCACCGGAAGGCCAGCCGCAGGGACTCATCCGCGGGAGTGCCATCTCCGTGCCTGACCATGGCGAGCGTCACGGCCGCGAGGCCGTCGGCCATGCCCTCGCGGGTCTTGGCCGCGCTCGTGCGCCACCGCCCGGCCACGTACTTCCGGCAGAACTCGAACCATCGCACCGGCGGTTCGGCATCAGCGGCTTCGGCTGCTTCAGCCGCGGCGCGTACTTCGGACTCTGGCAGGCCCGATTCGATCTCGAACGCTTCACCGCGCCGGTTCATGGCGTGCCACAGTTCGTTCCGGCGGCTTTCGGCGAGCGGGTACGTGGTGAACGTGTCGCCGCACACCTGGCCTGCCACCACCCAACGAAGACGCCAGGGGCGGGACTTACGGCCGGTCTTGGAGATCTTCCACAGCTTGACGTCGAATGTGTAGCCCGGCCGGGCCGACCCGCGAGGCCTCCGGGGCGGGGCGTCGTTCTCGTCGCTCACGCGGCGTCCTCCCGCTCCGCGAGCCAGCGCTCGTACTCCGACCGCCGTATCCGGACGTCGCCGTTCGGCAGCTTGATCGAGCGAGGAGCCTTACCGAGCTGGCGCCACCGGTAGAACGTCGACGCGGCGACCCGCAGGTCTTCGATGACCTCCTGGACGGTCAGCTTCTCGTCCCGTGTGCGGGCGCTCATGTCGCCGTCCCTTCGGTGTCGTCCGCACCGGACACCCCGGACAGCTCCAATTGCGACTGTCCGGGCTTTCCATGCTGGTCAGGAGGGGTGGCCGGACTGCCGGACAGTGCGGACACGTCTTGGGCGTCCTGAGTGCGGGCCTCGGTGTCCGGGTAGTAGCGGCCGCCGGCGTCCTTGCTGAGCTGCCCGGCGTCGGCCATGCGGTTGCACGTACGGCGGATCGTGTCGATGTCGACCTGCGGCAGCTCGCCCGCCATGTCCTTGGGTTTGGCGCCGGGATGCGCGCGGACGTACCGCAGGATCGTGGCGCGGGTGTCGCTGACGGTGTGGTCGGAAGCCGGGCCTTCCAGCAGACGCCAGGCTCCGGAGGCGGGTTCGAAGCTGAGCGCGTACTCGGCTTCGTCCACGTCGCGGCCGGTGACGTGCAGGATGCCGTCGGCCTGCCCACGGGCTCGCTTGAGTACGAGCGTGGCGTCGGCGGCGCCCGCGATGCCGTTGGTGCCGGAGACCTCGGTGAGGAAGTCCTCGGAGCCTGCCTTGCGGACGTGGTGCACGAGGACGACGGCCACGCCGTAGTGGTCGGCGAGGCGCTTGGCGTAGCCGACGGCGACGTAGTCCGCGTCGTACGCCGAGACCCCTGCCGGGGATGGTCCGCGCATCTTGGCGAACACGTCGACGACGACCATGCGAGCTTCCGGGTTCCGCTCCAGCCACTGGGCGATGGCCTCGCTCCCGCCCTGAGGGAAGGACGGACACTCGGTGACCAAGGTCAGGCCACCGGGCGCGGGCCGCCCTTCGAGGAGCTTGCCCATACGCGTCTGAAGACGGCGCGGGGTGTCTTCAAGGGCGAGGTAGAGCACCGGGCCGCCCTGGACGGTCACGGAACCGAACGCCTTGCCTCCGGCGGCGACGGACAGCCCGAGCCCGAGAGAGAGCCAGGACTTGCCGACCTTGGGCGGCCCGGCGAGCACGCTGACACCTTCGGCGAGAATGCCGGGCACAGCCCACTTCGGCTCAGGGAAGCGCGTGGCCATGAGCTGATCAGCTGTCCAAGCGGTCCGAGGACGCTCCCGCTTCGGTGGTGAGGTGGGGGTGGTTTCTCGGTCACCGGGGACGGAGTACAGGTGCAGGGGCGGGATGGGGCTTGTGCTCATGCCGCGACCGTCCGGGGGCGCCGGGCTCCGGCCCGCAGACCGGAGGCAATGGTGCGCCGTGCCTCGCGCTCACCCTGGCCAACCTGAAGCGCGGCCGTGAGGAGCCAGCCGGTGACGTCGCCCTCGCTCAGCTCGCCTCCCGCGACGAGCTGGCCGAGGGCGACGGCGGCGATGTAGAGGCTGTTGTTGTGCTCGTGCGGGCCGGAGCCGGTGACCCGCTCCACCTCACCGTTGACCGCGGACCGGAGGAAGGCGGTGCGACGTCCCCGGCCGGTGAGGGCGACCGTGATGGGCGTCTGTGGGGGAAGGGGAGCCGGGCGCAGGAGTTCGGCGAGCCAGCCCGGCAGGGGCGCCGCGGGGGAGTCGCGGATGACCTCGTACGGGCGTCCGGCGACGACGCTGCCCGCACCGACCACGAGACCGCCCCATGCGCGAGTGTCGACCTTCCAGCCCAGCCCTCGCGCGCTGTCACCGGCGGTGTTGCGCAGGAGTTCGCCCTCTGGCGCGGTGAAGTACAGATGGGTGCCGCCGCTCCACGTGCGCACGGTGTAGGTGTCGGAGGGGAAGGGCTGGCCGTGACGCTCGCAGAGCACGGCGAGTACGTCGGCGCCGTCGGTGACGTCGTGCTCGGCCCAAGAGGCCGGCGGGGTGTCGCTGGGATGCTTGGGCTTGTCCAGGTCGATGACGACCAGGCCGGAAGGCCCGGTGGCGATGCCGACGTTGAAGGCGGCGGACCATGCGCGGGTGATTCGGTCCGGGGCGGAGGTGGCGCGAGCTTCCCAGTTGGAGACAGCGGGGCGCTTGTCGCCGGTGGTGAGAGGGAAGACTCGCCAGTCACGCGACGCGGCGTCCAGCGCGGCGGCGAACTGGGCAGAGCCGACCGGGTGCGGCATCCTGGGGTTCTCCTGTTCTGTCTACGGATGGGCAGGGAGAACCGCGGCGGCGGGCGACCTTGCTGGGGAGTCCCGCCGCCGCGGCGCATCTAGGCGTCGGGGTGGTCTGCGCAGTTGCACTGGTAGGTCAGCCACTGGCAGTTGGGGCAGCGTCCTGCGGCGATGAGTTCTGCACGGCGGGCAGGAACGTCTTGCGTGCCCGTGCTGCCGGATGGCTGGAGGCGAGGGGCGGACTTGTCCCCGATGGCGGGCAGGGGGTACCAGGTGGCGAGCTGGTACATCTCCAGCACCTCGATCAGCAACTCGTCCGTCTCGCCCATGGGGTCGTCGGGATCGGTGACGAGCACGCGGGGTGGGCAGGTGAGGCGGGCGTGGACGCACAGGCGGTGGGCGGGGGCGTCGTCGGGGTCGGTGTCCGCGCGTAGGGTCCAGGTCTGGCGTTCTTGGGCCAGTACGAGCGGGTCTCCGCGCAGCGCGCCGCGGTGGACGAGCCGTAAGGCAACCGTGCCGGGCAGGTGATCCAGTTGGGACAGCTCCTGCGCGCGGGCGTGCAGGAACGCGCGGGCTTGGTCGGGGCCCAGGATCAGGTCAAGCGGGGTGGTGAGCGAGGCCATCAGTTGTCCTCCTTGGCGGTGTCGGTGCGGAGCACGACGAATGCGTCGTGCACGGCGGTGTAGTGGATGTGCACCGGGCAGCTGGTGCGGGAGCGTTCCTCGGCGGCAGCACGCGCCGCCTTCAGCGAGGCTCGTGGGTCACCGGCCGGGAAACGCCGGAGTGGTACGGGGTGGTGGCCGGTGCAGGTAGAGCAGGCCATCTCTCCTCCCAGAGGGATCACTTGGACTTGGAGCGAGTGAGTTTGAACGTGATCCCACCGACGCCGATGGGACCTGCCGCGCCCGCGACGACCGTGGCGGTATGGGCGGCGATGTCCAGCAAGGCGAGGAAGAAGACCACCAGGCCCATGGCGCCGATGCCGCCAGCGGTGACGACGACGAGCGGGATCAGATAGGCGCCTGCCGGGCGGCGCGAGGCGACGGGCACAGGGTGCACGACGATGATCGGCTGGCCGTTGGTCTGAGCCCGGCGATAGGCGTCGGCGGGGATATGCGGGGCGAGGAACCCCGGTGCGGTCTGGGGCGGTTCGCGGTGACGCATGAGGCGTCTCCTGTCAGCGGGTGCCGTCTCGGTGAATGCGCTGAGCGCGGTTGTAGATCCAGCGGCCGACGCGGACTCGCTTGCCGTAGCCGCGGCAGCGGCGGCAGTCCTTGCCGCGCTTGGGCCTGCCTTTGCGGTCTTCGGTCATGGCGAAGCCGAAGCCGTGGCACTTGCGGCAGCTGCCGAACGGGTCGCGCGCACACAGCGCTGTGTAACGGAGTGTGATGAGTGTCAGGCAGGCGATAGCGGCCAGTGCGAGGGTCATGGAGTCCTCTCCTGAGGGTTTCCAGGGGTTTTCGCTGGTGGGGTGCTATGCGCTAGATCACTGGTGAGGTGCCGAACGGGGTGCTATCGGGGGTGCTACCGGTAGCAGGTGTGGCCGCTACCGGTAGCACCCGCGCGGGCCTAGGCGGCGCCCCGGTTCTCGTCACGCTCCGCGATGGCTTTGGTGAGGTCGGTGCGGACGATGCCGCGCCGGGTGGTGCGTTGTCCGTCGTCGGTGGTCCCGGCGATGCCGGTGGTCCTGATGCCGTGCGGCTTCAGGGCGGAGGTGACGTTCTCGCCCTTCCAGCCGCCGTAGACCTCCGGCCGCAGCTCCGCCAGCCGGGCGGCAACGCGCTCGTTCCACACCCGTTCCTCAGAGGGCGGGACGATGGCGGCGATGTCGGCGAGCAGGTCGTACGACGGCCCGCTGACCGCGCTGTCGGCGTCCTCGCCCGCGGCGTGCCCGGACAGGGTGCCTTCGGCCTTGCGTAGAGCCAGGGCCCGTTGGGCGATGGCGTTGGTTGCCGGGTCGTCCAGGTAGGCGGTGCGTATCACGGTCGGCAGCGGGGTGGCCCCGGCGAGATAGCCGTTCCCTGCGTCGATCTCGGGGCGGAAGGCGGTGGCGCGCACGCCGTTCTTGTACGCCGAGGTGCCAAGGATCATGTCGTTCTCGACCTGGCCCGCGACCTTGAGGCAGAAGCGGATGGACACGTTTCCGCTGATCCCGGTCGGGAGCGAGTCCTTGTCCGGGCGCTGTGTGGCCAGGACCAGGATGACGCCGAGGGCGCGGCCGAGCTTGATGATGAACTCCGCGTCCTCACCGGCCTGCTTGCCGTGCGTGGGGTGAGCGAACAGGTTCTGGCACTCGTCGAAGACGGCAACCAGGGGCCACAGCTTCAGCGACCGCTTGTCGGAGATCTGCCGGGTGACGCGCTTGTCCGGGCACAGGTCCCGGGGCAGCTTCTTGATCGCGGCGGCACGGCGCATGACCTCGGCGCGCAGGAGCTTGAGGGAGTCGGCCGCGTACTTGATGGAGTCGTCGTCGATGCCCGAGACGAACCGGTGTGAGACGCAGGCCAGGGCGTCCAGGTCGCCGGTGCCCTTCAGCTCGTGCGGCCACAGCTCCACGGTGGGGTCCAGGGCGGCGCCGCAGGTGATGACGCGGACGGAGGCGGTCTTGCCCTGGCCGGGCAGGGAGCCGATAAGGATGTTGTGCTGGATCATCGGCACCGACTGGGCACGGCCGCGCGGGTCGATGCCGAACGGGATGCGCTTGAAGATGTCGTGGCGGCGGGCGTTGGCGAGCTGCCACTTGACCAGGCCGGTCTTGGACAGGTCGCGGTCCCCGACCCACAGGATGAGCCGTCCTTCGTGCTCATTGGGGTCGGCGTCGGGCCACACGCATCCCAGCGGGCGCCGCAGCCCGGAGGCGAGGCGGGCCCGGCGGTCGGCGACATCCGCGACCGTGACCCCCAGGGGCAGGTCGATGTCGGCGCGCCAGCCGGGGCCCTCGCGGGTGATGGGCGCGGCGAACTTGATGCCGTCACCGCCCTTGGCCACCGCGGAGGCGATCTGACCGATGCCGATGGACGCCATGGCCTTGACCACGATGTCGCTGGTCAGCTTCTGCACCTCGGTCTTGACAACCGCGCGCGAGGCCAGCGGCGCGTCCGCCGGCGCCCCCGCCAGACCGAACCCGACGATGGCCAACACCGCGGCGATGAACTGCGTCATGGGCGACGCGGCGAACACCAGCAGTAGGGCCAGAGCGAGGGCTAGCGGCCCGCAGATGGCCGTGACCATGGTGCGGTACCGCACCCGCCGGTCACGCTGGCGCGACAGCTTCAGGTACTCGTCGATCTGCTCATGGGTGGCGGCGTGCTGCCGCAGCGCTTCGCCCTCGGCGTCCCGGGTCCACCGGCCGACCCGGCCCAGAGCGTTGAACAGTCCGCGAGGGGCGCGCCACGTGAGCTTGGGCAGGTACAGGAACGGCACCCGCACCGCGTGGTACGCCACGGTGTGCCAGGCGTGACCGAGCAGCCAGCCAAGCGCGTCCCTGAACTCCTCGGCTGACTTCATCCACGGCGGGATGATGTCCAGCCTCTTGCTGTTCTTGATCCGGTCCAGCAGACCCGGTCCCGATACGGTCGGCGTCCGGGAGTCGACCAGCGCCGGGCGGTCCTCGCCCGACTCGGTCGGCTCCGGGTCGGGCGACTTTGTCGGCCTTGAGTCGGCTGCCCCGTAGGGGATGGAGTCGGCCGACTGGGGGCCGTCGCGGTCGGGCGACTCGGTGCGCGCCGATCGGGCCTTGTCCAGGTCGACCACCGCGCCGTCGGAGTCGGGCCGGGGGCCGGCTTTCAGCTCGGCTTCGAGCCGGTCGAAGAGTTCATAGTCGTCGTCGGGGTGCTTCACTGGTGGTCCTTCCGCTTTCGAGTGGGAGGGAAAGCGGGCCCGGCCGACGCTGTCGGAGGTGGAAGGCCGGGCCCGTACGGCAAGACGCCGGGGCGCTACACGGCAGTCAGGGCGGCGGTGGGCACCTCGTAGATGTCGGTCACCGCGTCGATGTCCCGCCAGCGGCCGGGGCCGAAGTGGATGTGAACGATATGGACGGCCGTGCCGGTGCGGTCGGTCGTCTCGAAGACACGGACGTTGGCACGGCCACGACGTCCGCGACGGATGCACGCACGAGCGGTGTCGGCGCTGAGCCGTTCCGGTCGACAGACCACAGCGCGGTTCTGACCGGTGTGTCGAATGATGGTGTGGAGGGTGACGGGTCGCATCGTGCTCTCCTTTCAGGGGATTTCAGGCGGCGCGCTGTTCCTCGGGGTAGGCACAGGGAACGCACACCCCGAGCGATGTCGGGATGCAGTAGCTGTAGGTGATCCGGCACTGAGGGCAGGTTCGGCGGGCGAGCATCGCCAGGGCGAGCGCACCCCACCGACGCGAGGTCATCGGGCGCACCGGCCGGGCGCGGTCCACGCGGTAGAGGTAGGCGACCTGGAAGCCGGACTTGCGGCCCCGGTGGCGCCGCATCACCTGGGCAGCCACCGGCTGTCCGCCCGGCCGCAGCCCGGCCGCACGCAGCTGCCGGCGGGTGGCGTATCCGTCCGGCGCGAACCGCCACGGGAAGGTGGGGACACCGAACCGGTTCCCGGACGGGTCGTAGCACTTGCCGTAGGCCGACCCGGTGCTCATGCCGCCGCCCCCTCGGCCCCGGCGCCTTCGTCATGGACGGCGTGTAGGCGGCGAGCCTCTGCCCGCTGGCTCAGCAACAGGTCTCGCAGAACCCGGGAGTTGGCGGCTGAGCAATGCAGCGTGGTGCGGACGGCTTCCGCGTTGATCGCGTCATCGGCCCACTCGGCTGTCGCCTCACGCGCCTCGGCGAGCAGTTCCGCCGCAGTCCGCGGGGCCTTGGAGTGCTTGCCCCTGCTGCTGGCAGCGCGCCTACGCGGCGCCTTAGGCGCCTCAGGCTTCACGCCCTGCTGCGGCACGGGCGGCACGTCCTCGCTCGCCGGGGCCAGCTCGCCCAGCTTCAGCAACACGCGCTCCGGGCGCGGGGTCTTCGTCCGCCAGCGCCGACCGTGCTCTTCCCGGAGCCGGGCGCGGGCCAACTGCCGCTCCCGCTCGCGCTTCAGCCCCTCGGAGTACGAGGTGATCTCCCACAGCGTCATCCGCCGCCACAGCGCGAACGTCGACAGCGGGGCGAGCATCCAGCGGGAGAACCGCACCTTCTCCATCCGGCGACCGGTCACAGCACCGATCCGCACCGCGTAGACGTGAGCGCCGATCTCGGAGAACACCACCCACAGCAGCGGCATCGTGCCGTGAGCCACCTTCGCCCACAGCGAGTGCCCGGCCGCGACGTTCAGCCCGCACGTGACCAGCGTCAGCACCCACGGCACGAACCGCACCCACGCCAGCGCCATGTCCATCCGGATCAACAGCAGGTTGGCCACGGTGAACACCGGAATGGCCACGTCGATCCCGACCGGCAGCATCCACGGCTCACCGAAGCCCCAGCTGGCGGCAGCGGACGACACCGCGTCGAGCGAGGCGATCAGCCCCAAAGCGCCGACGCCGGCCGCGGCCAGCGCACCCAGTCCGGCAAGCCACTGCTCCGGCTTGCTCAACGGCGGCACCGTCGGACGATCGACGGCCTGTGCCGTGTCGGCGGTGGTCATGCCGCGCCCCCGTCCAGTGGCCGGATCGGGGCCGCCGCGCTCAGCGTCACGCGCAGAGGGTGCGGGTGGTAGGCCGGAGTGGTGCCCTCGCACCACTCCCATTCGGCGTCCTCGGCGAGCGCGAAGCCGAGTGAGGCCAACGCCTCCCCGCGCTCATCGAGCGTCGGGACCCGCGACGACGTGGGCCACGTGAAAACGGGCCAGTCGCTGACCAGACCGGTCATCACAACGAAGAGTTGCCAGCACGGCCCGGCGGTCCGCTCCGGGGCCGTCGTGCCGCAGCAACGCACCCTCATCTGGGCCCGAAGCACGCGCCGGTTCATCGCGCACCGCCGTTCCGGCGCCCGCTGAGCGCCCATCCGGCGAGCTGCAGGGCGAAGCCGACGGCGGCGACGCCCATGAGGGACCGGTTGCCCGTCACCAAGGCGGCGAGAGAACTGGTCAGCGCGATGACCATGCCGGTGAGGACCAGGACCAGGGGTAAGCCGGTCGGATTGGAGGGTTGGGGACTCATGCCGCCGCCCCTTTCTGGGAGGGACGCCGACGCCGGGCCGGACGGGGCAGCGGGAAGACATTGAACAGCTCCGGGGCGCGCGCCTCGATCACCTCGGCGGCGATGCGGGCCACGGCGTCCGGCAGGTCGCGGTACTCGGGAGTGGCGAGGATGTCGCGCGCCGCGTCCAGGCGGGCCGCACGCTCCTCCGTGCTCTCGCCCTCCACCCCAAGCCACAGTTGAGGCGGGGTGCCTAAGGCCAGTTCGATGTAGTCGTCAGCAGCGACGACCTGATGGATACCGACGAAGGACTTCAAGGCAAGGCTCCTGGTTCGGGAGAACGGGAGAGAGCCGGGGCGGGCGCGGGCCTTTGAGGAGACGGCGCCCGCCCACGGCGCGGGCCGGTCAGAGCTTCTTCAGCTCGCTGGTGCTGCACAGCACGGGGGCGATGAAGAGGCTGATGTGGCCGACAGTCCACTTGCCGTCCGTCAGCGGGCCCGGAGGCACTTCGTCGACGATCCGGCCGGTCTTGCCCGCCGCCCGCGGGTCATCCGCACAGGACTTGATGCGCACCTTGTCGCCAGCTTTGAACGACATCACGTGCTCCCTTGAGTCGAAGGAAAGGAACAGGGAGAACCGCGGCGGCGAGCGACCTTGCTGGGGAGTCCCGTCGCGCGGTGAGTACGGCGATACCTGCCTCCAAGGAGAAGTACATGTATCACTTGTTCCTCATCGTGCAGCGAGGGGTTCGGTCCGTCAAGCCCTTCGGCCGTTGGGGTTCCGGGAGTCCCTCGTGCTCGATGTACCTACAGACTGGCGCCAGGGGTGGCGACGCTCGACTCCGCACCTGTACGACTTGGGTCGTTCGTGGCTAGCGTGAAGTCGTACCAAGTCGTCCTGTTGAGCCGGAGGTTGGCGTGGCGAACGAACGACTGCGCGGTGCGATCGTGGACTTGGGCCTGACGCTCGACGAGATCGCCGCGCGACTGGGGGTCGCACCCAAGACGGTCGAGCGCTGGATCAACGACCCCGAGCGCAAGCCGTACCGCCGATTCCAGTACGCGACGGCCTCGCTGTTGAAGTGCGAAGTGTCGTACCTGTGGCCGGATGAACGCACATCAGCGGAGGTCTCAGCCGCCGGCAGTGCGGAGTTGGTCAGGCTCTACCCGCACAGGTCCGTGGTGCCGCAGACCCTCTGGACGAACCTCTACGCCAAGGCGACCCGTCATTTCGACCTCTTGGTGTACTCCGGGTTCTGGCTCACGGAAGATGCAACGTTCCATCGCATCGTGAAGGAAAAGTCGGCTGACGGAGTTCTGGTTCGCTTCATGCTGGGGGAGCCCGGTTCATCTGCCGTGGCGGTGCGTGGCGGAGACGAAGGTATCGGTGCCGCGATGGCAGGAAAGATCCGCAACGCTCTCATCAACTACGGCCCACTCTTCGGCCTTCCCGGGGTGGAATTCCGGCTGCACGGGACGACCCTCTACAACTCGATTTACCGGGCCGATGACGAGATGTTGGCGAATGGCCACCTCTACGGCGTGGGCGCCTATATGGCTCCGGTGCTGCACTTGCGGCGGGTGCCCGGAGGCGAGCTCTTCGACGCCTACGCTGAGAGCGCTGAGAAGGTCTGGGAATCGGCGCGCCCGATCTCCTCACCTGCCGATTGGGAAGGTGCTGCCTGATGAGTCGGATCGACTACTTCCGCGACCCGAACGCCCCTGCGGCGAACTCGGTCGTGCCATCGGTCACGGCGGTTGTCCGGGACGACGCGGGGCGGCTGCTACTCATCCACAAGACGGACAACGGTCTGTGGGCACTGCCCGGTGGTGGTCACGACATCGGCGAGCGCATCGGTGACACCGTCGTGCGCGAGGTCGCGGAAGAAACCGGCCTCGACGTGGAGGTAGACAGCATCGTCGGGCTCTACACCGACCCTGAGCACGTGCTGGCGTACGACGACGGCGAGGTCCGGCAGCAGTTCTCCATCTGCTTCCGCGCCCGTCCGGTCGGCGGCTCCCTACGCACGAGCAGCGAATCGAAAGAGGTCCGCTGGGTGCACCCGACGGACCTCGACGGACTCGACATTCACCCATCGATGATGCTGCGCATCCGACACGGTCTCGACGCGCGGGGGGCGCCCTACATCGGCTGACTGCCGGCGGACGTGCGTGCCAACCGGGCCTCGACACGCTTGGCTGCCGAGTGGATCTCCGGGGCCGCGCGCTGGATGAACCGCGCGACGATCGTCTCCGGGCCGTACCGCTCCACGATCTCCGCCAGCCGCTCGGTCGGCGTCGTCTGCGTCCCGTCGGGCGTCGTCGTCATGTCGCAATAGAGCAGGGCATCGACCAGGGCCGGACGCTCTAGCTCGAACTCGCCCTCGAGCTCCTGTCGCAGCCCGCGCTCCTCGGCTTCCAACAGAGCGCAAGAGTGGTGGGCTACGAGACGTACGACCCGTTCGTCCGCACCTTCATGCTCTCGGAGGAACCGTGCCCCGTCCAACGGATGGAAGCCGGTAAGGGCGATGGCCGGCGAGTACCCGATGTCGTGCAGCACCGCGGCGGCTTCCAGCAACTCGGCCTCGTCACCCATGATCGGGGCCAAGGCGCGAGCGCGCTTGGCGACGCCTAGCGAGTGCGCCCACCGACGTGGTAGCGGTTCGGACAGCAGCGATTCGGATAGCGAGTACGCCCACTCAGTCAGTCCCATGAGGGTCAAGGCTACGAGTGGGCTGGGGGCGTCGGCAGAGCGCGTACGGTCCGCCCTTTGCCGTGGACGGTGGCGAGCAGACCTCTGCCTTCCATCTGGGCGAGGACACGGCGCACCGCGGTGCGGGAGGCGCCGAACCGCTCGCAGAGCTTCGCTTCGGACGGGTACGTGTCGCCGACAGAGAGCGAGTCCGCTGCGATCACGTCAGTCATCTGCTCCGCGAGAGACCGACGGTCACCTCCGCGAGCGACGCGCCAGCCCGTGCCTGGGGCGGATTGAACGAGGCCGTCGGCTTCCAGAGCCTTGAGGGCGCGGCGGATCGTGTTGCGTGAGACGCTGTGAGCGGCCATGAGCGCAGACTCTGACGGAAGGGCGTCGATGTCCTGCCCTGCGACGATTTTGGTGCGCAATGCCTCTGCGATGACCAGGTAGGTACCGCGCGGACTGGCCTCCGTCACTAGGGCTCCTCTCATTCCACCATCGCTCGCTCCCCAGGGTGCCACCGGCTCACGAGTCTATCGGCGGACGAAGCAGTGTCTGGCCCGGTCGCGCGAGACTGTGTCCTGCTGAACGGCATGCTCCAGGTTTCCTTATCAGACAGCAGAAGAAGGCCAAGTCTCGCTCTTTTCAGGCACAGCGAGTTGTGTCTTTTCCTATGTGCCGCCCGGCGACGATAGGCATGAATGAGCCTTCGTTCCATGCTCAACTCGATCGCGATTGCCCGGTCGTGCTGCATGTGAGAGTGATTGATCGCAACTCGCGCATCAGAGGCATCATAGATATTCACAGTTATCAACTTGATCGCGACCGATTTCATTCGCGTGGAAGTACTGCGTGCCATCCGCTGGCATGGGTCATGAGGGATGTCAATGGTGCCCGTTCAGGTCAAACTGTGTGGAGTTGCATAGGCGCCGGAATCGGCTAATGCAATCAACCGCCTTCACTTGTAGGATCCGCTGAGGCTCGTTCCTGGTGCGGGGGAGAGTGGAGCGTGACGCTGCCTATTCAGTCTGAGGGTGGTCCCACGGAGCAACTTCTGGCGCACACCAGTGCAATCCTGAAGTTGCAGGAAAGGATCCGGACTCGAAAAGGCCAGCGCAGTGCCCTTTATGGAACAGGTCTGTCTGCGCTGTTGGGTGCGTTGGCAATATTTGTTGCAACCATGGCCACGTGGCGCACTGTTGATCTCGCCAAGGTCAATGCAATTGCAATACCATTGACCATTTTGTGCGCGATCGCATGGATAGTCCTTGCTTTCATGGAGAGTGGCCGGGACGAGGAGGATCGCAAGTCTGTCCGCCAACTTGAGCTGGAGCTGGAGATAGCTGAGGAGCGGAGACTTCTTCAAGCATCTCAGCTCGGGGTCCCAGTAGATCAGCGCCAGTTCACGTACAAGGACTCGTTACCCAAAGAGCTCGACCAGCTCCGAGCGGAGGCTCAGCATTACCGCAGGATCCACAACGCGTTCCAGTCTCTTATTATCCTGGGATCGCTGGGAACAACCACTGCCGCTAGCTTGGCTGACAACCCGGGCTACTTGAAATGGCTGACAGTCGGACTGAGTTTCGCAGTCGGCGCATCTGCTGGCTTCACAGGCTACTTCAAGTACCGTGAGCGCAGCTTCTATTTGCAGCAGACCGCAGACGCAATCGAGCAGCATGCTACTGCGTTTGAATTGGGTATCCCGCCGTACACGGGGGCCGAGGATGAAAACCTGTCGAAACTAACGCAGGAAGTTGAGTCGTTGCGTGTTGAGCAGCGTAAGAGGGAGCAGCAGCTCGACCAGCCCCACGAGGGGCGCGATGGAACGGTCTAGCGGCACCTTTCGGCTCAGGCACTCAATTCTGCTGGGGAGTCGGCGAAATGCGGCGTACTGCAAAACGATGGCTTCTGTCTCCCATCACGCAATGGCGGGCAGTCAGGCTCTGTGCTAAGCAAGGGGCCAGTCTGGACGTTGAAACTTCCTGGGTTCTTGTCCGGTTGAGGCAGAATCCGGCAGAGGCTGAATACGCGTTGGTGGAGGGCGGGTTGCCGAGAAGTTCTAATCCGGGAGTTCGTTACGACAGCTGGGACACCCTTTCGCAGGAAGAGAAGAGTCGTCGGACCTCCTGGCTTGCCCGCCATGGGGGATCACCGTTTCAACTATTGGGTATCAGCGAGGACTTCATCCTTCGTGCCGGCATCGAGGTGACAGACTGGGGCGCTCCGCCAGGTGGCCCCGCTCAGGCATAGGCGGTCGGGCAAGGGCGGAGGTGACACGCTGTGTTCCACCTGTCCGGCTGTCCGGTTATGGCTCTCACCTGCACAAATGCCCCGGACAGCTAGAATCGGGACTGCCCGGGGTGTCCGGCCTAATGGGCTCAGATGTCGGTTAGGGCCCGAGGTGGCGGGTATGACCGGTTCCCTATGTCAAGGTGTCCGCACGTCTTACCTCTGTTGGTGAAGGTGGCACCGGTCTCCCGCGTCATGGCCGGGAAGAACAGTTGCGCCTCAGGCGACTGGCCCGAAGTAACCCAGTCGCAGCCTGGGCTTTCCTGCATGGCCCAGAGCAAGAGCCGTCGCCCGAGACCCTGCCGCTGCCATTCGTCGATGATCGAGATTTTCGCGATCATCCCGCACCGGCAGTCGTGGCAGACGTTCCAGACCAGGACTGCGTGATCATGCCCGTCCCGATCGCACACTCGGATCACCTTGCAGTCCGTACGTGCGCTGTTCGGGTAGTACAGGAAGATCTTCTCTTCCTTTGGCTTGGTCACCTTGATCCACCACCATCGGAACTCGCCTACGCCTTCCGGCATTTGCCCTCCATCAGTCGGTACAGAAACCGTACGGTCCTCCACTGATAGCCCGGAGGACAGCAAACAGGCACAAACGGCTGCAACACCCCGGGTGTTGCAGCCCGTCGGCGGAGCCGACTCCGGTAGGTCGTAGGAGCCGGAGGCGACTTCCTCATTTGCCTCTCTTTGGGGGCCTCGCGACACACCTCCGACACACTCTGTGGCGCCACACGCCCGTCGCTCGCCCCGCCGCAGGTCAGAGGGGGTGAAGGGGTGCCATCAGACATTCACTCCGGAGCCGTGTGCGCAGGTTCGAATCCTGCCGGGGGCACTTCGCATGAAGTGCCCAAAGACCCCGCCATCAGCCAGTTCGCTGAGAACGGGGTCTTCGCGTATGTGCAGGCGGATGCCGCCGGAAGCAGTCCTTTGCCAGTGATCACGTAATGACGACGTAATGATCTTGATGGCCTTTGTGCAGGTCAGGTTCCGCGCAAAGCGTCATTGCTTCGACTCGGAGGCTTCAGGCTCACCCTCGGGAGCTGAAGCGCATCCCGAGGTTCAGAGATGTCGTCAGTCGAGTTCCGCCTCTGCCTGTGTCGCGCTGGTCAGCCTCTGGGCGATGTCTTGCAGGAAGAATGCGGCAGCGGCTGGGCGGTGCTCAAACGGTCCCTCCAAGCGCGCCGCGTTGATGTACACGCCGACTGGGGAGGACGGCTTGTAGAGCACTACCTCTTCCACTTCTCGCGAAGGCAAGGGCGATGGAAGGTGCGCGACCTCTTGCTTCGCAAGCCAACGGCTGATCTCGGCGGCCCGACTGGTGCTGAGGCGTCCCCACTCCGTGTCGTAACGCTCCCGAAGCCATCCCATGGGGTCACCGCGGTGACCCCATGGTCTGCCTCAAGCTCACTCAGAATGGCGGCACGCCGATCTTGCATCTTCCCCCCTGCTCCTTTTACTGGAGAAATTTTGGCACTCCAGCGCCACTGCATTGCTTTGGGGCGGCAGGACGTGCTGAAGGGATCCCAGATGTCTCCGGAGCCCCTTCAGCGCCCCATCCAAGGCGTCAAGCTACGACATCGCCTCACCGAGTCCCTGCATGATCCGGTCGTTCATCTCCTGCTCCTGGCCGTCGACGCACTTCGCGTAGATCTTCAGCAGGAGGACAGAGCCCGCGTAGTCGTAGCAGTGCGGGCAGAGAGGTCCGCCGAGTGGCGCTCGTGGCACCCGGCAGGTTCCCCGTGAGGGCACGAATCTCCTGCTCGGCGGGGACGGCACGCCCGCACTCGCCCGTCGCGCTCACGACGGGTGTGGACCGGGCCGAAGCCCGGCGCGGTGAGCGTCGCGAACACTCGCGGGTGCTCGCTCACCGTGTCCGGGACGTACTTGCCGCCGACGAGACCGGAGCGGACGAGGTGATACGTGTCCGCCCGGTACAGGGTCGAGCAGGCCGGGCAGACCGACGCACGCCGGTTGCCGCACGCGGCGAGCAGACGGCCGCCGTAGGCCTCCGACCCGCACGAGAGCAGGGCCTCGCCGGTGGACGTGAAGCAGCAGCGACCACGGCCGTGGAGGGCCCGCATGCCGTCGAAGAACACGCAGCCGAAGTACCAGGCAGATCGCCGACTACCTCCGTGAAGGCATCCTGGACGGCACCTTCCCCGCCGGTCAGCCGCTGCCCTCCGAGGAGTCGCTGGCGAAGCAGTTCGGCGTGACGCGCCCGACGGTCCGTCAGGGCCTGAGCGAGCTACGGGCGTCCGGCCTCGTCGAGGTCATCATGGGCCGCGGCACCTTCGCCCGCTCACCCCACAACCGCCCCAGTCACACACGCCCGCGCGGCGTACGGAGAACCCCAGAGGGCCGCTACGTCGAAGCGGACGGCATTCGCTGGACCGACGCCGAACCGCCGGTGGCCACCCGCACCGATGCCCCGCTGGCACTCGCCGACTTGCTGCGCATTCCGCCGGGCGAGCCGATGTTCACGTACGACGCGCTGCAGACCGCGGACCACGGCCGCCTGCGCCAACTCCACCGGACGTACGTCCCGTTCTCTGGCCTCATCGACAGCAAGTACGAGGAGGAGGCCCCACCGCCGGCGCCCGAGCTCTACGGGGCACTGGCCGACCTGGGCCACGAACTCCACTTCACGGAATACATCCGCACGCGGATGCCGTTGCCGGACCAGGCGCAGGCGCTGCGACTCCCTGACGGGGTCCCGGTGCTGCACGTCATCCGCGTGACGCTCGCGGCCTCGGATAAGCCTCTGGCCCTGGAGGAGTTCCACCTCCCGGGCGACGAACTGGAGCTCATGTTCCGTCTGTAGCCCTGGCTGGTGGCTCAGATTTTCTCTACGCCATCAAGGCCCGCGCACAGCGCGGGCGCGCGCCGCCTCTGCGGCGCGGCCTGCCTCCTGTCTTCGCCCCGGCTTGCCGCGCCCGGCGGCGCGCTCAGCGGCTGCGGGCAGAAGGTAGGAGACACCCTCTGTGGCTGGGGCGGTCGGCTCCACGGCTTTAGGCAGCCACTTTGGGGCGAGCCTCTAAGATCATGGCCCCAACGTCGTGCTTTAACGGGCAGGTCCACAGACTGCCCGACGCGCCGGAAGCTTACGGGGCCATGATCACTCGCCCCAAAGCAGCTCCCGCCCAAAGCCGCTCCGCCGACCTTCACTGAACGAGACTCCCGTCTCACCCGACGGATCTAGAGTTGCCGTATGGCTCCTCGCGATCAGAACAGAATGGATCGGTGTACCTGGCTACCTCACCAAGCAGTACGCGCCTGCATACGACTATCCAAACGACATGAAAAGAAATTCCAAGAAGCGCGGCATTTTATGATCGACGTCGCCGCATTCATCTCCATCATGTCGCACCCGTCCCGCGGGACGCGCAGGACAGATCAGGACGTGTTAGACGCCCTGACCCTGGTGGCTGAAATGCAGGTACTACTGGAGGCTTCAGAGGAGCGACTGCTCCGAGAGGCTCGACGTCGAGGGATCACGTTTCGTGAGATAGCCGATGCCATGGCCATGCGAAGCAGGCAATCCGCAGAACAGCGCTTTATCCGCCTCGCCGGAGGCAAGGGAAAAGCCGAACAGAATCACATGAATCGCCGCCGCCAGGCGCGTTTCGGGTATGTCGTAGACGCCCAGGACAGGCACGAGAACCACATCACGAACCTGAGTTTGGCGTTCCGCTGGATTGCGTTTGATGCAGACCTTCCGGAGGAAGTCGCGCAGGATCCTGAGGGCGAGAACTAGACGCACCCCCTCCGTGGACGTGGGCTTGTTGGATCAACAGGAGCATCCCCGACACAGCCGCCATCTGCTCTGGACTGACGAATTGCGAACAGGCAATGAGTAGCCCAATTTGGACGAACATCCTCAAATTGGGAACGCGCGCGGGGGTCATCATTTTCCCGTATCGGGAGGTTCGCATTAGTAGTTCCGCCCCTTTACCTTCCGGAATGCTGCTACCGACTAAGCAATAGTGACACTTGTAAAGGAGGGGGCCGCAGAGCAGGAAAATGTTATCCGGACCTATTAGACCCCACGGCTCGCAACGTCACAGGTGAGGGCCTCGAAGGTCTCCGTCCAAGATCCCAAGCTTGTCAACGAGTGATTGACTACCCAGGACGGCAACACACTGTGAGCGGGGCGAGAAGGGACGTCAGACCCGCACACACGAGCGCCCTCCCGGGCCGTCCTCGGGCCGTGGAAGGGCGCTCAATGGTGACCAACGTCGACAGGTGCCGACAGCTCAGCAGCAGGTCAGAGCGGTGATCGATTAGACGGCCGCAGGTCACGGCCGCCGGTGATCAGTTGTGGCTGTGCTGAGCCGTGCGGCATTGGAGACACGACAAGGCCGGCCGACAGGGGTGTCGTCGTCGGGTTCGTCCGTCCGGCACGACACGACAGAGAAGCAGCGTGGCTGAGGTCTGTGGCGGTGCAGCGAGGCATACGCGTGCCTGGTCGGTCGGCGCACCCGCCGTTGTGGCTGACTGTCGTTGGCCGAGGTCAAGGCCGCCCGCATCGAAGGTGGCAGCCGTCGGACGGGTGCCTGCGGTGATCAGCTCTGGGCCGTCTCTGGGCCGCGCAAGGGCGCCCGAGGCCCACCGATGGCGACAGAGAGTGCCAGACGAGCCGCAGCACGCAGCAGCGAAGCCGTGACAGCCGGATACAGCAACCGCAGCAACCCGTCCCATCCTGCAGCGTCCGCCATAGAGCCAAAGCGTGACCTGTATGACCATTTATGACCGATCCCTGTAGAGCTACGGACCAGAAGCTCAAGCGTTGTCACTGCCGTCTCTTACAGTTCGCCTTCTAGTCGAAGGGCTGCAGGGGAGGGCGCATGGCGGGGGTACCGCGCAGCCGGCGGACCGGGCGAGCGGCAGTTAACTGTCTCCGAGCACTACTGGAGCGGCATGATCACATCGTTCAGGAGGTCGATGGACAGAACGACTTTGGTGAGGACCTGTACGTCACCTTCACCGATGGCGGACAAACCACCGGTGACGTAGTCAAGGTACAGGTGAAGGGCGGCAAGTCTTGGCGTCGCTCGTACGGCTACGGCGTGCCTGTCGCGCAGCACTCCGAGACGTGGGCCAATGGAAATGTTCCGGTTATTTGTGTGGTGTACGACCCAGACGACGAAGAGTTGTACTGGGCAAACGCGACGGTTCAGTTGCTGCAGGCGCGTCGAGAGCGCGTGGCGCTGAAGACCATCCGGGTACCCTCCGAGGCGCTGCTGAACGATGCCTCTCTGCCCGATTTCGTCTCCCGGGTGCGTCATTACGTGGGCCGCTATCGCGGCAACCGAGCCCTGCTTACAGAGCTAGGTGAAATGGCCGGCGTGGAGTTCGGGACGGCTGATCTCGTCTTGCACTTCATCAATGTCCACGGCGAAGATCTGATCTTCTGGCAGCGAAGGGGTGAGGACTTCGCCACTTTGCTTCACAGTGACCTGGACTGGGACCCCCAACGCATCACACCAGACATGCTGCGCTTCTCTGGGGGGCTCACTGCCAGATACGAGCTTGACGAGCTGCCTGAATGGATGCGGGCCTTCGCCAACGTTCCGACGGTGGGAGATGTCATTCTCGATGACGATGAGGCCACTTGGCTGGCAGCCTGCTTTAGTGCAAGTCGATGGGCCCGAGACCCCGACTACAACTGACTGCGTGGTTGCGTCCTGGGAACCGGTACACCACTTCCCAGGACGCATCCGTGCACACCCCGAGTCAGCGGCTCTGCTCAGGGCCAGAGCTAATGCACTGACATCCAACGCTGACAATCAACGACTACGCACAGCCGTAGCTGTCGACGGTCGCCCATGGCCTCACGGCAGGCGGATGGACCCCAATGCCCCCGGATGGATCGAACTCCTAAATCGGTGCTCCGAGAGCGTCGGCGCCTCATAAGCAGTGGTCGCTACGCTCGGACTCGTGAGCGAAGCCGCCCGACTCATTGCGAACCACCGAGTCCACGTCGTACCCGTTGTGCTGGCCCTGGCCAACCCACCATGGCAGCAGGACGTCTGGCTCGATCCGTCGGAGTTCGAAAGCCTGGACCATGTCTTTCACACACTCTTCGACGACTTCTGCGACGCCGACGAGCCAGAGCGGTACCTCGGCGTCAGCCTTCGAAGTGACGAAGAGGTCGTCCTCATGCGAGAGCTCGGTGCCGCGCTCAACGCTGCGGCAGCCGAGGCGCCCAACGACACCGACGCGGAGCATCTCCAGTCATCTGTGTGGCCAGAGGTCGTGTCCATCGCCGGGCGCCTCGCTCAAGTTATGGTCACGAACGATCTACGAGAATTTGCCACGCTGGTCGAGGATGCGGCCGTGCCAGACCCGTGCCAGATCGTGCGGGGAACCACGGGGAACAGCGGGGGAGCGGGCCGACGGCGCTTCAGGCTCCGACACGGCGTCGCCACAGGTCGGCTCGGCGACCGCTCGCGAACGCCCTTAGCTTCCCAAGCTGATGTTGCCCGTTGGCCTGCCGTTCGTCCGGGCTGCGGCGCTGGGGCGCCGGTCCCGGCCGAGGGGCAGGCCAGTACGCCCTCCGGGACGGCAAGTAACCCCGTACGGCAGCGCTGGGAGCGGTGCCGTACGGGGCCAGGCCGGTGATCGCAATAGCGGGGTCTGGGCGCGGTCAACCGGCGTTCGAGGGGCGGGTCAGGCCGCTGGTGTCTGCCGCTGTGCAGGCGCGGATGCTTCGGCGTTCGTTCCGTGCAGCTCCGCTTCGAGTCCTGCCGTGATCAGCTTCGCCAGGCGCTCGGCCGCTTCAGGGCGGACGGTGCTCAGCTCGACCAAGCCGTCGCCGAAGATGTTCACGTCAGCTGCTAAGCCCGGGAAGTCGGAGTCCAGCCCGAGCAGAACGAGTTGGTCGGCCAAGGTACCGGCGCCTCGCCGGGCGAGGTTCCAGCCGCGGACGTAGGGGACACCGGGGTCCAAGTCTTCCGCCCGCCTCGCTATCACTCCTCGCCGGTCGGTCATGACGTCAAGTCCTTCCCTGGTGTTCTTCGATGGTGGTGGGTGACGTGGGTTCCTCGTGGTCGCGGGCGAAGCCGTGGTCCAGTGCCAGGCGTAGGAGCTCAGCTAGGCGCTCCGCCGTGCCGGGGGAGACCCGGCCCAGCTCGACGAGGCCGTGGCCGAAGGCATTCAACTCCGCGCGGAGGTAGGGGAAGTCCTTCTCCAGGCCCGCGTTCACGAGGGCGTCTCGCAAGGCCGTCGTCGCGTTCCGGGCCGCGTACCAGCCGTCGCTGTCGAGAGGCGACCACGCGGCAGCGTCACGGCTGTCGGGCGGATCGGTCGGCATCAGCGGGCCGTCTCGTCGGGAAGGTCGGCGACCGCCTCGTAAGGGGCCGGGTACTGCTCGTCGAAGCGGTCGATCCTGGCGAGGAGCTCCGCGGAGGCGACCAGCGCGGTCGCCAGGGCCACCGGACGCAGCGGGTTGGCCTCCGGGCGGCGTGTCGGGGCGCGGAGCCACTGATAGCGGTCGTCGGACAAGGGGATGGGGCCAGGGACGACTACCGCGCAGCCCTCACCGAGGTAGCGGAACGGCGGTGGCGATGTCGTCTCGCGCTGGAGTTGGAGCGTGAAGGGCTCGTGGCTGCCGGAGCCGAGGAAGAAGCCAACCCTCTGCGCACGTCGGTCGATGACCGATGGACCGAAAGGCATGCCGCTCAGACGGAGGCGGTCGAACATCTCCGTGCCGAGGCGTTGGTCCACGCTCACGACGTCGAAGAGGCGGCCGGTCTGAACCAGGACGGGCTTGCGAGGGTCGTCCGCCCACACCTGTCGGCACTCACCCGGGTTGTCCGCCACCGCGGCCAGCCACTCCACACCCCGCTTGGTCATCCTGTGCACGTCGTCCCACCCTCAGCCGGAGTTCCGTGCGGCGTCTGTGCCGCAGTGGCTCCAGACTCGTGGCCCGGCCCCTGGCCAGGGCAGATGACGAGAGATGACGGGGGATGACGCGTCCACTCAGGTCGCGTCATCCCCCGTCAGCCGCCGTTGGCGGACGATCTCTGGCTACTGACTGCGAGAGGTGGTCATCAGTGCGTACATTCGACCAGGCAGGTCGAGTTGCCACCGGCGCACGCGTACGGGAGTGAAGGAGCTGCGTCTCCATGAAGCCGCCCAGTGACCGCTTACGTGAGGCTCGCGTCAGTCGGGGCTGGAGCCAGCCGCGACTGGTGAGGGAGCTGCGCAGTGCAGCCAACCAGCGTGGGCACCAGCTTCCGTCGGACAGCAGCGTGAAGCGCCGTATCGCCAGCTGGGAGAACGGCCACAGCTCACCCGATGACTTCTACGGCCCGCTGCTGTGCGATGCGTACGCTGCGAGCGCCGAGGAGCTCGGTGTGAACGGCAGCGAGCTCAAGGATCCTGCGGTACTTGACGCCGCATATCCCGCCAGCCCGGACGATGCCATCCAGACGGTCAGCCAGTTGTGGCGCGCTGATCTCAATCAGTACGACCCGCTGCTCACCGCGGAGCCGTCCGAGCCGGCGTGGAGCGAGGCCTCCCTGCGGTGGTTGGTCGCGCCGGAGCCCGGCACGCATAGTCCGCAGTCCGACGGAGTTCGCGTCGGTCTTGGCGACGTGGCTGCTATCAAGACCACGGCGGACATGTTCGCCCGCCTCGACGACCAGTTCGGCGGAGACCATGCGCGGCACTCGGTCATCCAGTACCTCAACAATGACGTGGCCCCGCTCCTGCGAGGTCACTACACCGAGCGGGTGGGCCGGGCCCTCTTCTCCACCGTCTCTGAGGCCACGCTCCTGGCCGGATGGATGTCGTACGACGCCTGCCGCCACGGGCTCGCTCAGCGGTACTTCCTCCAGGCGCTCCGGCTCGCCCAGGACGCGAACGACCGGCGGCTCGCGGGCAGCATCCTGTCCGCGATGAGCCATCAGGCGACCTTCCTGGGGAAGTACACCCAGGCCGCCACCCTCGCCCGTGCGGCGCTCATGGGCATCTCGCCCGTGGCCACGCCTACGCTCCGGGCCCAGTTCCATGCCATGGAGGCCCGTGCCCTTGCCCGCACGGGGGATATCGCCGCTTGCGAGGCCGCTCTGAGCGCGGCGACCAAGGCCCTGGAGAGCCGGAACAGTGATGACGAGCCGGAGTGGATCAGCTACTTCGACGAGGCCGAGCTGGCCGCCGAGGCTGCCCACTGCTTCCGGGACGTCAACAGCGCTCGCCGAGCAGTGGCCTACGCCTAGAACGCCATGAGCGGCAGCCACGTACGAAGCGACTTCTTCGCGACCATGGTGCTCGCAGACGCCCATTTGCGTGCGGGCGACGTCGAGGAGGCGTGCAGCGTGGCTCTCGACGCACTGGATCTCGGCGAGCAGCTCAAGTCCGCGCGGTGCGTCAGCTACCTCGCCGAGTTCCGCCGGGACCTCAGCGAGCTTGGGACCACCGCTGCGGTGAACGGTCTTGCCGAGGAGGCGCGGGATCACAGGCTGTGGATCGCGGCCGGCGCGTACGGTCAGGGGCGAGCCAGTCACTGAGCAGAGCAGCAGCTCTCAGAACGCGCCCCAGGACTGTCGTCCCTCGCCCGTCCGCAGCGACGCCATGCGGCGCGCGAACTCCGTTGCGGAGCGCTCGCTCACACCCGCCTGGTGGCCGATCCACACGACCATCATCAGCTCCCTCAAGTCGGCCAACGTCTCGTACCCGGGCCAGTTCATGAGGTCGAATCCGTACCGATGGACGAACTCGGCGTACTCCGCCTTGCTGTGCCAGCCGTACCGTTCGTAGTAGAGGGTGGTCGGGATCAGGTCCCACTCGCGCGGGGCCAGGGCGAGCCCGTCGAGGTCGATGAAGACGGCGTGGCCGTCCCGGTGGCGCAGGACGTTACCGATGTTCGCGTCCCCGTGGATCAGGCCGAAGGGGAGGACGAAGTCCAGTCGGGCGTAGTCCTTGGAGAGCTTGGCCGCTCGCTCTTCCAGGAAGGACTTGTCGTCCTCCGAGACGGCGGTCAGGTCGGTCAGCGCTGTCGACAGCTTGGCCAGGGGGTCGAAGTACGGGAGGCGCAGCGACTCGGGTTCCTCCAGCCAGTGGAAGCGGCGCAGCAGGTCGGCCAGCTCACCGACCGTTGCGAACTCCTCCTGCTCCTGGACGCTCTCCCAGAAGGTCACCACCCGGCCGCGTACGACGATGGGTTGAGCAGCATCAGCCAGTACCCGCGTGGCCGGGAAGCCGACCGCCTCCAGCCATCGGGCGACGCCAATGGCGCGTTCCATCTCGGAGAGAACAGTCGGGTCGCGAGCGATGCGGACTATGACCGGTAAGGACGCCAGCCGGTACACCGCGTTCGAGCCCAGCCGCAGCAGTTCCGCTCCCGTCGGGTCCAGGCCAGCCGCCTCGCACGCCTCGCGTAGGACGACTTCCACGCCCTCCGCCGTGAACTCCACATCCCTGTCGCGCGCACCCTCGCCGCTGCCCGAGATCATGCTTTCGACCATACGGGCCAGTCCCACCCTGGGACAGGGCGTCCACGTAATGAGGACGTGATGATCTCGACTGAGGAGGCACGCGGGCATCGCTGCCGCGCAGGTCACAGCCCCTGTCGGCGCCAGCGCCCACCTGGCCTCCGGAGCCGTGTGCGCAGGTTCGAATCCTGCCGGGGGCACCTTGGATTAGGTGCCTGTAGACCCCGCCACCAGCAGCTTCGCTGGGGACGGGGTCTTCGCGTATGTGCGGATGGCGGGCGGAGGCCTCCCGCTCCCGGGGCGCCGGCGCAGCCCTCAGCGTTCCTCCCCACGCGTCAGCGCCCCCTCCACCAGCGCCCCCGCCGCCCCCACATACCCCGCCGGATCGCACCAGCGGTCCAGTTCCGCGCGGGTGACGCGGCCGGTGAGGGCGGGGGCCTCCTTGAGGTGGGTGGCCAAGGGGCGGCCGTCCCGGGTCGCGGCCGCCGCGGCGGTGGTCACGAGGTCTCGGGCGGCCGCTCTGCCCAGGAGTGGGGTCAGCTCTGCGACGAGGCGTTCGGCGACGAGTTGGCCGCCGGTGAGGGCGAGGTTCGTGCGCATGCGGTCCGGGTGGACGACCAGGCCCTCGGTGAGTTCCACCGCGGTGTGCGCGGCGCCGCCCGTCAGGCGCAGGCACTCGCGCAGCGGCTGCCACTCCGCGTGCCACGCCCCGGCCGAACGCTCGTCCTCGGAGAGCAGGCACTGCGTCAGGATCCCGGCCAGCGGCGGGACTTGGAGCGCCGCGCTGCGGATCAGGGTGGTCAGCACCGGGTTGCGCTTCTGCGGCATCGCCGAGGAGCCGCCGCGCCCCGGCACGTGCGGTTCGCCGACCTCCCCGACCTCGGTGCGGCTCAGCGACTGGACGTCCACCGCCAGCTTGCCGAGGGCCCCGGCGGTGTGCGCGAGCGCGGCACCCAGGTCGGCGATCGGCGTGCGCAGCGTGTGCCAGGGCAGCACCGGCGCCCGCAGCCCCGTCTCGGCGGCGAACGCCGTCACCAGGCGTTCGGCGTCGGCCCCGTACCCCGCCAGCGTGCCCGCCGCGCCGCCGAGCGAGACCGGCAGGGCGTCCCGTACGGCGGCCACGCGGGCGTCCGCGGCGAGCACCAGCTCCCGCCACCCGGCCGCCTTGAGCCCGAACGTGGTGGGCACGGCGTGCCGCCCCAGGGTGCGCCCCGCCACGACCGTGTCGCGGTGGGTGCGGGCGAGCCCGGCCAGGGCCCGCCCGACACGCGCCAGGTCCGCCCGCAGCAGCCCGAGCGCGCCCTTGGCCACCAGCATCGCCGCGGTGTCGAAGACGTCCTGGCTCGTCGAGCCCCGGTGGACGTACTCGGCGGCCTCCGGGTCCACCACCGCCACCGCGCCGGTCAACGCGCGGACCAGGCCCACCACCGGGTTGCCGCTCTCGCGCGCGTGCACCGCGAGCGCCCGCAGGTCGAGCCGGTCGGCCCGCGCGGCGTCGGTGATGGCCCGCGCCGCCCCCGGCGGCACCGCGCCGATCGCGGCCTGCGCGCGGGCCAGCGCGGCCTCGGCGTCCAGCATGGCCCGCAGCCAGGCCAGGTCGGACACCGCCCGCTCCACGGGGGCTCCGGCGCGCACGGGGGAGAGGAGCCCGGCGTCCACGGCGTACGGATCGGCGGCGGCGCCGTCCGCCGCGGCGAAGGGCACGTCCCTCGCGGCGGCCTGCCCGGCCTGTCGGTCCTCGGGATCCCAGGGCCCGTTCATACGGCTCGTACGGCTCGTACGGCGACCTCGGTGTACTCCCGCTGTGCCGCCCGCCCGGCGTACGCGCCCCGGGCACGCGATCGTCGTACGCGCTCGTACGCCCACAGGATGCCGACAAGGGCTGAGTCGTAGTCGTGCGCGGTCGCGTTCACATGGAGCATTGAGTCCCCTTTCCTCTTTCCTCGCAGGCAACCGTTCCCTCCTCGAAAACGGTTCGATCCTGACGGGGAGGGAGGAGGGGCGGCAGCGCGCGGCCCCTCCCGTCGTTACGACGTCCCGGCGAACATCCTGCGGAGCTTCTCCGACATCCACTCCCCGGCGATCACGGGTGTGCCACCCCCACCCGCGCGGAGTGGTTCGATCGTGGCGTCGTGGTTGGGGAGGTAGAAGAACGGGATGGTGAGCCGGGACGAGGTGTCCCCGTCCGGCGGGTTGACGACGCGGTGCATGGTGGAGACCCAGCGCCCGCCGGTCCACAGGCTCATGAGGTCGCCGATGTTGACGACGAAGCCGCCCGGGACCGGGGGGACGTCGCGCCAGGTGTCCCCGCTCTGGAGGACCTGCAGCCCACTGCGGTCGGCCTCCTGGTAGAGGATGGTGAGGCTGCCGAAGTCGGTGTGCGGGCCGCGGCGGAGCTGGCCGGGCAGCGGGGGCTCCAGCTGCGGCGGGTAGTAGTTGACGGCGACGGACGAGCCGTGGCGGTCGAACTTGTCGGCGAAGAACTCCTCGTCCAGGTCGAGCGCGCGGGCGAAGAGCCGCATCAGGTCCGCCGCGAGGTCGGCCATGGCCGCCAGGTAGTCCTGCCACACCTCCTTGAAGCCCGGCGGGTTCGCGGGCCAGGCGTTGGCCAGGGTCCAGGTCGCCCACTCGTCGCCGAGCCTGCCCCGCTCCGCCGCGTCCAGCTCGCCCGTCGCGTGCGCGGCGAAGGCCTCGCACAGGTCGGGCGGCGACTCCTGGCCCAGGCTCCGGGCGGTCGACCCGCCCGAGCGCCGGAAGCCCGAGACCCCCGGCCGGTGGGCGACCAGCTCCTTCTCCTCCCGGGGGAGGGCGAAGAAGGCGCCGGTCACCGTGAACATGCGGTCGATGAGCGTCCGGGGGACGCCGTGGCCGACGACCACGAAGAAGCCGGAGCTCCGGCACGCCCGGTCGATCGCCGCGGCGACGGCGGCGCGCCCCCGAGCGGTGTCCCTGGCGGACAGGTCGATGACGGGGACGAAACCGTCGGCGGCTGCGGAGGCGGCCACCTGGTCATCCTGCATGCGCTTCCACTCCTGTTCGGGTGTACGGATCGATTCTGTGCCGGTGGTTGTCCGGGGCCGCCCGGTTCGGTCGCGTGCGACTCGGCTCGACGCCGGACGCCACCCACAGCGCCACGGTGCGGCCGTGCGCCGCCCCGGCGTTGAATGCCTCCGGCTCGCACAAGGGTCGGGTTACTCGAACGTTGGTCTAGTGGGCCGTGACTGTACTACAGATCCGTGCGCCGGGACCCGCCGGAATGTGCGCTCCGAGGGCGTCAACTGCCCCCGTGGCAAGGGGATGTGAGGAGGAAGGAAGGGTCCGTGAAAGCGCGAGCGACCCCGCCCGGGACCGGCGGTCCGGCCGTGGAAGACTCAGCCCGCGAACACTCGGTGACGCGCGCCGCGCCCGCCGTGAGCCGCGTGACTGTGGAGGTGAGCGTCATCGCAGGCGGAGAACACCCGAAGAGCGAGTCCGGCGGGGGAAGCGGGGCGGTCGGCAACGTCTGGCTGCGCCCCCCGCGGGACAAGGGAGAGCCGCCCCTCACCCGTGCCCGCATCGTCCGGGCGGCCGTCGACCTCCTGGACGAGGAGGGGATGGAGCGCCTGACGATGCGCCGCCTGGCCGAGCGGCTGCAGGCCGGTGCCACCACCCTGTACTGGCACGTGAAGACGAAGGGCGACGTCATCGACCTCGCCGTCGACGCGGTCTTCGGCGAGACGCCGGTCCCCGACCGGCACGGCGACGACCCGCGGCAGGACATCGCCACCCTGGTCGGCGACTGGCGGCAGGCCATGCTGCGGCACCCCTGGGTGGCCACCGGGCCCGCCAGGCAACGCCCCCTGATCGGGCCCAACTTCCTGACCTGGATGGAGTTCCTGCAGTCCGCCCTGGTACGCACCGGACTCACCGGGAAGCGGCTGAACGCGGCGACGTGGGCGCTGTACAACCACGTGATGGGAGCCACCGCCACCCAGTCCAGTCTGCGGCTGTCCGCCGAGGAGGCCAGGATGGGCCAGGAGTACCTGGAGAGCCGCCGCGAGCAGTACCCGACGGTCGCCGCGAACCAGTACATCTCCGACGACGACTGGGACGCCAACTTCGCCCTCGGCCTCGCGTTCCTGCTCGACGGGATCGAGGCGGGGACACGGCCCTGACGGCGGTCCCGCGGGGCCGCCGGGGCTCCCTCGCAAGTGGCGGAAGTAGGGAAAACCCGGACGCGACGGCGGGTGTCGACCTACTCTCGAGTTGTGCCAGGCGTGCCCGGCCGTGTGCTTGTTGTGGACGACAACAAGGTCATCCGGCAACTGATCAGGGTCAATCTCGAGCTGGAGGGCTTCGAGGTCGTGACCGCGGCCGACGGTGCCGAGTGCCTGGACGTCGTGCATCAGGTCCGACCCGACGTCGTGACCCTGGACGTGGTCATGCCCCGCCTCGACGGCCTGCGCACCGCCGCCCGGCTGCGCGCCGACCCGCGCACCCAGGACGTGCCCCTCGTCGTGGTCAGCGCCTGTACGCAGTACGAGGTGGAGGCGGGCCTGGAGGTCGGCGTCGACGCGTTCATGGCCAAGCCCTTCGAGCCCGCGGAACTCGTCAGCGTCGTACGCCAGTTGATGGCCCGCGGTGACCGCGGTGACCGCGGCGACACCCCCCTCGGCACCCGCTGCCCCGGCGGCGGCCCGGAGCGGGCCGGCCACCCCTGACCCGGCCCCCGGGGCCCTGCCCAGGGGCTGACCGGGCCCCGGCCCCGCCCGGGGCCCCTCCACCGCACCGCGCCCCCGAGCCCCGCCCTTCCCGGCAGAGCCTTGGGAAACGGTCACGGCGCAAGCACTAGGGCCCGCGCCCCCGCGCACGCCAGCGACCCCCCGTCTCCCCTACCCTTGTCCCGTGACACCCGTCGAGCTCTCCCGCACCGTGCTGCGCGCCCTGCGCGCCGCCGTGGACGCCGGAGAGCTCAGCGCCACCGTGCCCGAGCGGGCGCACGTGGAGCGGCCGCGCCCCGGCGGCCGAGGCGACTACGCCAGCAACCTCGCCCTGCGCATCGCCCGGGAAGCGGGCGCGCCCCCGCGCCGCGTCGCCGAGATCCTCTCCGCGCGCCTCGCCGCCGAACCCGGCATCGCCCGCGCCGACGTCACCGGCCCCGGCTTCCTCAACATCACCCTCGACGGCGACCCCGGCACCCGGCTCGTCACCGAGATCCTCGCCCGCGGCGAGCGGTACGGCCACCTCACCCCCGACACCGGGGAACTCGTCCAGCTGCACATCCCGCACGAGCTCCGCGCCGCCGTCGTCGCCGACAGCGCACGCCGCATCCTGCGCTCCCAGGGCGCCCTCGTCCGCGTCACCTGCGACGCGGCCCCCGACCCCGCCTGGGCCGACGTCCTCGGCGTACGCGTGGACGCACACGGACGCCCCCCCGTCCCGCTGCCCACCCTCCGCCCGGTCCCCGCCCCGGCCGAGCCGGACCCCCTGCGCCTCGGCCGCGACGCCGCCCGCTGGGCCCTGCTCCTGCCCGCCGCCCACGACCACCCCCACACCGGCGACGGCCACCTCGCCCAGCGCGAGACCAACCCCCTGTTCCGCGTCCGGTACGCCCACTCCCGTGCCCGCGCCCTCACCCGCAACGCCGCACAGCTCGGCTTCACCGCCGCCCCCGGTGACGTCCGCGACACCGAAAACGCGGTGGCGGAAGCAGCGGGGGACGACGGACACTCGCTGCTCGGGGCCCTGGGCGACCACCCCGCCGTCCTCGCCGCCGCCGCCCGCCACCGCGCGCCCGACCGGCTCGCCCGGCACCTCGTCCGTACCGCTGACGCCTTCCTGGCGCGGGCCCACACCGTGCTGCCGCTCGGTGACGAGAAACCCTCGGCCGCCCACCGCGCCCGGCTGGCGCTCGCCGAAGCCGCCGGGACGGTGCTCGCCGGCGGCCTGTCCCTGCTCGGCATCAGCGCGCCCGCGTACCTGTGAGACGAGAAGAGTCGAAAGAGCCATGAGTCGTTCCGCCCACCCCGCAGGACCCCGGCACGGAGACGTCCTGCCCGAGGGCCACTACTCCCCGCCGCCCGCCGACCTCAACGCCCTCGACCCCAAGGTCTGGTCGAGGACCGTCACCCGCGGCGCCGACGGCGTCGTCAGCGTCGGCGGCACCGACGTCCTCCGGCTCGCCGAGGAGTTCGGCACCCCCGCCTACGTCCTCGACGAGGCCGACTTCCGCGCCCGCTGCCAGGCCTGGCGCGACGCCTTCGGCCCCGACGCCGACGTGTTCTACGCGGGCAAGGCCTTCCTCTCCCGCGCCGTCGTCCGGTGGCTGCACGAGGAAGGGCTCAACCTGGACGTGTGCTCCGGCATCGAGCTGGCCACCGCCCTGGACGCGGGCATGCCCGCCGACCGCATCGCCTTCCACGGCAACAACAAGAGCGCCGCGGAGATCGAGCGCGCCGTCCGCGCCGGCGTCGGCCGCATCGTGCTCGACTCCTTCCAGGAGATCGTGCGGGTCGCCCACATCGCCGACGGCCTGGGCGTCCGCCAGCGCGTGCAGATCCGCGTGACCGTCGGCGTCGAGGCCCACACGCACGAGTTCATCGCCACGGCCCACGAGGACCAGAAGTTCGGCATCCCGCTGGCCGGGGGACAGGCCGCCGAAGCCGTGCGGCGCGCCCTCAAGCTCGACGGGCTCGACCTCATCGGCATCCACAGCCACATCGGCTCGCAGATCTTCGACACCTCCGGCTTCGAGGTGGCCGCCCACCGCGTCGTGGGCCTGCTGAAGGACATCCGCGACGAGCACGGCGTCGAACTCCCCGAGATCGACCTCGGCGGCGGCCTCGGCATCGCCTACACCCCGGCCGACGACCCGCGCGAGCCGCACGAGATCGCCACCGCCCTGCGCGAGATCGTCACCCGCGAGTGCGAGCGGGCGGGCCTGCGCGTGCCCCGGCTCTCCGTCGAGCCCGGCCGCGCCGTCGTCGGCCCGACCGCCTTCACGCTGTATGAGGTCGGCACCATCAAGCCGCTCGACGGCCTGCGGACGTACGTCTCCGTCGACGGCGGCATGTCCGACAACATCCGCACCGCGCTGTACGACGCCGAGTACAGCGTCGCGCTCGTGTCCCGCTCCTCCGACGCCGAGCCGATGCTCGTCCGCGTCGTCGGCAAGCACTGCGAGAGCGGCGACATCGTCGTCCGCGACGCCTTCCTGCCCGCCGACCTCGCGCCCGGCGACCTCATCGCCGTCCCCGCGACCGGCGCCTACTGCCGCTCCATGGCCAGCAACTACAACCACGCGCCGCGCCCGCCGGTCGTCGCCGTGGCGGACGGCGCGGGCCGGGTCATCGTGCGCCGGGAGACGGAGGACGACCTGATGCGACTCGACGTCGGGTGAGTCGTCCCCGCCGGTGAAAGGCGGACCCGATACAACCGGTACGTGAAATGGATGTCTCACGATCCGGACTTTGGTCAGAAACACCGTTCCGGTGGGTGAGACTGGACCCACCGTACTTGGAGAAGGAAACGAGGTCGGATGATGCGTACGCGTCCGCTGAAGGTGGCGCTGCTGGGCTGTGGGGTCGTCGGCTCAGAGGTGGCGCGCATCATGACGACGCACGCCGACGACCTCACAGCCAGGATCGGCGCCCCGGTGGAGCTCGCCGGGGTCGCCGTCCGGCGCCCCTCCAAGGTGCGTGCGGGCATCGACCCGGCGCTCGTGACGACGGACGCCACCGCGCTCGTCAAACGCGGGGACATCGACGTCGTCGTCGAGGTCATCGGCGGCATCGAGCCCGCCCGCACCCTCATCACCACCGCCTTCGAGCACGGCGCCTCCGTGGTCTCGGCGAACAAGGCGCTCATCGCCCAGGACGGCGCGGCCCTGCACGCCGCCGCCGAGCAGCACGGGCGCGACCTCTACTACGAGGCGGCCGTCGCGGGCGCGATCCCGCTGATCAGGCCGCTGCGCGAGTCGCTCGCCGGTGACAAGGTCAACCGCGTCCTCGGCATCGTGAACGGCACGACCAACTTCATCCTCGACAAGATGGACACCACGGGCGCGGGCTACCAGGAAGCCCTGGACGAGGCCACCGCCCTCGGGTACGCGGAGGCCGACCCGACCGCCGACGTCGAGGGCTTCGACGCCGCCGCCAAGGCCGCGATCCTCGCCGGCATCGCCTTCCACACCCGGGTGCGCCTCGACGACGTCCACCGCGAGGGGATGACCGAGGTCACCGCGGCCGACTTCGCGTCCGCGAAGCGCATGGGCTGCACCATCAAGCTGCTCGCCATCTGCGAGCGGGCCGCCGACGGCGGCTCCGTCACCGCCCGCGTGCACCCCGCGATGATTCCGCTCAGCCACCCGCTGGCGAGCGTCCGCGAGGCGTACAACGCGGTCTTCGTGGAGGCCGAGGCCGCCGGCCAGCTCATGTTCTACGGCCCCGGCGCGGGCGGCGCGCCGACCGCCTCCGCCGTCCTCGGCGACCTGGTCGCGGTGTGCCGCAACAAGCTCGGCGAGTCCACCGGACCCGGTGACTCCGCCTACACCCAGCTGCCCGTGAGCTCCATGGGCGAGGTCGTCACGCGGTTCCACATCAGCCTCGACGTGGCCGACAAGCCGGGCGTGCTCGCCCAGGTGGCCACGGTCTTCGCCGAGCACGGTGTCTCCATCGACACCGTCCGCCAGACGGTCAAGGACGGCGAGGCCTCCCTCGTCGTCGTCACGCACCGCGCGCCCGACGCCGCCCTCAGCGGCACCGTCGAGGCGCTGCGCAATCTCGACACCGTGCGTGGTGTCGCCAGCATCATGCGGGTTGAAGGGGAGTAAGCAGCAATGACCCACCAGTGGCGCGGAATCATCGAGGAGTACCGGGACCGTCTCCCCGTCTCCGACACCACGCCGGTCGTGACGCTCCGTGAGGGCGGTACGCCGCTCGTGCCCGCGCAGGTGCTCTCCGAGCGCACCGGCTGCGAGGTCCACCTCAAGGTCGAGGGCGCGAACCCGACGGGGTCCTTCAAGGACCGCGGCATGACCATGGCGATCACCAAGGCCAAGGAGGACGGCGCCAAGGCCGTCATCTGCGCCTCCACCGGCAACACCTCGGCGTCGGCCGCCGCCTACGCCGTCCGCGCGGGCATGGTCTGCGCGGTCCTGGTGCCGCAGGGCAAGATCGCCCTGGGCAAGATGGGCCAGGCGCTCGTCTACGGCTCGAAGATCCTCCAGGTCGACGGCAACTTCGACGACTGTCTGAACCTGGCCCGCGGCCTGTCCGAGAACTACCCGGTGGCCCTGGTCAACTCGGTCAACTCGTACCGCATCGAGGGCCAGAAGACCGCCTCGTTCGAGATCGTGGACGCCCTGGGCGCCGCCCCGGACATCCACGTCCTGCCGGTCGGCAACGCGGGCAACATCACGGCCTACTGGAAGGGCTACCAGGAGTACGCCGCCGACCAGGTGGCCACGAGCACCCCGCGCATGTGGGGCTTCCAGGCCTCGGGGTCGGCGCCCATCGTGCGCGGCGAGATCGTCAAGGACCCCTCGACGATCGCCACCGCGATTCGCATCGGCAACCCCGCGTCGTGGCAGCACGCCCTCGCCGCGCGCGACGAGTCGGGCGGCTTCATCGACGAGGTGACGGACCGTGAGATCCTGCGCGCCTACAAGCTGTTGGCCTCCCAGGAGGGCGTCTTCGTCGAGCCCGCGTCCGCCGCGTCCGTCGCCGGTCTGCTGAAGGCCGTCGAGCAGGGCAAGGTCGACAAGGGCCAGCGCATCGTCTGCACGGTCACCGGCAACGGCCTGAAGGACCCGGACTGGGCGGTCGCGGGTGCCCCGCAGCCGGTCACCGTCCCGGTGGACGCGGCGGCCGCCGCGGAGCGCCTGGGCCTGGCGTAACGCCCCGCCCCGGGCGGCGACCCGGCGGAACGCCGGATTCAGCCCGGGGCAAACCTCTCAACTCCCCACAGGGGGTGCACAGGGGGCTCGCGACACGCATCGTGCGCCTCCTGTGCGCCCTATGTCGCCGCAGAACCTTCCTTCGATAGGCTGTAGCGAACCCGCCCCGCCGCATATGCCGCGGTGCCGCTCGCCGAAGCGGCCTTCGGGTGCTGCCGTCCGTCACAGGTCGAGGCCGGTCGAAGCCGGTCGAGGCCCGCCGCGGCGGCAAGTCCTCCAGACAACAGAGCTCAAGGAGAGTCATCGAGCGATGGCCGGTCCCGCGTTCCGCGCCGCCGCCGTCAGGGTGCGCGTCCCCGCCACCAGCGCCAACCTCGGCCCGGGCTTCGACGCCCTCGGCCTGTCGCTGGGGCTCTACGACGACGTGGTCGTACGCGTCGCCGACTCCGGCCTGCACGTCGACATCGCAGGCGAGGGCAGCGACACCCTCCCGCGCGACGAGTCGCACCTGCTCGTACGCTCCCTGCGCACCGCCTTCGACCTGCTCGGCGGGCAGCCGCGCGGCCTGGAGGTCGTCTGCGCCAACCGCATCCCGCACGGGCGCGGCCTCGGCTCCTCGTCCGCCGCGATCTGCGCCGGGATCGTCGCCGCGCGCGCGGTGACCATAGGCGGCGAGGCCCGGCTCGACGACGCCGCGCTCCTGGAGCTGGCCACCGAGATCGAAGGCCACCCCGACAACGTCGCGGCCTGCCTGCTCGGCGGCTTCACGGCCTCCTGGATGGACGGCTCCGCGGCCCGCGCCATCAGGATGGACCCCGTCGATTCCATCGTTCCGGTGGTTTTCGTGCCCGGAAAGCCCGTGCTCACCGAAACCGCCCGCGGACTGCTGCCGCGCACCGTCCCGCACGTGGACGCGGCCGTCAACGCGGGCCGGGCGGCCCTGCTCGTCGAGGCCCTGACCAGGCGCCCCGAGCTGCTGCTGCCCGCCACCGAGGACCGCCTGCACCAGGAGTACCGCGCCCCGGCCATGCCGGAGAGCGCCGCCCTGGTGGAGAGCCTGCGCGCCGACGGCGTACCCGCGGTGATCTCCGGCGCGGGGCCCACGGTCCTCGCGCTGGTCGACGACAGTGCGGCCGACAAGGTCGCACGCCTGGCGGGCGAGGGCTGGGCGGCGAACCGCCTGGCACTGGACCCGGCGGGCGCGAGTGTGCTGCCGCTGGCTCCCTGACCCGGGAGGACAGCGCACTCGGGGTGTCCGGATTTGGAGAGGGGGAATGTTTGTTGGATCCGGTAGTGTTAACCTCAAGTCTGCACCCGACCCCACCATGGCGAGGTGCTTTGTGTCCCCGTCCGGGACATCCATCCTTCCGGGAGCCTCCCAAACTGCTCTGTGCCTTGCACTGAGTGGTGCCGAGCACGCTCCGGAACCGGCGTGACCGAGCCGAGTGACCACCGCACCTCAGTGGCCCGGCATCGGGAAGCGCCACATCTGTGAACTCTTCCGCCGCGTTGGCGGACCACCGCCCCGGCACGGTCCACACACCAAGGACCGCCGGACAGCACAACCGGTCGCCGAGCCAGACAGGCCGACGTCCGCTCCAGGGAAGGACCCTTCGTGAGCGACACCACCGATCTGATGGGCGTGACTGCCGACACGCCCGCCACGGACGCCTCTGCGGCGCCTGCCACCGGTGCTTCGGCCGGGTCCCGGCGGCGCCGCGGCACCGGCCTCGAGGGCATGGTGCTGGCCGAACTGCAGCAGGTCGCATCGGGCCTCGGAATCAAGGGCACCGCGCGGATGCGCAAGAGCCAGCTGATCGAGGTCATCAAGGAGGCGCAGGCCGCAGGGGGAGCCCCGGCCAAGGCCGCCGCGGGCGCCGACACGGCTTCGGCCCCGGCCAAGCCGAAGCGCCGCGCCACCTCCAAGGCGCGCACCGGCGAGGCCGCCGAGAAGGCCGCCAAGTCCGACGACGCTCCGGCCGAGCAGCCCAAGGCCCCGGCCCAGCAGCAGATCGACATCCCCGGCCAGCCGGCGAGCGACGACAAGCCGGGCCGCGCCCGCCGCCGCGTCACCGCCGAGGCCGGCAGCCCCGAGACCGTCTCCGCCGAGGCCAAGAGCCAGGGCGAGGCGAAGGCCGAGGCCCCCAGGGCCGAGCAGTCCGAGGCGAAGTCCGACCGCGGCGAGCGCGCCGACAAGGGCGACGACCAGCAGGGCGAGGGCCGCCAGGGCCGCCGCGACCGCCAGGGCCGTGGCCGCGACCGTGACCGCGGCGAGCGGGGCGACCGCGGTGACCGCCAGGACCGCGGCGACCGCCGCGGCAACAAGGGCGACGAGCAGCAGGGCGGCAACCGCAAGGACCAGGGCGGCCGCCAGGACCGTCAGGACCGCAAGGAGCAGGACGACTTCGACGACGACGGCAGCGGCCGCCGCGGCCGGCGCGGCCGCTACCGCGACCGCCGTGGGCGTCGTGGCCGCGAGGACTTCGCGGGCGAGCCGCAGCTGTCCGAGGACGACGTCCTGATCCCGGTCGCGGGCATCCTGGACATCCTCGACAACTACGCGTTCATCCGTACGTCGGGCTACCTCCCCGGTCCCAACGACGTGTACGTCTCCCTCGCCCAGGTCCGCAAGAACGGCCTGCGCAAGGGTGACCACGTCACCGGTGCGGTGCGCCAGCCCAAGGACGGCGAGCGCCGCGAGAAGTTCAACGCCCTGGTGCGCCTGGACTCCGTCAACGGCATGGCGCCCGAACACGGCCGCGGGCGGCCGGAGTTCAACAAGCTGACGCCCCTTTACCCGCAGGACCGGCTCCGTCTGGAGACCGACCCGGGCGTGCTGACCACCCGCATCATCGACCTGGTCGCGCCCATCGGAAAGGGCCAGCGCGGTCTGATCGTGGCCCCGCCGAAGACCGGCAAGACCATGATCATGCAGGCGATCGCCAACGCGATCACGCACAACAACCCCGAGTGCCACCTGATGGTCGTCCTGGTCGACGAGCGTCCGGAAGAGGTCACCGACATGCAGCGGTCGGTGAAGGGCGAGGTCATCTCCTCGACCTTCGACCGTCCCGCCGAGGACCACACCACGGTCGCCGAGCTCGCCATCGAGCGCGCCAAGCGGCTGGTGGAGCTGGGCCACGACGTCGTCGTCCTGCTCGACTCGATCACGCGTCTGGGCCGTGCGTACAACCTCGCCGCCCCGGCCTCCGGCCGCATCCTGTCCGGTGGTGTCGACTCGACCGCCCTGTACCCGCCGAAGCGCTTCTTCGGTGCGGCCCGCAACATCGAGGACGGCGGCTCGCTGACCATCCTCGCCACCGCCCTGGTGGACACCGGGTCCCGCATGGACGAGGTCATCTTCGAGGAGTTCAAGGGCACCGGCAACGCCGAGCTCAAGCTCGACCGCAAGCTCGCCGACAAGCGCATCTTCCCCGCGGTGGACGTCGACGCGTCCGGCACCCGCAAGGAGGAGATCCTGCTCGGCAGCGACGAGCTCGCCATCACCTGGAAGCTGCGCCGGGTGCTGCACGCGCTCGACCAGCAGCAGGCCATCGAGCTGCTCCTGGACAAGATGAAGCAGACGAAGTCGAACGCCGAGTTCCTGCTCCAGATCCAGAAGACGACCCCGGCGCCGGGCAACGGCAACGACTGACCGTCGCGGGCGCTTCGCGCAGGCCGACCGGAAGGGCCGGTCCCGTCATCCGACGGGGCCGGCCCTTCCGCATGCGGAGGACCTGCGACGACCAGCGGTCATCAGGTTTCGGCCAAGAGACCTTGACCACACGGATAAGAGATTCTCACGGTCACGCGCGGTAGCGCCGTCCCGCGCGAAAGCGCAGGTGGGGGGCCGAAAGGACGAGAACGACAGCAACACTGGGTAACTGGCGGACCCCGGGGCGCACACAGGCCGCTATGCAACCCTTCTTTCGGTTTCGACGTCTGACAAGTGACGGAAAGCCACGCCTGACCCTGAAAGCAGGGGGTAGCCGAACGGACGAGGACTGAGGAGCGCATGACCGACGAGAGCAGGTCCGCCGACGCGAAGCCGAAGCACCGCGGCAAGCGCGGCAAGCGCCGCAAACCGCGCAGCACGCGCAAGAAGGCCCTCGTCATATCCGCCTGGACCGCCGCGGGTGTGGTGGTCCTTGGCGGCACCGGCCTCGGCTACGTCTACTTCAAGCTCAACGGCAACATCAAGGGCGTCGACATCAACGCCGCGCTCGGCACCGACCGCCCCCTGGACGTCGACAACGGCTCCCAGGACATCCTCGTCCTCGGCTCCGACTCGCGCTCCGGCGACAACGGCAAGTACGGCAAGGACGAGGGCGCGGCCCGCTCCGACACCGCGATGATCGTCCACGTCTACAAGGGCCACAAGAAGGCCAGCGTGGTCTCCATCCCCCGCGACACCCTCGTCACCCGGCCCGAGTGCGCCGTCAAGGACGGCGACGGCAAGACCGACCCGGGCGGCGAGCGCCGGATGTTCAACACGGCGTACGAGGTGGGCGGCCCGGCCTGCGCGGTGAAGACCGTCGAGAAGATGTCCGGCATCCGCATGGACCACTACGTCGAGGTCGACTTCACGGGCTTCAAGAAGCTCATCGACACCCTCGGCGGCGTGGAGATCACCACCAAGCAGGCGATCAAGGACAAGGACAGCCACCTCGACCTGCCCGCGGGCGAGCACAAGCTGAACGGCGAGCAGGCCCTCGGCCTCGTCCGCACCCGGCACGCCGTCGGCGACGGCAGCGACCTCGGCCGCATCCAGCTCCAGCAGGCCTTCATCAAGGCGCTGATCAACCAGGTCAAGGACATCGACCTGTTCGGCAACCCGAAGAAGCTCTGGGACCTCGCGGACGCCTCGACCAGCGCCATCACCACCGACTCCGACCTGGACACGGTCAAGGACCTCGCGGGCTTCGCGAACGGCCTCAAGGGCATCGGCTCCGGCGACATGAAGATGGTCACGCTGCCGATCCAGTACGACCCGGCGGACCGGAACCGCGTCCTGCCCCTGGAGGAGGCCGGCCGGCAGGTCTGGGACGCCCTCCGGGCGGACAAGCCGATCCCCAAGTCGGCCACCGACAAGTCCGCGGGCGACAAGGGCGCCGCGGGCAAGGTCGTGACCAGCGAATAAGCCCGCTGGACGACCGGCGGACAGGCCTTCCGGGAGGCTCCGGGAATACTTCCGGGCCCACCCCGGTTTGGGCAGATGCGGCCGGTCCTGGCAAACTGGTCCGTCGGCCCCGGTTCACGCACCCGCATCCCGCGCTTGCGACCCGGAGCCCTCCCGAAACTAGGAGACACCTTGAAGCGCGACATCCACCCCGAGTACGTCGAGACGCAGGTCAGCTGCACCTGTGGCGCGTCGTTCACCACCCGCAGCACGATCTCCGGCGGCGCCATCCGCGCCGAGGTCTGCTCCGAGTGCCACCCGTTCTACACGGGCAAGCAGAAGATCCTCGACACCGGTGGCCGTGTGGCCCGCTTCGAGGCCCGCTTCGGCAAGGCTGCCGGCTCCGCCAAGAAGTAGCGAGCCACCTGCGCCGGTCTCCGGCCGCCCTCGTTCGCGGGGGTGGCCGGGACCGGCGTTTGCCGTCTGTCGCAGAAGCAGCCACGCAGCCCTGCGCGAGCCCCGCTCGCGTACCGAAGAACCCAGGAGCCCGAAGATGTTCGAGGCGGTCGAGGAACTGATCGGCGAGCACGCCGATCTGGAGCAGAAGCTCGCCGACCCGTCGGTCCACGCCGACCAGGCCAACGCGCGCAAGCTCAACAAGCGCTACGCCGAGCTGACCCCGATCGTCGCCACGTACCGGACCTGGAAGCAGCTCGGTGACGACATCGACACCGCGCGTGAGCTGGCGGCCGAGGACCCCGACTTCGCGGCCGAGGTCAAGGACCTCACCGAGAGCCGCGACGAGGTCACCGAGAAGCTGCGGCTGCTCCTCGTGCCCCGTGACCCCAGCGACGACAAGGACGTCATCCTGGAGATCAAGGCGGGCGCGGGCGGCGACGAGTCGGCCCTGTTCGCGGGCGACCTCCTGCGCATGTACCTGCGGTACGCCGAGCGCGTCGGCTGGAAGACCGAGATCATCGACTCCACCGAGTCCGAGCTCGGCGGCTACAAGGACGTCCAGGTCGCCGTGAAGACCAAGGGCGGCAACGGCGCCACCGAGCCCGGCCAGGGCGTCTGGGCCCGGCTGAAGTACGAGGGCGGCGTGCACCGCGTGCAGCGCGTGCCCGCGACCGAGTCGCAGGGCCGCATCCACACCTCCGCGGCCGGCGTGCTCGTCACGCCCGAGGCGGAGGAGGTCGACGTCGAGATCAACATGAACGACCTGCGCATCGACGTCTACCGCTCCTCGGGCCCCGGCGGCCAGTCCGTCAACACCACCGACTCGGCCGTGCGCATCACGCACATCCCGACCGGTGTCGTCGCCTCCTGCCAGAACGAGAAGAGCCAGCTCCAGAACAAGGAGCAGGCCCTGCGTATCCTGCGCTCCAGGCTGCTCGCGGCGGCCCAGGAGGAGGCGGAGAGGGAGGCCGCGGACGCCCGCCGCAGCCAGGTCCGCACCGTCGACCGCTCCGAGAAGATCCGTACGTACAACTTCCCGGAAAACCGCATCTCCGACCACCGCGTGGGCTTCAAGGCGTACAACTTGGACCAGGTCCTCGACGGCGAGCTCGACGCGGTCATCCAGGCCTGTGTCGACGCGGACTCCGCCGCGAAGCTCGCCGCCGCCTAAGCCCACCACCCCGTCGTACGACCGTCCCGGAGGACCAGCGTGAACCTGCTGCTAGCGGAAGTGGCCCAGGCCACCCAGCGGCTGGCCGACGCCGGCGTGCCCTCGCCGCGCAACGACGCGGAGGAGCTCGCCGCCTTCGTGCACGGGGTGAAACGGGGCGAGCTGCACTCCGTCAAGGACGCGGACTTCGACGCCCGCTACTGGGAGACGATCGCCCGCCGCGAGGCCCGCGAGCCGCTCCAGCACATCACGGGCCGCGCGTTCTTCCGCTATCTGGAGCTCCAGGTCGGCCCGGGCGTCTTCGTCCCGCGCCCGGAGACCGAGTCGGTCGTCGGCTGGGCCATAGACGCGGTCCGCGCGATGGACGTCGTCGAGCCGCTCATCGTCGACCTGTGCACCGGCAGCGGCGCCATCGCCCTCGCCCTGGCCCAGGAGGTGCCGCGCTCGCGCGTGCACGCCGTGGAGCTGTCCGAGGACGCCCTGAACTGGACCCGCAAGAACGTCGAGGGCTCCCGGGTCACCCTGCACGCCGGTGACGCGCGCACGGCCCTGCCGGAGCTCGACGGCCAGGTCGACCTCGTCGTCTCCAACCCCCCGTACATCCCGCTCACGGAGTGGGAGTACGTTGCGCCGGAGGCCCGGGACTACGATCCCGAACTCGCCCTGTTCTCCGGAGAGGACGGCCTCGACCTGATCCGCGGCATCGAGCGCACCGCGCACCGGCTGCTGCGGCCGGGCGGAGTCGTCGTCGTGGAGCACGCCGACACCCAGGGCGGTCTGGTGCCGTGGATCTTCACCGAGGAGCGTGGCTGGGCCGACGCGGCCGACCACCCCGACCTGAACAACCGGCCGCGGTTCGCGACCGCCCGCAAGGCGCTGCCGTGATCACCGCGGCGACGCAGAAGACGAGGTACGTGACCGGCGCCGAGGCGCCGGCCGCGTACGAGCACGACGAGTACGTGGACCAGTACGTGTACGAGGAGGCCCGCTAGATGGCACGGCGATACGACACCAACGACGCGACCGACCGTACGACCGGTCTGCGCGAGGCCGCGTCCGCCGTCCGCCGCGGCGAACTGGTGGTGCTGCCGACGGACACGGTGTACGGCGTGGGCGCGGACGCCTTCAGCCCGGAAGCCGTCGCCGACCTCCTCGACGCCAAGGGGCGCGGGCGGAACATGCCGACGCCCGTGCTCATCGGCTCCCCGAACACCCTCCACGGCCTCGTCACGGACTTCTCCGAGTCCGCCTGGGAGCTCGTCGACGCCTTCTGGCCCGGAGCCCTCACCCTCGTCGCCAAGCAGCAGCCCTCGCTCCAGTGGGACCTCGGGGACACCCGGGGCACCGTCGCCATCCGCATGCCGCTGCACCCCGTCGCGATCGAGCTCCTCACCGAGGTCGGCCCCATGGCGGTGTCCTCGGCGAACCTCACCGGACACCCGGCGCCCGAGGACTGCGACGCCGCCCAGGAGATGCTGGGCGACTCCATCTCCGTCTACCTGGACGGCGGCCCCACCCCCGGCATCGTCCCGTCCTCCATCGTGGACGTCACCGGCAAGGTCCCCGTCCTGCTGCGGGCCGGAGCGCTCGACGCGGACGAGCTCCGCAAGGTCGTACCCGACCTCGAGGTGGCCAATTGACAGCCCCTGAGACGGGGCGTGGCATAGCGGGCCTCCCGGGCTTCCCGGACCCCGTCGGGGCCGAGGGGGGCCTGCGCTCCCTGAAGGCCCCCGGCACCTTCCGCATCCTCCACGTCAGCACCGGCAACGTCTGCCGCTCGCCGATCACCGAGCGGCTCACCCGGCATGCCCTCGCCGACCGGCTCGGCGACCCCGGCACCGGCGGGCTCATCGTGGAGAGCGCGGGCACCTGGGGCCACGAGGGCGCGCCCATGGAGACCCACGCCGAGACGGTCCTCGCCGACTTCGGGGCGGACGCCACCGGCTTCGTGGGCCGCGAGCTCCTCGACGACCACGTCATCCGGGCCGACCTCGTCCTCACCGCGACCCGGGACCACCGGGCCCAGGTCATCTCCATGGGGCACTCGGCCGGGCTGCGGACGTTCACCCTGAAGGAGTTCACCCGGCTGGTGCGGGCCATAGACCCCGCGACGCTGCCGGACCCGGAGGGGGCCGACGGCGTGGTCGAGCGTGCCCGCGCCCTGGTGCGGGCCGCGGCCGCGCTGCGCGGGTGGCTGCTCGCCCCCAACGTGGAGGCCGACGAGGTCTACGACCCCTACGGCGCGCCCCTGCCCTTCTTCCGCTCCGTGGGCGGCGAGATCCAGCAGGCCCTGGACCCGGTGGTCACAGCCCTGACGGGCGTCCCCCAGGCGTAGGCCTTCGCGGGGCGCCCCTGACCCGCCCCTTCCCGATCCGGGGACTGCCGCCCCCGCGCCCCCGCCCCTCTCGGCGCTCCGCGCCTCGTCCTCAAACGCCGGACGGGCTGAAAGATCCAGCCTCTCCGGCGTTTGAGGAGCGGGGTCTGGGGCGGAGCCCCAGGAAGCGGGAAGGGGCGGGTCAGGGGCGCCCCGCGAGGGCACCGCCGCGCACATCACGCCGGGCGCGCCTACATTGGACAGATGACGACGGCCAGCCCGAGGCGCCCCGCCGCCCCCGCGGCGTACGCCGCGCTGCGCCGCCAGGACCCCGAGCTCGCGGAGGTCCTGCTCGGCGAGACGACCCGGCAGTCCGCCTCGCTCCAGCTCATCGCCGCCGAGAACTTCACCTCGGAGGCCGTCCTGACGGCCCTGGGCTCCCCGCTGGCGAACAAGTACGCCGAGGGCTACCCCGGCGCCCGCCACCACGGCGGCTGCGAGTTCGTGGACGTCGCGGAGCGCCTCGCCGTGGACCGCGCCAAGGCCCTCTTCGGCGCCGAGCACGCCAACGTGCAGGCACACTCGGGCTCGTCCGCCGTCCTCGCCGCCTACGCCGCACTCCTGCGCCCGGGGGACACGGTCCTCGCGATGGGTCTCCCGTACGGAGGACACCTCACCCACGGCTCGCCCTCGAACTTCTCGGGCAGGTGGTTCGACTTCGTCGGCTACGGCCTCGACCCGGAGACCGGCCTCATCGACTACGCGCAGGTGCGCGCCCTGGCCCGCGAGAGGCGGCCGAAGGCCGTCGTGTGCGGCTCCATCGCCTATCCGCGCCACATCGACTACGCCGCCTTCCGCGAGGTCGCCGACGACGTGGGCGCCCATCTGATCGCCGACGCCGCGCACCCCATCGGCCTGGTCGCGGGCGGCGCGGCGCCCAGCCCGGTGCCGTACGCGGACGTCGTGTGCGCCACCACCCACAAGGTGCTCCGCGGCCCGCGCGGTGGCTTGATCCTGTGCGGCGCGGGCCTCGCCGAGCGGATCGACCGGGCGGTGTTCCCGTTCACCCAGGGCGGCGCCCAGATGCACACCATCGCCGCCAAGGCGGTGGCCTTCGGCGAGGCGGCGACCCCCGCCTACACCGCGTACGCCCATCAAGTCGTGGCGAACGCACGGGTGTTGGCGGAGGCCCTGGCGGGGGAGGGGTTCACCGTCAGCACCGGCGGCACGGACACCCACCTGGTGCTCGCCGACCCCGCCCCGCACGGCGTGGACGCCCGGACGGCCCGGGGGCGGCTCGCCGCGGCGGGGCTGGTTCTGGACACCTGCGCGCTGCCCCACGGCGACGGCCGCGGCCTGCGCCTGGGCACGGCGGCCGTCACCACCCAGGGGATGCGGGAGGCGGAGATGGCACGCGTCGCCGCGCTGTTCGCGGCGGCCGTCCGGGAGGAGGACGACGTCAGGGCGGCGGTCCGGGACCTCGCGGGCCGGTTTCCCCCCTATCCGGGCCGGGGAAGCGGCGGGATCACGGCGCTGTAGCGGAGTTGTGCAACGATCGTCGCTACCCGGAAGTGCCCAACCTTATGCGCGCGAAGCTAGGGTGTGGTGCTGAGATGGCCAGCGATACCTGTGGGGAAGCCCGTGCGTGAATATCTGCTGACGCTCTGCATCACGGCCGCGGTGACCTATCTGCTGACCGGCCCGGTGCGGAAGTTCGCGATCGTGGCCGGTGCCATGCCGGAGATCCGCGCGCGCGACGTGCACCGGGAGCCGACGCCCCGGCTCGGCGGTATCGCGATGTTCTTCGGCCTGTGCGCGGGCCTCCTGGTGGCCGACCACCTGCCCAACCTCAACGAGGTGTTCACGAAGTCGAACGAGCCGCGCGCGCTGCTGTCCGGCGCCGCCCTGATCTGGCTCATCGGCGTCCTGGACGACAAGTTCGAGATCGACGCGCTGATCAAGCTCGGCGGCCAGATGATCGCCGCGGGCGTCATGGTCGTACAGGGTCTGACGATCCTGTGGCTGCCCATCCCGGGCTACGGCACGGTCTCGCTGACCCAGTGGCAGGGCACCCTCCTGACGGTCGCCCTCGTCGTCATCACCATCAACGCCGTGAACTTCGTCGACGGCCTGGACGGCCTCGCCGCGGGCATGGTGTGCATCGCCGCCACCGCGTTCTTCATGTACGCGTACCGCATCTGGTACGGCTACGGCATCGAGGCCGCCGCCCCCGCGACCCTCTTCGCGGCCATCCTGATGGGCATGTGCCTCGGCTTCCTGCCGCACAACATGCACCCGGCCAGGATCTTCATGGGCGACTCGGGCTCCATGCTCATCGGGCTCGTGCTCGCCGCCGGTGCCATCTCCATCACCGGGCAGGTCGACCCGGACGCGATGAAGCTGAACCTCGGCGGCAGCGCCCGCGACGCCACGCACGCGATGCTCCCGGTCTTCATCCCGCTCCTGATGCCGCTCACGATCATCGCGATCCCGTTCGGCGACCTGGTGCTGGCCATCGCGCGCCGCACCTGGAAGGGCCAGTCGCCGTTCGCCGCCGACCGGGGCCATCTGCACCACCGGCTCCTGGACGTCGGGCACTCGCACAGCCGCGCGGTGCTGATCATGTACTTCTGGTCGGCCCTCATCGCGTTCGGCACCGTCGCGTACTCGGTCCACTCGACGAACATGTGGATCCTGCTCCTGATCGTCGCCCTCAGCGCCGTGGGCCTGGTGCTGCTCCTGCTGCCCCGCTTCACCCCGCACGCGCCCCGCTGGGCGGAGAACTTCGTGCCGCCGAGGTACCGGGGCGGGCGCTCCTCCGCGGCCGGTGCAGAGGCCGCTGAGCGCGCCGAGGGGGCCACCGGGGCGGAGGCGTACGGGGCGGACGGGACGGACGGGCCCGGCGAGGCTTCCGAAGGCCGGCCGACCGTCGGCGCGGGCGTCAACGGAGCGACCGCGCTCGGCACCCGCCCGCGCTTCCTGGACCGGCGCAAGGCGGGGTCGTCACGTTGACGCCGACCGGCAAAGCCGCCCTTTAGCAGACAAAGTGACGGCTCGAATGCACAGACGCGCGGATTACTTCTCATGTGTGACAGCGAGCACACCGGACAGGTAAAGACCTCATCAAATAGTTTGTGATACGGTTCACGAGACCCGGCGACAGAGCCGAAGGACCGTAGTGCGACGGTCCATTGGCCCGAGGACCCCGCTCGGACCGGGTCTACGCTCGTCCATGACGACACCCTGCCCCCATCAGTAAGCGGAGTTGCCGCCATGCCGTCTCAAGACACCCGGACTCTCCTGCAGTCCGCCGTCCCCACTGCCGCCGTCGGTGCGATCACCGCCGTGGTCAGTGGTGTGGTCGCGGGCGGCAAGGGGGCGCTCGGCGCCGTCATCGGCACGGCTGTGGTCATCGCCTTCATGGGGCTCGGCCTGTTCGTCCTGCAGCGGACGGCAAAATCGCTTCCGCAGCTCTTCCAGGCGATGGGCATGATGCTCTACGTCGCGCAGCTGCTGTTGCTTCTCATCTTCGTGGGCCTGTTCAAGGACACCACCGCGTTCAACCCGAAGTCCTTCGCGCTCGCTCTCGTCATCGCCACCGTCGCCTGGATGGCGTCGCAGGCTCGCGCGCACATGAAGGCCAAGATCCTCTACGTCGAACCCGAACCCGAACCTTCCTCGGTTGCCGCCTCCCAGAAGAGCGACAAGCCGGAGAAGCCGGGGTCGGAGACGTGAGAGGTAGGGCCGGGATAAATGCCCGTTCGAGATGCTGCTATCGTCCGGTGCCAACTGCGGCACTGCAGGCGCGGGCATCTGAGCTGACGCCTGCACCATCGCGAGGCTCGATGCCTGACCGCCGCTCACACTTCCGAAACACCAGTCCGGTGCCGATCCGCGGCCGCGTGCCGCGCCGACTCGACAACGAGGTTGCCGTACCCATGCTTCACGCCGAAGGAGCCCGCGGTGAGTGCTGAACAAACTGAGCTCGCCTTTGACTGGAGCTGTCGGATCATGTCCGACAACGGCTGTGGCTTCCCGGCCCCGGGCCTGCACTCGTTCCTCTTCAAGCCGATCTTCGAGGTCGGTGGGTTCGAGTTCAACAAGGTGATGCTGCTCGCGCTGATCACGACCCTGGTCGTCATCACCTTCTTCTACGCCGCGTTCGGCAAGGCCAAGGTCGTGCCGGGCAAGCTCCAGATGATCGGCGAGGCGGGTTACGACTTCGTCCGCCGCGGGATCGTCTACGAGACCCTCGGCAAGAAGGAGGGCGAGAAGTACGTCCCCCTCATGGTCTCGATGTTCTTCTTCATCTGGATCATGAACATCTGGTCCGTGGTCCCGCTCTCGCAGTTCCCGGTCTCGTCGGTCTTCGCGTACCCGGTCGTGCTCGCGGTCATCACGTACCTGATCTGGGTGCCGCTGACCTTCAAGCGCCACGGCTTCGTGGGTGGTTGGAAGAACATCACCGGCTACGACAACTCGCTCGGCCCGATCAAGTGGCTGGTGTCGTTCATCGAGTTCTTCTCGAACCTGCTGGTGCGTCCCTTCACGCACTCCGTGCGACTCTTCGCCAACATGTTCGCCGGTCACCTGATGCTGGTGATGTTCACCGTCGCCTCCTGGTACCTGCTGAACAGCTGGATGATCCCGGCCGCCGGCGTCTCCTTCGTGATGACGGTCGCCATGATCTGCTTCGAACTCTTCGTGCAGGCCGTCCAGGCGTACGTCTTCGTGCTCCTCGCCTGCACCTACATCCAGGGCGCTGTCGCCGAGCACCACTGACACCACCCGCCCCGCAAGCCCCCAGACGCCCGGTGGCCAACCCCCACCGGTCCAAGAAAGAGAAGGAAGAGACAGCATGTCCGCTGTTCAGCTCGCCGCAGAGGTTTCCGGCTCCCTCGGTTCGATCGGCTACGGCCTCTCCGCGATCGGCCCCGGCATCGGCGTCGGCATCGTCTTCGGTAAGGGCACCGAGGCCCTGGCCCGTCAGCCCGAGGCCGCCGGTCTGATCCGTGCCAACCAGATCCTGGGCTTCGCCTTCTGTGAGGCGCTCGCCCTCATCGGCATCGTTATGCCGTTCGTGTTCGGTCAGTAATTACTAACCGACACGTTTTCGACGAAAGGCACTGATGTGATCGCCAACCTGGTTCAGCTGGCGGCCGAGGAGAAGCAGAACCCGCTTATTCCTCCGGGCCCCGAGCTGCTTGTCGGCGCCATTGCCTTCGCCATCGTTTTCTTCTTCTTCTGGAAGAAGCTCCTCCCGAACATCAACAAGGTTCTGGAAGAGCGCCGGGAGGCGATCGAAGGCGGTATCGAGAAGGCCGAGGCCGCCCAGACCGAGGCCCAGAGCGTTCTTGAGCAGTACAAGGCTCAGCTCGCCGAGGCACGGCACGAGGCCGCGCGACTGCGCCAGGAGGCGCAGGAGCAGGGCGCCCAGCTCATCGCCGAGATGCGGGCCGAGGGCCAGCGGCAGCGCGAGGAGATCGTCGCCGCCGGTCACTCCCAGATCGAGGCCGACCGCAAGGCCGCCGCGCAGGCGCTGCGTCAGGACGTGGGCCAGCTGGCCACCGAACTGGCCGGCAAGCTCGTCGGCGAGTCCCTCGAGGACCACGCCCGCCAGAGCCGCACCATCGACCGCTTCCTCGACGAGCTCGACGAGAAGGCGACGAAGGCCGAGGCGACTCGATGACAGCGCATGGAGCGAGCCGCGAGGCGCTGGGCGCCGCGCGCGAGCGCCTCGACGCGCTGACGGACAACACCGCGGTGGACGCGGGGCGGCTCGCGGACGAGCTGGCCGCCGTCACCGCGCTGCTCGACCGGGAGGTCTCGCTGCGTCGGGTCCTGACCGACCCGGCGCAGGCCGGCGAGGCCAAGGCCGAGCTGGCCGGGCGCCTGCTCGGCGGCAAGGTCGGCGGCGAGACCGCTGACCTGGTGGCCGGCATGGTCCGCTCCCGCTGGTCCGCCTCGCGCGACCTGGTGGACGCCCTCGAGGAGCTGGCGGACGTCGCCGACCTGACCGCCGCGCAGAAGTCCGGCGCGCTGGACACGGTCGAGGACGAGCTGTTCCGCTTCGGCCGGATCGTCGCCTCCAGCACCGAGCTGCGGGCGGCCCTGACCGACCGCGCCGCCACCGCCACGGCCAAGAGCGAGCTGCTGCGCAGCCTGCTCGGTGGCAAGGCGGCAGTGACCACGGAGCGTCTCGTCGAGCGCCTTGTGACCGTGCCCCGTGGACGTAGCCTGGAAGCGGGACTCGAGTCCCTCTCCAAGCTGGCCGCGGACCGCCGGGAGCGCATGGTCGCCGTCGTCACGTCGGCCGTTCCGCTGTCGGACCCGCAGAAGCAGCGGCTCGGCGCGGCGCTCGCCAAGATCTACGGGCGTCAGATGCACCTGAACCTCGACGTGGACCCCGAGGTCCTCGGCGGGATCCGGGTGCAGGTGGGCGACGAAGTCATCAACGGCTCCATCGCGGACCGCATCGAGGACGCGCACCGCCGCATGGCGGGCTAGCAACTCAACAAGCAAGACCGAACGGCCCGAGTTGGGCCGTGCAGAGGATTCACCTCTTCCTGGGGGGAGTCCCCATCCCCCCCAAGTGAAACTTCGGGCCCAACAAGGAGAGCAGGGAACCCAGATGGCGGAGCTCACGATCCGGCCGGAGGAGATCCGGGACGCGCTGGAGAACTTTGTCCAGGCGTACAAGCCGGACGCGGCCTCGCGCGAGGAGGTCGGTACGGTCACCCTGGCCGGCGATGGCATCGCGAAGGTCGAGGGCCTGCCCTCGGCCATGGCCAACGAACTGCTGAAGTTCGAGGACGGCACGCTCGGTCTCGCGCTGAACCTGGAAGAGCGCGAGATCGGTTCGATCGTTCTCGGTGAGTTCAGCGGCATCGAGGAGGGTCAGTCGGTGCAGCGCACCGGCGAGGTCCTGTCGGTCGCGGTGGGCGAGGGCTACCTCGGCCGCGTCGTCGACCCGCTCGGCCAGCCGATCGACGGCCTCGGCGAGATCGAGACCAGCGGGCGTCGCGCCCTTGAGCTGCAGGCCCCCACGGTCATGGAGCGCAAGTCGGTGCACGAGCCGATGGAGACGGGCTACAAGGCCGTCGACGCGATGACCCCGATCGGCCGTGGCCAGCGTCAGCTGATCATCGGTGACCGCCAGACCGGCAAGACCGCCCTGGCCGTCGACACGATCATCAACCAGCGCGACAACTGGCGCTCGGGTGACGTGAACAAGCAGGTCCGCTGCATCTACGTCGCCATCGGTCAGAAGGGCTCGACCATCGCCTCCGTGCGTGGCGCCCTCGAAGAGGCCGGCGCGCTGGAGTACACGACCATCGTCGCCGCCCCGGCGTCCGACCCGGCGGGCTTCAAGTACCTGGCCCCCTACACCGGTTCGGCCATCGGCCAGCAGTGGATGTACGAGGGCAAGCACGTCCTCATCATCTTCGACGACCTCTCGAAGCAGGCCGACGCCTACCGCGCCGTGTCCCTGCTGCTCCGCCGCCCGCCGGGGCGCGAGGCCTACCCGGGCGACGTCTTCTACCTGCACTCCCGCCTCCTCGAGCGCTGCGCGAAGCTCTCGGACGAGATGGGCAAGGGCTCGATGACCGGTCTGCCGATCGTCGAGACCAAGGCGAACGACGTGTCGGCGTTCATCCCGACCAACGTCATCTCCATCACCGACGGCCAGTGCTTCCTGGAGTCGGACCTGTTCAACGCCGGTCAGCGCCCCGCCCTGAACGTCGGCATCTCCGTCTCCCGAGTCGGTGGTTCCGCGCAGCACAAGGCGATCCGCCAGGTCTCCGGCCGACTGCGCGTCGACCTCGCCCAGTTCCGTGAGCTGGAGGCGTTCGCCGCCTTCGGTTCCGACCTGGACGCCGCGTCGAAGGCGCAGCTGGAGCGCGGCCAGCGCATGGTCGAGCTGCTGAAGCAGGCCCAGTACCAGCCGATGGCCACCGAGGACCAGGTCGTCTCCATCTGGGCCGGCACCACCGGCAAGATGGACGACGTGCCCGTCGTCGACATCCGCCGCTTCGAGAAGGAGCTGCTGGACTACCTGCACCGCAAGGAGCAGGGCCTCCTCACCTCCATCAAGGAGGGCGCGAAGATGTCCGACGACACGATCACGGCCATCGGTGACGCCGTCGCCGCGTTCAAGAAGCAGTTCGAGACCTCGGACGGCAAGCTTCTCGGCGAGGACGCTCCTGCCGCTGCCGGCAAGTGACGACGGAAGGGACCTGACTCATGGGAGCCCAGCTCCGGGTCTACAAGCGTCGCATCAAATCCGTCTCGGCGACCAAGAAGATCACCAAGGCGATGGAGATGATCGCCGCCTCGCGCGTCGTCAAGGCGCAGCGCAAGGTGGCGGCCTCCACGCCGTACGCGACCGAGCTCACCCGCGCGGTCACGGCTGTCGGTACCGGTTCGAACACCCAGCACCCGCTGACGACGGAGGCGGAGACGGCGACGCGTGCCGCCGTGCTGCTCCTGACCAGCGACCGCGGTCTGGCCGGCGCCTTCAACTCCAACTCCATCAAGGCCGCGCAGCAGCTGACCGCGCGCCTTGAGGCCGAGGGCAAGGAGGTCGACACGTACATCGTCGGCCGCCGTGGTGTGGCCTACTACAACTTCCGCGAGCACAAGATCGCGAAGCAGTGGACCGGCTTCACCGACCAGCCCGAGTACGCGGACGCCAAGACGGTCGCGGCCCCGCTGATCGAGGCCATCGAGAAGGACACGGCGGAGGGCGGCGTGGACGAGCTCCACATCGTCTACACCGAGTTCGTCTCGATGACGACGCAGACGGCGGTGAACGGCCGGCTGCTGCCGCTCAGCCTCGACACGGTGGCGGAGGAGTCGAACGCGAAGAACGAGATCCTTCCGCTGTACGACTTCGAGCCGTCGGCGGAGGACGTCCTCGACGCCCTCCTGCCGCGCTACGTCGAGAGCCGCATCTACAACGCGCTGCTGCAGTCGGCTGCCTCCAAGCACGCCGCCACGCGCCGCGCGATGAAGTCGGCGACCGACAACGCCGGGGACCTGATCCAGAATCTGTCCCGGCTTGCCAACGCGGCCCGCCAGGCCGAAATCACCCAGGAAATCAGCGAGATCGTCGGTGGCGCCAGCGCCCTGGCCGACGCGAACGCGGGGAGTGACAAGTAATGACGACCACTGTTGAGACCGCGACGGCCACGGGCCGCGTCGCCCGGGTCATCGGCCCGGTCGTCGACGTGGAGTTCCCCGTCGACGCCATGCCGGACATCTACAACGCCCTTCACGTCGAGGTGGCCGACCCGGCCAAGGACGGCGAGAAGAAGACGCTGACGCTCGAGGTCGCCCAGCACCTCGGTGACGGCCTCGTCCGCGCCATCTCGATGCAGCCCACCGACGGCCTGGTCCGCCAGGCCCCGGTGACCGATACCGGTGCCTCCATCACGGTGCCCGTGGGCGACTTCACCAAGGGCAAGGTGTTCAACACCCTCGGTGAGGTGCTGAACGTCGACGAGCAGTACACGGGCGAGCGCTGGGGCATCCACCGCAAGGCTCCGAACTTCGACGAGCTCGAGTCGAAGACCGAGATGTTCGAGACCGGCGTCAAGGTCATCGACCTCCTCACCCCGTACGTCAAGGGTGGAAAGATCGGTCTGTTCGGCGGCGCCGGCGTCGGCAAGACGGTGCTCATCCAGGAGATGATCTACCGCGTCGCCAACAACCACGACGGTGTCTCCGTGTTCGCCGGTGTCGGCGAGCGCACCCGTGAGGGCAACGACCTCATCGAGGAGATGTCGGACTCGGGCGTCATCGACAAGACCGCCCTCGTCTTCGGCCAGATGGACGAGCCCCCGGGCACCCGTCTGCGCGTGGCCCTCGCCGGTCTGACCATGGCGGAGTACTTCCGCGATGTGCAGAAGCAGGACGTGCTGTTCTTCATCGACAACATCTTCCGCTTCACCCAGGCCGGTTCCGAGGTCTCCACGCTGCTCGGCCGCATGCCGTCCGCCGTGGGTTACCAGCCGAACCTGGCCGACGAGATGGGTCTCCTCCAGGAGCGCATCACGTCGACCCGTGGTCACTCGATCACCTCGATGCAGGCGATCTACGTCCCCGCGGACGACCTGACCGACCCGGCCCCGGCCACCACGTTCGCCCACCTCGACGCGACGACGGTTCTCTCCCGTCCGATCTCCGAGAAGGGCATCTACCCGGCCGTGGACCCGCTGGACTCCACGTCCCGCATCCTGGACCCGCGGTACATCGCGCAGGACCACTACGACACCGCCATGCGGGTCAAGAACATCCTGCAGAAGTACAAGGACCTCCAGGACATGATCGCCATCCTCGGCATCGACGAGCTCGGCGAGGAGGACAAGCTGGTCGTCTCCCGCGCCCGTCGCGTGGAGCGCTTCCTGTCCCAGAACACCCACGTCGCCAAGCAGTTCACCGGCGTCGACGGTTCGGACGTGCCCCTCGACGAGTCGATCGCGGCCTTCAACGCGATCTGCGACGGCGAGTACGACCACTTCCCCGAGCAGGCGTTCTTCATGTGCGGTGGCCTCGAGGACCTCAAGGCCAACGCCAAGGAGCTCGGCGTCTCCTGAGTCCGGGTGACTCTCGGGGGAGGGGCGGGCACGGCCCTCGCGGGGACCGTGTCCCGCCCCTCCCCACACGCCACGTAGAATTTGACCCAACACCCGGCTGAACCGCCGGGTGGTGACCCGAGGAGCCACCCTTGGCTGCTGAGCTGCATGTCGAGCTGGTCGCCGCGGACCGCAGTGTCTGGTCCGGCGAGGCCACCCTGGTCGTCGCGCGCACCACGTCCGGCGACATCGGCGTCATGCCCGGTCACCAGCCGCTGCTCGGTGTGCTGGAGTCGGGCCCGGTGACCATGCGTACGAGTGACGGCGGAACCGTCGTCGCCGCCGTGCACGGCGGATTCATCTCGTTCGCGGACAACAAGCTGTCGCTGCTCGCCGAGATCGCCGAGCTGTCCGACGAGATCGACGTCCAGCGTGCGGAGCGGGCGCTCGAGCGTGCCAAGTCGGAGGCCGACGCCTCCGCCGAGCGGCGCGCCGACGCCCGACTGCGTGCGGTGGCGACGCGCTGACCCCAGCGCGCGGCGTAACGTGACTCAGCCGCGGCCAGGTCCGGAACCTTCCGGACCGGGTCGCGGCTGCGGCAATGCGGGTGCTTTTTCGGGTGCGGTAGTTCGGTCCGTTTCGGGAAGTCGTGTCGAGACTGTAGTGAGGCGAGGAGGTCGGTGCCGATGATCCTCGTTCTGCTCGTGTGCGGACTTGCGTTGATCGCGCTGGTGTTGCTGGGGCTCTTCGTCTTCGGCCTGCGCCGCAGACTGATCCAGCGGTCCGGCGGCACCTTCGACTGCAGCCTGCGATGGCACGCGCCCGCCCCCGACGAGGCCCCCGACACCTCCGGCAAGGGCTGGGGCTACGGGGTCGCCCGCTACAACGGGGACCGGATCGAATGGTTCCGAGTCTTCTCCTACGCTCCCCGGCCGCGGCGCGTCCTCGAACGGTCGGCGATCGAGGTCGTGGACCGGCGCGCGCCCGACGGCGAGGAGGAGCTCGCGCTGCTCTCCGACGCGGTGGTGCTCGGCTGTCTGCACCGGGGGGTGCGCCTCGAACTCGCGATGAGCGAGGACGCGCTGACCGGCTTCCTGGCCTGGCTGGAGGCCGCCCCGCCCGGCCAGCGGGTGAACGTGGCGTAGGCCCTCGCGGGCTAGGCGCCCGCGGTGATCAGGCCCGACTCGTAGGCCGCTATGACCGCCTGGGCGCGGTCGCGGGCGCCCAGTTTGGCGAAGACGGCGGTGACGTGGTTCTTCACCGTGGACGGGCTGATCCGGAGCGCCTCGGCTATCTCCGTGTTGTCGTAGCCCCTGGCCATGAGGGTCCAGACGTCCGTCTCCCGGGACGTGAGGTCCGGGCGGACGCGCTGCGTGGTCCGCGGCGGGGGCGTGGTGACGTACGCGGAGATCAGCCGGGTGAGCAGCCGCGGGGCCACCGCCGCCTCGCCGCGGCTCACGGTGTGGACGGCGGCCACCAGCTCCTCGGGCGAGACGTCCTTGGGGAGGAAGCCCGCGGCGCCCGCGCGGAGCGCGCCGACCACGTACTCGTCCATGTCGAAGGTGCTCAGGGCGAGGACGCGGCACTCGGGAAGCCCGTCGGCGAGGGCCGCGGTGGCCTCGACGCCGTCGAGGCGGGGCATGCGGATGTCCATGAGGACCACGTCGGGGCGGAGCCGGAGCGCCAGGTCGACGGCCTCGCGGCCGTCCCCGGCCTCGCCGACGACGCGCACGCCGGGGTCGGCGTGGAAGATGAGCGCGATGCCCCTGCGGACCAGCGGCTGGTCGTCGGCTATCAGGACGGTCAGGGGGCTTTCGGACGCTGTCAACGGACCGTCGCTCTCTCGTGGGACGTGGGGGCCTGCTCGCCGGCGGGCAGGGGCAGTGTCGCAAGCACCCGGAAGCCGCCCTCGGGCCGGGGCCCGGTCTCCAGGGTGCCGCCGTGCAGGGCCACGCGTTCGCGCATGCCGACGAGGCCGTGTCCGGCGCGGCCCTTGCGCGGGGCGGCGGCGCTGCCGGAGCCGTCGTCGCGGATCTCGACGGTGAGCAGCTCGGGCCCGTAGTCGAGGTACACCGTGGCGCGGGCGCCGAGCGCGTGCTTGCGGATGTTGGTGAGGGCTTCCTGGACGATCCGGAACACCGTGAGGCCGAGGGTGGGGGCGAGCTCCTGGCGGACGCCGTCGACGAGCAGTTCGGTGTCCACCCCCGCCTGGCGCGACTCGGCGATCACCCGGGGCAGGTCGGTGACGTCCGGCTGGGGCGCGGCCGGACGGCCCTCGGTGTCGTCGTCGGTACGCAGCACGTCCAGGAGCTGGCGCATCTCGCTGAGCGCGAGGCGGCCGGAGTCCTCCAGGGACTTCAGGGCGTCCTGGGCCAGGGCCACGTCGTGCTGGACCACCTTGCGCGCGCCGCCCGCCATCAGCTGCATGGCGGTGATGTGGTGGGCGACGACGTCGTGCAGCTCGCGGGCGATGCGGCGGCGCTCGGCGGCCACCGCGCCCGCGGCGAGCAGCTCGCGGTGGACGGCGAGCTGCCGCTGCCACTGGCGTGCGGCACAGCCGCCGACGACCGCCATGCCGACGGCGACGGCGTCCCCGATGACCGCGCGCACCCACGGCTCGTCCTCGCTGACGCCGGGCACCTGGAGTCCGATGAAGGTCACCACCCCCGCGGCCAGCGCCACCCGCAGCGGCCGTTCGAGGGCCACGGCGAACAGGGCGATGAGCAGGGAGACGGGCTGGCCGTACGGGCCGGGGCTGACGCAGGCGATGGCGGTCACGGTGAGGAGCAGGCCGGCGAGGGCGGCGAGGGGATGACGCCGGTGCCAGACCAGGAAGAGGGGGAACAGCAGGTGCAGCGCGACGACGTCCGGGCGCCAGCTCTCGCCGTCGGCCCCCGTGTTCAGCGCGTAGGCGGTGAGGTCGAGGACCAGGGCGCCGAGTGCCACCTGGACGTCCCGGCGGCTCGGCCTCCGGGCACCGGGCCGTGGCGGGTGGCTGCGCGCGAGCATGCCGTACTGACTCCTTACCGGGGGGACGTGTGTGTCCATTCCAGTCTGCGGGATCGGCGGGGGCGTCATCCTCGGGGCGGAGTGCGCGCCTAGGAGCAGGGTCCTGGTCGGGCCGGGGAGCCGTGGCCCTGGTCCCGGGGCGGTTTCGTCGCAGCGGTCGAGGTGATCGCGGGGCCGGCGGTGATCTTCTGGAAGGGCCCGGTGGGACCGGGCCCCACCCCACCTGCCGGAGGAACCGGAACCGTGCTCAGATCCCTGACGGCGTGCACCACACGCCATTCCTGGAAGTTCATCCTGCTCTGGTCGGTGGTCGGCATGGTGCTGACCATCTTCGGCCAGTCCAAGTTGTACAGCGTCACCGAGCCCGACGTCGGCAACTTCCTGCCGAAGTCGTACGACTCGGCGGCCGCCCTGCACATCGCCGAGGACGAGTTCGGTGCCAAGCCCGACGGCAACGCCGTCACGATGCTCGTCGCCCGCGAGGACGGCCGCAAGATCGCCGCGGCCGACGGCGCGCGCATCGACAAGATCGCGGCCGGGCTCGGCAAGCACCGCCTGGTGATGGAGAAGCCCGAGGACACGCCGTCGTTCCTGGTGACGGACCACTCGCAGCGGCCGGTCCTGCGGCCGCTGGCCGACGCGCCCGACAAGTCGTTCCGGCTGCTCTCCGTCTCCCTCAAGGGCAACAAGAACGATCCCGCGCTCCAGGACCTCTTCCGCGACTTCCGTGAGCACGCGCAGAAGGAGTTCGACCGGGCCGACCTGCGCAGCGGGTTCACCGGTGGCCTCGCGGACCTCGTCGACACGGCGGACGACCAGGAGGACACCGAGATGCTGGTCGGGATCCTGACCATGGGTCTCATCATCCTCCTGAACGTCCTCGCCTTCCGCAGCGTCCTCGCCGCGCTCCTGCCGCTGCTCGCGGTCACGATCATCGGCGGCGCCGCGACCGGCGCGGTGGTCGGCGCGGCCATGCTGTTCGACTTCAAGCTCGACCCGTCGACGCCGTCCCTGATCACCGTGGTGCTCCTCGGCATCGGCATCGACTACTTCCTGTTCCTGCTGTTCCGGTTCCGCGAGCTGCTGCGGGCCGATCCGGCGGCGCGTCCCCGGGACGTCGCCGCGGAGTGCGCGGGCCGGGTGGGCGCGGCGATCGCCTCGGCCGCGCTGACCATCGTGGCGGCGTTCGCCACCCTGGGCATCGCCAGCTTCGGTCAGTTCAAGGTGCTCGGCCCGGCCATCGCGGTGTGCGTCCTGGTGATGCTCGTCGCCAGCCTCACCTTCATGCCGGCGCTGCTCGCGGTGTCCGGGCGCAAGATGTTCTGGCCGTCGCGGTCGCTGCGCAAGGAGCCGCGCCCCGGGATGAGCGCGCGGCTCGGGGAGCGCGTCGCCCGGCGTCCGTTCCTCTTCGTGGCCGCCAGCGTCGGACTCCTGGTCGCGCTGAGCGCCGGCGCACTCGGCATGAAGATGGACTACGGCACGGACGCGGGCCCCGACGACACCCCCGCCGCGGTCACGGCCAAGGAGATATCCAAGGCGCTGCCCGGCGGCGTGGACAGCCCGCACACCGTGTACGTGGCGGCCGACGGCGACGGGGTGAAGAAGGTCACCATCGACCGGGCGGGGCTCGAAGGCCTCACCAAGGACCTGAAGGCCGTCAAGGGCGTCGGCCGCGTGGCGCAGCCGGTGCTCAACAAGGAGCACACGGCCGCGAAGGTGGACTTCTACCTGTCCGTGGACGTGCAGTCGCAGCGGGCCCGTGACGTCGTCTCCGACGAGGTGCGGCCGGTCGTCGCCAAGGCGGCGCCGCCCGGCACCGAGGCCCATGTGTCGGGCCAGGCCGCGATCTTCTCCGACATCTCCGAGGCGGTGTCGAAGGACCTCAAGGTGGTCTTCCCCGTGGCCGCCGCGCTGATCGCCCTGATCCTGGTGGCCCTGCTGCGCAGCCTGCTCGCGCCGCTGGTGCTCATGCTCGCCATCGGGCTCGGCTTCACGGCGACGCTCGGGTCCGGTGTCCTGGTGTTCCAGCACCTCCTCGACCGGCCGGGCGTGTCCTTCACGCTCCCGCTCGTGCTGTTCCTGTTCGTCGTCGCCCTCGGCACCGACTACAACATCCTGATCAGCGACCGCATCCGGGAGGAGATGGGGCGGCCCGGCTCGGCCCGGCAGGCGGTGGCGGCCGCGGTGCGGCACACGGCTCCGGCCATCGTCACCGCCGGTGTCGTCCTCGCGGGCTCCTTCGCGAGCCTCGCCGTGAACCCGTCCCCGGCCACCCAGGAGATCGGCCTCGTCACCGCGCTCGGCATCGGCCTGTCGTCGCTGGTCCTCTCCATCGTCCTGGTGCCCGCGGTGGTGGCGATGCTCGGCCGGGCGACCTGGTGGCCCTCGCGGTCGGGCCGCGGCTCCGGCGGCGCGCACGGCGGCCGCGGCGGCTCCGCGCACCCGGCGCCCGCACCCGCGCAGTACGCGGCGTACCCGGGGCCCTACCAGCAGCAGGACCCGCACTACGGGCAGCAGTACGGCTCGCAGTACGGCCCGCAGTACGGATCACAGTACGGCTCGGACCACGACGCGCAGCTCCGCCGCTGACGGGCGGGCGCGAAGAAGCCGGGGAGGCGGGGGGCGTTCCCGCCTCCCCGGCTTCGTCATGGCCCCGGCCGTGTCAGGGGGCGGAGCACGGCCGGGGTCGCCGAGGGGGTGCCTCGGGTTCTCGGGGGAGGGTTACTTCAGGCCCTCGTGGATGGCGGTCACCAGCTCGCCGCCCGCGGTGTCGCCGCTGAACTCCCAGAAGAAGGCGCCGCCCAGGGACTGCTCCTTGGCCCAGGCCATCTTGGCCCGGATGGTCGCCGGGGTGTCGTACGACCACCAGTTGGTGCCGCAGTGGGCGTAGGCCGTGCCCGCCACGGTGCCGTTGGAGGGGCAGGAGTTCTTGAGGACCTTGTAGTCCTCGATGCCCTGCTCGTACGCGCCCTGGGCGGGTCCGGTGGCGGTGCCACCCGGCTCCTTCTGCGTGACGCCGGTCCAGCCGCGGCCGTAGAAGCCGATGCCGAGCAGGAGCTTCTTGGCCGGTACGCCCTTGGCCTTGAGCTTGGCGATCGCCGCGGCCGAGTTGAAGCCCTGCTTGGGGATGCCCGGGTAGTCGGTGAGCGGGGAGTGCGGGGCCGTGGGGCCCTTGGCGTCCCAGGCGCCGAAGAAGTCGTACGTCATCACGTTGTACCAGTCGGTGTACTCGGCGGCGCCGCCGTAGTCGGCGGAGTCGATCTTGCCGCCGGGCGAGGCGTCGGCGGTGATGGCGGCGGTGACGAGGTTGTTGGCGCCGAACTTGGCGCGGAAGGCCTGCGTCATCGTCTTCATCACGGCCGGGCCCGAGGTGTCACAGCTCAGGCCGCACGCGTTGGGGTACTCCCAGTCCAGGTCGATGCCGTCGAAGACGTCGGCCCAGTGCGGGTCCTCGACCAGCTTGTAGCAGGAGTCGGCGAACGCCGCCGGGTTCTTCATGGCGTCGGTGAAGCCGCCGGACCAGGTCCAGCCGCCGAACGACCACAGCACCTTGATGTGCGGGTACTTGGCCTTGAGCTTGCGCAGCTGGTTGAAGTTGCCGCGCAGCGGCTGGTCCCAGGTGTCGCCGACCCCGTCCACCGACAGGTTGGCCGGGACGGCCTTGTCGTAGTCCGCGTAGGAGTCGCCGATCGTGCACTTGCCGCCCTGGACGTTGCCGAAGGCGTAGTTGATGTGCGTGATCTTCTCGGCGGAGCCGGAGGTCACGATGTCCTTGACGTTGTAGTTGCGCTGGTAGATGCCCCAGTTGGTGAAGTAGCCGAGCTTCACCTTGGCGCCCGGGTCGGGGCCGGGGCCGCCGCCGGTGGTGCGGACCTTCACCGCGGCGCTGACCGGTCCCGTCTGGTCGGCGGTGTCACGGGCCTGGACGCTGTACGAGTAGTCGGTCCCCGCGGTCAGGCCGGAGTCGGCGTACGTGGTGCCGGTGACCGTGGCGACCTTGGAGCCGTCGCGGAGCACGTCGTAGTTCTTGACGCCCTTGTCGTCGGTGGCGGCCTTCCAGTCCAGCTTCACCGAGGTGTCGGTGACGCCGGAGGCGGTCGGGGTGCCGGGGGCCGAGGGCGGGGCGTCGCCGGGCTGGCCGCCGCCGTCGCAGCTCTCGCCGTTCAGCTTGCAGCCGGAGGGGTTGCCGCCGCCGCTGCCGTTGAACCCGAAGGAGACCGAGGCGCCGGGGGCGAGCGTCCCGTTCCAGCCGAGGTTCTTGGCGGTCCAGTGGTCGGCGGAGTTGGTGATGGTGGCGTCCCAGCCGGAGGTGACCCGGGTTCCGGCGGGGAAGTCCCACTCGACGGTCCAGCTGCTGATCGAGGCGGTGCCGGTGTTCTTGATCGTCCACTTGCCCTCGAAGCCGGCGCCCCAGTCCTGGGTCTTCTGGTACGTGGCGGTGGCCCCGGCGGCGGCCGCCTTCGGCGCGGCCGAGGGGGACGCCTGGGCGGATCCGCCGAGGGCGACCAGGGTGGCGAAGGGGAGCAGCAGGGTGGTGAGTCCCGCTGTCAGCCGGTGTCTGGACCTGAGTTTGACGCGCAAGGTGTGCTCCTGGGGGTAGTTCCTCGCTGGGAGTGATGGAACCGGTGGAACCCTGCGACGCCCATGAGCACGTTGTGCACGTTCTGTGCCCACCGCAGTGCGGCGAGAATAGAAAGGTCTGGACCAACGGTCAAGGGGTTCAACCACTGGCCGAAAGGGGGCAGTTGGGACGGATCAGCCCGCCCGGCGGATCCGGACGGGCCGCCGCGCGATCAGACTCCCAGCTCCTGGGCGAGCACGGCCGCCTGCACCCGGCTGCGCAGCTCCAGCTTGCCGAGCAGGCGGCTCACATGCGTCTTCACCGTGGCCTCCGCCATGTCGAGGCGGCGGGCGATCTCCGCGTTGGACATGCCCTCGCCCAGGCAGGACAGGACCTCGCGCTCGCGCCGCGTCAGGGCGTCGAGGACCGCCGGGTCGGGCGCGTTCGCGGAGCGCACCGGGCGGGGCGCCGCGAACTCGGCGATCAGCCGGCGGGTGACGGCGGGCGCGATCAGGCCCTCGCCGCGCGCCACCGTGCGCACCGCGTCGAGCAGCGCCCTGGCCTCCGTGTTCTTCAGCAGGAAGCCCGACGCCCCCGCGCGCAGCGCCCCGAAGACGTACTCGTCCAGGTCGAACGTCGTCAGGACGAGCACGTCGGCCAGCTGCTCGGCGACCACCTGACGCGTGGCTGACACGCCGTCCAGGCGTGGCATCTGCACGTCCATCAGGACGAGGTCGGGCCGCAGCTCGCGGGCGAGCGCCACGGCCTGCTCGCCGTCCGCGGCCTCGCCGACGACCTCGATGTCGGGCGCGCTGCGCAGGATCAGGACGAGGCCCGCCCGCACGGCGGACTGGTCCTCGGCGACGAGGACACGGATCATTCGGTCACCTCTTGGTCTGCGGGGTCCACGGGCAGCCGGGCGGCCACCCGCCACACCTTGCCTGCGGGCGCGTCCGGGTCGGCCTCCGGGCCCGCCGCGAACGTGCCGCCGAGCAGCGCGGCGCGTTCCTGCATGCCCACCAGCCCGGCGCCGGAGCCGGGCGCGCGCGGCCCCGGCGTGTCCCCGTACGGGCTCGTGACCAGCACGCACAGGGCGCCCCGCGGCCGACTGAGGGCCACGGTGACCCGGCCGGGGGCCGCGTGCTTGAGCGCGTTGGTCAGCGACTCCTGGACGATGCGGTACGCGGCGAGACCGACCGGGGCGGGCAGGGCCTCGCCGTCCGGGGCGCGGGTGTCGTCGAGGGTGACGTCCAGGCCGTTGGCGCGCGCGCTCTCGACCAGGGAGCCGAGCCCGTCCAGGGTGGGCGCCGCCGCCGGTTCCAGATCGCCGCTGGAGTCCCGGAGGATGCCGATGAGGCGGCGCATCTCGGCGAGGCCCTCGACGCTGTTCTCCCGGATGACGGTGAGCGCGTCCCGGGTGGTCCGCGGGTCGTCGAGGGACAGCGCGGCCGTGGAGTGGATGGCGATGGCCGACAGGTGGTTGGCGACCATGTCGTGCAGCTCGCGGGCCATCCGGGCGCGCTCGGCGGTCACCGCCTGGGTGCGGTCCATCTCGGCGAGCAGCGCGGTCTGCTCGGCGCGCAGCCGGGCCATCTCGGCGGCCTCCCGATGGCTGCGTACGAGGACGCCGGTCGTCGCGGGTGCGAACGACACCAGGGCGGTGACGGCGCCGACGAGCAGCGCCTCCGCCTCCCGGAACCAGGCCAGGAAGCCGATCGTCATCGCCACGGTGATCAGCCCCGTGGTGATCGGGATGCGCCGGGCCGCCGTCGGGGTGCCGTACAGGACGGCCGCGTACACCAGGTCGGTGAACATCACGACCGTCGCCAGATTGCCCGGGGTGAACTGGTCGGCGATCAGTGCGAGGGTGCCGCAGGCCAGCGCGGTCTGCGGTGCCGTCCGGCGCAGCAGCTCCAGGCCCGTCATGACGAACAGCGGCACCAGCGTCCACCCGTAGCCGAGGGGCCGGTCCATTTGCATATGCAGCCCCAGCGACCACAGCGTGATCCCGGCGACGAGGCTGGCGGCGGCGATGCGCACGTCGACGACGTCGGGGCGGGGGAGCGGCAGCGGCATGACTCCATCCAACACGGCCCGCGGCGGCCCGGCCTCCCTATGCCGGGTGAGGCCCGGGTACATCGAAGGATGCACCCGCACTTCGTCACTGACGACGACGATCCCCGGCCGCGCGGCCGGGAGCCTGGAGAGGTGACAGGGAAGAACAGCGCCTCCAGGAGGAACGAGCCGTGATCGTCACTCTGATCATCCTGTGTGAAGTGGGCTTCTGGGTGTTGCTCGCCGGCGGCCTCGCCCTGCGGTACTGGGCGAAGATGCCCCGCACCAGCGTGGCGGTGCTGCTCTGTGAGCCGCTCCTGGAGGTCGTCCTGTTCGTCGTCACGGCGGTCGACCTGAAGAACGGCGCCGAGCCGGACTGGAAGCACGGCCTGGCCGCCGTCTACATCGGCTACTCGGTCGCGCTCGGCCACTACACGATCAAGTGGGTGGACGTCCGCGTCGCCCACCGCTTCGCGGGCGGCCCGCCGCCGGTCAAGCTCTACGGGGCCGCCCACGCGGTCAACGAGTGGAAGATCGCCGCCCGCTGGGTGCTCGCCGCGCTGATCGCGATGGGGCTGCTCCAGGGCGCGATCTGGTACGTCGGCTCCGACGGCGAGACCGGGTCGCTGCGGATGTGGCAGCAGAAGATGCTCTGGGTCGTCGGCATCAACCTGATCATCGCGGGCAGCTACACCCTCTTCCCGAAGCGGATCCCGGCCCCCGGCCCGCAGGAGGCGGCCGGGGAGCACCCCGTGGAAGCGCGGGAAGCCGCGCGATCGGCCACGGCGGACCCGCGGGCGGGCGACGGCCCGGCCCGGTACGCCCGGCGCAGCGGCTAGCGCTCGCCGCCCGGCACCCACAGCACGTCCCCGGCCTCCTTGTTCGCCGTCCTCGCGAGGATGAACAGGAGGTCGGAGAGGCGGTTGAGGTAGGTGGCGGTGAGCGCGTTCATCGTCTCGCCGTGCGCTTCGAGAGCGGCCCACGTGGAGCGCTCGGCGCGCCGCACCACCGTGCAGGCCTGGTGCAGGAGCGCCGCGCCCGGCGTGCCGCCCGGCAGGATGAAGCTGCGCAGCTTCTCCAGGTCCTCGTTGAAGCGGTCGCAGTCCGCCTCCAGCTTGTCGACGTAACCCTGCTCGACGCGCAGCGGCGGGTACTTCGGGTCCTCGATGACGGGGGTGCACAGATCGGCGCCCACGTCGAAGAGGTCGTTCTGGACCCGGGTGAGGACCGCCACGACCTCCGCGGGGAGGCCGCCGAGCGCGATGGCCGTGCCGATGACCGCGTTGGCCTCGTTCGCGTCGGCGTACGCGGAGATCCGCAGGTCGGTCTTGGCGGTCCTGCTCATGTCGCCGAGGGCGGTGGTGCCCTGGTCGCCGGTACGGGTGTAGATGCGCGTCAGATTGACCATGCGGCCAGGGTAGGTGAGCCGGCCGCCCCGGACGGGGGTCAGGACCCGGCGGAGCGGACGACCCGGGTGCCGACCGCCACGGCGGCGAGCGCGAAGCCGACGGCGACCAGGACGCCGTACAGCATGTGCGCGCTCGCGTAGGAGCCGACGTACGCGTCGCGGACGGCGTCCACGAGGTAGCGGAACGGCGTGAAGTGGGAGAGCACGTCCAGCCAGCCGGGGCCGAGCGTCATCGGCAGCATCAGGCCGGAGAGCAGCATGGACGGCATGGCGAGGCCGTTGACCGTCGGGCCGAACTCCTGCGGGGTGCGGACCTTGAGGGCGAGGGCGTACGACAGGGCGGCGAGCGCGACGGTCAGCAGGGCGACGAACGCGAAGCCGATCAGGATCCCGGCGAGCGGCGCCCGCAACCCCATCACCAGGGCGGCGAGGACGAGCAGCACCGCCTGGAAGACGAAGAGCGCGGCGTCCCGCAGCAGCCGCCCGAGCAGCAGCGCGAGCCTGCTGGCCGGGGTCACGCGCATCCGCTCGACCACGCCCCAGCTGTTCTCCAGGATGAGCGCGAAGCCGCTGAACGAGGCGCCGAACAGGCTGAGTTGGAGCAGCAGGCCCGGCACGAGGACCTGCCAGGAGTCGCCGTCGGCGGCCAGGGGCAGATCGGTGAGGAGCGGGCCGAAGAACAGCAGGTACAGCAGGGGCATCAGGACCCCGAAGAGCATCTGGAAGCGGGAGTTCAGGGTCTGGCGGGCATAGCGCAGGAACAGCAGCGCGGTGTCGTGCAGAAGCATGGCGGTATCCGGGGTTCGACGGGCCGGTGGCGGCGGGCTCGGGAGGGGACGGGGGTCAGACCGCGACCGGCGCGGTGTCCACCGGGGCCGGGCCGCGCCCGGTGATGGCGAGGAACGCGTCCTGGAGCGTGGCGTCGGGCGAGCCCGCGTGGCGCTCCTTGAGTGCGGCCGGGGTGCCCTCGGCGACGACCACGCCCCGGTCCACCACGACGATCCGGTCCGCGAGGGCGTCGGCCTCGTCCAGGTAGTGCGTGGTGAGGAAGACCGTGGTGCCGTGCTCGGCGCGCAGCCGCCGCACCAGCTTCCACAGGTCGGCGCGGCTCGCCGGGTCGAGCCCCGTGGTCGGCTCGTCGAGGAAGAGCACGGCGGGCCGGTGGACCAGCCCGAGCGCGAGGTCGAGCCTGCGCCGCTGGCCGCCGGAGAGCGCGGCGGTCCTGCGGCCGAGCAGCTCGGTGAGGCCGAGGTCGGCCGCCAGCTCCGCGGCGCGGGCGGCCGCCTCGGGCTTCGGCAGGTGGTAGAGCCGCCCCTGGAGGACGAGCTCGTCGCGCACCGTCTCCTGCGGGTCGACGCCGCCGGACTGGGCCACGTACCCGATCCGCGCGCGCACGCCCGCCGGGTCCCGCAGCAGGTCGTGGCCCGCGACGGTGGCGGCGCCGCCGGTGGGCGGCAGGAGCGTGGTGAGCATCCGCAGCGTGGTGGTCTTGCCCGCGCCGTTCGGCCCCAGGAAGCCGAGGATCTCGCCGGGCTCGACGGTCAGGTCGATGCCGCGCACGGCCTCCACGGGACCGCTCTTGGCGGCGAAGGTCCGGGCGAGCCCGGCCGTACTGATGATTGCCATGGAGACCACAAAAACAGAGCCACTGTAATTTTTCAATGCCTCCAATTTTTCATGGACCCCCAGAACGGCGCCTAGGATGAGGCCATGGCAGAGGGGCTCAGGGAGCGCAAGAAGCGGCAGACCAAGCAGCGGATCTCGGACATCGCCACCGGGCTCTTCCTGGAGCGCGGCTTCGCCGCCGTGACCGTCGCCGACGTCGCCGAGGCGGCGGACGTCTCCGTCAACACCGTCTACAACTACTTCCCGGCCAAGGAGGACCTCTTCCTCGACCGGGGCGCGGACATGGCCGACCGGCTCTCGCGCTGGGTGCGCGGCCGCCGCACCGGCGAGTCCGCCGCCGACGCCGTCCTGCGCGAGCTGCGCGGGCTCGTCGAGGGCGTCTCGCCCACCATCGGACTCTTCGCGGGCTACGCCGACTTCATGCGGGTCATCACCGACTCGCCCGCCCTGCGCTCGCGGCTCTGGGCCTTCCAGCAGGAGAGCCTGCGCGACCTGGAGACCACCCTGCGCGCGGAGGCGGGCCCCGGCGGCCATCTGCCCGACCTCGTCGCGGGTCAGCTCCACTGGGTGCACGCCGGTGTCCTGGCCTGGATCGGCGCCGAGATGGCCGAGCGCCGCGACCCCCGCGAGGTCTCCCGCGAGGCACTCGTCCTCATCGACGAGATGGAGGAACTCCTCGGCGAACGGGTCCTCAACTACGCCGTCCGCGAGGCCTCCTGACCCTTCACGGCCCCCCTCGCGGCCCGCCCCGGTGTGATGTCCGTCAAACCGCACGTGGCGTGCGTCTCTTCGCCGCCCCACGGCAGCTCACGAGCGCTAGTGTCCGCTGGAGAGCGATACGTAAACAGCGTGTAAGCGCTCCGTCATACGCCAGGCAAGGGGAGTCGTAACGTGGCACGAAAGCTCGCCGTCATCGGAGCCGGACTCATGGGGTCCGGCATCGCCCAGGTCTCCGCCCAGGCGGGCTGGGACGTGGTCCTGCGCGACGTCACCGACGAGGCGCTGACCCGGGGCACCGACGGCATCAAGGCCTCGTACGAGAAGTTCGTGAGCAAGGGCAAATTGGACGCCGAGACCGCTGAGTCGGCGCTTGGCCGCATCACGACCACCACCGACCTGGACGCCGTCGCCGACGCGGACGTCGTCGTCGAGGCCGTCTTCGAGAAGCTGGAGGTCAAGCACGAGATCTTCCGCACGCTCGACAAGCTCGTGCGGGACGAGGCCGTGCTCGCCTCCAACACCTCCGCCATCCCGATCACCAAGATCGCGGCCGTCACCGAGCGGCCCGAGCGGGTCGTCGGCGCCCACTTCTTCTCGCCGGTGCCCATGATGCAGCTGTGCGAGCTCGTCCGCGGCCACAAGACCAGCGACGAAACCCTCGCCACCACCCGCGAGTTCGCCGAGTCCGTCGGCAAGACCTGCATCGTCGTCAACCGCGACGTCGCGGGCTTCGTGACCACCCGCCTCATCTCCGCCCTCGTCGTCGAGGCCGCCAAGCTCTACGAATCGGGCGTCGCGACCGCCGAGGACATCGACATCGCCTGCAAGCTCGGCTTCGGCCACGCCATGGGCCCGCTCGCCACCGCGGACCTCACCGGCGTCGACATCCTGCTGCACGCCACCGACAACATCTACACCGAGTCGCAGGACGAGAAGTTCGCCGCCCCCGAGCTGATGCGCCGGATGGTTGACGCCGGTGACATCGGCCGCAAGAGCGGGCAGGGCTTCTACAAGCACTGAGCACGAACACTGACGTGCTGTCACTCCGAGGGTCACCCCTCGGAGTGATTTCGGTATCGGTTCGCTTACAGACGGCAACTTCCTCACCCACGTGACAGTCAGTTGCTGTGACATACGCAGACGCCCCGCGGCACGGGCGTCACACACGACACGGCACTCTCGGGGAGCGCATATGCACATCAGGGGCGACCAGGCCCAGCTGGTCGTCGGGGGACGCCTCGACGTACGCAGCGCGGCGGACGCCCGTACGGTCCTGCACTCGGCCGTCGACGACGGTGCCGGTGACCTGGTGCTCGACCTGTCCGAACTCGACTCGTGGGACGCCACGGGACTCGGCGTCATCATGGGCGCCCACCGGCGCGCCGGGCGGTGCGGACGCAGGCTCGTCCTGCGCGGCGTGCCCCCGCAGATGCAGCGCCTGCTCGTCGCCACCCGGCTGCACCGCATCCTCGCCATCGAGGGCGGCATCGGCGTCGAATCGCTTCCTCGCGTGTGACGAGCGGTCCCCGTGCGTGCCGTGCCGCGCGGCCCGCGCGCGGGACATGTCGTCCTCGTACGTGACGTGTCGTCCTCGTACGTGACACGTCGTCGGCGCGCGTGACGCGTCGCCCTCGTACGGGACACGCGGACAAGGGGTGCGAGCGGTGCGGGACGGCATCACTCGCGCAATCCTCACGAGACTGTGACGTCTCGGGCGGGGCGGTACCCCGCCCTCCGCGGAGATACTGAAGACGGTTTAGGGTTCGGTCCGCCCGACGATTGACGAACCCACACGGGGGCACCGGACCAGTAGCGACAGCGCGGTGTGCCCAAGGCCGGAGGGGGCTTCGCACACGACGCATCTGGGGGGCTTGGACCATGGACCCGACGAACCGGGGACCGGAGGAGCACGGCCGCGACGACCGCACGGGCCGTGACGACCACGAGGGCCGCGACGGATACGAGGGCAGCGAGAGCTACGAGGGCCCTGACGGCTACGAGAGCCCTGACGGCTACGAGGGCCGCGACGGCTACGAAGGCCGTGACAGCTACGACGCCGACGGGCCCGAGGCCCGCGAGCGCGGCGCGGCGCGGGAGAACCACCCGCCGCGGCACGACGCGTCGACGGGCCCCGCGAGCGCGCACGGGCCCGGCACACCCGGCCTCGGCACTCCCGCACCCGCGCCCGTGCGCGCCGTCCAGCTCTTCTCCGGCGACTTCCTGCTCACCGTCAACCCCATAGACGGCAGCGAGATAGAACCCTGCCCGCCCGGCGAGCACCCCGACCGCCCCCGCAAGTACACCGCCGCCGAGCGCGCCGAACGCCGCGGGGCCGCCCTGCCGCCCGTGCCCGCGGGCCCCGTCAGGACCCGCCCCCCGCTCCTCGAACGCCAGGAGGAGCGCGAGCGCCTGGTGCGGCTGCTCGCCCGCGGCCGCTCCGTGCGCCTGACCGGACCCGCGGGCTCCGGACGCACCGCGCTGCTCGACGCCGTCGCCGAGGACTGCGCGGACCTCGCCCCCGACGGCGTGGTCCGCCTCTCCGGCTACCACCGGACGCCGACGGACCTCCTGTACGACCTGTGCGCCGCCGTCCACGACACCCGGCAGTACCGGCCCGACCGGGCCCTGCTCACCGAACTCGTCGGCGAGATAGGCGCCGTCGTGGTCCTCGACGACCTGGAGTTCGGCGGCACCGCGCTCGAAGAGCTCCTCGACGCCACCCCCGAGTGCGCCTTCCTCGTCGCCGCGACCCCCGACGTCGCCGCGCCCGCCCCCGAGTCGCACCTCGAAGAGGTCTTCCTCGGCGGCCTCGGCCGCGGCGCCGCCCTGGAGCTCCTGGAGCGCGCCGTCGGCCGCGTCCTCACCGACGACGAAGCCGACTGGGCGGGCGACCTGCGGTTCGAGTCCGAGGGCCTGCCGCTGCGCTTCGTGCAGGCCGGGGCCCTGCTGCGGCAGCGCGACCGGCTGCGCGCCGACCCCGCCGCCTTCCAGGACTTCGCCGCGTACGACGCCCCGTACGACGCCCCGTACGACGCCCCGTACGACACCCCCTACGACGCCCCGGACGCGGCGGCCCCCGGGGACGACGTGCCCCTGCCCTCGCTCGCCGACGCCGCCGCGCCCGCGGCCCTGCTCGCCTCCCGGCTCAGCCCGTCCGCGCGCGCCGCGCTGCGGTTCGCCGTCGCGCTCGGCGGGGAGCTGCCGCACCCGGCCCATCTGCCCGCGCTCGTCGGCGACACCCACGCCGACGCGGCGCTCGCCGAGCTCGTCGACTGCGCCCTCGTGACCCCGGCCGGCGGGCACTACCGGCTCGCCGCGGGAGTCCGCGTCCAGCTGGAGAGCGCCGGGTACGCCGACGCCGCCGCCGCGCACGCGCAGTCCGCCGCGCAGCACTACGCCTGGTGGTCCGGGCACCCCTCGGTCGCCGCCGAGCGCGTCGCCGCCGAGGCGGACACGGTGCTCGCGGCGCTCACCGCCCTCGTCACGGCCCGCGGCGGGGCGCCCGCCGCCCCGGGCGCCGTCGCCGACGAGCCGTCCGCCGCGGTGCTGCTCGCCCGCACCGCCGCGCCCGCCTTCGCCGCCGGGCTCAACTGGGGCGCCTGGGAGCGGGCCCTGCGCGCGGGCCAGGAGGCGTCCCGCACCGCCGGTGAGGTGGCCGAAGAGGCCTACTTCCACCACGAGTTGGGCATCCTCGCGCTCTGCGGCGGCCGGCTCGACCGGGCCCGCGCCGAACTGGAGGCCTCCATCGGCCTGCGCGGCGCCCTCGCCGACAAGCGCGGCATGATCGCGGGCCGCCGGGCCCTCGCCCTGGTCGCCGACCGCTCCGGCGGGGTGCTGCCCGGGGGCCGTACCGCGGCGGGCGAGGAGGTGCCGGACGCCCGGTCCGAGGAGTCCGCTTCGCCGCCCGGCGGGGTGCCCGCCGCCTACGGGCCGGCGGTTCCGTCCGTGCCGCCCGTGCCGACCGCCTCGCCCGACGAGGCGGAGACCGTGGTCACCCGGCAGGCCGCACCGGGGTCCGCGCCGGTTCACCGGTCCGCGCCCACCCGCCGCGCCATCCTGCGCGGCACGCGCCGCAACCTGGTCGCGGCCGGGGCGGGCGCCCTGCTCGTCGCCGTGCTGGGCACGGTGGTGACGCTCGGCGCGACCTCCGGCGACAACGACGGGCCGCACCACAAGGTCCGTACCGACCAGTCGGCGAGCGCGGACGACGACGGCGACGGCATCGGCGCCGACAAGCCGGGCGACGGCTCCTCGCAGCGCCCCGCCGACCCGGGCGGGGACGGCGTACCGGGCACCTCCGACGACCCGACGCCGCGCGGCGGCAGCGGTGCCCCGTCGCACACCGGCGGCGACGGCGACGGGACGAAGAGCCCCTCCGGGGAGCCCAGCGGCAAGCCGTCGGACCGGCCCACCGACCGGCCGACGACGCGGCCGCCCACGTCCAGGCCGCCGACCTCGCGCCCGCCGACGTCCCGGCCCCCGACGTCCAGGCCGCCGACCACGCAGCCCCCGACGTCGCAGCCGCCCACGTCCCAGCCCCCGACGGCACCGTCCTCGCCGAACACCTCGAACTCGGCGAGCGGCCCGGTGACGTCCTCGGCCCCGGCGAGCAGCTTCAGCTCGGCCTCGGACACGGCCCCGGGCCCGTCGACCGCCTGAGCGCGCACGTCAAGAGGGGCGGACCCGGCCGGGTCCGCCCCTCTTGACGTGCGGTGGGTGTCAGAAGAGCCGCAGCTTGTCGTCCTCGATGCCGCGCATCGCGTCGTAGTCGAGGACGGTGCAGCTGATGCCCCGGTCCGTGGCCAGGACGCGGGCCTGCGGCTTGATCTCCTGGGCGGCGAAGACGCCCTTGACCGGCGCGAGGTGCGGGTCGCGGTTCAACAGCTCCAGATAGCGGGTGAGTTGCTCCACGCCGTCGATCTCGCCGCGGCGCTTGATCTCGACGGCGACGGTCCCGCCGTCGGCGTCGCGGCACAGGATGTCGACGGGCCCGATCGCCGTCATGTACTCGCGGCGGATCAGCGAGTATCCCTCGCCGAGTGTCTCGATCCGATCGGCGAGCAGTTCCTGAAGGTGTGCTTCCACGCCGTCCTTGATGAGGCCGGGGTCCACGCCCAGTTCGTGCGTGGAGTCGTGCAGCACTTCCTCCATCGTGATGATGAGCTTCTCGCCCGCCTTGTTGGTGACGGTCCACAGATGGGACTCGTCGCCCGTGCCCTCCTTCAGGGTGCACGGCGGCGACATCCAGTTGAGGGGCTTGTAGGCCCGGTCGTCAGCGTGGATGGAGACGCTGCCGTCCGCCTTGACGAGGATCAGGCGGGGGGCCGACGGGAGGTGGGCGGTGAGCCGGCCCGCGTAGTCCACGGAGCAGCGGGCGATGACGAGACGCATGGTCGGCAACGCTACTCGACAGCGGGACGGTCCTGCGAATCGCGCGCCCCCTGGACCGCGCGGAGGCCGTGGGCCGCACCACTTGTCCGGCGATGGACCCGTTCGAACCTGGCCAGTTATCCGCCCAATCTCCTGGTGCCCTCCACGGGCGTTGCCTACCGTAGAAGCAGGAGGTCGCCACGCGTGCACGCTGCGTATGCGGACTCCTTCCCTGCCCGTAAGCCCCTGCTGCTCGGGGGTGCGAGAGGAGAACCCATGTCGCTCGACGTCTCACCGGCACTGTTGGAACAGGCCGAGCGAGGCGAGGTCGACGAAGCTGCCTTCGTCGACTGCGTCCGGACCTCCCTGCCTTACGCATGGGAGATGATCAGCTCCCTGGTGGCCCAGCTCAAGGTCGACGGCGGTGAGTTCGCCGACAACCAGACGCCGCCGCCGGACGAGCAGGCGCGCGGCCAGCTGCTGCGCGCGCTCGCGAGTGACGCGATCCGCGGCGCCCTGCAGCGCCACTTCGGGGTACGTCTGGCGTTCCAGAACTGCCACCGGGTGGCGGTGTTCCCCCTGGACGCCTCGGCGGACGACAGGCTGGCCAAGTTCACTTCGATCCGCGGTCAGCTGCTGAACCAGTCGCCCGAACTGCGGGACTGCTGAAGACTGTTGCTGCCGCTCCGTACGCGGGAGGTGTTTCAGTACCGGAGCGGCAGTACCTTTCGCTGGCGGGGGCGCCTTGAACCGTGGGGCCCTGGGGGGTTGGGCTGTTTTCTTCTTCTGCGGGTTGGTTCGGGCTGGGCGCGCAGTTCCCCGCGCCCCTTCGGGGCGCTCTCGTGCGGGGTGGTTACGGTAGCTGGGGGAGTACTTCCGCGCCCAGGCGGCGGATGTTCTCCTCTGTTGTGGTCAGTTCGCCCGAGCCCTCCACGAGGAGCGCGAAGCGGGTGATGCCCGTGCGTTCCGCGGTGGCGGTGATGCGGTCGACACACACTTGGGGCGTGCCCACCGGATGGATGGCACACAGCAGTTCCGTGTACGCGAGCGGGTCGCGCATGGCGCGGACCCGGCCGTCCACCGTGACATGGGCCTCAAGGCCCTGGCGCAGCCAGCCGGGCATCGCCTTCTTGAGGATCTCGGCGGCCTCCACGCGGTGGTCGGCGACCTGGACGACACCCGCCGAGACGTGGGCGGCGGCCGCGACCGCGTCCGGTGTGTGCCCGGCGGCACGCGCGTGCCGGTTCCACAGCGCCACCATTTCGGCCTTCTCCTCGTCGCCCACGTGCATGCCGAGCAGCATCGGCAGGCCGCGGGCCGCGGCGAGGCGGACGCTCGACGGCGAGGTGCAGGCCACGACGACCTCGGGGGCGCGCGGCGGGTCCGGCGCTCCGGCGGACGCGACGGCGCGCTGGAGCCGCGGGACCACGGCGACGTCACGGAAGTCGAAGCGGCCGCCGGGGCCGCCGACCCGCGGCTCGCCGCTCAGCCAGCGGAGCAGCAGGTCGAGCGACTCCGGGAACCCCTGCTCGTACGCGTCGAGCCCGGAGCCGAAGACTTCCAGGTCGACCCAGGGGCCGCCGCGCCCCACGCCGAGCGTGAAGCGGCCGCCGGTGGTGAGGTGCAGCAGTGCGGCCTGCTCGCCGAGCGCCACCGGATGGGCGGTGGGCAGCACGGTCACGGCGGTGCCGACGCGCAGGCGCCGGGTCCGGCCGAGAAGCAGGGCCGCGAGTGTGATCGCGGACGGACACGTGCCGTACGGCACGAAGTGGTGCTCGGCGAGCCAGACGCTGTCGAGGCCCGCCTCCTCGGCCATCTCGGCGGAGCGCACCGCGCGGTGCAGCGCCTCCCCATGGCCCTGGCCGGGGAACTGGGCGGCCAGCACAAAGCTTCCTAAGCGCATCGAACTTCCTGCCTCCTTGGCGCCGACGCGGGCACTCCCTCCTACCGGCAACAACGCGTGACACGTGCCAAGGGCACGGCTTGGCGGGCGGATTGGCAGATTTTCTACGTGCCCTCAGGGGGGTTCGCGGGGCTTGGTGAAGGACACGTACCCGGTCCCGCGGCGCGTAGGCTGGACGGACCAAGCCCCCTGCGCAACCCGTGAGGTGTCCCGTGTCGCCGCGTCGCAACCGCCCCAAGGGCGCCGGAGAGTCCACGCCGGGTCCGGACGCGGAGCCGTCCGGGCGTTACGGCGGTTTCGAGCACACCGAGGACTGGCAGGGCGAGGACTGGAGGGTGCGCAGGGTCGCGGGGCGAGCGCGGCGGGCAAGACGTACCGCTGCCCGGGCTGCGACCAGGAGATCCCGTCCGGCCTCGCGCACGTGGTCGCGTGGCCCGCCTACTCGGGCGTGGACGAGCGGCGGCACTGGCACACCGGGTGCTGGAGCGCGAAGGACCGGCGCGGGGTGAAGGAGCGCCGGTCGCGGAACGCGCCGCGGCGCTGAGGGCTCCGCGGTGCTGAGCGCGCCGCGGCGCTGAGCGTTCCGCGGTGCTGAGCGTTCCGCCGAAGGCGCCGCGACGGACGGGTGACCGTCCGTGGGCCCGACGCGGCCGAGCGTGTGCTTCCCCCGTCCGCCGGGCGGTTCCGGCCGTTCGTGGAAACGGCACGGCGCCCCGGCCGTGAGGGCCGGGGCGCCGTGCCGTGGACGCGGTTACGGATCAGACGTCGCGCTTCTCCAGGAGGGCGAAGGCGCCCGCGAGCGCGCCCGCCGTGACGACGACGAGCAGCAGCAGCTGCCCGCCGCCACCGCCGTCGAGGCTGGAGTCGATCTTGAAGATCTCGGCGAGCGAGCTGATGGCGTTGTACTCCTCCATCTTCTCGCCCAGCTTCTCGGTGCTCGACCAGATGCCGAGGAACGCCGGCATGATCGCGGGGACGAGCACCAGGCCGAGCATCGTGGTGATCGCACCGGCGGAGTGGCGCAGCATCGAGCCGACGGCGAGCGCGAGCACACCGAGCAGCGAGACGTACAGGCCGCCCTTGAAGACCGTGTCCATCCACGAGACCTCGCCGACGCCCGGACCGCTGTGCGCGCCCGAGGCCACCAGGCCCACGAAGAAGATCGAGCCCGCCGAGACGACGAAGGCGAGCACGAAGAAGACCAGGGCCTTCGCCGCGAGGACCCGGGAGCGCTGCGGCGACGCGGTGAACGTCGTACGGATCATGCCCGTGCCGTACTCGGACGAGGTGACCAGGACGCCCAGCGTGATCAGGCAGATCTGGCCGAGGATCAGGCCGAAGAACGCCGGGATGGTGAACGGCACGTCCACGTAGTCGGCGTCGTCCGTCTGCGCGACCGCGAGCAGACCGATGCCGATGACCAGGAGCAGGAAGACGCCGAGCGTCCACATCGTGGAGCGGACCGACTTGATCTTCGTCCACTCCGAGGTGAGGGCGTGGCCGAGGTTGGTCTTCTTGATCGGGATCGGCGAGGTGTACGCGTTGTTCATCGCCTGCTGCCAGGCGGAGGGCGGCGCGGGCACGGCGGGGGCCGGGGCCATCGGCGTCATGCCGGGCGGCGGGGCGCCGTGCGGCGGCTGCGGTGCGGTCGCGACGGCCACGGGCTGCGGGGCCGGGGCCTGCGGCGCGGGGGCCTGCGGTACGGCCGGGGCCTGCTGCGGGGCCGGGGGCTGCTGGGGCGGCTGCGCCTGCGGCTGCTGCGGAGTCTCAGGCGTGGTCATCGGGCTTCCTCGCTGTCGCGCTTGGTCATCTCGGGGGAGGCGGGGGCCTGCGGGGCGGCGTACGGGTTCGGCTGCGCGCCCACGGGTGCGGGCGGTACGCCAGGCGCGCCCTGCGGCATCGCGAAGGGCTGGCCGCCCTGCTGGGGCGGCGGCGGGGCGTACCAGCCCGGCTGGCCCTGCCCCGGCACCGGCATCGGCGGCTGCGGCTGCGCGCCGGGCGGCAGCTGCTCCTGGAGGCCCGCGCGCTGGTCGATCGTCGAGCGGTAGTCCACGGCGCCCTGCGTCATGCGCATGTACGCCTCCTCCAGGGAGGCCTGGTGCGGCGACAGCTCCCACAGGCGGACGTCCGCCTGGTGCGCGAGGTCGCTGATGCGGGGCAGCGGCAGACCCGTGACGCGCAGCGCGCCGTCGGGCTCGGGCAGCACCTGGCCGCCGGCCTCGGTGAGCGCGCCGGACAGCTTCTCGCGCTGCTGCGGGTCGGTGTCCGGGGTGCGGACCCGGGCGAAGTCGGCGGAGTTCGCCGAGATGAAGTCCGTGACGCTCATGTCGGCGAGCAGCTGGCCGCGGCCGATCACGATGAGGTGCTCGGCGGTCAGCGCCATCTCGCTCATCAGGTGCGAGGAGACGAAGACCGTACGGCCCTCGGCGGCGAGCGACTTCATCAGGTTGCGCACCCAGAGGATGCCCTCGGGGTCGAGGCCGTTGACCGGCTCGTCGAAGAGCAGCACCTGCGGGTCGCCGAGCAGCGCGGCGGCGATGCCCAGGCGCTGGCCCATGCCGAGCGAGAAGCCCTTGGAGCGCTTCCTGGCCACGTCCTGCAGGCCGACGACGCCGAGCACCTCGTCCACGCGGCGGGCCGGGATGCCCGAGAGCTGCGCGAGGCAGAGCAGGTGGTTGCGGGCGTGCCGGCCGCCGTGCACCGCCTTCGCGTCGAGGAGGGCGCCGACCTGGCGGGGCGCGTTCGGCAGCTTGCGGTACGGGTAGCCGCCGATCGTCACCTGCCCTGCCGAGGGGGCGTCGAGGCCGAGGATCATGCGCATCGTCGTCGACTTGCCGGAGCCGTTCGGGCCCAGGAAGCCGGTCACGGTGCCGGGCCGCACCTGGAAGGAAAGGTTGTACACGGCTGTCTTGGCGCCGTAGCGCTTCGTCAGGCCGACTGCCTCGATCATTCTCCGCACCCATCGAATGGTTCAGGACGTCGGGGCACACGCCCCCGTAAGGGTTAGGAGGATATCTGTGGACTGACGGTTCCGGCCAAGAGCGAGTAAAACGACGGCGGTGTGCGGCACGCCATCCCGGGCCTCTCGGTCGCCCCCTGCCTCCACCGGGGCGGCTCCTCCCTTCGAGGCGGCTTCTCCCGCTGCGGGGGGAGGGGGGCTTCTCCAGCGGTGGCTTCTCCCACCCACCCACCCACCCGTCACGGCCTCGGCGGCCCGGCCCGGCCCCGACCTGGCGGCTCACCCGCCGTCGTCGGCTTGCCCGCCGCTATCGCGGCGATTTTCCCGCCCGCCCACCCGTGTCACCCCGGTGACCTGGTCTGGCCCCGACCTGGCGGCTTGCCCGCCGTCGTCGGCTGTTCCGCCGCTATCGCGGCGGTTTCTCCCGCCCGCCCACCCGTGTCACTCCGGCGACTTGGTCTGGCCCTGGCCTGGCGGCTTGCCCGCCGTGGTTGGCTGTTCCGCCGCTATCGCGGCGGTTTCTCCCGCCCGCGACCCGTCTCCGCCTCAGCGGCCTGGTCGGGCCCGGCCTGATGGCCCGGCGGTCTGCCCGTTCCTGTCCGGATACGTGGCCCAGCTCTGACCCTCGCTGCCCTGGCGCCCTGCCCCGGCGCTCTGCGGGGGTGAGCGGGCGGGACACCAAGCCCGTCCGGCGTTTGAGGACGAGCGCGGAGCGCGATGGGGGCGGGTGGGTGGGAGCAGGCCCGGGCTCGGGAGGGGGAGTGACGGCAGGCCCTGGGTCGCGAGACCCGTGGGGAGGCCGGCGGAGGTGCCCTGCCAGGGCAGCCCCCCGCCAGGGCAGCCCTCGTCACGGAAGCCCGCCCGTCAGGGAAGCCCGCCCGTCAGGGAAGCCCGCCCGTCAGGGAAGCCCGCCCGTCAGGGAAGCCCCCGCCGGGGAAGCCCCCCGCCAGGGAAGCCCCCGCGGCCAGCGAGGCCCAGCCGGTGAAGGCCCCCGGGCCAGGGAAAGGCCCCGCGTCAGGTCACGCGTCCCGTCTCTTGAGGAGGGCGTAGCCGCTCAGGAGGGCCGCCGCCGTCCACGCGAGCATGATGGCGAGGCCGCCCCACGGCCCGTAGGGGGTGTCGTCGTCGAAGGGGGACTTGACCTGCATGATCTTGCTGCCGGCCTGGTCGGGCAGGAACCGCCCGACCTTCTTCGTGGCGGACACGTTGCCGAGGATGCTGGAGATCAGGAAGAAGAAGGGCATCAGGATGCCGAGGGACAGCATCGGGCTGCGCAGCATGGCGGCCACGCCCATGGAGAACATCGCGATGAGCGTCATATAGAGGCCACCGCCGATGACGGCGCGCAGCACCCCGGGATCACCCAGGTGGGCCCGGTGCTCGCCGAGCATCGCCTGGCCGGTGAAGAAGGCGAGGAAACTGGTGGCGATGCCGACGACGAAGGCGAGCAGCGCCGCCACCGCGACCTTGCTGAAGAGGAACGTGGCGCGCTGCGGGACGGCCGCGAGCGAGGTGCGGATCATGCCGGTGCTGTACTCGTTGGAGACCACGAGGACACCGAAGACGATCATTGCGAGCTGGCCGAGCGACATCCCGGCGAAGCTGATGAAGGTCGGGTCGAAGGTGAGCTTGTCGTCGCGGCTGAGGTTGTCGTAGTCGTTCTTGGACAGGGCGCTGATGAGCATGCCGAGGGCGATCGTGACGACGACCGAGAGGCTCAGCGTCCACACGGTCGACGCCACCGAACGGATCTTGGTCCACTCGGACCTCAGGACCTGCGTCGCTGCCATGCGGGGTCACTCTCCCTTCGGGCGCGGCTGCCAGCCCTCGCCCCAGCCGGGGCCGCCGGGCGCCGGGGCCCCCTGGTGGTCGGCGTGCGCGTGGTACTCCACCGACTCGGCGGTGAGCTGCATGAAGGCCTCCTCCAACGAGGCCTGCTGGGGGCTGAGTTCATGGAGTACGAGGTGGTGCTGGGCGGCCAGTTCGCCGAGCTGCTCGGAGCTCGCGCCGTCCACTTCGAGGGTGCCGTTGCCCGCCTCGACGGTCGTGACCCCGGCCTCGTGCAGCACGTCCAGGAGGCGTTCGCGCTGCGGTGAGCGCAGCCGTACGTACGACCGGGAGTTGTCGCGGATGAAGTCCGCCATCGAGGTGTCGGCGAGGAGGCGGCCCTGGCCGATGACCACCAGGTGCTCGGCGGTGAGCGCCATCTCGCTCATCAGGTGCGAGGAGACGAAGACCGTACGGCCCTGGGCGGCGAGGGACTTCATCAGGTTCCGGATCCAGTGGATGCCCTCGGGGTCGAGGCCGTTGACCGGCTCGTCGAACATCAGGATCTCGGGGTCGCCGAGCAGCGCGCCCGCGATGCCGAGCCGCTGGCCCATGCCGAGCGAGAAGCCCTTGGCCTTCTTCCTGGCCACGGCCGTGAGGCCCACGGTGTCCAGGACCTCGTGCACGCGCGAGCGCGGGATGCCGTTGGACTGCGCCAGACACAGCAGGTGGTTGAAGGCGCTGCGACCGCCGTGCATGGCCTTGGCGTCCAGGAGCGCGCCGATGTAGGTGAGCGGGTCCTTCAGCTGCGCGTAGTGCTTGCCGTCGATGCGTACGTCGCCCGCGGTGGGGTTGTCGAGGCCCAGCATCATCCGCATGGTCGTGGACTTGCCCGCGCCGTTCGGCCCGAGGAAGCCCGTGACGAGACCCGGTCTGACGGTGAAGGTGAGGCTGTCGACCGCCACCTTCTCGCCGTACCGCTTGGTCAGCCCTTCGAGCTCGATCACGCCGCCACCTCGATCACGCACGGAACCCGATCACGTCGACACGCTAAAACGGGACGGAGCCCCCTGCCACTCGAGGTGGCAGGGGGCTCCATCGCGTTCACCCCGTGGTTGCTCTTATCCGCGTCAGCGGCTCTGCTGTGCCGGAACCCCCCGCGAGATCGGCTCGTCCTCGGTGGGCGTGCTCGCCGCGGCCACGGCGGCACCGGTGAGCGTCGCGAGCATCTCGCGGACGTTCGTCAGCTGGGCGTTGATGGAGTCGCGGCGGTTGGTCAGCGCCGCGAGCTCGCGCTCGGACTCGCTGCGGATGCGGTCCGCCTTGGCGTTCGCGTCCGCGACGATGTCCTCGGCCTGGCGCTGCGCGGTCTCCACCGTCTGGCGGGCGCGGCGCTCCGCGTCGGTGCGCAGCTTCTCGGCCTCCAGGCGCAGCTGCTCCGCGCGGTGCTCGATCTCCGCGAGGCGCTTCTCGGCCTTGGCCTGGCGCGAGGCCAGGTCGCGCTCGGACTGGTCGCGCCGCTTGGCGAGGTTCGTCTCGAAGTCGGCGGCCGCCTGGGCGGCCTTGGCGCGGGTCTCCTCGAAGAGGGCGTCCGCCTCCTCGCGCTTGGACTGCGCGTCCTTCTGCGCCTCGGCACGCAGCGCGTTCGCCTCGCCCTTGGCCTTCTCGACGATGCGGACGCCCTCGTCCTCGGCCTTCGCCTTGCGCTCGGCGGCGAACGACTCGGCGTCGTTACGCACCTGCTGGGCGGCCGACTCGGCCAGCTCGCGGTGCTGTTCGGCCGCGCGCCGGGCCTCCTCGCGCAGGTCCTTCGCCTCTTCCTCGGCGAGGCGCAGGATCTTCTCGACGCGGGCCCCGAGCCCGGCGTACGACGGCTCGGCGTCGGCGACCTGGGCCTGGGCGTTCTGCGTTTCGAGGTGGAGTTCCTCGATGCGCTTTTCCAGAGCAGTGATTCGGGTGAGAGCGGAGTCTCGGTCGGAGACGAGCTTGGAGATACGTTCGTCCACCTGAGCGCGGTCGTACCCACGCCGCACAAGCTCGAAGCCGTAGGGGGAAGTGTCGCTCATGGGGTTCCTGTCGAATGAGACCGGGTGAGGTGATAGAGGGAATCCTAGGGGGCGTTGCGGCGTGTCATCGAGCGTATGCCCGTTTGATCTGGAGAATGACACCCCTTTTGAGTGGCTAACCGGCAGAGCGCTTGCCAGCGACAGGGCCGAAGGTCCCGGCCCAGCACGGAAAGGCCTCCGTGGCTAGCCCTCTGACTGCTTGCCACCCGAACGTGTAGCCCCCGCTGCGGCCCCCGCCTTGACGCCCGCGTCCTTGCCGCCGCCCTGTGGGGCCTCAAACGATTCCAACGCCTCGAGCACGTCCTGGACACGGGAGATCTCCGCATTGATGTCCGCGCGACGCCGGACGAGGACCTCCAGTTCGCGCTTGCCCTCGTCGACCGTGCGCTCGGCCTCGGCCCGCGCCTCGGCGTGGATCCGCTCGCCCTCGCGCACCAGCTCGGCCTTCTTCTGCTCGGCCTCCTTCAGCAGCCCCTCGGCCTTCTTCACCGCCGCGATACGCACCTTGCTCGCCTCGGAGTTGGCGTCCGACATCAGCTCCTCGGACTTCGCCTTCGCCTCGGCCAGCTGCTCCTCGGCGGCCTTCACCAGGGCGTCGCAGCGCTCGCCCGCCGACTTCATGGCCTCGGCCGACTCGCGCCGGGCCCGCTCGTGCAGCTCCTCGATCTCCGTCGTGACGCGGCTGCGGTGCTCCTCGGAGCGCTCCCTTATCGCGGTGGCGTCCCGGCGCGCGCCGACGAGCAGCTCGTCGGCGTCCGTACGCGACTTCTCCACCAGCGTGTTGCCCTCGACCGTGGCCTCGGCGACGATCCGCTCGGCCTCCTTGCGGGCCGCGCCGACCATCGCGTCCGCCTGCGTCTCGGCGTCCGTCGTCGCCTTGAGCGCCTTCTCCTGGGCGTCCGCGGTCAGCTTCTCGGCCTCGGCCGCGGCCTCGGTGATGAGCGTGTCGACCTGCTCCGCGGCTTCCGTACGCCGCTTGTTGGCGGCCTGGCGCGCCTCGTCCAGGGTGCGCTCGGCCTCCGCGCGCGCCTCGCTCAGCGTCCGCTCGGCCTCGGCCTGCGCCTCCTGCTTGACGCGCTCCGACTCCGTGCGGATCCGCTCGGCGTGCTGCTGCGCGGAGCCGACGGTCTCGGCCGCCTCGGCGCGCAGCCGCTCGGCGTCGCCGGTCGCGTCCGAGATCAGTCGCTCGGCCGCGGCCACCGCCTCGGCGCGCACCCGCTCCGCCTCGGCGGCCGTCTCCGTGGTGAGGCGTTCGGCTTCGGTGATCGCCTCGGTGCGCACCCGCTCGGCCTCGGCGGCGGTCTCGGTGGTGAGGCGCTCGGCCGCGGCGACGGACTCCGCGCGCACGCGCTCGGCTTCGGCGGCCGTCTCCGTGGTGAGGCGTTCGGCTTCGGTGATCGCCTCGGTGCGCACCCGCTCGGCCTCGGCGGCCGTCTCGGTGGTGAGGCGCTCGGCCTCGCTGCGGGCCTCGCCGATCAGCGTGTCCGCCTGGTTCGCGGCGTCACCGCGGATGCGGTTGGCGTCCTCGCGGGCGTCGGCGCGGGTGCGGGCGGCGTCCTGGTCGGCCTGCGCGATGGTGTCCGAGGCCTCCGTGCGCACCCGCTGGGCGTGCTCGGCGGCGTCGGAGCGCATCCGGTCGGCCTCGGCGATCGCCTCCGCGACGGTGTGCTCGGCGAGCGCCTTGGCGGCCTCCGCCGCCTCGGCGGACTCCCGCCGCGTACGGCTCGCGTCCTCACCGGCGCGCTCCCGCTCGGCGTACGCGTCGGCGCGGACGCGGTCCGCCTCCTCCTGCGCCTCGGTACGGGTGCGCTCCGCCGCGTGCTCGGCGGCCGAGCGCAGGCCCGTGATCTCCTCCTGGGCCTGCTCGTGCAGACCGGCCACGGAGTCCCGTACGGACTGGGCCTGCTGCTCGGCGGCGGACACCAGCTCCGTGGCGCGCGCCTCGGCCTCCTCGGCCAGGCGGTGCGCCTCGGCGTCGGCCTCCTCCACGCGCTTGCGCGCCGCGGCGAGCAGCTCCTCGCTCTGCTCGCGGGCCCGCTCCCGCTCCTGGTCGGCCTCCGCACGCGCGTTGCCGAGCGTCTCCTCGGCCTCGCGGCGGCGCCGGGCCGCCTCCTCCTGCGCGGCCGCGAGCGCCTCGGCGGCCTCGGTCGCGACGCGCTCGGCGGCGGCCGCCGCCTCCGCGCGCACCCGGTCCGCGGTCTCCTGCGCCTCCGTCCTGAGGCGCTCCGCCTCGGCGGCGGCCTCGGAGCGCAGGCGCACCGCGATGGCCTCGCCCTCGGCGCGCGCCTGCGAGGCGTCCGCCGCGGCCTCGTCGCGCAGCCGCTCGGCCTCGGCCTCGGCCTGCGACTGGAGGGTGCGGACGCGCTCGGCGGCCTCCGTGCGCTGCCGCTCGGTCTCCTCGGCGGCCTCGCGCCGCATCAGCTCGGCGTCCGCGCGCGCCTCGGTCAGCGTCCGCTCGGCCGCGGTGAGCTTGTCGTCGGCCTCCGTCCGCAGCCGGGTCAGCTCCGCCTCGGCCTCGGCCGTGCGGGCCGCGACGGCGCGCTCGGCCTCCTCGCGCAGCTCCCGCGCGACCGCCTCCGCCTCGGCCTTGACGGCCTCGGCCTGTTCGTCGACCTCCGTGCGGTGCCGCTCGGCCTCCGCGCGGGTGCGCTCCAGGGTCTCCTCGGCCTGCTGGCGCAGGGACGTGGCGCGCTCGACGGCCTCGGAGCGGACCCGCTCGGCCTCGGCGGTCGCGGACTGGCGGGCCTCGGCGGCGTCCGCCTTGGCCTTGGTCAGCAGCTCCTCGGCGGACCGGGCCGCCTCCTCGATCTGCTGGACGGCCTCGCGCCGCGCCTCGCCGCGGATCTTCTCGCCCTCGGCGACCGCGTCGGCCCGCAGCTGCTCGGCCTCGCCGCGCAGCCGGCGCGCCTCCTCCTGGAGCTCGACGGTCTTGGCGCGGTACTCCTTGGTGTCGTCCTTCGCCGCGCCCTTGAGCTGCTCGGCGATGTCGTGCGCCTCGCTGCGCAGCCGGTCCGCCTCGGCCTCGGCCTCGGCGCGGACCCGCTCGGCCTCCTCGGCGGCGGCGCGCGTGGTCGCGGTCGCCTCCTCGGAGGCCTTGGTCAGGACCTCCTCGGCGGTCCGCGCGGCCTTCGCGATCTCGGACGCGGTCTCCTCGGCGGTGATCGAGCGGGCCTTCTCGGCGGCCTCCGCGACCAGCTTCTCGGCCTCGGCGGCGGCGTCCGCCAGCTTCTGCTCGGCCTCCGCCTTGGCGGCCTCGGCCTCCTTCGTGGCCTCGCCGACGAGGCGGGCGACCTGCTCCTTGGCCGTCCGCGTGCGCTGCTCGCCCGCGGCCTCGGCGGCGGCGAGCTGCTTGGCCGCGGCCTCCTTGGCCCCGGCGACGAGCTTGTCGGACTCGGCGCGCGCCGCGCGCAGGGCGGCCTCGGCGTCAGCCATGCGCTGCTCGGCGGCCCGGCTCAGCTCGGTGGCCTGGCGGCGCGCCTGGTCGGACTCGGCGGCGGTGGACGAGCGCAGCGCCTCCGCGTGGTCGGCGGCCTCCTGGGCCTGCGCCGACGCGGCGTTCAGCAGGCGCTCGGCGTCGGTACGGGCCCGGCGCAGGAGCGCTTCGGCCTCCGCGCGGGCGCTCTCGGCGTCCGCGGCGAGGCGCTGCCGGCCCGCCTCGGCGAGCCGCTCGGTCTCGGCGCGGGCGGCGGCGAGCGCCTGCTCGGCCTCGGCGCGGGACTCGTCGAGCAGCCGGCGGGCCTGCTGCTCGCTGCGGGCGCGCAGCTGCTCGGCCCACGCCACGTTCTCGTTGACGTGGGACTCGACGGTCTGGCGGCGTTCGTTCAGCTCCTGGTCGAGCTGCTGGCGCCGGGAGACGGCCTCCGTGTGCAGCTCGGCCTGGAGCCGGGCCTGCTGCTCGGCGTGCTCCTGGAGGATGCGCTGCGTCTGGGCGCGGGCCTCGCGCAGCTCGCGCTCGGCGTCGGCGCGCAGCTGCTCGGCCTGGATCTGGGCGTTCCGCAGCAGCTGCTCGGCCTGATAGCCCATGTCCGCGCTGTCGTAGGCAGGGCGGGACGCGAGGTTGCGGCGCGCCTCGTGCAGCTTGGCGCGCAACACCTCGACCTGGTAGCCGAGGTCCTCGGCGTGCTGGACGGCCTTCTCCCGGTCGGTCTTCAGCCGGTCCATCTCGGCTTCGAACCGTGAGAGATGGTCGGCCTCAGCCGGTCGTCGGCTGTCCTGGCTCTCGTAGCCCCGCACTGCGCGGTCCCATCCGTCCCCTGGTCGCAAGTCTTAGACGTACGAGCCTCGCCCGTCCCGCGAACGAGGCCCCCGGGGAATGGTGTCAGATCAACAGCGGAGCTCGGGCTGCTGCCCCGACGCTCGTCCCCCGAAACCCGGACCCCGGCAAGCGACCGCCCATGGTTCGGACGGCCGCCACTAACCCTACCGGCCCCGAGTAACGGGAGGTCAGTGCTCCGGCTGTTCGGCGGGCGCGGACGTGACGAGTTCGGTGAGGACGCCGTGGCAGTCCTTGGGGTGCAGGAAAGTGATGCGCGACCCCATCGAACCGATGCGCGGCTGCTCGTACAGAACGCGCACGCCCTTGTCGCGGATGGCCTCCGAGTCGCCGTCGACGTCGGCGGTGCCGAAGGCGATGTGGTGCACGCCCTCGCCGTTCTTGGCCAGCCACTTGCCGACCGCCGAGTCCTCCCGGATCGGCTCCAGGAGCTGGAGGTAGGAGGCGCCGCCGTCCGAGGTCTCGTTGATCTTCAGCATGGCCTCGCGCACCCCCTGTTCCTCGTTGACCTCGGTGTGGAACACCTCGAAGCCGTACGTCGCGCGATAGAACTCGACCGTCGCGTCGAGGTCCTTGCAGGCGATCCCGATGTGATCAATTCGCGTCAGCATGGTTCAAGTGCAGCGCCTGCGGCCGTGATTACGCAACGTGCGCGCGATCACACTCGCCTCCCGGTGACGGGCGCCGTACCGCTCAGTACATTCGAGTAAACCCTCGTTCACATCTCCTCAGCTCGCCAGCTGGAAGGGGCCGTGCCACATGTCTGGAACGACCGGAACCACCTCAGTGATCGTCGCGGGCGCGCGCACGCCCATGGGGCGACTGCTCGGCTCACTCAAGTCCTTCACCGGCGCCGACCTGGGCGGATTCGCGATCAAGGCGGCCCTCGACCGAGCGGGCATCGGCGGCGACCAGGTGCAGTACGTGATCATGGGGCAGGTGCTTCAGGCCGGGGCGGGGCAGATCCCGGCGCGCCAGGCCGCGGTCAAGGCGGGCATCCCGATGAGCGTCCCCGCACTCACCGTGAACAAGGTGTGCCTCTCCGGTCTCGACGCCATCGCGCTCGCGGACCAGCTGATCCGCGCCGGTGAGTTCGACGTCGTGGTCGCGGGCGGCCAGGAGTCGATGACCAACGCCCCGCACCTGCTCCCCAAGTCGCGCGAGGGCCACAAGTACGGCGCGATCGAGATGCTCGACGCGATGGCGTACGACGGCCTCACCGACCCCTTCGAGTCCATCGCCATGGGCGAGTCGACCGAGAAGCACAACACCCGTCTCGGCATCCGGCGCCCCGAGCAGGACGAGATCGGCGCCCTGTCGCACCAGCGCGCGGCCGCCGCCCAGAAGAACGGCGTGTTCGACGCCGAGATCACGCCCGTCGAGGTGCCGCAGCGCAAGGGCGACCCGGTGCTCGTCGCCAAGGACGAGGGCATCCGGGCCGAGACCACCGTCGAGACGCTCGGCAAGCTGCGCCCCGCCTTCGGCAGGGACGGCACGATCACGGCGGGCACCGCCTCGCAGATCTCGGACGGCGCCGCGGCCGTCGTCGTCATGAGCAAGGCCAAGGCCGAGGAGCTCGGCCTCGCGTGGATCGCCGAGATCGGGGCACACGGCAACGTGGCCGGGCCGGACAACTCCCTGCAGTCCCAGCCGTCCAACGCGATCCTGCACGCCCTGAAGAAGGAGGGCCTGGGCGTCGACGACCTCGACCTCATCGAGATCAACGAGGCGTTCGCGGCCGTCGCGGTCCAGTCAATGAAGGACCTCGGGGTGTCCACGGAAAAGGTGAACGTCAACGGCGGCGCCATTGCCCTGGGTCACCCGATCGGGATGTCCGGCGCGCGGCTCGTCCTGCACCTGGCCCTGGAGCTCAAGCGGCGCGGCGGCGGGGTCGGCGCGGCCGCGCTGTGCGGCGGCGGCGGGCAGGGCGACGCGCTCATCCTGAAGGTCTCCAAGAGCTGAGGCCCCGGCGCCCTCCTCCGGGATCCCTTCGCATCCCCTTCGCTTCTCTTCGCATCCCTTCGCATCCCCTTCGTGTCTTCGGAGACGTCGGAGACGTACGTACGGAACGGAGCCGCAATGCAAGACGTCCCCTCCCTGGTGGCGCAGGCCCGCGAGGGCAGGCCACGGGCCGTGGCCCGGCTGATCTCGCTGGTGGAGGGGGCGTCGCCGCAGCTGCGCGAAGTGATGGCGGCCCTCGCGCCGCTGGCCGGGCACGCGTACGTCGTGGGCCTGACCGGGTCGCCGGGCGTCGGCAAGTCCACGTCGACCTCCGCGCTGGTGAGCGCGTACCGGCGGGCCGGGAAGCGGGTGGGGGTCCTCGCCGTCGACCCCTCGTCGCCGTTCTCCGGCGGCGCGCTGCTCGGCGACCGCGTCCGCATGTCGGAGCACGCGTCCGACCCCGGCGTCTACATCCGCTCCATGGCGACCCGGGGGCATCTGGGCGGGCTCGCCTGGGCCGCGCCGCAGGCGATCCGGGTGCTCGACGCCGCGGGCTGCGACGTGGTCCTCGTCGAGACGGTCGGCGTCGGCCAGTCCGAGGTCGAGATCGCCTCGCAGGCCGACACCTCCGTGGTCCTCCTCGCGCCCGGGATGGGCGACGGCATCCAGGCCGCGAAGGCCGGGATCCTGGAGATCGGCGACGTGTACGTGGTCAACAAGGCCGACCGCGACGGCGCGGACGCGACCGCGCGCGAGCTCAACCACATGCTGGGGCTCGGGGAGGCGCGCACCCCCGGGGACTGGCGGCCGCCCATCGTCAAGACCGTCGCCGCGCGCGGCGAGGGGACCGACGAGGTCGTCGAGGCGCTGGAGAAGCACCGGGCGTGGATGGAGGAGCGGGGGGTCCTCACCGCGCGGCGGGTCACGCGGGCGGCCCGGGAGATCGAGACGATCGCCGTCACGGCGCTGCGGGAGCGGATCTCCGACCTGCACGGGGACGTGCGGCTCGGGGCGCTCGCCGAGCGGATCGTCGCGGGCGAGCTGGACCCGTACGCGGCGGCGGACTCCCTGGTGGAGGGCCTGACGGCGGGCTAGGCCCGCGGCCGGGCTCCTGCCTGCGCGGTCGCTCGGCACCGGGGGCCGCGCCCACCCGTCCCGCCCCGCGGGACGACCGCCCACAGCGCGGGGAGAGAGAAACCCCGCCGCGGGGGACGGCGGGGTGGTGTGTGAGGCGTAGGGCTCTGTGCCGGGGTCAGTCGTCCAGGGGGCCGGGGGTGACCTCGGCGGAGCTGAGGTTCACGAGCCAGTGGGTCTCGGCGCCCTTGGCGGACACCGTCTCCACCTCCCAGACACCCTTGCCGCCCGCCTCGTCCTCGAGGTCGACCGACGTCACCGTGCCCTTCTCCGCGGCGGCCTTCGCCGCGTCGGCCGCGGAGACCGAGGAGCCCTTCAGCGCGGCCCCGGCCTCGGCCGCGTCCTCGGCGTCGTTCTCGGTGTGGGAGCCGAGCACGTTGCCCGTACCGGGGTCGACGTGCACGCTGTGCCAGGTCGAGCCGTCCTTGCCGAGGACGTCGACGTCCCAGACCAGGCCGCCGTCGTCGGAGTCCAGCTCGGCGGAGACGGCGGTGCCGCTCGCGGACCTGAGCGCGGCGGCGATCGCGTCGGCGGCGCTCACCTCGGCGGCCTTGGCCTCGGCGGCGTCCCTGGCGTCCTCGCCCCGGTCGTCCCTGTCACCCCGGTCGTCCCGGTCGTCGTCATCACGGTCGTCGTCGTATCGGTCGTCGCCCCGGACCTCCGTGCCCCGCGCCCCGCCGTCGTCCTTCAGCTGGACGCTCGACTTCCGCGCCGACGAGGCCGAGGAGCTCTCACCGTCGCCGCTGAGCGCGAAGGTCGTGGCCGTCCCGCCCCCGATGAGTGCGGCGGCCGCGACGGTGGCGATGACGATGTTGCGCTTCATGAGGGTTTCCTCCCGAGTGGCTGGCCCCGCCGTACCGGGGCCGTCCGTTCCGATGGGAAACACGCTGCCTGAACGTTCCTGAAGCCCCCCTGAAGACACCTGAAGATTTCTTCAGCCGGGCTCCGGCATCCTGAGGGCATGCGTCTGTTGATCGTCGAGGACGAGAAGCGTCTGGCCCTGTCCCTGGCCAGGGGCCTGACCGCCGAGGGCTACGCCGTCGACGTCGTCCACGACGGCGTCGACGGTCTGCACCGCGCCACGGAGGGCACGTACGACCTGGTCATCCTGGACATCATGCTGCCCGGCATGAACGGCTACCGGGTCTGCTCCACCCTGCGCGCCGCGGGCAACGACGTACCGATCCTGATGCTGACCGCCAAGGACGGCGAGTACGACGAGGCCGAGGGCCTGGACACGGGCGCCGACGACTACCTCACCAAGCCCTTCAGCTACGTGGTCCTGGTCGCCCGCGTGAAGGCGCTGCTGCGCCGCCGCGCCGCGGCCCCGTCGCCGGTGCACCGGATCGGCGAGCTGCGGATCGACACGGCCGCGCGCCGCGTCGTCCGCGAGGGGGACGCCGGGGGCACCGAGGTCGCCCTGACGGCGAAGGAGTTCGCGGTCCTGGAGCAGCTGCTGCTGCGCGCGGGCCAGGTGGTGTCCAAGGCGGAGATCCTGGAGCACGTCTGGGACTTCGCGTACGAGGGCGATCCGAACATCGTCGAGGTGTACGTGAGCACGCTGCGCCGCAAGCTGGGCGCACCGCTGATCAAGACGGTCCGCGGCGCCGGCTACCGCTTGGAGGCCCCGCGATGAGCCGCCGCTTCCGCCGCTTCCGCCCCTTCGCCTCGGTGCGCGCCCGCGCGACCGCGGCGGCCACGGTCGTCGTGGCCCTCGCCCTGGTCGCCGCGGGCGCCGCCGTGCTGCTCGCGATCCGGTCCGGCCTCGTCGAGCAGGCCGACGCGCAGGCCGGGTCCGCCGCCCGGAAGGTGGCGACCGAGTTGGCCATCGGCACCCCGTACGACAAGCTCGACCTGTCCGACGACGACCATCCCGTACGGGTCCTGAACGAGGACGGCCGGGTCGTCGCGCACACCGAGGAACTGGAGCGGCTGTTCGGCGAGCGCGTCAGGGACGTGCGCCCCGAGCGGAAGGCCCCTTCCACCCCGCCCGCCTCCGAGCCGTCGGAGTCGTCCGAGGACTCCGAGGACTCCGACGACTCCGATGCCTCGGACGACTCGGACGACGCCGCGGAGGAGAAGGAGGACAAGGAAGAGGCCGCCGAGGACGGCGCGGAGAAGGCGGACGGCTCCGATGACTCCGACGACGGGTCCGACGACGGGTCCGACGACGACTCCCTCAAGCCCGGTGAGATCGACGACGAGACCCGGATCACCGAGCGCTCCGCGACCGTCGACGGCGACACGGAGGAGTACCGATTCGCCGCCGTCCGCGTGAACACGGACTCGAAGGGTGAGCTGACCGTCGACGCGGGTGCCCCGTTGACCGCCGAACGGAGCGCCGTCACCACCGCGCTGACCGCGATGTTGATCGGCTTCCCCGTGCTCCTGGCCGTGATCGCGGCCGTGACCTGGCTGGTCACGCGCCGCGCGCTGCGGCCGGTCGACGCGATCCGCGGGGAGATGGCCGCCATCACCGCGTCCGAGGACCTGGCGCGGCGGGTGCCCGAGCCGGACACGCACGACGAGATCGCGCGCCTGGCCCGCACCACCAACGAGACGCTCGCCGCCCTCCAGGCCTCCGTGGAGCGGCAGCGCCGCTTCGTCGCCGACGCCTCGCACGAGCTGCGCAGCCCCATCGCCTCACTGCGCACCCAGCTCGAAGTGGGCGCCGCACACCCGGAGTTGCTGGACGTGGCGGGCGCCGTCGAGGACACCGTGCGGCTTCAGGAGCTGGCCGCCGACCTGCTGCTGCTCGCCCGTCTGGACGCCGGGGAGAAGCCGGGGCAGGGCCGGGTGGAGCTCGCGGCCCTGGCCCGTGAGGAGCTGTCGCAGCGCCCGGCGGACCGCGTTCCGGTCGCGACGGCGCTGGAGAGCGCCGAAGTGGCCGGATCTCGTGGGCAGTTGTCCCGCGTCCTCGGCAATCTGGTGACCAACGCCCAGCGGCACGCCCGGTCGCGGATCACCGTCACCACCCGGACCGAAGGGGACTGGGCGGTCCTGGAGGTGGCCGACGACGGGAACGGGGTGCCGGCGGCGGAGCGCGAGCGGATCTTCGAGCGGTTCGTGCGTCTGGATGACGCGCGGAGCCGGGACGAGGGCGGTGCGGGCCTGGGGCTCGCCATCGCCCGCGACGTGGCCGCGCGGCACGGCGGCACGCTCACGGTCGACGAGGCCCCTGGGGGCGGCGCCCGGTTCGTCCTGAGGCTGCCGCAAGTGCGCCCCGAAGGGGCGCGGGGAACTGCGCGCTCAGCCAAGGACCACCGGCACTGAGCGACACACGAGCCAAGCCCCCCTGGAACCGCCGAGGCACAGCGGCAGCGTCACGGCTTGCCGCGCAGACCGCGCAGGTGCTCCGCGATCGGTGTCAGCGCCTTGTGCAGGTCGCCGAGGGCCTCCGGCGAGATGAGGTCGACGAAGTGCTGGCGCACGGACGACACGTGGTGCGGTGCGACGCGCTTCATCGTCTCCATGCCCTCGTCGGTGAGCACGGTGAACAGGCCGCGCCGGTCGGACTCGCAGTTCTCGCGCCGGACCAGGCCCGCGTTCTCCATGCGCGTGATCTGGTGCGACAGGCGGCTCTTGGACTGCAGAGTGGCGGTCGCGAGGTCGCTCATGCGCATGCGCAGGTCTTCGGACTCGGAGAGATGTACGAGGATGTCGTAGTCGTTCATGGTCAGGTTGAACGGCTGGAGATCCTTCTCCAGCTGGTACGTCAGCATCCTGTTGACCTCCACGTGGGTGCGCCAGGCGCACTGTTCCTCGTTGGTCAGCCACTGCGGGGCCGTCTCGGTCTCCATGGAATCGATTCTACCTAAGAAGTTGAATGATGAACGAGTGAAGGGGTGTGACACGGCTCGCACCCCCCGGGAGACCGAGGGGCACAGGCGTTCGCCGTCACACTCCGCAGACTACCGCTCACAGGCCGAAGCGACGCTGGAGGCTGCCTAGTTGTCCGGGAAGGCGCGGTCCGAGCGGCTGCTGTCCACGTTGGCCATGTTGCCCGCCCTGGCCGGAGGAGCCGTGTCCGCCCGAGCCGCCGCCGGTGCCCGCCGCGCCCGGCACCCCGGCCTGCTGCGGAAGCGCGCCGGTGTCCACCCCGTCCATCAGGGACTCCGAGGACTGGAGCAGGACCGTGCCCGCGCCCACGAACTCGAACTGGTGCTCCTCGCCCGATGTGCCGCCGATGCCGGTCAGTGCGCGCAGGCCGCCGAGCACCCCCGTCATGTACCCGTGGTCGTAGTGGTGGCAGGGGGACGGGCAGTCCGCCCAGCCGACGAGGGCCTGCGGATCCACGCGGATCGGCGGCTCCATGAACACCACGGGGCCACTGGAGACCGCCACGAACTTGCCCGTGCCGATCAGGGTCAGAAAGCCCGGGACGATGGACTGCTTCAGCGAGAGACTTGGCTGAAAAGCGAGGAGGTTCCCCGCGCGGATCGTCAGGTTGCCGTCCTCGAGGTCGTACGAGTTCGCGTCGAAGGCGCGGTCGGCGAGCAGCATCTTGCCCTCGCCCTCGGCCACCACCCAGTCGCTCGCGTGCAGCGGGGAGTGGAAGGACGTGCGCAGGAGGCGGTCGAGGCGGCCGTGGCCGATGCCGTTGAAATCGATGCGCCCGTAGTAGGCGATCATCTTGCCCTTCTGCAGGAACCACTGGCTGCCGCGCAGTTCCACACAGAAGGTGTACGCGTTGACGTTGTCGTCGCTCGGTAGCGTCGCCGGGTCGAAGATCACGGGCGTGCTCACAGCTTCTCCTCCGAACCTTGGACGTACACCACGCCGTTGCCGCTGAGCTCCAGCTGGAACGCCTCGCCGGAGCCGCGGCCCACCATGTCGCGCCAACTGAGCGCCGTGGACAGCTTGTTGCGTACGTCACCGTGGTGCGCCACATAGGACTGCGGGTCCACGTGGACCGGGCGCTGGGGGGTGATGGGCAGCTCGACGACGCCGCCGTGGGCCATCACGGCGACCGCGCCCTGGCCCTTGAGGGACGTGGTGAACAGGCCCTGGCCCGAGATCTGGCCGCGCACCATGCCCATCACGCCGCCCTGCGAGCCGAGGAACACGGTGCCCTGCTGGAGGGTGCCGTCGAAGGCGAGCAGGCGGTCCGACTCCACGTACAGCGTGTCGCCGGTCAGGGTGATCACGTGGATGTGATGGCCGCCGTGCCCGAACATGACCGTGCCGCTGCCCTCGACGGTCATCAGCGGGACGTCCTCGTCGGCGAGGCGGCGCCCGATCATGGACATCAGGCCGCCCTGGCCGCCGGTGAGGTTCGGGGTGAAGGAGACGTCTCCCTTGTAGGCGAGCATCGCGCCGCGCTGGCTGAACAGCTTCACGCCCGGCTGCACGGTCGCCTCGACCATCTTCGGAGTGACTTCACGGAACGGCATGTCACACGTCTCCCGCGATCGTTTCGCGCTCGCTGGGCTGGACGTACACCAGGCCCTCGCCCTCGAAGCGGATTTGGAAGGCCTCGCCGCCGCCCTCGCCGAACAGATGGCGGAAGGTGACGCCGGACTGGAAGCTCTGCTTGAGATTGCCCTGGTGCGCCACGTAGGCGCCCGGGTCGACATGGAGCGGGTACTGCTTCGTCACGCGCAGGACGACCGCCGGGCCGTCCGAGATGATCGCCGCCTGGCCGGTGCCCTCCACGGTCGTCGTGAAGACGCCGTTCCCCTGGCTGGCGCCGCGCAGGCCCGTGAACGTGGTGCCGGTGCGCAGGCCCGCGTCCGTGCACAGCAGATTGCTGGCCTCCACGTACAGCTTCTCGCCCTGGAGGCCGACCAGGCTGATCTCCGCCGCGCGGTCGGCGAACCAGCACGTGCCGTGGCCCTTCACCTCCATCACCGTCATCTGCTCATTGGTCAGACGCCGGGTGACCATGCCTCGGATGCCCTCGCCGCCCCCCGTCAGTTTCTTGAAGTTCATCGTGCCGTCATAGGCGACCATCGAACCGTTCTTCGCCTTGACCGAGTCGCCTGTCATGTCGACGGCGAGCACTCTGCTGCCCTGCACTCGGAACGTAGCCACGACAGCGAAGGTATCCGCAGCGCGGTGCGCGGCGACAGGGCTTCCGACCCTGAACGCACCCCGGTAGATCCCTGATGCCACAATGGGGGGCGCTTGTGCATCCGTTCACAAGATCGACGCCGACCCCCGCCCCCGAAGGTGACTCGTGGACATCAACACCGCTTCCGCACTCCGCCGCCTCCGTCTGGTCTCCGTTCCGGAGGCCGTGTCCTTCCTCCTCCTGATCGTCTGCTCGGTGCTCAAGCGCACCACGGAGTTCAACGCCGTGCCGGCGATGGGCATGATCCACGGCGTGCTCTTCGTGCTCTACGTGCTGTTCTGGGCCGACGCCTGGAACCGCACCAAGTGGAGCCTGAAGACGGCCGCCCTGTACTTCGTCCTCTCCGTCCTGCCGACGGGAGGCTTCTTCGCCGACCGCAAGCTCAAGCGTGAGGCCGAGGCCGCGGTCATCGCCTCGCGCGCCCGCCGCGAGGGGGTCGTGAACGCGTGATCGTCGCCTTCTCCGTGACGCCGCTCGGCGTCGGCGAGGACGTGGGGGAGTACGTCGCCGACGCCGTCCGCGTGGTGCGCGAGTCGGGCCTGCCGAACCGCACCGACGCGATGTTCACCTCCGTCGAGGGGGAGTGGGACGAGGTGATGGACGTGGTCAAGCGCGCCGTCGCCGCGGTCGAGGCCCGTGCTCCCCGCGTCTCCCTCGTCCTCAAGGCCGACGTCCGCCCCGGCGTGACGGACGGCCTGACCTCCAAGGTCGAGACCGTGGAACGGCATCTGTCCCAGGGCTGACAGCCAGGCCCACGCGCCCGCTTCCGAAAGGCCCCCGCCGAGCATCGGCGGGGGCCTTTCGCTGTCCTCAACCGTCACCCGTCCGTCGCCCCGTCCCTCACCCCGAAGGAGTTGAGCGACCGCTCAAATCCCTGCTACGTTGCGACAGCCGCAGTTGAGCGACTGCTCAAAGCGATCGCTCAAACCGTGCTGACGTGGGGGTTTCCGGTGAGCCTGTACATCGAAGCGTTGATCCGCGCCGACATCGACGACCTGTGGGCGCACACTCAGGACCCCGCCGCGCACCAGCGGTGGGACCTCCGGTTCACGGAGATCGACTATCTGCCCGCCAAGGACGGCGAACCGCAGCACTTCCGGTACGCCACCCGCGTGCTGCCCTTCCTCACCGTCGCCGGGACCGGCGTCAGTGCGGGCGAGAGGCGCAGGCCCGACGGCACCCGGACCTCGGCGCTCCGGTTCGCCTCGCCGCATCCGCTCTCGCTGCTCGCCGAGGGCAGCGGCTACTGGCGCTACGTGCCCACCGGCGACGGCGTCCGCTTCCTCACGGGCTACGACTACCGGCCGCGCTGGGGCCGCCCCGGCGCGCTCGCCGACCGGCTGCTCTTCCGCCCGCTCATGGGCTGGGCCACGGCGTGGTCGTTCGACCGGCTCCGGCTCTGGCTGGAGCGCGGCACCACCCCGGAGCGCGCCCTCGCCCACGCGGCGGCCGACGTCGGGGCGCGCGGCCTGGCCGTGGCCGTGGCGGGGGCGGGCGGCGGGCCGGTGGCCGCGCTCGGCGCCGCCCTGGTGGCGCTCCTGGTGCCGCCGCTGCCCGGCACGCCCGCCGCGCGGCGCTGTCTGCGCAGGCCGCCGCGGCGCACCCGGGCGCCGGGCGTCCTGCGCCGCCTGTCCGCCGCCGCGCCCCTCGACCCGCAGGAGAAGCCCGCATGACCTCGATCTTCCGTACCGTGCTCGGCGCCGACTTCGAGCGGCTCCATCCGCAGCTCCGGCGGCGGTTCTCCGTCGGGCTCGACAGCGGCGAGGCCTGCGTCGGATACGGCGTGATGGACCGGATCTGGCACGGCCGCGGCTTCGTGAAGCCGTTCCTCGCGGTCGGCGCGACGCGGCACATCCTCGTCCCGCGCACCGGCCGGAACGTCCCCTTCACCATCGAGAACGTGCCGTACGCCGACACCTTCGGGCGTGAGACGGTGAGCTTCGTGCGCACCTTCCACTTCCCCGGGCGGGCCCGGCGCTTCGACGCCCAGATGGTCCTCGCCCCCGAGGGCGACCGCGTGCTCGACTACCTCGGCACGCACCAGCACCTCGCCAGCGACCTGCACTTCGCGGCCGAACCGGACGGCTCCCTCGTCATCCGCTCCGGAGAGCACCGGTTCCGGGAGGGCCCGGTGGACGTCCGCGTGCCGGACCTCGTCGGCGGCGACGCCGAGGTGCGCGAGTCCTACGACGACGCCGCCGGGTGCTTCCGCATCCGGGTCCGGGTCGCCAACCGGTACGTGGGGCCGCTGTTCGGGTACGAGGGCCGGTTCCGGGCCGCGTACCGGGACGTGCGGGAGTGCGGGGTGCGGCCCGGTCTGCGGCCCGTGCGCGAGGAGGTGCGCGCGTGAGCGCGGAGACCCGCGAGAAGCTCCTCCAGGGGGCGCTGCGCACGCTCACCGAGCAGGGCATCGCCAAGACGTCCGCGCGCAGCGTGGCGGCCGCCGCCGGGGTGAACCAGGCGCTCGTCTTCTACCACTTCGGGTCGGTCGACGAACTGCTCTCGGAGGCCTGCCGGTACGGCACGGAGCAGCGGGTCGCCCGCTACCGGGACGCTCTCGCCGCGATCTCCACGCTCGGGGAGCTCCTGGAGTTCGGGCGGCGGATGCACGAGGAGGAGCGGGCCGCGGGGTCCGTGGCCGTGCTCGGGCAGCTGCTCGCCGGGGCGCAGACCCAGCCGCGGCTCGCCGCCGCGACGGCGGCGGGGCTCTCGCTCTGGGTCGCGGAGGTCGAGGAGGTCCTCGTGCGGGTGCTCGGGGCGTCGCCGCTCGGCGGGTTCGTGGACGCGGTGGGGCTCGCGCGGGCGGTGGCGGCGTCGTTCGTGGGGATCGAGCTGTACGAAGGGGTGGACGCGGAGGGGGCGGGGCGGGCGCTCGACGCCCTGGAGGACCTGGGGGCCCTGGTCGCGGCCCTGGACGACCTGGGTCCCGTGGCCCAGCGGGCCGTGCGCCACCGCCTGCGGCGGGCTGTGCGCTGACCTGGGCCCTCGTCGGGGCCTCGCCGGGGGCGCGGGGGAGCAGGAAACACCACCCGGCCAGCCCCGCCCCGTTCGACACGCCGTCGAAAGTGCCTTTTTGTTTGGTTATCGGCTCATTTGATGACCAGAGGAGGGCGCTGTGCGGCCGGAGGGCTACGACTACGACACCCACAGCCGGCTGGCCGGTCCGCTCACGCAGCCCGAGGAGGGCCGCCACGGCTACCGGGTCCAGTACAGGTCGCTCCTCGCCGGCGAGCCCCGCCGAATACGCGCCGTCCTGCTGATGACGCTCGCCCCGCTGCTCACCGGCGTCCTGCTGGTGTACCTGGTCTGGCCCACGCACTGGACCGAGCGCGAGGGCGGCGACCGCTGGCTGGTCGGCCTCGATGTGACGATGCTCGTCGCGATCGGGCTCATCGAGCTGTTCATGCTGGTCAACGTCGTGTCGATCGCGCACGCGACGATGGTGGCCCGCGATCCCGTGCCGGTCGTGCCCGAGCCGGGCACCCGCGTCGCGTTCCTGACGACGTACGTACCGGGCAAGGAGCCGCTCCCCATGGTCCGCGCCACGCTGGAGGGTGCCGTGCGGATACACCACACGGGGCCGCTCGACGTGTGGCTGCTCGACGAGGGCGACGACGACGAGGCGAAGGCCCTGTGCGCGGAGCTCGGCGTGCGGCACTTCACCCGCAACGGCGTCCCGGAGTGGAACCGCAAGAAGGGCCCGCACAAGACCCGCACCAAGCACGGGAACTACAACGCCTGGCTCGCGATGCACGGCGACGACTACGACTTCTTCGCCTCCGTCGACACCGACCACGTCCCGCTGCCGAACTTCCTGGAGCGGATGATGGGCTTCTTCCGGGACCCGGACGTCGCGTTCGTCGTCGGCCCGCAGGTGTACGGCAACTACGTCTCGCCCGTCACCAAGGCGGCCGAGTCGCAGCAGTTCCTGTTCCACGCGCTGATCCAGCGCGCCGGGAACCGCTACCGGGCACCCATGTTCGTCGGCACCAACAACGTGGTGCGGATCGCCGCCCTGCGGCAGGTCGGCGGCCTCTACGACTCCATCACCGAGGACATGGCCACCGGCTTCGAGCTGCACCGGCACCGCAACCCCGCGACGCGGCGGCACTGGCGGTCCGTGTACACCCCGGACGTGCTCGCCGTCGGCGAGGGCCCGGCGTCCTGGACGGACTTCTTCACCCAGCAGATGCGCTGGTCGCGCGGCACCTACGAGACGCTGTTCAAGCAGTACTGGAAGGCGCCGTTCACGATGCCGCCCGGCCGTCTGTTCTCGTACACCCTGATGCTCGTCTACTACCCGATGACGGCCGTCAACTGGCTCCTGGGCATCCTCAGTTGCGTCCTGTTCCTGTGGTTCGGGGCCTCGGGCACGCAGGTCGCCGCGTCCGTGTGGCTCATGCTCTACAGCGACGCCGCGGCCCTCCAGATCGGCCTCTACCTCTGGAACCGGCGGCACAACGTCTCGCCGCACGAACCCGAGGGCTCCGGCGGCCTCGCGGGCATGGCGATGTCCGCGCTCTCCGCGCCCATCTACGCCAAGTCGCTCGGCGCCGCGCTGCTGCGCCGCCCGAGCCGCTTCGTCGTCACGCCCAAGGGCTGCGGCGCCACGTCCGACCGGCTGCTCACCTTCCGCGTCCATCTGTTCTGGGCCGCGGTGCTCGCCAGTTCGCTCGTCGCCTCGTTCGTCCTCGGCCACACCCATGTGGCGATGCGCACCTGGGCCGTGCTCGCCATGGCCATCTCGCTCGCGCCGGTGACGGTGTGGGGCGTCACCGCCCTCAGGGAGCGCCGGGCCCGCAAGGCGGCGCGGCAGCGGCTCGCGGAGCGCGGGACCGACGGCGAGCCGGAGCCCGCGTTCGCCACCGGCACGACCACTGGAGGTAACTGACGCCATGGCCCTGCGCCTCTCGAAGCTCTCCCAGCGTTCCAAGAAGATCGCGTTCGGCGCCGGCGCGGGCGCGCTGCTCATCGGCCTCAACGCCCCCGCCGCCGTCTCCTTCGCCGAGGAGAAGTACCACGCGTACAAGATCTCCCGGCCCGGGTACAAGAAGAAGTACGGGTCGTGGCGGCAGATCGGCATTCCCGAGGAGTTCCGTACGAACGCCATCCACGCGGCGCTCCTGCACACCGGCAAGGTGCTGATCGTCGCGGGCTCCGGCAACGAGCAGAAGAAGTTCGACGCCGGGTCCTTCGACACGATCCTGTGGGACCCGAAGAAGAACACCTTCAAGAAGGTGCCGACCCCGGTGGACTTCTTCTGCGCCGGGCACGCCCAGCTGCCCGACGGACGGCTGCTCGTCGCCGGGGGCACCGCCCGCTACGAGCTGCTCGACGGCGAGGTGGAGCGCGCGGGCGGCGGCATGCGCGTGAAGAACGAGAACCCGGACAAGCCCGTCGTCCTGAAGAAGGGCACCAAGTTCCGCTCGCCGTCCGGCGTCGAGTACATCAGCAAGTTCGACGTGGAAGTCCCCAAGGCCAAGCGGGACTTCCAGATCACGTACTCCAAGTCCGGTGTGATGCAGCCCTGGAAGACGAAGGTCACCGCGAGCGAGGCCCGGGTCTTCGTGGAGGCCGCGCAGGAGGGCAGGGAGGCGGTCACCGAGAAGTCCGCGCAGTACGAGATCGAGGGCCTCACCGGCAAGGAGGCCGACAACACGTACGGCATCGCCGAGAAGCTCACCATGGAGAAGCAGGACTTCCAGGGCATCAAGGCGGCGTACGAGTTCGACCCGGTGGCCGAGCGGTACGTGGCCGTGGAGCCGATGGACAAGGCGCGCTGGTACCCGACGCTCGTGGGCCTCGACGACGGCCGGGTGCTCGCGGTGTCCGGGCTCGACGACGTCGGCGTCATCGACCCCGGCGACAACGAGATCTACGACCCGAAGACCAAGAAGTGGACCGACGGGCCCAAGCGCTACTTCCCGAGCTATCCGGCGCTGTTCCTCACCAAGGGCGGCAAGCTCTTCTACCCCGCGTCCAACGCCGGGTACGGGCCCGCGAACAAGGGGCGCAAGCCGGGCCTGTGGGACCTGGAGACCAACACCTTCACCAAGGTGCCGGGGCTCGCCGACCTCGACCAGACCGAGACGTCCGCCTCCGTGCTGCTTCCGCCCGCCCAGGACCAGAAGGTGATGATCCTCGGCGGGGGCGGCGTCGGCGAGTCGGACAAGGCCACGCGGCGCACGGCCGTGATCGACCTGAAGGAGGCCGACCCCTCCTTCAAGACCGGGCCGCGGCTGCCGCAGGGCACCCGCTATCTGAACAGCGTGATCATGCCGGACGACTCCGTGTTCACCACCAACGGCTCGTCCGACTACCGCGGCCGCAGCGGCAGCAACATCCTCAAGGCGCAGTTCTACGACCCCAAGGCCGACGGCGGGCGCGGCGCCTTCCGCACCGCGGCCGAGCCCACGGTGGGCCGCAACTACCACTCCGAGGCGCTGCTGCTGCCCGACGGGCGCGTGGCCACCTTCGGCTCCGACCCGCTCTTCGACAACGAACAGAACACCAAGCTGGGCCACTTCGAGCAGCGCATGGAGATCTTCACCCCGCCCACGCTGCACAAGGCGGGCAAGGACCGCCCCGTCCTCGGCGAGGGCCCCGAGGCCCTGCCCGCGGACGGCCGCGCCACCTTCCGCACGCCGCACCCCGAGAAGCTCGCCTCGGCCCGGCTCATGCGCCCGAGCGCGGTCACGCACACCACGGACGTCGAGCAGCGCTCCATCGCGCTCGGCCTGACGAAGGGCAAGGGCTCGGTGACGGTGGAGGTGCCGCGCGGCGACGCGGCGCTCGTGCCGCCCGGCTGGTACATGCTGTTCGTGACGGACGCCGACGGGGCCTCCTCCGAGGCCAAGTGGGTGCACGTCAAGTAGCCGACCCGCGGCGGCGGTTCACGCGGGCACGAACGCCCCGTGCCGCAGGACGGGGACCTGGGTGCTCGCGTCCACCTCCGTCGCGACGGCCACGTCGTCGGCGAAGCCGTCGTCGGCCAGCTCCCGTCCCGAGGAGCTGTCCGCGACGGCCGCCCCGACGTCCAGGGCCGAGGCGAACGCCGCCGCGGCCGCGGCGGCCTCCGGCGAGAGCCCGGTGCCGCCGTGCTCGCCCAGGGCCGCGATCACCGCGCCCGCGCCGAGCAGGTCCTCGACGGCGGGCCGCAGGGTGCCGTCGGGCCACCGCTCGCCCGCCGCGATCACCCCGACGGGCCGCTCGGCGGTGCCGAGGCCCTGCCCGGCGAGCCAGCGCCCCACGGCGGAGCCGTTGCGCAGCGACCCGGCGGCCACGTCCGCGCCGCCCGCCGCGGCGGCGATCGCCGAACCGTTGGGGGACGGCAGCACCAGGCGCTCGGTGAACGGGGCGCGCCGCAGGGCCGCCGGGGACAGCGACCACGGGGTGGCCTCGGTGACCGCCCGCCGCCCCACCGCCAGGCTGGCGTCCAGCTGCCGGGCGAACGCCGTGGCGCTCTCGTCCCGCCACGCGTAGGGGAAGACCCGCGCCCCGGCCTCCACCGCGACCGACACCGCCGTGGTGAAGGACAGCACGTCGACCACCACCAGGCAGGACACGGCCGGTGCCAGCTGCTTCGCCCCGGCCGGGCCCCACTCGAACCGAATGCCGTAGCCCGCTTGCGACAAGTCCTCGCGCATGTGCCCCGAGGCTGCCAGCCCCGGGGCACTTTGGCCAGAGTGATCAGCGGGCGGGCTACGCCTTCGCGTTGCGGACGAGCCCGAGCGCGTAGTCCGGCCACCACTGCCCGGCCGCGGGGCCGCCCCGGCACGGGCCGTCGGAGTCGCCGGGCCGCTTGATCCACAGATAGGCGTCGAGCAGCGGGTCGCCGGTCCTGTCGGTGGGCGGGGTGCCGAGGCCGCGGCCCGGCGGGTTGCACCAGGCGTCCTGGCGGTCGCCCGCGAGCGGGCCCCGGCCGTTGCGGCTGGTGTCCATGACGAAGTGCTTGCCGCCGATCGCCCCGGACAGCGTGCGGCCGTAGGCCTTGGTGGTCTCGTCGCTCTGGAAGTTGGAGACGTTGAGCGAGACGCCGTCGGCCGCGTCGACGCCCGCCTGCCGCAGCGGCTGCGTCAGCTTGCGGGCGTCGGCGATCCAGCCGGGGTTGCCCGCGTCCAGGTAGACCTTGACGCGCGGCTGCCGCTTGAGCCGCTGGATCGCCTCGGAGAGCAGCTGGTAGCGCTCCTCGTGGTACTGGCCCGGGGTGCAGCCGTCCACGATGTGCGGGATCGCGTCCGGCTCCAGGATGACCAGGGCCGGGCTCTCCCCGATGGCGGCGGCGAAGGAGCCGAGCCACTGCCGGTAGTACCCGGCGTCGGGGGCGCCGCCCGCGGAGTGCTGCCCGCAGTCGCGGTGCGGGATGTTGTACGCCACGAGCACGGCCGTGCGCCCCTCCTGGGCGGCGCCCGCGGTGGCCTCGCGGATGTCCGGGGCCGGGTCGTCGCCCGCGGGCCACACCGCCATCGGCTGCTCGGCGATCCGCTTGAGCGCCTCGGCGTCCCGGGTGCGGCCCTCCTGCGCCCACGCGCGCACCTGCCGGGCGGCCGCGCTCTGCGGGTCCACCCAGAAGGAGTGCGACGCCGCCTTCGCGCCCGTGGGGGGCGCGGCCTCCTTCTTGCCGGAGCCGCCGGAGTCGCCGGAGCCCGGCCCGGACGAGCACCCCGCCGCGAGCCCGAAGGCGGCGACGGCCGTGAGTGCCGTGAACGTACGGAGCAGCCGGTGCATCCAGCCCCCTAGGGCGATGGTGACGTGACGTACGGGTGGGTGCCCGGCAATCGTGGCATAGGGGATTAATCGGCCGGGGGCGCGACACCGCCGACGGAGCAGGGCGTCAGCCACCCGTCGGACACGCGGCGGGGCACGGGCCCCTGACGCTCCAGGGCGTCGGCACGGTCTGTCGCGCGGCCCTGGCCCTGGAGGTGCGCGCCACCGCTGCGCGCGCCCGCGTGCCCTCTGACCGGCGCACGCGCCCCGGAAAGCGAACGCGCTGCCGAATCGTGAGACTGGGGCTGACCGCCCTGGGCCCGGCGGCTAAGGTCGACGCTGTGCCGAAGCCGCTCAGTCTCCCCTTCGATCCGATCGCCCGCGCCGACGAACTCTGGAAGCAGCGCTGGGGGTCCGTGCCCGCCATGGGCGCGATCACCTCCATCATGCGCGCCCAGCAGATCCTGCTGGCCGAGGTCGACGCGGTCGTCAAGCCGTACGGACTGACCTTCGCGCGCTACGAGGCCCTGGTGCTGCTCTCCTTCTCCAAGGCGGGCGAGCTGCCGATGTCCAAGATCGGCGAGCGCCTCATGGTGCACCCCACCTCCGTCACCAACACCGTCGACCGCCTGGTCCGCTCCGGCCTGGTCGACAAGCGCCCGAACCCCAAGGACGGCCGCGGCACCCTCGCCTCCATCACCGACAAGGGCCGCGAGGTCGTCGACGAGGCCACCCGCGAGCTGATGGCCATGGACTTCGGTCTCGGGGTGTACGACGCCGAGGAGTGCGGCGAGATCTTCGCGATGCTGCGGCCGCTGCGCGTGGCCGCGCAGGACTTCGCGGACGAGTGAGCGCGGGGCGCGGCGCCCCGTAGGCCGCCCGAAGATCGCGTAAACCGGACGGTTACGCTCATAGTCATGAAACGAAGCGTGCTGACCCGCTACCGGGTGATGGCCTACGTCACCGCCGTCATGCTCCTCATCCTCTGCGCCTGCATGGTGGCGAAGTACGGCTTCGAGAAGGGCGAGGACCTGACGCTCGTCGTCTCGCAGGTCCACGGCGTCCTCTACATCATCTATCTGATCTTCGCCTTCGACCTGGGCTCCAAGGCGAAGTGGCCGTTCGGCAAGCTGCTGTGGATCCTGGTGTCCGGCACCATCCCGACGGCGGCGTTCTTCGTCGAGCGCAAGGTCGTGCGCGAGGTGGAGCCGCTGCTCACCGACGCGTCGCCGGTCATCGCCAAGGCGTAACCGCACCGCCACGGGGCGTCCCGTGGCGGTCAGCCATCGACATTTACTAGGACGTCCAAGTAAATTGGAGTCATGGACGCTCACGCCATCGAGGAGGGCCGCCGTCGCTGGCAGGCCCGGTACGACGCCGCGAAGAAGCGCGACGCCGATTTCACGACGCTCTCCGGTGACCCGGTCGAGCCTGCCTACGGGCCCCGGCCCGGGGACGCGTACGAGGGCTTCGAACGGATCGGATGGCCGGGCGAATATCCGTTCACGCGCGGCCTCTATCCGACGGGGTACCGGGGCCGCACCTGGACCATCCGCCAGTTCGCCGGCTTCGGCAACGCCGAGCAGACGAACGAGCGGTACAAGATGATCCTCGCCGCGGGCGGCGGCGGCCTCTCCGTCGCCTTCGACATGCCGACGCTGATGGGCCGCGACTCCGACGACCCGCGCTCCCTCGGCGAGGTCGGCCACTGCGGCGTCGCCATCGACTCGGCGGCCGACATGGAGGTCCTGTTCCAGGACATCCCGCTCGGCGACGTCACGACGTCGATGACGATCTCCGGCCCCGCCGTCCCCGCCTTCTGCATGTACCTGGTCGCCGCCGAGCGCCAGGGCGTCGACCCGCGCGTGCTGAACGGCACGCTCCAGACCGACATCTTCAAGGAGTACATCGCGCAGAAGGAGTGGCTCTTCGAGCCCGAGCCCCATCTGCGCCTCATCGGCGACCTCATGGAGCACTGCGCCCGCGAGATCCCCGCGTACAAGCCGCTCTCCGTCTCCGGCTACCACATCCGCGAGGCGGGCGCGACGGCCGCGCAGGAGCTGGCGTACACCCTGGCCGACGGCTTCGGGTACGTGGAGCTCGGCCTCAGCCGCGGCCTCGACGTGGACGTCTTCGCGCCCGGCCTGTCCTTCTTCTTCGACGCCCACGTCGACTTCTTCGAGGAGATCGCCAAGTTCCGCGCCGCGCGCCGGATCTGGGCCCGCTGGATGAAGGAGGTGTACGGCGCCAGGACCGACAAGGCGCAGTGGCTGCGCTTCCACACGCAGACGGCGGGCGTCTCCCTGACGGCCCAGCAGCCGTACAACAACGTCGTCCGCACGGCCGTCGAGGCCCTCGCCGCCGTGCTCGGCGGCACCAACTCCCTGCACACCAACGCCCTCGACGAGACCCTCGCGCTGCCCAGCGAGCAGGCCGCGGAGATCGCCCTGCGCACCCAGCAGGTCCTGATGGAGGAGACCGGCGTCGCCAACGTCGCGGACCCGCTGGGCGGTTCCTGGTACGTGGAGCAGCTCACCGACCGCATCGAGGCCGACGCCGAGAAGATCTTCGAGCAGATCAAGGAGCGTGGCCTTCGCGCCCACCCGGACGGGCAGCACCCCATCGGGCCCATCACCTCGGGCATCCTGCGCGGCATCGAGGACGGCTGGTTCACCGGGGAGATCGCCGAGTCCGCCTTCCGCTACCAGCAGTCCCTGGAGAAGGGCGACAAGCGGGTCGTCGGCGTCAACGTCCACCACGGGTCCGTGACCGGGGACCTGGAGATCCTGCGCGTCAGCCACGAGGTGGAGCGGGAGCAGGTGCGGCTGCTCGCCGACCGCAAGGCGCGGCGCGACGACGCCCGGGTGCGGGGCGCGCTCGACGCGATGCTCGCCGCTGCGCGGGACGGGTCCAACATGATCGGGCCCATGCTCGACGCGGTGCGGGCGGAGGCGACGCTCGGGGAGATCTGCGGGGTCCTCCGGGAGGAGTGGGGCGTCTACACGGAGCCCGCGGGCTTCTGACCCTCACGGGTGCGCCCCAGACCCGCCCCTTCCCGATTCCTGGGGGCTCCGCCCCCAGACCCCCGCTCCTCAAACGCCGGAGGGGCTGGAATACAGCCGCAAGCGGCACCATCCAGCCCGTCCGGCGTTTGAGGACGAGGCGCGGAGCGCCGAAAAGCGGGGGCACGGGGGTGGAGCCCCCGGATCGGGAAGGGGCGGGCCTGGGGCGCCCCGCGAGGGCTCACGGCCACGTCAGGCGGAAGCGGGCGCCGCCGCCCGGGGCGGCTTCCGCGTGGAGGTCCGCGCCGTGGGCGTGGGCGATCTGGCGGGCCATGGCCAGGCCGAGGCCGGAGCCGGGCAGGGCGCGGGCCTTCTCGGCGCGGTAGAAGCGGTCGAAGACGTGGGGGAGGTCCTCCTCGGCGATGCCGGGCCCGTGGTCGCGCACCGTCAGCTCGCGGGCCGAGAGCGACACCTCCACCAGCCCGCCGGGAGGGCTGAACTTGGCGGCGTTGTCCAGGAGGTTGGTGACGAGCCGGGCGAGCCGCGCGGGCACGCCCGGAAGGACCAGGACCGCCGCGTCGGGCGCGACGTCAAGGGTGAAGGCGACGCCCGGCCAGTGCTCCCGCGCGGCCGCCACCACGTGCGCGACGAGCGGTACGAGCGCCACGTCCTCCAGGAGCGGCCGCGGCTCCTCGTCCCGGGCCAGCTCGATGAGGTCGTTGACGAGCCCGGTCACCTCGCGCAGCTGCCGGGCGAGCGCGCCCGAGGCCCGGTCCCGCTGGGCCTCGTTCAGGAGATCGGCCCGGGCCAGCAGTTCGGCGTTCGTGCGCAGCGCGGTGAGCGGGGTGCGCAGCTCGTGCGAGGCGTCGGCGACGAGGCGGCGGCGGGCCGCGACGGACTCCTCCAGCTCGGCGAGCATCGTGTTGAACGTGGCGGCCAGGCGCGTCACCTCGTCCTCGCGGCCCGGCGGCCCCGGCGGCAGCTCGATGCGGTGCCGGGCGTCCCGGGTCGCCGCGATGCGCTCGGCGGTCGCGGTGAGCCGGGCGACGGGCGCGAGGCCGGTCCGCGAGACCCAGTAGCCGCCGAGCGCCGAGAGCAGGATGCCCGCGCCGCCCACCGCGGACAGGATCGCGGCGGTCTGCCGCACCCCGCGCTCGGCGATGTCGGCGCGCAGGGCCACCTGTACGGCGGAGCCCTTGCCGTGGGGGGTGGTGAGCATGCGCCCCGGCTTGCCGTTGGGGAGGGTGAAGTTCGAGTAGTACGCGGGCAGTTCGCCCGCCGCGACCTGGCGCGTGGAGCGGTTCACGGGCAGCAGGTACGGCTTCTCCGGGTCCTCGGCCGCGGCGGCGGGGACGACCTGTGCGCAGGCCGGAGCGCCCAGGTAGCGGCACTCGCCCGCGAGCACGCCGTAGTCCCGGTCCTCGGCGCGGTGCTGCTGCGCGGCCAGGGTCGCGGACTGGGCCAGGTTCTGGTCGAGCTGCTGGTACAGCTTGTAGCGGAGTACGAAGAACGACGCGGTGCACACACAGATCGCGACCAGCGCCACCGCGGCGGACGCGGCCACCGCGAGCCGGGTGCGCAGCGGACGGCGCCGCCGCCAGCGGGCCCCGAGGGCGCGGCGGGCACGGCGGGCGCGCCGGGCCGCGCTCACGGCGAGCCGAGCCGGTAGCCGACGCCGTGCACGGTGTGCACGAGCCGGGTCTCGCCGCCGCACTCCAGCTTGCGGCGCAGATAGCCGACGTACACCGCGAGGGAGTTGGAGTCGGGCCCGAAGTCGCGCCCCCACACCGCCTCGTGGATCAGCTCGCGCGGAAGGACCTGGCCCGCGTTGCGCAACAGGAGTTCGAGGAGCGTGGCCTCCGTGCGGCTGAACTCGACGCGGCGCCCGCCGCGCAGGCCGGTGCGGGTGCGCGGGTCCAGGGTCAGGTCCCCGTACGCCAGCTCGTCCCCGGCGTCGCCGGGATCGCCCGGCTCGGCCGCCGCGCGGCGCAGGAGCGCGCGCACCCGGGCCGCGAGCTCGTCCAGGGCGAAGGGCTTGACCAGGTAGTCGTCGGCGCCCGCGTCGAGCCCGTCGACCCGGTCGCTCACCGCGTCCAGGGCGGTCAGGACAAGGACCGGGGTGCGGTCGCCCGCCGCCCGCAGCTGACGGCAGACGGCGAGCCCGTCCATGACGGGCATCATCACGTCGAGCACCACGAGACCCGGTTCCCACCGGGCCACGGCGGTCAGCGCCTGCTGGCCGTCCCCGGCCCCGCGGACCAGATAGCCCTCGACGGTGAGCGCGTCCTCCACGGCGGCCCGCACCTCGGGGTCGTCGTCGACGACGAGCACCTTGGCGGCGGGGCCGCGGGGCCCGGCGGCGGCCGTCACGACGCGGTCACCGCCGGCGCCACGGCCGGCGCCACGGCCGGGGTCCGGCCCCGTCGGCGGCCGTCGACGCCCTCTTCGCGCCCCCTGTGTCTCATCTCGTTCATGCACCAAAGGTGCCAAACGCGGCTCTTAAAACCCTCTTAGAGCGGGCGTGGACGGTGAGTCGGTATGAAGCCAACCGTCACCTCCGTCACCGTGCCAAGGCCGCCCGGGCCCCTGTCCGTCGTGATCGGCGCGGGCGGCACCGGCGGGCACATCTACCCGGGCCTCGCCCTCGCCGACGCCCTGCGCCGGGCCGTGCCGGACGCCGTGGTCTCGTTCGTGGGCACCGAGCGGGGCCTGGAGACCCGGCTCATCCCCGAGGCCGGGTACCGCCTGCACACCGTCGACATGATCCCCTTCGACCCCGCGCTCGGGGCGAAGCGCTATCTGCTGCCCGCGGCCCTCCTGAAGTCCGGCGCCCAGTGCCGGGCCATCCTGCGCGAGCAGGGCGCCCACGTCGCCGTCGGCATGGGCGGCTACCCGAGCGCCCCCGTCATCGTCGGCGCCCGGATGGCGGGGCTGCCCAGCCTCATCCACGAGTCCAACGCCGTCCCCGGCCGCGCCAACCGCTTCGCCGCGCGCCTCACCCCGCACATCGCCGTCGCCTTCGACCGCAGCCGCGCCCATCTGCCCGGCGGCCACCGCGCCCACACCACCGGCATGCCCATCGCCGACGCCCTGGCCCGCCTGGACAGGACCGCGCTGCGCGCCGACGCCCGCCGCGCCCTCGGGGTGCCGGACGGGGCGCGGCTGCTCCTCTTCAACGGCGGCAGCCTGGGCGCCGCCCGCCTCACCGAAGCGGCGCTCGGACTCGCCGCCCGCTGGCGCCACCGCACCGACGTCCAGCTGCTGATCAAGACCGGGCCCGCCGCGCTCGACGAGACACGGGCCCGGCTCGCGTACGACGGCGGCGACGCCGTGGCCCGCGCCGTGCCCTATCTGGACCGGATGGACCTCGCGTACGCCGCCGCCGACCTGGTGGTGTGCCGCGCGGGTTCGGCGACCGTCGCCGAGCTGGCCAGCACCGGGGTGCCCGCCGTCCTCGTGCCCTATCCGCACGCGCCCGGCGACCACCAGACCCACAACGCGCGCGTCCTGTCCGACGCGGGCGCGGGCCTCCTGCTGCCCGACGCGGAGGTGACCGCCGACCGACTCGCCGCGCTCACCGGGCCGCTCCTCGACTCCCCGGCACGGCTCGCCGCCATGAGCGGAGCCGCCGACCCGGGGCCGCACGCCCGCGCCGCCGACCTGCTCGCGGCGCGCGTCCTCGACCTCGCCCACGGGGCCGGGTCCGCCCACCACCCCTCCACCCACTGGGAGAACGCCGCATGACCACGTCCACTCCGCTGTCCTCCTTCGACTGGAGCGACCGCACCGTCCTCGTCACCGGCGCCGAGGGCTTCATCGGCTCCACCCTCGTCGACCTGCTCCTGGAGCGCGGCGCGCGCGTCCGCGCCTTCGTGCACTACAAGCCGTACGGGGAGAAGGGGAACCTGGCGCATCTGCTGGGCGACCCGAGGGTCGAGTTCCTCGCCGGTGACGTACGCGACCCGGGGCGCGTGTCCGACGCCGTCGCCGGCTGCGACACCGTCTTCCACCTGGCGGCCCTCATCGGCATCCCGTACTCGTACGACTCGCCCGGCGCGTACGTGCAGACGAACGTCGTCGGCACCGAGAACGTCGCGGAGGCCTGCCGCAGGCACGCGGTGCGGCGGCTCGTCCACACGTCCACGAGCGAGGTGTACGGGACCGCGCGGGCGGTGCCGATCAGCGAGAGCCACCCGCTGCAGCCGCAGTCCCCGTACTCCGCCTCGAAGATCGGCGCCGACATGGCGGTGCTCTCGCACTGGCACGCCTTCGAGCTGCCGGTGGCGGTCGTGCGGCCCTTCAACACGTACGGGCCGCGGCAGTCCGCGCGGGCCGTGATCCCCACGATCCTCGCCCAACTGCACTCCGGGGCGCGGGAGATCAAGCTCGGCTCCCTCACGCCGACGCGTGACTTCACGTACGTCACCGACACCGCGCGCGGGTTCCTCGCCGTCGCCGAGAGCGAGCGGGCGCTCGGGCACGTGGTGAACCTCGGGGTCGGGCGGGAGATCTCCATCGGGGAACTGGCGGACGCGCTGGTCGCCGCGAGCGGGCGGGCGGCTCGGGTCGTGGTCGATCCCGCGCGGCTGCGGCCCGCCGGGAGCGAGGTGGAGCGCCTCGTCTCCGACAACTCCCGGGCCCGGGAGTGGGCCGGCTGGACGCCGGAGGTCTCCCTCAAGGAGGGCCTCCGCCGGACCTCGGCCTGGGTCGAGGCCAACCTCTCCCTCTTCGCCCCGTCCCGCTACCAGGTCTGACCCCGCCCCCCTGCCCGCCGCTACCGCGGCGGGTCCTCTCCCACCCACCCCCCAGCGTCCTGGCCCGGCCCCGACCTGGCGGCTCCCGCGCCGTCGTCCGGCAGTTTTGGACGGCGCGGCGGACAGATCCAGCCCGTCCGGCGTTTGAGGACGAGCGCGTCAGCGCGGCGGTGCGAGGGGGCGGGGAGCTAAGGGGCGTGCGGCGCCTGGCCGGTCGTCGCGGAGAGGCCGCCCAGGAGGAGGAGGGTGAAGCGGTGGGCCCAGGCGGGGTCGACCGGCTCCGCGCTGACGAGGGCCCGGTGCACCACGGCCCCGGCGATGACGTCGAAGATGAGGTCGGCGGTGCGGGCGGCAGCCGTCGCGTCGGGCTCGACGGGCAACTCGCCCCGGGCCTGCGCCCGCTGCCGCCCTTCGAGCACGAGCCGCTTCTGCCGCTCGACGATGGAGCCGCGGACCCGTTCCCGCAGCGGGGCGTCCGTCGTGGACTCCGCGACCACCGCCATCAGGGCCGTCTTCGTCTCGGGCCGCCCGAGCAGCGCCGCGAACTGCAGGACCACGCTCTCGATGTCCGTGGCGAGGCTGCCGCTGTCCGGCAGTTCGAGCTCGTCGAAGAGCTCCGCCACCGCGTCCACGACCAGCTCGCTCTTGCCCGCCCAGCGCCGGTAGAGGGTCGTCTTGGCGACCCCGGCCCGCGTCGCCACGTCGCCGAGGGTCAGCTTCGTCCAGCCGAGGTCGACCAGCGCCTCGCGGGTCGCTTCGAGGATGGCGGTGTCCGCCTCGGCGCTGCGCGGGCGGCCTCCGGCACGGGCGGACGGTGTACTGCGGCTCTGCATGCCCGCGACCATACCGGCCAGTACGGCCACGGCGGCCAGCCGCGAGTGAGGGAGATCACTCGGAGCCCCGTGCCGGGCCGGACCGGATCCAGTTACGCTACGACCCGTAGCGAAAGCCGCGCACCAAGGCCGTACGGCCGCGTCCGGCGGCGAGGCGCTGCGAGCGAACCTCTACCGCCCCAGGGCGGCAACCACGAGCACGGGGTGGGGACCCCGCGCGACAAACGGTACGAACGGTCCTCCTCGGGACCCGCGCCCCGGTCCGTCCGGTCGGCCCCGCAATCCGGCGGGGGACCGCGAGCGGACGAGGAGGCGAAGCGACTTCCCTGGAAGCGCGGTGGCGGAAGACGGGCGGGCGCGGTTCCCGCACGGCTTGGGGGAGGATGTACTCATGCAGCCACGGAACATGTCCATGAGCGGAGTCGTCGACCTCGCCGCGGTGAAGGCGGCCCAGGAGGCCAAGGCGAAGGCGGAGCAGGCGCGCGCCGAAGCGGCACGGCACGGCGGCGGCGGGGCCGTCACCCCCGCGAGTCTCGTCATCGACGTCGACGAGGCGGGTTTCGAGCGCGACGTACTGCAGCGGTCCACCGAAGTGCCCGTCGTCATCGACTTCTGGGCCGAGTGGTGCGAGCCGTGCAAGCAGCTCAGCCCGCTCCTCGAGCGGCTGACGCAGGAGTACAACGGCCGCTTCCTGCTCGCGAAGATCGACGTCGACGCGAACCAGATGCTGATGCAGCAGTTCGGCGTGCAGGGCATCCCCGCGGTGTTCGCGGTGGTCGCGGGCCAGGCCCTGCCGCTGTTCCAGGGCGCCGCCCCCGAGGCGCAGATCCGCCAGACCCTGGACCAGCTGGTCCAGGTCGCGGAGGAGCGCTTCGGGCTCACCGGTCTGACCGTCGACGCGGACGCCCCCGAAGACGCGCAGCCCGCACCCGTCCCCGCGGGGCCGCACGACGCCGCGCTCGCGGCCGCCGTCCAGGCCCTGGACGCGGGCGACTTGGGCGGCGCCGTCCGGGCGTACGAGAACGTGCTGAGCGACGACCCCGCCAACACCGAGGCCAAGCTCGGCCTCGCCCAGGCCCAACTCCTGCTCCGCGTCCAGGACATGGACCCGGTGGCCGTCCGCAAGGACGCCGCCGAGAAGCCCGGCGACGCCCGCGCGCAGATCGCGGCGGCCGACCTCGACCTGGTCGGCGGGCACGTCGAGGACGCCTTCGGACGGCTCGTCGAGACGGTCCGGCGCACGGCGGGCGAGGAGCGGGACGCCGCCCGGGTGCGGCTGCTCGAACTCTTCGAGGTGGTGGGCGCGGACGACCCGCGCGTGACGGCGGCGCGCACGGCGCTCGCCCGCGTGCTCTTCTGAGTCGCGCTCCGGGCGCGGATGCGCCCGGAGTCCGGCATTCCGCCGGATTTGCCCCGGCCTGCCCGGCGATCCGTCCGCTGACCGGTCACATCGGGCCGGGGCTCGTGGTGTCCAAGTGAAAAGTCAGTCCCCGCAGTGCCACAGTGGCCGCGTTTTGCCAAATCTTGGCAAACGCGGCCACTGTTACTTGGAGTAAGTCCGAGGTGGAATTCTGTCCACTTCTGTTCGTCAATATCCGGATCATTCCGGTCTGTTGGAACCACCGTGTGTCGCTGATCGACGCCACGCCGTCAGGCTTCGGTTATCCGACCGTTACCGGCCAGTAATGAACCCCCTTGTGCGGGCGCCGAGAATGCACCACGATCGGCCACGCTCGGTCCATTGCCCGCAGCCCGACGGCCAGTCGGGAGACGGGTTTTCTGGGTCCCCACCGAGTAGGCCGGCGGCGCCGTCGCCGGTCTGGGACAGGGGGGTCTCTGCCCGTAGTCGCGGCAGGGCCTGTCCCGGCAGGGTTGTGCGTGATGAGTCAGGCGCGACCAGTGGTTGTCGCTCGGGGGCGATCGCCGGTGCCCCAGGCGCGATGCGTGCCTGGCGACACGGGCGCTCTCCTGACCGAGGACGTAGCACTTCTCCCATCCCCGCTCCGCTGAACCGACCCCTCGGGACCAGTGGGACGGAGATGTACGTCCGAGAAGGAGGAAAGTCATGGAGTCCGTGGCTCGTGGCGGAACCAGATGGAAGCGGTTCGCCGTGGTCATGGTGCCGAGCGTCGCGGCGACGGCCGCGATAGGCGTGGCCCTCTCGCAGGGTGCGCTCGCGGCATCGTTCAGTGTGTCCGGTCAGCAGTTCAAGGTGACCGCGAAGGAACTCAACGGCACGGGATTCGTCCAGTACGGGGCGATGGACGTCGGCAATTCGGGCAAGCATCCGGTCGCCGTCGTCGGCATGGATTCGGCGAAGATCACCAATCTCTGCCAGTCCGTCGTCGTTCCGGTCCCGCTCTTCGGCGATGTGTCGATGAAGCTCAAGGCCGGTGGCGGCGATGAGCCCGTCCGGGCCAAGAAGCTCTTCATCGACGCCGACGACCTGCGCGCCAACGCGACGTTCACCAACGTCGACATCGGTGTCTCGGTCGACCGCACGACGAAGGGCCCCGGTCCGAACCCGCAGGACAAGCCGGGCAAGCAGTACGTCCCGGACTCGTTCGCGCAGCAGGCCGAGAAGGTGCGCTTCACCGATGTGAAGCAGCGCGCGTGGGCGACCAGCGCGGGCACCTTCAAGCTCTCCGGCCTGCACATGTCGGTCCAGAAGGGCAAGCACGAGTGCTACTGAGGCGGTCGTCGTCTCGGTCTCCCCAGTCCCCCTCATCCGCTTCGCTCCACCGAGCCGCAGCGGGGACCACGGCCGAGGCCATCACCGGCTGAGCCGCACTCGTCGCGCTGAACGGCCGGGCGCGGGGGCGCCACGTCTTCAACCAGCCGTCCCCGTGCCCGCATCCGACACACAGAACCAAACGCCATACCCGAGGAGCTGTACGACATGAGCGCCGAAGCGCAAGTGGGCCTTGGTAGCAAGCTTGGCCGGATGCGCCGGGGTTTCCGGGGGTGGCGCGGTCAGCGCCCGTTCTGGGGTGGCCTGCTGACGCTGCTCGGCGGCATCCCGATCATGTACTTCCCGTACGCGAACCTCACGCTCGGCACACTGACCATCCGGATGGCGACCACCGCCGGGGCCGGATCGCTGATCATCGGCGTGCTGTTGGTCGTGCTCGGCCTGACCATGTGGTTCCAGCCGCAGTCCCGCGTGTTCGCGGGCGTCGCGGCGATCCTGCTCGCCCTGGTCTCCCTGGTGGTCTCCAACTTCGGCGGCTTCGTCATGGGCTTCCTGCTCGCCCTCGTCGGCGGCGCGCTCGGCATCTCCTGGGTGCACGAGAAGCCACAGAAGCCCGTCAGACGGCGCGCGAAGGCGCCGGACACCGGGGGCTACGCCGGTGGCACCCCCCAGGCGGCGGCGGGGGCCGCGCCCGAGGCGGCGCCCGGGGCGGGCGGCACGACCGATGACTTGTCAGGAACGAGCCCGAGCAACGGGACGAACGGGAGGCACCGTGCCGACTGACGAGGTGCGCCGCGGGACCGATGCGGTCACGTCCCGTGTGAGAACGGGGCCGCGCCACGCGGCCCCCAGGAAGCCGCTGTTGACTCGTGTACCCGTCGGCAAGGCGATCGCCCTCGCGGCCATGCCCACCGCCGTCCTCATGGGGATGGGGCTGACGCCGCAGCTTGCACAGGCGAAGCCCGGTGTGCCCGAGAACCCCTTCCAGGACGGGCCGTGCGTGACGGCTCCCGACGAGCCGTCCAAGGACGCCGAGAACGCGGAGAAGGCCGAGAAGGCCGAGAAGGACGCCGCCGACAAGGCCGCCGCGGAGAAGGCCGAGCGCGAGGCCGCGCGCAAGAAGCAGGCCGAGGACGCGCGGAAGCGGGCCGAGGACGCGCGGAAGAAGCCCGACGAGAAGGGCGACGCGGACCAGCCGTCGCCTTCGCCGTCCGCGGAGACTCCCGAGAGGGCGCAGCCGTCACCGTCCGCCGGTGCGGACAAGGGCGACGGGGCCGACAAGGCCGAGGACGGCACCAAGGCTCCGGAGTCGGAGCCGTCCGAGCCCGCCGACCCGCTGGACCCGCTGGGTGTCGGCGACGCCCTCAAGGACCTCCTGACGCCGGACGGGCCCGAGAAGGAGTCCCCGCGGGGCAAGGACGGCAAGGACGGCGGCGACGAGGACGCCCAGGAGGTCAGGGGCGACGGCAGCCGGGACGGCAGGGCCACCAGGCCGGTCGAGGACACCGTCGACAAGGCGAAGGACACCGCCGAGGACCTCCGGGACAAGGCCGACGACAAGGCCGACGACAAGGCCGACGACGAGGCCGACGACAAGGCCGAGGACAAGGACGCCGAGGACAAGGACACCGCCGACAAGGACGCCGACGGCAAGGACGAGGCCGACGACGCCGACGGCAAGAAGGACGGGGCCGACCCGGAGGAGTCGAAGGACCCCATGGCCCCGGACGAGAACGGCAAGAAGCCGTTCCCGTGCGTCGTGGAGAAGAAGGTGGACGGCGACGACGAGCAGTCGCCCGCGCCGATCCCGAACCAGCCGTGGCACCTGGAGGCCAGCTCCCTGCTGCTCAAGGGGGCCGACTACAAGGGCGTCGTGAACCTGAAGATGCCCAACGGCCAGACCAAGCAGGCGCTGAAGTACGTCATCAGCGGCGGCACGGACATCGGGGACCTGCACCAGATCGTCGACGGTCCGGGCGGCAAGAAGTACCACGTCCAGGCCGCCGAGGGCTCCATGTCCACGATCCGCAACGGCGACACGACGATGTACACCGAGCGCATCTCGGGCAATCTGTTCGGCCTGATCCCGGTCACCTTCGACCCGGAGCACCCGCCGCCCCTGAACCTGCCGCTGATCTACTTCACCCATGTGAAGGTCCAGCAGGCGGGCCAGTTCGGCGGCGACCTCACCATCCCCGGCCTGCACCAGTCGATCACCGACTGAGGCGGGGCGGGGCGAGGACGACGGAAGCGGAGGGTGCCCCGGCCGGGGCACCCTCCGCTTCCGTCATGCGGCGGTGGCGGCTCAGTCGCGGCAGCCGTTGCCCAGGTGGTGCACCCGGACCATGTTCGTGGTGCCGGGGACGCCGGGGGGCGAGCCCGCGGTGATGACCATGGTGTCGCCCTCGTTGTAGCGCTTGAGCTTGAGCAGCTCGGCGTCCACGAGCTCGACCATCTCGTCCGTGTTGTCGACGTGCGGGACGACGAAGGACTCCACGCCCCAGCTCAGCGCGAGCTGGTTGCGGGTCTCCTGGTCCGTGGTGAAGGCCAGGATCGGCTGGGCCGCGCGGTAGCGGGACAGGCGGCGGGCGGTGTCACCGGACTTGGTGAAGGCCACCAGCGCCTTGCCGTTGAGGAAGTCCGCGATCTCGCAGGCGGCACGGGCCACCGAACCGCCCTGCGTCCGCGGCTTCTTGCCGGGCACCAGCGGCTGCAGGCCCTTGGAGAGGAGCTCCTCCTCCGCGGCCGTGACGATCTTCGACATGGTCTTGACCGTCTCGATCGGGTACGCGCCCACGCTGGACTCGGCCGACAGCATGACCGCGTCCGCGCCGTCCAGGATCGCGTTGGCGACGTCGGACGCCTCGGCGCGCGTGGGGCGGGAGTTGGTGATCATCGACTCCATCATCTGGGTCGCGACGATCACCGGCTTGGCGTTGCGGCGGCACATCTCCACGAGGCGCTTCTGCACCATCGGGACCTTTTCGAGGGGGTACTCGACGGCGAGGTCGCCGCGCGCGACCATGACGCCGTCGAAGGCCGCCACGACGTCCGCCATGTTCTCGACGGCCTGCGGCTTCTCCACCTTGGCGATGACGGGGACCCGGCGGCCCTCCTCGTCCATCACCTTGTGGACGTCCTTCACGTCGTCCGCGTCGCGCACGAAGGACAGGGCGACCATGTCGCAGCCCATCGCCAGGGCGAAGCGCAGGTCGTCGATGTCCTTCTCGGAGAGCGCGGGCACGTTCACGGCCGCGCCGGGCAGGTTGATGCCCTTGTGGTCCGAGATGACGCCGCCCTCGACGACGATCGTCTTGACGCGCGGGCCGTCGATCTCGACGACCTTCAGCTCGACGTTGCCGTCGTTGATGAGGACCTGGTCGCCCTTGGTGACGTCACCGGGCAGGCCCTTGTACGTCGTGCCGCAGATCGACTTGTCACCGGGCACGTCCTCGGTGGTGATGGTGAACTCGTCCCCGCGCACCAGCTCGACCGGGCCCTCGGCGAAGGTCTCCAGGCGGATCTTCGGGCCCTGGAGGTCGGCGAGGACGCCGATGGCGCGACCGGTGCGCTCCGCCGCGGCCCGGACGCGGTCGTACCGCCCCTGGTGCTCGGCGTGCGTGCCGTGGCTGAAGTTGAAGCGGGCCACGTTCATGCCGGCCTCGATCAGCGAGACGAGCTGGTCCTCGGAGTCGACGGCGGGACCCAGGGTGCAGACGATTTTGGAACGGCGCATGAGGGCGATCCTATCGGTTTGTTTCGCTACGGAATATTCCGTCTGGCGGAAGATACAAATGGGCGCGGGGGTGCTCAGCTGTTCTTTCCTGCCAGTGCATAAGTCTGCGTGGCGATTTCCAGTTCTTCGTCGGTCGGCACGACCGCGACCTTCACCCGGGCGTACTCGGGGGAGATCAGCCGGGGCTCGTCGGAGCGCACCGCGTTGAGGCCGCCGTCCACCGCGAGGCCCAGTTCCTCGAGGCCCGCCACGGCGGCCTCGCGCACCGGCGCCGCGTTCTCGCCGACGCCCGCCGTGAAGGCGATGGCGTCCACCGTGCCGAGAACCGCGTAATAGGCGCCGATGTACTTCTTCAGCCGGTGAATGTAGATGTCGAAGGCGAGCCGCGCCGCTTCGTCGCCCTCGTCGATCCGGCGGCGGATCTCCCGCATGTCGTTGTCGCCGCACAGGCCGATAAGGCCGCTCTTCTTGTTGAGGAGCGTGTCGATTTCGTCGATGGAAAGGCCGCCGACCCGCGCCAGATGGAAGATCACGGCGGGATCCATGTCCCCGGAGCGCGTACCCATCACGAGCCCCTCCAAAGGCGTCAGACCCATGGAGGTGTCCACGCACCGGCCGCCGCGCACGGCGGACGCGGAGGCGCCGTTGCCGAGGTGCAGCACGATGACGTTCACGTCCTCGGGGGCCTTGCCGAGCAGCTCCGCGGTGGCTCGCGACACGTACGCGTGCGAGGTGCCGTGGAAGCCGTACCGGCGCACGCGGTGCGCGTCGGCCGTGGCCACGTCCATCGCGTAGCGGGCGGCCGACTCCGGCATCGTCGTGTGGAAGGCGGTGTCGAAGACCGCGACCTGGGGCAGGTCGGGGCGGAGCGCCCGGGCCGTGCGGATGCCGGTGATGTTGGCGGGGTTGTGCAGCGGGGCCACCGGCACCAGGCGCTCGATCTCGGCGAGCACCGCGTCGTCGATGACCGTGGGCTCGGTGAACTTCAGGCCGCCGTGCACGACCCGGTGGCCGATCGCGGCCAGCTCGGGCGAGTCCAGGCCGAGCCCGTCCGCGGCCAGCTCCTCGGCGACGGCCTTCAGCGCGGCCTCGTGGTCGGCGATCGGCCCGGTGCGCTCGCGCTCGGCGCCGCCGCCCGTCAGCGGGGTGTGCTTGAGCCGCGAGGTCTCCTCGCCGATGCGCTCGACGAGGCCCATGGCCAGGCGCCGTGAGTCCGCCATGTCGAGCAGCTGGTACTTCACCGACGACGAGCCGGAGTTGAGGACGAGGACACGGGTGGAGCTCACTGGGGGGCCTTCTCGGTGGGGGACTGGGTGGGGGTCTGGGCCTGGATCGCCGTGATGGCGACGGTGTTCACGATGTCCTGGACGAGCGCGCCGCGGGACAGGTCGTTGACCGGCTTGCGCAGGCCCTGGAGCACCGGGCCGACGGCGATCGCGCCGGCCGAGCGCTGCACGGCCTTGTAGGTGTTGTTGCCGGTGTTCAGGTCCGGGAAGACCAGGACGCTGGCCTGGCCCGCGACGTCGGAGCCGGGCAGCTTCGTGGCGGCCACCGACGGCTCGACGGCGGCGTCGTACTGGATCGGGCCCTCGATCTTCAGGTCCGGGCGCTGGCCGCGGACCAGCTCGGTGGCCTCGCGGACCTTGTCGACGTCGGCGCCCGAGCCGGAGGTGCCGGTGGAGTACGACAGCATCGCGATGCGCGGCTCGACGCCGAACTGCTCGGCCGTGCCCGCCGACTGGACGGCGATGTCCGCGAGCTGCGTGGCGTTCGGATCGGGGTTGACCGCGCAGTCGCCGTACACGAGGACCTTGTCGGCCAGGCACATGAAGAACACCGACGACACGATCGACGCGTCCGGCTTGGTCTTGATGATCTCGAAGGCGGGGCGGATGGTCGCGGCCGTGGAGTGCACGGAGCCGGACACCATGCCGTCGGCGAGGCCGCCCTGCACCATCAGCGTGCCGAAGTAGTTCACGTCGGCCACCACGTCGTACGCCAGCTCCACGGTCACGCCCTTGTGGGCGCGCAGGCGCGCGTACTCCTCGGCGAAGCCCTGGCGCAGCTCGGAGGTCTGCGGGTCGACGAGCTGGGAGTCCGCGAGGTCCACACCGAGGTCGGCGGCCTTCTTGCGGATGGTCTCCGCGGGGCCGAGCAGCGTCAGGTCGCACACGCCGCGGCGCAGCAGGACGTCGGCGGCGCGCAGCACGCGCTCCTCGGTGCCCTCGGGGAGGACGACGCGGCGGCGGTCGGCGCGGGCCCGCTCCAGGAGCTTGTGCTCGAACATCATCGGCGTGACGCGGTCGCTGCCGGACACCGCAAGGCGGGCCAGGAGCTCGGCGGTGTCGATGTGCCGCTCGAAGACGCCGAGGGCGGTCTCCGCCTTGCGCGGCGTCGCCGCGTTCAGCTTGCCCTCCAGGGCGAACAGCTCGCCCGCCGTCGGGAAGGAGCCCCCGGCGACGGCGATCACGGGCGTGCCGGGCGCGAGCCGGTCGGCCAGGCGCAGGATCTCCGGGCCCGGCTGCTCGTTCAGGGTGAGCAGGACGCCCGCTATCGGCGGGGTGCCCGCGCTGTGCGCGGCGAGCGCGCCGACGACCAGGTCGGCGCGGTCGCCGGGGGTGACGACCATGCAGCCCGGGGTCAGGGCGTTCAGGAAGGTCGGCAGCATCGCGCCGCCGAAGACGAAGTCGAGGGCGTCCCGGGCCAGGCCCGAGTCGTCGCCGAGGAGGACCCGGCCGCCGAGCGCGTGGGTGATCTGCGCGACGGTCGGCGCGGCCAGGGCGGGCTCGTCGGGCAGCACGTAGCAGGGCACCGGCAGGCTCGCGGCGAGGCGCTCCTGGATCTCGGCGCGGTCGGCGGGGGCCACGCGGTTGGTGACCATCGCGAGCACGTCGCAGCCCAGGGCCTCGTAGGCGCGGTAGGCGTTGCGGGTCTCGGCGCGCACCGACTCGGCGGTCTGGTTCTTGCCGCCGACGACGCCGAGGACGGACGCGCCGAACTCGTTCGCGAGCCGGGCGTTGAGCGACAGCTCGTCGGGCAGCTGGGTGGCGGCGAAGTCGGTGCCGAGGACCAGGACCACGTCGTACGCGCGCGCGACCTCGTGGAAGCGGTCGACGAGCTGGGAGACCAGCTCGTCGGTGCCCTTCTCGGCCTGGAGCGCGGACGCCTCGTGGTAGTCCATGCCGTACACGGACGCCGGGTCCTGCGAGAGCCGGTAGCGGGCACGCAGGAGCTCGAACAGCCGGTCCGGTCCGTCGTGGACGAGCGGGCGGAAGACGCCCACGCGGTCCACCTGGCGGGTCAGGAGTTCCATGACTCCCAGCTCGACGACCTGGCGGCCGTCGCCCCGGTCGATCCCGGTCACGTACACGCTGCGCGTCACGCGTGCTCTCCGTTTCTTCTCGGTCTTCCCTGGTGAGGAGGGGGAGGGCAGCTCCGGCAGCGCCGGAAAATCACCCGATATTGTTGGTCGTGCCCTCTTGACAATACCTCTGCGGCTGGCTAAGTCGCAGGCTGGCCGAACGCCGTGGAACAATCGGACCGGCTCACAGGAAGCAACAGCGAGCAGGAGACACAGCGCGATGCGTATCGGAATTCTCACCGCGGGCGGCGACTGCCCGGGCCTCAACGCAGTGATCCGGTCGGTCGTGCACCGAGCGGTCACCAACTACGGCGACGAGGTCATCGGCTTCGAGGACGGCTACGCGGGTCTGCTCGACGGCCGCTACCGGACCCTGGACCTGAACGCGGTGAGCGGCATCCTCTCCCGCGGCGGAACGATCCTCGGCTCCTCCCGCCTGGAGCGCGCCCGCTTCCGCGCCGCCTGCGACAACGCCAAGGACCTGATCGAGAAGAGCGGCTTCGACGCGCTCATCCCGATCGGCGGCGAGGGCACGCTGACCGCGGCGAAGATGCTCCACGAGGCCGGGGTACCCGTCGTGGGCGTGCCCAAGACCATCGACAACGACATCTCCTCCACGGACCGCACCTTCGGCTTCGACACGGCCGTCGGCGTGGCCACCGAGGCCATGGACCGGCTGAAGACCACCGCCGAGTCCCACCAGCGCGTGATGGTCGTCGAGGTCATGGGGCGGCACGCGGGCTGGATCGCCCTGGAGTCCGGCATGGCGGGCGGCGCCCACGGCATCTGCCTGCCCGAGCGGCCCTTCGACCCGGCCGACCTGGTCAAGATGGTCGAGGAGCGGTTCGCGCGCGGCAAGAAGTTCGCGGTGATCTGCGTCGCCGAGGGCGCGCACCCCGCCGACGGCACCATGGACTACGGCAAGGGCGCCATCGACCAGTTCGGCCACGAGCGCTTCCAGGGCATCGGCACGGCCCTCGCCTACGAGCTGGAGAAGCGGCTCGGCAAGGAGGCCAAGCCGGTCATCCTCGGCCACGTCCAGCGCGGCGGCACGCCCACCGCGTACGACCGCGTCCTCGCCACCCGCTTCGGCTGGCACGCCGTCGAGGCCGTGCACCGCGGCGACTACGGCCGCATGACCGCGCTGCGCGGCACGGACATCGAGATGGTGCCGCTCGCCGAGGCCGTGACGGAGCTCAAGACGGTCCCGAAGGACCGGATGGACGAGGCGGAGTCGGTCTTCTAGAGCTTCCGGGTATCTGGTTTCCGACTTTCCAGAACGTTCCATCCAGAGCGGAAACAGATGGTGCCGCCGCCCTCGGCTGTGTCCCGGGCCGTCTCAGGGCGGGCCCGGGACCAGCGGCCAGAAGTGGTCGAGGACCCGGTCCAGGAAGTCGCGGCCCGCGTGGCCCGAGGCGTCGGCGCTCGCGGAGGCGCCCCAGCTCAGCGTGCGGACCATCCGCGACTGGTACGCGTCGTGCAGCTGGCGCAGCGGGCCCTCCACGGTGCGCTTGTCGACGGCAAGGAGCTTGCTGACCGGGCGCACGTACCCCTGCCAGCGGGTCGTCACCGCGCTGCGCAGCAGCTCCGCGAGCTGCTCGGAGCGGCCGGTGACCGCGATGAAGTCCGGCAGCGAGAGCCGCAGGGTGTGCGCGAGGGCGGCTGACTGCCGGTCGCTGCCGCGCCACTGGCCGGTCTCCTCCATCCGCAGATAGGCCTGGAGCTCCACGCCCGCGCCGCGCGCCACGTCCTCCGGGGCGAGGGCGCGGGCCAGGCGGTGCTCCCGCAGCGTCCGCGCGGCGCCCATGAGTTCACCGGGCGAGCACCACAGCGTGGCCGCGAGCGCGGCGAGCTCGGCGGCGTTCGGCGTGGCGAGGCCCCGCTCCCACGCGCTGACGGTGTCCGCGGTGACGTGGGCGAGGCCGTAGCTGGCCCGCATGTCGTGGGCGACGTGCCCGGGCGCCATGCCCAGCGCCTCGCGCAGCCGGCGCGCGGCGGGGAAGTCGAAGAGCGGTGGGGGCTGCCTTGCTTGCACGGGGCACACGGTAGGGGCACCGCAGTCGGGCGACTACGGTGCGTTCCTACGAGGCTGTGGCTCGGACGAAGCCACATCCGACGGGGGCGCCCTCGGCGGGCTCCCGTGCGCCGGGTGCGGGGCTCATCCCTTCACCGCGCCGCCCAGGGCGAAACCTCCTCCCAGGCGCCGGGCGATCAGGACGTACAGCAGGATCACCGGCGTCGAGTAGATGAGCGAGAACGCCGCGAGCTGGCCGTAGACGATGGCGCCCTTGCTGCCGAAGAAGTCGTTGATGCTGACCGCCGCGGGCATCTGGTCGGGGGAGAGCAGCAGCATGAACGGGACGAAGAAGTTGCCCCACATCAGGACGAAGGAGAAGACGGTCACGACGGCGACGCCCGGCCCCATCAGGGGCAGCACGATGCGGATCAGGGACTGCAGCGGCGAGGCGCCGTCCGTCCAGGCGGCCTCCTCCAGCTCCTTGGGCACGCCGTCCATGAAGTTCTTCATCAGCCAGATGGCGAACGGCAGTTGGGACGCGGCGAAGAAGAAGATCGTGCCCTGGAGGGTGTCGATGAGGTCGACGCGGACGAACAGCGCGTACACCGGAACCATGATGGCGGTGATGGGCAGGCTCGTCGCGAACAGGATGGTCAGCATGAACGGCCGGTTGAGGCGGGAGGAGTAGCGCGACAGCGGGTAGGCCGCGAGGGCGGCGCTCACCACTGTCAGGAGCGTGCCGCCGCCGCACAGCAGCAGGCTGTTCAGCATCGGCGTGAAGGTGATCTCGTCGGTGAGGACGGCGTCGAAGTGGTCGAGCGTGAAGCCGTCCGGGCGCTTCACGCCCACGTCGGCCCTGGGGTCGACGGCGGACAGCAGCACCCAGGCGAGCGGCACGGCGAAGGCCGCCGCCACCGTCAGCAGACCGATGTCGGCGGCGAGGCGGCGGCTGCGGGCACGGCGTGCGGACATCAGACCTCCGTGCGCAGCAGGCGCATGTAGAGCAGGGAGAACAGGGACCCCACGAGGAGCAGCAGCAGCGCCACCGCCGTGCCGTAGCCGATCATGCTCTTCTGGAAGGCCTGCTCGTACATGAACAGCGGCAGCGTCTGGCTGCGGTTGCCGGGGCCGCCGCGCGTCATCACCCAGATCAGCCCGAAGACGGACAGCGTCTGGAGGGTGTTGAGCATCAGGTTCGTGCCGATGGAGCGGCGGATCATGGGCAGCGTGATGTGCCACATCCGGCGCCAGCCGCCCGCGCCGTCGACCTCCGCGGCCTCGGTGACCTCCCGCGGGATCTCGCTCAGCGCCGCCGAGTAGACCAGCATCGAGAAGGCCGTGCCGCGCCACATGTTGGCGAACGACACCGCCAGGATCGGCAGGGTGAACAGCCAGTTCTGGGACGGCAGATGGAGCACGTCGAGGACCGCGTTGAGGGTGCCGTCGCGGCGGAAGAAGGCGTACAGGAGGAAGCCCGCGACGACCTCGGGCAGCACCCACGCCGTGACGACGACGGCCCCCGTGACGGTGCGCACCGGCTTGGAGGCCCGCCGCATCAGGACGGCGAGCGCCAGGCCGAGCGTGTTCTGCCCGAGGACCGAGGACAGGAACGTGAAGACGAGCGTCAGCCACACCGCGTTGAGGAAGTCCTCGTCGCCGAAGGCCGTGCGGAAGTTCTCGAAGCCGACGAAGCTCTCGTGCGCCTGGCCGGTCAGCTGGAGGTCGGTGAAGGCGATGTACGCGCAGTAGCCGATGGGGCCCGCCAGGAACAGCGCCATCAGGACGACGGCGGGCGAGACCGGCAGGGCACGGCCCAGCGAGCGGACGAGGCGCCGGCGGCGCGGCGGGGCCTCGCCCGGGGCCGTCGCCAGGGCCTTCACCTCTCGATCACCTTGCCGTCGGTGGCCGACCTGACCTCGTCGTCGTAGCCGCGCGCCGCGTCGTCCACGGAGCCGTCACCCGTGGTGACCTTCTCCATGGCCTCCTGCATCGCCGTGGAGACCTTCGGGTACGCGGGGTAGGCGGGCCGGTAGTGGGTGACGGCGACCAGGTCGGTGAAGAACCGGATGCCGGGCTGCGCCTTCACGTACTCGGGGTCCTTCGCGACGTCCTCGCGCACGGAGATGCCGGAGTTGGCGATGTACCACCGCTTCGCGTTCTCCTTCGTCTGCATCGTCTCGATGAACCGGAACGCCAGCTCGGGGTTGTCCGCCTTCGCGGGGACGGCCCAGGTCCAGCCGCCGGACATGCTGACCTTGCCGGGCGCCTGACCTCCTTGCGTGGGCATGGCCGCGAGGCCCAGCTCCTTGGACCACTCGGGCCATTCGTGCCCGGAGCCCTTCAGCCAGTCCTGCGGCAGCCAGGAGCCGTCGAGGTTGATGGCGAGCTTGCCCTTGGGCAGGAACTCGCCGCGCACGCGCGTGGCCATGTTCGGGTCGAGCGCGTCCTCGACGTCCGGGCCGAGCTTCTCCTTGTACACGGTCTCGACGAACCTCAGGGCGTCCTTGAAGCCCTTGCTGCCCACGACCCACTTCTTGGCCTTCGGGTCGTACACCGGGTCCTTGCCCGTCCCGTACAGGAGCATCTCCAGGCCCTGCATGGAGGAGGTCTCGCCGCCGGGCTTGCCGGTGTACACGTTCAGCGGCACGACGCCGGGCACCTTGTCCTTGACGGTGCGGGCCGCGTCCAGGACCTCGTCCCAGTTCTTGGGCCGCCAGTCCTGCGGCAGGCCCGCCTTCTTGAAGACGTCCCTGCTGAACCACAGCCCGCGCGTGTCCGTCCCGTCCGGCACGCCGTACGTCTTGCCGTCCTCGGCCCGCGCGGCGGCCTTGGCCGTGTCGATGAACTTCGGCCACTCCTTCCACTTCTCCAGATACGGGTCGAGGGGTCTCAAGTACCCGCTGGTGATGTCGGAGTTGATGAGGAAGGTGTCCTCGTAGACGAGGTCGGGCGCGGTCTTCGGGGAGCGCAGCATCTGCTGCACCTTCGTGTAGTACTCGGCGTCCGGCGCCTTGATCGGCACCAGCTTCACCTTCTTGCCCGGATGCGCCTTCTCGAACTGCTTCTTCATGGCCTCCAGGTAGTCGTCCATCACCCGGATCTGGTTGTCCATGGACTGCTTGTACGACACCTTCACGGTGTCCGGGTCGTCACCGGAGCCGCCGCCGCACGCGGTGAGGGCACCGGCGGCGAGCGCGGTCGCGAGGAGGAGAGGAGCGGAAGCGGTGGGGCGCACGGGCACGACCTCCTACGGTCCGGCGCGGCCGCACTGCCTGCCGCGCACGGCCGCCGCCCGGTGAACGTAAGCGCTTGCTGGAAGCAAGGTCAATGCCCTTGCAGGGGCGCGGCGGGCCTGCCGCGCGCTCAGCGGTGCAGCCGTGCCGGGAGGTCGTCCCACTGCGGGCCGAGGCGGTAGTGGGAGGTGTGCACGCAGTCCGGGCACACGTACTGCGTGCACCAGCCGCCGCCCCGGCAGCGGACCTCGCCCACGGGTATCGGGGCGGTGGTCCAGTGGCCGCAGACGCCGAGCACGCGGTCCGGGAGGGCGGGGAGAGCGGAAAGAGCAGTACGCATGAGGGTGGTCAGCTCCTCGGAAGTCGTATCGGCAGCCCCCGGGCCGCGGGGGTCCGGGGGCTGCCGCACCTCACTTGGGGGGCACTGCCGCGAGGGCCTACGCCTTCACCGGCGCCTTCTCCAGCGGCACCTGCTCGGGCACGGCCTCCGCCGCCGGCGGCGCCCCGTGCTCGTCGTCCACGAGCGTCCGCTCGTCGAAGGGCAGCTTGCCGTCGAGGACGAGGGCGACCCGCTCCCGGTCGACCTCCTTGGTCCACGTACCGATGAGGAGCGTGGCCACCGCGTTGCCCGCGAAGTTGGTGAGGGCGCGGGCCTCGCTCATGAAGCGGTCGACGCCGATGATGAGGCCGACGCCGTCGACGAGCCCCGGCTTGTGCGACTGGAGGCCGCTGGCCAGGACCGCGATGCCGGAGCCGGAGACGCCCGCGGCGCCCTTGGACGCGATCATCATGAACAGCAGGAGCGAGATCTGCTCCCCGATGCCCAGGGGCTGGTCCATCGCGTCGGCGATGAAGAGCGAGGCCATGGTCAGATAGATCATGGTGCCGTCGAGGTTGAAGGAGTAGCCGGTCGGCACGGTGATGCCGACGACGGGGCGGCTCACGCCCAGGTGTTCCATCTTCGCGATGAGCCGCGGCAGCGCGGACTCCGAGGACGACGTGGAGAGGATGAGCAGGAACTCCCGGCCCAGATACCTGAGCAGCTTGAAGAGGTTGACCCCGGTGACCAGGCGCAGCAGCGTGCCGAGCACGAGCACGATGAAGAGCGCGCAGGTCACATAGAAGCCGATCATGATGGTGGCCAGCGCCCTGAGCGCGTCCGTGCCGGTCTCGCCGATGACGGCGGCCATCGCGCCGAACGCGCCGACGGGCGCGGCCCACATGATCATGCCGAGGACGCGGAAGACCAGCTTCTGGATGTGCCCCACCCCGCGGAGGATCGGCTCGCCCGTGCTGCCCATGGCCTGGAGGGCGAAGCCGACGAGGAGCGCGACGAGCAGGGTCTGGAGGACCTCGCCCTGGGTGAAGGCGGAGACCATCGTCTTCGGGATGATGCCGAGCGCGAAGTCGACGAGGCCCTTGTCCGCCTCGTCGGCCGCGTCGTGGCCCGCGGCCTTGTCCGACGAGGTCAGGTCCATGCCGGAGCCGGGGTGCAGGATGTTGCCCACGATCAGGCCGATGGCCAGGGCGACCACGGACATGGCGACGAAGTAGGCGAGCGCGAGCCCGCCGACCTTGCCGACCTTCGCGGCCTGGCGGACCGAGCCCACGCCGAGCACGATCGTGCAGAAGATGATCGGCGAGATCATCATCTTGATCAGGTTCACGAAGCCGGTGCCGAGGGGCTTGAGCTCCTTGGCGAAGTCCGGCGCGGCGAAGCCGACCGCGATGCCGATGAGCACGGCCGCGATGACGGCGATGTAGAGGTAGTGGGTGCGGTCCCGCTTCGCGCGGGGCGCGGGCGGGGTGCCCGTCCCCGCCGCGGGCGGTGCCGCTCCGGTCCCGGCGGCGCCCGCCGCCGTCCTGTCATCTGCCACGGTTGCCTCCTTGGGCGACTACGACCACTGTGTCCTCGCGAGTCGTGCGGCTCACGTCCTGGCGATTCCGGGTGACTATCTCCCGGGGTGTGAGGGCGGTCACCCTTGCGTTCATTGAGTTCGCGCCGCGGACCGCAGCCGGTGTTCCTTTAGGTCAGGCGCGTGCGGCGAGGCAGACTTGCACCATGCCCCAGCCCTCCCGACCGCCCCGCCGACCGCGGGCTCCGCGCGCCCCGCGCAGCCTCGCCGGTCAGCTCTTCGCCATGCAGGTGGTCCTGGTGGCGGTGGTGGTCGCGGGCTGCGCCCTGTTCACGTACCTCAGCGACCGGCACCAGGCGGAGGAGGCGGCCCGGCGCCAGGCCACGGCGGCGGCGCGCGCGGTCGCGGACGCGCCGTCCGTGCGCGAGGCGATCCGCGGGGACGACCCGTCCCGCGCGCTCCAGCCGTACGCGTCGCGGGTCCAGCGGGACACCGGCGTCGCCTTCGTGACGATCATGGACCGGCGCGGCATCCGCTGGACCCACCCCGACCCGGCCCGCATCGGGCAGCGCTTCCTCGGCCACACGGCGGAGGCGCTGCGCGGGCAGACCTTCACGGAGACGTACACCGGCACCCTCGGGGCGTCCGTGCGCGTGGTCACGCCCGTCCACGACGGCGGCCGGATCGTCGGCCTGGTCAGCGCGGGCATCACCATCGACGAGATCACCGCGAAGGCGCGCGGCCAGCTCGTGGCGCTGCTCGGCGTCGCGGCCGCGGCCCTGGTGCTCGGCGCCGTCGGTACGTACGTCATCAACGCGCGGCTGCGCCGCAGCACCCACGGGATGAACGCGGCCGAGCTGAGCCGCATGCACGACTACCACGAGGCCGCGCTGCACGCCGTGCGCGAGGGGCTGCTCATGCTCGACGGGCGGCGGCGCGTGGCGCTCATCAACGACGCCGCGCGCGAACTGCTCGGCGCGGACGAGGGCGTCGTCGGCGCCTACGTCACCGACCTGGGCCTGCCCGCGCCGCTCACCGGCGCGCTGCTCGACGCGGCGCCGCGCGTGGACGAGGTGCATCTGACGGCGGACCGCGTCCTCGTCGTGAACACCTCGCCGGTCTCCGGCGGCGACCGCAGGGGCACCGTGGTCACCCTCCGCGACCACACCGAACTCCAGGCCCTCACCGGCGAGCTGACCTCCGAGCGCGGCTTCACCCGCGCGCTGCGCTCCCAGGCCCACGAGGCCGCGAACCGGCTGCACACCGTGGTGTCCCTGATCGAACTGGGCCGCGCCGACGAGGCGGTGGAGTTCGCCACGGCCGAGCTCGAGCTGGCCCAGGCCCTCACCGACCAGGTCGTCGCGGCCGTCAACGAGCCGGTGCTCGCGGCGCTGCTCCTCGGCAAGGCGGCCCAGGCCAACGAGCGCGGCGTCGAGCTGGTCATCTCGGACGACACCAGCGTCGACGACGGCGAGCTGCCGCGCACGCCCGCCGCGCGCGACCTCGTCACCATCCTCGGCAACCTCATCGACAACGCCGTCGACGCGGCGCAGGGCTCCCCGTCCGCCCGCGTCACGGTGACCGTCCTCGCCCGCCCCGACACCCTGCTGCTCCGCGTCGCGGACACCGGCCCCGGCATCCCCGAGGCCCACCGCGAGGCCGTCTTCACCCGGGGCTGGTCCACCAAGTCGCCCGACGGCCGGGGCCTCGGCCTCTCCCTGGCCCACCAGGCGGCCACGCGCAACGGCGGGACGCTGACGGTGGCGGAGTCCCGCGCGGGCGGCGCGGAGTTCACGGCGACGCTCCCGCTCACCGCCCCACCGGGCCCTGCCGCCGAGCCGGACTCCGAAGCCGCGCCGGGCTCCGAAACCGGGGCGCACCCCGCCGCCCCACCGGGCTCCGAGGCCGGGGCACGCCCCGGAGTCGCGCAGGGCTCCGAAGCCGCGCCGGGCTTCGAAACCGGGGCGCACCCCGGAGCCGCGCAGGGCTCCGGAGCGGGGGCGCACCCCGCCGCCGCGCCGCGCCCCGGAGCCTCTCCGAACTCCGAAGCCTCCGCGCGTCGAGAAGGGGCCCAGAGATGACCGAGCCCGCGCCCGCCCCCATCCGCGTCCTCGTCGTCGAGGACGACCCCGTCGCCGCCGACGCCCACGTCCTGTACGTCAACCGGGTACCGGGCTTCGAGGCCACCGCGACCGCCCACACCGCCGCCGAGGCGCGCCGCGCGCTCGACCGCGGGCCCGTCGACCTGATCCTCCTCGACCTGAACCTCCCCGACGGCCACGGCCTGTCCCTGGCCCGCAGTCTGCGCGCCGCCGGGCACAAGGCGGACGTCATCGCCGTCACCTCCGCCCGCGACCTGACCGTCGTCCGCGAAGGCGTCTCCCTCGGCGTCATCCAGTACGTCCTGAAGCCCTTCACCTTCGCCACCCTGCGCGACCGGCTCACGCGCTACGCCGAGTTCCGCAGCGCGGCGGGCGAGGCCACCGGGCAGGACGAGGTCGACCGGGCCCTCGCGACCCTGCGCGCCCCGGCGCCCGCCACCCTGCCCAAGGGCCTGAGCGGCCCCACCCTGGAGCGCGTCACCCGCACCCTGCGCGACGCCCCGCCCGAGGGCCTGACCGCCGCGACCGCCGCCGACCTCACGGGCCTGTCCCGCATCACGGCCCGCCGCTACCTGGAGCACCTGGTCGACACGGCCCGCGCGGCCCGCAACCCCCAGTACGGCCAGGTGGGCCGCCCGGAACTGGTCTACCGCTGGCTGCCGCCGTCCTGAACGACCCCCGCCACGAAGGCGGCCCAGGCAGGCCGCCCGAGCACCAGGGCGGGCCCTTCGGGGTCCTTGGAGTCACGTATGCCGACACCGCCGCCGACTTGGCCGGCGAGATCGGCGACCTCTATGCAGTTCTGACCTGTCCCGTCGCTGTACGACGACTTGAACCAGGCGTAATCGGGGGCGAGTTCAGTTGCTGTCAGGCGACGGGGCACGGGTTGCATCCCTTTCGAGTTGGCGCAGGAAATGGGGGGTGTCCTCGGGCGGCAGAGCTGAAGCTGCCATGGCGTCGAACCGTCGGATGAAGCGGTCGACTTCACGGCGCTTGTCCGATGTGTGGGTCGCTCCCCAGGCACTGTCGATCTGGACCCGCGCCGGTAGCTGGTCGCCGAGGTCGAGGATGGCGAAGTCGTTGGTGGAGCGGTAGCCCTTCCGGAACGGGAGCACTTGGATCGTGATGTGTTCCCAGGACGACATGTGCACCAGCTTCTCGTACTGTTCGCCCATGACGTCGGCTCCTCCGACCGGGTAGCGCAGAGCGGCCTCCCCGAGGATCACGCGGAGCTTGACCGGGTCCTCTCGGGTGAGTACCTCTTGGCGCCTCATCCGTACTTCCAGGCTAGTGCGGACGAACTCCGAGGTCGTCTCCTCGACGGGCTTGTGGAGCTCGAGCAGGGTCTGTGCGTAGCGCTTCGTCTGGAGCAGCCCGTAGACAAGCGTCGGGTGGTACGCGCGCATGCCGCGGGCTTCGGGTTCCAGGCCGACGAAGCCGGGCAGTCCGGCGGGCATGAGACCGCGGAACTGCGTCAGCCAGTCCTGGCGTCCTGACTCCCGGTTGAGGTTGACCAGGGACTCGACGACGTCCTCGTCGTGGACGCCGCACTTGGTGAGCAGCTTGCGCAGATCGCCTACGTTGCGGAAGTTCAGGTCACCGTTCTCGATGCGAAGCAGCGAGGCCTCCGAGATCCGCAGCCCTTGCACCGCTTGCTTCCGTGTGAGCTGAGCGCTCTCCCGCAACTGCCTCAGCTGAAGGCCGAGTTCCAGCCTCTGGCCGGTGCGCCCGCGTTTGGCTGCCATGTGCACCACCTGTGGTCTCTTGTGCGTGTCACCTGGAATTGCATCCGGAGTGTGACAGCTCGTGTACGGGTGCCGCAGGCAGTTGTGCACATTCACGCATAGTCCAATTTCCAACCTCTCTGAAATTTCAGCGAAGTTCGATTGAAGTCGAACGCAGGAGGTCGGGACCGTAGCTCCATGACGAACCCCACGGCACCGGCACCCCCACCTTCACCGTCGAGCGAACCCCCACACACCTGGTCCACGAGCTACCCCCTGACCCCCGCGGCCGCGGCCCTCGCCCGACAGGGCACGCGGGGGCGGCTCGCCGCGTGGCGGTGGGGCGGGGACGTCGACGACGCCGTGCTCGTCGTGTCCGAGCTGGTCGCCAACGCCGCCCGGCACGGGCACGTCCCGGGCCACCACCTGTGGCTGCGGCTCGCCGTCACGGCGCACGGCGGCCTGGTCGTCGACGTGTCGGACCCGGTGGGGGAGTTCCCCGGCTTCGAGTCGGCGGCCCCGCGCGGGGAGGGCGGCCGGGGCCTGCTCGTCGTACGCCAACTCGCCCAGGACGTGGGCTGGTTCCCCCGCCAGGGCCGGGGCAAGACGGTCCGCGCGCTGCTGGCCCGCAGGGGCTAGGCGAGGCCCGAGGCCACCTCGTTCACCAACGCCGTCGCCTCCGGGAGGGGCAGGCCCGCTGCTGTCAGGAAGGTGATGGGGGCCGCGCGGCCCGCCTCGTCCGCGTCGATCGCGCCGTCGTTCACCGCCTCCATCAGGCCGAAGACGATGCTCTCCAGGACGTAGACGAGGGCGCGCGGCGGCACCGTGGTGGTGAACCGGCCCTCGTCCAGGGCGCGTTGGAACATCGCGGCGCCCGCCGCGTTCATGGGGGCCAGGCGTTCGCGGATGCCGTCCATGGTCACCGCGCGCTGTGCGAGGGAGAGCAGCAGGCGGTAGCGGTCGGTGACGCGCCAGACGCCGAGCATCGCGGCGGCGACGGCGCGCGCCGGGTCGTCGGCGTTCGCGTAGGCGGCGCGGTGCGCGGCCATCACCGCTTCGACGGCCTCGTCGAGGAGGGCGGTGACCAGCGCGTCGCGGCTCGGGAAGTGGCCGTAGACCGTGCGGCGCACCACCCCGGCGCCCCGGGCGATCTGGTCCATGGACGCGTCCGGGTCCCGGGTCAGCTCGGTGTGGGCGACGTCGAGGATGCGGCGGCGGTTGGCGTCGGCGCGGGCCGCGGCGGCGCTCGCGGCCCCGGTCCTGGCCCCGGGCGTCCCAGAGGTCCCGCCCCCGGCGGTGGCGGGTCCGGCCCCAGCGGTGGCAGGCCCCGCCCCGGTGGACCCGCCGCGCGGCGGCGTCGGCTTCGTACGGCTCATGGCGCCATTGTGCCGCCGATCCAAGTACTTGCACACCGCTGTGCAAGACGGCCGCCCGTCCGCTACATTGCACAGTGGCGTGCAAATGCACAGTGATGTGCAAGTCCCTGTGTTCCGCGTACCCGTACGACGTACTCCGAGGTGACCCCGATGCCTTTGTTGATCAATGAGCCGGTGGAGCGGATGGACCGGCCCTACGCCCGCCGCTGGTGGGCGCTGCTCGTCCTGTGTCTGAGCCTGCTGATCGCCGTCATGGCGAACACCGCGCTGACGGTGGCGGCGCCCGACATGACCCGCGACCTCGACCTCAGCAGCTCCGACCTGCAATGGGTCATCGATGCGTACACCGTTCCGTACGCCGCCCTGATGCTGCTCTTCGGCGCCATCGGCGACAAGTACAGCCGGCGCGGCGCGCTCGTGCTCGGGCTGCTCGTGCTCAGCGCGGGCGCGGGGGCGGGCGCGCTCGCCGACAGCTCGACGGCCGTCATCGTCGCGCGCGGCGTGATGGGCGTGGGCGCGGCGATGATCATGCCCGCGACGCTCTCGCTGCTCGCCTCGACGTTCCCGCGCGCGGAGCGGGCCAAGGCGATCACGCTGTGGGCCGCCACCTCCGGCATCGCCATCGCGGCGGGCCCGCTGATCGCGGGCCTGCTCCTGCGGCACTACGGCTGGGCGTCGACCTTCCTCATCGACGTCCCCGTGGCGGCCGTCGCGATCGCCGGGGCCTTCGTCCTCGTACCGCCGTCGAAGTCCTCGGCGGCGGGGCGCATCGACTACGTGGGCGGGCTCCTCTCCGTCGTCTGGATCGGCGCGCTCATCTACATGATCATCGAGGGGCCCGGCTTCGGCTGGGGTGCCGGTGCCGTCGCCGCGGCCGTGGTCGCCGCCGTCGGGCTCGTCGTCTTCGTCGTCTGGGAGCTGCGCCACCCGCGCCCCGTCCTGGACGTCCGCAAGTTCGCCCGGCGCGGCTTCTCCGGCTCCAACCTCGCCGTGGCCCTGTTCTTCGTGGCGGCCTTCGGTGCCTTCTACTTCCTCACCCAGCACCTCCAGTTCGTCCTGGAGTACGACCCGCTGGAGACGGGCGTGCGCATGCTGCCGCTCGCGGGCGCGGTCTTCGTCGGCTCCGCGCTCACCGGCTTCCTCACGCCGAGGCTCGGCGCGAAGGTGATGGTCACCGCGGGCATGGTCGGCGGCACCACGGCCATGGCCCTGCTCACCGCCACCGACGCGGCCTCCACGTACGGGGACTTCGTGCTGCCCCTCGTCGTGCTCGGCCTGTCGATGGGGCTCGCGGTCTCGCCCTGCACGGACGCCATCATGGGCGCCTTCCCGGAGGCGGAGCTCGGTGTCGGCGGCGCCGTCAACGACACCTCGCTCGAACTGGGCGGCTCCCTCGGCATCGCCGTCCTCGGCTCGGTCCTCGGCACCTCGTACGCCGACGCCCTCGCCGACGAGACGGCGGGCAGCAAGCTCCCGGCGTCCGCCCTCGCCCAGGCCCAGGACTCCGTCGGCGCGGGCGGCGGCGTCGCCCAGGCCGTCGGGCAGCAGGCGCGGCGCCTCGCCGAGCAGGCCGCGGCCGCCGACTCCCCGCAGAAGGCCGCCGAACTGAAGGCCCAGGCCGCCGAACTCGCCCAGGGCGCCGAGCAGATGAAGCACGCCGTGGGCACCTCGTTCTCCGACGCGGTGGCCCACACCAGCCTGATCGGGGCGGTCGTCCTCGGCGTCGGCACGCTGGTGGTCGCCCTGCTCCTGCCGAGGAAGCGGCAGGCGCCCGCCGGGCCCGTGTCCGGCGCCGCCGCGCCGACGTCCGACACCGCGAAGGAACCCGTGTCACAGCCCTGACACGGGGGCCGCGCGACCTCGTCGAACCGGTGGCCCGGCGATCAGCGCCTTGCCATGATGCTGACCCATGGAGACGGGAAGGCCGAGTCCCGCGGGGGTCCGCCGGCTGCTCGGCGGCGGCGTGGTGGTCCTGGTCGCCGGGTGCGTCTGGGCAGGCTGGTCCGTGTCCCGCGGGGGACTGCAACCCCAGGACGTCTCAGGGGTGTTGGGGCTTCCCGTCGGCATCCTGGGCATCCTCGTCGGCGCGGCCGTCAGCCTCAGCGCGCTCCGCCTCCAGCAGGCCACGGACGCCCGGGCCGCCGCGCTCGACTCCCTCGCCGGGGCGGTGCGCGAGATCGAGGTCGCCGAGCGCGCGCACATGCTCGGCGGCGGCGCCCACCTGATCGACCTGCGCGTCGAGGTGACACCCCGGCAGGGCGGCGCCGAACCGCCGGGGCCGCAGCGGCTCTCCGACGTGGCCGCCTGGTACTGCGCCGGGCCGGGCCGCCTGGTCGTCACCGGCGCGCCCGGCGCGGGCAAGACGGTCTTCGCCGTGCACCTCGTGGTCCGGCTCCTCGCCGCGCGCGGGCCCGCCGACCCGGTGCCCGTGCGGCTCGCCATCGGCGACCTGCCCGCACCGCGCACCCACCGGCGCTGGTGGGGCCGCTGGCGGACCGTGGGCGGCTTCGAACGCTGGCTGACCGACAGCCTGGTGAAGGTCTACGGCCTGCGCGAGCGCACCGCCGCTGACCTCGTCGCGCGCCGCCTCGTCATCCCCGTACTCGACGGGCTCGACGAGATGGACGCGGACGTCACCGGGCCGGAGCCGGGCCGCGCGCAGCGGGCCCTGGACGAGCTGAACGCCTACGAGTCCGTGGACGGCAGCGCGCCCGTGGTCCTGACCTGCCGCGCGCAGCGCTACACGGAGCTGTCCGAGCGCTACGCCTGGCTGCGACAGGCGGCGCTGCTGCGCATCGCGGGCGTCGACGTCGCGGAGGCCCGCTCCTACGTCGAGAAGCGCTCCGACGGCCGGGGCTCGCCGCTGGACGCGCTGCTCGACGGCGCGGGCGAGGCCGTGGCCCAGGCGCTCAGCTCGCCCTTCTACCTGGGGCTGGCGTACGCCGTGTACGGGGAGGCGGCCCAGGGGCAGACCCAGCCACTGGCGCACCTCGCGACGGCGGACGAGGTCCGCGAGCACCTCCTGGCCCACTACATCCCGGCGGCCACGCGGGCCGCGAACACGGCGGCGCGGCAGGCACGGCAGCGGGTCCTCGCGACGGAGTCGCCCTGGGGCCGCCAGGCGGAGTACGAGCCCGCCCGCGTGCACCAGTGGCTGCACCACATGGCCGGAGAGGAGGGGAAGCTCTCCTCGATCGGCGAGGCCTTCGGGGCGGCGTCGGCACGGGCGCTCGGGGGCGCGGTCATGGCGCTGGCGCTCGGGGCCGCGTTCCTGTGGGGGCGGTCCGTGGAAGGGCTCTTCCCCGCCCGCTGGTGGGACCACCAGCACGGCGTGGTGGTGTCCACGGCGGTCGCCGGCGCGGTGGGGGTGCTCGCCGGAGCCCTGTTCGTGGCGGCGGTGACCGACTCGCTGGCCTTCGCACCCGCGGAGCGGGTGCGCGGCTCCCGCCCGGGCCTGGGAAGACGCCTGTGGCAGGTCACCACGCTGTGGGGAGACATCGCCTCCTGGGCGCTGCTGCTGCCGGTCCTGCTGGTCGTCGGCGCCGCGAGCCCGGTCGTGGGCTGGCTGGCGTGGGTTCCCGAGCCCGCGTCGTACGTGGTGGGCGCCGTCGTCGGCTTCGGCGTCTGCGTGGCCCTCGCGGCGAGCGAGAACACGGTCGCCCACGTGGACGGCCGGAGCCTCGCCGGGTGCGTGCTGCTGCCTCTGCTCGGCTGGTCGCTGGGGTTCGTGATGGAGGAGGTCCACGGTCGGCCGGGGCACATCGCCTCCCTCGTCGGCTTCTGGATCGTCGGGGCCTTCCTGGTGGACTCGACCAAGGCCACGGGCTTCGCCCTCGTGACGGGGTTCGGCATGTGCCTGGCGACGACGGTGCCCGAGAGCATCGGGCCCGACGGCGGGGCGTGGGGCGGCGCCGCGGTGGGCTTCATCGCCTACTGCGTCCTGGGCTGTCTGTTCCTCGGGTCGGGCTCGGCGGAGCGGACCTGGCGCGGGGTGCGGCGCGCCGGGCGCGTGCTGCGGCTGCCCGGGTGGCTCTCCATGGTGGTCGTCCCGTACGCGGTGGGCGTGGCGGGGGAGGGGCTCCTCGGGTTCGCCGGTGTCGTCGGCGTGGCCGTGGTCTGGGTGGCGGTGAGCGCGGCCGTGCTGCTCGACGTCCTGCTGCTGTGGCTCGCCGCCGCGCTCCTGGGCCGCGTCCCGGCGCGCGTCGACGCCTTCACCACCTGGGCCTACCACGCCGGACTCCTGCGCATCGTCGGCGGCGACTACCAGTTCCGCCACAGCGAGCTGCACGCGTGGCTGGTACGCAACCCCCGCGCCCCCCGCCCCTGAAATCGCGTTGACGGCGGCGAACGGGCGCGGCCACGCTGAGCAGCACCGGGCCGCCCGACCAGCGGCCGTGGCGCGACGGGGGAGTACACCCATGACCACACGGATCGTCTCCAGCGGCCCCGGCGACGAGGGCGCGCCGGGGAGCGAACAGGCCGAGCTGGAGCGGGTCGGCGAGCTGTTCACGCAGTTCGTCGAGGCCGTGGCGCGGCGCCCGCAGGCCGAGCGCGACGGCGAGCGCGACCTCACCGCGCGCCTGCGCGGCCACCTCGGCGTCGAGCCGGGCAGGACCCCGGTCGTGAAGGCGGCCTACGCTCCCTACGACCACCCGAACGTGCACCTGGCCCTGGAGCGCTGGTTCGCCGCCGAGTCGCGCGCGTACGAACTGATCGGCATGACCGGCGCCGACCACCGGAGCCACTACACGCTCTCCGAGATCCTCGAATCCGCCAGCCGCTACGACAAGTTCGTGATCGGCGCCGTCGACTACGCGCACCTGCCCGTGTCCCCGGACGCCGAACTCGCCTGTGTGTCCTTCGGGTTCTACCTCGGCACCGAGCGCACCGAGGACGGCCGCGAGGAGCGTTGCGTCGTGCTCCTGCGCGGGCCGAGCGACGAGTACGGCAGCGAGAAGGTCCAGCTCGAAGTCCTCGCGGAGGACCGCGACACCGCCCGGCGGCTGCTCGCCGGGGTCGACGAGCTGGTCCGCGAGCTCAACGTCCTGCGGGGCCAGGTCCTGTCCTTCGAGGGCGGTGACTTCAGCGACGGCCTCGGCCCGTTCCGCTTCCACCGGCGCCCGGACCTGGACCGCGAGGGCATCGTCCTGCCCGAGGGGCTCCTCGACCGCGTGGAGCGGCACGTCGTGGGCGTGGCCCGGCAGCGCGAGCGGCTGCTCGCCGCGGGCCAGCACCTGCGGCGCGGCCTGCTCCTGTACGGGCCGCCGGGGACGGGCAAGACCCACACCATCCGCTATCTGCTCTCCGGCATGCCCGACTTCACCGTGGTGCTGCTGTCCGGCGTCACGATCCGGGCGATCGGCTCGGCCTGCGCGCTCGCCCGCATGCTCCAGCCCGCCCTCGTCGTCCTGGAGGACTGCGACCTGATCGCCGAGGCCCGGGACTACGGAGACGGCGAACAGCCCCTGCTCTTCCAGGTCCTGAACGAGATGGACGGCCTCGGCGACGACGCCGACGTGGCCTTCCTGCTCACCACCAACCGCGCCGACCTCCTGGAGCCCGCGCTCGTGCAGCGCCCCGGCCGCGTCGACCTCGCGGTGGAGATCCCGCTGCCGGACGCGGAGGGCCGCCGCAGGCTCCTCGCCCTGTACGGCGGCGGGCTCGGCCTGGACGACGAGGTCACCGAGGAGATCGTCGAGCGCATGGCGGGCACCACGGCGTCCTTCACCAAGGAGCTCGTCCGGCGCGCGGTCCTCATCGCCGCCGAGCGTGACGCGCCCCGCACGGAGGTGGACGACGTCCGCGCCGCCCTGGACGAACTCCTCTCGGACCGCGACCTGTTGACGCGCCGCCTGCTCGGCGTACCGGGCGACGAGGAGGAGGGAGACGACGGGGACGACGGATACGACGGGGGGTTCGAGGACGACGAAGGCGACGATGACGACGGCCCCGGCGGCCTGCCCCCGCGCCACCCCGGCCCGGGGCGCCTCGGCGACAACGGCGGCGGATTCTTCACCAAGGCGTCGTACCGCCCGCTGCGCTGACCCCCCGTCCATGCTTACCAGTTGGTGAGTACCGCACAAAATAGTCGGTACTTGTGAGGCCTTCCGTACTCACCAAGCATGGGGGCATGCAGAACGACAACAGCCCCAAGACCCCGGTCACCGTCATCGGCCTCGGCGCCATGGGCAGTGCCCTCGCCGGCGCCTTCCTCGACGCCGGCCACCCGACGACCGTCTGGAACCGCTCCCCGGGCAAGGGCGAGGACCTCGTCGCCCGGGGAGCCGTCCGGGCGGCGAGCGCCGCCGAGGCCGTGCGCGCGGGCGACCTGGTCGTCGTGTGCGTCGTCGACTACGACGCCTCGGCGGCCGTCCTGGAACCCCTCGCCGCCGACCTCGCCGGGCGCACCCTGGTGAACCTCACCTCCGACACCCCCGAGCGCGCCCGCGAGGCCGCCGCGTGGGCCGCGGCGGCGGGCATCGACTATCTGGACGGCGCGGTCATGGTGCCCACGCCCGTCATCGGCACGCCGGGCGCGCTGCTCTTCCACGCGGGCCCGCGCGCCGCGTACGACCAGCACGAGCGGACCCTGAAGGCGCTCGGCGGGCAGACGACGTACGTCGGCGCGGACCACGGCCTGGCCGCCGTCCACGACCTGTCGCTGCTCGACTACTTCTGGACCGCGATGTCGGGCGTCGTGCACGCCTTCGCGCTCGCGGCGGCGGACGGCGTCCCGGCCGCCGCGCTCGCGCCCTTCATCAAGGCGAACGCCGGTCTCGTCACCTCCCTCGTGGACGAGATGGCGAAGGAGGTCGACTCCGGCAGCTACCCGGGCGCGGAGGCGAACCTCGCGATGGAGGTGGCGGGCATCGATCACGTCGTGCACGCCGCCGAGCACCGCGGCCTCGACGCCTCGGTGCTGCGCGCCGTCAACGCGGTGGCCCGGCGCGGCGTCGCCCTCGGCCACGGCGCCGACAACTGGACGGCCACGGTGGAGGCGGTCCGCAAGCCCTGAGGCGCCCCGGCCGGAAGGGCTGGCCTTGACGCCGACGTCAAGGGTTACGGTCGCGGCATGCGCATCGGCGAACTCGCGTCCCGCGTGGGAACGACCACGCGGGCCCTGCGGTACTACGAGTCGCGCGGGCTGCTGCCCGCGCGGCGCGACGGCCACGGCCATCGCACCTACGACGAGGCCGACGTCCGGCTCCTGGAGCAGATCAGGACGCTCCAGGACGTCGGCTTCGACCTGGAGGAGACCCGGCCGTTCGTGGAGTGCCTGCGGTCCGGGCACCCGGCCGGGGACTCCTGCCCGGCGTCGGTCGCGGTGTACCGCAGCAAGCTGTCCGAACTCGATGCCCTGCTGGGCGAGTTGGGCGCGGTGCGCGCGCAGGTCGGCGCGCAGCTGGCGCGGGCCGAGCGCGCGCTGGCGGAACTGGCCGCCGACGCGGAGGCTCCGGGCGGTCCGGAGCCGCGGTGCGAACTGAGCGACGTGAGGGGTGGACGGACATGAGTGGTGTGCGGGCCGAAGGCGTGGCCGAGGTGACGGACGGCGATTTCGGATACGAGGTGCTGAGCGGTGAGCGGCCGGTGCTCGTGCAGTTCACGGCCGAGTGGTGCGGGCCGTGCCGGCAGCTGACGCCGGTGCTCGGTGATCTCGCGGCGGAGGAGGCGGAGCGCCTGAAGGTGGTGCGGATCGACGTGGACCGCAATCCGGAGACGACGATCGCCTACGGCGTGCTTTCCACGCCGACGCTGATGGTCTTCCGCGACGGCGAGCCGGTGTGGCAGTCGGTCGGGGCGCGGGCGAAGCGGAAGCTGGTGGCGGACCTGACGGGGGCGGGCGTGCTCTGAGCCCCGCGGCGGCCGGACGCGGCCGACCTGCCGAAGCCGGTGGCCGCACAGGAGAAAAGCCCCGGACGTCATTGACGTCCGGGGCTTTTCTCTGCGTATAGTGGATTCTTTCGCATTACCCTGCACATTTGGGCGCACGAGTACTGCGGGAATCTGTATAACGACACTGTATATGGCGAGGGGCTGAATTGTCAACCGAGGAATTGCGGGAAGAGCAGCAATTCGTCTCCGGGCTGTACGCGCGCCTCGACGCGCTGCGCGCGGAGGCCGAGTCCGCCGTGAGCGCGTCCCTCCAGCAGGTCGGCAACGGTCTGCAGGCGCGCCTGGAGCGCGACGTACTGGTGGCCGAGCGGTCCGGGCTGCTCGCCGCGCTCGACTCCAGCGAGAACGGGCTGTGCTTCGGGCGGCTCGCGTTCCGCGACGGCCGTGACCACCACATCGGGCGGATCGGCATCCGCGCCTCCGACACGGAGCGCACGCCGCTCGTCATCGACTGGCGCGCGGACGTCGCGCGCCCCTTCTACCTCGCCACCGGGCACACCCCGATGGGGCTGCGCAGACGGCGGCACCTCACCACCCGGGGCCGCGAGGTCACCGATCTGCACGACGAGATCCTCGACCTCGACGACGCCACGCGCACCGGACACGAGAGCGCCGACGCCGACGAGGTGCTGCTCGCCGCGCTGGGCTCCGCGCGCACCGGCCGCATGCAGGACATCGTGCGGACCATCCAGGCGGAGCAGGACCGCATCATCCGCGCCCCGCACCGGGGCGTCCTGGTCGTCGAGGGCGGCCCCGGCACCGGCAAGACCGTCGTGGCGCTGCACCGCGCCGCGTACCTGCTGTACGCGCACCGGGAGCTGCTCGCCAAGCGCGCCGTCCTGATCGTCGGGCCCAACCCGGCCTTCCTCGGCTACATCAGCGACGTGCTGCCCGCGCTCGGCGAGACCGGGGTGCTGCTCGCCTCGCTCGGCGAGCTGTTCCCCGGCGTCACGGCGACCGGCACGGACACGCCCGCGGCGGCCGAGGTCAAGGGCCGCGCCGCCATGGCCGACGTCCTCAGGCGGGCCCTGGAGGACCGGCAGCGGCTGCCCGAGCCCGGGGCCCCGCTGATCGTCGAGCACGACGACGGCGACCTCGTCCTCGACTGGGAGATCGCCTACGAGGCGCGCGCCGCGGCCCGCGAGGCCGACCTGCCGCACAACCTCGCGCGGCCCACGTTCGCCTTCCACATCATCGACGCGCTCACCGCGCAGCTCGCCGAGCGCATCGGCCACGACCCGTACGGCGGGCCCAACTTCCTCGGGCCCGACGACATCGCCCAGCTCGGCAAGGGCATCGCCGCCAGTGCCGAGGTGCACGCGGCGATCGAGGAGCTGTGGCCCGCGCTCACCCCGCAGCGGTTCGTCACCGACTATCTTCAGGAGCCCGTCCACCTGTCCGCCGCGGACGCCGCCGCCGTGCGCCGGGCCCCCGGCGCGGCCTGGACGCCCGCCGACGTCCCGCTGCTCGACGAGGCCGCCGAGCTGCTCGGCAAGGACGACAGCGCGGCGCTCGCCCGCGCGGAGGCGGAGCGGCAGCGGCAGGTCGCCTACGCGCAGGGCGTGCTCGACGTGTCGTACGCGTCCCGTACGTACGAGTTCGAGGACAAGGACGAGGAGGACGCCGAGGTCCTGCTCGCGCACGACATCATCGACGCCGAGCGGATGGCCGAGCGGCAGGAGGAGGCCGACCACCGCAGCGCGGCCGAGCGGGCCGCCGCCGACCGGACCTGGGCGTTCGGGCACATCGTCGTCGACGAGGCGCAGGAGCTGTCCGCGATGGCCTGGCGGCTGCTCATGCGGCGCTCCCCGACGCGGTCCATGACGCTCGTCGGCGACCCCGCGCAGACGGCGGAGGCCGGGGGAGTCGGCTCCTGGGCGGACATCCTCGCGCCCTTCGTCGAGGACCGGTGGGAGTTCACGCGGCTCGGCGTCAACTACCGGACGCCCGCGGAGATCATGGATCTCGCGGCGGAGGTCCCCCGCAGGGCCGGGCGGCCCGGCTTCGAGCCGCCCCGGTCCGTCCGGGCCACCGGCGTGCGGCCCTGGGCGCGGCGCGTGCCCGAGGGCGACCTCGCGGCCGCCGTCGCGGAGGCCGTCGCGGCGGCCCCCACCGAGGGGCGGCTCGCGGTCATCGCGCCCCGCGACCTGCACGAGGAGCTCGCCCCGAAGCTGCCCGGCGTCAGCGCGGGCGAGGCGCCCGACCTCACCCGGCCCGTCGTCCTCATCGACCCCCGGCAGGCCAAGGGCCTGGAGTTCGACACGGTGTTCGTGGTCGAGCCGTCCCGCTTCGACGTCAGCGACCTGTACGTGGCCCTGACCCGCCCCACCCAGCGCCTGGGCCTGCTCCACACGGCGGACCTGCCCAAGACCCTGCCCCCGGCCCTGACCACGGGCTGACCCCGTCGTCAGATCGGGCGCAGCCAGAGCGTGGTCAGGGGAGGGAGGGAGAGGAGGAGGGAAGCGGGGCGGCCGTGGGCCGGTTCGGGGGTGGGCTTCAGGGGGTCGGGGTTGAGGGTGTGGGAGCCGCCGTACGCCTCCGCGTCGGTGTTCAGGACCTCCTGCCACGCGGTGAAGCCGTCCGGCACCCCGATCCGGTACGCGTGCCGGACCACGGGGGAGAAGTGGGAGACGCAGAGCAGGGGCGAGGTGCCCTCGGCCCCGTACCTCAGGAAGGCGAAGACGTTGTCCTCGGCGGCGTCGCCCACCACCCAGGCGAACCCGCCGGGCTCGGTGTCCCGCTGCCACAGGGCGGGCTCGGCCCGGTAGCGGGTGTTGAGGTCGCGGACCAGGTCCCGTACGCCCCGGTGGTCCGCCTCCGCCCCGTACGCGGGATCGAGCAGCCACCAGTCGGGGCCGTGGCTCTCCGACCACTCCGCGCCCTGGGCGAACTCCTGCCCCATGAAGAGGAGCTGCTTGCCGGGGTGGGCCCACATGAAGCCCAGGTACGCCCGGTGGTCCGCCCGCTGCCGCCACCAGTCGCCCGGCATCTTCGACACCAGGGACCGCTTGCCGTGCACGACCTCGTCGTGGGAGATGGGCAGCACGTAGTTCTCGCTGTACGCGTACACCATCGAGAACGTCATCTCGTGGTGGTGGTGCTTGCGGTGGACGGGGTCCTTCGTCATGTAGCCCAGCGAGTCGTGCATCCAGCCCATGTTCCACTTCAGGCCGAAGCCGAGGCCGCCGAAGCCGCCGGGGCCGACGTGGTGGGTCGCGCGGGTCACCCCGTCCCACGCCGTGGACTCCTCGGCGATGGTGACCACCCCGGGCGAGCGGCGGTACACCGTGGCGTTCATCTCCTGGAGGAAGGCCACCGCGTCCAGGTTCTCGCGGCCGCCGTGCACGTTCGGCGTCCACTGGCCGTGCTCGCGCGAGTAGTCCAGGTAGAGCATGGAGGCGACGGCGTCCACGCGCAGGCCGTCGATGTGGAACTCCTCGCACCAGTAACTGGCGTTGGCCACAAGGAAGTTGCGCACCTCCGCCCGGCCGTAGTCGAATTCGAGGGTGCCCCAGTCGGGGTGGGCCGCCCGCGCCGGGTCCTCGTGCTCGTACAGCGGCCGCCCGTCGAACTCCGCGAGCGCCCAGTCGTCGCGCGGGAAGTGTGCGGGCACCCAGTCCATGAGCACGCCGATCCCGGCCCGGTGCAGCGCGTCCACCAGGTACTTGAAGTCGTCGGGCGTGCCGAGCCGGGCCGTCGGCGCGTAGAAGCCGGTGACCTGGTAGCCCCAGGACCCGCCGAAGGGGTGCTCGGCGACCGGCATCAGCTCCACGTGCGTGAAGCCCAGGTCGCCGACGTAGGCCGGGAGTTGCTCGGCCAGCTGGCGGTAGGTGAGGCCGGGGCGCCAGGACGGCAGGTGCACCTCGTACACGGAGAACGGCGCCCGGTGCACCGGCGTCTCCTGGCGGCGGCGCAGCCACTCCTCGTCGTGCCACACGTGGTGCGAGGTGTGCACGACGGAGGAGTTCGCCGGGGGCGCCTCGGTGCGGCGGGCCAGCGGGTCGGCGCGGAAGGTCATGCTGCCGTCGGGCCGGGTGATCTGGAACTTGTACAGCTCGCCCTCGCCGACCGCGGGCACGAACAGCTCCCACACGCCGCTGCCGCCGAGCGAGCGCATGGGGAAGCCGGTGCCGTCCCAGTAGTTGAAGTTCCCGACGACGCGGACGCCGAGCGCGTTCGGCGCCCACACCGTGAAGCGGGTGCCGGTGACGCCCTGGTGCGTCATCGGGTGCGCCCCGAGCGCCTCCCACAGCTGCTCGTGCCGCCCCTCGCCGATCAGATGCAGGTCGAACTCGCCGAGCGCGGGCAGGAACCGGTACGCGTCGTGGGTGTCCCACCGCGACTCGTCGTACGCGATGTCCAGGCGGTAGTCCTCGGGGACCTCGCGCAGCGGAAGCACGGCCGAGAAGAAGCCGTCGCCGTCGTCGAGCAGCTCGGCGCGCAGGTCCCCGACGACGGCGGTCACGGCGCGCGCGTACGGCCGCAGGGCGCGGAACGCCACCCCGCCGGGCACGGCGTGCGCGCCGAGCACCCCGTGCGGGTCGTGGTGCGTGCCGGTCAGGAGCCGGACGCGGTCGGCCTCGGGCACGGGCGAGGGGGCCGGTGGATCCGAGGGGGCCGGGGGCTCCGGTGTCCGCGCGGGCTGCTCCGGGGGCCGCGCCCCGGCCTTCGCCGGCGTCTTGGCCGGGGTCTTGGCCGATGTCTTGGCCGGGGGCTTCGCCGGGGCCTTCGTCTTCGCGGCGGCCGACTTCTTCGGCCGGGCGGGCTTCGCCGCCTGCGGCGTCTTCGACGGCTTGGTCCGCTGGGCGGCCGGCTTGCGCGGGGGTGTGACCTCCGGTTCCGGTTCGTTCTGCGGGGCGGAGGAGCGGGGACGGCGGGTCACGGAGTCGGCCTCCTGTCCGAAGGGCGGGCGAAGGGCGTGGCGCACAAGGGGTCAGCGGACGTCGCCGGAGCGGCGCGGGCCCGCGGCGTCCGCGGCGAGCTGGTCGAGGGCGGCCAGCGGGACCGGCAGCCAGTCGGGGCGGTGGCGGGCCTCGTAGACCGCCTCGTAGACCGCCTTGTCGGTCTCGTGGGCGCGCAGGAGCACCGGCTCGGTGCGCGGGTCACGGCCGGAGACGTCGGCGTAGCCGGTGCAGTACGCGGCCCGGCAGGCGTCCGCCCAGCCGGGGGACCAGGGGCGGTACGAGCGGGCGGCGTAGTCGAAGGAGCGCAGCATGCCCGCGACGTCGCGGGCCGCGGGCTGCGGCATGCGGCGCTCGGCGAGCGGCCGCGCGGGCTCGCCCTCGAAGTCGATGAGGGACCAGGCGCCGGACGGCGCCCGCAGGCACTGGCCCAGGTGCAGATCGCCGTGGACGCGCTGGGCCGTCCACGCGGTGCCGCTGTGCGTGCCGAGGTCGGCGAGCGCCTGGTACGCGGTGCGCAGCGCGGGCTCGTACGGGCGCAGGGCGGGCACCGCGCGGGCGGCCGCCTCCAGGCGCTCCGTCATGCCCCGGGCGAGCAGGTCCACCTGGGCGCGGCCGAGCGAGACGGTGGGCAGGGCGGTGGCGAGGGCCGCGTGCACCTCGGCGGTGGCGCGGCCGAGGGCCCGGGCCTCGGCGCCGAAGTCCTCGCCCTTGGCGAGGGCCTTCAGGGCCAGCTCCCAGCCGTCGGTGGCGCCGCGCACATAGGGCTGGAGGACGCCGAGCACCAGCGGCTCGTCGGCGCCCTCGGCCGTCAGCCAGGCGGCGGGCGCGGGCACGCGGGCGCAGCCCCGCCGGGCCAGGGCGAGCGGCAGCTCCAGGTCGGGGTTGACGCCGGGCACCACCCGGCGGAACAGCTTCAGGATGAACGCGTCGCCGTACACGAGCGAGGAGTTGGACTGCTCGACGCTGCACGTGCGCGGGGCGAGCGCGGGCGGTATGTCGCTGTGCTCGGCCCGCGCGAAGCGCAGCACGCCGAGCCGCCCCGGCAGCCGCAGGCGCTCCAGGAGCAGCCCGGTCAGGCGCGGGTCGAGCAGCGCCTCGTACACGGTCAGGCCCGCGAGGGCGCCCTGGGTGACGTGGCCGATGAGCGCGGGCGCGAGCGGCGGCGGCAGCTCGGCCCGCACCCCTATCAGGAGCTGGTAGCAGTCGGCGGGCAGCTCGTGGTCGGCCGCCGTGTCCGGGCCCGCGAGCAGCGGCTGGCGCACCCGGACCAGCAGGTGCAGGAGGCCGATGTCCGCCCCCGGCGGCAGGAGTTCGGTCGCCGCCGCCAGCTCGAAGCCCGTGACGGGACGGCCCTTGCCCGCGAACCACCGCTGGCGCGGCAGCCAGCCGCGCAGCAGCGGGTCGAGCGACGCGATCAGCGCGCCGGCGTGGGCACTGGGGCGGGTGGCGGCTTCCGACATGGCGTCGTGTCCTTTCCGCGCCCTCGACGGGGGGTGTCAAGGGGAGGTGCCGGGGGTGCCGGGCAAGGCGTGCCGTGGGCGAGTGCCCGGTGCGGCGTGCCTCACGCCTGCCGCGGGCGGGTTCGCCGCACTGTCACGGCGACCTTACGCCGGGTCCTCGCGCAGCCGGAACCAGTAGAAGCCGTGCCCCGCCAGGGTGAGCAGGTACGGCAGTTCACCGATGGCCGGAAAGCGCACCCCGCCGATCAGCTCGACCGGATGGCGGCCGTTGAAGACCCGCAGATCGAGCTCGGTCGGCTGGGCGAAGCGGGAGAAGTTGTGCACGCACAGGACGAGGTCGTCCGCGCCGTCGCCGTCCGCGCCGTCCGCGCCGGTGGACGGCGCCTCCCGCAGGAAGGCCAGAACGGCCGGATTCGACGAGGGCAGTTCGGTGTACGAGCCGAGGCCGAACGCCGGGTTCTGCTTGCGGATCTCGATCATCCGTCGGGTCCAGTGCAGGAGCGAGGACGGCGAGGACATGGACGCCTCGACGTTCGTGACCTGGTAGCCGTAGACCGGATCCATGATCGTGGGCAGATAGAGGCGGCCGGGGTCGCAGGACGAGAAGCCCGCGTTGCGGTCGGGTGTCCACTGCATGGGGGTGCGCACCGCGTCGCGGTCGCCGAGCCAGATGTTGTCGCCCATGCCGATCTCGTCGCCGTAGTAGAGGATCGGCGAGCCGGGCAGGGAGAGCAGCAGCGCGGTGAACAGCTCGATCTGGTTGCGGTCGTTGTCGAGGAGGGGCGCGAGTCGGCGGCGGATGCCGATGTTGGCGCGCATGCGCGGGTCCTTGGCGTACTCCGCGTACATGTAGTCGCGCTCCTCGTCGGTGACCATCTCCAGGGTCAGCTCGTCGTGGTTGCGCAGGAAGATGCCCCACTGGCAGCCCGAGGGGATGCGCGGCGTCTTGGCGAGGATCTCCGAGACGGGGTAGCGCGACTCGCGGCGGACGGCCATGAAGATGCGCGGCATCACCGGGAAGTGGAACGCCATGTGACACTCGTCGCCGCCGTGCTCGAAGTCGCCGAAGTAGTCCACGACGTCCTCGGGCCACTGGTTGGCCTCGGCGAGGAGCACGGTGTCCGGGTAGTGGGCGTCGATCTCGGCGCGCACCCGCTTGAGGAGGTGGTGGGTGCGGGGGAGGTTCTCGCAGTTGGTGCCCTCCTCCGCGTAGAGGTACGGCACCGCGTCGAGCCGGAAGCCGTCGATGCCGAGGTCGAGCCAGAACCGCAGGGCGGAGATGATCTCCTCCTGGACGGCCGGGTTCTCGAAGTTGAGGTCCGGCTGGTGGGAGAAGAAGCGGTGCCAGTAGTACTGCTTGCGCACCGGGTCGAAGGTCCAGTTGGAGGCCTCGGTGTCGACGAAGATGATCCGGGCGTCCTGGTACTGCTTGTCGTCGTCGGCCCAGACGTAGTAGTCGCCGTAGGGGCCCTCGGGGTCGTTGCGCGAGGCCTGGAACCACGGGTGCTGGTCGCTGGTGTGGTTCATGACGAAGTCGATGATCACGCGCATGCCCCGCTGGTGGGCGCAGTCCACGAACTCCACGAAGTCCGCGAGGTCACCGAACTCGGGCAGGACCGCCGTGTAGTCCGAGACGTCGTAACCGCCGTCGCGCAGCGGCGATTTGAAGAACGGCGGCAGCCACAGGCAGTCGACGCCCAGCCACTGGAGGTAGTCGAGTTTGGCGGTGAGGCCCTTGAGGTCTCCGATGCCGTCGCCGTTGCTGTCCTGGAAGGAGCGGACCAGGACCTCGTAGAAGACGGCGCGCTTGAACCACTCCGGATCGCGGTCCTTCGCGGGAGTGTCCTCGAAGGTGTCCGGGACGGGCTCGTTGACGATCATGTGTGGGTGACCCTCCGATCAGCGGTAGGACGGTCGCAGGACGAGTACGTGCGCGGGCGTGACGCCCGGATCCAGGCGCACGTAGTTGGCCCTGCCCCAGTGGTAGGTCTCGCCGGTGAGCTCGTCGCGCACCGGCACGGACTCGTGCCAGTCGAGGCCGAGCTGTGGCATGTTCAACGAGACCGTGGCTTCCTGGGTGTGGTGGGGGTCGAGGTTCACGACCACCAGAACCGTGTTCGATCCGCCGGGGTGCCGCACGGTCTTGGAGTACGCGAGCACCGCGTCGTTGTCCGCCTCGTGGAAGTGCAGGCCGCGCAGCCGGGCGAGGGCCGCGTTGGCGCGCCGTATCGCGTTGAGCCGGGTGATGAGGGGCGCGAGGGTGCGGCCCTCGCGCTCGGCCGCGGCCCAGTCGCGCGGGCGCAGCTCGTACTTCTCCGAGTGCAGGTACTCCTCGCTGCCGGGGCGCAGCGGAGTGTTCTCGTACAGCTCGAAGCCGCTGTACACGCCCCAGGCCGGGGAGAGCGTCGCGGCGAGCACGGCGCGCACCGCGAAGGCGGGCGGCCCGCCGTGCTGAAGGTAGGCGTGCAGGATGTCCGGCGTGTTCACGAAGAAGTTGGGCCGCAGGTAGTGCGCGGTCTCGGTGGACAGCTCGGTGAGGTAGTCGGTCAGTTCCCGCTTGTCGTTGCGCCAGGTGAAGTACGTGTACGACTGGTGGAAGCCGATCGCGGCGAGGGTGCGCAGCATCGCGGGCCGCGTGAACGCCTCGGCGAGGAAGAGGACGTCCGGATCCGTGCGGTGGATGTCGGCGAGGACCTCCTCCCAGAACGCGACGGGCTTGGTGTGCGGATTGTCCACGCGGAAGACCCGCACCCCGTGCCCCATCCAGAAGCGCAGCAGCCGGATCGTCTCGGCGGTGATGCCCGCCCTGTCGCGGTCGAAGTGGAGGGGGTAGATGTCCTGGTACTTCTTCGGCGGGTTCTCCGCGTACGCGATGGAGCCGTCCGCGCGGTGGGCGAACCAGTCGGGGTGCTTCTCCACCCACGGGTGGTCGGGCGAGCACTGGAGGGCGAAGTCCAGGGCGACTTCGAGTCCGAGGCGGCCCGCCTCGCGCACGAACGCGTCGAAGTCGTCGAGCGTGCCCAGGTCCGGGTGCACGGCGTCGTGGCCGCCCGCGGGGGAGCCGATCCCCCAGGGCACGCCGACGTCGTGCGGCCCGGCCGACAGGGAGTTGTTCGCGCCCTTGCGGAAGGTCGTGCCGATGGGGTGCACGGGCGGCAGATAGACGATGTCGAAGCCCATGTCCGCGATCGCCGGGAGCCGCCGCGCGGCCGTGCGGAACGTCCCGGACACGGGTGGCCGGCCCGCGCGGACCAGCGCGCCCTCCGAGCGCGGGAAGAACTCGTACCAGGAGCCGAAGAGCGCGCGCTCGCGGTCGACACGGAGGGTGAACTCCGCACTGGTGGTGATGAGTTCGCGCAGCGGATGGGCGGCGAGCACGGCGTCCGCCTCCGGGGTCAGCGCACCGGCGAGGCGGGCGGAGGGCGCGCGTGCGGGGTCGCGCAGCGCCTCGACGGCGGCCCGCAGGGGGCCGCGCAGCTCGGGCGGCGCCCCGGCGGCGGCGCGCTCGTAGAGCCGGGTGCCCTCCAGGAGGACCAGGTCGGTGTCGATGCCCGCGGGTATCTTGATCTCCGCGTGGTGCCGCCAGGTGGCCACCGGGTCGCTCCACGCCTGCACGGCGAACGTCCAGTCGCCGTGCGCGTCGGGCGTGACGTCGGCGCCCCAGCGGTCGGTGCCCGGCGCCAGCTCGCGCATCGGGGTCCAGGGGCCCGCGCGTCCGGCCGGGTCCCGCAGCACCACGTTCGCGGCGACCGCGTCGTGGCCTTCGCGGAACACGGTGGCGCTGACCTGGAACGTCTCGCCGACGACGGCCTTGGCCGGGCGTCGGCCGCAGAGCACCACGGGCTCGACGGCGAGGATGGGGATCCTTCCGGTGACCGGCACGGAGGCGAACTCCTCTACGTCCTTGCGGGGTTCGGGCATGACCGCTCCTGTTCCGCGTGCGCGTCGGCGGATGTCGGCTGTGGAGGGGTTCCGCGGGTGCGCGTGCGCGTCCGGGACGACGGGCGCGAGCACGCGCGTACCGGTGGAGCCTTCCCACGCTTCTCGGGTGGGCAATCCGGCGCTTTGTTAACTACTCGCGCGTAACGGCATACACAAGACCGGTCACGGGAAAACCGAGCGACCCGGCCGCCCCACCGCGGCAACGACGGACCCCCGGCAGGCGGGGTGCGCCTGCCGGGGGTCACGGTGCGGCGGTGCGACGCCGACTACGCGACGGTCACGACTTGACCTGGAGCAGTCGGTTGGGCGAGCCGGGGCCCACGTTGATGAGCCGGTTCTTCGCGGTGCGGTTGACGAGCATCTGCATCACCTCGGACGGCGGCGCGGTGCGCTTGTCGGCGAGGTACAGGGCCGCGGCCCCGGCGACGTGCGGCGCCGCCATCGACGTGCCGGAGAGCGTCGCGGTGGCGTTGTCGTTGGTGTTCGACGCCGACTTGATGGCCACGCCGGGCGCGAACATGTCCACGCTCAGGCCGTAGTTGGAGAACGCGGGCCGGGTGTCGCCGCGGTCGGTGGCCCCGATCGTGAGCGCCTCGGCGACGCGCGCGGGCGAGGTGCCGCTCGCGGGCTGGCCCGAGTTGCCGGCCGCGACGGAGTACGTCACGCCGGACCTGATGGAGTTCCGCACGGCCTGGTCGAGCTGGGCGTTGGCGGAGCCGCCGAGGCTCATGTTCGCCACGGCGGGCTTGCGCGCGTTGCGGGTCACGAAGTCGATGCCCGCGATGACGCCGGACAGCGTGCCGGAGCCCTGGTTGTTGAGCACGCGCACGCCCACGACCTTGGCCTTCTTGGCGACGCCGTACTTCGTGCCCGCGATGGTCCCGGCCACGTGCGTGCCGTGGCCGTTGCCGTCCTCGGCGATCGGGTCGTTGTCGACGAAGTCGAAGCCGGAGCGGGCGCGCCCGCCGAACTCCGAGTGCGTGGTGCGCACGCCGGTGTCGATGACGTAGACGGTGACGCCCGCGCCCGCCGAGTCCGGATAGCGGAACGTCCGGTCGAGCGGCAGCTTGGGCTGGTCGATGCGGTCCTCGCCCCAGGACGGCGGGTTGACCTGGCGCGCGTCCGTGTGGAGCGTGATGTCCGGGCTGACCGCGCTGACCGACGGGTCGGCGGCGAGCCGCTGGGCCTCGGCCGCGCTGGCCTTGACGGCGAAGCCGTTGAGCGCCGAGCGGTAGGTGCGGCTGATCTTCACGCCGTACTCGTCCGCGATGTCCCTGCCCTCCGCGGACGCCGCGCGGGTGTCCGACTTCAGGGTCACGACGTAGCCGTGCTCGGCGGTGTCGGGCGCGGCCTGCGACGACGGGGCGGCGACGGCGAAGCCGCCGACGAGAGCGACGACCGTGACGGCCGACACCCGTCGTATACGACGCGTGTGTGACAACTGCATGTGCTGGTTCCCTCCCCTTGGACGCGACCTTCCCTCCCCTGGGCAGCGGCCGCGTGTCCGGGCCGCGTCAGGTCGCGAGTCCCTGAAGCGTGGACTGTCCGGGTGAAGCGCAACAAGCCTGTGCGAGCGAGGGCATGTCTCGGTTCGGGTACACGCCGAGCCCTGCCGTAGGCATACACGTGCAACTTGAGCGGAAGCCTGGAGGGAAGGCCGAGGGCCAAGGTGGGGCTTGGGTGTCGGGTCGCGCAGAGTTACGACCCCGACCCCCGGCAGGGGGTGAGGATTCCTGCCGGGGGCCGCCGGTCGGGGCTACTTAACTTGCAGCAGTCTGTTCGGCGAGCCCCCGCCGATTCCCGACAGCTTGTTCTTGGCCGAGCGGTCGGTGAGCCACTTGCCGACCTTGGCGGGCTTCGCCGTGCGGTGGTCGGCGAGGTACAGCGCGGCCGCTCCGGCGACGTGCGGTGCCGCCATCGACGTACCGGAGTACGTCGCCGTGGCCGTGTTGCTCGCGTTGGACGCGGACTTGATCGCCACGCCGGGGGCGAACAGGTCCAGGCGCGAGCCGTAGTTGGAGAAGGAGGGGCGCTTGTCGCGCCGGTCGGACGCCCCGACCGTCAGGGCCTCCTTGACCCGGGCGGGCGAGGAGCGCGTCGCGGACTCGCTCTCGTTGCCCGCCGCCACCGAGTAGGTGACGCCGGACGCGATGGACTTGCGCACCGCCGCGTCCAGCGGGGCGAAGGCCGGGGTGCCGATGCTCATGTTGGCGACGGCGGGCTTGCGCGCGTTCCTGGTCACCCAGTCGACGCCCGCGATGATGCCGCCGAGGGTGCCTCCGCCCTCCTCGTCGAGCACGCGCACGGCCACGATCTTGGCCTTCTTGGCGACGCCGTACTTCGTGCCCGCGACCGTTCCGGCCACGTGCGTGCCGTGCCCGTGGGCGTCCTGGGCGACGGCGTCGTTGTCGATGAAGTCCCAGCCGGAGCGGGCCCGTCCGCCGAAGTCCTTGTGCGCGGTGCGCACGCCGGTGTCGATGACGTAGACGGTGACACCAGCGCCCTTCGACCGCGGCGCGGTGTACGACTTGTCGAGCGGCAGGCTCTTCTGGTCGATGCGGTCCAGGCCCCACGACGGCGGGTTCGGCTGCCGGGCCGCGGCCCGCGCCCCCAGGTCCACCCGGACCTTCCGGTCGGCGACGACGCCGGTGACCGACGGGTCGGCCGCGAGTTCGCGCGCCTCGGCGGCCGTGGCGCGCACGGCGTAGCCGTTGAGCGCCGCGCTGTACGTGTGCTGGATGCGCGCGTCGTACTTCTCGGCGAGGCTCTTGCCCGCGCCGGAGGTGGACTTCGTGCCCGGCTCGAGCGTCACGATGTACGTGCTGCTCCGGCCTTCGCCGCCGGCGTCGGACGCGGCGTGCGACGGCGGGGTCACGGCGGCCAGCAGGCCCACCGCGGCGGCGGCCGCGACGGCCCCCGCCCCGCGCCGCGTTCTGGTGTGGTGCTTGGTCATGTGGTGCGTTCCCTCCCCTGGAAACGGCTGGTGACGACGCCCTGTGCGCACTGCGTCGTCCGCAGGCGTGCTGGGCAGCGTCTCGTGCGCGGGTGAACGGCCACAAGCCGGATAGCGGGGCGGAATCGGTCATATCGCCCGCACTTTGGCCGGTTACGGCTCAACCCAAGCTGAGTCTTGGGGGCATGGTAGTAAATCCGAGGATTGACTTGGGTTTTTTGTCTCCCCGATGATCAGTGAGGGCCCAGGGCGGCAACCCGCCCCGCCCCGGCCGGAGTCCGGAATCCGGCCAGGGGCGGGGCGGGCGCCGACCCGCCCGTGGGCGCGGGGCCCGCGCGCCGGGGCGCGGAGGTGCCGGGCTGCGGCGCCCGGCCGAGGTGTGTGTCCGAGGACCGCCAGCGCGCGGCGCGGCCACGGGGCACCCTCGCCCCATGACCACCACGCCACCCACCGCGTCACTCGCCCCGCCACCCACCGCGTCTGCCGCTTCGGCCGCCAGCGCGTCACCCGTCGACGCCCGCTCCGTGCTGACCGCCATGTACGCCGCCGAGACCCGCTATCTGGCCGCGGGCGGCCCCGGCCGCGCGTCCTTCGCCCCGCTCGCGCCCCACTTCGCGCCCGACGTCGTCCTGCACCAGGCCGACGGCCTGCCGTACGGCGGCACCTGGCGGGGGCACGAGGGCCTGGAGCGGTTCTTCCTCGCGATGGCCGACACCTGGGACCGGTTCGACATCGTGCGGCAGGAGTTCCTCGCGGACGGCGGCACCGGAACGCGCCGGACGGTCTGCGTGCACAGCGACATCCACGCCCGCGCCCGGGCCACCGGCCGCGCACTCGCCTTCCCCATCCTCCAGGCCATCACCGTGGAGGAGGGCAGGATCCGCGAGGTGCGGCCGTTCTACTGGGACACGGCGGCGATCGCGGCGGCCTGCCGCTGAGCGCGCGTACGGCCTGCGCCGCGTGCCGTACGGCACACCGGTCCCGCGTTGACAGGGCGCGGGACCGGTGTCTGTAATGGTGCGCGTGCCGCGTGGCGTGGGCCGAAGAGCAGTGGGCGGGCCTCCGACCGGGCGAGCACCTTCACCAAGGGACATGACCTTGCGTTCACTTCGTATCGCGTCGCCGCGCTGCGGCTGACGCAGCCGCGTACCCGGCGCAGCGCCGTACCCGCCGGATCGGCGTAGCCCCGTACCCGAGGGAACGGCACAGCTCCGTACCCGCCGGATCGGCGCAGCCCCGTACCCGACGCAGTCGCCGCGGCCGCGTACCCACGCCCCTTTCCCGGGGTCCGGGCCGCGCCCGCGCACGACCTTCCCCTTCTTCCCCTCTTCACCGCGTCCGTCGGTCCGTCACACACGCGCGGACGCGCCACCCTGTCTGGAGATCCCTTCCGCATGTCCACGCCCACGCCCACTCCCACACCCACCGGCACCCCGCGCCCCCGCGAGGTCCGCACCCTCGCCGACAAGCTCCTGGAGGTCCACGACTGGCTGCGCGAGCAGCTCGGCCACCTCCGGGCCGAGGCCGCGGCGCACCTCGCCGCCCGTGCCGCCCACCAGGGTCCCGCCGCACCGCCCGCGCCCGGCCTCGGCCTGCAGATCCGCCAGCGCTGCCTGGAGTTCTGCGACGCGCTCACCTTCCACCACACCGCCGAGGACGAGCACGTCTTCCCCGGCGTCGTGGAACACCACCCCCACCTGCGCGAACCCCTCGCCCGGCTCGGCGCGGAGCACCGCGAGATGGCCCGCGTGAAGGAACGCCTCCTCGCGCTGCTCGACGACGTCACGACCGCCGACCCCGAGGCGTTCCTCACGGAGTTCGACACCCTGGCGCGGCTCCTCACCGCCCACCTGGAATACGAGGAGAGCTGGGTCGTGCCGGTCCTCGCGGACGTGCCGTTCCCGCCCGGTCCGCCCTCCTGACTGCCGCCCCCCGGTGAACCGAGTAATCTGCCGGGGCGTTTCGTGAGGTGACGGCGGTACGACCGCCCGTGCCGAGCGCGGACGCGACAGCTACCGGGCAACAGGGGCACAGGGGGACGGGGCGGAATGATCGGTCAGTTGAGGGACACCTCCCCGCGCCGGACGGGACCGTACGAGATCGTCGCCCGGCTCGGCGCGGGCGGCATGGGCGAGGTGTTCCTGGGCGTGCCGCAGGACGCCCCCGGGTCCGCGGAGCCCACCGCGGTCCCGGGCCCCGCCGCGGCCCCGGATCCCGCCGCGGCCCCGGACCCCACCGCCCAGGGCGGCCCCCGGACCCCCTACGACCCGGACGAGCTCGTCGCCGTCAAGGCCGTCCGGCGGGACCTCGCGGAGGAGCCCGCCTTCCGGGCCCGCTTCCGGCGCGAGATCGCCGTCGCCCGCTCCGTCACCAGCCCGTACGTCGCCCGGCTCGTCGCCGGTGACGCCGACGCCGAACAGCCCTGGCTCGCCACGGAGTACGTGGCCGGGCCCACCCTCGCCGAGGCGGTGCGGCGGCACGGCCCGCTGCCCGTGCCCGCCGTCGCCGCGCTCGGCACCGCCATGGCCCGGGCCCTGGCCGCCGTGCACGCCGCCGGGGCGCTGCACCGCGACCTGAAGCCCGCCAACGTCCTCATCGGCCCGGAAGGGCCCAAGCTCATCGACTTCGGTGTCGCCCGCACCCCCGGCGCCACCACGATGACCGCCACCGGGCTGCTCGTCGGCACCCCCGGCTTCATGTCGCCCGAACACGTCGCGGGCGGACGGCACGTGGTGGCCGCGTCCGACGTCTTCTGCCTCGCCTCCGTCCTCGTGTACGCGGCCGTGGGACGCGACCCGTTCGGCGACGGGCCCGTGGCCGCCGTCCTGTACCGGGTGTCGCGTGCCGAGGCCGAACTCGACGCCGTGCCCGCGGAGTTGCGCGAGGTCCTCGCCGCCTGCCTGGTCGTGGACCCGGCCGCGCGGCCGGGCCCCGAGGAGCTCGCCGGGCGCCTCGCGGGCCTCGGCGGAGCGGACGGCCCCGGCTTCGCGTGGCCCCCGCCCGTCGCGGCGGCCGTCGCCGAGGCGCGGCGCGACGCCGAGCAACTCTGCGCCGCGGGGCGGCCGCTGCTGCCCCTGCCCGCCCCGCCCGCCGCCCCGCCCGCCGCCCCGTCCGCCGCGCCGCCCGGCGGTGAGCCCGCCGGAGAGCCCACGCCCACGTGGACGCCCACCGCCCTGAACACCCCCGCCGGGCCCGGCGCCCCGGCCGCCCACGAGCTGCCCACCATGGGCGCCGCCGCGCCCTCGGCGGCCACCGCGCCCGGCGTGCCCCGGCGGCGCGGCCGCCGTACCGCGTTCGCCGTCGTGGCCGCCGTGGCCGTGGCGGGCGGTGCCGCGGGCGCCCTGCTCGCGCTGCTCGGCCCCGACTCCGGCGGCGACGGCGCCGACGGTGCGAAGGGCGGCGCGGCCCGCCCCGGCGCCGCCCCGTCCAGCACCCTGCCGCCCGCCCGGCTGATCGCCGCCGCGGGCGTGGACAAGGAGGGCACCGACGACCGCAGCGGCCTCGTCCCGCAGTACCCGCAGCAGCGCCCCAAGGGCTGGAAGCCGTGGCGCGGCTCCTTCTCGCACGCGCCGATGAACTGCGCCGCCGACACCCGCGCCGTCGTCTGCCTGCTCACCGACGGCACGTACGAAGCGATCGGCGCGTCCGACGGCAAGCGCCGGTGGGCCTCCGACGGGCGCACCGGCGATGACGGGGGCACCGGGGGCGAGGCCTATGTGAGCCCCTCCGGGAAGCTGTTCGTGCCGGGCGACTCCCTGGCCCCCGTCGTGCGCGGCGGGACCTCCGTCATCGCCCGCGAGGGGCGTCTCCAGGTGCGCGACTCCGCGTCCGGCGCCGTGCGCTGGTCCGCGCGCCCGCCGGAGGGCAGGTACTTCACCCGTGCCCTGCTCGGCGACGGCCTGCTCCTGGTCACCGCCGAGGCCAAGCCGTACGCCGACGGCGGCCCCCAGGGAGCGGTGCTCCTCGCGTACCCGCTGGGCGGCGGCGCGCCCCGGTGGACCGCGCCGCTCAGCACCGACGAGCTGTCCGGCGCCGAGCAGAACGGCACGTACGGCGCGGAGGTCGCCCGGCACGGCCGGGTCTACGCCTGGGCGAAGCAGGGCCTGGTCGCCCTCGACGCCGGGACGGGCGCCCGCCGCGGCAAGGCCTACGACGGCGAGCAGTGCCGCGGCGTGATGGCCGTGGGCGGGCAGATCCTGTGCCCGGCCGTGGTGACCAGCGGCTCCGGCTTCGACGACGCCACCGAGGACACGGGCACCCGGGTGACCCGGCTCGACGCCGAAACCCTGGCCGCCGAGGGCGCGTTCGCCTTCAAGGCGCCGCAGGTGAGGCCGGACGGAACGGTGCCGCCGGACGTCGTCGTCACCGCCGTCGGGCCCGGCAGCGCCCTCGCGTACGACACGGAGGGGGCGAAGCTCCTCGTCGCCGAGACGGCGAAGGGCCGGGTCACCCGCAAGGAGCCCCTGTCCGTCGCCGAGGACCGGATCGTGCGGATGATCTCCTCGGCGCCGCTGCTCATCGGCGACCGCGCGCTCGTCGCCGACAACACCACCCTGCGCACGGTGCCGCTCACCGCGTCCGGCGCGGTGCGCACCCTGCGGGTGCCGGGCGCGCCGGGCGACCGCGCGCCGAAGCGGAGCAGCGACCCCGGCACGGTCATCGCCGACCAGCTGCGGGCGCCGACGGTCCTGCCGCTCGGCGGGGTCGCGACGATCGTGTACGACCAGGGCACGGTCGTCTCCGTCCGCATCCCCTCCTGAACACCCGCCTGCCACGCGGAGCCGCCGGGCCCGAGCCCCGGGACGCCCCGGTTCCCTCCCAGACCCGACCCCCGAGGAGTCCCCGTGCTCGCACCGCTGACCGGGCCGCCGCGCCACGTCGGCCCGTACCGGCTGCTCGCCCGCATCGGCGCGGGCGGCATGGGGGAGGTCTTCCTCGCGCGGTCCCGGCCGGGCACGCCGCTCGTCGCCGTGAAGACCGTGCGCTCCGACCTCGACATCGACCACGAGTTCCGGGTCCGCTTCCGCCGGGAGATAGCCGCCGCCCGGGCCGTGTCGGGGCCCGGCACCGCCGCCCTCCTCGACGGCGACGCGGACGCCGAGGTGCCGTGGCTCGCCACGGAGTACGTGGCCGGGCCCGCCCTCGGGCAGACCGTGCGGCGCTGCGGCCCGCTGCCCGTCGGCGCGGTGCGCGCGCTCGGCGCCCGGCTCGCCCAGGCCCTCGGCACCGTGCACCTCGCACAGGTCCTGCACCGCGACCTCAAGCCCGGCAACGTCCTGCTCGCCCCGGACGGGCCGCGGCTCATCGACTTCGGCATCGCGCAGGCCTTCGACGCGACGGCGCTCACCACCGCGGGCATGATCGTGGGCACGCCCGGCTATCTGGCGCCCGAACAGCTCCTGGGCAGCCACGCGGTGGTGCCCGCTTCCGACGTGTTCGCCCTCGGAGCCGTGCTCGCGTACGCGGCGAGCGGACGCGGCCCCTTCGACGACCCGGAGATCGCCTCCGTCATCTTCCGCATCACCCAGGGCGACGCCGATCTGTCCGGGGTGCCGCGCGACGACGGCCTGCGGGAGACCGTGGCGGCCTGTCTGGCACCCGCGCCCGCGGACCGTCCGACCGCCGCGGAGCTCGCGGCCCGCCTCGAAGGGCCGTCGGCGGCGGTGCCCTGGCCGGCCGAGGTCCTGTCCCTGTTCGCCGAGCACCGCGAGGCCGTGGAGCGGTGCGAACGGGAGGCGGCGGAGGGGGAGTTCGCGGCGGCCGACACGGTGACCGGAAGCGGCGCGGGAGCGGGCCGCGCCCCCGCCCCCGCGCCGCAGGCCCCGCCCGTCGCCCCCGCGCGCGGGCCCGGCTCCCCGGCGTCCGGGCCCGCGCGCCGCCGGTGGGTGTGGATCGCCGCCGCCGCGCTGACCGTGTCCGCCGTGACGCTCGCCGCCGTACTCCTGCCGGGCGGCGGCGGCGGAGGCGGCGGAGACGGCGGGGGCCGCGAAGCCGGTGCCTCCGGCTCCCCGGCCGGCCCGTCCGGCGGCGGCGAGCGGGGCCCGCTCGTCGTGTCCGAGTACGGCGACGCGCACCGCACCGGCGACCACGGCCCCGACGGCCTGCGCGCCGCCGCCCGGCCCGAGGGCTGGAAGCCCTGGTCCGTGGCGCGCCCCGCGGGCCTGGACGACCGGGGCGACGGCTGCGTCCTGGCCGACGCCACCCTGGTGTGCCGCGACGGCAAGGGCGCGGCCGCGGGCTTCGACGCGGCGAACGGGCACCACCGCTGGACGACGCGCGGCTTCCGCGGCCGCGCGGACGGGCTGACCGGCATCCAGGCGGTGCCGCCCGAGGCCGACGCGACCGGCCGCGCCGTCTACGTACCGAGCGAACTCGGCGTCACCAAGGTCGACGTGGCGTCCGGCACGGAACGCTGGCGCAAGGCGGCGCCCACCGGCCGGGGCATCCTCGCGCTCGCGTACGCCAAGGACGTCGTCTACGCCGTCGAGTTCCGCCCCGGCGGCCCCACCCCGGGCGGCGGGCCCGGCTCCGTCGTCCGGGCCCGTGCCGCGTCCGACGGCCGCGAGCTGTGGCGGTCCAAGCCGCTGCCCAAGACGGCGGGGCCGCTGGTCGTCGACGGCGGGCGGGTGTTCACGGCCCTGGAGAAGGGCGGTGTCGTCCGCCTGGACGCGCGGACCGGCTCCACCGCCCGCACCGCGTCCGTGCCCTGTGACGACCTGATGCTGCGCGGCCCGTCGCTGGTGTGCTGGGGCCGGGGGCGCGCGGGCGTGCGTGACCTCGACCCCGCGACCCTGCGCACCCGGCGCGTCCTCGCGCCCGGCGTGCGCCCCTCGGGCCCGCGTCCGGTGCTCGGCCCGGCGGGCGTGCTCGTCGTGGCGAGCGACAGCCCCGAACCCGACGCCGTCATCGAGCACGAGCTGAGCGCCTACGACTGGCGCACCGGCAAGCGCCGCTGGCGCTACGGCGCCCCCGACGACCTGGTCACGCTGGCGCTCGCGGGCGACCGGGTGCTGTCCGCGGGCGCGTTCGAGATCCGCGGCCTGCGCCTCGACGGCGACGTCGACACCCTGCGCACCAAGGACATCCCGAAGGCGGGACCCACGGGGAGGACGGACCCCTTCGCCACGTTCCGGCATCCGCTCTACGCCGGCGGCGCCGTCTTCACCACGACCGCGGAGGGCAAGGTCGTCTCCGGGAACGCGCCCTGACCCCCGCGCCCGCGGCGGTCACGACTTGCCTTTGTCCCGGGCAAGTTCACGGTCCCGTGGTGGCGGGGCGGCCCGACCCCCTACCGTCGATGGGTCACGTACGTCCTCCGACAGAGGTGCCGCCGTGAAAGCCATCCGTCGCATCACCGTACGTCCCGTCCTGCCCGCCGCCCTCGCCCCGCTCAGCGAACTCTCCCGCAATCTGCGCTGGTCCTGGCACACCGGGACCCGTGACCTCTTCCGCGACGTCGACCCGGCCCTGTGGGAGGCATCGGGCGGCGACCCCGTGCGCCTGCTCGGCTCCGTGCCCGCGGCCCGCCTCGCCGAGCTGGCCGCCGACGAGGACTTCCTGCGCCGCCTCGGCGAGAGCGCCGACGACCTGCGCGAGTACGTCACCGGCCGCCGCTGGTACCAGGAGCGGCAGGCCGAGCCGCCCGACCCGCCCGGATCGGACCTGCCCGCCGCCGTCGCCTACTTCTCGCCGGAGTTCGGCGTCACGGCCGCCCTGCCGCAGTACTCCGGAGGCCTCGGCATCCTCGCGGGCGACCACCTGAAGGCGGCCAGCGACCTCGGCGTGCCCCTCATCGGCGTCGGGCTGCTCTACCGGCACGGCTACTTCCGGCAGTCCCTCACCCGCGACGGCTGGCAGCAGGAGCACTACCCCCTGCTCGACCCGAACGAGCTGCCCCTCACCCTGCTGCGGGAGCCCGACGGCACCCCCGCCCTGGTGCGCCTCGCGCTGCCCGGCGGCCGGGCCCTGCGCGCCCACGTCTGGCAGGCGCAGATCGGCCGCGTGCCGCTGCTGATGCTGGACTCCGACGTCGAGGAGAACGACCCCGGCGCCCGCGAGGTCACCGACCGGCTCTACGGCGGCGGCAGCGAGCACCGGCTGCTCCAGGAGATGCTGCTCGGCATCGGCGGCGTCCGGGCCGTGCGCACCTACTGCCGCCTCACCGGACACCCCGCGCCCGAGGTCTTCCACACCAACGAGGGCCACGCGGGCTTCCTCGGCCTGGAGCGCGTCCACGAACTGGTCCAGGGCGGGCTCGCCTTCGAGGGCGCCCTGGAGTCGGTGCGCGGCGGCACCGTCTTCACCACCCACACACCGGTGCCCGCCGGGATCGACCGCTTCGACCGCGAGCTGGTCGCCCACCACTTCGGCCCCGAAGCCGAACTGCCGGGCATCGACGTCGAGTTGATACTGCGCCTGGGCATGGAGACCTATCCGGGCGGCGACGCCAACGTGTTCAACATGGCCGTGATGGGGCTGCGCCTGGCCCGCGGCGCCAACGGCGTCTCCACGCTGCACGGCAAGGTCAGCCGGGAGATGTTCCAGGGCCTGTGGCCCGGGTTCGACCCCGAGGAGGTGCCGATCACCTCCGTCACCAACGGCGTGCACGCACCCACCTGGGTGGCTCCCGAGGTGTTCCGGCTCGGCGCCCGGCAGATCGGCGCGCGCCGCACCGACCACGCCCTGTCCGTCGGCGGCTCCGAGCGCTGGGACGCCGTCGCCGACATCCAGGACGCCGACATCTGGCAGCTGCGCCGCGAGCTGCGCGCCCAGCTCGTGGACGAGGTGCGCCGCCGGCTGCACGCGTCCTGGCGCCAGCGCGGCGCCGCCACCGCCGAGCTCGGCTGGATCGACGAGGTCCTCGACCCGGACGTCCTCACCATCGGCTTCGCCCGGCGCGTGCCCTCGTACAAGCGCCTTACGCTGATGCTGCGCGACCAGGACCGGCTCCTGGAGCTGCTCACGCGTCCCGAGCGGCCCGTGCAGATCGTCGTCGCGGGCAAGGCGCACCCGGCCGACGACGGCGGCAAGCGGCTCATCCAGGACCTGGTGCGCTTCACCGACGACCCGCGGGTGCGCCACCGCGTCGTCTTCCTGCCCGACTACGGCATGGCGATGGCGCAGAAGCTGTACGCGGGCTGCGACGTATGGCTGAACAACCCGCTGCGCCCCCTGGAGGCCTGCGGCACCTCCGGCATGAAGGCCGCGCTCAACGGCTGCCTCAACCTGTCGGTCCTGGACGGCTGGTGGGACGAGTGGTTCGAGCCCGACTTCGGCTGGGCGATCCCCACCGCCGACGGCTCGGCCACCGACGACCACCGCCGCGACGACCTGGAGGCGGCCGCCCTGTACGACCTCCTGGAGCGGCGGGTCACCCCCCGCTTCTACGAGCACGGGCCCGAAGGCCTGCCCGACCGCTGGATCGAGATGGTGCGCCGGACCCTGACCCGGCTCGGCCCGAAGGTCCTCGCCGGGCGCATGGTGCGGGAGTACGTGGAGCGCCTGTACGTGCCCGCCGCGCGCTCCCACCGCGTGCTCGACGCGGACGCCGCCACCGGGTTCGCCGCGTGGAAGAACCGGGTCCGCGCGGCCTGGCCGGGCGTCGCCGTCGACCACGTCGAGGCCACCGCCGTGGGCACCACCGCGGAGCTCGGCGCGACCCTCGCGCTGCGGGTGCGCGTCCGGCTCGGCGAGCTGTCCTGCGACGACGTCGAGGTGCAGGCCATCGCGGGCCGCGTCGACCCCGAGGACCACATCGCCGACGCCACCCCGGTGCCCCTGAAGCCCACCGGCGCCCCCGACGCCGAGGGCCGTCTGCTGTACGAGGGCCCCCTGGCCCTGGACCGCACCGGCCCCTTCGGCTACACGGTCCGCATCCTGCCGTCCCACCGCCTCCTGGCGAACGGCGCGGAACTCGGCCTGGTGGCCGTGCCGTCGGAGGTGACGGGGGAGGCGGCGGGCGTCTTGATGCGCTAAGTAAGAGCGCCCCTGAAAGGGGCGCGGGGAACTGCGCGACCAGCCACAACGAACCCGCAGATTCAGCAGCAAAAATGGTACGGGCGGCACCCAGGGGGTCTCCCCGAGTGCCGCCCGGCTCACAGGGTTACTTGACGTTCACGCCGGTCCAGGCGGCGGCAACCGCCTTCGCCTCGGCGGAGGTGGCGCCGTACAGGTCGCTCGCGGCCTTCACCGTGTCCTTGCGCGCCTGCGCGTAGTTCGTGGTCGAGGTGAAGTACGTCGACAGGGCCTTGAACCAGATCTTCTCGGCCTTGTCGCGCCCGATGCCGGTGACCTTGGAGCCGTCCTTGGTCGGGCTGTCGTACGAGACGCCGTTGATCGTCTTCTGGCCGCTGCCCTCGCTCAGCAGGTAGAAGAAGTGGTTGGCGATGCCGGAGGAGTAGTGGACGTCGACGTTGCCGGCGTTGCTGCTCCAGTAGTCGAGCGACGAGCCGTCCTTGGAGGGCTTGTCCATGTAGCGCAGCGGGGTGCCGTCGCCGTTGATGTCGATCTTCTCGCCGACCAGGTAGTCGCCCTTGTCCAGGCTGTTGTTGGCCTTGAACTCGACGGCGGCGGCGAAGATGTCGCTGGTGGCCTCGTTCAGGCCGCCGGACTCACCGCTGTACTCCATGTTGCCGGTGGCCGAGGTGACGCCGTGGGTCATCTCGTGGGCGGCCACGTCGATGGAGGTGAGGGGCTTGGCGTTGCCCTCGCCGTCGCCGTACGTCATGCAGAAGCAGGAGTCCTGCCAGAACGCGTTGACGTAGGCGTTGCCGTAGTGCACGCGGGACGTGGCGCCCTTGCCGTCGCCCTTGATGCCGCTGCGGCCGTGCACGGACTTGTAGTAGTCCCAGGTGAGGCCCGCGCCGTAGGCGGCGTCGACGGCGGCGGTCTGGGTGTTGGAGGGCTTGCCGGTGCCCCAGACGTCGTCGGCGTCGGTGTAGAGCTTGCCGCCGCTGGAGCCGTGGTTCAGGTCGTACGTCTTGTGGTTGCCGCGCCCGGAGTCGGTCAGCTGGAAGGTGCTGCCGCTCTTGACGGAGCCGACCGTGACCTTGCCGCTGTACTGGCTGTTGCCGGTGCCGGTCTCGATGGCCTGGTACTGGTACAGCTTCTTGCCGGTGGCCGCGTCGGTGATGACGTGCAGCTCGCTCGGCGTGCCGTCCTTCTGCACGCCGGTGACGACCGTCTCGTAGGCGAGCGTGGGCGTGCCCTCGGCGGCCCAGATGACCTTGCGCGGCGCGCGCGGGTCGGCCTTCGCGGTGTCGCCGGTCTTCGCGGCGGTCGACTTGGCGGAGGCGGCCACGGACTTCGGGGCCAGCTTCGCGTCGGTGGACGCGACCTTGATGGCGGCCTTGGTCGCCTTGCTGACGCCGTTGACCGAGCCGTCCTTCGCGGTGTGGACGACGAGGTCGCCGCCGAGGACGGGCAGTCCGGCGTAGGTGCGCTCGTAGCGGGTGTGCGTGGTGCCGTCGCGGTCCTTGACGACGTCGCGGACGACCAGCTTCTCCTTCGCGCCGAGGCCGATGCGGTCGGCGGTGGCCGCGGCCTTCTCCCCGGCGCCCTGGAGCAGGTCGGCGCGGGCGGTGGCGGAGAGCTGGGCGGGCGCGGCGGCGGGGGCCGTTGCGGCGGCTCTGGCCGTGTCGGGCTGTGCGGAGGCGCCGGTGGTCATTCCGGCGGTGAGCAGCGCTCCGGCGGCGACGGCGGTGGCGATGGCCAGAGTGGAACGCTTCGATATGTGGGGGGTCACGCATGCTCCTTGTGTGAAGGCCCGGATGGCATGGGGGACCACCCGGGCCGAACTGGTGCTGTGCGGATGAACTGGTGTGCCGTGCGTGAGCAGCGTGCCATTTGAGCCAGGTACATGTCAGGACCTTGACCGAATGTTGGCCAGATTGCGTCCGTTGGCCGATGGTCAAGGTCCGCCATGCGAACACCGCGTGAACGGACCGCCGGATGCGTTGACGCGGTGAACTGCGGCGCCGCCCCGGAGGGTTGGTGGTTCCGGGCTCCCCGGAGCGGCGCCGACCGCGTCGGCTAGGGGCGTGCGCCGACGTTGACGGCCGCCCAGGCGTTGGCGACCGCGGTGTACTCGGCGCTCGACGTGCCGTAGAGCTCGCCGGCGGCGGCCAGCGTGCCGGTGCGCGCCGCCGCGTAGTTGGTGGTCGTGGTGAACTTCGTGGTGAGTGCCCTGAACCAGATCTTGGCGGCCTTGTCGATGCCGATTCCGGTCACAGGCTTGTTGTCATACGTCGGCGAGTCGTACGAGACGCCGTTGACGACCTTCTTCCCGCTGCCTTCGCTCAGCAGGTAGAAGAAGTGGTTGGCGATGCCGGAGGAGTAGTGGACGTCCACGTTCCCGGCGGTGCTGCGCCAGTTGTCCAGCGACGAGCCGTCCTTGGAGGGCTTGTCCATGTAGCGCAGCGGCGTGCCGTTGCCGCGGATGTCGATCTTCTCGCCGACCAGGTAGTCGCCGACGTCCGAGGCGTTCTTGGCGTTGAACTCGACGGCGGCCGCGAAGATGTCGCTGGTCGCCTCGTTCAGGCCGCCGGGCTCGCGGCTGTACGTCATGTTGCCGGTCGCGGAGGTGACGCCGTGGGTCATCTCGTGGGCGGCCACGTCGATGGAGGTGAGCGGCTTGGAGTTGCCCGAGCCGTCGCCGTACGTCATGCAGAAGCAGGAGTCCTGCCAGAACGCGTTGACGTAGTTGTTGCCGTAGTGCACGCGTGAGGTGGCGCCGCGGCCGTCGTTCTTGATGCCGTTGCGGCCGTGCACGGTCTTGTAGTAGTCCCAGGTCAGGGCCGCGCCGTAGTGGGCGTCCGCGCCCGCGGTCTCGGCGTTGGAGGCCTGGCCGTTGCCCCAGATGTCGTCCGGGCCCGAGAACAGGGTGCCGTTGCCGGACGTGCTGCGGTTGAGGTTGGTCGTCTTGTGGTTGCCGCGCGCGGTGTCGGTGAGCGTGTACTGCGAGCCCGACTGCTGCGTGGTGAGCTGGACCTGGCCGCTGTACTGCGTGTTGCCGGTGCCCTCGTGGACGCCCTGCCACTCGCCGAGCTTCTTGCCGGTCCTGGCGTCGGTCACCACGTGCAGCTCGTTCGGCGTGCCGTCCTTCTGGAAGCCGCCGACCACCGTCTCGTAGGCGAGCCTCGGGGCACCGCCCCTGCTGTCCCCGAGCCAGATGACCTTGCGCGGCTTCTGGGACGCCTTGAGCTTGGTGGAGCCGTCCGCCCTGGAGACGCCGAGGGCCTGCTTCTCGGCGCTCGCCGCCTTGACGTCGGCGCTCGTGCCGAGGCCCGTGAGGCGGGCCTTCGAGGCGCGGTTGACGTCCTTGACCGCACCCGACCTGGCGGTGGCGACGACGAGGTCGCCGCCGAGGACGGGGAGCCCGGCGTAGGTGCGCTCGTAGCGGGTGTGCGTGGTGCCGTCGCGGTCCTTGATGACGTCGCGGACGACCAGCTTCTCCTTCGCGCCGAGGCCGATGCGCTCGGCGGTGGCGGCGGTCGAGGCGTCCGCCGCGCGGATCAGCTCGGCCCGCTGCGACGGGGAGAGCTGCTGCGGCAGGGCACCGGCGTTGGCCTTGGTCCCGGCCGCTGCCTGGTCGGCCGACGCGGTGGTGGCCTGGACGGTCACGCCGAGCAGGGCGGCGGCGGCGACGAACGCGCCGATGGCGGTGGCACGCCGGTGGGAGGGGGTTCTGCGGGATGTGGGGGATGTGCTCAACACGGACTCCTTCTGCGCGGCCACGGGGGTGCGTGGCCTGTGGCGACCCGGCGGCGGGTGACCGGCCGGGCAGAGCAGGGCAGTACGTGGTGCCTGGCGCGCGCCGCGCCGCTTGGGGGGACGCGCCGCGCGCGGGAGCCGCCGGTGCGTGAGCTCCTGTGCGACTGGTGAGGGGAAGAGTGCCATTCGAGACAGGTACATGTCATTCAGTTGGCGTACTTTGGCTGGAATACGTCCGGTGCGTGGGTTCGGGCGTCCGTTATGCGGCGCAAAGGGGGGTTGCCCTCGGCCGTCCGCTTGCCGGTTGTCGGTGGCTGGGCGCGCAGTTCCCCGCGCCCCTTCGGGGCGCGCTCCAGCTCGGGGCGCGCTCCAGCTCCGGGTGCGCCCTCGTACCGGCTGAGGTCAGCTCACCAGGCTCTCTCGCCAGGCCTTGTGGAGTTGGGCGAAGGGGCCCGTGGACGCGATCAGTTCGGCGGGGGTGCCGTCCTCGACCACGCGGCCGTGTTCCATGACCAGGACGCGGTCGGCGATCTCCACCGTGGACAGGCGGTGGGCGATCACGACCGCCGTGCGGCCGTGCAGGACCGTGTCCATCGCCCGCTGCACGGCCCGCTCCCCGGGGATGTCCAGGGAGCTGGTGGCCTCGTCGAGGATCAGCACGGCCGGGTCCGCGAGCAGCGCGCGGGCGAACGCCACGAGCTGGCGCTGCCCGGCCGAGATGCGGCCGCCCCGCTTGCGCACGTCCGTGTCGTAGCCGTCGGGCAGGGCCGCGATGAAGTCGTGGGCGCCGATCGCCTTCGCGGCGCGTTCGACCTCCTCGCGGGTGGCCTCCGGGCGGCCGATCGCGATGTTCTCCGCGACCGTGCCGGAGAACAGGAACGCCTCCTGCGTGACCATCACGACGCCGCGTCTGAGGTCGGCCGTCGCGAGCTCGCGCAGGTCGACGCCGTCGAGCAGGACCTGGCCCTCGGTGGGGTCGTAGAACCGGGCGAGGAGCTTGGCGAGCGTCGACTTGCCCGCGCCCGTGGAGCCGACGACGGCGACGGTCTGCCCGGCGGGCAGCGTGAGGTCGAAGCGCGGCAGGACCTCGCCGCCCGTCCGGTACGCGAACCGCACGCCGTCGAACACGACCGTGCGGCCCGGGTGCTCACCGGCCGGCTCGGGCAGCGGGCGCGCGGCCGACTGCTCCGGCTCCGGCACGGTCGGCGTCTGTGCGAGCAGCCCCGCGATCTTCTCCAGGGACGCCGCCGCCGACTGGTAGGAGTTGAGGAACATCCCGAGCCGGTCGATCGGGTCGTACAGGCGCCGCAGATACAGCACGGCCGCCGCGAGGACACCGAGGGCGAGGGTGCCCTCGGCGACGCGGTAGGCGCCCCACAGGACGATTCCGGCCACCGAGGTGTTGGCGACGAGCCGCGAGCCCACCACGTAACGGGCCATCTCCAGGAGCGCGTCGCCGTTCACGCGCTCGTGCTCCCGGTTCAGGGCGGCGAACCGTTCGTCGTTGGCCCGCTCGCGCCGGAAGGCCCGCACCGGCCGGATGCCGTTCATCGTCTCCGTGAACTTCACGATCACGGCGGCGATCGCCGTGGAGCGGACCCGGTACACCTTGGCCGCGCGGTGCTGGAAGAGCCGGATCAGCAGGTACAGCGGCACGAACGAGGCCACCGCGACCGCGCCGAGGCCGAGGTCGAGCCAGAGCAGCAGCGCCGCGATGTAGACGAAGGACAGGACGACCGTGAGCAGCTCCTGGAGGCCCTCGCTGAGCAGCTCGCGCAGCGACTCGACGTCCGTCGTGGACCGGGAGATCAGCCGCCCGGACGTGTACCGCTCGTGGAAGTCCACGCTGAGCGCCTGCGCGTGCCGGAAGATCCGCCCGCGCAGATCGAGCAGCACGTCCTGGTTCACCCGCGCCGAGGCCAGGATGAAGGCGTACTGGAGCACGCCGGAGAGCGCCGCGGACAGGCCGTAGCCGACGCCGACGGCGATCAGCGGGCCGTAGTCGTCCTTGCGCACGGCGGGCACGGCCGAGTCGATGGCGTACGCCACGAGCAGCGGGCCCGTCTGGACGGCGGCCTGCTGCAGGAGCAGCAGCACGGCGGCCAGCGCGACCCGGCCGCGCCGCGGCGCGAGCAGCGACCGCAGCAGCCGCCGGGTCGCGCCGGGCGCCGTGGGCAGCGTGTCCTGGTCGAAGTCGTCGAGGCCTTGCGTACTCACTGGGATCCCCCCGACATCAGCCACGCGTACTCGGCGTTGTCCCGCAGCAGTTCCTGATGGGTGCCCACGGCGGCGATGCGGCCGCCGGAGAGCAGGGCGACGCGGTCCGCGAGCAGCACCGTCGACGGGCGGTGGGCCACCACCAGGGCGGTGGTGTCCTTCAGGACGCGCCGCAGTGCCGCCTCGACCAGCGCCTCGGTGTGGACGTCGAGCGCCGACAGCGGGTCGTCGAGGACCAGGAACCTCGGCCGCCCCACGACCGCGCGGGCCAGGGCGAGCCGCTGCCGCTGGCCGCCGGACAGGCTCAGGCCCTGCTCGCCGACCTGGGTGTCCGCGCCCTGCGGCAGCGCGTGCACGAAGTCGGCCTGCGCGACCGACAGGGCGTGGCCGAGCTCGCGCTCCCCGGCGTCGGGACCGGCCCCCATGAGGACGTTCTCGCCGACGGACGCCGAGAACAGGGTGGGCTCCTCGAAGGCCACCGACACCAGCTCCCGCACCCGCTGCCGGGGCAGGGCCGCGATGTCCTCGCCGTCGAGCGTGATGCGGCCGCCGCTGACGTCGTGCAGCCGGGGCACGAGGGCGGTGAGCGTGGTCTTGCCGCTGCCGGTGGCGCCCACCAGGGCCATCGTCTCGCCCGTACGGATGTGCAGATCGATGTGGGACAGGACCGGCGGCGTCTCCTCGTCCGCGTCCGGATAGCGGAAGGAGACCCCTTCGAAGCGCATCCCGTCGGCGGCCCCCGGCGCGCTCCCGGCGACGGCGCCCGCGTCGGACTCCGGCTCCGCGTCGAGCACTTCGAAGTACCGCTCCGTGGCCGTCGCCGCCTCCTGGCTCATCGCGAGCAGGAAGCCCATCGACTCCACCGGCCAGCGCAGCGCGAGCGCCGTGGACAGGAACGCCACCAGGGTGCCCGCCGACAGGTCGCCGTCGGCGACCTGCACGGAGCCGAGCACGAGCGCCGCCCCGATGGCCAGCTCCGGCAGCGTCGTGATGACGCCCCAGATCGCGGCGAGCAGCCGGGCCTTGGCCAGCTCGGTGCCGCGCAGGGTCCGCGACAGGTCGCGGAACGCCCGCGCCTGGCTGCGGTGGCGCCCGAAGCCCTTGATGATGCGGATGCCGAGGACGCTCTCCTCGACCACCGTCGTCAGATCGCCCACCTGGTCCTGCGCGCGCCGCGCCACGTCGGCGAACCGCGCCTCGAAGTACGACACGACGACCACCAGCGGCACCACCGGCGCGAGCAGCACCAGGCCGAGCGTCCAGTCCTGGGCGAGGAGGAGGGCCACGCCGACCAGGATCGTCGCGCCGTTCACCACCATGAAGGTCAGGGGGAAGGCGAGGAAGAGGCGGATCAGCATCAGGTCCGTCGTGCCGCGCGAGAGCAGCTGGCCCGAGGCCCAGCGGTCGTGGAAGGCCACCGGCATCCGCTGGAGGTGCCGGAACAGGTCCGCCCGCATCGACGCCTCGACCCCCGCGAGGGGCCGCGCCACCAGCCACCGCCGGAAGCCGAAGAGCAGCGCCTCCGCGACGCCGAGGCCGAGCAGGAGCAGTGCCCCGAGCCAGACCCCCGCGGTGTCCCCGTCGGCCACCGGGCCGTCCACCATCCACTTCAGGACGAGCGGGAAGACCAGGCTCATGCAGGAGGCCACGATGGCGACAAGAGCGGCCCAGAACAGGCGCTTTCGGACAGGGCGGACGTACGGCCACAGGCGCGTGAGCGTCCGGACGGCCGACCGGCCGCCTCCGGCGGATTCGAGTGTGGTGGACATCAGGGGTGAGCCTACGTTTCACCACTGACAGCGCCCACTGAGTTTCGTCCCGTACGCCGTCCTCCGCTGGTCCTAGGACCTTGGCCCCCACCCCTTCGAGCTGCGGGAACGCGGGTCCGCCGACGTGTACGTGCCCCCGGCGACGAGATGCCGAGCTCCCGCGGACGGGAAGGGCTCGCACTCGTCGCCGGGGGCACGCCCCACCGTGGCGCCGCCGGCGGACCGGCCACTGTCGGCGCCTCGGTCAAGACCCATCTCACCCATGCGCACGGCAAGTTGGACGTCAGGACCGGGCCGCGGCCGTATCGGAGGGGTACGCCGCGGCATCCTCGGCTGACCCCCCGTAGCGCAGTGGTCCAGCCGAGACCGGAATCCGGTCCTCACGGACCGCGCACCCCCCGGGGCGCGGCCCGCTCAGCCCTGGGTCCTTACCCGCGCTCCCACAACGCGGGGGTGTTCGGGGGCTCCCAGCCCTCCTGTGCCTGGTGCGGCTGGAGGCAGCGGAAGGTCTCGCCGCCGTACGTGACCGCGTCACCGGCCGCGTAGACGGAGCCCGCCGCCCAGGTGCCGCTCGGGTCGCCGGGGCCGGGTCCTGGCCCCGGGTCCTCGCCGCCCGTGGTCTTCAGCGTCAGCTGGAACTGCTGGAGCAGCGGATTGATCGGCTGGTAGAACGTCGTGCCGCCGGAGCTGCAGTTGCCCGAGCCGCCCGAGGTGACGCCCTGCGCCTGGCTGCCGGAGATGTACGAGCCGCCGGAGTCGCCGGGCTCGGCGCACACCGTCGTCCGGGTCACGCCGTTGATGGTGCCCTCGGGGTAGGTGACGCTGGTGTTGTGCTGCGAGATCGTGCCGCAGTGCCATCCGGTGGTCGACCCGGAGCGGCAGATGGAGGCTCCCACCGGCGACTGCGTCGAGCCCGCGACACCCACGCGCGTGCCGCCCTGGCCCTTGACGTACGGGGTCGACGTCCACTGCGAGTTCGCGGCCACCCACGCCATGTCGCGGCCCGGGAAGATCGAGCCGCGGAAGGTGCCCTGCGCGACCCGGTTGAACCCTTGCGTGGCCGTGCCCACGCGGCCGCAGTGGCCCGCCGTGGCGAAGCCCTGGGTGGACCCCTGCGTGATCGGGAACCCGACCGAGCAGCGGCCGCCCATGTAGTACGCGTCGCCGCCGACGAGGTCGTACAGCGGCCGCGGCCGGTCCGTGGTCCGCACCACGCGCACCAGGTCGCGGCCCACGCCCGCGGCGGCCACGAGCCGGTGGGCGGCGGTGGCCCGCACGGCGTCCACGACGACCGCGTTGGCCTTGACGTCGACGTACCAGACCGGGGCGTCCAGCGTCTTCGTCTTCTTCGCGGCCCGGTCGAGCGCGGCCTTGGCCGCGTCGAGCCGGGCGAGGGCGTGGTCGACGACCAGGGCCTTCGCGCCCTTGGCCGTGATGGCGGGGACGTCCTTGCGGTCGGTGGTCGCCACCGTGAGCGTGCCCGAGGTGGCGCCCTGCACCCAGGCGCCCGCGAAGTCACGGCCGAGGGCGTTGCGCAGCGAGCCCGCGACGGCACCCGCCTCGGCCTCGTTGACGAGCCGCGCCTCGGCCTGCGTGGGGGAGAGGCCGAGGTCGCGCTGCATGGCCTCGAGCACCGCGGGCGACGTCCTGGCCACGGCGGCGGTGTCGGCGGGGGACGGGGAGTCGGCGTGGGCGGAGCCGGGGATCGAGGCGAAGACGAGGGCGCCGGCGGCCACGAACGCGGCGCCGGCCGCGGCCAGGCCGCGGCGGTCGGTACATTTCCTGAGGAACGGGGAGGCATCTCTGAACTGCATGGGGGTCTCCTCGGTGTGTCATCGGGGAGGGGGGGATCCGTAGAGCGGGGAAGCGGGATCCGCCCTCTCTCCGGTCGCCCATACCGTAGAAGTCTCAACAGCCGCCCAGTAGATGCCAGTTACCCCCCTGGTCCCGTGTTATGGCCCCCGCCACCAGCTGTTCATCCCCTTCGGCCCGTGGACGACACGCCCGTCCCCTAGCCCACGTCCGCCCCGGGCGACGCCAGCCACGCCGAGTAGCTCTCGCTGCGGGCGGCCGCCTCCGCGTGCGCGGCCCGCGCGTGCGCGAACACCCCCGCCGCGGTGTCGTGCGCGTACGTCTCGGGGTGCCACCCCAGCAGATGCCGCCAGTACAGGGGCGTGCCCGCGAGGGGCCGGGTCACGATCCCGCCCGTCGGCGGAAACGTCGCGCGGCACAGCCCCACCGCCCGCCCCACCTGCACCAGATGCACGCACGACGCGGTGTCGGTCTCGTACACGGACGACGGCGTGAACCCCGCCCGCGCGCACGCGGCGGTGAAGCAGTCCCCGAAGCACCCGTCGCCCGGCACGTCCGTCCACGCCTCGTCCGCGAGGTCCCCCAGCTCGATCTGCGCCTCCCCGGCGAGCCGGTGCTCCGTGGCGAGCATGACGAACACCGGGTCCCGCGCCACCTCGCGCCACACGAGCCGCTCGCGCTCCGGCGGCGCGGCCGCCCCGCACGTGCCGACGAGCGCGAAGTCGAGCCGCCCGTCGGCGACCTGGGCCGCGATCTCCCGCTCCGACCAGGAGGTGTACGTGGACACGGACTGCTCGGGGTGCGCGGCGGCGAGCCGGTCCACCAGGCCGCCGAGCAGCGGCCCGTGGGTGCCGCCGAGCCGGAAGCCGCGCCGGTCCTGCCAGCCGCGCGTGAACCGCTCGGCCTCCTCCTGGAGTTCGCTGACGGCGGGCAGCACGATCCGCGCGCGGGCGAGCACGAACTCGCCGAGGGGAGTGGGCCGCACCCCGGACCTGCCGCGCTCGAACAGCTCGCCCCCCAGGGCCCGTTCGATCCGTTTCAGCTGGGCGCTGAGCGCGGGCTGGGCGAGGCCGAGCGCGGTGGCCGCCTTCGTCAGGCTGCCCGCGTCGGCGATCGCCCGGATCGTCTTCAGGTGCCGCAACTCCAGGTCCATGCGGTGAGCTTCGTCGGCCTCCGGGCCTGGGGCAATACTTTGGTACGGACCTGAATCTCCCTCACGGCACGTCGCTCCCCGGGGACCCGGGCGCCCCGGGCGCGGGCACCGCCCTGAGCAGCAGCGCCGACCGGGCCTCCACGGTCACCTCCGTCCCCGCGGCGAGCAGCGTCCCCGGGGCCTCCCGCTGCTCCTCGCCCGCGGTGTCCACCACCACCTCGTACGCGTCGGCCCACGGCGGCCCCGGCAGCGTGAAGCCCACCGCCCGGTCGGCGCCGTGCAGCACCGCCAGGAAGCTGTCGTCGGTGACCTGCGCGCCGCGCGCGTCCCGGCCCGGTATGTCGCGCCCCGACAGATACATGCCGAGCGTCGCGGCGGGCGCGTACCAGTCGGCCTCCGTCATCTCCGTGCCGCGGGCCGTGAACCACGCCAGGTCCCGCAGGCCGTCCGCCGAGTGGGCGCGCCCGGAGAAGAAGGCGCGGCGCCTCAGCACCGGGTGCCGGTGGCGCAGCGCGATCAGCCGCCGGGCGAGCGCGAGCAGACCGCCCCAGCCGGGGTCGTCGCGCAGCTCCCAGTCCACCCAGCTGATCTCGTTGTCCTGGCAGTACGCGTTGTTGTTGCCGCCCTGCGTGCGGCCCATCTCGTCGCCCGCGACCAGCATCGGCACCCCGGTGGAGAGCAGCAGCGTGGTCAGCAGGTTGCGCAGCTGGCGCCGGCGCAGCGCGTTCACCTCCGGGTCGTCGGTCTCGCCCTCGGTGCCGCAGTTCCACGCGCGGTTGTCGTCGGCGCCGTCCCGGTTGCCCTCGCCGTTGGCCTCGTTGTGCTTGCGCTCGTAGCTCACCAGGTCCCGGAGCGTGAAGCCGTCGTGCGCGGTCACGAAGTTCACCGACGCGTACGGGCGCCGCCCGCCCCACGCGTACAGGTCGCTCGACCCGGACAGGCGGTAGCCCAGGTCGCGCACGTCCGGCAGGGCGCCCCGCCAGAAGTCCCGCACCGCGTCCCGGTAGCGGTCGTTCCACTCGGTCCACAGCGGCGGGAACGCCCCCACCTGGTAGCCGCCCGAGCCCACGTCCCACGGCTCGGCGATCAGCTTCACGCGCCGGAGCACCGGGTCCTGCGCGATCACCGCGAGGAACGGCGAGAGCATGTCGACGTCGTGGAAGGAGCGCGCGAGGGCCGCCGCCAGGTCGAAGCGGAAGCCGTCCACGCCCATCTCGCTCACCCAGTAGCGCAGCGAGTCCGTGATGAGCCGCAGCACCTGCGGGCGCACCACGTGCAGGGTGTTGCCGCAGCCCGTGTAGTCGGCGTACCGCCGGGCGTCCTGCTGGAGGTGGTAGTAGGCGTGGTTGTCGACGCCCTTCAAGGAGAGCGTCGGGCCCATCTCCCCGGCCTCCGCCGTGTGGTTGTAGACGACGTCGAGGATCACCTCGATCCCGGCCTCGTGCAGCGCCCGCACCATCCGCCGGAACTCCCCGACCTGCTGCCCGGTGGTGCCGGTCGCCGCGTACGCCGCGTGCGGCGCGAAGTAGCCGATCGAGTTGTACCCCCAGTAGTTGCGCAGGCCCCGCCGCAGCAGATGGTCCTCGTGCGCGAACTGGTGCACCGGGAGCAGCTCGACGGCCGTCACCCCGAGGCGTACGAGGTGGTCTATGGCCGCCGGGTGCGCGAGCCCCGCGTACGTGCCGCGCAGCGGCTCGGGCACGTCCGGGTGGCGCATGGTGAAGCCGCGCACGTGCAGTTCGTAGATGACGGAGTCGGCCCACGGGGTCTTGGGGCGGCGGTCGTCGGCCCACTCGTCGTCCGCCGCGTCGTCGTGCACGACGACGCCCTTCGGCACGAAGGGCGCCGAGTCCCGGTCGTCGCGCACGGTGTCCGCCACGTGCTGCTGCGGCCAGTCCCGCACGTGGCCGTACACCTCCGGCGGCAGCGATCCGTAGTCCTGCCCGGGGCCCGCGTCGACCGCGCGCGCGTACGGGTCCAGGAGCAGCTTCGCCGGATTGAAGCGGGCGCCGGTCCAGGGGTCCCAGCGGCCGTGCACGCGGTAGCCGTACCGCTGCCCGGGGAGCGCGCCGGGCACGAAGCCGTGCCAGATCTCGTGCGTCAGCTCGGTGAGCGGGCAGCGCGTCTCCGTGCCGTCCGCGCCGAACAGGCACAGGTCCACGGCCTCGGCGCCGCCCGCCCACAGCGCGAAGTTCGTGCCCGCCACCCCGTCCGGGCCCACCCGGAAGCGGGCGCCGAGCGGCGTCGGCGCCCCCGGCCACACCGGGCGCGTGGGGGCGGGGCGGACCTTGCCGCCGCGCCCGCCGTTGCGCTCGGCCGCCGCGCCGCCGGGCCTGACCCGGTCCACGGCACGCGCCCCCTTGACTGCCCCCTGCTCGGGTGCACTCGACACCTGTCAGCCTCCCGCGGCTCGGCCCCGTCGGCGTGCGGCCGGGGCATGCGGCGTCCCGGCCGCGGCTCCCCGGCCGACGTCCTTCCCCCTGTTCTGCCCAGCGGGCGCGTCGCACTCACGTTTCCCGGGGCGGGGCAGCCTCGTTGGGCCCGACGTGAGACAGGCAACGAGGCGCGCTCGGCGCGCACGGACCGCGCTGAGGCTCGCGGTGGCATGGACGGGACTGGTACTCGCGGCATCGGGCTGCTCCGGTACGGCGCTCGACGGGGTGCTCGGCCGCCCCCGCTCGCCCGCCGACGCGATCCGGGTGACACCCGGCGACGGGAAGAAGGGCGTGCGGCCCGAGAAGCACCTGAAGGTGGAGGTGCCGGACGGACGCCTGGAGTCGGTGCGCGTCGTCCGGTCCCAGGACGCCCAGGAGACCGAGGTGAAGGGCCGCGTGTCCGCCGACGGCATGAGCTGGCGCCCCCTGGCGCGGGGCGGGGACGAGAAGCTGGCGCTCGCCGCCAAGTACACCGTGGACGCCGTCGCGCTCGACGGCCACGGCCGCCGCTCCGCGCGCCACACCACGTTCACCACGTACGTCCCCGAGGAGCGCTTCATCGGGTACGTCACCCCGGAGCACCGCGCCACGGTCGGCACCGGCATGATCGTCTCGCTCGAGTTCAACCGCGAGATCACCGACCGGGCCGCCGTGCAGCGCGCCATCCGCGTCACGGCCGAGCCCGCCGTGGAGATCCGCCCGCACTGGTTCGGCAGCACCCGCGTCGACTTCCGCCCCGAGAAGTACTGGAAGCCCGGCACCAAGGTCACCGTGGGCCTGCGGCTGCGCGACGTCGAGGCCGCGCCCGGCGTCTACGGCCTCCAGGAGAAGTCCTTCTCCTTCACCGTCGGCCGCAGCCAGGTCAGCCTCGTCGACGCCGCCGCGCACACCATGCGGGTGCGCCGCGACGGGGAGCCGGTCACCACCGTCCCGATCACCGCGGGCGCCCCGAAGACGACGACGTACAACGGCAAGATGGTGATCACCGAGATGCTGGAGGTGACCCGCATGAACAGCCGCACGGTCGGCTTCGGCGGGGAGTACGACATCCCGGACGTGCCGCACGCCATGCGCCTGACCACCTCGGGGACCTTCCTGCACGGCAACTACTGGGCGCCGAACGCGCCGGGGAACAGCAACGTCAGCCACGGCTGCGTGGGCCTGCGCGACGTGAAGGGCGGCAGTTCCAAGACCCCGGCGGGCTGGTTCTTCGACCGCAGCCTCATCGGCGACGTGGTCGAGGTCGTCAACAGCCATGACAAGAAAGTGGCTCCTGACAACGGCCTCGGAGGCTGGAACATGGATTGGGAGGAGTGGCGGTCCGGGAAGAAGTCAGGGCAGGCACATAAGTCCACCAAGGGGGACAAGAAGGAGCGCTCGAACCGCTGATGCCACCACCGGCCCGCACGAAGGTCGTAGTTGGAACGGAACGGTGACATTTGGCGGGGAGTCATCGGTGCGGGCCGTGTGGTTATCTGGCGCAGTGCGCGAGACGGAGGGTCTTTCCCGGTCGCGCGGCGACGGATGAGTGCGGGCCTGTCGGGGCCGTGCGAGGGGAGAAACATCGTGAACGGGCGACCGATATCGGGGGCGTCGGCCCATGCGCGAAAGCGCGCGGGGCGGCGGGGCGCCAGGGGACTGACCGCGGTGGTGTCGGGGGCGACGCTGCTGCTCGTGGCCGCGTGCGGAGGCGGCTCGGACTCGGGGGACGGGGGCGGGGGCAAGGACGGGGCGGACTCGGACAAGCCGTCGCAGGCCGTCGTGACCATCGCCCCCAAGGACGGTGCGAACGCCGTGGCGACCGCCGGGGCGCTGCGGATATCGGCCGCCAAGGGCAAGCTGACCGAGGTCTCGGTCAAGGACCCCAAGGGCAAGCCGGTGCCCGGGAAGATCGTCGCGGATGGCGCGAAATGGTCCCCCGAGCGGCACCTCGCCTCCGGCACCAAGTACAAGGTCCACGCGATCGCCAAGGACTCCGACGGCCGCGTCGCGGCCAAGGACTCGTCGTTCACGACGCTCGTGCCGAAGAACACCTTCGTCGGCCAGTTCGCGCCGGAGGACGGCACGAAGGTCGGCGTCGGCATGCCGTTCTCGGTGCGCTTCACGCGGGGCATCACCGCGCCGGACGCCGTCGAGAAGGCGATCGACATCAAGACCGAGCCCTCGGTGCCGGTCGAGGGCCACTGGTTCGGCAACGACCGCCTGGACTTCCGCCCCGAGAAGTACTGGAAGCCGGGCACCAAGGTCACCGTCCGGATGAACCTGGACGGGGTCGAGGGCCGCCCGGGCGTCTACGGCAAGCAGGTCAAGACGCTCCGCTTCGAGATCGGCCGCAGCCAGGTCTCCGTCGTGGACGTCAAGACCAAGCAGATGACCGTCAAGCGCGACGGCAAGGTCATCAAGAAGATCCCCGTCACCACGGGCAAGCCCGGGTACGAGACGTGGAACGGCCAGATGGTCATCAGCGAGCGCCTCAAGGTCACGCGCATGAACGGCGAGACCGTCGGCTACGGCGGCGAGTACGACATCAAGGACGTGCCGCACGCCCAGCGCCTGTCCACCTCCGGCACCTTCATCCACGGCAACTACTGGGGCGGCGGCGCCTTCGGCAACTACAACGCCTCGCACGGCTGCATCGGCCTGCGCGACGTGCGCGGCGGCTACGACAAGAACGTCTCCGCGGCCTGGTTCTTCGACCGTTCGATGGTCGGCGACGTGGTGGTCGTCAAGAACTCCAACGACAAGGTCATCGCCCCGGACAACGGCTACAACGGCTGGAACATGTCCTGGGACGAGTGGAAGGCGTAGCGCCCTCGCGTACTCCTCGACGGGGCCCGGTGCACGGTGTGACCAAGTGCACCGGGCCCTTCTGCGCTAACGACCGCTAACGTGCCCGTCATGACATCTGTGCATCTCGAAGTCGCCGAGGGCGTCGGTACGATCCGCCTCGACCGCCCGCCCATGAACGCCCTGGACATCGAGCTCCAGGACCGCCTGAAGGAGCTCGCGGCGGAGGCCACCGACCGCGACGACGTGCGGGCCGTCGTGATCTACGGCGGGGAGAAGGTGTTCGCGGCGGGCGCGGACATCAAGGAGATGCAGAACATGGACCACCGGGCCATGGTGCTGCGCTCCCGGGCCCTGCAGGACGCCTTCACCGCGATCGCCCGCATCCCCAAGCCCGTCGTCGCCGCCGTCACCGGCTACGCCCTCGGCGGCGGCTGCGAGCTCGCGCTCTGCGCGGACTTCCGCGTCGCGGGCGACAACGCCAAGCTCGGCCAGCCGGAGATCCTGCTCGGCCTGATCCCGGGCGCCGGCGGCACCCAGCGCCTGCCGCGCCTGATCGGCCCGTCCAAGGCCAAGGACCTCATCTTCACCGGCCGCCAGGTCAAGGCCGACGAGGCCCTCGCCATCGGCCTGGTGGACCGCGTGGTGCCCGCCGCCGACGTGTACACCGAGGCCCACGCGTGGGCGGCGCGGCTCGCCCGCGGCCCGGCGCTCGCGCTGCGCGCCGCGAAGGAGGCCGTCGACCAGGGCCTGGAGGCGGACATCGACACCGGGCTCGCCGTGGAGCGCACCTGGTTCGCGGGCCTCTTCGCCACCGAGGACCGCGAGCGCGGCATGCGCAGCTTCGTGGAGGACGGGCCAGGTAAGGCTAAGTTCCTCTGAGATCCGGCCAGTTGAGGTTCCGTCAGCCAAAGTTTCCCCCGAAGGGGCGGATTGTCGCAGGCTTAAGAGAGCCTTAAGCCCGCCGCTTTCGAGGCGCTCTGTGATCTCTGATGAGCACGCAGTCATCGCAGGTCAGGATGGGTGTACCGAACCTCTAACTGCCCATGGCATATGACGTGCCCGCCCCCTGGAACGGAAGCTTCCGGGGGGCTCATTCCGCCGGAACGGCCCCAATGGGGCCCGGGGGCGGCCATGATGGGGGGCATGGCGGGGCAGGAGGGCTTTGAACAGTCGCGGCGGCGCGCGGGCGCCACCGCGGCGCGCTGGTCTCCGGCGGTGGAGGACGAACACGCCCTGAAGGCGCTGGAGTTGTTCGGCAACCCCACCGACGCCGAGGTCCAGCTCCCGTCCCGTCCCGAGTCCGCCGCCATCGCCCGCCGCCTCGCCCAGGTCGTCGTCCTGCGCCACTGGGGCCTGTCGCCCAAGCTCACCGAGGACGTCGTGCTCCTCGTGTCCGAGCTCGTCGGCAACGCCGTACGGCACACCGGCGCCCGCGTCTTCGGTCTGCGCACGCACCGGCGGCGCGGCTGGATCCGGGTCGAGGTCCGCGATCCCTCGCGCGGCCTGCCGTGTCTGATGCCCGTCCACGAGCTCGACATCAGCGGCCGCGGACTGTTCCTCGTCGACAAGCTCGCCGACCGCTGGGGCGTGGACCTGCTGCCGCGCGGCAAGACGACGTGGTTCGAGATGCGCATCACCGACCGCTAGCGGTCGCGCCCGTCCGGGTACGCGAAAGCCCCCGGGGCCGTGGGTGGCGGCGCTGTCGGGGGCCTTCGAGCGGGGCCGGGACCGGTGTGGGTGTGGTCCGCGGCCCGTAAGGCGACGTAGCTCGGGTCAAAGAGGGTCGCTTCGTCGACTATGGCAGACGGGGGCCTCCGATCCAAAAGTCCCCATTCGGGCATTCATGGACGTACCATGACAGTTTAAAGGTGAATCCTTGGTGAGATAGAGCACGCGCCTTGTAAACGATGGCTAAACGGCGCCTGTGAGGGTCTATCGCGAGCCTAAGCGGAATCTCTTGGTCTGGACCGCCCCTCATGTCAATCAGCGGCTTTCGGGGGCCGCCGCCCTATAAATGGGTCGCGTGACTTCGACCGACCGGCGCGGCGCGCTGCGCATCGGCACCGGGCTCGCCCTCGCCCCCCTCGCGGGCTGCGCCACGGCGGCAGAGCGTGAGCCGCGCCCCGCGCGCACGCCGCACCGGGGGCCGGCGCCGGGCCCCCGCGCCTTCCCCGGCCTGCCCGTGCAGATCGCGCACAGCCCGCGCGGACGGCGTGAGGTCGCGCTCACCTTCCACGGCCAGGGCGACCCGGCCACCGCCCGCGCGCTGCTCGGCGAGGCCGAGCGGGCGGGCGCCCGCGTCACCGTCCTCGCCGTCGGCACCTGGCTCGACGAGCACCCCGACCTGGCCCGGCGCGTCCTCGACGGCGGCCACGACCTGGGCAACCACACCCTGCGCCACCGCGCCGTCAACAGCCTCCCCGAAGCCGAGGCCTACGCCGAGATCACCGGCTGCGCGGACCGCCTGCGGCGCCTCACCGGCGGCATCGGCAGCTGGTTCCGCCCCTCGCGGGCCGAGCGGGCGACGCCGCTGGTCGCCCGCCTGGCCCGGCGCGCGGGCTACCCGCACGTCCTCTCCTACGACGTCGACTCCCTCGACTTCACCTCGCCCGGCGCCCCGGCCGTCACCCGCAAGGTCGCCGCCGAGGTCCGTGCGGGCTCCGTGGTGAGCCTGCACTTCGGGTACGCGGACACGGTCGCCGCGCTCCCCGCCGTCCTGGACGACCTCCACCGCCGCGGCCTGCGCGCCGTCACGACCACGGAGCTGTTCACCTGATGCGACACCTGACCCTGGCCACGCGCGCCGCCGCCCTGCTCGCGGGCGCGGCCGTCCTCACCGCCCTCGCGGGCTGCGGCACCGAGCGCGGGGGCCGCGAGAACAAGGCCCTCGCGACCAAGGCGCCCGTCAAGCCCGCCGAGCCGAAGCGGGTCCATGGCCTGCCCGGGATGCCGCCGGTCCTCGACGCCAAGGACGTCTACGCCGCCGACCGCCCCAACAAGCTCTCCCCGGTGGTCAAGGACTTCCCGTCCCGCGTGTACGTGCCCAACACCAACTCCAACACGGTCTCCGTCATCGACCCCAGGACGTACAAGGTCATCGACACGATCCCCGTCGGCGTCCAGCCCCAGCACGTCGTCCCCTCCTGGGACATGAAGACGCTCTGGGTCAACAACAACCGCGGCCACACCCTCACGCCCATCGACCCCAGGACCGGCGACGCGGGCAAGCCGGTCGAGGTCCACGACCCGTACAACCTCTACTTCACGCCCAACGGCAAGTACGCCGTCGTGATGGCGTCCCTCGACCGCGAGCTGGTCTTCCGCGACCCGCACACCATGGAGCGGAAGAAGACCGTCCCGGTCAGCTGCTACGGCGTCAACCACGCCGACTTCTCCCTCGACGGCCGCTACTTCATCGTCTCCTGCGAGTTCAGCGGCGAGCTCCTGAAGGTCGACACCGAGAAGATGAAGGTCGTCGGCCAGCAGAAGCTGCCCTTCGACGGGGCCATGCCGCAGGACGTGAAGATGTCCCCCGACGGCAAGAAGTTCTACGTCGCCGACATGATGGCCGACGGCATGTGGGTCCTCGACGGCGACACCTTCGGCAAGCCCAAGCTCCTGCCCACCGGCAAGGGCTGCCACGGCCTGTACGTCAGCCGCGACTCCCGCGAGATGTACGTGTCGAACCGGGGCGAGGGCACGGTCTCCGTCTTCGACTTCCACCGGGACGGGCTCACCAAGAAGTGGCGCCTGCCGGACGGCGGGAGCCCGGACATGGGCGGCGTCTCGGCCGACGGCCACACGCTGTGGCTCTCCGGCCGGTACGACTCCGAGGTCTACGCCATCGACACCCGGACCGGCGTCCAGGTGGCCCGCATCCCCGTGGGCGGGGGCCCGCACGGCCTGGCCGTCTACCCGCAGCCGGGCCGGTACTCACTGGGGCACACGGGCATCTTCCGCTGACAAGGGCTGTCGCTACCGGGCGGAGAACAGGGCCTCCGCGCCCACCGGGCGGAACCCCGCCGCCTGGAAGGCTCGGACGCTGCGGGAGTTGCCGGGGGCCTGCTGGGCCCACACCGGTGCGCCTTCGGGGGCGAGGTGCCGCGCCGCCGAGGCGAGGGCCCGGCCGAGCCCGCGGTGGCGTGCCGACTCGTCGACCTCCACGGAGACCTCCCAGCGCCCCGCGACCCCGCGCCCGAGGACGACGACGCCGCCCGCTCCGGACGTCCACACCCGCACGTCGTCACGCCGCTTGAGGGCCCGCGCCACGCGAGGGTGGCCGGGGTCGTCCAGCTCGCGCAGGCCGAGCGCGGGGTCGGGCGGACCGGGCAGGGCGGAGGCGACCGTGACGAGGTCGATGGTGTCGACCGCGCGGCCGGTCCGCTGCCCGAAGGCGGTGAGGAACGCCGGGTTCATCGTCGCGGCCAGCGGGTCGCAGCCGACGGCGGCCACGGTGGCACGTACCCAGTCCGGGTCCTCGTCGGTGAAGACGACCGAGTGCGCGGTGAACGACATCACTCCCGCGTCGCGCGGGGAGGGCTGCGGGACGACGGTCGTGGCACCGTCGGCGGGCGGGAAGTCGCCCTGGACGGCCGCGACGAGGATGTCACCGAACGTCGCTGATGCGCTGGCCATGGCCGGACTCCTTGCAATCGTCACTCAGACCGGCCGTTACCCTAACCCCCGTCAGTAGGACACGAGGAAGGGGCGGACCCGGTGGCGGACATCGAGGAAGCACGCAAGCAGTTCGACCGGTTCGACGCGGACGGCGACGGCTACATCACGGCGGCGGAGTACAAGACCGCCATGGCGCAGATGGGGGACTGGAACGTCACCGAGTCGGTGGCCGAGGCCATCATCAAGTCCAAGGACCTGAACGGCGACAAGCTGCTCTCCTTCGACGAGTTCTGGGCCAGCCTGAACAAGGCCTGAGCAGACCTCGCAGCACCGGACGGGCCAGGATTCTCCTGGCCCGTCCGACGTTTCACGCTCCGTGCCCGGCGCCCCTGGCACCCCGCCCCTTCATCGCGCTGGCGCGCTCGTCCTCAAACGCCGGACGGGCTGCATACCCACGGCCCGAGCCGGAGACCTCGGCGCCGCGCACGTCGTCGTGACGGACTCCGCGAAGGACGTCGCGGGGGAGACCGGGCGGCACCCTGGGCAAGATCGTGGTGCGGCCGTAGCCACGGGGGCGCGGGGCCGGGCTACGGCGTGGCCCAGTCCCGCATCGCGTCCTTGTCGGGGAAGTCCGCCACGTTCTTGTCCAGGGGCGTCGACGTGTACTGGTGGATGCGCCACTCGGCGCGGATGCGGGGCTTGCCCGCCGCCACGTAGTCGGCGATCCACAGGCCGTCGCCCGCGTACGACGTCGTGTCCCGGTTCAGCCAGAAGTCGCGGTTGGTGTACAGGACGGTCCGCAGGTTCGGGCGGAGCCGCTTCACCTCCTTGATGAAGCGGTCCTTCTCCGCGTTCGTCGCCGCCGTGTGGTCGCCCGTCCACTCCCAGTCGACGGCCAGGAAGTCGCCCGCCCGCTCCGGGGCCTCGGCCACGAAGTACTCCGCCTGGGCCGTGATGTTGCCGGGCCACAGGAAGTGGTAGAAGCCCAGGACGCAGTCGGCGTCACGGGCGCGTTCCGTCTGGGCCGCCAGGCGTGGATTGATGTAGGAGCGGCCCTCGGTGGCCTTGACGACGACGAAGGAGACGCCGTCGGTCGAGAAGGACGACTGGTGGGAACTGACGTCGATGCCGCGCAGCATGAATGGCCTCCGGAGGCGGGGGAGGAGGGAAGCGGGTCGCGGCCGGGGAACGGGGGGTGGGGGGTTCGCCCCGGCGGTCGGTGAGCGGTCGGCGAGCGGTCGGTGAAACGTGAACTGCTGACTGTGGATTGACCGTTCCCCCCTACTGGCGTTCCCATCCATACTGAGGGCTCTTCCCACGCCCCCCACCCCCACGGGAACCCACATGGCCCTCAGCCGTCGCACCTTCCTCGCCGCCGCCGGTGCCACCGCGTCCGCCGCCCTCGTCGGCACGTCCACGGCGCGGGCCGTCGCCCGCCCCCTCGACGGCCGCGACTGGCTGGCGGGGATCGACTCCTCGACTCCCCTCCAGCGCCTCACGATTCCCGGTACGCACGACTCCGGGGCCCGCTTCGGCGGCTGGTGGGCGGAGTGCCAGAACACCACGCTCGGCCAGCAACTGGCCTCCGGCATACGGTTCCTGGACATCCGGTGCCGGGCCTTCGAGGGCTCCTTCACCATCCACCACGCGGCGTTCTACCAGAACCTGAACTTCGACGACGTGCTCGGCTCCTGCCGGGACCTCCTGGCCGCCCGGCCGTCGGAGACCGTCCTCATGCGGGTCAAGCAGGAGTACTCGCAGGAGGGCGACAGCGCGTTCCGCGCGATCTTCGACGACTATCTGGACCGGCGCGGGTGGCGGTCCCTCTTCCACATCGGGCAGGCCTGGCCGCGCCTCGGCGACGTGCGCGGCCGCGTCGTCCTCATCGCCGACAACGGCGGCCTGCCGGGCGGCATCCGGTGGGGCGACACCGGGACCTTCGACCTCCAGGACGACTGGAACGCCGCCCCGGGGGCGAAGTACCCGAAGGTCGAGGCGCACTTCCGCAAGGCCGCGGCCCAGCCCGGCAAGCAGTACGTCAACTTCGTGAGCACGGCGGCCGGGCTGCCGCCGCGCTGGAACTCCGACGAGCTGAACCCGAAGGCGCACGCCCTCCTGGAGAGCGCCGAGGGGCGGGCCTGGCGTGGGCTCGGGATCGTGCCGATGGACTACCCGAACACCCGCGCCGGCCTGGTGGAGTCACTCATCGCCCACAACTAGGGCCCTCGCGAAGGCCCGGGTCAGCACTCGATGATGTTCACGGCGAGGCCGCCGCGCGCGGTCTCCTTGTACTTCACGCTCATGTCGGCGCCGGTCTCCTTCATGGTCTTGATGACCTTGTCGAGGGACACCTTGTGGGAGCCGTCGCCGCGCATGGCCATGCGGGCGGCGGTGACCGCCTTCACCGCGGCCATGCCGTTGCGCTCGATGCACGGGATCTGGACGAGGCCGCCGACCGGGTCGCAGGTCAGGCCGAGGTTGTGCTCCATGCCGATCTCGGCGGCGTTCTCCACCTGCTCCGGGGAGCCGCCGAGGACCTCGGCGAGGGCGCCCGCCGCCATCGAGCAGGCGGAGCCGACCTCGCCCTGGCAGCCGACCTCGGCGCCGGAGATCGACGCGTTCTCCTTGAAGAGCATGCCGATGGCGCCGGCCGCGAGCAGGAAGCGGACCACGCCCTCCTCGTCGGCGCCGGGCACGAAGTTCATGTAGTAGTGCAGGACGGCCGGGATGATGCCCGCGGCGCCGTTCGTCGGGGCGGTCACGACGCGGCCGCCCGCGGCGTTCTCCTCGTTCACCGCCATCGCGTACAGCGTGATCCACTCCATCGCGCGGGCCTGCGGGTCGCCCTCGGCGCGCAGCTGGCGGGCGGAGTGGGCGGCGCGGCGGCGGACCTTCAGGCCGCCGGGCAGGATGCCCTCGCGGGACATGCCGCGCGAGACGCAGGCCTGCATGACGCGCCAGATGTCGAGCAGGCCCTCGCGGATCTCCTCCTCGGTGCGCCAGGCCTTCTCGTTCTCCAGCATCATCGCGGAGATGGACAGGCCCGTCTCGGCGGAGAGGCGCAGCAGCTCGTCACCGGTGCGGAAGGGGTACTTCAGGACCGTGTCGTCGGGCACGATCGGGCTCTGGCCCTCGACGGCCGCCTCGTCGACGACGAAGCCGCCGCCTACCGAGTAGTAGGTCTTCTCCAGGACGAGGGCGCCTTCGCGGTCGTACGCGAAGATCGTCATGCCGTTCGCGTGGTACGGCAGGGCCTTGCGGCGGTGCAGGACCAGGTCCTCGTCGAAGTCGAAGTCGATCTCGTGCATGCCGAGGACGTTGAGGCGGCCGGAGGTCTTGATCTCCTCGACGCGGTCGTCGGCCGTCTCCACGTTCACCGTGCGCGGGGACTCGCCCTCCAGGCCGAGGAGGACGGCCTTGGGCGTGCCGTGGCCGTGGCCGGTGGCGCCGAGGGAGCCGTACAGCTCGGCGCGTATGGCCGTGGTGTGGGCCAGCAGGCCCTCGTTCTTGAGGCGGCGGGCGAACATGCGCGCCGCGCGCATCGGGCCGACCGTGTGGGAGCTGGACGGGCCGATGCCGATCGAGAACAGGTCGAAGACCGAGATGGCCACGAGAGAACTCCAATGGTGGGTGGTAGACGCCGTTGTCTGCCGGTCGTGCGAGGGCGGTGCTGCGCGGGCTCGGCGGGCTTTCACGGGCTTGCGGGTCTGCTGGTCGGGCACGCGGTGCGGGGCACCGCGCACACCGTCCTCAGGTCCAGTGTGCGCGGTGCCCCGGAAGTCCGTACCAATAAAAGCGTACGAAACTACTTCAGGCCGGGGTACAGCGGGTGCTTCGCGGCCAGAGCGGACACCCGGCCCCGCAGGGACTCGGCGTCGAAGCCGGGCTTCAGCGCCTCCGCGATGATGTCGGCGACCTCGCGGAAGTCCTCGGCCTGGAAGCCGCGGGTGGCCAGGGCCGGGGTGCCGATGCGCAGGCCGGAGGTGACCATCGGCGGGCGCGGGTCGTTCGGGACGGCGTTGCGGTTGACCGTGATGCCGACCTCGTGGAGGCGGTCCTCGGCCTGCTGGCCGTCCAGCTCGCTGTTCCGCAGGTCGACCAGGACCAGGTGCACGTCCGTGCCGCCCGAGAGGACGTCCACGCCGACGGCCTTGGCGTCGTCCTGGACCAGGCGCTCGGCCAGGATGCGGGCGCCGTCCAGGGTGCGCTGCTGGCGCTCCTTGAACTCCTCGGACGCCGCGACCTTGAAGGAGACGGCCTTGGCCGCGATCACGTGCTCCAGGGGGCCGCCCTGGAAGCCGGGGAAGACCGCGGAGTTCAGCTTCTTCGCGAAGTCCTTGTTGCGGGCCAGGATGATGCCGCCGCGCGGGCCGCCGAGCGTCTTGTGCGTGGTGGAGGTCACCACGTCCGCGAACGGCACCGGGTTCGGGTGCAGGCCCGCGGCGACGAGACCGGCGAAGTGCGCCATGTCGACCCACAGGTACGCGCCGACCTCGTCGGCGATCCGGCGGAACTCGGCGAAGTCGAGCTGACGCGGGTAGGCGGACCAGCCCGCGATGATCACCTTCGGGCTGTTCTCCTTGGCCAGGCGCTCGACCTCGGCCATGTCGACCAGACCGGCCTCGTCCACGTGGTACGGGACCACGTTGAACTGCTTGCCGGAGAAGTTCAGGCGCATGCCGTGGGTGAGGTGGCCGCCGTGCGCCAGGTCCAGACCGAGGATCGTGTCGCCGGGCTTGGCGATGGCGAAGAGCGCGGCCTGGTTCGCGGAGGCGCCGGAGTGCGGCTGGACGTTGGCGTACTCGGCGCCGAACAGCTCCTTGACCCGGTCGATCGCGATCTGCTCGGCCACGTCGACGTGCTCGCAGCCGCCGTAGTAGCGGCGGCCGGGGTAGCCCTCGGCGTACTTGTTGGTGAGGACCGTGCCCTGGGCCTCCATGACGGCGACCGGAGCGAAGTTCTCCGAGGCGATCATTTCCAGGGTGGACTGCTGGCGGTTCAGCTCGGCGTCGACGGCCGCGGCCACGTCCGGGTCGAGCTCGTGGAGAGGGGTGTTCAGAAGCGACATCGGAAGATCAGTCCTTACGCCGTGGTCAGCTGCCTGCGAACTCGGTGTACTCGTCGGCGGAGAGCAGGTCGCCCGGCTCCTCGGCGACGCGCACCTTGAACAGCCAGCCGCCCTCGAAGGGAGCCGAGTTCACCAGGGACGGGTCGTCCACAACGTCCTGGTTGGCCTCGACGACCTCACCGGAAACCGGCGAGTACAGGTCGCTGACCGACTTCGTCGACTCCAGCTCGCCGCAGGTCTCGCCCGCGGTGACCGTGTCGCCGACCGACGGCAGGTCGGCGTAGACGACGTCACCGAGCGCGTTGGCCGCGAACTCGGTGATGCCGACCGTCGCCACACCGTCCTCGGTGGCCGACAGCCACTCGTGCTCCTTGCTGTAACGCAGCTGCTGGGGGTTGCTCATGGCGTGAATTCTCCTGTACGCGGGCGTGTGCTGATGAACGCGGGGATGTGCAGTCTTACGGAGTGAGACGGGACGGACGGGTCACCGGCGGACGGACCGGACTCCGGTGCGTCCGCGGGATCAGGTCCGGCGCGGGCCGTGCGTCACTTCTGCCGCTTGTAGAACGGCAGCGCCACCACCTCGTAGGGCTCGTGGGTGCCGCGGACGTCCACGCCCACGCCCGCCGTGCCCGCCTGCGCGTGCGCCGGGTCCACGTACGCCATCGCGATCGGCTTGCCGAGCGTCGGCGACGGGGCGCCGGAGGTGACCTGGCCGATGACCTCGCCGTTCGCCACGACGTCCATGCCCGCGCGCGGCACCCGGCGGCCCTCGGCGACAAGCCCGACGAGCTTGCGCGGGGGCGCGCTCTCGGCGCGCTCCGCGGCGGCCTTCAGGGCGTCGTGGCCCACGAAGTCGTCGGCGTGGGTCGTCTTGTCGAACTTCACGACCCGGCCGAGGCCCGCGTCGAAGGGCGTGAGCGACGTCGTCAGCTCGTTGCCGTACAGCGGCATGCCCGCCTCCAGGCGGAGCGTGTCGCGGCAGGAGAGGCCGCATGGCACGAGCCCCACGGGGGTACCCGCGTCCGTGAGCGCCCGCCAGAGCTTCTCCGCGTGCTGCGGCTGCACGAACAGCTCGAAGCCGTCCTCGCCGGTGTAGCCGGTGCGGGCGATCAGGGCGGGCACGCCCGCCACGGTGCCCGGCAGGCCCGCGTAGTACTTCAGGCCGTCCAGGTCGGCGTCCGTGAGGGACTTCAGGATGCCGGGGGACTCCGGGCCCTGCACCGCGATCAGGGCGTAGGCGTCGCGGTCGTCGCGGACCTCGGCGTCGAAGCCCGCGGCGCGCTCGGTGAGGGCGTCCAGGACGGTCTGGGCGTTGGAGGCGTTGGCCACGACCATGTACTCGGTCTCGGCCAGGCGGTAGACGATCAGGTCGTCCAGGATGCCGCCGTCCTGCTGACAGATCATGGTGTACCGGGCGCGGCCCACGGAGACGGAGCCGATGTTGCCGACGAGCGCGAAGTTCAGCAGGTCCACGGCCTGGGTGCCGGTGACGGTGATCTCGCCCATGTGGGAGAGGTCGAAGAGGCCGGCCTTGGTGCGCACGGCGTTGTGCTCGTCGCGCTCGCTGCCGTACCGCAGCGGCATGTCCCAGCCCGCGAAGTCGGTCATCGTGGCGCCCAGCGAACGGTGCAGGGCGTCGAGGGCGGTCTGACGTGGGGCGCGTGCGGTCTGACTCATCAGTACTGGCTCCAGGGCATGACGGGCGAGGTCTGTCCTCCCCATCTGTCATAAACCTGAGAGGTTCACCACGCCCCGTGCGTATGACGGAGCATGACTTGCACCTTGGGTGGAGCCGTCCCGCGGGCCGAGCTGGTCGCGCTCGTCGGGGGAGTGGCTCGCTTTTCAGATGTGCCTCGCCCGCGCGGTACGGGGCCTGAGAGATTCAAGGGAGGAACTTGCTCCTTCGGCGCCCCACGACGCTCCTGCGTCACCGGGGACTCTCCCGCGCGGATTCAAGCGGCCGGTATGGAGTTGGCGCGCACATCATTGCACGCGCCCCCGCTTCACAACAGCCGCAACCAGGGAGTCCCCCGCTGTCGTCTTCGTAGGGCATTACCTTCTCTTTACATACGACGGAGAAGTACTGGGGATGAGTGACGTGACGAGCATGGGGAGGCCGATCACGGTGCGCAGGAGCAGTGCTTACGCGACGACCACGGGTGTCTCGCTGCCCAGGGCGGGGGCGGTGCTGCCCGGCGCGGGCGTCGCCCTGCCCCCGCAGCCGGGCGCCCCCGCGGCGCCCGCGCGGGAGGCCGTCGCCGCCTCCCACCGGCCCGCGGTGCGCGACCTCAGGGGCCGCTCCGGGCGCGGCCCGACCGGCCTGGTGTTCGCCGCAGGTGACGTCGTGGTGGTCTCCGGCCTGCCCGGCAGCGGCAAGTCCACGCTGATGCGGCGCGCCGTGGCGGGCCCGCGCGTGGACTCCCAGGACACCCGCGACCGCTGGGCGGCCCGGGTGCCGCGCCGGATCCCGTACGCGCTCTACCGCCCCCTCGTCCGCCTCGCGCACTACGCGTACCTGCGCCGGACGCTGCGCGCGGGCAGCGGCGTCGTCGTCCACGACTGCGGCACCCAGCCGTGGGTGCGCCGCTGGCTCGCCCGCGCGGCGGCCCGGCGCGGGGCCACGCTGCACCTGCTCCTCCTCGACGTGCCCGCCCCCGTGGCCCTCGACGGCCAGCGCGCCCGGGGACGCGGGGTCTCCCGGTACGCCTTCGCGCGCCACCGCAGGACGGTCGGCCGCCTCGTCCGGGCCGCCGAGAGCGGGCGCCTGCCGCGCGGCTGCGGCTCGGCGGTGCTGCTCGACCGGGAGGCGGCGGGGGCGTTGCGCGCGCTGGGCTTCGAGGGACAGGGCGGGTAGGGCGGGGCGCGCGGGCCCGGCGGCGTTAGGGTCGGGCCGCAGACAGCACGCAGAGCAGAGGTCGAGGCAGATGGACTTTCCGGGGGACGTACCGGCACAGGCGCACGCCCATCCCTACGGCGGCTGGCCCGCCAACGAGCTGGAGGAGGTGCTCGCCGCCTCGCTCGGCGCGCCGCCGTCCGAGGCGACGGGCGCCCGCATGGTCGAGGTGCTCGGCCGCAGCAGGGTGTGGATCCCGCTGCCGAACGGGGGCGGGCCCGAGAGCGGCACGCTCGACCTGCCGACGCTGGAGCTCGACGGGCAGGCGTACGTGCCCGTCTTCACCTCGGAGCAGGAGTTCCAGCAGGCCACCGGCGGGCGGATGAGCTGCACGGTGGCGCCCGCGGTGGAGTTCGCGCGCGGCCTGGCGCCGGAGCTCGGCATCGCGCTCAACCCGGAGGGCACGGTGGCGGTGCCGCTGCCGCCCGCCGCGGTGGCCGCGCTGTGCCGGGTGGGGCGCACGGAGCTGGACGGGCCCGCGAGCGGCGGCCGGGTGCGGCTGTTCGAGCCGGACTGGCAGGACGACCCGGTGGACTTCCTGTCCGCCGCGGCGCAGGAGTTCGAGGCGGCGGGCGCGGTGCTCAGCGCGCGGCGCTGTCTCGCCACCGTCGAGGACGAGGCCCCCACCCTGTTCATCGGCGTCGAGCTGTCCTCCTGGGAGGGCGACGCCCGCGACCTGCCCATGGCGGCCCTCGGCCGCGCCCTCGGCCGGGCCGCGGTGCCGTGGCCGGTCAACCTGGTCCTCCTGGACGTGGCCCAGGACCCGGTGGGCGACTGGATGAAGGCCCGCCTCCGCCCGTTCTTCACCGCGGGCTAGGGGTCCGGCGCCCCCCGGGGCAGCGCCCCGAAGGGGCGCGGGGAACTGCGCGACCAGCCACGGACGGCCCGCAGACATCCGACGGCAGAGCACGGCACAGCACGGCGACACCTGTTCAAGCGCTAAGTAGCCACGCCCCGCTTAAGCTGGTGCCCGGTGACGCGGTCGGCGCAACGACCGCGCAGGGCACGTCGCGAAGGGGCGGTTAGGGTGAGCGCGTCGGGCACCGCTGCGGCCGGACAGGTCGAGCACATGCTGCGCCAGGTGACGCCGGGGCGCTATGACGCGTACGAGGCGCTCCTGCACGCCCTCGCCGACGGCAAGGTGTGGATGCTGCTCTGGCACGGCCAGGCCGGATCCCCCGACGCCCAGTACGGCAACATGGAGGTGGAGGGGTACGGCTACGCGCCGTGCGTGACCTCCGCCCAGGAGCTCTCCGCCAGCGGCTGGAACCGCGGCTACGAAGTGGTCGGCGGCCTCGACGTGGCCCGCGCCCTGTACCCGGACCACTACGGCCTGTGGCTCAATCCGCACGCCCCGGGCGGCGGCGTCGGCATCCCCTGGCTCGATCTGCGGCGCATCGCGGGCGGCCTCGCCAGCCAGCCCGCGGGCCCGCTGCGGCTGACCGACCCGACCATCGAACTCCCGCAGTTCTACGCGCTGTTGACCCAGAACGCGCACCGCACCCCGGCCGTCCGCGCGCTGCGCCGCGCCTGGGTGCAGCCGGTGCTCGGCGCGCCCTATCTGGCCATCGGCCTGGACGTGTACGACACCTCGCCCGCGTCCGTCGACTCGGTCCGCGCGATGATGCAGCAGTCCATCGGCGCCGTCCCCGAGGGCCTGCCCGTGTCGACCGTCGCGATGGCCGATCCGCACGACCCGGTGGCGCTGTGGCTGCGCGCCAACGCCCGGCCGTTCTACGACCGCGACGCGCAGGGGGCTCCCGCTCCCGCCGCGGGCGGATACGGCTATCCCGCACAGTACTGAGACATCTCGTACGAAAGACGTAGCAATCCCACTGCGCGCCCCGCGCGGCGAACAGGACAGTGGCTGGATTCCGTTTGCCGTCGGCGAGCTGATCAGCGTCGTTGTGCGCGATGTCCCCTTCTGGGGCAGGCGTGCGTGTATGGGCGCGTGTGGCTCCTGTGCCCCCAACTGCCCCGTGTTCGCCCGGCGTTCAGTGACGTCCGGATAACGGAACACCTCGATCAGCATCACGGTTGCGCATCCATTCCCCGACAAGTCTGGTAACAGATCACGACCCCGTTGAAGACTCCCGCTCCAAGGGGCCTTCGCCCCTGTGTACGACGGACTGATCACGTCGCTACAGCGGCAAGTGCGGGCCGGTCACCGCCGGTTGAGAGGGGTCCCTGCCACGATGACGGCGCCATTGCATGACACACCTGCGGACGCGAAACCCACGGAGGAAGTCGCCCCCGCAGCTGGTGCAGGGGGGAAGAAGGTCGAGGGGCGGTCCCTCACCCAGATCGCCTGGAACCGGCTGAAGCGCGACAAGGTCGCCCTCGCGGGCGGCATCACGGTGGTCCTCCTGGTCCTCGTGGCGGTGTTCGCGCCCCTGATCGTCGGCCTGCTCGGACACCCGCCGAACGACTTCCACCAGGAGAAGCTGGACCCGCTGACGAACCTGCCCACGGGCTCGTTCGGCGGCGTGAGCAGCGACTACCTCTTCGGAGTCGAGCCCAACAAGGGCCGCGACGTGTTCAGCCGGATCGTCTACGGAGCACGCATCTCGCTGCTCGTGGCCTTCCTCGCCGCGATCGTCGCCGTGGTGCTCGGCACCCTCTTCGGGATCATCGCCGGCTACTTCGGCGGCTGGATCGACGCCCTGATCAGCCGCGTGATGGACGTGCTGCTCTCCTTCCCGCAGCTGCTCTTCATCATCTCCCTGGTCTCGGTCCTTCCCGACGACTTCCTGGGCCTTCAGGGGACGAGCGTGCGCGTCTCGATCCTCGTCCTGGTCATCGGCTTCTTCGGCTGGCCGTACATCGGGCGCATCGTGCGCGGCCAGACGCTCTCGCTCAGGGAGCGCGAGTACGTGGAGGCCGCCAAGAGCCTCGGCGGCGGCCGGCGCCACATCCTCTTCCGCGAACTCCTGCCGAACCTCGTGGCGCCCATCACCGTCTACGCGACGCTGATGATCCCCACGAACATCCTCACGGAGGCCGCCCTCAGCTTCCTGGGCGCGGGTGTCAAGCCGCCGACCGCCTCCTGGGGAGGCATGCTGCGCGACGCCCTCGAAACGTACGAGCACGACCCGATGTTCATGGTCTTCCCGGGTGTGACGATCTTCATCACGGTGCTCGCCTTCAACCTCTTCGGGGACGGTCTGCGCGACGCGCTCGACCCCAAGGGAACCCGCTAGCAGACCCGACTGACTTGCCCCCTGCCGCTGGTCAGGTGGCTCTTTCCATGGTTCTTCGGCAGCGATAAGCCAGGGACCGCGAATCTGGAAGGTTGCGAGAAAATGCCCACACTTCCCCCGAAAAGGCGGCTCGCCGCGGGCGCGGCCCTCGTCGTCGCGGCCCTGGTGACCACCACGGCCTGCGGCAGCGGCGACGGTGACGGCGACGGCGACGGCAAGGGAGCCGGCTACAACGCCGCCCTGAACAAGGTCGCCAAGGCGTCCAAGAAGACCGGTGGCACCCTGCGCATGGTCGGGAAGCAGGACCTCGACTCCGCCGACCCGCAGCGCGCGTACTACGGCATGTCCTGGGACTTCATGCGCTTCTACACCCGCCAGCTGGTGTCGTACGACACCAAGCCCGGCAAGGCGGGCACGAAGCTGGTGCCGGACCTCGCCAAGTCCACGGCGAAGATCTCGGCCGACGGCAAGACCTACACGTACGAGCTGCGCGACGGCCTCACCTGGGAGGACGGCTCGCCGCTGACCTCCAAGGACATCAAGTACGGCATCGAGCGCATCTGGGCCAAGGACACCATCACCGGTGGCCCCGGCTATCTGCGCCAGGCGCTCGACCCCAAGGGCGAGTACCCGGGTCCGTACAAGGACAAGTCGGCGGACAAGCTCGGTCTGAAGGCGATCCAGACGCCGAACGACAAGACCATCGTCTTCAAGCTGCCCAAGCGCAACGGTGACTTCGAGCAGTTCCTCGCGATGCCCTCCGGCTCCCCGGTGAAGGCGGCGAAGGACACCAAGGCGAAGTACACCTCGCGGCCGTTCTCCTCGGGCCCGTACAAGTTCGACACGTACAAGCCCGGCAAGAAGATCGTGCTCGTGCGCAACGACAAGTGGAAGAAGGCCTCGGACCCGATCCGCCCGGCGCTCCCGGACAAGATCGACGTCACCATCTCCGCCAACCTGGAGGAGAACGACAAGCGCCTGATGGCCGGCGACTACGACGTCGACCTCAACGGCACCGGCATGACCCAGTCGGGCCGCGTCACCGCCGTCCAGAAGCACCGCGACAGCGTCGACAACATGCACACGTCCTTCGTGCGCTACGTCGCCCTGATCCACACGGCGAAGCCGTTCGACAACGTCCACTGCCGCAAGGCCGTCTTCTACGCCACGGACTTCGCGAGCCTGCAGCAGACCCGCGGCGGCAAGCTCGCCGCCGGTGACATCGCCAACAGCACCTTCCCCAAGGCGATCCCGGGCTACAGCGACTACGACCCGTACGGCGTGCTCGAGCGCAAGGGCAAGCCGGACCTGGCCAAGGCCAAGGACGAGCTCAAGCAGTGCGACAAGCCGGACGGCTTCAGCGCCAAGCTGACCGCCCGCAACAACAACCCGGGTGAGGTCGACGCCGCCGAGGCGCTCCAGGCCCAGCTGAAGAAGGCCAACATCAACGTCGACGTCGAGTCCCTCGACGGCGCCGACTCGGCCAGCATCACCGGTTCGCCCTCCGTGGTGAAGAAGCGCGGCTACAGCATGCAGATGTCCGGCTGGGGCCCCGACTTCCCGTCCGGCCAGGGCTACGCGCAGCCGCTGTTCGACTCCCGCTTCCTGGTCGAGAACGGCAACTACAACGAGTCGCAGATCAAGGACAAGAAGATCGACGGGCTCTTCGACAAGGCGATCGCCGAGACCGACCCGGTCAAGGCCGGTGAGATCTACAAGCAGCTCGACAAGCGCATCCTCGACCAGGCCGACTGGATGCCCTTCCTCTACGAGAAGAACATCACCTGGCGCGGACCGCGGCTGACCAACGCCTACATGTCCGACGCCTACAACGGCCGGTACGACTACGTCTCGCTCGGCGTCAGCAGCAAGTAGCGCCCCACCGCCACGGCGGGCAGCCCCCGCCGTGGCACCCGTAGTTGATCAACCGTCACAACGCCGCCGATATCCGCCAGTCCGAAGGGCAGGTGATGGCCCCGGGCGGTGGCCCCGCACCCCTCACGAGGGGGCCGCGGAGCCACCGCCGGGCCGCGCACAGTGCTTGCTTACCTCATCCGGCGCCTGATCGCCGTCATCATCATGGTGCTGGTCGTACTGCTCGCGACCTTCACCGTCTTCTTCATGCTGCCCAAGTGGGCTGGACAGGACATCGCCGTCCTCTTCGCCGGCAAGCAGGCCGGAGCCGAGCAGCTCGCCGGCATCCGGACCAAGCTGGGTCTCGACGACCCGCTGATCGTCCAGTTCTGGGACTTCATCAAGGGCATCCCGATGGGCCGGGACTACGCCAACGGCAGTGACGTCACGCACTGCCCGGCGCCCTGCTTCGGCTACTCCTTCCGCACCGAGGCGCCCGTCTGGGAGACCCTCAAGGACGCCCTGCCCGTGACCGGCGCGCTCGCCGCCGGTGCCTGTGTGCTGTGGCTCGCCGCCGGTGTCGCCACCGGTGTGGTCTCCGCGCTCAAGCGGGGCACCATCTGGGACCGCGCCGCGATGACCACCGCCCTCGGCGGCGTCTCGCTGCCCGTCTTCTTCACCGGCATGGTCGCGATGGGCATCTTCGTCCACAACCTGGGCTGGGTGAAGATCGCCGACAGCCTCTCGACGGACGACAGCATCGACGTCTGGTTCCAGACACTGATCCTGCCGTGGATCGTGCTCGCCTTCCTCAACGCCGCGATGTACGCGCGTCTCACCCGCGCCACCATGATGGAAGTCCTCGGCGAGGACTACATCCGCACCGCGCGCGCCAAGGGCCTCGGCGAGTCCGTCGTCATCCGCAGACACGCCCTGCGCTCCGCGATGACGCCGATCCTCACCGTCTTCGGACTCGACCTCGGCGTCCTCATGGGCGGCGCCGTGCTCACCGAGTCCACCTTCAACCTTCCGGGCCTCGGCCTCGAAGCGGTCAGGGCCATCAGCAGCAAGGACCTGCCCGTGATCCTCGGCGTCACCCTGTGCGCGGCCCTCGCCATCGCCGTCGCCAACCTCGTCGTGGACCTTCTGTACGCCGTCATTGACCCGCGAGTGAGGCTGGGATGACCGAACTGAGCAAGAGCGGTGCCGCGGTGGGCGAGCCCACCACCGGTTCCGCGGCCCCCACCGCCTTCCTCGAGGTCCGCGACCTCAAGGTGCACTTCCCCACCGACGACGGCCTGGTGAAGTCCGTCGACGGCCTGACCTTCTCCCTGGAGAAGGGCCGCACCCTCGGCATCGTCGGCGAGTCCGGCTCCGGCAAGTCCGTGACCTCGCTCGGCATCCTCGGTCTGCACACGGCCGGGCAGTACGGCCGCCGCAAGCCGCAGCTGTCCGGCGAGATCTGGCTGAACGGCACCGAGCTGCTCAGCGCGCCGCCGGACCAGGTGCGCAAGCTGCGCGGCCGCGAGATGGCGATGATCTTCCAGGACCCGCTGTCCGCGCTGCACCCGTACTACTCCATCGGCAAGCAGATCACCGAGGCGTACCGGGTCCACCACGACGTCGACAAGAAGGCCGCCCGCAAGCGCGCCATCGAGATGCTCGACCGCGTCGGCATCCCGCAGCCGGACAAGCGGGTGGACTCCTACCCGCACGAGTTCTCCGGCGGCATGCGCCAGCGCGCGATGATCGCGATGGCCCTGGTCAACAACCCGGAGCTGCTGATCGCCGACGAGCCCACGACGGCGCTCGACGTGACGGTCCAGGCCCAGATCCTGGACCTGATCAGGGACCTGCAGAAGGAGTTCGGCTCCGCGGTCATCATGATTACCCACGACCTGGGCGTCGTGGCGGAGATGGCCGACGAACTCCTCGTGATGTACGGCGGCCGCTGCGTCGAGCGCGGCTCGGCCCAGGAGGTCTTCTACGAGCCCCAGCACCCCTACACCTGGGGCCTGCTCGGCTCGATGCCGCGCATCGACCGCGAGGAGACCGAGCGCCTCATCCCGGTCAAGGGCTCCCCGCCCAGCCTCATCAACCTGCCGAGCGGCTGCGCCTTCAACCCGCGGTGCCCCTACGCCGACGTGCCCAAGGACAACATCACGCGGACGGAGCGCCCCGAACTGACCGAGGTCGGCTCCGGCCACTTCTCGGCCTGCCACATGTCGCGCGAGGAGCGCACCCGGATCTGGACCGAAGAGATTGCGCCGAAGCTGTGACCGAGAAACGTGACGCGGCGCGGGACGAAGCCGCAGTGACGGAGAAAGCCGAACAGATGACGATCCCGGAGCAGACGAAGAAGTCGTCGACGGCGAAGTCCGCGGAGGCGCTGCTCAAGGTCGAGGGCCTGGTCAAGCACTTCCCCATCAAGAAGGGGCTGCTCCAGCGCCAGGTCGCGGCCGTGCAGGCCGTGGACGGCCTCACCTTCGACGTGCGGTCCGGCGAGACCCTCGGCGTCGTCGGCGAGTCCGGCTGCGGCAAGTCGACCATGGGCCGGCTCATCACCCGGCTGCTCGAACCGACCAGCGGGCGGGTGGAGTTCGAGGGCGTGGACATCACGCACCTGGGCACCGCGCGGATGCGCCCGCTGCGCCGCGACGTCCAGATGATCTTCCAGGACCCGTACTCCTCGCTGAACCCGCGCCACACCATCGGCACGATCGTGGGCGCGCCGTTCAAGCTCCAGGGCGTCAAGCCCGAGGGCGGCATCAAGAAGACCGTCCAGGAGATGCTGGAGCGCGTCGGCCTGAACCCGGAGCACTACAACCGCTATCCGCACGAGTTCTCCGGCGGCCAGCGCCAGCGCATCGGCATCGCGCGGGCGCTCGCGCTCAAGCCGAAGCTGGTGGTGGCGGACGAGCCCGTCTCCGCGCTCGACGTCTCCATCCAGGCGCAGGTCGTCAACCTCCTCGACGACCTCCAGGACGAGCTCGGGCTCACCTATGTGATCATCGCGCACGACCTGTCGGTCATCCGGCACGTGTCCGACCGGATCGCGGTGATGTACCTGGGCAAGATGGTCGAGCTCGCGGACCGCAAGGACCTGTACACCAAGCCGATGCACCCGTACACCAAGGCGCTGCTCTCCGCGGTGCCGGTGCCGGACCCCAAGCGGCGCGGTACCAAGAGCGAGCGCATCCTGCTCCGCGGCGACGTGCCCTCGCCGATCGACCCGCCCACCGGCTGCCGCTTCCACACGCGCTGCTGGAAGGCGACGGAGATCTGCGCGGTCAAGGAGCCGCCGCTGCTCTCCCTGGAGCCCGGACACCAGGTGGCCTGCCACCACCCGGAGAACGCGGACGACCAGGCGCCCGAGGACACGAAGCTCCTGTCGGTGGCGCGCGAGGCCATCGACGTGGTGACGGTCACGACGGCGGCGGACGAGGCGGAGGCCGAGGCCGAGCCCAAGGCCGAGCCCAAGGCCGAGCCCAAGGCCGAGCCCAAGGCCGAGCCCAAGGCCGAGCCCAAGGCCGAGCCCAAGGCCGAGCCCAAGGCCGAGCCCAAGGCCGAGCCCAAGGCCAAGGCTGAAGCCGCGGCCGCGCCTTCGCAGGAAGCCGAGGCCGCGACGGAGGCCCCCACGCCCGAGAAGGCAGCGGACCCGGAGTGATCCCGCGCTGAGTTCCCCCCGCCCGCCCCCACACGGGGCGGGCGGGCGTCGCCTTGGAGGAGAGCGACGGCGACAGTCTGAGCCCGTCCGGCGATAGTCTGAGCCCGTCCGGCGATTGAGGACGAGCGCGCCGGCGCGATGGTCCTGCTGAGGGGGGGGCGGGCCCGGCGGGAGAGGGGCCCCGGGCGCGGCCCGGTGAGTGGAGCTCACCCGGCGGGTGAGAATGGCTCGTGCTTCACGATTTGTTCAGCCCCTCCGTCCAGCACGCCCTGGACATCGCCGGGATCTTCGTCTTCGCGATCTCCGGCGCGCTCCTCGCCGTCCGCAAGAACTTCGACGTCTTCGGCATCGCCGTCCTCGCCGAGGTCACCGCGCTCGGCGGCGGGCTCTTCCGGGACCTGGTGATCGGCGCGGTGCCGCCCGCCGCCTTCACGGACCTCGGCTACTTCCTCACCCCGCTGCTCGCCGCGCTGCTCGTGTTCTTCCTGCACCCGGAGGTCGAACGCACCCAGCTCGCCGTGAACGTCTTCGACGCGGCGGGCCTCGGCCTGTTCTGCGTCACCGGAACGGCCAAGGCGTACGACTACGGCCTCGGCCTCACCGCGTCCGCGGCCCTCGGCCTCGCCACCGCGGTGGGCGGCGGCGTCCTGCGCGACATCATCGCCAACGAGGTGCCGTCCCTGGTGCGCTGGGACCGCGACCTGTACGCGGTGCCGGCGATCGTGGGCGCGGCGATCGTCGCCCTGTGCCTGCGCTACGACGCCCTGAACGGCTTCACGACCGGGCTCGCGATCGTCACGGCGTTCGTGCTTCGGCTGCTCGCGATGCGCTACCACTGGCGGGCGCCCCGGGCCTGGAACCGGCGGTCCTCGGCGGCGGAGGACGGCGCCTGAGCCCCGCTTCCCAAAAAGCTACCGCTTAGTAGTTTCGTGTTGTACGTTGTCGGCATGGCGGAAACAGCTGCGGCGCCCGCGCCGCGCGCGACGATCGGCAACAGCGAGTTCGACCGCGACACCGAGGTCTTCGCGCGCGAACCCGGCGTCTACGACACCGAGCTCTCGGCGGGCTGGACCATCATCAGCGCCGTCAACGGCGGCTACCTCCTCGCCCTCGTCGGCCGCGCGCTCGCGCACGCGCTGCCCCACTCCGACCCGTTCACGGTCTCGGCGCACTATCTGACGGCGTCCGAGCCGGGGCCCGCCGTCGTCCGTACGCAGGTCGTGCGCGCCGGGCGCGGCCTGTCCACCGGGCAGGCCTCCCTCTACCAGGAGGAGGGCGGGCGCGAGGTCGAGCGGCTGCGCGTCGTCGCCTCGTACGGCGACCTCGACGCGCTCCCCGACGACGTGCGCACCTCGGCGCTGCCGCCGGACCTGCCGCCCGTCGAGCAGTGCTTCGGGCCCGACGACGCGCCGGACCGCGGGGCGGTGCCCGGCAGCTCCGCGATCGCGGACCGGCTCTGGCTGAAGCTCGACCCGGCGACGCTCGGGTGGGCGCTCGGGGCGCCCTCCGGCAAGGGCGAGATGCGCGGCTGGTTCGGCCTCGCGGACGGGCGCGACCCGGATCCGCTGTCGCTGCTCCTCGCGGTGGACGCGCTGCCGCCGACGGCGTTCGAGCTGGGGCTCTCCGGCTGGGTGCCGACCATCGAGCTGACCGCGCACATCCGGGCCAGGCCCGCGCCGGGGCCGCTGCGGGTCTCCATCACCACGCGCAACCTGGCCGGGGGCTTCCTGGAGGAGGACGCCGAGGTCTGGGACACGGCCGACCGCCTGGTGGCCCAGTCCCGCCAACTGGCCAGGGCCCGCCTCTGAGGGGCCCCTGCCCCCCCCCCCCGGGGCCCGGCCCCGGTCAAGGGCTCACGCCGTCAGGCAGACCCCCGCGTAGGAGACCCCCGCCACCACCACCCAGGCGCACAGCCCCACCAGGGCCACCCGGCCCCCCGTACGGGCCAGCGACCGCAGGTCCACCGCGCTGCCGAGCCCGAAGAGCGCCGCCCCGAGGAGGAGCTCCTGGGCGAGCCCGGCCGCGTCGAGGGCGGACCCCGACAGCAGGTCCGTACTGCGCAGGCCCACCATCAGCAGGAACCCGGCGACGAAGAGCGGCACCACGGCGGGCCGCCGCTCACCGGGCGCGGCCGCGCCCCGGGCCCGTACGGAGACGGCGACCGCCGCGACGAGCGGCGCGAGCACGGCCACCCGCATCAGCTTGACGAGCACGCCCTCGCCGAGCGCGTCACCCCCGGCGGTCTGCGCGGTCGCCACCACCTGCCCCACGTCGTGCACACTGGCCCCCACCCACCGCCCGAACTCCGCGTCGGTGAGCCCCAACGGGCCCTGGAGCAGCGGGAGCACGGCGATCGCGAGCGTGCCGCACAGCGTGACGACGGCCACGGACACGGCGGTGTCCCGCTCCTCGCTCTTGGACACGTCGCCGACCGCGCCGATCGCCGAGGCGCCGCAGATCGAGTAGCCGGTGGCGATGAGCAGGGGCTGGTCGCCGGGGAGCCCGAGCCGCCGGCCGAGCCACCAGGTGCCGAAGAACGTGGCCGCCACCGTCACGAGCACCATCGCGACGGTCTGCCAGCCCACGCCGAGCACGTCGTCGAGGCTGAGCTTCAGGCCGAGGAGCACCACGCCCACCCGCATCAGGCGCTTCGCCGCGAAGGTGAGCCCGGCCTTGGCGGGCCCGCGCACCCACGTCCGCGTACCGGGTACGTGCGCGGCGACCAGACCGAGCACGATGGCGACGGTCAGCATCGGCAGACCGGGCAGCAGCCGGTGCGTCAGCCAGGCGAGCGCCACCGCGGCCGCGGCGAGGGCGAGCCCCGGCCAGGGGCCGGGTCCGGCGGCGGGCCCGGCTGCGGGGGGCGCGGTCTTCGCCGGGCGCTGTCCGAGCAGCGCCATCAGCGGTCGGCCGGCAGGTCGTACACGCGCCGCACGCTCGTGCCGAGCCGGGAGATGTCCGCGCCGTAGACGTGCAGGGATATCGCGCGCCCCGTGCCGGCGTTCCACACCCGGTGGATGTCGCCGGGGGGCGCGAAGCCGCACACCGCGCCGGTGGGGTTGACGACGTCCTCGGTGGCGATGAGCCGCGCGGAGGCGCCGGGCCCGGCCGCGGGCACGAGCCGGTAGCGCCGCTCGTGCTCCTCGCCCTCGTGCACCCCGGTCACGCACCAGGAGACGTGGTCGTGCACGGAGGTGCGCTGGCCGGGCATCCAGACGAGCGCGACGACGGAGAAGCTGCCGTCGGCCTCGGCGTGCAGGAGGTGCTGCCGGTAGCGGTCGGGGTCGCCCTCGCACTGCTCGTCGGTGAGCAGGCCGACCGCGCCGAGGTGCGGCGCCAGCCGCTCGCCGACGAGGTAGGCGGTCAGGTCCGGCGGCAGACCGCGGCCGACGGCCTCGCGGATGTCGGCGACGAGCGCGTCGGTCCGCTCGGTCGTGCGGGCGGGCGGAGCGTGGTGCGCGGTGGGGGTGGTCATACTCGCAGCGTCGACCCGCACCATCCATCACGTCCAACGACAGTTTCTTCGCATTGGGTTAAAAACTGCTTATGGATGGCGGGGCCGGTGGCCGGGATTCCGGGGTCAGCAGCCCACCCGGTTCGCCGCGACCGCCTTCAGCTCGTCCAGGACGAGCGCCGTCGCGGGGATCCTCAGGTGCTCGCGCAGGACGTACGCGGACACCTGCCGCCGCGACGCCGGGTCCAGGGGGCGGCCCGTGACGGAGCGGTGGCACAGGAAGTTGAGGACGAGCCCCGGCATCATGGCGATGCCGAGCCCCTCGGAGACGAGGCTCTGGATGACCAGGTTGTCGTCGGTGGTGAAGGCGATGTCGGGCGCGAAGCCCTGCTCGGCGCACTCGTGCAGGAAGTTGGCCCGGCAGCGCAGGCACCCGGCGATCCAGCGCTCCTCGGACAGGTCGGCCAGGCGCACCGAGCGGCGCCTGGCCAGCGGGTGCCCGGTCGGCAGCAGGACCGTCAACTGGTCCTCCATCAGCGGTACTTCGACGACCTCGTCCGGCACGTCCTCGCGCAGGCCGGGGTAGGTGAAGGCCAGCGTGATGTCGGCGTCGCCGTGCACGAGGCGCTGGAGCGACTCCGGCGGCTCGTACTCCTGGAGCTCGACGCGGATGCCGCGGTGGCCGCGGGCGAGCCGGGCGAGGGCCTCCGGTATCAGCGTGGCGGTGGCGCTCGGGAACGCGCAGAGCCGGACGCGGCCGGTGCGCAGCCGCGTGATCGCGTTCATCTGCTGCTGGGCGGCGTCGATGTTGCCGAGGATGACTCCCGCGTGCCGGGACAGCGCCTCGCCCGCCTCGGTCAGGCGCATGCGGCGGCCGACGCGGGTGAACAGGACCGTGCCCACGGACCGTTCGAGCGCCTTCATCTGCTGGGTGATCGCGGGCTGCGTATAGCCGAGCGAGCGGGCCGCCGCCGAGTACGAGCCGGTGCGGACCACTTCGTGGAAGGACCTGATGTGCCGGGAGTCGAACACCCCCGAATCATAAGCAGGATTTGGGAAGACCTGAGGAGTGTTTCCCGTCGCTTTTGGATCCGGCGTCCGGTACCCGGGCGGGGCGTGCGGCGGGCCGGGGGCGCGTGGGGCGTGCGGCCGGGGCGCCAGGGGCGCCGTGGACGCGGGGCCGCGCGGGGGTTCCCGGCGGGGGCTGCGCGATCCTTGTGCCCGTGAAGTCCGACCGGCTCCTGTCGATCCTGCTGCTGCTCCAGACCCGGGGGCGGGTGTCCGCGCCCGAGCTCGCCGAGCGCCTGGAGGTGTCCGTCCGCACCATCTACCGCGACGTCGACGCGCTGTCCGCCGCCGGCGTCCCGGTGTACGCCGAGCGCGGGCGGCACGGCGGCATCGCCCTGCTGCCCGGCTTCCGCACGGACGTCACGGGGCTGACCGCCGACGAGTCCCGCGCGCTGTTCCTGCTCGCCGCGCGGGGCGCGCACGCGGCGCTCGGCCTGGACGCCGCACTCGGCTCGGCCCTGCGCAAGGTGATGGCGGCGCTGCCCGAACCGCACCGGCCCGCCGCCGAGCTGACGAGCCGCCGCATCCTGGTGGACGCCGAGCGCTGGACGCGCGGTCCGGGCGCGGGCCTGCCCGTGGACCACCTCGGGGTGCTCCAGGACGCCGTCCTCGCGGACCGGCGGCTGCGCGTGCGCTACCGGCACAGCGGCGCGAGCGAGCCGCGGACGTACACCCTCGATCCGTACGGCCTGGTGTCCAAGGCGGGCGTCTGGTACCTGGTGGCCGACCGCGCGGGCAGGCCGCGGCTGTTCCGCGCCGACCGGGTGCGCGCGGCGCGGCTGACGGACGAGCCGGTCAGGCGCCGGGCGGGCGTGGAACTCGCCCACGTCTGGGAGGAGCTGAAGCGGCGGGTGGAGCGGCGCGCGGGCGGCGTCGAGGTGACCGTGCGGGTGCGCCGCGAGCGCTACGAGCAGTTCCTGCGGCTCCAGGCCGGCGCGCTCACGCGGGTGGTGGAGGACGACGGCGCGGGGGAGTGGGTCACCGTCGTGCTCGCGCTGGAGGCGGTGGGCGCGGCCCGCATGCTGCTGCCCTTCGCCGCCTCCGTGGAGGTCGTGGCGCCCCCGGAGGTGCGCGAGGACTTGGCGCGGGCCGCCGCGGCCGTCACTGACCTGTACCGTCAGTGAGCTCCGGAGAGGCCCGCACCCAGGAAACGACCGAGCTCCCCGGTGAGTTCCGCGGGAGCGTCCTCCTGTACGAGATGTCCGGCGCCCTCGATGAGGCGCAGCTCGGCGCCGGGGACGAGCCCGGCGAGCTCGTGCCCGCGCGCCACCGGGATCCAGGTGTCCTCGGTGCCCCAGCAGATGAGCACGGGCGGCTCCACCTCGCCGTACCGGCCCTGGACCTCGTCGGTGAAGCGCTGGTCGTTCTGCTCGATCTGCCGGTAGAACGCGGGCCTGCCCGCCTCGGTGCACCAGGGCGCGACGAGCCGGTCGAGGACGGCCGGGTGCAGCCCGCGGTGGCTCGCGGAGCCGACGTACTCGCGCACCAGCGCCTCGTGCAGCGCGGGCGGCAGCTGCCCGAAGACCTCGGCGTGCGCGCCGAGCAGCCGGTACGTGGGCGAGCCCCAGGGCGCGAGCGCCACCGGGTCGACGAGGGCCAGCCGGGCGTAGCGGGCGCCGTGCAGGAGGTGGGCGCGCAGCGCCACGCAGCCGCCGAAGTCGTGGGCGGCGACGGCCGGGCGCCGCTCGCCGTCCAGGCCCCAGTGGGCGAGCAGTTCGGTGAGCACGCGGCCCTGCGCGGCGAGCGACACGTCCTGCCCGGGGCGCATCTCCGAGGCGCCGTACCCGGGCAGGTCCCACACGTACACGCGGTGGTCGCGCGCGAGGGCCCGGGCGACGCCCCGCCACACGTACGAGGAGAAGGGCGTGCCGTGGACGAGGACGACGGGGCTCGCGTCCTCGGGCCCGAGGACGGCCCAGCGGACGGCGCCGGACGAGGAGGCGAAGGTGCGGTCGAGGACCCAGTCGGCGAGCGTGTTCGTCATGGGTGTAGAGGCTAGTTGCCCCTTACTGGAGTGTCGAGGTGTGCGGGGGCGTACCGGAGCGTCGAGGGGTGCGGGGGCGCGCCCGGCTCAGGCCCTTTCCGGCGGCGCGTCGAGCCAGTGGCGGCGGCCGAGGCCCACCAGGCGCAGCTGGCTGCGGGCCGTGTCGGTGACCTCGCCCTCGTCGTCGGTCTCCAGGAGCGCGGAGGCCGTCATCACCATGTGGTCCACGTACGTCCGCGCGAGCATCAGGAGGTCGTCCGCGCTCCAGCCCGCGGCCTCCGGCTCCTCGGCGAACCGGTCCGCCACCTCCCGCGCGAACAGCGCGAGCTGGTCGCCGATGGCCTCCCGCACGGCCCGTACGCCGCCGTGCCGCTCCCGGGCGATGAAGCGCACGTGCGCCGGGTGCGCGCGCACGTAGGAGGCGATCAACTCGACGGCGCCCGCGATCCGTTCCTCGCCGTCACCGGTGGCCGCCAGCATCGCCGCGAGCGTCGTGTGCAGGCTGCCGAGGGCCTCCTCGACGAGTGCCACGCCCAGGTCGGCGGTGTCGCGGAAGTGCCGGTAGAAGGCGGTGGGCGCCACGCCCACGGCGCGGGTGACCTCGCGCAGGCCCAGGCTGGACAGGCTCTGCTCCTCCAGCAGGCGCAGGGCGGCGTCCAGGAGGGCCTGCCTGGTCTTCTGCTTCTGCGCCTGCCGGATGCCGACGGGGTGGTCGCCGGGGGTGTGACTCATGCCATGCAGTTAACAACTGTTCTCCGAGTTTTGAAAGCCGGGAGGCGAGTAGACTCAGAAGTCAGTGAACAGTTGTAACCACAAGCGTTCACCGAAGAGAGGCGTTCCTCATGCTGTTCCTCGTCGCCGCCCTCCTGCTGCTCGGCGTCGCCATGGGCACCGTGGCGCACGTCCCGCTGCCCGTCACGCTCGTCCTGGCCACGGTCATCGGGCTGTGGCTCGTGGTCTTCGCGGTGCGCGAGCGCCGTGCGCGCCCGCGCTGACGCGATGCGCGCCCCGTCTCCCCGTCTCCGCACGACACCCACCTCACCTTGAGGAGTCGCACCATGGAACTCACCGCGCTGAAGCCGTCCGCGAAGCCGTCCGCGAAGGCGTCCGCGAAGGCGTCCGCGAAGCCGGTGGTGGAGCCGTCCGTGGCGTCGCGCGCGCAGGCGTCCGGCGTGCGGGCCGTCGGCGGCCGGGACACCGACGGCATGGCCGTCGCCTCCTTCGTCCTCGGACTGCTCGGGCTGCTCGTGCTGAACGTCGTGCTCGGCCCCGTCGCGATCGCGCTCGCCTGCGTCGCGCTGTGGCGGGGCACCGCCCGGCGCGGCCGCGCCCTGCTCGGGCTCGGGCTCGGCGTCGCCGACCTCGTGGTTCTCGCCGCGCTCGTCTCCCTGGACGGCACGGTCTCCTGGAGCCTGGCGGGCTGACCCCCCCCGCGGGCACGGCGGATCCCGGCCGGGCAGGGGCCACCGGGGTCCGGGCGCCCGGGCGCGGCTCGTAGAATCGTGCCCACCATGGCCTACCTCGACCACGCCGCGACCACGCCCATGCTTCCGGAGGCGATCGCGGCGCTGACCGCGCAGCTCGCCGTCACCGGCAACGCCTCCTCGCTGCACGCGGCCGGCCGCCGGGCGCGGCGCACCGTCGAGGAGTCCCGCGAGACGCTCGCCGACGCGCTCGGCGCCCGCCCCAGCGAGGTGGTGTTCACCTCCGGCGGCACGGAGGCCGACAACCTCGCGGTGAAGGGCCTGTACTGGGCGCGCCGCGCCGCCGACCCGGCCCGCACCCGCGTCCTCGCCAGCCCCGTCGAGCACCACGCCGTCCTCGACGCCGTCGACTGGCTCGGGGAGCACGAGGGCGCCACCGTCGAGTACCTCCCCGTCGACGCGCACGGGCGCGTGCACCCCGAGGCGCTCCGCGAGGCCATCGCCCGCGACCCCGGCAGCGTCGCCCTCGCCACCGTCATGTGGGCCAACAATGAGATCGGCACCCTCCAGCCGGTGCGCGAACTGGCCGACGTCTGCGCCGAGTTCGACGTGCCGCTGCACGCCGACGCCGTGCAGGCCTTCGGTCAGGTGCCCGTCGACTTCGGCGCCTCCGGGCTCGCCGCGATGACCGTCTCCGGCCACAAGATCGGCGGCCCCTACGGCATCGGCGCCCTGCTGCTCGGGCGCGCCTACAGCCCCGTGCCCGTGCTGCACGGCGGCGGCCAGGAGCGGCACGTGCGCTCCGGCACGCTCGACGTGCCCGCCGTCGCCGCCTTCGCCGTGGCCGGGCGGCTCGCCGCCGAGCGCCGCGCGTGGTTCGCCCGCGAGGTCGGGGCGCTCCGCGACGGCCTGGTCGACGCCGTCCGCGCCGCCGTGCCCGACGCCGTCCTCGGCGGGGACCCGGACCCCGCGGGCCGGCTGCCCGCCAACGCCCACTTCACCTTCCCCGGCTGCGAGGGCGACTCGCTCCTGCTGCTCCTGGACGCGCAGGGCATCGAGTGCTCGACCGGCTCGGCCTGCACCGCTGGTGTCGCCCAGCCCAGCCACGTGCTGCTCGCCACCGGCACCGACCCCGACCTCGCGCGCGGGACGCTGCGCTTCTCGCTCGGCCACACGTCCACGAAGGCGGACGTGGACGCGGTGGCGGCGGCGATCGGCCCGGCGGTGGAGCGGGCGCGGTCGGCGGGCCTGAGCTAGGCCCTGAGCCAGGGCCCGAGCCAGGGGCCCGACCTAGGGCTTGGCCGAGGGCCGGTCCGTCCCTGGCCGTCTTCGCGGGGCTTCGCGGGCCGCGCGCACCAGGCGCAGATACCGGTCCCAGTCCCAGTGCGGGCCCGGGTCGGTGTGGTCCGTGCCCTCGACCTCCACGTGGCCGATGATGTGCTTCCGGTCCACGGGGATGTCGTACCGGCGGCAGATCCCGGCCGTCAGGCGCGCGGACGCGGCGTACATCGCGTCCGTGAACGAGGCCTTCCGCTCCACGAAGCCCTCGTGCTCGATGCCCACGCTGCGCTCGTTCATGTCCCTGTTGCCCGCGTGGTAGGCCACGTCGAGCTCGCGGATCATCTGGGCGACGTGGCCGTCCTTGCGGATCACGTAGTGCGCGGCGGCGCCGTGGCCGGGGTCCTTGAAGACCTTCAGCGCCGAGGCGTACCCGCCCTGCACCACGTGGATCACCACGCGGTCGATCGCGTAGTCCGAGGGGCGGTCGGCGCGCCGCCAGTTCGCGCCGGACGCCGCTGTCCACTGCGCGCCGGGCGCGTCCACCTCGCCCTCCCTGCGCTTCTTCACGACCCCCGGCAGGCGCCACCACAGGCGGCCGAGCTCGTCGCGCGCCAGGAAGGCCGCGCCGACGCCCACCGCGGCGCCGCCGATGAGCAGGGCGCGCCGGGACGACCCGCGCCCGGGCTCCGGCGACGGCTCCGCGCTCCCGTCCGCGTCCTTCTTCTCGCTCACGTCCCCCATGTGATCGTGAACGGATACGCACGGGCGAGAGGTTCCCGTCGCCCCGTACCCTGTTAGGGCTATGACTTCGCAGACCCCGCAGCGCACCAGCCGCCCGCTCCGTGTCCTCGCCGCCATGTCCGGCGGTGTGGACTCCGCCGTCGCCGCCGCCCGAGCCGCCGAAGCCGGGCACGACGTGACCGGAGTGCACCTGGCGCTCTCCGCGAACCCGCAGTCGTTCCGGACCGGCGCGCGCGGGTGCTGCACCATCGAGGACTCCCGCGACGCGCGCCGCGCCGCGGACGTCATCGGCATCCCGTTCTACGTGTGGGACCTCGCCGAGCGGTTCCGCGAGGACGTGGTCGAGGACTTCATCGCCGAGTACGAGGCGGGCCGCACGCCCAACCCGTGCCTGCGCTGCAACGAGAAGATCAAGTTCGCCGCGCTCCTGGACAAGGCGCTCGCCCTCGGCTTCGACGCGGTCTGCACCGGCCACTACGCGCAGGTGATCGTGCGCGAGGACGGCACCCGCGAGCTGCACCGCGCCTCCGACATGGCCAAGGACCAGTCGTACGTCCTCGGCGTCCTGGACGACCGGCAGCTCGCGCACGCCCTGTTCCCGCTCGGCGACACGGTCACCACGAAGGACGAGATCCGCGCGGAGGCCGAGCGCCGCGGCCTCGCCGTCGCCAAGAAGCCGGACTCCCACGACATCTGCTTCATCGCCGACGGCGACACCCAGGGCTTCCTCGCCGGCCGCCTCGGCAAGGCGGAGGGCGACATCGTCGACGAGTCCGGCGCCGTCCTCGGCACCCACGAGGGCGCGTACGGCTTCACCATCGGCCAGCGCAAGGGCCTGCGGATCGGCACCCCCGCCCCCGACGGCAAGCCGCGCTACGTCCTGGACATCTCGCCCGTGAACAACACGGTGACGGTCGGCCCCGCCGCCGCCCTCGACGTGACCGCCCTGACCGCCCTCAAGCCCCGCTGGTGCGGCACGGCCCCCTCCGGAGCGGGCGCGTACACCGCCCAGCTGCGCGCCCACGGCGACGAGACCCCGGTCACGGCGGAGCTGACCTCCGACGGCGAGCTGCGGGTCTCCTTCACCGAGCCGGTCCGCGGCGTCGCCCCCGGCCAGGCGATCGTCCTGTACGACGGCACGCGCGTGGTCGGCTCGGCCACGATCGCCACGACGGACCGGGCCGCGGCCGCCGTCTGACCCCCGGGGGCGCGTTTACCGCGCGTTGACCGACCGTGGATCACCCTGCGGTGACATGTCGGCATGATCTTCAGTAGAACCCCGGCGGGTGCCGCCGGGCGCGGAGCGTCCCTGTTCGCCGCGGCCCTCGCCGCCACCATCGCCTTCGGCCCGCTGGCGACCGGCGCCTCGGCCGCGCCGCGCCCGGACACCGCGTCGCCGTCCACGCCCATGCTGGCCCACCCGGGCCCCTCGAAGTCCGTCCAGCCGAAGAAGGGCAGCAAGGTCCCCACGCTGCCGTCGGCGCCCCTCAAGGGCCTGCCCACGCTCCAGGAGGCCAAGAAGAAGGGCCTCGTCTCGGGACCGGTCAAGTCCCGGGGCGGGGTGAAGGTGCGGTCCTTCCCCGATGCGAACTGTTCCGAACCGCCGCAGGGGTCGGGCTACCACGACTACCTCAAGGCCGGTGAGTGCCTCACCCCGGGCAAGTACATCGCCGCGTACATCCACACGCTGATGTGGTACGAGCTGTGGGTCCAGGACGACGGGAACGTCGTCCTCTACAAGAACGACACGTGGTACAAGCCCGTGTGGCAGACCAACACCCGCGGCTGGAACGTGTCGCTGTGGATGCAGCGGGACGGCAACGTCGTCGTCTACGACGCGCACGGCAACCCCCTGTGGTCCCTGGGGACGCACGGATGCGGCGACTGGGGAGCGTGGCTACGGGTCCAGGCGGACGCCAACCTCGTTCTCTACGACCGTAACTGGGGCCCCCTCTGGGCGCGCTTCGACGGCCCCTCCACCCGCCCGTGCTGACGAAAGCCGACGCCTCCATGAACCGCCGCACCTCCCTGATCACCACGGCGCTCGCCGCCGTCCTCGCCCTGGGCTGTCTGGCCCCCGCCGCGACGGCCCAGGCGCGCCCCGACGCCACCCGGGCGAGCGCCCCCACAGTGCCCCACCCGGTCCCCCCGAAGTCCGTCCGGCCGAAGAAGGGCGACAAGGTCCCCACGCTGCCGTCGGCGCCCCTCAAGGGCCTGCCCACGCTCCAGGAGGCCAAGAAGAAGGGGCTCCTCTCGGGGCCGGTGCGCCCCCGGGGCGCGGTGAAGCCGCTGGCCTTCCCCGACTCCGGCTGCTCCACGCCGCCGCAGGGCTGGGGTTACCACGACTACCTCAAGCCCGGTGAGTGCCTGACCCAGAACAAGTACATCGCCGTCCACGTCACGAAGAACGTCGGGCACTGGTACGAGCTGTGGGTCCAGGACGACGGCAACGTCGTCCTCTACAGCCACTCCCTCAGCGTGTACACCCCGCTCTGGGACACCGACACCCGTGGCTGGAACGTGTCCCTGTGGATGCAGCGGGACGGCAACGTCGTCGTCTACGACGGGCAGGGCAGGCCCCTGTGGTCCCTGGGGACGCACGGGTGCGGCAGCAGGGGGGCGTGGCTGCGCATCCAGGAAGACGCCAACATGGTCCTGTACGACCGCGACTGGCGGGCGCTCTGGGCGCGCTACGACGGCCCCTCGTCGCGCCCCTGCTGAGCCGCTGGGCGCCGCCTGAAGCCGCCTGAAGGGAGCGCGGCCGGTCAGGTCACCTGGAGCACGATCTTGCCCTGGGTGCGGCCGCGCTCCCCGTAGGCGTGGGCCTCGGCCGCGTCCTTCAGGGGCAGGACCTTCGCGATCTCCGCGCGCAGCTTGCCCTCCTCCACCAGGCGGGCGATCTCCAGCATGCCGTGGCGGTCGGGCTCGACGACCGTCCAGCCGGTGTGCACGCCCAGCGCCTCGGCCCGCGCGGCGTCGGGGAGCCCGCCCGGGTCGGGGAGGGTGACCAGGTGGCCGCCCCTGCGCAGGACGGGCAGCGACCGGGGGCCGTACGCGCCGCCGACGCCGTCCAGGACGACGTCCACGTCCCGCACCGCCGCCGCGAAGTCCGTCGTCGTGTAGTCGATCAGCTCGTCCGCGCCCAGGCCCCGCAGGAAGTCGTGCTTGTCGGCCCGTGCCGTGCCGATGACGTACGCCCCGTGCGCCTTGGCGATCTGCACGGCCAGGTGGCCCACGCCGCCCGCGGCCGCGTGGATCAGGACCCGCTGCCCGGCGCGCAGGCCCGCCGTCTCCACCAGGCCCTGCCAGGCGGTCAGCGCGGCCAGGGGCAGGGCGGCCGCCTGGACGTGGTCGACGGCGGCGGGCTTGCGCGCGAAACGGCGCGCGGGCGCCGTCACGTACTCGGCGTAGCCGCCCGCCTGCTCCGGGAAGCGCGGCATGCCGAACACCTCGTCGCCGGTCGCGAAGAGGGTCACCCCGGGGCCCACGGCCTCGACGGTCCCCGAGACGTCGTAGCCGAGGATCGGCGTGTCGCCCCAGGTGCCGAACTCGCCCGCGGCGCGGGTCTTCCAGTCGACGGGGTTCACCCCGGCCGCGTGCACCTTGACCAGGATCTCCGTCAGTCCGGGCACGGGGCGGTCCACCTCCACGGGGACCAGGACGTCGGGGGCGCCCCACGCGCGCGGGCTGACGGCACGCATGGTCGGGCGGGTCGGGCGGGTCGGGCGGTCGCTGGGCGAGCTCATTGAACGTGTCCTTTGCGGTGAGCGGACGCCGGAGTTCCGGCGCATGCCCACCAGCGTGCGGCCCCGCGGCCCGCCGCAGTGCTGGCAGCCTGGCCATCATGTGACAGGATCTGGCCATGAGCACGTCCCCCGCACCCGACCGTCCCCACCGCGTCGCCGTCCTCGCCCTGGACGGCGTCTACGCCTTCGAGCTGGGCATTCCCTCACGCGTCTTCGGCAACGCGGAGGACGCCGCGGGGCGGCCGCTGTACGAGGTCGTGGTGTGCACGGCCGACGGGCGCCCGGTGCGGACGGACGCGGGCTTCTCCGTGGCCGCCGAGCACGGCCCCGAGGCCCTCGGGCACGCGGACACCGTGGTGATCCCGCCCGCGGCCCCCTGCGACCGGGCGACGGCCGCCGACGGGCTGCCCGCGCCCCTGGCCGCCGCGCTCGGCCGGGTGCGCCCGGGCACGCGCCTGGTGTCGTTCTGCAGCGCCTCGTTCGTCCTCGCGGCGGCCGGTCTCCTGGACGGGCGGCCCGCGACCACGCACTGGCAGGTCGCCGAGCAGTTCCGGCGCGAGTTCCCGCGCGTGCGCCTCGACGAGGACGTCCTGTTCGTGGACGACGGCGACATCCTCACCTCCGCGGGCGTCGCCGCCGGGGTGGACCTCTGTCTGCACCTGGTGCGCCGCGACCACGGCAGCGCCGTCGCCAACCACGTGGCCCGGCGCTGCGTGGTCCCGCCGTGGCGCGACGGCGGGCAGGCGCAGTACATCGAACGGCCCGTCCCGGAGCCGACGGTCGCCACCACGGCGCCCACGCGCGCGTGGGCGCTCGAACGCCTCCAGGAGCCGCTGACGCTCGGCGAGATGGCGGACCACGCCCGCATGAGCCTGCGCACGTTCACGCGCCGGTTCCGCGACGAGGTGGGCACCACGCCGGGCCGCTGGCTCACGGGCCAGCGCATCGAGGTGGCCCGCCACCTCCTGGAGAGCAGCGACCTGCCCATCGACCTGGTGGCCCACCGCGCGGGCTTCGGCACCGCCAACTCCCTGCGCCAGCACATGCGGTCCGTGCTCGGCGTGTCACCGGCGGCGTACCGCAGGACGTTCGCGGCCGTCCCTCAGGAGGCCCGCGCCACCTCCTCGGTCGCGTAGAAGCACAGGTGGTCCTTGATCTCGGCCACCTCGGCCTTGGGGTCCGGATACGCCCACACCTGGTCCTCGCCGCCGGGCAGCGACCAGTACGAGGCCGTGCCCTTGAACGGGCAGTACGTGTGCGTGCCGGACGGCGTGAGCAGATCGGTGCGCACGTCCTCCGGCGGCAGGTAGTAGCGCACCGGACAGCCCGTCTCGCGCAGCACCAGGGGGCGCTTGCTCTCCGCCACGACCTGTCCGTCGTGCTCCACGCGCACGTGCTGGGTGCCCTGCTCGATGGTGATGCGATGTCCTGCGGTCACGGTCATCCCTTTCGCCGGGGTCGCCTCGTCTGTGCCGGGGGCGCTCCGTACAGCGCGCGGGGCGGCGCACTTCTTCCGCGGCCCCCGGGGCGCCCGTGGCGAACCGTACGGTAGGGCGCATGAACATCTGCGTCTTCCTCTCCGCGGCCGACCTGCCCGAGACCTACACCCGCCCCGCCCGCCAGTTCGCCGAGCTGCTCGGCAAGGGCGGCCACACCCTGGTGTGGGGCGGCTCCGACACGGGCCTGATGAAGGTCGTGGCGGACGGTGTGCACGAGACGGGCGGGCGGCTCACCGGCGTGTCGGTGGACTTCCTCGCCGCCAAGGCCAGGACCGGCGTCGACGACATGGTGATAGCCAGGGACCTCGCCGAGCGCAAGGCGCTGCTCCTGGAGAAGGCCGACGCGGTCGTCGTCATGGTCGGCGGCACCGGCACCCTCGACGAGGCCACCGAGATCCTGGAGCTGAAGAAGCACGGCCGCACCACCAAGCCGGTCGTGCTGCTCAACACGGCGGGGTTCTACGACGGGTTGCGGGAACAGTTCCGCCGCATGGAGGACGAGGGCTTCCTGCCGGTGCCGCTGACCGACCTGGTCTTCTTCGCGGAGGAGCCGGTGGGCGCCCTGGCGTACCTGGAGGAGTCCCTGGGAGTGCGCTGAGGCGCCGGGGGCCCCGGGACGGCGCGGACGGCGCACACGGGCACGCGGGCCCGGCGGGAGCGCCCCGCTGCCACCGGCTCGCTCCCGGCTGCCCGCCGCACCCCGCCGCCGGGCGCCCCGCCCCGGCTCGCATCCGGGAGCGCGCGGCCGGAATGCGACCATAAGCGCATGGCAACTCATGTGATCACCGGGGCGGGCTCCGGCATCGGGGCCGCAGTGGCCCGCCGTCTCCACGCGCGCGGGGACGCCCTCGTGCTGCACGCGCGCGACGCGGGCCGCGCCAAGGAGCTCGCCGCCCAGTTCCCGGGCGCGAGCACCCTCGTCGGCGACCTGAACGACCCGGACAAGCTCTCCTGGGCCTTCTCCCACCAGACGCTCCCGGACCGCGTGGACTCCCTGCTCCACATCGCCGGCGTCGTCGACCTCGGCCCGGTCGGCGACCTCACCCCCAAGGCCTGGCGCCACCAGCTGAACGTGAACCTGATCGCGCCCGCCGAGCTGACCCGGCACTTCCTGCCCCAACTCCGCGTCTCCCAGGGACACGTGCTCTTCGTGAACTCCGGCGCGGGCCTGCACGCGGGCGCCGAGTGGTCCGCGTACGCCGCCTCCAAGCACGGCCTGAAAGCCCTGGCGGACTCCCTGCGCCAGGAGGAGCACGGCAACGGCGTCCGCGTCACCTCCGTGTACCCCGGCCGCACCGCGAGCCCGATGCAGGTCAAGGTGCACCAGCAGGAGGGCAAGGAGTACGACGCCGCGCGGTGGATCGACCCCGAGTCCGTGGCGACGACGATCCTGATGGCCCTCGACCTGCCGCGCGACGCGGAGGTCAACGACCTGACGGTGCGGCCCGGACGGTGAGCACGGCGGTGAGCACCGAGGACACCTGGACCCTGGGCCCGGCCACCGGCGTCGGCTCGATGCCCGGCGGCGACGCCCGGGAGAGCGCGAAGACCGTCACCGGCACCTTCGAGACCCCCGAGCAGGGCATCCCGTACCTGCCGGAGCTGCCCGCGCGCGGCCCCGGCGCCGACATGATCGGCCGCACCGCGGGGCTGCTCGTCGAGCTGTACGCGCGCGTGGAGCCCAGCGGCTGGCGGGTCGGCGACCGGCCGGGACGGGACACGCGGCGCGCGGTGTCCTGGCTCGGCGAGGACCTCGACGCCCTGGAGGAGTTCACCCAGGGCTACGAAGGCCCCCTGAAGGTCCAGGTCGTCGGCCCGTGGACGCTCGCCGCCGCCCTGGAGCTGAGGAACGGCGAGGCGATGGTCTCCGACCCCGGCGCCTGCCGGGACCTGGCCGGGTCCCTCGCCGAGGGCCTGCGCGCCCACCTCGCGCAGGTGCGCAAGCGGGTGCCGGGCGCCCGGCTCGTGCTCCAGCTCGACGAGCCGTCGCTGACCGCCGTGCTGCGCGGCCGGATCAAGACCGCCAGCGAGTACCGCACCCACCGCGCCGCGGACCGCCAGGTCGTGGAGAGCGCCCTGCGCGACGTCATGGCCGTGCACGACGGCCCGGTCGTCGTGCACTCCTGCGCGCCGGACGTGCCCTTCGCGCTGCTGCGCAGGGCGGGCGCGCACGGCCTGTCGTTCGACTTCTCGCTTCTCACCGAGCGTGACGACGAGGTCCTGGGCGAGGCCGTCGAGGCCGGGACGAAGCTGTTCGCCGGTGTCGTGCCGGGCACGGACGGTCCATTGTCAGACCCTGCCGGTAGCGTCATGGGTGTCAGGACGCTCTGGCGCAGGCTGGGGCTGAATCCGGGGTCGCTCGCGGAGTCGGTCACGGTCACGCCGTCGTGCGGTCTCGCGGGTGCTTCGCCCGCATATGCCCGGGCGGCGCTCGCGCACTGCGTCCGGGCGGCGAGATCGCTCGCGGACTCTCCTGAGTGACGCTGAGCAACTGGGTCTGAAGGTAACGGGAGGACGAGACGGTGGCTGTCGAACAGGAAGGCGCGGTGCCGGCGAAGGCGCGCGAGCAGCACGCCCAGCTGGCCGAGCGGATCGAGGAGCACCGCTTCCGGTACTACGTGAAGGACCAGCCGGTCATCAGCGACGCCGAGTTCGACAAGCTGCTGCGCTCGCTGGAAGCCCTGGAGGAGCAGCACCCGGAGCTGCGCACACCGGACTCGCCGACCCAGAAGGTCGCCGGGGCGTACGAGACGGACTTCGCCTCCGTCGAGCACCGCGAGCGCATGCTCTCCCTGGACAACGCCTTCGACGACGAGGAGCTGGCCGCCTGGGCCGACCGCGTCGCCAAGGACGTCGGCTCCCCGGACTACCACCTGCTGTGCGAGCTGAAGGTCGACGGCCTCGCGGTCAACCTGACGTACGAGCAGGGCAGGCTCACCCGCGCCGCCACCCGCGGCGACGGCCGCACCGGCGAGGACATCACGCCGAACGTGCGCACCATCGCCGACATCCCCGACCGCCTCCAGGGCGACCGCGTCCCGGCCCTCGTGGAGATCCGCGGCGAGGTCTTCTTCCCCATGGAGAAGTTCCAGGAGCTCAACGCCCGCCTGGTCGAGGCGGGCGACAAGCCCTTCGCCAACCCGCGCAACGCGGCGGCGGGTTCGCTGCGCCAGAAGGACCCCCGCGTCACCGCCACGCGTCCGCTGCACATGGTGGTGCACGGCATCGGCGCCCGCGAGGGCCTCGACATCGACCGCCTCTCGCAGGCGTACGACCTGCTGCGCGAGTGGGGCCTGCCCACCGCCCGGCACAACAAGGTCGTCGAAGGCCTCGACGGCGTGCGCGAGTTCATCACGTACTTCGGGGAGAACCGCCACTCCGTGGAGCACGAGATCGACGGCGTCGTCGTCAAGCTCGACGAGATCCCGCTCCAGGGCCGCCTCGGCTCCACCTCGCGCGCCCCGCGCTGGGCCATCGCGTGGAAGTACGCGCCGGAGGAGGTCAACACCAAGCTGATCGACATCAGGGTCGGCGTCGGCCGCACCGGCCGCGTCACGCCCTACGCCCAGGTCGAGCCCGTCACCGTCGCGGGCTCGGAGGTCGAGTTCGCCACGCTGCACAACCAGGACGTGGTCAAGGCCAAGGGCGTCTTCATCGGCGACACCGTCGTGATCCGCAAGGCGGGCGACGTCATCCCGGAGATCCTCGGCCCCGTCGTCGACCTGCGCGACGGCAGCGAGCGCGCGTTCGTCATGCCCGCCGAGTGCCCCGAGTGCGGCACGGCCCTTAGGGCCATGAAGGAGGGCGACATCGACCTTCGCTGCCCGAACGGCCAGACCTGCCCCGCCCAGCTGCGCGAGCGCCTCTTCTACCTCGCGGGCCGCAAGTGCCTGGACATCGAGAACTTCGGCTATGTGGCCGCCGCCGCGCTCACCCGCCCCCTGGAGCCCGCGACGCCCCCGATCCTCGACGAGGGCGACATCTTCGACCTGAAGGTCGAGGAGCTGCTCCCCATCAAGTCGTACGTCCTCGACCAGGACTCGGGCCTGCCCAAGCGGGACCCGAAGACCGGCGAGGAGAAGGTCGTGACCTTCTTCGCCAACCAGAAGGGCGAGCCGAAGAAGAACACCCTCGCCATGCTGGAGAACATCCAGGCCGCCAAGGAGCGTCCGCTGGCCCGGATCCTCACCGGCCTGTCCATCCGCCACGTGGGCCCCGTGGCCGCCGAGGCGCTCGCCCGCGAGTTCCGCTCCATCGACCGCATCGAGCAGGCCACGGAGGAGGAGCTGGAGGCCACCGACGGCGTCGGCCCGATCGTCGCGAAGTCTCTGAAGGAGTGGTTCGCCGAGGACTGGCACCAGGAGATCATCCGTAAGTGGCGGGCCGCGGGCGTCCGCATGGAGGAGGAGGGCGGTGGCGAGGACGAGGGCCCGCGCCCCCTCGAAGGCCTCACCGTCGTAGTCACCGGAACGCTGCAGAACTACACGCGGGATGGCGCGAAAGAGGCGCTCCAGAGCCGCGGAGCCAAAGTCACCGGTTCCGTTTCAAAGAAGACCGGATTCGTCGTGGTGGGGGACAACCCCGGCTCGAAGTACGACAAGGCCATGCAAGTGAAGGTTCCCGTACTCGATGAGGACGGCTTCGCGGTCCTGCTGGAACAAGGGGCGGACGCCGCCCGGGAAGCCGCGCTTCCGACCGAAGAATAGCGGTTGAAGGCCACCCGTTCAGCGCATACCAGATGCATACGGGTGGCCGGGTCGCATTCGGGCAACCGTAGACGACCGCTGCCCGTGGAAGCCTTCTGCGGCCTACTGTTGAGGTGTGCGCCTGCCGTGCCCCGCATGCGGACGGGGTGTTCCCCTGCTCGTGTCGTGGAGAGCCGGGGGAAGGGTTTTCAGACGCGGCTGTCAGGACGTGAGTCCGCGTGGCGTGGGCACCGCCGGCTGTGAGAGGGACGGGAATGGAACCGACCGAGAGCGTCGCCCCGGACTCATGGCTGCGGTCGCGCCTGCGGCGCGGGCTCGGCGGGTGGCGGTGCCGCCGCGCCGCCCGGTCGGCCGCGGGCGCCCCCGCCGACACCGACGAGCGGGCCGAACGGCCCGCCCAGGCACCCGAGATCCGTCCCAGGGAGCGGGCGTGGACACACGGCGGCACCCTCCTCGACGACGGCGCCCCAGCGGCCTGGGGGGCGTCTCCCGGCTGCGGAACGGGCTTTTCCGGCCCAGCTGGTGCCGTACAGGGGGGAGTAACGGGCATTCGGGGTACGGCAGTTGGTGAGGGACCGGAAGCAGGCGGGCGGGACGCGCCCGGGCGGGGCGGCGGAGGTCGAGGAACGTCAGGCCCGGCGGAGGCTGGTGTGACGGCGAGTGCCGAAGACGCGCGGCGGAGTGCGGCCGGTGGTGCCGCCGGCCCTGCCCCCGTGCGGGAGGTGGCGGGCGGCGCGAGCGGCGCCCCCGCCGTGCGTGGTGCGACGGGCGCGGGCGCCCCGGGAGCGCGGGCCGCGGCAGCCGGGCCCGCCGCCGGACCGTCCGGTGTGCGGGGCGCGGTGAGCGCGGCCGCGGGCGGGCCCGGCGCCGCGCGAGGGAGCACGGCCGGACGGCGCGGACGGTGGCGCGGCGGGCCCGGCGCGCACGAGCGGGCCGCGGACCAGCCGGACGGCCTGGACGGTCTCGACGGCCTCGACGGCATGGAGCAGGACGGCCGCGGCTGGCAGCTGCTGCCCATGGCCGTCGTCGCGGCCGCCGCGATCGTCCTCGGTACCGGCTTCTTCCACGCCTTCACCGGCGGCCACCCGCTGTTCCCCTCCGGCACGGTCGGCTGGTCGCTCGCCGTCCTGACCGGCCTCATCGTCGGCCACCTCGTCGCGCTCGGCCGCGACCGCTGGTGGGGCGGCACCGGCTCCGGCGGCGCGCTCACCGTCGCGGTCCTGCTGCTGTACGGCTGGATGCCCGCGGGCATGGTCAGCCTCACCGTCGTCGTCCTCGTCGGGGTCGCGCGCCGCCACCGCTGGCGCCAGGGCGTGCTGCACGGCGCCGTCGACATCCTGGGCATCGGCGCGGGCGCGCTCACGCTGGCCGCGTTCGGCACCGCACCGGCGGCCGACGCGCCCTGGAATCCCGAGAGTTGGGACCTGTACACGGCGCCCGAGGTGGGCCTCGTCGCCGTCGCGTATCTGGCCGTCACCCGCGTCCTGCTCTGGTACGTGCACGCCCCGCGCACCGGCGCGCTGCCCACCGTCACCCGCACCGCGCTGGTCCGCCAGGGCCTGCTCGGCGTGGCCCTGCTCGGCATCGCCCCGCTGATCTGCGTCGTCGCGATGTCGCTTCCGCTGCTCCTGCCGCTGTTCACGATCCCGCTCGTCGCGCTCGACTCCACGCTGTGGATCGCCCGCGCCAGAGCGGAGGAGCAGCTGCGCGACCCGCTCACCGGACTGCCCAACCGGCAGTGGCTCCTGGAGCGGACCTGGACGGCCCTGGACGACGCGGAGCGCATCGGCGCCCGCTCCGCCCTGATGCTGATCGACATGGACCGCTTCCGCTCGGTCAACGACACCCTCGGACACCTCGCGGGCGACCGGCTGCTGCTCCAGATCGCCGACCGGCTGCGGCTCGCGCTGCCGCGCGGCGCGGAGGCGGCCCGGCTCGGCGGCGACGAGTTCGCGGTGCTGCTGCCCGTCGCCGACTCCACCACGTCCGCGCAGCGCGTCGCCCGCCAGCTCGTCGGCGCGCTCGGCTCCCCGCTGGACCTCGACGGCCTCACCCTGGTCCTGGAGGCGAGTGCCGGACTCGCCGTCTTCCCCGACCACGCGCTCGACGCGGAGGGCCTGCTGCGCCGCGCGGACGTCGCGATGTACCAGGCCAAGCGGGACCGTACGGGCGTGGAGGTGTACGAGTCCAAGCGCGACTCCAACACCCCCGACCGCCTGGGCCTGTTGGGCGATCTGCGCCGCGCCCTCGACGCGGGCGACGTGGAGCTGCACTACCAGCCGAAGGTCCGCTTCGACGGCGAGGTGGCGGGCCTGGAGGCCCTGGTGCGCTGGGTGCACCCCGAGCGCGGCAAGGTGCCGCCGGACGAGTTCATCGCCATCGCCGAGTCGTCGGGCCTCATGCCGCACCTGACCGAGTACGTCCTGGAGTCGGCCCTCGCCCAGGTCGCCAGATGGCGCTCCCAGGGCCTGAACGTGCCCGTCGCGGTGAACGTGTCACCGCGCGACGTGCACACCCCCGGCTTCGCGGGCGCCGTCGCCGCGCGCCTGGCCCGCCACGGGGTGCCCGCGGGCGCGCTCCAGCTGGAGATAACGGAACACGTGCTCCTCGAGGACCCGCAGCGCGCCGCGGACACCCTCGCCGGGCTCACCGGGCACGGCGTGAAGATGTCCCTCGACGACTTCGGTACGGGGTACTCCTCCCTGGTGCATCTGCGCCGCCTGCCGGTGAGCGAGCTGAAGATCGACCGCTCCTTCGTGGCGCGGCTCGCCGTCGACACCGAGGACGCCGAGATCGTGCGCTGCACCGTCGACCTCGCCCACTCCCTCGGGCTGCTCGTCGTCGCCGAGGGCGTCGAGGACGACGAGACCTGGGAGCGGCTGCGGGACCTCGGCTGCGACGCGGTGCAGGGGTGGCTCGTCGCCGCGGCGATGCCGCCCAGCGAGACCACGGCCTGGCTGCGCGCCCGCGGCGAGGGCGCCACGCACCGGCCCGTCGACCCGGCGCCCGGGCCCGCCGCGCCCGACCCGGCGCCGCCGTCGCCCAGCCGCGCGGTGCAGTGACCCGGCGGGCGCGGGCCGCGTTCAGCGCGCCGCGCGCTCGTCCGCACGGACCGGACCCGCCGGGTCCACCATCGCTTCGCGGCTCGTCCGTCCGCCCGGGACGGTCCTGACCGGCCGTGGCCGGAACGCCACGGCGGCCCACACCACGAAGCCGACGCCCAGCCACACGTACGCGTTGCCCACGACCACGTGGAACGGATCCCACTGGAGCTCGCGCTGCCAGTGCGGCACGTACCAGAGGAGGCCGTACGGCAGGAGCGGGCGGGACGGGTCCCAGGTGCCGAAGCCATCGATACGGATCGGCCACGCCGCGAACAGCGCGAACAGGCCAGCCGTCCATAGCCACGCCGCCGCCGTGCGCCGCCGCAGCGCCGCGTCCGCCGCCAGGACGAACCCGGGCACGATCCACACCCAGTGGTGGGTCCACGACAGGGGCGAGCAGACCAGCGTCAGGGCGCCCACCACACACACCGCGACCAGCTCCCGGCCCCGCCGCGAGGCCCGTGCCGCCGCGCCGAGCCCCGCCACGGCGAGCACCCCGCACACCGCTCCCCACACGGGCCCGCCGACGCCGTCGGCGCCGAGGCCGAAGCGGACGAAGAGCCCGTTCAGGGACTGGTTCGCCAGATACTCGCGGCCGCCCGCGCTGCCCGCGAACGCCCCGCCCCAGAAGTCCGCCGACGCCTCCGGCAGCGCCCACCAGCCCGCCGCGACCGTCCCGGCGAAGACGGCCGTGGCCACGCCCGCGGCCCGGTACCGGCGGGTGAGCAGCAGATACACCACGAACAGGCCCGGGGTGAGCTTCAGGCCCGCCGCGACGCCGATGCCCACGCCCTTCCAGGGGAGGCGGTCGGGCGTGGCCAGGTCGGTGACGACGAGCGCGAGCAGGATCAGGTTGACCTGCCCGAAGTCCAGGTTCTGCAGCACCGGCTCGGTCCACAGCGCGAGGCCGCAGACCGCGAGCGCGCACCCCGCGGTGGCCGCCCCCGGGCGCCGCCCCGCCATGCGGGCCGCGGCCCAGGCCGACAGCGCCATCGCCGCGAGGGACAGGCCCGCCATCAGCCGGGCGGCGACGGTCAGGTCCAGCTCGCTCACGGCGCGGAAGGGGAGCAGGGCGACGGGCGGATAGAGGTACGGCAGGGAGTGGACGCCGAATTTCCCGCCGTACAGCTCGTGCTCCGGGGCCCTCGCCGCGTCCAGGTAGACGCTGAGGTCGGCGGGGGTGCGGTGCGACGCGTACGTCGGGTCGTTGATCAGGGTCCACCACGCGGTGAGCGACAGGGCCAGGGCGAGGGCCCCGGCTCCGAGTGCCACCGGGCCTGGCCAGGGGCCTTTCGCCCCGGGGAATTGCATGCGCATGCCGGGCATGCTGCGCCTCCCCGGGGCGGGGGGCGGGGCAGCGCACCGGGGCCGGGCAATTGTCGTACCGCGACATCCCCCCGCGGGGCGCCCCAGGCCCGCCCCTTCCCGAACCGGGGGCTGCCGCCCCCGGGCCCCCGCCCTTATCGGCGCTCCGCGCCTCGTCCTCAAACGCCGGACGGGCTGAAACTCTCCGGTGCGGGCCGGGAAAGGGGCGGGCGGGCGGGGAAAAGCCCGCGGCGCGACGCCCGGTCCGGGGCGGTAGCCCCGGGCCTGATCCGTCGAGCGCGCCCCCGCGAGAGGAAAGCGTTTCGCGGTCAGCCGCGCGCGCCCCATAGGATTGGGTCCACATCCATCACGCTCACCCCAGAGGATCGCTGCATGCCTGGCATCACGCGCGAGGAGGTCGCTCACCTCGCCCGCCTTGCACGTCTGGAGTTGAAGGACGAAGAGCTCGACCACTTCGCCGGACAGCTCGACGACATCATCGGCGCGGTCGCCCGCGTCTCGGAGGTCGCCGACCAAGACGTACCGCCGACCTCGCACCCGCTGCCGCTGACGAACGTCATGCGCGCGGACGAGGTCCGTCCGTCGCTCACCCCCGAGCAGGCGCTCTCGGGCGCCCCGGCCCAGGAGCAGCAGCGTTTCAAGGTGCCGCAGATCCTGGGGGAGGACTAACCGAACATGACGGACATCATCAAACTCACCGCCGCCGAGATCGCCGCGAGGATCGCTTCCGGCGAGCTCACCGCGGTCGAGGTCACCGAGGCCCACCTGGCCCGCATCGAGGCCGTTGACGAGAAGGTGCACGCCTTCCTGCACGTCGACCGCGAGGGCGCGCTCGCGCAGGCCCGCGCCGTGGACGAGAAGCGCGCCAGGGGCGAGCAGCTCGGCCCGCTGGCCGGTGTGCCGCTGGCGCTCAAGGACATCTTCACCACCGAGGGCGTCCCGACGACCGTCGGTTCGAAGATCCTCGAAGGCTGGATCCCGCCGTACGACGCCACGGTGACGAAGCGGCTCAAGGAAGCCGGCGTCGTCATCCTTGGCAAGACCAACATGGACGAGTTCGCCATGGGGTCCTCCACCGAGAACAGCGCGTACGGACCGACCGGCAACCCGTGGGACCTGACCCGGATCCCCGGCGGCTCCGGCGGCGGCTCCAGCGCGGCCCTCGCCGCGTACGAGGCCCCGCTCGCCATCGGCACCGACACGGGCGGCTCCATCCGCCAGCCCGCGGCCGTCACCGGCACGGTCGGCGTCAAGCCGACGTACGGCGGCGTCTCGCGCTACGGCATGGTGGCCTTCTCCAGCTCCCTGGACCAGGGCGGCCCCTGCGCCCGCACCGTCCTCGACGCGGCGCTGCTGCACGAGGCCATCGCCGGGCACGACCCGCTGGACTCCACCTCCATCGACGCCCCGGTCCCCGCGGTCGTCGAGGCCGCGCGCAACGGCTCGGTGGACGGCATGCGCGTCGGCGTCGTCAAGCAGTTCTCCGGCGAGGGCTACCAGGCCGGTGTCGTCCAGCGCTTCAACGAGTCCGTCGAGCTGCTGAAGTCGCTCGGCGCCACCGTCGTCGAGCTGGACTGCCCGTCCTTCGACCTGGGCCTGTCGGCGTACTACCTGATCGCGCCGTCCGAGTGCTCCTCGAACCTCGCGCGCTTCGACGCCATGCGCTACGGCCTGCGCGTCGGTGACGACGGCACGAAGTCCGCCGAGGAGGTCACCGCGCTGACCCGCGAGGCCGGCTTCGGCGACGAGGTCAAGCGCCGCGTCATGCTCGGCACGTACGCGCTCAGCTCCGGCTACTACGACGCGTACTACGGCTCCGCGCAGAAGGTCCGCACGCTGATCACGCGGGACTTCGAGAAGGCCTTCGAGCAGGTCGACGTCATCGTGTCGCCGACCACGCCGACCACCGCCTTCCCGATCGGCGAGCGCGCCGACGACCCGATGGCGATGTACCTGGCCGACCTGTGCACGATCCCGACCAACCTGGCGGGCAACGCCGCCATGTCGCTGCCCTGCGGCCTCGCGCCGGAGGACGGCCTCCCGGTCGGTCTGCAGATCATCGCTCCCGCCATGAAGGACGACCGCCTGTACAAGGTGGGGGCAGCCGTCGAGGCCGCCTTCGTGGAAAGGTGGGGCCACCCGCTGCTTGAGGAGGCACCGTCGCTGTGAGCAACAAGACGCTGGCCAAGGCCAAGGGCTTCAAGAAGTCCAGGACCGGCACGTATCTGTCCATCGGCACCACCGCCTTCGGGGCGCTCAGCACGCTCAAGCAGGTCAAGAAGGCCCGTGCCGAGCACGACGCGCTGCAGCTCGTCGACGCCGTCGTCTCCGCGGCCGCCATCGTCACCGGCATCGCCATCCTGGTGCGCGAGCTCAAGCGCATCGGTGACGACGACGTTCTGCTCGGCTGAGAGGGAAGTTCCAACACCGTGACTGTCACGACCACCCCCGACCTGGTGCCGTACGAGGACGCGCTCGCGTCGTACGACCCCGTCATGGGCCTCGAGGTCCACGTCGAGCTCGGCACCAAGACGAAGATGTTCTGCGGCTGCTCCACCGAGCTCAAGCAGGACGCCAATTCGCAGACCTGCCCGACCTGCCTCGGCCTGCCCGGTGCGCTGCCCGTGGTCAACGCCGTCGGCGTCGAGTCCGCGATCAAGATCGGTCTGGCGCTGCACTGCGAGATCGCCGAGTGGTGCCGCTTCGCCCGGAAGAACTACTTCTATCCGGACATGCCGAAGAACTTCCAGACCTCCCAGTACGACGAGCCGATCGCCTTCAACGGCTATCTGGACGTCCAGCTGGAGGACGGCGAGGTCTTCCGCGTGGAGATCGAGCGCGCCCACATGGAGGAGGACACCGGCAAGTCGACGCACGTCGGCGGCGCCACGGGGCGCATCCACGGCGCGTCCCACTCCCTGCTCGACTACAACCGCGCGGGCATCCCGCTCATCGAGATCGTCACCAAGCCGATCGTCGGTGCCGGGGAGCGCGCCCCCGAGGTCGCCAAGGCGTACGTCGCCGAGCTGCGCGAGCTCATCAAGGCGCTCGGCGTCTCCGAGGCGCGCATGGAGCAGGGCCAGATGCGCTGCGACGTGAACCTCTCGCTGCGCCCGCACGGCCGGGAGAAGTTCGGCACCCGCTCCGAGACGAAGAACGTGAACTCGCTGCGGTCCGTGGAGCGCGCCGCGCGCTACGAGATCCAGCGGCACGCGGCCGTGCTCTCCTCCGGCGGCACGATCATCCAGGAGACCCGGCACTTCCACGAGGAGGACGGCTCCACCACGTCGGGCCGGGTGAAGGAGGAGGCGGAGGACTACCGCTACTTCCCCGAGCCCGACCTGGTGCCGGTGGCCCCGTCCCGCGAGTGGGTCGAGGCCCTGCGCGCCGAGCTGCCGGAGCTGCCGCTCGCCCAGCGCAACCGGCTGCGCGAGGAGTGGGGCGTCTCCGCCCACGACATGCAGTCGATCCTCAACGCCGGTGCGATCGGCCCGATCGTCGCCACCATCAACGCGGGCGCGGACGCCGTGTCGGCGCGCAAGTGGTGGATGGGCGAGCTCGCGCGCAACGCGAACGAGCAGGGCGTCGACCTCGGCGCGCTGCCCATCACGCCGGAGCAGGTGGCCCGCGTGAGTGAGCTCGTCGCCTCCGGTGACCTGAACGACAAGCTGGCCCGTCAGGTCATCGACGGCGTGCTCAAGGGCGAGGGCGACCCCGACCAGGTCGTCGAGAAGCGCGGCCTGAAGGTCGTCTCGGACGACGGCGCCCTGACGGCGGCCGTCGAGGAGGCCATCGCGGGCAACCCGGGCGTCGCGGACAAGATCCGCGGCGGCAAGGTGGCCGCGGCCGGTGCGCTGGTCGGCGCGGTCATGAAGGCCACCCGTGGCCAGGCCGACGCGGCCCGCGTCAAGGAGCTCATCCTGGAGAAGCTGGGCGTCGAGGGCTGACACCCGCGCTTCCCGCGCACGGCAGGGGCGCCGCATCCGGACCGGGTGCGGCGCCCCTTCGCGTACGCGGGGCCCGAAGACGGCGGCAAAGCGCCGACGTTCACCGCGACTTTGGTCAACAGCCTTCCCCCTGCCACCGAGAGTCACTACCGTCCCAGCTCAGCAGACCAATGGATCACCGGACAACCATTGGGTGTCGACTGGAGGTTGGGCGTGGCAGCGGAGATTTCGCGCAGACGGTTGATGGCAGTGGGTGGCGGCGCGCTCGGCGCCGCCACGGTCGGGTCCTTCCTGCCGCCGTCCCTTCAGGAGGCGCTCGCGAAGGAGCCGCCGAAGGGCGGGCTCGACGCCATCGAGCACGTGGTCATCCTGATGCAGGAGAACCGCTCCTTCGACCACTACTTCGGCTCCCTGCGCGGCGTCCGCGGCTTCGGCGACCGCAACGCCGTCCAGCTCCCCAGCGGCAAGAGCGTGTTCGAGCAGCCCGGCGCCGGGCGGTCCGTGCTGCCGTTCCCGGTGCGCGAGGCCGCCGCCACGCAGAAGAAGGACCTCCAGTACATCGGCGCCCTCGACCACTCCTGGAGCGGCGGCGCCAAGGCCTGGCACGACGGCTGGATGGACGGCTGGGTGACGGCCAAGACCGCCGCCACGATGGCGTACTACACGCGCCAGGACATCCCGCTGCACTACGAACTCGCCGACACCTTCACGGTCTGCGACGCCTACCACTCGTCCATCCACACCTCCACCAGCCCCAACCGCAACCACCTGTGGAGCGGCAAGACGGGCTTCGAGGCGTCCGGCAAGCGGGCCGTCGACAACGACGCGTACGACGAGGGACGGCACCCGGGCTACGACTGGGGGACGTACGCCGAGCGCCTGGAGAAGGCGGGCGTGAGCTGGCAGACGTACACCGAGTGGGAGAACTTCACCGACAACCAGATCGAGTTCTTCACCACCTTCAAGGCCATCGCCCGCAAGGCGCTCGCCCAGACGGAATTCACCTTCATGGAGGCCTTCTACGCCAAGGTCCGCGACGCCAAGGACGAGCCGGAGCGGACCCGGCTGCTCGCCGCGCTCGACGCCGGGGTCAAGACGCTGACCAGGCGCGAGCGTTCGCTCTTCGAGCGGGGCCTGAGGCGGGTGCCGACCGGCACGCTCGCCGAGACCTTCGCGCGGGACGTCGCCCGGGGCAAGCTGGCGAAGGTCAACTACCTGGTGCCGTCCGCCGTCGACTCCGAGCACCCTTCGGTCTCCTCGCCGATCCACAGCGCCACCATCGTCTACAAGGTCCTGGACGCGCTCGCCTCGCACCCGGAGGTCTGGCGGCGCACCGCCGTGTTCATCAACTACGACGAGAACGACGGCTTCTTCGACCACGTGCCGCCGCCCGTGCCCGGCACCGACGACCCCGACGGCGCCGAGGAGCGCTGGCAGGGCCTGCCGACCGGGCTCGGCGCCCGTGTGCCGATGCTCGTCGTGTCGCCCTGGAGCGTCGGCGGGTACGTGTCCTCCGAGGTCTTCGACCACACCTCCGTGGTGCGCTTCCTGGAGCGCTGGACCGGGGTGCGCGAGCCCAACATCAGCGCCTGGCGCCGCCGGGTCACCGGCGATCTGACCGGCGCCTTCGACTTCGACCGCGGCCACCGGCAGCCGGAGGTGGAGCAGCCCGGCGCGATCCCGCCGTTCAGCGGCCGCTGGCAGCCCCAGCCGCCCGTCCAGCAGTCGATGCCCCGCCAGGAGCCGGGCGTGCGCCGGGCGCGCCCGCTGCCGTACCAGCCGGACGCCGACGCCAGGACCGCCAAGGACGGCACGCTCTCGGTGCGGCTGCGCAACGGCGGCCGGCGCAGCGCGCACTTCGCGCTGTACCCGTACGCCGGGGAGTTCCCGATACCGCAGCACCAGGACGTCCGGCACGAGGGCCGCTGGTCCGTGCCGGTGCGCGGGGACGCCTACCGCTTCACGGTCACCGGGCCGAACGGGTTCCGCCGCGAGTTCGCGGGCGGCAAGGACGGCGTCGCCGCCCTCTCCTCGGTGATCACCCGGCGCGAGCTGCACCTCACCGTCGCCAACCGGGGCGAGGAGCCGCTGGTCTTCACCGTCAGGCCGCTCGGCTACGTGGACGCGGACGAGGTCCGGCGGCGCACCCGGACCGTGCGCGTGCGGCCGGGCAGCAGCCGCACCGTCGCCTGGCGGACGTCGGACGAGCGCGGCTGGTACGACGTCGAGGTGACGGCCGCGGGCGACAAGGCCTTCCGGCGGCGGCTGATGGGCCACATCGAGAACGGCCGCGCCAGCGTCTCGGGCTGATCCGCGAGACCGTCTCGGGCTGATCCGCGAGACCGGTGAGCGTGGTGCGGGGGCATACGGGCGTGGCCCGTGTGCCCCCGCGTGGCGGCTGCGGTGCCGGGCGCCTGGGCGGACCCGCCTGAGCTGTTGTGAGGCTGGACACGAAACGGACTAAGGATCTCCGGTGGCTGTCAGAGTGGCTCCCGCATGGCCCATCCCGGTCATGTCGCCGCACAAGCGGCCACATGATCTTTATCTGGCCATGCCGATCATGTAGTACTTCAAGCAGTAGGCGTGTTCTTTTCGGGTCAATTGCGACGCTTCCCGGCTGTCCCGACGAGGATCCACGAGTCACTCAGGGAGCCAGTCCGTGGCAGCACTCGCCCGGTGGTGCGTCCAGCACCGCCTCGTCGCCGTACTGCTCTGGCTCCTCGCACTCGGCTCCACCGCGACCGCTGCCGCCGTCGTCGGATCGGCGTACTCCAACGACTACGAGGTGCCCGGCACCGAGTCCAACCGTGCGAGCCAGCTCCTCAAGGACGGCTTCCCGAGCCTCGGCGGCGACAGCAACACCGTCGTCTGGCACACCGGCGGGGACCAGTCCGTGCGGGCCGCCGCCGTCGAGCAGACGATGACCGCGACGCTCGACGAGATCGCCGAGCTGCCGGGCGTGGCCTCCGTCACCAGCCCCTACACCGAGCGCGGCGCCACCCAGATCAGCGCGGACGGCCACACCGCGTACGCCACGGTCACCTTCCGTGACCAGCTCGAATCCGTCGCCCCCGGCGAGGCGCGCGCCGTCGTCGAGACCGCCGGGGCCGCCGCGACCAAGGGCCTGGACGTGGCCCTCGGCGGCGGCGCCGTCGGCCTCACGGAGACCAAGAGCGCCAAGACCGCCGAGATCGTCGGTGTGGCCGTCGCCGCCGTCGTGCTGTTCCTCGCCTTCGGCTCGCTCGCCGCCTCGGCCCTGCCCATCGCCACGGCCGTCGTCTCCGTCGGCACGGCGTACGCGGGCATAGTGCTGCTCGGCCACGTCATGACGGTCGCCGACTTCGCGCCCATGCTCGGCACCCTGATCGGCCTCGGCGTCGGCATCGACTACGCCCTGTTCATCGTCACGCGCCACCGCAAGGGCCTCAAACGCGGCCTGCCGGTCGCCGAGGCCGCCGAGCGGGCCGTCGCCACCACCGGCCGCGCCGTCGTCTTCGCGGGCGCCACCGTCTGCATCGCGCTGCTCGGCATGCTGATCCTGCGCCTGAGCTTCCTCAACGGCGTCGCCATCGCCGCCTCCCTGACCGTCGTCCTCACGGTCGCCGCGTCCGTGACGCTGCTGCCCGCGCTGCTCTCGTTCATAGGGCCGCGCGCCCTCAGCCGCCGCGAGCGGCGCAGGCTCGCCGAGCGCGGGCCCGAGCCGGAGGTGCCCACCGGGCTCGCCGCCCGCTGGTCGGCGTTCGTGGAGCGCCACCCCAAGGCGCTCGGCGCCCTCGCGGTCGTGGTGATCGCGGTGCTCGCCGTGCCGACGCTCTCGCTCCGCCTCGGCACCTCCGACCAGGGCAACAACCCCGCGACGGCCACCACGCGGCAGGCCTACGACCTGCTCGCCGACGGCTTCGGCCCCGGCGTGAACGGCCCGCTCACCCTCGTCACGGACGTCCGCGGCGCCCCCGACCGGCTCGCCCTCGACAACCTCGGCGCGACCCTGGAGTCCACCCCGGGCGTCGCCTCCGTGAGCCCCGTGACCTACGCCGACGGCGGCGGCGCGGCCTTCCTCACCGTCGTACCGGACTCCGCGCCCCAGTCGAAGGCCACCAGCGACCTCGTCGACCGGCTCCGCGGCGAGGTCCTGCCGCGCGCCGAGAGCGGCACCTCCCTCGACCTCCACGTCGGCGGCGTCACGGCGGGCTACGACGACTTCGCGGAGATCATCGTCGGCAAGCTGCCGCTGTTCGTGGGCGTCGTCATCGGCCTGGGCTGCGTCCTGCTGCTCCTCGCCTTCCGCTCGGTCGGCATACCGCTGAAGGCCGCGGTCATGAACGTCGCGGCGGTCGCGGCCGCCTTCGGCGTCGTGGTCGCGGTCTTCCAGTGGGGCTGGGGCAGCGAACTGATGGGCCTGGGACGCGCGGGCCCCATCGAGCCCTTCCTGCCCGTCATCATGGTCTCGGTCCTCTTCGGCCTCTCCATGGACTACCAGGTCTTCCTGGTCAGCCGGATGTACGAGGAGTGGCTGGAGACCGGCGACAACCGCGTGGCCGTCCGCGTCGGCCTCGCCGAGACCAGCCGCGTCATCAACTCCGCGGCCGTCATCATGATCTCGGTGTTCCTCGCCTTCGTGCTCAGCGGGGACCGGGTGATCGCGATGTTCGGCATCGCCCTGGCGGCGGCCGTCGCGCTCGACGCGTTCGTGCTGCGCACGCTGCTCGTGCCCGCCCTCATGCACCTGCTCGGCGGGGCCAACTGGTGGCTGCCGCGCCGCCTGGACCGCTGGCTGCCGCGGATCAGTATTGAGGTGCCCGAGCGCCGGACACGTGCGAGGATCCCCGGACACCGCGAGCGCGAAGAGATCGCGTACGCACCGCTGGAGAAGCGCTAGCCGCAGCACCGCCGAGGGAGATCCGGATGTTCGCCATACCCGTGGGGGAGGGGGCCGAACTGCGGCCCCTGGAGCCGTGGAACGCCGAGGAGTTCCTGGAACACATCGACCGGGCACGGGAGTTCGCCAGTCCCTGGGTGCCGATGACCGCCAAGGTCACCGACCTGGAGTCCGCCCGCGCGGTCCTCCAGCGGTACGCGGACAAGCAGGCCGCGGACACCGGCCGGATGTACGGCGTCTGGCTGGACGGCACGCTCGTCGGCGGTGTCTTCTTCCGGATCTTCGACGCCGAGACCGACTCCTGCGAGGTCGGCGTCTGGCTCGAACCCTCCGCCACCGGCCGCGGCCTCGTCACCGCCGCCGCCCGCGTCCTCATCGACTGGGCCGTCGACCAGCGCGGCATCCACCGCGTGGAGTGGCTCGTCTCCTCCCGCAACGACCCCAGCAAGGCCGTGGCCAAACGGCTCGGCCTGATCCGCGACGGCGTGCTGCGGGAGAGCTTCCCCTGGCAGGGCATCCGCCACGACATGGAGGTCTGGTCGGTGCTCGCGCCCGAGTGGCGGGCCGCCCGCGCCGCGCGTTAAGGGGCTTCTCAGACTCCGTCCGTACGGTGCGGAGCATGGGAACGAAGAGTGTGGACGAGACGGAAGCGACGGACGAGGCACCTAAGGAGGTACCTCAGACCCCGGAGCCGTCCAAGGCCCTTACCGAGGCCGACGGGCCTGAGGGCGGGCTCGCCGAGGCCGGCCGGCCTGAGGACGGGCTCGCCGCGGCCGCCGAACCCGAGGGCGAGTCCGCCGAGGACGAACCCGCCCCGGCCCCCGCGCCGTCGGGCGTCGGGCAGGGGGCGGCCGCCCTCGTCGCCGCCGCGCTCGGCCTGATCGGCCTCTCCGGAGGGTGGCTCGGCACGGTCGCCTCGGCCCGCGAGTCCCTGATCGGCCAGCTCAACACCTCCCAGGGCGTGAGCGTGGCCCGCCAGGTCGAGGAGGTCTACGGCGACTCCTGGAAGACGACGGCCCTGGTGGCGGGCGCGTTCGCCCTTGCCGCCCTGGTGGTCGGCGCCGCCACCCTGCTCCGCCCGGCCTTCGGTGCCCCCGACCGCGTCCAGGCCCCCTGGATCAAGTCGGTGGCCTGGGCGGGCGTGGCCCTCGGAGCCATCGGTCTGCTCTTGGCGGTGGCCAAGTACACGGACCTGTTCCTGGGCCTGCCGTCGACGAGCTAGGCCCCTGCCGCCGCTCCCGGGGCAGGGGATAAGGCCCCTCCTCATACCTAAGGCCCCCCGCCCCCGGAAGATGCGGAACCTTCCCGATGTGCCGGACCCCCCTGGGAAACGAAAGTGGAGTCATCGCAGAGAGCGAGACACCAACTCCGCAGGGGGAAAAGAAAATGTTCGACTACGAACTCCACCAGCTCCGCACCGCCGAGCTCGCCGCCCAGGCCGCCCACCACCGCCTCGTACGGGAGGCGCGCAAGGCCGCGAAGCCCCGCTGGGCGCTCGGCCGGGAAGAGGCCGAGGCCCGTCTCGCGGCGGACCGCACCGGCGCCGTCCGCGAGGCCGACCGCTTCACCCGGGCCGCCTGACCGGGCCCCGGCCCACCCGCCCATGTCGCGCACAGCGAAACCCACTCCCACAAAACCGCAGCTCTGTGCGATGCTCACCGCTGTGGAGACCAAGTCCGTCAGCCCCGTCTTCGTCGGTCGAGCCGATGAACTGCGCGTACTGAACGACGCGCTCGCCCGTGCCGCCGAACCCGCCACGGGCGAGCCGCAGGCGCTGCTGCTCGGTGGCGAGGCGGGCGTCGGCAAGACCCGGCTCCTGGAGGAGTTCGAGGCCGCGGCCGTCGCCGCGGGCGCGCTCGTGGCGGTCGGCGGCTGTGTGGAGATCGGCGCCGACGGACTGCCCTTCGCCCCCTTCTCCGCCGCCCTGCGCATCGTGCGCGAGCAGCTGCCCGCCGAGTTCGCTGCCGCCGCCGCGGGCCAGGAGGAGGAACTGGCGCGGCTGCTCCCGGAGTTGTGCGAAGGGGCCAAGGGCCCGCAGTCCTCCGGCGGCAGGGCGGGCGAGGAGGCCATGGCGCGGCTCTTCGAGCTCACCGCCCGCCTCCTGGAGCACGTGGCCGCCGACCGGACCGTCGTCCTGGTCCTTGAGGACCTGCACTGGGCGGACGCCTCCACCCGCCATCTGCTCTCGTATCTGTTCCGCACGCTGCGCAGCGGCCACCTCGTCGTCCTCGCCAGCTACCGCGCCGACGACATCCACCGCCGGCACCCGCTGCGCCCGCTGCTCGCCGAGCTGGACCGCCTGCGCACGGTCCGCCGCGTCGAACTCGCCCGCTTCAGCCGGGACGAAGTGGCCCGCCAGATGGCCGGGATCCTCGCCGCCGAGCCCACCCCCAAGCTGGTCGACGACGTCTTCGAGCGCTCCGACGGCAACGCCTTCTTCGTCGAGGAACTCGCCGTCGCCTCCCACGGCGGCACCTGCGCCGCCCTCACCGACTCGCTGCGCGACCTGCTCCTCGTCCGCGTCGAGGACCTGCCCGACGACGCCCAGAAGGTGGCGCGGATCGTCGCCGAGGGCGGCTCGACCGTCGAGTACGACCTCCTCGCCGCGGTCGCCGACCTCACCGAGGACGACCTGATCGACGCGCTGCGGGCCGCCGTCGGCGCCAACATCCTGCTCGCCTCGCCCGGCGGCGACGGCTACCGCTTCCGGCACTCCCTGGTGCGCGAGGCCGTCGGCGACGACCTGCTGCCCGGCGAGCGCTCCCGCATCAACCGCCGCTTCGCCACCGCCCTGGAGGCCGACCCCGCCCTGGTCGCCGCCGACCAGCGCACCACCCGCCTCGCCAGCTACTGGTACCACGCCCACGACGCCGCGAAGGCGCTGCCCGCCGTCCTCAACGCCTCCGTCGAGGCCCGCCGCCGGCACGCCTACGCCGAGCAACTGCGCCTCCTGGAGCGCGCGATGGACCTGTGGGACGCGACCCCCGACGACGTGCGCGCGCTGCTGCGCCCCGTCGACTACACCGAGGTCTACCCGCCCTGCGGCTGCGACCCCGCCGCCATGCCGCTGCGCTACCTGGACCTGATGGCCGAGGCGGCCGTCGCGGGCCGCCTGTGCGGCGAACGCGAACGCGCCCTGAAGATCACCAAGCGCGCCCTGCGCCTCCTGGAGGAGGAGCAGGACAACCTGCGCTCCGCCTGGTTCTGGGTGCAGCGCTCCCGTCTGGTGCAGAGCCTCGCCCGCGGCGACGGCTGGAAGGAACTCGCCACCGCGCAGGAACTCCTCAGCGGCCACCCGCCGTCGGAGGTGCACGCCGAGGTGTTCGCCCTGGTCGCGGGCTGGCAGATGCTGCACCAGCCGGGCCCCGACAGCCTCGCCGCCGCCGAGCGGGCCGTCGAGTACGCCCGCATGGTCGGCGCCCACGAGATCGAGCTGAACGCCCGGCTCACCCTGGGCGGCCTGATCGTCGACACCGGCGACATCGACGCCGGGCTCACCGAGATGTACGCCGTCAGGGACCGGGTCACCGCCGAGGAGATCGTCGGTGTGCTCTGCCGCTGCTACATCAACCTGCCCTCCGTCCTCGAAGGCATCGGCCGCCACCGCGAGTCCCTCGCCCTCCTCGACGAGGGCATCAAGCACGCGCAGCGGTACGGCCTGCGCGAGTCCGAGGCCTGGATGTGGGCGAACCGCTCCGAGTCCCTCTACTCGCTCGGCCGCTGGGACGACGCCGTCGACTCGGCGAGCCGCGCCGTCCTGAGCGCCAAGCCGCGCGGCGGCGCCGGTGTGCGCCTCGCCCACTTCGCGCTCGCCCGCGGCGACATGGCCGAGGCCGCCCACCAGCACGCCGAGGCCCGCCGGCACTTCGGCACGCACGACTCCATACCGCAGAACACCCTGCCCCTGGCCCGCATCGCCCTCGGCATCGCCGCGGGCGAGGGCCGCATCCTCGACGCGCGCGCCGAGCTCCTCCAGGCCGCCGGCGACGGCCTGCCGCCCGGCACCCAGCGGTACGGCTGGCCGCTGCTCCTCGCCGCCGCCACCGCCGAGGCGGACGCCCGCGGCCTCGCGATCGCCGCGCCGGGCCGCGACGAGCACCTGGACCTGATCCGCACCACCATGAAGTCCCTGGCCGCCCGCGTGCCGGTCTGGCAGGCGTACGAACGCTGGGTCCGCGCCGAGCTCCTGCGCGCCGAGGGCCGTGCGAGCGCCGACGACTGGCTGGAGGTCCTCACCGCGATCGCCCCGCTGGAGCGGCCCTACGACCTCGCCCGCGTCCGCCACCGTCTCGCGGAGGCGCTGCTCACGTCCGGGGCCCCGGGCGGCAGGACCTCCGCCACCGGCGACACCGACCGGGAGAGGGCCGCCGAGCTGCTGCGGCAGGCGGCCGCGGTGGCCGAGCACCTCAGCGCCCGCCCCCTCGTCGAGGCCGTCGCGCACCTCGCCCAGCGGGCCCGGCTCTCCCTGACCGGGACGGCGGCCACCACCCCGGCCGACCCCGCCGAGGAGCTCGGTCTGACCACCCGCGAGCGCGGCGTGCTCCGCCTGGTCGCCGCGGGCCGCAGCAACCGCCAGATCGCCGAGGAGCTCTTCATCTCCCCGAAGACGGCGAGCGTCCACGTCTCCAACATCCTCGCCAAGCTGGGCGTCGCGGGCCGCGGCGAGGCGGCGGCCCTCGCGCACCGGCTCCGCCTCTTCACCGCGGACGAGGAGCCCGTGGCCGCCGGGTGACCGGCCCCGGCCCGCTTCCCGGGCGCTCGCTTACCCTGGGGAACAGGACCGCCGTCAGCCTTCGGGAGGCACCGTGTTCAACGTGTTCGAGCAGCTCTTCGCTCCCGGGCGCAAGCACACCGACGACGAGAAGAAGCGGCTCGAGCTGTCGCGCGTCGACGTGGACGACGGGGATCCGGGCCGGGGGCCCATAGACCTGTCCTCCGGCAAGGTGGTCGTCCGCGTGCCCCACCAGGCCGCGGAGGAGCCCCACTCGGCCTCCGACAACCCGGCCCCGGCTCCCGCCCCGGCCCCGGCTCCCGCCCCGGCCCCGGCTCCCGCCCCGGCCCCGGCTCCCGCCCCGGCCCCGGCTCCCGCCCCGGCCCCGGCTCCCGCCCCGGCCCCGGCTCCCGCCCCGGCCCCGGCTCCCGCCCCGGCCCCGGACGAGACCCCGCCCGCCACCTGAGCCCGGCCCCGGCCTCGGACGCCTGAGCCCGGCTCCGGCTCGGTTCCGGCTCAGCTCCGGCTCCGGCCCCGGCTCCGCTTGCCGCTCGGGTGCGGCTCCGGCCCCGGCCGCGCGTTCCCCCGCTACTTCACCCGCACCTCCAGGATCTTGTCGTCCCCCTTCTCCGGGGTGCCCCGGGAATCCGTCTCGCTCGTCACCAGCCAGAGCTTGTCGCCGCCCGCGGCGAGCACCGTGCGCAGTCTGCCGTGCTCCTCGGTGAGGAACGCCTGGGTCTTCGGCTCGCCGTCCACCCCGCGCACCGGGACGCGCCACAGCCGCTGGCCGCGCAGGCCCGCCATCCAGACCGAGCCCTCGGCACAGGCGACGCCGCTGGGGGAGGCCTCGGACGTCTTCCACTGGGCCACCGGGGCGTGGAATCCCTCGGCGCCTTCGTCGTCCTCGTCGCCCTTGCCCTCCACCTCGGGCCAGCCGTAGTTGTCCCCCGCCTTGATCTCGTTCAGCTCGTCCCAGGTGTCCTGGCCGAACTCCGAGGCCCACAGGCGCTTGTGTTCGTCCCAGGCGAGACCCTGCACGTTCCGGTGGCCGTACGAGAACACCGGGGAGTTCCCGAAGGGGTTGCCCGGGGCCGGCTCGCCCTCCGGGGTCAGGCGGAGGATCTTGCCGCCGAGGGACTTCTTGTCCTGGGCGAGACCGGTGTCGCCCGTCTCTCCCGTGCCCACGTACAACAGCTTGTCGGGGCCGAAGGCGATCCGGCCGCCGTTGTGGATCATGCCCTTGGGGATGCCCTTGAAGATCGTGTCGGGGGCTCCCAGGCGCTGGCCGGAGGGCTTGGCCTCGTCGTACAGCATCCGGGCCACGCGGTTGTCGGAGGCCGTCGTGAAGTACGCGTACACGAAGTGGTCCGAGGCGTACGTCGGGGACAGGGCGAGGCCCATCAGGCCGCCCTCGCCGCCGGGGTCCACCCCGGGCACCGTGCCCACCTCGGTCTTCTTGCCGGAGGTGCCGTCGACATGGGTGATCGTGCCCTCGTCCCGCGACGACACGAGCAGGTCGCCGCCGGGGAGCGCGGCGAGCCCCCACGGTGACTTCAGGCCCGTGGCCAAGGTCTTGGTGACCTTGGCCGAGCCTTCCTCGGGGGGTGGTGTCGCGCCGTCGTGCGACCGGGAGGCGCCGGGGTCGGTGCGCTTGCCGCCGTCCGGGGTGCCGTCGTCGTCCGACGAGCATGCGGTGGCCAGGAGGAGGGTGGTGGCCAAGGTGGCTGTCACGGCGAAACGTTGAGGACTCGGCACGGTGGGATCCCTTCGGCGCGGCGCTTCTCCTGTTCATACACCGCCGGAGCCCCACGCGTTCCCCGCCCCTGCCGGGACCTCCCCAAGCCCGCCCCTTCCCGATCCGGGGGCTGGCGCCCCTGGCACCCCGCCCTTCATCGCGCCGGCGCGCTCGTCCTCAAACGCCGGACGGGCTGGATGGTTGCCGGTGCGGACCGGTTCTCGTCCGCGGCCCGCACCGGAGACTTCCAGCTCGTCCGGGGTTTGAGGACGAGGCGCGGAGCGCCGATGAACGGGGGTGCGGGGGCGGAGCCCCCGGATCGGGAAGGGGCGGGCTCGGGGAGCCCCCGGCAGGGCTCTGCAGTCAGTCCCACGACCCCTGCGCGGCGGGCAAGGCCGCCAGGTCGGCCAGGTCCTGGGGGGAGAGGCGGAGCCCCGCCGCCCCCGCGTTCTCCCGCGCCCAGCGGTCCCGTTTCGCACCGGGTATCGGCACCACCTGGGCGCCCTGCGCGAGGACCCAGGCGAGGGCCGCCTGCGCGGGCGTCGCGCCGTGGCGGGCCGCGACCCGGCGCAGGCCCACGACCAGGGGCTGGTTGGCGGCCATCATCTCGGCGGTGAAGCGCGGGTGCCGGGCGCGCAGGTCGTCCCGCTCGAAGCCCTGACCCGGCGTCAGCGTGCCCGTGAGGAAGCCGTTGCCCAGCGGCATCGCGGCCAGGAAGCCCACGCCCCGCGCCGCGCACCACGGGAGCAGCGCGTCGAGGGCCTCCGGCGACCACAGCGACAGCTCGGCCTCCACCGCGGTCACCGGGAAGACCTGCTGGACCCGTTCGAGCTGGCGGATCGTGGTGTCGTGCATCCCGGCGCCGGACCGCCGCCGGGCCCGCGCCCCGACCGCGCACAGGCCGAGCGCCCGCACCTTTCCGGCCGTGACCAGGTCGGCCAGCGCGCCCCAGGTCTCCTCGATCGGCACCTCGGGGTCGGCGCGATGCAGCTGGTAGAGGTCGATGGTGTCGGTCTGGAGCCGCCGCAGCGACGCGTCGCAGGCGCGCTTCACATAGCCGGGGCGGCCGTTGGCGACGATGTGCTGATCGCCCACGAGCAGCCCGCACTTCGTCGACACGAAGGCCTCGCCGCGCCGCTCCCTGAGCACCCGGCCGACGAGCAGTTCGTTGGTGAACGGGCCGTACATGTCCGCGGTGTCGAGGAGCGTCGTGCCGTGGTCGAGCGCCGCGTGCACGGTCCGCATCGAGGCGTCACCGCGCTGTCGCGAGCCGGAGTACGCCCAGCTCATCGGCATGCAGCCGAGTCCGACGGCGCCCACCCCGAGCGCCCCGGCGCCGATCGTCCTGCGCTCCACCTGGTCGAACCCTCCCGCTGTCCCGCGATCCCTCGACTGTCTGCGATCTTCCGTCTGGGCGGCACCAAACGTAACCTCTGCGTCCCGGCACGCGGCGTGCGCCCTGTTCGCATTAGCCTCCTGACCATGACAACTGACGTATGGCTGCCGTTCGAAGAGACCGACGTCGAGGGTCTGCCCGCCGCGTCCGAGGCGGGTCTGACGTACCGCTACTGGGACGGCGGTCCGGACTACCCCGCCGATCCGGCCGACTGCGCGTTCTACGTAGTGCCGTACATGAAGAGCACCGACATCGTGGTGCCCCCGATGGCCGCCATGGCGTCGCTTCGGGTCGTGCAGACGCTGACGGCGGGCATCGACGCCCTGGAGCCCGGTCTGAGGTTCCTGCGGCCCGGCGTACAGCTGTGCAACGCGCGCGGCGTGCACGAGGCCAGCACCGCGGAGCTCGCGCTGACCCTGATCCTCGCCTCCCTGCGGGGTGTTCCGCGGTTCGTGGAGGGACAGCGGACACAGGAGTGGCACTCGGGGTTCTATCCGGCGCTCGCCGACAAGTCCGTCCTCGTCGTCGGGTACGGGTCGATCGGCTCCGCGATCGAGGACCGGCTCGCGCCGTTTGAATGCGCGCGGGTGGCGCGCGTCGCGCGCACCGAGCGCACCACGGCGCGCGGTGTGGTGCACTCGCTCGGCGAATTGCCCCGACTGCTTCCCGAAGCGGACGTCGTGGTGCTGTCCACGCCCCTCACGGAGGCCACCCGCGGCCTGGTGGACGCCGACTTCCTGGCGCGGATGAAGGACGGCGCGCTGCTCGTGAACGTGGCCCGCGGCCCGGTGGTCGACACCAAGGCCCTGCTCCCCGAGCTGGAGAGCGGCCGTCTCACCGCGGCCCTGGACGTCACCGACCCCGAGCCGCTGCCCGCCGGTCACCCGCTGTGGCGGAGCCCGGGGGTGCTGATCAGCCCGCACGTGGGCGGTTCGTCGTCCGCGTTCGCGCCGCGCGCCCGGCGCCTGTTGACCGCCCAGCTGCGGCGGTACGTCACCGGGGAGCCGCTGTCCCACGTCGTTCTGACGACCTCGTGACCCCAATGACCTCGTGAGCCCAAGGGTGTCGTAACCCGTCGCAATCCCAATATTCAGGGCTTCGGAGCGCGGCCCTCCGGCCTGCGGCGGCTTCACAAGTCGGTCAGGATCGGTCGATATCCGGCGCACCGTGACCGCCTGGAACCGGCGTTGCGCCTTCTGTGCACGCTCCGCACTCACTCGTGTGCGCCGCGTGTCCATATTGACGAGTGTAGTCACGCAGCGTAGAGCAGACCTGTCCCTGAGTGACGAGGCTGGTGTATCGTCCCGACAGGGGCTGCGCCGTGCACCGTTCGGCGCCGGGGATCGAGTACCGAGACTGCGAGGGGGGCGACGGGCGATGCACGGCCTATGGGCGAACGATCCGAAGCGGCGGGACCACCGCCCGCGACTCTCGCGCACACCGGCCCACGGACGTCGGCACCGCGCCCGGCGGCACCGGCACCCGCACCGCGCCGCCAGGCGCCGTCCACAGCGGTCGGAGGTCGGCGCATGGCAGCCATCAGGGCGGACGAGCGGCCGTCGGTCCACGGATCCGGCGCCCCCCGGCGGACAGCGGCAGGGCCCCTGTACCCCGCCTGTCCCGTCGACGGGACCGGGGTCCTACGGCCCGGTGCCGGATGGAACCCGTGGTGCCACGAAGGGCCTCCCGCGCGCGGTGCGTGGACGCGGCCCCCGTGGCCGTGGCACCGGCGCGCGCAGCGAGGTGGCCCGGTGAGCGGGCAGGCGGCCTCCGCGGCCGTCCTGGAGGGCGGCCTCGGCGCCCCCATGGCCTCGCCGGGCGCCCCCATGGCCCGCCGCCCGGCGCCGAGCGGCGGCACGGGCCTGCTCTCCCAGGTCTTCCTGCTGCTGGTCTGCGGCGGCTATGCGACCGGGTCCGCCCTCGGCTGGGGCTCGGACCGGCTCGCGCTCATCATGGGCGACTTCGGCCTCAGCGCCGCCGCCGCGGCCGCCGCCGTCTCCTGCTTCTTCTACTCCCGCACCCGGCGCAGCCGCTTTCGACCCGCGTGGCTGCTGTTCGCGCTCTCCTCCGCGATGGCGGCCTGCGGAAACGCGGTGTGGGGATGGCACGAGGTCGTCCTGCGGCAGACCGTGCCCGAGCGCGGCTTCGCGGACCTGTTCTTCCTCTGCTTCGCTCCGCCCGCCATCATCGGGCTGCTCGTGCTCGCCAAACGCCCGGTCACCAAGGCCGGATGGGTGTGCCTCGGGCTCGACGCGTGGCTCATCGGCGGCTCGCTGCTCACGCTCTCCTGGAGCCTCGCCCTCGCGCACACCGCGCAGTTCGACGGGCCCGGCGTCGCGCACGCCGCGCTGTCGCTCGCGTATCCGCTCCTGGACATCGCCCTCGTCAGCATGGTCCTGGCGCTGCACTTCAGGCGCTCATCGGCGAACCGCACCGCCGTGAACACCGCCATCGGGGCCCTCGCGCTGACCGTGATGTGCGACGCCCTGTTCACCTCGCCGCTGCTGCACGCCAGTTACCGCTCCGGCCAGCTGCTCGACGCGGGCTGGTTCGCGGGCTCGCTGCTCCTCGCGTACGCCCCGTGGGCGGCGCCCCGGCCGGGACGCATCGAACCGGACCCCCCGCGCGCGGCCCACCGCCCGTACGGCAGGACGCGCATCGCGGGCGTGCACGACGTACGCGGGGCCCGCGACGTCCACGACGTGCGGGGCGCCCGCGACTTCCACGACGTACGCGATCCACGGGACGTACGCGATCCCCACGAGGGGCGCGACCACCGCGACCACCGCGATCTCCGTGATCCGCGTGACCTTCGTGATCCCCGTGACGTGCGCGACGGGCGCGAGGTCCGCGACCACGAGCGGGGCGACGACGGACGGTACGCGACGACGCGGCCCATCGCCGGTTCGCTCGCCGCCCTCACGCCGTACCTGGCCGCCGCGGTCTGCACGCTCGGGATCCTCTACAACGTCCTGAACGGGCGCAGCGTCGACGAGGTCGTGCTCTTCACCGCGGGCACCGTCGTCCTCGCGCTCGTCGTGCGCCAGGGCATCATGCTGCTCGACAACATCACGCTGACCCAGGAACTGGCCCAGAAGGAGAACCACTTCCGCTCCCTGGTGCAGGGGTCCAGCGACGTCATCATGATCGCCGCCCCGAGCGGCATCCTGCGCTACGTCAGCCCGGCCGCCGCCGGGGTCTACGGCCGCGAGGCCGACGACCTCGTCGGCTCGGAGCTGGCCACGCTCATGCACCCCGAGGACCTCGGCCGCGTGGTCCACGAGGTGCGCCGCTTCCTCGCCGCCAACCCCGTGGAGGAGCCCACGACGCGGATCGAATGCCGCTTCAAGTCCGGCAGCGGTGAATGGCTGAACGTGGAGTCCACCGTCAACCGCCACCACGGCGGTCTCATCTTCAACAGCCGGGACGTGACCGAACGGGTGCGCCTCCAGGCGCAGTTGCAGCACAACGCCGAGCACGATCCGCTCACCGACCTGCCCAACAGGGCGCTTTTCACCCGCCGAGTCGCGCAAGCGCTCGGCGGTCGCAGAGTCACCGACCGGGGCACGGCCGTGCTCTTCATCGACCTCGACGGCTTCAAGGCCGTCAACGACACCATCGGCCACCAGGCGGGCGACGAACTCCTCGTGATGGCCGCCCAGCGCCTCCAGGAGGCCGTCCGCGCGTCGGACACCGCCTCGCGCCTCGGCGGCGACGAGTTCGCCGCCCTCATCGTCGGCGACGGCACCCGCGACCAGGCCGCCCGCGAGAAGCACATCATGGAGCTCGCCGACCGGCTGCGGCTCAGACTCTCGCAGCCGTACGACATCGGCGGCAACGATGTCCGGGTCGCCGCGTCCATCGGCGTCGCCTTCGCCGAGCCGGGCGTCGGCGCGGGCGAGCTGCTGCGCAACGCCGACCTGGCGATGTACCGCGCGAAGGCCGCGGGCAAGGGCCGCGTGGAGCTGTACGCCCCGCAGATGCAGGCCGACGTCGCCCGCAAGGCCGAGCTCGCCACGCGCCTGCGCAGCGCCCTGCACGAGGGCGAGTTCGCGCTCCTGCACCAGCCCGTGGTGGCGCTCGACAGCGGCCGGATCACCTCGGTCGCCGCCCAGGCGCGGTGGCGCTCGGCCCAGGGCATCCTGTTCACGCCCGCCGAGTTCCTGCGCACCGCCGAGGACGGCGACCGCACCGCCGAGCTGGGCCGCTGGCTGCTCCAGGAGGCCGTCGAGCAGGCCGCGGAGCGCGCCATCGCCGGGCACGCGATGCCCGTCTCCGTGCGGATCGGGGCGCGCCGTCTGGTCGACCGCTCCCTGCCGCTCGGCTCCCTGGAAGCCCTGCTCACCCGGCACGGCCTGCCCTCCGGCGCGCTCGTCATCGAGCTCGCGGACAGCGACCCGCGGGTCTCCCTCGACGAGCTCGAGCGCCGCCTCACCTCCCTGCGGCGGCTCGGCGTCCGCGTGGCGCTCGACGGCTTCGGCAGCGGCTGCGCGGCGATCACGGCCCTGCGGCGCCTCCCCGTCGACGTGCTGAAGCTGGACCGCGGGCTCGTCGAGGGCGTCGTGGAGTCCGCCCGGCTGCGCAAGATCACGGCCGGTCTCCTGCGCATCGCCACCGACCTCGGCCTCGACTCCGTCGCCGACGGCGTGGACCACCCCGAGCAGGTCGTGGCGCTGCGCGCGATGGGCTGCACCCACGGCCAGGGCATGGCGTTCTCCGGCCCGCTCGACGAGTACCGGCTGCGCCGGGCGCTCGCGATGGGGGAGTACCCGGTGCCGCGCGGCCCCGTGGAGCCGGTGTGCGTGGGCGGCCCCGCCGTGGCGCCCCCGGCCGCCTTCGGCGGCGCGGGCGCGGCCTACGCGGCCGGGACGGTGGCCGGGACCACCCCGTTCGGCCTCTCACATGCTGAGACGCCCGTCCCACCTACTTGACAGGTGTGGCGCGCCGGGGGGAGGGTCAGTGCCATGCGCACCCGAATTCTCGTACTTGGAAAGCGCGTCGGCTGAAGCTGGGAAGTCCGGTTCCTGACACCGGAGAAATCCAGCGACCGCACCCGGCGCGCTCCCCTCGCTTGCCCCACGGCACGAGGGGTTTTTTGTTGCACCAGCACTGCCAAACCCAGGCAAAAACCCCGCTAAATCTCCGCCCGACGTCGGGGCGGAACCTCAGCGAAAACCCTCAGCATCGAGAAGAGAATGCCGATGACCGAGCAGGCCACCGGGGCCAGCCATCCGCAGCCGCGGCCCCGATCCTCTGGACAGCAGCAGTCCGCGCCCGTCGAGCACGTCACGGGTGCGCAGTCCCTGATCCGTTCGCTCGAGGAAGTCGGGGCCGACACCGTATTCGGCATTCCCGGAGGCGCGATCCTCCCGGCGTACGACCCGATGATGGACTCCACGCGCGTCCGTCACATCCTCGTCCGCCACGAGCAGGGCGCGGGCCACGCGGCCACCGGCTACGCCCAGGCCACCGGCAGGGTCGGCGTCTGCATGGCCACCTCGGGCCCCGGTGCCACCAACCTGGTCACGCCCATCGCCGACGCCCACATGGACTCGGTGCCGCTCGTCGCCATCACCGGCCAGGTCTCCTCCAAGGCCATCGGCACCGACGCCTTCCAGGAAGCGGACATCGTCGGCATCACCATGCCGATCACCAAGCACAACTTCCTGGTCACCAAGGCCGAGGACATCCCGCGCACGATCGCGGAGGCCTTCCACATCGCCTCCACGGGCCGCCCGGGCCCCGTCCTCGTCGACATCGCCAAGGACGCCCTCCAGGCGCGCACCACGTTCTCCTGGCCGCCCCAGCAGGAGCTGCCCGGCTACCGCCCGGTGACCAAGCCGCACGCCAAGCAGATCCGCGAGGCGGCCAAGCTCATCACCGCCGCGAAGCGCCCCGTCCTGTACGTCGGCGGCGGCGTCATCAAGGCCGGTGCCACCGCCGAGCTGAAGGTCCTCGCCGAGCTCACCGGCGCGCCCGTCACCACCACCCTGATGGCGCTCGGCGCGTTCCCCGACAGCCACCCGCTGCACGTGGGGATGCCGGGCATGCACGGTGCGGTCACCGCCGTCACCGCGCTGCAGAAGGCCGACCTGATCGTCGCCCTCGGCGCCCGCTTCGACGACCGCGTCACCGGCAAGCTGGACAGCTTCGCGCCGTACGCGAAGGTCGTGCACGCCGACATCGACCCGGCCGAGATCGGCAAGAACCGCGCCGCCGACGTGCCGATCGTCGGCGACGCCCGCGAGGTCATCGCCGACCTCGTCCAGGCCCTGCAGGCCGAGCACACCGCGGGCCACACCGGCGACTACACCGCCTGGTGGGCCGACCTGAACCGCTGGCGCGAGACGTACCCGCTCGGCTACGACCACCCCGACAACGGCCAGCTCTCGCCCCAGCAGGTCATCGAGCGCATCGGCCAACTGGCCCCCGAGGGCACGGTCTTCGCCGCGGGCGTCGGCCAGCACCAGATGTGGGCCGCGCACTTCATCCAGTACGAGCAGCCCGCGACCTGGCTCAACTCCGGCGGCGCAGGGACGATGGGCTACGCCGTCCCGGCCGCCATGGGCGCCAAGGCGGGCCGCCCCGACAAGACGGTCTGGGCGATCGACGGCGACGGCTGCTTCCAGATGACCAACCAGGAACTCACCACCTGCGCCCTGAACAACATCCCGATCAAGGTCGCCATCATCAACAACGGCGCCCTGGGGATGGTCCGCCAGTGGCAGACGCTGTTCTACAACCAGCGCTACTCCAACACCGTCCTGCACAGCGGCCCCGACGCGGACGGCAAGCAGCCGAGCGCCGGCACCCGCGTCCCGGACTTCGTCAAGCTGTCCGAGGCGATGGGCTGCTACGCGATCCGCTGTGAGGACCCGGCCGACCTCGACAAGGCCATCGAAGAGGCCAACGCCATCAACGACCGGCCCGTCGTCATCGACTTCATCGTCCACGAGGACGCCCAGGTCTGGCCGATGGTCGCGGCGGGCACCTCGAACGACGAGGTCATGGCCGCCCGGGGCGTGCGCCCCGACTTCGGCGACGGCGAAGACGACTGACGGCCCACGGAACACGAGGCAGAGGCACGAGAACCATGACTCCCATGTCGAAGCACACGCTCTCCGTCCTGGTGGAGAACACCCCCGGCATCCTGGCCAGGATCGCCGCCCTCTTTTCCCGCCGCGGCTTCAACATCGACTCGCTCGCCGTCGGCGTCACCGAGCACCCCGACATCTCACGCATCACCATTGTCGTGAACGTCGCGGACCTGCCGCTCGAACAGGTCACGAAGCAGCTCAACAAGCTGGTGAACGTCCTGAAGATCGTCGAACTGGAGCCGGGCTCGGCCGTTCAGCGCGAACTCGTCCTCGTGAAGGTGCGCGCCGACAACGAGACCCGCTCCCAGATCGTCGAGATCGTCCAGCTGTTCCGCGCCAAGACCGTGGACGTCTCGCCCGAGGCCGTGACCATCGAGGCCACCGGGTCGAGCGACAAGCTGGAGGCCATGCTCAAGATGCTCGAACCCTTCGGCATCAAGGAGCTGGTGCAGTCCGGCACCATCGCGATCGGCCGCGGCTCGCGCTCGATCACGGACCGCAGCCTGCGGGCGCTCGACCGCACCGCCTGACGTTCCGCATTCCGGAACCCCCCGACCTTCCTGTCCGAGCCCGCCGTACGGTGGGACGCAACATCAGCACACAGAGGAGTTTCCCAGTGGCCGAGCTGTTCTACGACGCCGACGCCGACCTGTCCATCATCCAGGGCCGCAAGGTCGCGGTCATCGGTTACGGCAGCCAGGGACACGCCCACGCCCTTTCGCTGCGCGACTCCGGTGTGGACGTCCGGGTCGGTCTGCACGAGGGCTCCAAGTCGAAGGCCAAGGCCGAGGAGCAGGGCCTGCGCGTGGTCACGCCCGCCGAGGCGTCCGAAGAGGCCGACGTCATCATGGTCCTGGTCCCGGACCCCATCCAGGCCCAGGTCTACGAGGAGTCCATCGCCCCGCACCTCAAGGAGGGCGACGCGCTGTTCTTCGGCCACGGCCTGAACATCCGCTTCGGCTTCATCAAGCCCCCGGCGGGCGTCGACGTCTGCATGGTCGCCCCCAAGGGCCCGGGCCACCTGGTGCGCCGTCAGTACGAGGAGGGCCGCGGCGTTCCCTGCATCGCGGCCGTCGAGCAGGACGCCACCGGCAAGGGCTTCGAGCTCGCCCTGTCGTACGCCAAGGGCATCGGCGGCACCCGCGCCGGTGTCATCAAGACGACCTTCACCGAGGAGACCGAGACCGACCTGTTCGGTGAGCAGGCCGTGCTCTGCGGCGGCACCGCCGCGCTGGTCAAGGCGGGCTTCGAGACCCTCGTCGAGGCGGGCTACCAGCCGGAGATCGCCTACTTCGAGTGCCTGCACGAGCTGAAGCTGATCGTCGACCTCATGTACGAGGGCGGCCTGGAGAAGATGCGCTGGTCGGTCTCCGAGACCGCCGAGTGGGGCGACTACGTCACGGGCCCGCGGATCATCACGGACGCCACCAAGGCCGAGATGAAGAAGGTCCTCGCCGAGATCCAGGACGGCACGTTCGCGAAGCAGTGGATGGACGAGTACCACGGCGGCCTGAAGAAGTACAACGAGTACAAGCAGCAGGACCAGGACCACCTCCTGGAGACCACGGGCAAGGAGCTGCGCAAGCTCATGTCCTGGGTCAACGACGACGAGTAGGGCGTACTCCGGTGGGGCCGGGGCACATCGCCCCGGCCCCCCGGGCACATCGCCCCGGCCCCTCGGGCACGAGGACACGGGGCTCCGCCCCGGACCCCGCTCCTCAAACGCCGGAGGGGCTGGATCTTGCCCTCCGCGGTTGTCCGCCGTGTCCAGCCACGTCCGGGTGATCCTTCCAGTCAGGCGCATAAGGCCCCGGCAGCCGCCACTACACTGCAAACCACATTCGCGTCAGGCCCACAGCGTCGTGCGTCTTCCACGCGGAGCCACCTCCACCGCCTGCGGCCGTCGGGACGGCCGTCCGCATTGGACTTGTGAGGACTCACGTGAGCACTGCTGCCAACGGCAAACCGGTCGTACTCATCGCTGAAGAGCTGTCGCCCGCGACCGTCGAAGCCCTGGGCCCGGACTTCGAGATCCGGCGCTGCAACGGCGCGGACCGCGCGGAGCTGCTGCCCGCCATCGCCGACGTCGACGCCATCCTGGTCCGCTCCGCGACCAAGGTCGACGCCGAGGCCATCGCCGCCGCCCGCAAGCTGCGGGTCGTCGCCCGCGCGGGCGTCGGCCTCGACAACGTCGACGTCTCCGCCGCCACCAAGGCCGGCGTCATGGTGGTGAACGCGCCCACCTCGAACATCGTGACCGCCGCCGAGCTGGCCTGCGGTCTGATCCTCGCCACCGCCCGCAACATCCCGCAGGCCAACACGGCGCTGAAGAACGGCGAGTGGAAGCGCTCCAAGTACACCGGTGTCGAGCTGGCCGAGAAGACCCTCGGCGTCGTCGGCCTCGGCCGCATCGGCGCGCTCGTGGCGCAGCGGATGTCCGCGTTCGGCATGAAGGTCGTCGCCTACGACCCGTACGTGCAGCCCGCGCGCGCCGCGCAGATGGGCGTGAAGGTGCTCTCGCTCGACGAGCTGCTCGAGGTCTCCGACTTCATCACCGTGCACCTGCCGAAGACGCCCGAGACCGTGGGCCTCATCGGGGACGAGGCGCTGCACAAGGTCAAGCCCGCAGTGCGCGTCGTCAACGCCGCCCGCGGCGGCATCGTCGACGAGGAGGCGCTGTACTCGGCGCTCAAGGAGGGCCGCGTCGCGGGCGCCGGCCTCGACGTGTACGCGAAGGAGCCGTGCACCGACTCCCCGCTGTTCGAGCTGGACCAGGTGGTGTGCACCCCGCACCTCGGCGCGTCCACCGACGAGGCCCAGGAGAAGGCGGGCATCTCGGTCGCCAAGTCCGTACGCCTCGCGCTCGCGGGCGAGTTGGTGCCCGACGCGGTCAACGTCCAGGGCGGTGTCATCGCCGAGGACGTGCGCCCCGGCCTGCCGCTCGCGGAGAAGCTCGGCCGGATCTTCACCGCCCTCGCGGGCGAGGTCGCGGTGCGGCTCGACGTCGAGGTGTACGGCGAGATCACCCAGCACGACGTGAAGGTGCTCGAACTGTCCGCCCTCAAGGGCGTGTTCGAGGACGTGGTCGACGAGACCGTCTCGTACGTGAACGCGCCGCTGTTCGCCCAGGAGCGCGGTGTCGAGGTGCGGCTCACCACCTCCTCCGAGTCGCCGGACCACCGGAACGTGGTCACCGTGCGCGGCACCCTCGGCGACGGCGAGGAGGTCGCGGTGTCCGGCACGCTCGCCGGTCCCAAGAACCACCAGAAGATCGTCGCGGTCGGCGAGTACGACGTGGACCTGGCGCTCGCCGACCACATGGTCGTGCTGCGGTACGCGGACCGCCCGGGTGTCGTGGGCACCGTCGGGCGCGTCCTCGGGGAGGCCGGGATCAACATCGCCGGGATGCAGGTCGCTCGCGCTGACGTGGGCGGGGAGGCGCTGGCCGTCCTCACCGTCGACGACACCGTGCCGCCCGCGGTGCTCGCGGAGGTCGCCGCCGAGATCGGGGCGACGTCCGCCCGCTCGGTGAACCTGGCCGACTGACAGGCCTCGCTCCATCGGCGCTGCGCGCCGCGTCCTCAAACGCCGGACGGGCTGGAAACCTCCAGCCCGTCCGGCGTTCGGCGTGTCAGCGCAGGGACTTGGCAGCCAGGCCCGCGGCCAGCAGGAGCACCGCCGCGCCCACCAGGGCCGCGATGTGCATGCCGCTGGTGAAGGCGGAGCGGGCCGCCCCGGTCAGGGCGTCCGCCGCCGTGGGCGGCAGGTGGGAGGCGACCGCCACGGCGCCGCCCAGGGTCTCGCGGGCCGCGTCCGGAGCCGTGTCCGGCATGTCGTGGCGGAACACCGCGGTGCCGATGGAGCCCAGGACCGCCATCCCGAGGGCGCCGCCGAACTCCTGGCCCGTCTCCAGGAGCGAGGAGGCCGCCCCCGCCTTCTCCGCGGGGGCCGCGCCGAGCGCCAGGTCCGTCAGCTGGGAGCCCACGACCACCGCCCCGCAGGCGAGCACCCCGGCCCCGGCGAGCACCGTCCACATCGCGTCCGTACCGGCGAGGAACAGCAGGCCGTAGCCGCAGGCGGAGAGGACGAACCCGCCCGCGACGACCCGGGCCCTGGCCACGCCCCCGCGCACCGCCGCCGTGGCGGCCGGCGCGGCGAAGCCGATGAGGGCCGAGGGGAGCAGCGCCCACAGGGCGGCCTCCAGGGCGCTCTTGCCGAGCACCGACTGGAGGTACTGCGTCGTGAAGTACGCCGAGCCCAGCATCGCGAAGGACGAGATGAGGTTCAGCGCGACGGCGGCGCCGAAGCCCCGGCCGCCGCGGAACAGGGCGGGGGAGATCAGCGGCGAGGACGCCGTGAGCTGGCGGCGTACGAAGAGCACGGCGAACAGGGCGCCGACCGCGAGCGAGACGACGTACGGCCACCGCACCCCCTCGGACGGCAGCTCCTTCAGGCCGTAGACGACGGGCAGCACCGCGGCCATCGACAGCGGCACGCTCAGCAGGTCGAAGCGGCCCGGGTGCGGGTCCTTGGACTCGGGGATGAGCGCGGGCGCGAGGAGCAGGAGCAGCGCCATCGCGGGCAGGTTGACCAGGAACACCGAGCCCCACCAGAAGAACTCGACCAGGCCGCCGCTGAGGACCGAGCCGAGGGCGACCCCGCCGACCATGACGCCGGACCAGATGCCGATCGCCTTGGCGCGCTGTTCGGGGTCGCGGAACATCGTGCGGACGAGCGCCATCGTGGACGGCATCAGGGTCGCGCCGCCGATGCCGAGGACCGCGCGGGCGGCGATGAGCATGCCGGGCCCGGTGGCGTAGGCGGCGGTGACGGACGCCGCGCCGAAGGCGGCCGCGCCGATCAGCAGGAGCTTGCGGCGGCCGATGCGGTCGCCGAGCGAGCCCATGGTCATCAACAGGCCCGCCAGCACGAACGCGTAGATGTCGAAGATCCACAGCTGCTGGGTGCCGCTGGGCCGCAGGTCGGCGTTTATCGCGGGGACCGCGAAGTAGAGGACCGACACGTCCATCGACACGAGCAGCAGCGGCAGCATCAGGACGGCCAGGGCGGTCCATTCCCTGCGGCCCGCGCGCTCGGTGGCGGGGGAGGGCGGCGGCGTGGTTGTCGTGGTCATGGAGCAGGACTGTACGGACGTCTTAGACGCTTGTCTAGAACGAATGTATAAGACGCTTGTCTTGTACGGGTGTCTGGGGCGGACGTAGGGTGCGGGCATGGGACACCGTGAGGATCTGCTCGCAGGGGCCAGGCGCTGCCTGCTGGAGAAGGGCTTCGTGCGCACCACGGCCCGTGACGTCGTCAAGGAGTCGGGCACGAATCTCGCGTCGATCGGCTACCACTATGGCTCGAAGGACGCGCTGCTCGCCGAGGCCTACATCTCGCTCATCGAGGAGCTCGGGGACGGCTTCGGGGCGCCGCCGGACGACGCCGGGGCGGGCGGCTCGATCGAGCGGTTCGAGAAGGTGTGGGGCAACATCGTCCAGTCGTTCCCGCAGGCGCGCGGGATCTGGCTGCTGACCCTGGAGTTCGTCACACAGGGCGAGCGGCTCGCCGGGGTGCGGGACATCATGGTCAAGGCCCAGGAGCAGGGGCGCGCGGGCCTCGCCGCGCTGTTCCTCGACCTCGACGAGGCCGCCCTGCCGCGGGACGTCGTGGACGCCGAGGGACGCTTCTACACCACCCTGCTCAACGGCCTCATGGTCCAGTGGCTCTTCGACCCGGGCTCGGCCACCACGGCCGCCCAGCTCACCGAGGGCCTGCGGCGGGTGGCGGAGCGGGCCTCGGCGGCGGAGGGCGCGCGGCTAGTGCAGCCGTGACGCCTTCAGGGCCATATGCAGGAGCAGCCGGTCCTCACCCTCGTCCAGGTCCAGCTTCGTGAGCTGCTCCACGCGCGACAGGCGGTAGTACAGCGTCTGGCGGTGGATGCCCAGCTCCGCCGCCGCGCGGCCCGCCTGGCCCGCGCAGTCGAGGAACACCTCGGCGGTGCGGGCCAGTTCGCGGTGTGCGGGGGTCAGCAGCGCGCGGGCCACCGCGTCCTGCGCGGCCTCCACGGGCAGCGCGGTCAGAAGGCGGTAGGGGCCGATGTCCGACCAGCGGGCGAGGGGCCCGAAGCGCGGCTCGGCGAGCGCCGTGCGGGCCGCCGCCGACGCCTCCGCCCAGGCCGCGCCCAGGTCCTCCAGGCCGTGCCGGGCGCCCGCGACCCCGGCCGTCGCGCCGCCGCCCGCCGTCTCGGCGAGCCGGGAGGCGGTCGTGATCGCCGGGGTCAGGGCGTCCGCCGAGCGCAGCCGCACCAGCACCGCGAGCGACTGCGCCACGGCGCCCGCCGTGAGCCACGGCACCGTGCACAGGGCCGTCGCCCCCGGCACCGTCCGCAGCGCGGGCGCGTCCTCGGGGCCCGCCGCGGGCCAGGGCGCGACGCACACCACCGCGTGCAGGCCCTCGCCGCGCGGCCCGAGCGCCGTGCGCAGCGCCGCCACCGCCATGTCCCGCTGCCAGCCGCGCTCCGCCGTCAGGACCGCCCGGAACTCGCGGGTCAGGTCGGCGCCCGCCTGGGCCTCGTCGGCGAGCAGCGCGCCGATGCGGGCGGCCACCTCCATGGCGGCGCCGAGCCGCGCGTCCGAGGGGCCCGGCTCGTCGTCGAGGAGCCACACATAGCCGAGGGCGTACCCCCGGTGGCGTACCGGGAGGCAGATGCGGCCGCGGTGCACGCCCGCCTCCGGGGTCGGCGGGATGCGGACCGGCGCGGTGGCGCGCGTGATGCCGAAGCTCTCGAACCAGGTGCGGACCGCCGCCGTGGAGCGACGGGTGAGGATCGAGCGGGTGCGGACCGGGTCGAGGTCGGCCGCCTCGAAGCCGTCGCCGCCGTCGTGCGCGCCGAAGGCGATCAGCTCGAAGTCGCGGTTCTCCAGGGTCGCGGGCGCGCCGAGGAGGGCCGAGATCTCGTCGACCAGTTCCTGATAGTCGCCCTTCACCCGTGCCCTTCCTTCGCTCCGTGCGGGCTGTCGCCCCTACCCGGATACCTCGTCGTCAATGCTTTCGAAAGCCATTCTCGCGCAGTCCGGCGCCGGGCTCAGACATCTGTCTGAGATCCAGCCCACGGATGCGTGACAGGTGTCGATAGCACAGGATCGGAGGGATCCTTAGGTTTCACGGTGGTTCTCCGTGCCGTACCAGTTTTGTCGCAAAAGCGATGTCGGTGCGGCTTCGTTCGTACTCCCGTGGAGGTGCCCCGTGCTGGCTCCCGTGATCCTTGCCGCGTCGCGCAGCGACAAGATGCGCCGTCTCGTGTCGGCGGCGCCGGGCACCAAGCAGGTCGTCGACCGCTTCATCGCCGGCGAAACCGTCGACCAGGTCGTCCCGATCGTCGAGGACGCCGTCGGCAAGGGCCTGGAGGTCACCCTCGACGTCGTCGGTGAGGACATCACCACCGTCGAGCAGTCGCACGCCGCGCGCGACGCCTACCTGGAGCTCATCGAGCGCCTCAAGGACCTGGGCTTCGGCGAGAAGGCCGAGATGTCCGTGAAGCTGTCGATGTTCGGCCAGGCGCTGGAGAACGGCCACGAGCTGGCCCTCGCCAACGTCCGCCCGGTCGTCGAGGCCGCCGCCGCCATCGGCACCACCGTGACCCTCGACGCCGAGGACCACACGACGCTCGACTCGATGTTCGCCATCCACGAGGAGCTGCGGAAGGACTTCCCGCAGACCGGATGCGTCATCCAGGCGTACCTCTTCCGCACCGAGGACGACGCCCGCCGACTGGCCGAGAACGGCAGCCGCGTGCGCATCGTGAAGGGGGCGTACAAGGAGCCCGTCGAGGTCGCGTACCAGGACAAGGCGGAGATCGACAAGGCGTACGTCCGCATCCTGAAGATCCTGATGAACGGCAAGGGGTACCCGATGATCGGGTCCCACGACCCGCGGCTGATAGCCATCACCCAGGAGCTGGCCCGGCGCGCCGGGCGCAAACTGGACGAGTACGAATTCCAGATGCTGTACGGCATCCGCAGCGAGGAGCACCTGCGGCTCGCGGCGGAGGGCCACCGGATGCGCGTCTACACCGCCTTCGGCACCGACTGGTACGGCTACTTCATGCGCCGTCTCGCGGAGAAGCCGGCGAACCTGCTGTTCTTCGGCCGTTCCATCCTCACCAAGGGCTGAGCCGCCCGCCCCCTCCCGTACAGAGCCCCCGCACACAAAGGAGCCAAGGAACTCATGGACGCTGTGACCCAGGTCCCCGCCCCGGTCAACGAGCCGGTACACGGCTACGCCCCGGGTTCCCCGGAGCGCGCCCGGCTCGAGGCCAAGCTCAAGGAGCTGTCCGAGAACCCGATCGAGCTGCCGATGACCATCGGCGGCGTCAAGCGCCTCGGCGGCGGCGAGCCCTTCCAGGTCGTCCAGCCGCACAACCACAAGGCCGTCATCGGCACCGGCCGCGGTGCCACGCAGCAGGACGCGCAGGACGCCGTCGACGCCGCCCTCGCCGCCGCCCCGGCCTGGCGCGCCATGTCCTTCGACGACCGCGCCGCGATCATCCTGCGCGCCGCCGAGCTGCTGTCCACGACGTGGCGCGAGACGCTGGCCGCCTCCACCATGCTCGGCCAGTCCAAGACCGCCCAGCAGGCCGAGATCGACACCCCCTGCGAGCTCGTCGACTTCTGGCGCTTCAACGTGAAGTACGCCCGTGACCTGCTCGCCGAGCAGCCCCCGGCGAACTCCACCGGGGTGTGGAACCGTCTGGACCACCGCCCGCTCGAGGGCTTCGTCTACGCGATCACGCCGTTCAACTTCACGGCCATCGCGGGCAACCTCCCGACCGCCCCGGCCCTGATGGGCAACGTGGTCGTGTGGAAGCCGTCCCCGACGCAGACGCACGCCGCGGTGCTGCTCATGCAGCTCCTGGAGGAGGCGGGCCTGCCCAAGGGCGTCATCAACCTGGTGACCGGCGACGGCATCGCCGTCTCCGAGGTGGCCCTGCACCACCCGGACCTGGCCGGCATCCACTTCACCGGCTCGACCCGCACCTTCCAGCACCTGTGGAAGACGGTCGGCACCAACATCGAGAAGTACCGCTCCTACCCGCGCATCGTGGGCGAGACGGGCGGCAAGGACTTCGTGGTGGCGCACCCCAGCGCCGACCGCGCCGTCCTGAAGACCGCGCTGACCCGCGGCTCCTTCGAGTTCCAGGGCCAGAAGTGCTCGGCGACCTCGCGCGCCTACATCCCGGCCTCCATCTGGAACGACGGGTTCAAGGAGGAGTTCGCGGCCGAGGTCGACGGCATCAAGATGGGTGACGTCACCGATCTGTCGAACTTCATCGGCGCCGTCATCGACGACCGCGCGTTCGCCAAGAACAAGGCGGCGATCGACCGCGCCAAGGCCGACGAGACCTGCACGATCGTCGCGGGCGGCAGCTACGACGACTCCGAGGGCTACTTCGTGCGCCCGACCGTCGTCGAGTGCACCGACCCGGCCAACGAGGTCTTCAAGGACGAGTACTTCGGCCCGTTCCTGGCCGTCTACGTCTACGAGGACGAGAAGTACGACGAGATGCTGACCCAGATGGAGTCGGTGTCGGCCTACGCGCTCACCGGCTCGGTCATCTCCAAGGACCGCGCCGCCGCCGCGTACACGATGGAGAAGCTCCGCTACGCCGCGGGCAACTTCTACATCAACGACAAGTCGACCGGCGCCGTCGTCGGCCAGCAGCCCTTCGGCGGCGGCCGTGCCTCCGGCACCAACGACAAGGCGGGCGCCCCGCAGAACCTGATGCGCTGGACCCTGACCCGCGCCATCAAGGAGACCCTGGTCGCGCCGACCGACTACGGCTACCCGCACATGGGCTGACCTCTGCCCCTGGTGATCCCCGCCCCCGGCCCGGGCCCCACCCCGGCCGGGGGCGGTGCCGTATCCGCACCCGCTCAGCGCGCCCGGCGGCCGAGGAAGTCCTCGATCAGCCCGGCGATCAGCCCGGCGTGCGTCTCCAGGGCGAAGTGCCCCGCGGGCAGCAGGTGCACCTCGGCGTCGGGCAGGTCCCGCTGGAAGGCGAGGGCGCCGTCGCGCACGAAGATCTGGTCGTGCGCGCCCCACACCGCGAGCACCGGCACTCCGCTCTCGCGGAAGTACGCCTGGAAGTCCGGGTACAGCGCGATGTTGCTGCCGTAGTCGCCCATCAGGGCGAGCTGGACGGCGTCCTGGCCCGCGCGCGCCATGTCCGCGGTGTCGCGCTCCCAGGCGTCCGGGCTGATCAGGTCGCGGTAGCGCTCGGGAACGCCGTGCGTGTACTGCCACTTGATGCCCTCGGGGGAGCGGATCTCCCGCACGGCCGCGGCCGTCTCCTCGTTCGGGTCCTTGATGTACGCGAACACCGGCGCCCAGGCCTCCGCGCCGAGCCCCTCCTCGTAGGCGTTGCCGTTCTGCGTGACGATCGCCGTGATCCGCCCGGGGTGGGCGAGGGCGAGGCGCAGCCCGATCGGCGCGCCGTAGTCCTGGACGTACAGCGCGAACCGGGTCAGGCCGATCCGCTCGGTGAACTCGGCGGTGACGTCGGCCAGTTCGGCGAACGTGTACGGGAAGGCGTCGGCGGCGGGCGTCGCCGAGCGGCCGAAGCCGATGTGGTCGGGGGCGATGACGCGGTAGCGGTGGGCGAGCCGCGGGATGAGGTCCCGGAACATGTGCGAGCTGGACGGGAAGCCGTGCAGCAGGAGCAGCACGGGGGCGTCGGCGGGCCCCGCCTCGCGGTAGAAGACCTCGTGGCCGCGGACGGTGGCGGTGCGGTAGTGGACCTGAGTGCTCATTCCTCTAACCCCTCAAGAAGTCTTTGGCGGTTGGCGCGAGACGAGTGGACCACGCCCAGCTCTAACCAGTCAAGATATTTTTAAGGGTTAGGTGGAGGGTGGGGACTTGAATCTGACACCTGTGTCAGCTTCTACCGTTCCGGCATGACGCAGCACACGCTCCTCACCCCGTACTCCGCCCCCTTCGGCCACCTGCCCAACCGCATGGTCATGGCCCCCATGACCCGCTTCCGCGGGGAGGAGGACGGCACCCCGCAGCCGATCGTCGCCGACTACTACGCCCAGCGGGCGGGCGCCGGTCTCATCGTCACCGAGGGCATCTGGCCCAGCAGCCGCGGCCAGAGCGGCTGGCGCATCCCCGGCCTGGAGACGGCGGCCCACGTCGCGGGCTGGCGGCGGGTCACCGACGCCGTGCACGCCGCGGGCGGGCGGATCTACGCCCAGCTCATGCACGGCGGCCGGCACGGCCACCCGCTGTCCCGCATCGACGGCGACGCGCCCGCCGCCCCGTCGGCCGTGGTCTCACCCGAGCTGGTGCACGTGCGCGACGGCGGCAAGGCCGAGCCGGTGACCCCGCGCGTGATGACCCTCGACGACATCCGCACCGCCGTCGACGACCACGTGGCCGCCGCCCGCAACGCCGTCGCGGCGGGCTTCGACGGCGTCGAACTGCACGGCGCCAACAGCTACTTGATCCACCAGTTCCTCGCGGACAACACCAACCTCCGCGACGACGCGTACGGCAGGGGGTCGGTCGAGAACCGCATCCGGTTCGCCGTGGAGGTGGTCCGCGCGGTCGCCGAGGCGATCGGCGCCGGGCGGCTCGGCCTGCGGCTCTCCCCGGGCAACCCGCAGTTCGGCATGGCCGAGGCCGACCCCGGGCCGGTCTACCGCGCCCTGCTCGACGAGCTCGACGGCCTCGGCCTCGCCTATCTGCACCTGACCGACAACGACCGCTACCCGGCCCTGGCCGAGCTGCGCCCGCACTGGAGCGGCACCCTCATCGCCAACGTCGGCGAGAACGGCGACCCGACGACGAAGGAGGCGGGCGAGGCCGTCATCGCCGACGGCCGCGCCGACCTCGTCTCCTACGGCAGGGCGTTCCTCACCACCCCGGACCTGCCGCACCGCTTCGCCGTGGGCGCGCCGCTGAACGACTTCGACGCGGCGCACCTGTACACGAGCGGCCCCGAGGGGTACACCGACTACCCCTCACTGGACGCCCTGGACGCCCTGGACGCCCCGGAAGCGGGGGAGGCCCGCGCGCTTCAGACCTCCACGAGCACCTGATCGAGGGACTTGCGCACCAGGTCCGGCACCTGGCAGTCCGGCGCCGGATAGCCGACGGGTATCACCGCGAACGCCTTCTCGTTCTCCGGCCGCCCGAGCACCTCCGACAGGAACCGCATCGGGCTCGGCGTGTGCACGAGCGCGGCGAGCCCCGACAGGTGCAGCGCGGAAAGCAGCATGCCGACCGCGATGCCGACCGACTCGTCGACGTAGTAGTGCTTGTGCTTGGTGCCGTCCTCGCCCAGCCAGTAGCGCTGCTGGAACACGACGATCAGGGCGGGCGCGTCCGTCAGGTGCGGCTTCACCTCGTCGGTGCCCAGCGGGCGCAGCGCGGCCAGCCACTCCTCGCCGAGCCGCCCGTCGTAGGAGATCCGCTCCTCGTGCTCGGCGGCCTCGCGGATGCGGCGGCGCACCTCGGGGTCCTGTACGAGGACGAACGTCCACGGCTGCTGGTGCGCGCCCGACGGCGCGGTCGCCGCGCACGCGACGGCGTCCCGGACGACCTGCGGCGGCACCGGGTCCGACGAGAACTGCCGCACCGTGCGCCGCTGCTGCATCCGCTGCCTCAACTCGGCCGCGTGCGTCAGGGATTCGGCCGCGGGCATGCGGGCGGGACGGTACGGCACGGAGCGGTACGACTGCCCGTGGATGGGCGTCCAGCGCTCGGCGGGGTGTCCGGTCTCCGGCTTGTGCTGTTCGGTATCAGGCATGCCTAGATTCTGGGACCGGGGGCGGCGGTGCGCCATGGTGCGTACCTATGGAGTGTGCGCGAGGTGTCCGTGCGGGTCCGTGCGCCCGGCCCCTCAGCTCCAGCCCGCCACGATCAGCCCGAGGCCCGTCGCGAACCCGCCGCCCAGCAGGGCCAGATAGGCGCCGTAGTGGCGGCGGAGCCGGTGCGCGAGGAAGCCGAAGGCGCCGAAGCCCAGGCCCACGCCGAGGGTGCGCGCGCCGCGCGAGAGCGCCGACCGGGCCAGCCAGTCGGGGACCGCGACCTCCGCGCGGCCCGCCTCGGCCGCGTACACCTTGAACGGGACGCCGTTCCACGGCTGGTGGCGGACCGCCGCCGCGCCCTCGGCCGCCAGCTCCTGGCGTACTTCCGCGCGCATCCGGTCGGTGGTGAGGGGGTGCGGCACCTGTACGCCGGACGCCGCGAGGTGCAGGGCCAGGAGTCCGCCGGTGAGGCTGCCGCCCAGGGCCGCCAGGGCCAGCTTCAGGGACCTGCGGGGCAGTGCCACACACGCGGTCGCGAGGAAGAGCTCCGGCATCAAAGGCCAGCTCAGCGCCTCCGCGCACGCCCACGCGAACGCCAGCGGCAGGCCCCAGCGGGAGCCGGCCGCCGCCGCGACCCGCCGCCGGGCGCGGGAGTCCCGCAGCGGCTCGGCGGCGGTGCGCCGGTGCAGCTCGGCCACCGCCGCACGCGCCTCCTCGGCCGTCACGGCCGGCGGCAGCGGCTCGCCGATCGTCACGCGCACCAGGGCCGGGCGCAGCCTGCCGTGCTTGGGGAGCAGGCGGTCCGTGCCCGCGATGCCCACGGGGACGACCGGCACGCCCGCCTCCCTGGCCAGGACCAGGGCGCCCCGGTGGAACGTGCCCAGCTCGCCCCGGCGGGCGCGGGTGCCCTCCGGGAACAGCACCACCGCGTGGCCCGCGCGCAGCGCGTCCGCCCTGGCCAGGAGGTCGTCCATGCCGCCGCCCGTGCGCCGCACGGGGAAGCCCGCGGCCAGGCGGGCGCAGACGCGGCGCCGCCAGGGCGAGGCGAACCAGTAGTCGGCGGCTGCGGCGATGGTGGGGCGGTGGCGCGCGTCGAGGGCCGCGAGCAGGGCCGCGGTGTCGGCGTGCGAGGTGTGGTTGGCCACGACCACGCAGCCGCCCTGAGGCAGGGCGCCCTCGCGGGTGATGCCGCCGGTCAGGGTGAGGAGGGTGCGCCACAGGGCCGCCCTCGCGGGGGCGCCCCAGGCCCGCCCCTTCCCGAACCGGGGGCCGCCGCCCCCGGGCCCCCGCCCTTTCGGCGCCGCGCGCCTCGTCCTCAAACGCCGGACGGGCTCGGACACCCCGCTGCTCACAGCGCCGTCCCCATCGTCAGGAGCAGGGCCAGGAGCAGCGAGTCCACCCGGTCCAGGAGGCCGCCGAAGCCGGGGAGCCAGGTGCCCGCGTCCTTGACGCCCGCCTCGCGCTTCACCATGGACTCCAGGAGGTCGCCCAGGACGCAGCCCGCAAGGACCGCCGCCCACAGCGGGACCGTGAGGGCGCCGAGCGCCGCCAGGGCCAGGGCCGTCGCCACCGCGGTGCCCAGGACCCCGGCCCACGTCTTGCGGGGGGAGAGCGGCGAGAGGGGACGGGCCAGCGGGCCCGTGCGGCCCAGGGCCGTGCCCGCGCACCACGCGCCGACGTCGCCGAAGGCCACCGCCACGCCCACCGCCACCGCCGTGCCGTCCAGGAGGACCAGACCGGTGAGGGAGACCGGGATCCAGAGCACCCCGAAGAGCGTGCGGCAGGCCCGGGTGAAGCCGTGCTCGGTGTCGCCCGTCAGGAGCGCGGGCAGGGCCGACATGATCAGCAGGGCCGCGGCCGCGCGAAGGTCCAGGGCGCCGGGCGCCAGCCACGCCGCCGCCGGGAGCAGGACCGCCGCGACGCCCAGCACCGCCCGCTCGCCGCGCGCCGGCGTGGCCATGCGGGCGTACTCCGCCACGGCGACCGCGCCGAGACCGGCCGCCAGGGCGAACGCCCCCGCCCTGCCCGCCCAGAGCGCGCCGAGGAACAGCGGCGCCGCGAGCGCCCAGGTCCGCCAGCGCCTGCGCAGCTCGGTGCGCATCCGCAGCCGGGACGGCAGCGCGGCGACGGCGACACCGCCCGCGCCGAGCGCCCCGGCCACCACCGGCACGGCCCGCGCGGCCGTCTCGCCCGCCAGGAACGCGACGCTCATCGGGTGCCCAACTCCCCCCACAGGCGCCCGCACCGGACGGCCGCCGTCAGCGCGGAGCCCGCGGCGATCACCACGAGCACGGGGGCCGCCCAGGCGGACGCGGCCGCCACCACGACGAGGGCGCAGCGCTCCGTCTTGCCCACCGGGCCGCCGTTCAGGCGCCCGGCGCCCGCCGCCGCACCCGCGAGGGACACCCAGGACGGGAGCGTCGCGGCCAGGGCCGCCGTCGCCACCAGCCACCGCGGGGCCAGCGGCAGGAAGCCCGCGAGCATCACCAAGTCCGCCGCCCTGTCGCCGAGTTCGTTGAGCAGGGCGCCGCGCCGCGTGCTGCGGCCGGTGTCCCGGGCGAGCGCGCCGTCCAGGTTCGCGCACGCCAGGCGGGCCGCGAGCAGCGCCGCCACCGGGAGCGCGGCCAGCGGCGCGGGCAGCCACGCGAGGGCCGCCGCCGCGCCCGCCGCGCACACCACGCCCGCCGCCGTCAGCGCGTCCGGCGACACCGCGCGGCGGGCCAGCGCACCGCGCACGCCCGACAACCTGCGGGCGTACCAGGGCTTGAGGGCGTACAGGCCGAGGCCGTGGGAGCCGGAGGAACCGTTCATGGAGTCGACTCTGCCGCCGCCCGGGCCCGCGCAAATCGGGATGCGTACTCAGATGCCGCCTGAGTACCGTGAGCGCGTGACCACCGTGACCACCCTCCGTACGGCGCACACCGCCGACCTCACCCCCACCGAGCTCGCGGCCGCCCGTGCCCTCATGGACCTCGCCTTCGACGGGGACTTCTCCGACGAGGACTGGGACCACGGCCTCGGCGGCGTGCACGCCCTCGTCCACGACGCCGAGGGTGAGCTGCTCGCGCACGGCTCCGTCGTCCAGCGGCGCGTCCTGCACAACGGCCGGTCGCTGCGCGTCGGTTATGTGGAGGCCGTGGCCACCCGCCCGGACCGGCAGCGGCAGGGGCTCGGCGGGCAGGTCATGGGCGCCCTGGAGGAGGTCGTCGAGCGGGCCTACGACCTGGGCGTGCTCTCGCCGTCCGAGGAGGGCGAGAAGCTGTACCGCGCGCACGGCTGGCAGACCTGGACCGGCCTGGTCGGCACCCTCGGCCCGCAGGGCGTGACGGAGATGCCCGACGAGGACGCGCCCATGATCCGGGGCGCGGACCTCGACCCGGCGCACGCGCTGCTCATCGACTGGCGCGACGGCGACGTGTTCTGAGCCGCCGCCACGGACGGGCGGACGGGCCCGGCTACGCCGGCGCCCCCGCGGCCCGCACGATCATCTTCCCCACGTTCTCGCCCCGCAGCATCCCCAGGAAGGCGTCGACGATCCGGTCGAAGCCGTCCACCACCGTCTCGTCGAGACCGATCCGGCCGTCGCGCAGCCGCGGGACGACGAACTCGTACAACTCCTCCTGCACGTCGTAGTAGTCGCGCACGAGGAAGCCCTCCATGCGCAGGCTCTTCTCCACGATCTCGGAGAGGTTGCGGGGCGCGGCCAGGGCCCGGGTGCTGTTGTACTGCGCGACCGTGCCGACGCGCAGGATGCGGCCGCGGTCGCGCAGGCCCTCGATCGCCGCCTCCAGCTGCTCGCCGCCGACGTTGTCGACGTAGAGGTCCACGCCGTCGGGCGCCGCCTTCGCGAGCAGTTCGGCGGCGGGGCCGTCGTGGTAGTCGAAGGCCTCGTCGTAGCCGACGTGTTCCTTGAGGTAGGAGACCTTCGCCGCCGAGCCGGCGCTGCCGACGATCCGGCCCGCGCCGAGGAGCCGTGCGAGCCGCCCGGCGGCCGTGCCGACGCCGCCCGCCGCGGCCGACACGAACAGGTCGTCGCCCGCGCGCACCGGCGTGATCCTGGTCAGGCCGACGTACGCGGTCAGACCGGTGCCGCCCAGGATGCTCAGATGCGCGGAGAGCGGCACCCCCGCGAAGTCGGGCAGGAGGCGGGCCTCCTGCGGCGTCACCACCGCGTGCGTGCGCCAGCCCTTGCGGTGGAAGACGAGCGCGCCCTCCGGCAGGGACGGCTCGCGGGAGGCGGTCACCCGCCCGAGGGTGCGGCCCTCCAGCGGCGCGTCGAGCGCGAAGTCGCCGTCCATCATCTCGCGGTGGTACGGATCCACCGACCAGTAGAGGTTCTCCACGAGCGCCGAGCCGGGCACGGGCTCCGGCAGCGCCGACTCCACGAACGCGAAGTGCGCGGGGGAGGGGAAGCCGTGCGGGCGTGCGGTCTGGTGGACGGTCAGGGCCATGTCGCTGGTCATGCCCGGAAACGTACGGCGGGAATGGGGGCGCGCGGCAGAGGGTTCGGCTCATGGAACACGACGAACCATGAAAGCTCCTCATGGACGCAGGTGGCACGCCCCTCCAGGGCGGAAAGGACGAGTGGGAACCGATGGCCGGACACGACCTCGCCCCGCACGAGCTGCGGATCATCGTGGCCGTCGAGGACGCCCGCAGCTTCTCCGGGGCCGCCGCGGCCCTCGGTCTGACCCAGTCGGCCGTCTCGCACTCGGTGCGCGGCACGGAGCAGAAGATCGGCGCCCTGCTCTTCGAGCGCGGCCGCGGGGGCGCCGCGCCCACCCCGGCGGGCGAGCGCGCCGTCGCCCACGCCCGGCGCGTGCTGCGGCTCCTGGAGACCCTCGCGGCCGAGGCGCGCGGCGCCGCCGCCGGAGGCCGGGACACCCTCACCGGGCCGCTGCGCGTCGCCGCGTTCCGCAGCGCCGCCCTGCATCTGCTCCCGGCCGCGCTCGCGGGCCTGCGCGCCCGCCACCCCGGCGTCGAGCCCGAGGTCCGCGTCGTGCGGGAGCTGGGGCGCGGCACCGCGGGCGAGGTCGCCGACGGCCGCGCCGACCTCGGCATCGCCACCCTCGGCACGACCTCGCCGGTGCCGCCGGGGCTCGTCGGCGACGTGCTCGTGGAGGAGCCCTACGCGTTCGTGCACCCGGCCGGGCATCCGGACCCGCGCTCGCTGCCGCTCGTGGACTGGGCGGAGAACTGCACCTCGTACACCCGCGACTGGTGGGCGCGGCAGGACTGGCTGCCGCGGGCCACCACGCGGACCGAGGACGACGGCGCGGTCCTCGCGCTGGTGAGCGCCGGGCACGCCATGGCGGTCATGCCCGCCCTGTCGCTGACGGGAGCGCCGCCGAGCGTGACGGTCACCGGCCTCGGGCCGGGGCGGCCGACCCGCTCCGTGGGCTACGTCACCACGCCCGAACTGGCCGCGACGCACGTGGTCAGAGCGCTGATCCGGGAGCTGAGAGCGGTCGCGGCGGAGGCGGCCGTCTCAAATAGTAGGAAGCCCGAGTATTTGTAGAGACAGAAAGCGGAAGCTGTCTTAGCTTTGTAGGAGCCGAACGTCTCGCTCGATCAAGCGAACGGCGGATGTGAGCCCGGCCCCGCGCAGGCGAACCCTGCGGCCCCGCTCCCCGCCCTTTCCGGCGTCTCGTAACCCTGCGCATCCCCGTTCCCCGGATGCCTGGACCGAAGGAGTCGAACACCCATGGCCGAGACGACCGTCCGACGAGTCCGCCGCAGCCTCCGCGCCAGCGACGCCGAGCGCAAGAACGCCGCCGCCGCCCTCCAGCGGGCCCTCGACCGCAGGGACAACGGCGGCGCCACGGGGCACTGAGCCCCGCGCTACCTCCCGCGCTCGATCTCGAAGTGGTCGACGCGCTCGCCGCTCTCGGCGAGCGCGGAGACCGTCAGCCTCGGCCGCGCCCCGGCCGTCACCTCCACCGCGAGGAACGAGAAGCCGGTGTAGCGCACGCGCGACCACTCGACCGTGTCGGGGTCGGGCAGGCGCCGCTTGGTCCAGTGGAAGGTGCGGACCGACTCCCGGTCCCGCACCCGGCCCTCGTAGCTGTCCCGCACCCCGGCGGGGAAGCTGTAGAGGTCCTTGCCCGCGCCGCCCGCGGTGACGTACACGATGCCGTCGCGCGTCGGATCCGTCGACGCGCCGACGGGCACGGGCCTGCCGACCTCGCCGCCCTTGATCGCGTCGGTCCGCTCGTACACGTGGTTGTGGCCGTTGACGACCAGGTCCACCTGGTGCTTGGCGAACAGCGGCAGCCAGGCGTCGCGCACCCCGCCGTCGGAGCCGTGCGTGGCCGTCGAGTACGCGCAGTGGTGGAAGAAGACGACGACGAAGTCGACGTCGGCGTGCGCGCGCAGCTCGCCCAGGCGCCGGTCGAGCCACGCGGTCTGCTTGCCGTCCGAGTAGCCCTTGTTGGCGGGTATCTCGTACGACACGTCGTTGGCGTCGAGCGCCACCACGCCGACGTTGCCGTAGCGGAACGAGTAGACGCCGGGCGCGCCCTCGGGGTCGAAGCCGTTGTCGGGCAGCGACCAGCGGGCCGACTGGCCGCCGTAGCCGTTCGGCGAGTACCAGGCCTCCATGTCGTGGTTGCCGGTCGTCACCATCCACGGCACGGACTTCGCCACCGACTCCGTCTGCGCGAGGAAGGCGTCCCAGACGCGGGCGTCGTAGGTGTCCGTGTCCTTGCCGTGGCCGGTGGTGTCCGCGTAGCAGATGTCCCCCGCGTGCAGATGGAACGAAGGGTTCTGCCCCAGGATCAACTGGTCGTTGGCCAGGGCGTGATAGCTCACCCCCTGGTCGCCGAAGGCAGTGAAGACGAAGCCCTCCGGCCGCGCCGGGGCGGTGCGGAACGTGCCGATGGTGCCCGCGCGCGAGGGCGCGGCCGGGTCGAAGCCGTCGTGGCCGACGCCGTAGTAGTACGTGGTGCCGGGCGTGAGGCGGTCGAGCGCCGCGTGCAGGTAGTACTGCTCGACCGCGGGCAGCTTCTTCGACAGCGAGGGCGTGCGCAGGTCCCGCACCTCCGCGGGGATCTTCCGGCCGAGCTCCCAGGGCCGCAGGCCCACGCGCACGTACGGGTTCCCGACGGCGAACGGCACCTGCCAGGAGATCCGCATCTGCGTGCTCGGCTCGGCCCCGAAGGCCAGATGGCGGCCGAAGGGCGCGACGTGCCCGCCGTCCACCCGCACCGGCGCGGGCGGCGCCGCGGGCGGCCGCGCCGGGCGCCCCGCGTACGCGCTGCCCGAACTGCCCGCGAGCAGGCCGAGGCCGCCCGCGGTGCCCGCGGTCGCGAAGGAGCCGGCGAGCACCTTGCGCCGGGAGAGCTTTCCGCGCAGGTACGCGTGCTGCTCGGCCATGCTCAGCCGCCGCGCGAGCGGCTCGGGAATGCCGACGTTGGGGGTGTCCATGACCGGGGAACTTCCCAGCGGCGCCCAACTCCTGCCCCACGCGCGGGTGAAAAGAGCGTGTCCGTGTGGTGGCGTCCGCACACAGGGGCCCGGGCTGTCCACATCCCGGACGGGCCGTGTCATTGGATGGGACGAACGGTAGGGTGCCGACATGTCTCGCAGCATCAATCTCGCAGTGATCCCCGGAGATGGGATCGGCCAGGAAGTCGTGGCCCAGGGGCTCAAGGTCCTCAACGCCGTCCTCCCGCAGGATGTGAAGCTGGAGACCAAGGAGTACGACTTCGGCGCACGGCGCTACCACGCCACCGGGGAGACCCTCACCGACGCCGACCTCGCGGAGCTGAAGCAGCACGACGCGATCCTGCTCGGCGCCATCGGCGACCCGTCCGTGCCCTCCGGCGTCCTGGAGCGCGGCTTCCTGCTCAAGCTCCGCTTCGCCTTCGACCACCACGTGAACCTGCGCCCGAGCAAGCTCCTGCCGGGCGTCGCGACCCCGCTCGCCGGGCAGCCCGAGATCGACTTCGTCGTCGTCCGCGAAGGCACCGAGGGCCCCTACACGGGCAACGGCGGCACCATCCGCCAGGGCACCGAGCACGAGGTCGCCACCGAGGTGTCCGTCAACACGGCCTTCGGCGTGGAGCGCGTGGTGCGCGACGCCTTCGCCCGCGCCCAGGCCCGCCCGCGCAAGAAGCTGACGCTGGTCCACAAGAACAACGTCCTCGCCTTCGCGGGGCACCTCTGGACCAACGTCTTCAACGCGGTGGCCGAGGAGTTCCCCGACGTCACCACGGACTACATCCACGTGGACGCGGCGACGATCTACCTCGTCACGGACCCGGGCCGCTTCGACGTGATCGTCACCGACAACCTCTTCGGCGACATCATCACCGACCTCGCCGCGGCCGTCTCCGGCGGCATCGGCGTCGCCGCCTCCGGCAACATCAACCCCGCCCGTACGTTCCCCTCGATGTTCGAGCCGGTGCACGGCTCGGCGCCCGACATCGCGGGCCAGGGCAAGGCCGACCCCAGCGCCACCGTGCTCTCCGTCGCCCTGCTCCTGCGCCACCTCGGGTACGACACCGAGGCGACCCGCATCGAGGAGGCCGTCTCCGCCGACCTCGGCGCCCGCGGGACCTCGTCGCGCAGCACCGACGAGATCGGCGACGCGCTCGCCGTACGGGTGGCGGGCTGATCCGTCGGCAGGGCATCCGCCCGTCCCGAAGCCTCCGTGAGGCTCCCCCGAAGCCGCCGGGTCCCCGTGGACACCCGGCGGCTTCTCGTAACCGGGCCCGGGTGTCACCATCGGATCCCAGGGGCCGCAGATCCCGCCGTTTCGTCCACGGAACCCCACGAGCGATAATCGGACGTGGGGCCGCGAAGTGGCGCACACCCGTACGACGTGAGCACCACGCGCGTACGGCTTGAGTGAGCGCGGTCCGTCACACACGAAACCGGTGAAGGACACGCAACCATGACGACGCCCACGATCGAGCTGAAGCCCTCCTCGTCCCCGGCCCAGGCCGCGGAGCGCGAGGCGGTGCTTGCCAACCCCGGGTTCGGCCGCCACTTCACCGACCACATGGTGACGATCCGCTGGACCGAGGGCCGCGGCTGGCACGACGGCCAGCTCGTGCCCTACGGCCCGCTCTCGCTCGACCCGGCGACGAACGTCCTGCACTACGCGCAGGAGATCTTCGAGGGCATGAAGGCCTACCGCCAGCCCGACGGCTCGGTCGCCCTGTTCCGCCCCGAGGCCAACGCCCGCCGCTTCCAGTCCTCCGCGCGCCGCCTCGCCATGCCGGAGCTGCCCGTCGAGACGTTCATCGAGGCCTGCGACGCCCTCGTGCGCCAGGACATCGACTGGGTGCCGGGCCACGGCGGCGAGGAGTCCCTCTATCTGCGCCCCTTCATGATCGCGACCGAGGTGGGCCTCGGTGTGAAGCCCGCCAACGAGTACCTCTTCGTGGTCATCGCCTCCCCGGCGGGCGCCTACTTCCCCGGCGGCGTCAAGCCCGTCTCCATCTGGCTCTCCGAGGACCGCGTGCGCGCCGTCCCCGGCGGCATGGGCGACGCCAAGACCGGCGGCAACTACGCCGCGTCGCTGCTCGCGCAGGCCGAGGCCGCCGAGAAGGGCTGCGACCAGGTCGCCTACCTCGACGCCGTCGAGCACAAGTGGGTCGAGGAACTGGGCGGCATGAACCTGTACTTCGTGTACGGCGACAAGATCGTGACCCCGGCGCTCTCCGGCTCCATCCTGGAGGGCATCACCCGCGACTCCCTCCTGAGCGTCGCCCGCGACCTCGGCTACACCTCCGAGGAGGCCCGCGTCTCCATCGACCAGTGGCAGGCCGACACGGAGAACGGCACGCTCACGGAGGTCTTCGCCTGCGGCACGGCCGCCGTGATCACGCCCGTCGGCACCGTCAAGGCGCGGCGCGGCGAGTGGACGCAGAGCGAGGGCCGGCCCGGTGAGGTCACCATGAGGCTCCGCGAGGCGCTGCTCGACATCCAGCGCGGCGTGCGCGAGGACCAGCACGGCTGGATGCACCGCCTGGGCTGAGCCCCTGCCCCACCCGTCCGCCCCGAGGGCCGGACCCGGCACCCCCGCCGGGCCCGGCCCTCGGTGCGTCCGGGCCCGCGCGGCCTAGTCCGGCTTGGGGCCCGCGGTGAGCGTCAGGCTCTCGGGCAGGGCCGCGCAGGCGCGGCGGAAGGCGGCGGCGAGACCCGCGCGACGGGGCGTGCCCGGCTCGGCCGTCCAGGCCTCCAGGCCGCGGTGCCAGGCGGCCACGAGCAGGTCGACGGCCAGGTGCGCGCGCAGCAGGTCCGGGTCGTGCGCGGCGCCGCCGAGGTCGAAGCGGCGGACGACGACCTCCAGGGCGGCCCGCCCCGTGCGGTCGCAGAAGGCGAGGCCGTGCGCGTCCATCGACGGGTTGCGGGCGGCGAGGCGGCGGCTGAGCAGTACCCGGTGCGCCCACTCCTCGCCGGGCATCCGGCCGAGGGCGGCGAGCAGCGCGTCACGCAGGAGTTCGCTCAGGGGACCGCCGTCGGCGTCGGCCCCGTCCAGCTCGTCGAGGAACACCGTCCACAGGTCGTGGAGCGGTGCCGTCGCCACGTCCTCCTTGCTGGTGAAGGTGCGGAAGAAGGTCCGCTTGGACACCTCGACGGCCTCGCACAGCTCGTCGAGCGTGACGTGGTCGAAGCCGCGCGCCGTGAACAGCTCCAGGGCCGTGTCGACGAGCGCCTGCCGGGTGCGGAGCTTCTTGCGCTCGCGCAGGGAGAGGGGGGCGTCGGCCCGGGCGGTGTCCATGACGGGAGTGTAGTCGGGTAGCCAATGCCCCTTGATGGCTTATGCCACTCAGTGGCACTATGGCCGCGTCGCACTCCCGTACTGGAAAGAGGTGCCCTCGTGCGCGCTCTGCTCGTCGACCCTTCCGCCCCCGCCGGTCTGCGCCTGGGCACCGCCCCCGACCCCGAGCCCGCCGCCCACCAGGCCCTGGTCCGGGTGACCGCGACCTCCCTGAACCACGGCGAGGTGTCCGAGGTCGTGCCCGGCGCGGAGCCGGGCGCCGTGCCCGGCTGGGACGCGGCCGGGCATGTGGAGCGGGCGGCCGCCGACGGCTCGGGACCCGCGGCGGGCACCCCGGTGGTGACGGTGGGGGAGGCCGGGGGCTGGGCCGAACTGCGGGCGGTGGACACCGGGTTGCTCGGCGTCGTGCCCGAGGGCGCGGACCTCGGCGCCCTCAGTACGGTGCCCGTCGCCGGGGCCAGCGCGCTGCGGGCCCTGCACCGGATCGGGCCCCTGCTCGGGCGGCGCGTCCTGGTCACCGGGGCGACGGGCGGCGTCGGGCGGTACGCGGTGCAGCTCGCCCGGCAGGGCGGCGCGCACGTCCTGGCCACGACCGGGAACCCGCGGGCGCACGGGGAGCGGCTGCGGGAGCTCGGCGCGCACGAGGTCCTCGCCGACCCCGCCGACGCCGGACCGGACGTGGACGGGGTGGTGGACCTGGTGGGCGGGCGGCAGCTCGTCGCCGCGTACGGCACGCTGGCGGCCGGGGGCACGCTGGTGTCCGTGGGGCACGCGGGCGGCGACGGCGAGCACTTCCCGTACGGGGCGCTGTACGGGAACCTCGGGCGGCACGACCGGGCGGTCGTCAGCTTCTTCCTGCTGGGCGGCGGCGCCCCGCTGGGGCGGGACCTGGCCTGGCTGGCCGGCCGGGTCGCCTCCGGCGCGCTCGACGCCGGGGTGGCGTGGCGGGGCCCCTGGACCGAGGCGGCCCGGGCGGCGGAGGCCCTGCGCGAGCGGCGCCTGCACGGCAAGGCGGTCCTGGACCTGACGTAGGCCCGGGTCTCAGGTCCGTCCGGCGTTCGAGGGCGGGGCCGCGGGCCGCTCCGCGGGGGTGCGAGGGGGCGGCGTCCCCTCGGCCGGGGAAGGGGCGGGCCCGGGGCACAGTGCGTAGGCGGCACCCCCCACCACCCCCGAGAGCAGGAAGCTCACGTCGACGCCGCCCGTCAGGGCCAGCAGCGGCCCCTCGTAGGAGGGCAGGGACACCGAGAGCAGGCCCACCGCCGCGCCGAGCGCCCACGCCGCCGTGGCCCCCGGGTGCCAGCCGCCCCGGAACCAGTAGCTTCCGCCCCGCGCGCGGCGGTTGAAGACCTGGAGGGCCTCCGGGTCGTACACGCCGCGACAGCGCGCGAAGCCGATGAGCGTGATGACGGCCCAGGGCGTCCCGACGGCCGTGAGCAGCAGGACGAACGACGTCATCGCGTCCTGCGCGGCCCAGGCGAAGTGCCCGGCGAACACGCACCCCGTGGCGACGGCCGCCACGGCGCACGTGGCCCGCGCCCGCGACGCCCGCGGCACGATCGCGTCCAGGTCGAGCCCCATCGAGTACAGCATCAGGCCCGCGTTGCCGACGGACCCGGCGGAGGCGGCGAGCGGCAGCGGGACCAGGTACCAGCCGGGCGCCGCCGCGACCAGCGGCCCGGCGTAGTCGAGTGCCGCCCGCGCCGCGTACGCGGTGAAGGTGCCGAAGAGCTGCGGGACCAGGAGCCCCGCGACCAGGCCCAGGCAGGTCGCCCGCAGCACCGCCCCCGAGGAGTGCCGGGCGGGGGACACGTACCGGGTGTAGTCGCCGAGCAGGGTGATGAAGGCGATCGGTCCGGACAGGCCCGCGGCCACCAGGGCGAGGGTCCAGGTCGGCCAGAGGGAGCCGAGCGCGTAGCCGCCCGCTCCGGGCACCGCGGCCGTGGTGAAGTCGGGCGCGTAGGCCGCGACGCCGAGGGCGAGGAGCGCCGTCATGCCGACGGCGAGCACGCGCGACAGGCGCAGCAGCACCTGGTAGCCGTACACGGCCCCGCCCACCGTGGCCGCCGCGAGCAGCGCGTAGACGACGGTGTAGGTGAGCCCGCCGGTGGGCAGCCCGCACAGCCGGTGCAGGGTGCCCACCAGCACGTCGCCGCCGATCCACAGGGTCAGCGCGGTGTAGCCGAGCGAGAGCAGCAGGCCGACCACCGAGCCGACGAGTCGGCCCCGGACGCCGAACTGGGCGCCGGAGGACGTGGACAGGTTGGTGCCGGTGCGCAGCGAGACCAGGGCGAGGGGCGCGGTCAGGGCGGTGCCGACGAGCGTGCCCGCGACCACCGCCGTCACGGACTGCCACCAGGTGAGGCCGAACGACACCGGCAGCCAGCCGAAGACGACCACTCCGAGGCAGAGGTTCGAGCCGAGGAGGATCGTGGCCACGTCCCGGGGGCCGCTGGTGCGCTCCTCCTCGGGGACGGTGTCGACTCCGCGCTGTTCGATCGGCATGAAGGGCCCCTGACGCTGTCGCTCGACGGAAGAAGGGATGGGCGTGCCGTGCTTTTGAGTGGCGTTCAATGTGAGGTATGCCGTAGGGCGAGGTCAATGGGTGGGCCTTCCGCGTTTTCAAAACTTTGCTTAGAGTGGCGTTCAAATGTGCTCGCGCCCCTGGGGCGCGGGTGCCACCCGGAAGTGAGGTGTGCGGCGTGCGACTGACCCCGACCGAACGCGACCGGCTGCTGCTCTTCGGCGCGGCCGAGCTGGCCCGGGCCCGCAGGGCACGCGGGCTGCGGCTCAACGTGCCCGAGGCGACCGCGCTCATCGCCGACACCGTGTGCGAGGCGGCGCGCGACGGCGCCCGGCTCGCCGAGGCCGTCGAGCGGGCCAGGGCCGTGCTCGGCCCGGACGACGTGCTCCCGGGCGTCGCGGACGTGGTGACCGAGGTGCACGTGGAGGCCGTCTTCGACGACGGCTCCCGGCTCGCCGTGGTGTCCCGGCCGATCGGCGGCGACGACGGCGAGGGCGCGGGCGAGGGCGAGGGCGACCGGGCGCCGGGGGCCCTCCTTCCCGGGCCCGCGCACGCCGACCCCGCGCCGGTCGTGGAGCTCCGCGTGCGCAACACCGCCACCGTCCCCGTCTCGGTGACCTCGCACTTCCACTTCTTCGAGGCCAACCCCCGGCTCGACTTCGACCGCGCCGCCGCGTACGGCATGCGGCTCGCCGTGCCCGCCGGGTCCTCCGTGCGCTTCGGTCCCGGCGAGCGCGTCGAGGTCGGTCTCCTGCCGATCGGCGGCGACCGCGTCGCGATCGGCTTCGCCGGCCTGGTCGACGGCGCCCTCGACGCGCCGGGCGCGAAGCGGGAGGCCCTGCGCAGGGCCGCCGCCTGCGGCTACCTGGGGGCGAGGGCATGAGCGTCGACCCGTACGCGTACGCCGCCACGCACGGCCCCCGCGCCGGGGACCGGGTCCGGCTCGGCGACTCCGGCCTGACCGTCCGCGTCGAGTCCGACGCGCAGAAGTACGGCGACGAGTTCCTCGCCGGATTCGGCAAGACGGCCCGCGACGGACTGCACCTCAAGGCCGCCGCCGTCCGCGACACCTGCGACGTCGTGATCAGCAACGTCCTCGTCATCGACGCGGTCCAGGGCATCAGGAAGGTGTCCATCGGCATCCGGGAGGGCCGGATCGCCGCGATCGGCCGGGCCGGGAACCCCGACACCCTCGACGGCGTGGACGTCGTCGTCGGCACCGGTACGTCCATCGTGTCCGGCGAGGGGCTCATCGCCACCGCCGGGGCCGTGGACACCCACGTCCACCTCCTGTCGCCGCGCATCATGGAGGCCTCCCTCGCGTCCGGCGTCACCACGGTCATCGGCCAGGAGTTCGGGCCCGTGTGGGGCGTGGGCGTCAACTCGCCCTGGGCGCTGCGGCACGCCTTCAACGCCTTCGACGCCTGGCCCGTCAACATCGGCTTCCTGGCCCGGGGTTCGTCCTCCGACCCGGCGCCGCTGGTGGAGGCGCTCGCCGAGGGCGGGGCGTCCGGCTTCAAGGTGCACGAGGACATGGGCGCCCACACCCGCGCCCTCGACACCGCGCTGCGCGTCGCCGAGGAGCACGACGTCCAGGTCGCCCTGCACAGCGACGGACTGAACGAGTGCCTGTCGGTCGAGGACACCCTCAAGGTCCTCGAGGGGCGCACCATCCACGCCTTCCACATCGAGGGATGCGGCGGCGGCCACGTACCGAACGTCCTGAAGATGGCGGGCGTGCCGAACGTCATCGGGTCCTCCACCAACCCCACCCTGCCCTTCGGCCGCGACGCCGTGGCCGAGCACTACGGGATGATCGTCTCCGTCCACGACCTGAAGACGGACCTGCCCGGCGACGCCGCCATGGCCCGCGACCGCATCCGCGCCGGGACCATGGGCGCGGAGGACGTGCTGCACGACCTCGGCGCCATCGGCATCACCTCGTCCGACGCCCAGGGCATGGGCCGCGCGGGGGAGACCGTGCGCCGCACCTTCGCCATGGCCGGGAAGATGAAGGCCGAGCTGGGCCCCATGGACGGCGACGGGCCGGGCGACGACAACGCGCGCGTCCTGCGCTACATCGCCAAGCTCACCCTCAACCCCGCCATCGCGCACGGCCTCGCCCACGAGGTCGGCTCGATCGAGACCGGCAAGCTCGCCGACGTCGTGCTGTGGCGGCCCGAGTTCTTCGGCGCCAAACCGCAGCTCGTGCTGAAGGCCGGATTCCCCGCCTACGGCGTCGTCGGCGACCCGAACGCGGCGACCGACACCTGCGAACCCCTCGTCCTCGGGCCGCAGTTCGGGGCGTACGGCGCGACCGCCGCCGACCTCTCCGTCGCCTTCGTCGCGCAGGCCGCCGTGGGCCAGGGCAACGACCTCATGCCCACCCGCCGCCGCCGCGTCGCCGTGCGCGGCACCCGCGGCATCGGCCCCGCCGACCTGCGCCTGAACTCCCGCACGGGCGCCGTCGACGTGGACCAGCGCACCGGTCTCGTCACCCTCGACGGCGACCCGCTGCGCTCCGAGCCCGCCGACTCGGTGTCCCTCAACCGCCTGTACTTCCTCTGAGCCCGAGCCCCACCCACCGCCAAGGACCCCCCCCATGACGCTGTACATGCCCCCGGAGTGGGCCCCGCACGACCGCACCTGGATGGCCTGGCCCGGGCCCAACACCACCTTCCAGGACCCGGCGGACCTGGACGCGGCGCGCCGGGCCTGGGCCGCCGTCGCCCGCGCCGTACGCCGCTTCGAGCCCGTCACCCTGGTGTGCGGCCCCGGCCAGAGCGCGTCCGCCCGTGCGCTCCTCGGCCCGGACGTGGACCTCGTCGAGCGGGAGCTCGACGACGCCTGGATGCGCGACATCGGCCCCACCTTCGTGCGCGACACCGCCACCGGGGGCCTCGCCGCCGTCGACTGGGTGTTCAACGGCTGGGGCGCCCAGGAGTGGGCCTCCTGGGAGCACGACGCGAAGATCGCCCGGCACGTCGCGGACCTCGCGGGCACCCCGGTGCACGCCTCCCCGCTCGTCAACGAGGGCGGCGGCATCCACGTCGACGGCGAGGGCACCGTCCTGCTCACCGAGACCGTGCAGCTGGGCCCCGAGCGCAACCCCGGCTGGACCAGGGAGCGGGTCGAGGCCGAGGTCCACGCCCGCCTCGGCACCACCAAGGCCCTCTGGCTGCCGCGCGGTCTCACCGCCGACTACCCCGGCCACGGCTTCGGCACCCTCGGCCACGTCGACATCGTGGCCGCCTTCGCCGCGCCCGGCGTCGTCCTCGTGCACAGCCAGCGGGACCCGGCCCACCCCGACTTCGAGGTCAGCAAGGAGGTCGCGGGCCTGCTGCGCGGGCGGACCGACGCCCGCGGCCGCGCCCTGGAGGTCGTCGAGGTGCCCGCGCCCACCGTCCTCGCCGACGACGAGGGCTGGGTCGACTACTCGTATATCAACCACTACCTGTGCAACGACGGCGTCGTCCTGTGCGGCTTCGACGATCCGCGCGACGAGCTCGCCGCGGGCATCTTCCGCCGTCTCTTCCCGCGCCGCACGGTCACCCTCGTCGACGCCCGTACGATCTTTGCCGGAGGCGGCGGCATTCACTGCGTCACCCAGCAGCAGCCAAGGATCTAGCGGCAGGAGCACCACGTGGCCGAAGCGAGCCCCTCGCGCAGCGCGCGCAGGAACGCGCCCCCGCGCGAGGACGTCCTCGCCGCGGCCATGGAGATGATCGCCGAGCGCGGCCTGGAGAAGCTCACCATGGCCGCGCTCGGCCGCGAGGTCGGCATGAGCAGCGGCCACCTCCTCTACTACTTCGGCTCCAAGGACGAACTGCTGCTCCGCACCCTGGAGTGGAGCGAGGGACGGCTCGGCGCCCGGCGCCGGCAGCTACTCGCCCAGGACACCCCGGCCCGCGCGCGCCTGGACGCCTACGTCGACCTGTACGTGCCCCAGGGCCACCGCGATCCGCACTGGACGCTCTGGCTGGAGGTGTGGAACCGCTCGCTCAACGCCGACGCGGGCGGCCGCGACCGGCAGGCAGCCATCGAGGGCGCCTGGCACCGCGACCTGGTGGCGCTGCTCGCCGAGGGCGTCTCGCACGGCGAGTTCCGCGCCGTCGACCCCGACCGGGTCGCGACCCGGCTGCGGGCGCTCCTCGACGGTCTGAGCATCCATCTGGCGATCGGCCTGCGCGGCACGGACCGTCCTCAAGTCCTCGACCACGCGCGGGAGTTCACCGACCAGACGCTGGGTACGGGGCCGGTCGCGGACGCTTGACGCCCCGTCCAGGTTGTACGCGTTACGGCTGATTGACCCCCGCGCCCGGCGTGCGCTTGCATCCCCGATGGGCCCTTGGCACCGGGCCGGGGGCCCCTGCCTTCCGGGGGGAACGCATGGCCACAGACCAGCGGAAGAAGAGACGCGGCGCGGCCGGACGCGCGGCGGGCGGGAGCGCCCTCGCCCTGCTGCTCGCGGCCGCGGCCCTGCCCGCGGCCGTCGCCGCACCGGCGCCGCGGGCACCGGCGGGGGCCGCCGGGAGCACGCGGCTGATCAGCGTCGCCGTCGACGGCGGCGCGGCCAACGGCCCCTCCGGCAACCCGGTCGTGAGCGCCGACGGCCGCGTCGTCGCCTTCACCTCGCGGGCGAGCGACCTCGTGCGGGACGACACCAACGACCGGGCCGACCTGTTCGTCCGCGACCTGCGCCGCGGCAGGACCCAGCGCGTCGTGGACCCCCTCGGCGAACCCTCCTCACCCGCCCTCAGCGCGACCGGCCGCTACCTCGCCTACACCGCGCAGGACGGCGACACGACCGCCGTGGTGGTCCGTGACCTGCGTACGGGCGCGACCGAGCGCGCCGACGTCGACCTCCCGATGCCCTTCGAGAGCGGCTACGAGCCCGCGCTCTCCGCCGACGGCCGCACCGTCGCCTTCACCGTCGACGACAGCGACTTCACCACCACCGGGGCCCAGGCCGTCTACGTGCGCGACCTGCGCGCCCGGCGCACCGAGCGGGTCAGCTTCCCCGTCGACGGCGACGAGGACTTCCGCGGCTTCCGCGCCCCGACGATCAGCGCCGACGGCCGGAGGGTGGCCTACCAGGCCGTGCGCGGCACCCCGCCGCGCGGCGACTGGTCCGACGTCTACGTCCACGACCGCGACACCGGCGGCGAGACCCAGGCCGACACCACTCCCGACGGCAGCCCCGCGGACGGCGCCGCCACCGGCCCGCTGCTCAGCGCGGACGGCACCACGCTCGCCTTCACCTCCGGCGCCTCCAACCTCGTCCCGGGCCCGGACCCCAACGACAGCGTCAACCCGTTCGTCCGCGACCTGCGCACCGGCAAGGTCACCCGCGTCGACGCGGTCCTGCCCGGGCCCGAGGGCGTGCTGTCCGTCGACGCGGTCTCCGCCCACGGCTCGAAGCTGCTGCTCGACACCTGGCCGGTCCACACCGTCGACGACGCCGAGTACGTGCGCGACCTGCGCACGGGCGCCAACACCCTGGTGTCGCCCGACAAGGACGGCAGGCCCGCCAACGCCGTGGACGCCCGCATGGACGCCCGCGCGCGGACCGTGGTCTTCACCGGCTTCGACGACGAGGCCTTCGTGCCGGGCGACACCAACGGCGTCCCGGACGTGTTCGTCCGCACCCCGCGCTAAGCGCTTCGCTGGAATTGCCGCGATGGGCCGTCGATCGCCTGCGGACCGTCGTGGCTGGTCGCGCAGTTCCCCGCGCCCCTTCGGGGCGCTGCCACACGACCGCTCAGGAGAACCGGTGAGACACCGCCCCACGACAGCCCTGCTGAGCGCGGCCCTCGTTGCCGTGCTCGGCGCGACCCCCGCTGACGCCGCCCCGCGGGCACCCCGCACCGAACGCGTCAGCACCGCGGGCGACGGCGGCCAGCTCGACGGGCCCTCCGGCGACGCCGCGCTCAGCGGCGACGGCCGCCGCGTCGCGTTCGTGACGCGGGCGCCGGGCCTCGGCTGCGCCCGGTACCTGCCCTGCCTGAAGGTCAAGGACCTGGCCACCGGCGCCCTGACCGGCATCGACCTCGGCGGCGGCCACCTCTACAGCTCGCCCCTGCTCAGCGCCGACGGCACCCGCGTCGCCTTCACGGCGGGCACGCGGTTCACGGCGCCCTACCTCCACGACACCGCCACCGGCACCACGAGGCGCCTGTGGCCCGAGAACCCGCCCGGCTCCAACGAACTGGGCGCCGTGCGGTCGCTGAGCCCCGACGGCACGCACGTCGCGTACACCATCGGCAACCGCCACGGCACCCAGGGCTCCCGGCTCCTGTACGTCCGCTCCACCGCCACCGGCGCCGACGAGCTGATCTCGCCCGCGGAGGAGGGCTGGAAGGGCGCGGCGTCCGTGAACGGCGACGGCACCCGCGTCGCCTACCAGGTCGGCGGCTACAGCGAGGGCCCCGAGGACACGGCGGACGTGTTCCTCAAGACGCGCGGCACGGGCGAGCGCGTCCAGCTCGACACCGGCCTCGGCACGGCCGAACTGGTCCGGATCAGCGCCGACGGCCACCGGGTCCTCTTCAACGCCCGGGGCGGTCTCTACGTCCACGACGCGCGCACCGGCACCACCGCGCGCGTCGCCGAGGGCCGCGCCAGGTCGGCCACCGCGTGCGCCCGGCACGTCGTGCTCTCCCGGGCCGACGGCCTGCACCTGCTCGACCCGCGCACCGGCCGCGACACGGCCGTCGGCCCGCCCGACGCCCAGGCGGGCGGCGGCGCGGTGGCAGCCGGGGGCCGCGCGGTCACGTTCGGTTCGGCCGCGCCCGACCTCGTCCCCGGCGACACCAACGGCGAGGCCGACGTCTTCGTACGCCACACCCGATGACCCGACCGACCCGAGGGGAACGCCCCATGCGCGGACGCACCACACGCGGCCTGGCGGCGGCGGCACTCGCCGCCGCGCTCGGCACGACGACACCGTCGGCAGCGGCGGCCGACGCGCGGCCGGGCGGGCCGCTCACCGAACGCGTGAGCACGGCGAGCGACGGGGCGCAGCTGGAGCGGGCGTCGCAGCACGCGGCCATCAGCGACGACGGACGGTACGTGGCGTTCGCCACGAAGACGTCGGTGCCCGAGGGCTTCCCGGGCTGCGAGCAGCAGACGTACGTGTGCCTCGCCGTGAAGGACCGGGACACCGGCAGGCTCACCCGGATCGTGCACGGCGGCGGATTCGACTGGGGCCCGCCCGTGCTCAGCGGCGACGGCCGCTACGTCGGCTACACCGAGGGCACCAAGGGCCCGTCGGCCCGCGTCGACGACCTGGCGACGGGCCGGAGCACCCCCGTGGCCTCGGCCGCCCGGATCCAGGACATCACGCCCGACGGCCGGTACGTCCTCTACACCTCCGGCGACGACCGCTTCGTCACCGACCGGTACGTCTCCGTTCGGGACATGGCCACCGGCACCGCGGAACGGGTCGAGGGCGACGCGACCACCACCCGCTTCGGCGCCGCCTCGCTCAGCGCGGACGGCAGGTTCGTGGCCTACCAGAAGAAGGGCTCCGGGCCCGAGGGCGACGACGTCCTCGTCGAGGACCGCGCCACCGGCACCACCGTGCGGGCCGACGAGGGACTCGGGGACAGCGACGGGCAGTTCGTCCGGATCAGCGGGGACGGCCGCCGCGTCCTGTTCGCCGCCGCGGGCAGGACGTACGCGTACGACGTGCGCGGGGGCACGGCCCGGCAGGTCGCCGACACGCCCGCGCGGTCCGCCGACCGGGACGCCCGGTTCGCCGTCCTGCCCCAGGAGGGCACCGGCGGCGAGCGGCTCGTCCTGCTGGACGTCCGCACGGGCCGCCGCACGGCGCTCGCTCCCGGCGAGACCCGCGCCGGGGCGGTCACCGTGACCTCCGGCGGCCGCGCGGCCGTCTTCACGTCGACGGCCTCCGACCTGGTGCCGGGCGACACCAACGGCACGTCCGACGTGTTCGTGCGCCGCCTCCGCTGACGTCCGATCCGGTGAGGGGGACGTGAACGGCGTGTCGGACGTGCCCCCGCGCGCCCCCGGGGCGAACAGTCGTGTCGGCAACCATCCGTGCCCGTACGGCAGTCCTTACCGACGCCGGCGCCGCATCCGACTGCACGGTGCGCCGGATCCGCACCACTCACCACACGGGGGAACCGAACCATGCGCCACAGCACCCAGCGCGCCGCCCTGGCCGCCGCGGCCGTCGTCGCGGCGGTCACGGCGACCGCCCTGCCCGCGGCCTCCGCGGCGCCCGCCGCGCCCCGCACGGCCGGCGTGAGCGTCACGCCCGGCGGCACGGCGGGCAACGCGGCCGCCTCGACCGCGGTGATCAGCCGCGACGGCAAGGTCGTCGCCTTCGACTCGGAGGCGAGCGACCTGGTGGCCGGTGACACCAACGGCCGCTCCGACGTGTTCGTCCGCACCCTGGCCACCGGACGCACGGAGCGCGTCGCCCTCCCGGGCCGCCAGCTCCGCAGCCCCTCGCTCAGCGGCGACGGCCGCTACGTCGCCGTCATCACCGCCCCGGCCGACGACTACGGCGCGTCCGACGTCCGCCTGTACGACCGCAGGACGAAGAAGTTCCAGCGCCTCGACGTGGAGCTGCCGGACGGCTTCGACGGCAGGGGCGCGGGCACCGTCGCCCTCACCCCGAACGCCCGCTACGCCGTCTTCGACACCCGCAAGCGCGAGGGCTCCGACGGCCAGGTCGTGTTCCTGCGCGACCGCGAGAAGAAGACCACGGAGCGCATCAGCCACCCCAACCCCGGCTGGGAGCCGCGCTCCGCGCACACCCCGACGGTCAGCGACGACGGCCGCGAGGTCGTCTACGCGCACAACTACACCAACGGCCCGCGGGGCGACGACTGGAGCGACGTCTGGCTGCGCGACCGCACCACCGGGCGCCTGACGCAGATCGACCGCTCCCACGACGGCTCCACGACCGAGAAGGAGTCCCTCGAACCGTCCCTCAGCGGCGACGGCCGCACGGTCGTCTTCGAGTCCCGCGACACCCACCTCGTGCCGCACGACGACGACAAGGCCTGGAACGTCTTCGTCCACGACCTCGCCACCGGCAAGAACCGGCGTGTCCACGGCACCCAGGGCGGCCCCGGCGCGGCCTACACCCGCGCCCCCGCCATCAGCGCCGACGGCCGCCGCCTCACCTATATGACGGAGGTGCGGGAGCCCGGCAGCCAGTACGGCACCGAACAGCCCGTCTACGTACGGGACCTGAAGACCGGCAGGACCGCCCTCGTCACCCCCGACGCCACCGGCGGCACCGCCTCGGCCAAGGCGGTCCCGGGCGCGATCTCGGCGAACGGCAAGCGCGTCGCGTTCCTGTCGGCGGACGCGGGCCTGCTGCCGGGCGACACGAACGACGGCTACGACGCGTTCGTGCGCTACCTCGGCTGACGGCGGCGCCGCGCCTGCACGGTCGCCCGCATGGTGAGACGACCGTTCAGGCGCGGCTCGGGGTGTGGCAGGCTGCCCCCATGCTTACCGCCGTGATTATGGGCAGCAGGCGCGCCGGTCCGCAGTGACCGCGCCCGTACGGACCGTACGGGGCGGCACCGTCCTCGACCCGCGCGCAGACCTCTCGCACCCGCGAGGGGTCTTTTCGTTTTCCGGCCCACCCCAGCCGGAGGAACAGGGCGCGAGGGATCATGAGGGTGGTGGAGCCGGTCATCCGGTAGACCGAGATCCGACACAGGAGCCAGAGAGATGACGACGGAAACCAGCAGCCCCGACGATTCGTTCCACGTGTTCGACACCACGCTGCGCGACGGCGCGCAGCGCGAGGGCATCAATCTGACCGTCGCGGACAAGCTGACCATCGCCCGGCATCTGGACGACTTCGGCGTGGGCTTCATCGAGGGCGGCTGGCCCGGCGCCAACCCGCGCGACACCGAGTTCTTCGCCCGCGCCAAGGAAGAGGTCACCTTCAAGAACGCGCAGCTCGTCGCGTTCGGCGCCACCCGTCGCGCGGGCGGCAGAGCCGCCGAGGACCCCCAGGTCAAGGCGCTCCTCGAGTCCGGCGCCCCGGTGATCACGCTGGTCGCCAAGGCGCACGACCGGCACGTCGAACTCGCCCTGCGCACCACGCTCGACGAGAACGTGGAGATGGTCCGCGACACCGTCTCCCACCTGCGCGGGCAGGGCCGCCGCGTCTTCGTCGACTGCGAGCACTTCTTCGACGGCTACCGTGCCAACCCCGAGTACGCGAAGGCGGTCGTGCGGGCCGCGCACGAGGCGGGCGCGGACGTCGTGGTCCTGTGCGACACCAACGGCGGCATGCTCCCCGCCCAGGTGCAGGCCGTCGTCGCCACCGTCCTCGCCGACACCGGCGCCCGGCTCGGCATCCACGCCCAGGACGACACCGGCTGCGCGGTCGCCAACACCCTCGCCGCCGTCGACGCGGGCGCCACCCACGTCCAGTGCACCGCCAACGGCTACGGCGAGCGCGTCGGCAACGCCAACCTCTTCCCGGTCGTCGCCGCCCTGGAGCTGAAGTACGGCAAACAGGTCCTGCCCGAGGGCGCGCTGCGCGAGATGACCCGCGTCTCGCACGCCATCGCCGAGGTCGTGAACCTCACCCCGGCCACCCACCAGCCCTACGTCGGCGTCTCGGCCTTCGCGCACAAGGCGGGCCTGCACGCCTCCGCGATCAAGGTCGACCCGGACCTCTACCAGCACATCGACCCCGAGCTCGTCGGCAACCGCATCCGCATGCTGGTCTCCGACATGGCGGGCCGCGCCTCCATCGAGCTCAAGGGCAAGGAGCTGGGCGTCGACCTGGGCGGCGACCGCGAACTGGTCGGCCGCGTCGTGGAGCGCGTCAAGGAGCGCGAGCTCAAGGGCTACACGTACGAGGCGGCGGACGCCTCCTTCGAGCTGCTCCTGCGGGCGGAGGCCGAGGGGCGCGCGCGGCGCTACTTCCGCACCGAGTCCTGGCGCGCGATCGTCGAGGACCGGCCCGACGGCTCGCACGCCAACGAGGCCACCGTGAAGGTGTGGGCCAAGGGCGAGCGCATCGTGGCGACGGCGGAGGGCAACGGCCCCGTCAACGCCCTCGACCGGGCCCTGCGCGTCGGCCTGGAGCGGATGTACCCGGAGCTGGCCAAGCTGGAGCTGGTGGACTACAAAGTCCGCATCCTGGAGGGCAAGCACGGCACGTCCTCCACCACCCGCGTACTCATCTCCACCACGGACGGCGACGGCGAGTGGTCGACCGTCGGCGTCGCGGACAACGTGATCGCCGCGTCCTGGCAGGCGCTGGAGGACGCGGTCACCTACGGCCTGCTCAGGGCCGGGGTCGAGCCCGTCGAGTAGCCGCGGGGGCACGTTCGCGCCCGGCCTGGGTTAGCGTGAAGTATGAGGCCGACCAGGCAGGCGGCGTCGCGGCTGACCGTCATCCTGTCCGGACTGCTCCTGGCCCTGGGCGCCACGCTCGCGCCCGCGGCCCGGGCCGCCACGGACGTCACGACGGTGGCCGACGCCTTGCGCGAGAACCCGGTGTACGTCGACGGGGCGGCGGCGTCCCAGCTCTCCCGCACCGACGCCGACGCCCTCGCCGACAAGATCAAGAAGGCCGACAAGCCGGTCTTCGTCGCCGTGCTCCCGGAGTCGTTCCCGAAGCAGGACCTGTTCCGGAACCTGCGGACGGCGACGGGAGTCACGGGCGTGTACGCGATCCGTCTCGGCGACGCCTTCGACGCGAAGGCCGACAGCGCGGCCCTGTCGCGCGACGCCGTGCGGAACCTGACCTCGCTCGTCCGGGGCGAGCCCGCGCCACAGCAGCTCGACGAGTTCGTGGACCGCGCCATCGCCCAGACGTCGGGCAGCGCGCCCGCCTCCTGGGGCGCCACGGGCGGCGGCGACGGCGCGCCCGTCGGGGTGCTGATCGGCGTCGGCGCGGTGGTCGTCGCGGGCGGCGCGGGCGCCTACGCGGTGGCCCGGAGCCGCCGCCGCAAGCGCGCGGAGGAGGAGCGCGCGGCCCTGGAGAAGCTGCGCGTCGTCGTCGACGAGGACATCACCGCCTTCGGCGAGGAGCTGGACCGGCTCGACTTCCACCCCGCGGAGGCCGGTGCCGACGACGCCATGCGCGCCGACTACGAGCGCGCGCTCGACGCGTACGAGAAGGCGAAGTCCTTCATGGCCGCGGCCGAGCGGCCCGAGCAGGTCCGGGCCGTCACCCAGGCCCTGGAGGACGGCCGCTTCTCGCTCGCCCTGCTCGCCGCGCGCCGCGAGGGCCGCACGCTGCCCGAGCGGCGGCCGCCGTGCTTCTTCGACCCCCGGCACGGGCCCTCCGTGAAGGACGCCGAGTGGACCCCCGCGGGCGGTGCGCCCCGCGAGGTGCCGGTGTGCGCGGCCGACGCGGTGCGCCTCGCCGACGGCGAGGCGCCCATGACCCGCACGGTCACCACCGACACCGGCGACCGCCGCCCCTACTGGGAGGCGGGCCCGGCCTACGGCCCCTGGGCGGGCGGCTACTTCGGCGGCGGCCTGCTCCCCGGCCTGCTGGTCGGCACCCTGCTCGGCTCGGCCCTGTCGTCCCCGGCGTACGCCGCGGCGGCGGGCGTCCCGGCGGCCGACGGCGGCGACGTCACGGGCGCGGACTTCGACGCGGGCGACTTCGGCGGCGGTGACTTCGGGGGCGGCGGGGACTTCGGCGGGGGCGGCGACTTCGGCGGCGGCTTCTAGGGCCGCCCGGTCGGACGGACCCCCGGGACCGGCCGGGGCGGCGAAGGCCGCCCACCGGCTCCGGACGGGTCGTTACGAGGCGCTCTTGATCGCCGAGATGTCGAAGGTGAGCTTGATCTTGTCGGAGACCAGCACGCCACCCGTCTCCAGGGCCGCGTTCCACGTCAGGCCCCACTCCGAGCGCAGCAGCTGGGCCTTGCCCTCGAAGCCGACGCGCTGGTTGCCGAACGGGTCCGTGGCCGCCCCGTTGAACTCCAGGTCGATGGTGAGCGGCCGGGTGGTGCCGAGGATGGTCAGGTCGCCGGTGACGCGGTAGTCGTCGCCGCCGAGCGCCTCGGCCCCGGTGGAGCGGAAGGTCATCTTCGGGAACTCCTCGGTCTTGAAGAAGTCCGCGCTCTTGAGGTGGCCGTCACGGTCCGCGTTGCCGGTGTCGATGCTGTCCATCGTCACGTCGATGACGGCCGTCGACTTGGCCGGGTCGGTGCCGTCGAGGTGCAGCGAGCCGGTGAAGTCGAGGAAGGAACCCTTGACGTTCGTGACCATCGCGTGGCGGGCGACGAAGCCGATGCTGCTGTGCGCGGGGTCCAGCTCGTAGTCACCGGTCAGCGCGGCGAGTTCAGGGCTGACGGCGGCGGGGGCGGCGGCGGGGGTGTCGTTGTCGTTCTTGCGGCCGAAGAGTCCCATGACGTGCTCCTTGGGGGGCGGGCTGCGGATCACGGGGAAGACGCAACCATGAGCGGTTTAATGTTCAACAACATTGACTGTAGCGCTGATCGGTTCAATCTTCAACTGTGATCACCGCGTGGTGGCTCGATTACGCCAGGTGTGGGCGCGTGGGGGAGTGGTGCCATGCATGGCGCCACGAGGAGGGGAGGGTGCGCCGCCCTACGGGGCGTGCGGGGCGTTCGCCGTCATGGTGACGGGAGGGGTGGCGAAGGCGAAAGGGGTGGCCCGACCTGCCGAGGGGGCGAGAATCCGAGCGGCGGGGGCGCAGGGGGAACTTGCCATGGCGCCATTGTGGTGCCATAGTGATGCCATGAATCTCACGCCGTATGTCGACCAACTCCGTCAGGAGCTCGCGGTCGCCGCCGAGGCCGGTGGTGAGGAGGCTCGCGCGGTCGCCGAGCGCCTGATCGCCCCGCTCGAGTCGGCCACCCGGCTCACGTTGCTGAACGTGCTGTCCGCGGCCATGGACGAGGTTACCCGAGACCTCGCTCCCGGCTCGGTCGACGTGCGCCTGCGTGGGGGCGACCCGGACTTCGTGGTGACGCCGCCGCCCCTGACCGACGCGTTCGAGGCGCCGGTCATGGAGGCGCCCGTGACGCGCTCCGCGCCCGCCCCCGCGCCCGTGCCCGAGGCCGAGGAGGGCGGCACCGCCCGCATCAACCTCCGACTGCCGATGCACCTCAAGTCCCAGGCCGAGGAGGCCGCCGCCGCCGAGAGCCTGTCGGTCAACGCCTGGCTGGTCCGCACCGTCGCCGAGGCCCTCAGGCCCAGCGAGGGCCCGCAGCCCCTCGCGCGCGGCGAGGGCGTGGGGAACAGCTTCACCGGCTGGGCCCGCTAGGGCCCGCTCCCCGCCCGGCCCGGACCGCCGCGTCCGGGCCGCTCCGCCGCATCCACCAGGACCGGGACCACGACGACGAGGACAGCCATGCCAACCTTCGACACCGCCAAGCCCATCAACGCCTCAGTGACCATCGAGAGCGGGACGGTGCGGATCATCGCGGGCGACCGCGCCGAGACCGTCGTCGACGTGCGTCCGACCAGCGAGACGCGCGCCGCCGACGTCCGCGCCGCCGAGCGGACCCGGGTGGAGTACACCACCGGCAGGCTCCTGGTGAAGGGCCCCAAGGAGCGCTCCCTCTTCGGCAGGGGCTCCTCGGTCGACGTGGAGGTCATGCTGCCCGAGGGCTCGGACGTGCACGTCACCACCTCCATGGCCGACTGCACCGTCGAGGGCCGCCTGGGCGAGTGCGAGGTCAAGACGTCCATGGGCGAGATCCGGGTCGTCCGGGCGGCCTCGGTGCGCCTCGACACCGGCCACGGCCGGGTCTACGTGGATCGGACGGACGGCCAGGCCGACGTCACCACGGCCTCCGGCGAGGTGCGGCTCGGCACGATCGGCGGCGCGGCCGTCGTCAAGAACTCCAACGGGTCGACCGAGATCGGCGAGGTCGTCGGCGAGCTGCGGGTCCGCTCCGCCAACGGGGCCATCGTCGTGACCCGGGCCCGCGCCGACGTCACCGCGAGGACCGCGACCGGCGCCATCGAGATCGGCGAGGTGACGCGCGGCACCGCCGTCCTGGAGACCGGCACCGGCAGGGTCGACATCGGCATCAGCGAGGGCACCGCCGCCTGGCTCGACGTCCAGACCAAGTACGGGTCCGTGCGGCAGTCGCTCGGCTCGTCGGCGGGTCCGGGCGACTCCGGGGAGACCGTGAAGGTGCGCGCGCGCACGGGCCTCGGCGACATCGTGATCCACCGCGCCTGAGACCCGCCGGGAGGCCCGGAGCGGGCCGTCCGGCCCCGCTCCCCGCTGGCTGGAATCGCGGCGGGGCGTTGTCGGCCCCTGCCAATTCCACCCCGCTCCGGGGGCCCGCGCCATCCCGCGCCGGATGTGAGGGCTCCGCCCGGAATCACTCATTCCGGGGCTGGAATGTGATCCGAGTCTCATTGGCCACCTTGTGGAATCCCTACAGCCGGATGGGGCCCTGAGCAGTGGCTTCGCCTGCACCGCACAAAACTTCTGTCCGGGGGTGCCAGGAAAACGGTCCCGAGACTGTTCAGAGTCGACGGTCCGTTTTCGCGCGTGTACTTCGTAAGGTCGAGAGCATGACCGTTTTGGACGAAGCTGGATCTTCAGCGGGTGAGCCCACCGACGCGCGGGGCCGAGTGGCCGAATTGGCCGGGATCCGCGCGCAGGCCCTGGCGGGACCGAGCGAGAAGGCGACCGAGGCCCAGCACGCCAAGGGCAAGCTGACGGCACGCGAGCGGATCGCGCTTCTCCTCGACGAGGGTTCGTTCCAGGAGGTCGAGCAGCTGCGCCGGCACCGGGCGACCGGCTTCGGCCTGGAGGCGAAGAAGCCCTACACCGACGGCGTCATCACCGGCTGGGGCACCGTCGAGGGCCGCACGGTCTTCGTGTACGCCCACGACTTCCGGATCTTCGGAGGCGCCCTCGGCGAGGCGCACGCCACGAAGATCCACAAGATCATGGACATGGCCATCGCGGCGGGCGCGCCCCTGGTCTCCCTCAACGACGGCGCGGGCGCCCGCATCCAGGAGGGCGTCTCCGCCCTCGCGGGCTACGGCGGCATCTTCCAGCGCAACACCAAGGCCTCCGGCGTCATCCCGCAGATCAGCGTGATGCTCGGCCCGTGCGCGGGCGGCGCGGCGTACAGCCCCGCCCTCACCGACTTCGTCTTCATGGTCCGCGACACCTCGCAGATGTTCATCACCGGGCCCGACGTGGTCCGCGCGGTGACCGGCGAGGAGATCTCCCAGAACGGCCTGGGCGGCGCCGACGTGCACGCCGAGACCTCCGGCGTCTGCCACTTCGCGTACGACGACGAGGAGACCTGCCTCGCCGAGGTGCGCTACCTCATCGCGATGCTGCCGCAGAACAACCGCGAGAACCCGCCCGTCGCCGCCTGCGACGACCCGGCCGACCGCCGCTCCGACGTGCTGCTCGACCTGGTCCCCGCCGACGGGAACCGGCCGTACGACATGACGAAGGTCATCGAGGAGCTCGTCGACGACGGCGACTACCTGGAGGTCCACGAGCGCTGGGCGCGCAACATCATCTGCGCCCTGGCCCGCCTCGACGGCCAGGTCGTCGGCATCGTCGCCAACCAGCCGCAGACCCTCGCGGGCGTCCTCGACATCGAGGCCTCCGAAAAGGCCGCGCGCTTCGTCCAGATGTGCGACGCCTTCAACATTCCGATCGTCACCCTGCTCGACGTGCCCGGCTTCCTGCCCGGCGTCGACCAGGAGCACGGCGGCATCATCCGCCACGGCGCGAAGCTCCTGTACGCGTACTGCAACGCGACCGTGCCCCGCATCTCCCTCATCCTGCGCAAGGCGTACGGCGGCGCGTACATCGTGATGGACAGCCAGTCCATCGGCGCCGACCTCACCTACGCCTGGCCGACGAACGAGATCGCGGTCATGGGCGCCGAGGGCGCGGCCAACGTCATCTTCCGCCGCCAGATCGCCGCCGCCGAGGACCCCGAGGCCATGCGCGCCCGCATGGTCAAGGAGTACAAGGCCGAGCTGATGCACCCGTACTACGCCGCCGAGCGCGGGCTCGTCGACGACGTGATCGACCCGGCCGAGACCCGGTCCGTGCTGATCAACTCGCTCGCGATGCTGCGCAACAAGCACGCCGATCTGCCGTCGCGCAAGCACGGCAATCCGCCGCAGTAGCGCCGCGCCGCCCCTTCGCCTTCCCACAAGGAGAACGCCGCACATGACTACTCCCGACATCCGCGTCGAGAAGGGCCACGCCGAGCCCGAAGAGGTCGCCGCCCTCACGGCGATCCTGCTGGCCCGGGCCGCCGCTCAGCCCGCCGCGGTCCCCTCCGTGGGCTTCGGCCGCGACAAGGCCGGGTGGCGCCGCCTGGAGCGCACGCCGGGCTTCCGCGCCCCGCACAGCTGGCAGGGCTGAGCCCCGCCGCTCGCCTTCCGCGGCACGGCCGCACAACGCCCGTGGGCCCCGTACTCGCTCGAGTACGGGGCCCACGGGCGTTGGTGCGGGGGCCTAGCGGAGGCGGGCCATCAGGGCGTGCTCGACCAGGGTGATCAGCGCGGACTTCGCGTCGGCGCGGTGGCGCGCGTCCGTGGTGATGATGGGCGTGTCCGGGCCGATCTGCAGGGCCTCGCGGACCTCGTCCGGGGTGTAGGGCTGGTGCCCGTCGAAGCCGTTGAGGGCGATGACGAAGGGCAGCCCTGAGTTCTCGAAGTAGTCGACGGCGGGGAAGCAGTCGGCGAGCCGCCTCGTGTCGACCAGGACGACCGCTCCGATGGCGCCGCGCACCAGGTCGTCCCACATGAACCAGAAGCGGTCCTGGCCCGGGGTGCCGAAGAGATACAGGATCAGATCCTGGTCGAGCGTGATGCGGCCGAAGTCCATGGCGACCGTCGTGGTCGTCTTGTCGCCGGTGTGCGTCAGGTCGTCGATGCCTGCCGACGCGGACGTCATCACGGCTTCGGTGCGCAGCGGGTTGATCTCCGAGACGGCTCCGACGAATGTGGTCTTGCCCACACCGAAGCCGCCCGCCACCACGATTTTCGCGCTGGTGGTGGAGCGGGCTGTTGCTCCTCCGCTAGAGCTTGCGAAGTCCACTGAGCACCCTTTCGAGCAGTGTCACGTCTGGCTGACCGCCGGCGGACTCGTCCCCGCCGGGCTGATGGATGGCGACGAGACCGGCCTCCGCCAGGTCGGCGACGAGGATCCGGGCTACGCCGAGGGGGATGGAGAGCAGTGCCGAGATCTCGGCGACCGACTTGATCTCGCGGCACAGGTTGCAGATGCGCTGATGCTCGGGCAACTGGCCCTGCAACTGATGCGGTTGTGCGGTGGTGTGCACCAGCGCCTCGATGGCGAGCTGGTACCGCGGCCTGGTGCGGCCGCCGGTCATGGCGTACGGACGCACCAGCGGGTTGGCGGCCGCGGGCGCCGGCTCGGGGGCGCGGCGCTGCGACGGCGCGGGCTGGATGCGCGGCGCGTACGGCCGCTGCTGGTCGTACGCGCCCGGGGCGGGCTGGTGGTACGGACCCGGCTGTTCGTACGCGCCCGGGGCGGGCTGGTCGTACGGGCCGGGCTGCCGGTACTGCGGCTGGCGGCGGTGGCTGGGCGCGGAGGGGAAGTTGTACCGGTTCTGCGAACCGTCACCCTGGCCCTGGCCACGGCCCGAAGGCCAGTTGGCCGAAGACGAACCGTCTGGGGGTGTTGCAGCCACGTACTCCTCCTCCGAAACTGTGCCCGGCGCCATCGCTGTGGAGCCGCGTCCCGAAACCTTACGGCCCCGGGACGCGAATACGCACCGTCTGTCTGTTAGTTGAGCAAGCTCCCCTGAAGCTCCGCGCGCAGGTCCGGAGTGAGGACCGTCCCGGCGCGGTCGACGAGAAGTGCCATCTCGTACCCAATGAGACCGATGTCCGCTTCTGGGTGGGCGAGTACGGCAAGGGAGGACCCGTCGGAGATGGACATGATGAAGAGAAATCCTCGCTCCATCTCCACAACGGTCTGGGTCACCGAGCCGCCCTCGAAGATCCGGGAGGCCCCGGCCGTGAGGGAGGTGAGACCCGACGCGACCGCGGCGAGCTGATCGGCTCGGTCGCGCGGGAAACCTTCGGACATCGCCAGAAGGAGTCCGTCGGCGGAGACCACCACGGTGTGGGACACCCCGGGGGTGTTCTCCACGAAGTTGGTGATCAACCAGTTCAGGTTCTGCGCCGCCTGGCTCATCGGGCTCACACTAACGCTCCTGGTTGTAGGTGCTATCAGGGCTGAAGCCCTGGCCATTCGTGTCACTGCCCGCGCTGCGGCCCCGCTGGACGCCGCGGCGCAGATTGCTCAGCCTGCCGCGTACTTCCTCGGGGTCGCGGGAGACCTGGGGGCCGCCCTGCGGGGTCTGCTCCGCCGTGCCCTCGACCAGGTTGGCCTTGGGCACCCGCCGCGGAAGACCGGACGGGGTGACCCCGCCCGCCTTGGGCTCCCGCAGCTGCTCGGCGCGGTGCCAGCGCTCGTCGTTGGCCGTGCGCCAGCTGTCCGGCTCGCCGTTCGGGCTCTCGCCCTCGCGGCCCTCTTCGCCCGGTGCGGCGGGGGCGCTTCCGTTGCCGTTCGCCGCGGTGCTGCCCCGGCGCGGCAGGCCCGCGTCGGTCAGCTCGTGACTGGTCGAGGGGGCCGTCTGGGCAGGTCCCGGACGGTCGAAGCCTACGTGCTCCCGCTCGGCCGCGGCAGCCGTCGGAGCCGATTCCGCTTCGGGAGCGTACTCGCCCTGGTAGGGCTCCTGGTAGCTGTCACGCAGCGGCCAGTCGTCCTGGTGGGAGCGTTCCGGGTAGGTGGCGAAGGGCTCCTGCTTGCCCCCCGCGGCGGCCTCGTGGCCGCCCTGACCGGGCTCCGCATACGCGCCGTCCGGGTAGCCGTCCTGCGTCGTGTAGTACGCGTCGTCGTACGCGGCCTGTGCGGGCTGCGCGGACTGGCCCTGCTCGTACGTCGGCTGTCCGTCGTAGCCGGTGTCGTAACCGCCCTGGCCCTGGTCGTAGCCGGACGCCTGCGCGCCGTCGTACGCCTGCTGGGGGTCGTACTGCGCCTCGTAACCGGTCCGGGGCGTCTCGTACGCGCCGTGCTCCTGGTACGCCTGGGGCTGCTCGTACGCCTCCTGGCCACCTTGTGTCTCTTCGGGGTACGGCGGGCGGCCGGACTGGGCCTGTGCCTCCAGGGCCGCGCGGCGCTCCTCGCGGATCAGGGAACGGCCCACCGGGTCGAGTTGGCCGCCCTGCCCCTCGGCGCCCTCGCCGTGGTAGGCGGTGTCGTCAAAGCCCAGCTCGGCGGCCGTGCGCAGCGGCTCGGCCGCCTGCGCCTGCTGCTCGGGGATGATCGAGGAGACCGTGAACTCGTTGTCCTGCGGGTGGAGTTCGCCGCCGCCACCGTGCGTGATGATCTCCGGGAGCATGACGAGCGAGGTGGTGCCCGCCTGCTCGCCCGAGGGGCGCAGCTGGACCCGGATGCCGTGCCGGTCCGACAGGCGGCCGACCACGAACAGGCCCATGCGCTGCGAGATCGCGGCGTCCACGGTCGGCGGGTTGGCGAGCCGGTGGTTGATGTCCGCGAAGTCCTCGGCGGTCAGGCCGATGCCCTTGTCGTGGATCTCGACCATCACGCGGCCGTCGGGGAGACGGGTCGCGGTGACCCTGACCTTGGTCTGCGGCGAGGAGAACGTGGTGGCGTTCTCCAGGAGCTCGGCGAGCAGGTGCACGAGGTCGGTCACGGCCAGGCCGTGGATCTCGGCCTCGGGGACGCCCGACAGCTCGATGCGCTCGTACTGCTCCACCTCGGAGGAGGCGGCGCGCAGCACGTCCACGAGCGGCACCGGCTGGTCCCAGCGGCGGCCCGGCTCCTCGCCGGACAGGACGAGGAGGTTCTCGCCGTTGCGCCGCATGCGGGTCGCCAGGTGGTCCAGGCGGAAGAGGCTCTCCAGCTGGTCCGGGTCGGCCTCGTTGTTCTCCAGGTCGGTGATGAGGGTCAGCTGGCCCTCGATCAGCGACTGGTTGCGGCGCGAGAGGTTGGTGAAGATCGCGTTGATGTTGCCGCGCAGCAGGGCCTGCTCGGAGGCGAGCCGGACGGCCTCGCGGTGCACCTGGTCGAAGGCGCGGGCGATCTCGCCGATCTCGTCCGTGGTGGTGATCGGGATCGGCTGGACACGGGTGTCCACGCGGCCCGGGTCGGTGCGCGAGAGCTGGTCGACCAGCATCGGCAGGCGCTGCTCGGCGATGCCGAAGGCGGCCGTGCGCAGGGAGCGCATCGAGCGGCTCATCTGGCGGGCCATGAGCCCGGCGAGGAAGAACGCGGCGAGCAGGGCGACCACGACGGCGGCACCGGTGATGAAGGCGTCGGTCTTGGCGTCGTCGGCGATGCCGGAGGCCTCGTTCACGGCCTTGTCGGTGAGGTCCGCCTCGATGGTGCGGTACGCGCCGAACTTGGCGGTGGTGGCCGCCCACAGCACCTTGCTGTCGACGCCCTTGCCCGCGAGCGCGACCCGGGAGCTCGGCCGGGTGTCCGGCATGCCCAGGATGAGCTCCAGCATCTTCTCGCCCTGCGGCGGCGGAACGAACTTCTTGCCCGCCGCGCGCGCCTCGGCGGCGCTCTGCTCGGCCTGCTTCGCGGCGTCGGCGATCAGCCGCTTCCTGGCCTCCTCCAGCTTCCGCACGTCCGAGGGCGTGCCGCCGCCGGTGTACTCCTCGATGGCGATGCGCTCGAGGTAGGCGTACGAGGAGAAGGAGACCTTCTGCTTGGTGAAGTCGCCCTGGGTCGGGCCCGGCTTCTCCAGGAGGTGGGTGCCGATGGAGCGCTGGAGCGAGAGCGCGGCCTTGGCCAGGGACACCGCGTAGACGGTGCGGCCGTAGGAGGTGATGTTGCCGGTGCCGAGGCCGAGTTCGTTGGCGAACTCCATCAGCGGGTGCTGGATGGCGACGTAGCCCTCTTCGGTGCGCACACCGGGCAGCTTGCTGGTGTACGCGGCCTGGCGCAGGCCCTCCAGCTTGGGCTCCACCTTCTTGAAGGTCGCGAGCCGGCGCTCCAGGCCCTCCTTCTTCGGCATGTCCTCGGCGGCGTCGGCGAAGACGGCGGCGGCCCGGTCGGTGGCCTTGCGGGCCTTGGCCACGTCCGGGTCGTTCTTCTTGCCGTCGAGCAGGGGCGCGGCGGAGACGTCGCGCTCCTCGATGAGGCGGTTGCCGTAGTCCAGCGAAGCGCGCACCAGACGGGCCGTGGCCTCGGCGTCGCGGGCTTCGTCCCAGGTGTCGATGGCGCCCTTGACCTGGAAGCCGCCCATGACGAGACCCACGAGCACGGGTATGAGGAGGATCGCGTTGAGGCGGGTCGGTACGCGCCAGTTACGGGGCGAGAGCCGCCCGCCGGAGGCGGGCTGTGGCTCGCCACCGGGTACGTCCGCGGACGGCGACGGCGTCGCCGCTCGCGGGGGCGGGGTGAAGTTGCCCCGCGTGTCCCGTTCCGGGGGTGCGGGGCTCGTCTTGCTTCGCCTCACTCGACCAACAACCTCTCGGCGGCGGCTCCCGCGCTGGTGCCGCTGTCGTCTCCAAAGGCCCGTGCTACTGGGCAGTTCAGCGCATTCCAGCACGTCAGGTGGTGCTCCTCCAAACAGTAGGAGCGAAGCGATCCGAGTGGTGCAGGCCTCAGATAAATCGGTCATAAAGAGCGAGCCCCGCCAAAAGGCGGGGCTCTTGTGAGCACAGTGATACCGGCCGACCGCGATGTGTGGCCGCGTCGGCGGAATTCTCTGTCGAAACGTTATGAACACGGCGGCCGTCCGTGTCAAAGGACACAGATCGTTCCGTGCTTTATACGGCAACTTCCGTATGATCCCGCCTACTTGAGTCGTGCCATGAGCGCATGCTCGACCAGCGTGATCAGGCCACTCTTTGCTTCCGCACGCTGTCGGGCATCTGTCGTGATGATGGGGGTGTCCGGGCCGAGCTGCAGCGCTTCGCGGACTTCGTCCGGGGTGTAGGGCTGCTGGCCGTCGAAGCCGTTGAGGGCGATGACGAAAGGCAGTCCGGAGTTCTCGAAGTAGTCCACAGCGGGAAAACAGTCGGCCAGACGCCGTGTGTCGACCAGAACGATGGCACCGATCGCGCCGCGCACCAGGTCGTCCCACATGAACCAGAAGCGGTCCTGACCCGGGGTGCCGAACAGATACAGGATCAGATCCTGGTCAAGGGTGATGCGGCCGAAATCCATCGCCACCGTGGTGGTGGTCTTGTCACCGGTATGCGTGAGGTCGTCAATACCCGCTGACGCGGACGTCATCACCGCTTCGGTGCGCAGCGGATTGATCTCCGAGACCGCGCCGACGAACGTGGTCTTGCCCACGCCGAAGCCGCCCGCCACCACGATCTTGGCCGACGTGGTGGACCGGCCTGCGGCGGCGGAGTCCGCGAAGCCGCCCGTGCTAGAGCTTGCGAAGTCCACTGAGCACCCTTTCGAGCAGAGTCACGTCTGGCTGGCCACCGGTGCTCTCGTCACCGCCGGGCTGGTGGATCGCGACGAGCCCGGCCTCGGCCAGGTCTGCCACCAGGATGCGGGCGACGCCGAGCGGCATCGAGAGCAGCGCGGACACCTCGGCCACCGACTTGACCTCGCGGCACAGGTGGCAGATCCGCTGGTGCTCGGGGAGCAGCCCCATCAGCTGGGCCGGGTCCGCCGTGGTGCTGACCAGCGCCTCGATGGCGAGCTGGTAGCGGGGCCTGGTCCGGCCACCGGTCATCGCGTACGGGCGCACCAGCGGCTGGTCACCCTCGTAGCCGTATCCGGCTTGGGCGCCGTACGGGTCATGAGAGGCGGTGGGCGGGTTCATGGATCCTCCGGGCGGGACAGCAGTTCGTCTGCGTTCCGTCTGACGTCAGCCTGGTGGGGGCATGAGTGGCGGCCGGACGGTGGGTGGTTGCGTACGGATCGGACGTCCCCGGCCTGTGGGGTGGCCGGGGGCTGCGGCGGGCCTGGCCCGCGCGCCGGCTAGTGCAGCAGGCTGCCCTGGAGCTCGGCGCGCAGGTCCGGGGTGAGGACGGTGCCCGCACGGTCGACGAGCAGCGCCATCTCGTACCCGACGAGGCCGATGTCGCACTCCGGGTGCGCGAGCACGGCCAGGGACGAGCCGTCGGAGATGGACATGAGGAACAGGAAGCCGCGCTCCATCTCCACGACGGTCTGCGTGACCGCCCCGCCCTCGAAGATCCGGGAGGCCCCGGCGGTGAGGGAGGTCAGGCCGGAGGCGACGGCCGCGAGCTGGTCGGCGCGGTCGCGCGGAAAGCCCTCGGACATCGCGAGAAGCAGGCCGTCGGCGGAGACCACGACCGTGTGGGACACCCCGGGGGTGTTCTCCACGAAGTTGGTGATCAACCAGTTCAGGTTCTGTGCCGCCTGGCTCATCGGACTCAACTAACGCTCCTGCTGGTGAGTGGGGAAACTGCCGGTCTGGCCGGTACCGGCCTGGCGACCCTGCTGGATGCCCCGACGGAGATTGGTCAGCCGGCCGCGCACTTCTTCGGGCGCGCGCGAGACCTGCGGACCCGAGCTGTCCTGCGCCTGCTGTGCGGTGCCCGCCACGAGGTTCGCCCGTGGCACGCGGCGCGGGAGGCCGGAGGTGGTGACGCCGCCCGCGGAGGGCTGCCGGACGCGCTCGGCCTGGCGGCCCAGCTCGTCGTTCGGCGTGGCGCGCCAAGCGGTGTTGCCGGTGGTGCTGTTCGGGTTCTGCTGGTGCTGCGCGTTCTGCTGGTTCTGGGGTGCGCCCGGGCCGCTCTGGCCCGGCTGGGCGTGCTGCTGTCCCTGCGGGCCCGGGGCCTGGAAGCCGCCCGGGCGCTGGGACGGCGGCGGGGTCCCCAGGGACTGCTGCGGCGGACGCGCGCCCTGCGGGCGGGAGCCCTGGGGACGCGTGCCGTCGAGCGGGCGCTGCGGCTCGCGCTGCGGGAGCTGCGGCTCCCGGCGGGGGAGCCGGGCTCCGCGCTGCGGAAGCTGCTGGGCCTGCTGAGGCTGCTGGGCCTGCGGCGCACCGGTGTCCGGGCGGTGGCCGCCCGGCTCCTGGCCGCGCTGCGGCAGCTCGGGGCGGTGGCCCTGCTCGGCCCGGCGGTCGCGCTCGGCCTGCTGGCGCTCCTGCTCGGCCCGGGCCTGGCGCTCCTGCTCGGCACGCTCCTGCTGGGCCCGCTGCTGCTGTTCGGCCTGCGCCTGCGCCTGCTGCGAGAACCAGTTGGTCTCCAGCGTGTCGTAGAGCGGCGTACGGCCGTCCAGCGGACCGGACGCGGGCGGCAGGGCCTCCGGCTCGGTCTGCTGCGGCTCGGGCGCCTGCGGGAGCTGGGCCTGGGGGCGCTGCGCCTGCTGCCCGCCCTGGTCCAGATCGGCGTGCGGGGCCTGCTCGCGGCGGGGCGCGGGCGGACGCGGCACCGCGAACTCGCCGGTGGCGTGCGGCGACTGGCCCGCCTGCGGGGCCTGGGGCGCCTGCGGGGCCGGGCCCGCAGGGCCGCCGAAGACGTCGGAGCGCACGAACTCGCCGGTGGTGCCGCTCTGGGCGTCGCCCTGCGTGCCGGGCGGCGGCCCGTCGAAGTCGGGGCGGTCGAACTGCGCGGTCGAGCCCGGGCCCTGGAGGTCGTCGGCGAGGCCCGCGGGGTGGGCGAACTGGCCGGTGGACTCGGGCTCCTCGTGGCCGCGCGGAGCGTCGAAGGGCTCGCGCGAGACCTGCGGCTGCGCGTTCTCGTCGCTCCAGCTGGGCACGCGGGGCTGCTGCGGGCTGCCACCGGGCAGCTCGGCCCGCGGCCCGCCGCGCGGCGGCAGCTGCGGCCTGCGGTCCTGCTCACCCGGGCCGGAGCCCGCGCCGGACCCGACGGCCTGACCCGCGTCGTTCGTACGCTGCTGGGGCACCGGAGGCTGCGGCATGCTGCCCGCCCCGGAGCGGTTGCCGCCCTGGCCCTGGCCGAAGACGCCGGGACCGCCCGCGAGGCCGCCCGGCGCCACCGGGGAACCGGCCGACGGCGCGCCCTGGCCGTTGCCGCGCGAGGGCAGCGCCGCCCGCGGGCCCGAGCCCGCGACCTGGCCGCGCTGCGCACCGGCGGCGGGGCCGACCTGGTTGTTCTGGCGGGCGCGGGCCGCGCCGCTCAGACCGGCCGCCACACCGCCACCGCGGCGCGCGGCGGCGGCACCCGCGGCGGCCTGGGCCGCGGCGGGACCGCCGGTCGGCGCCGGGGCGCCGGGCTGGCCCGGGCCCTTCTTGCCGCCCTGGGCGACGTCGACGGGCAGCATGACGAGCGCGGTCGTACCGCCGGAGTCCGAGGGCCGCAGCTGGATGCGGATGCCGTGGCGCTGCGAGAGGCGGCCGACCACGAACAGACCCATGCGGCGGGAGACGGAGACGTCCACGGTGGGCGGCGACGCGAGCCGCTCGTTGATCGCGGCGAGGTCCTCGGGGGAGAGGCCGATGCCGGTGTCGTGGATCTCGATGAGCACGCGGCCGTCGGGCAGCGCGTGACCGGTCACCTTGACCTTGGTCTGCGGCGAGGAGAACGAGGTCGCGTTCTCGAGCAGCTCGGCGAGGAGGTGCACGAGGTCGTTGACGACGCGGCCCGCGACGTCGGTGGCGGGCACCGAGGACAGCTCGATGCGCTCGTACTGCTCCACCTCGGAGGCGGCGGCACGCAGGACGTCGACGAGCGGCACGGGCCGCGTCCAGCGGCGGCCGGGCTCCTCACCGGCGAGCACGAGGAGGTTCTCGCCGTTACGGCGCATGCGGGTCGCGAGGTGGTCGAGCTTGAACAGCGACGACAGCTGGTCCGGGTCGGCCTCGCGGGACTCCAGCTCGGAGATGAGCGAGAGCTGGCGCTGGATGAGGCCCTGGGAGCGGCGCGAGAGGTTGGTGAACATCGCGTTGACGTTGCCCCGCAGGAGGGCCTGCTCGGCGGCGAGGCGGACGGCCTCGCGGTGCACGTCGTCGAAGGCCGCGGCCACCTGGCCGATCTCGTCCCGGGAGTGCACACCGACGGACTCCACGGACGTGTCGACGTCCTGCGGGTCGGACTCGGAGAGCTGCTTGACCAGCTCGGGCAGGCGGTCCTGGGCGACCTTGGTGGCGGTGTCCTGGAGCCGGCGCAGCGAGCGGATCATGGACCGGGCCACGACGAAGGCGCCGACGAGCGAGACGCCGAGCACCAGCAGGATGAGCGCACCGTTGAGGATCGCCTGCTGCTCGGACTCGTTCCGCAGCGAGCGGGCCTTCTGCTCCATCTCGTCGAGCAGCGTCAGCTCGATCTTGCCCATTTCCGAGATCTTGGTGGAGTCGGCGTCCACCCAGTCCTTGTACGAGCGCTTGCCGCGGAGCTTGATGCCGCCCGGCTGTTCGAGCACGCGCTGGGCGTAGGCGTCGGCTCCCTGGATCGTCTGGTTGCCGCGGCTGATGGGGGCGAGCAGCTTCGCGCCGTTGCCGACGTAGATCCGGTTGAAGGACTGGAGTTCGTCCGTCTCCTTCTCCAGCGCCGTGAGGGCGTAGCGGCGGTCGAGGTCGGAGAGCTTGCCGAACTCGCGGTTGTTCGCCGGGAGCGCGGCCGCGATGACGGCCCGCTGCACGGACGCGAACTCCTTGGCGGAGGAGAAGGCCGCCAGGGCGCGGGTGCGCTGGATCATGTCCGGGTTGCTGGTCGCCTGCGCCATGTCCTCGGAGAGCGCGAGGAGCTGCTGGATCAGCTGGCTGTAGCCGTCGACCGTCTGCGAGGACGGGGTGTTCTTCTGGTAGGCGTCCCGGCGGACGTCCTTGATCTTCTGCAGCTGCCGGGTGATCTGGACCGTGTTCTGCCGGATGCCGAGGAAGCCCTTGTCGCCGTCGCTGTCGTCGACGTTCTGGGTGCCCGACAGGAAGTTCTTGTAGGCGCGGTCCGTCTTCTCCCGCACGCTCTTGACGGTGAAGTCGGTGTCGCTGGCGCCGTGCGAGAGGGGGCCCGCCGACTGGTCGCGCTCCTCCTGGAGCGCGACGGCGAGGCGGGTGGCGTCCTCCGTCAGGTCGGTCAGCAGCTTCATGTTGTCGAGCTGCTGGATCTCGTCCATCGACGAGTTGATGCGCAGGGCGCCCAGCGAGGTCGCCGTGATGACGGGGAGGGCGAGGAGCGAGACCAGACGGGTCGAGATGCGCCAGTTGCGCAGGGCTATTCGGGGGCCGGGACCGGGGGGTGTCTTGGAGCCCTTCGCCTTTGTCTCGTCCGCAGGCACACTGCCGCCCGGCGCGCCCGTACGCGCGGCTCCGGGGCCGTCGCCGGACTGTACCGATGCGGGGTTCTGGGCGTGCTGGGCCGAGGAGCCGCGGTCACTTCCGCCGCGCTCCGGCTCCGCCGCAGCGCTGCCATCCCTCTTGAAACGTCCCTGCACTAGCGTCGCAACCTCTGGACCAGGCGTCCTGCCGCGTGGACGGCGGGACGGTGTCGGCGTCTCGGGGCGTCAGGCACCCCATGGTGGTCGTGAGACCGGCGCTGCTCCCCCTTCCCGCCGCCCTCGGCGCTGCGTTGCGCCCCTGTGCGCCGGTTCGATCCCGCGGCGGTCCCGGGAATTCCAGCACAGTGCAGGATCTCCAACAAGGCCCGTGGTCCAGGCCGCTCCTCCCGTGACAGCACGTGAGGACCACGTCACGAGACGTAGAAACTCAAGCCGCCCAAATCGGACTTTCCCGTACGAGACGCGAGGCCGGAGTCGGTGTCCCAGTCTTCATGATCAGGAGCGGAATGAGAGCTTCAGGGGGGCAATGTCCGTTTTCAAGGGCCGTACGGGCAGCCGGAATTGACCCATTTATCCATGCCCTCGTGAGCAAACTCACATGAAGATCATGGCCTCTTCTCGACATTGCGCGGGAATTGCATGTTTAGCCTGACGCTTTACAGGGATGGGGAATCCGACAATCGGCGTCCACTCGGCGGCGCCCCGATCGACAGGGCCAGAACAGCAGATGAAGTCCACGATGATGTTCCGCAACATAGCCAACCCGCGCCGCACCACCCTCGCGCACCTCGAGGACGCCGAAGCCCTGCAGACGGCCCCCGCGCAGCCGGAGCACCCCGTGGACCTCCCCACCCAGACGGCCAACCCGAAGCGCACCATCCTCATGGAAGCGCCGTAGGCGTACAGCCCTCCGGAAGGGGCAGCTCGTCCGGCACGAACGCAGCCCGTCCGGCGACTGAGGACGAGCCGCGAAGCGGCGAAAAGGGGAAGCGGGGCGAAGCCCCATAGACTGGGCCCACCCAGATCACCCGCACAAGCAAAGGGCACCGCTCACGTGCGTATCGCCAGGTTCTCCATCGACGGCAACGTCGCCTTCGGCGCGGTCGAGGGCGACAAGCCGGACGAGCTCGTCGTCGACATCATCAAGGGCAGCCCGTACGGCGACTTCGAGCTGAGCGGTGTCAAGGTCCCGCTGAGCAAGGTCCGGCTCCTCGCCCCCGTCATCGGCCACAAGATCGTGGCCTTCGGGCGGAACTACGCGGCGCACGCCAAGGAGCTCGGCCACGAGGTGCCGGAGGCCCCGTTCGCCTTCTTCAAGCCCGCCACCTCGATGATCGGGTCCGGCGACGCCATCCAGTACCCGCCGTTCTCCGAGGAACTGCACCACGAGGCGGAGCTGGCCGTCGTCATCGGCCGCATGTGCCGCGAGGTCCCGCGCGAGCGCGTGAAGGACGTCGTCTTCGGCTACACCTGCGCCAACGACGTCACCGCCCGCGACGTGCAGAAGCGCGAGAAGCAGTGGGCCCGGGCCAAGGGCTTCGACACGTCCTGCCCGCTCGGCCCCTGGGTGGAGACGGAGCTCGACCCGAGCGACCTGACGATCCAGTGCACGGTCAACGGCCAGCAGCGCCAGCTCGGCCGCACCTCCGAGATGGTGCACTCCATCGAGGACCTGGTCGTGAACATCTCCGAGGCCATGACGCTGCTGCCCGGCGACGTCATCCTCACCGGCACCCCCGAGGGGGTTGGCCCCCTCAACGTCGGCGACGAGGTCGCCGTCACCATCGAAGGCATCGGCACTCTCACCAACAAGGTGATCAAGCGTGGCTAACGCGACGAACGTCCGCGTACGTTTCTGTCCCTCCCCGACCGGCAACCCGCACGTGGGCCTGGTCCGCACCGCCCTGTTCAACTGGGCCTACGCCCGGCACAACCAGGGCACCCTGGTCTTCCGCATCGAGGACACGGACGCCGCCCGCGACTCCGAGGAGTCGTACGAGCAGCTCCTGGACTCCATGCGCTGGCTGGGCTTCGACTGGGACGAGGGCCCCGAGGTCGGCGGCCCGCACGCGCCGTACCGCCAGTCGCAGCGCATGGACATCTACCGGGACGTCGCCGAGCAGCTCCTCGCCGCCGGGCACGCCTACCCGTGCTACTGCACCACCGAGGAGCTGGACGCCCGCCGCGAGGCCGCCCGCGCCGTCGGCAAGCCGTCCGGCTACGACGGCCACTGCCGCGACCTCACCGCCGAGCAGAAGCAGGCGTACGAGGCCGAGGGCCGCAGCCACATCGTCCGCTTCCGGATGCCGGACGAGGCCACCACCTTCACCGACCTGGTCCGCGGCGAGATCACCGTCCAGGCCGAGAACGTCACCGACTACGGCATCGTCCGCGCGAACGGCGCCCCGCTGTACACGCTGGTCAACCCGGTCGACGACGCCCTGATGGAGATCACCCACGTCCTGCGCGGCGAGGACCTGCTCTCCTCCACGCCGCGCCAGATCGCGCTCTACAAGGCGCTGATCGAGCTGGGCGTCGCGAAGGAGATCCCGCAGTTCGGCCACCTGCCGTACGTCATGGGCGAGGGCAACAAGAAGCTCTCCAAGCGCGACCCGCAGGCGAGCCTGAACCTCTACCGCGAGCGCGGCTTCCTGCCCGAGGGCCTGCTCAACTACCTCTCCCTGCTCGGCTGGTCCTTCTCCGCCGACCAGGACGTCTTCTCGATCGACGAGATGGTCGCGAAGTTCGACCTCGCCGACGTGAACTCCAACCCGGCCCGCTTCGACCTGAAGAAGGCCGAGGCCATCAACGCCGACCACATCCGCATGCTGGACGTGAAGGCGTTCGCCGCGGCCTGCGAGCCGTGGCTGCGCGCCCCGCACGCCCCGTGGGCGCCCGAGGACTTCGACGCGGCCGTCTGGGAGGCGATCGCCCCGCACGCGCAGACCCGGCTCAAGGTCCTCTCGGAGATCACGGACAACGTCGACTTCCTGTTCCTGCCGGAGCCGGTCTTCGACGAGGCCTCCTGGACCAAGGCCATGAAGGAGGGCTCCGACGCGCTCCTGACCACCGCCCGCGCCAAGCTGGAGGCGGCCGACTGGTCGTCCCCGGAGTCCCTCAAGGAGGCCGTCCTGGCCGCCGGTGAGGAGCACGGCCTCAAGCTCGGCAAGGCCCAGGCGCCCGTCCGCGTCGCCGTCACCGGCCGCACGGTCGGCCTGCCCCTCTTCGAGTCCCTGGAGATCCTCGGCAAGGACCGCGCCCTGGCGCGCATCGACGCGGCGCTGGCGAAGCTCGCCGCGTAGCGCCGTGTGACCCCGCGCACCGGCGCGCGCACGGCGCGTACCGGCCCGCGCGCACGGCCCGTACGGTCCGGACGAAAGGGCCCGGAAGCCATCACGGCTTCCGGGCCCTTTCGCGTACGTTCGGAACATGCCGATCAACGCCGAGGGGCCGCGGCGCGCCGCCGGACCGGTCAAGGCCGTCGTCTGGGACGTCGACGACACCCTCTTCGACTACGCGTCCGCCGATCTGGCGGGCATGCGGGCCCATCTCGCCGCCGAGGACCTCCTCGCCCGCTACGACAGCGCCGATCGCGCCCTGGCCCTGTGGAAGGAGGTCACGGACCGGCACTGGGCCCGCTTCGGCGCCGGCGAGGTGGAGTACTACGCGCAGCGCAGGGACCGCGTCCGCGAGTTCCTCGGCGCCGCCCTCGACGACGCGGAGGCCGACGCCTGGTTCGGCCGCTACCTGGGGCACTACGAGGCCGCCTGGGCCCTCTTCCCGGACACCGTGCCCACCCTGGACGCCCTCGCCGGGGACTACCGCCACGCGGTCCTCTCCAACTCGGCGCTCTCCGTGCAGGAGTACAAGCTCAGCACGCTCGGCGTGCGCGACCGCTTCGAGACCGTCCTGTGCGCCGCCGACCTCGGCGTCGCCAAGCCCGCCCCGGAGGCCTTCCGGGCGGTGTGCGAGGCGCTCGCCCTCGCCCCCGGGGAGATCGCCTACGTCGGCGACGAACCGGACATCGACGCGCGCGGCGCCCGCGACGCGGGCCTGCTCGGCATCTGGCTCGACCGCAACGGCGGCCGGGGGGACGGCCCGTCGGGAGTCCACCGCATCACGAGCCTCACGGAGCTGCCCGCGCTGCTGCGCTCGGATACCCGTTTTGGAGCGCCGTCCACCTTCGGGTAATGTTCTTCCTGCGCCGCCCGAGAGGGCCGAAAGGTCCGGCAGGGAGGCGCAACCGGAACAGAACCCCTCCCGGGGGTTGCGTTCCAGTGGCCTATGGTGTAATTGGCAGCACGACTGATTCTGGTTCAGTTAGTCTTGGTTCGAGTCCAGGTAGGCCAGCTCGCAGAGCTCATCTGCAAAGCCCCCGTTGTGTAGCGGCCTAGCACGCTGCCCTCTCAAGGCAGTAGCGCCGGTTCGAATCCGGTCGGGGGTACAGATCCTTCCCGCGAGGACGGTATGGGTAGCTCCCACCGACCTTGATGCAGGATCGCTAGGGCCCCCGTTGTGTAGCGGCCTAGCACGCCGCCCTCTCAAGGCGGTAGCGCCGGTTCGAATCCGGTCGGGGGTACTGTGGTCTGGTCTAGACCACCCATGGGCTATGGTGTAATTGGCAACACGAAGGTTTCTGGTTCCTTTGTTCTAGGTTCGAGTCCTGGTAGCCCAGCGCAGTACGGCAGTACCAGCTAGCCCCCGTTGTGTAGCGGCCTAGCACGCCGCCCTCTCAAGGCGGTAGCGCCGGTTCGAATCCGGTCGGGGGTACAGAGACCGAAGGGCCTCCACCACGGTGGAGGCCCTTCGGCGTTCCCGGGGCCCGGGCTGGTTCCCGGCTCCCGGGCCGCCGGAGCCCGGCCGTGGGGCCGCGGCACGCCTACTCGATGCCGTACCGCCGCGCCGACTCCTCCTCCTGGGCGAGCCGGTGCAGCGCCCGCAGCACCGGCTCGCACAGCACCGCCGACGCCACCGCCGTCTCGACCCGCTCCGCCTCCGAGCCGTACGTCTCCAGGAAGTCGAGATCCAGCTTCGCCGCCGCGTGCATCAACTCCGCGTACGGCGCCATGCGTTCGGCGTCCCAGCCGTAGCCGAGGCGGTTCAGCGTCGCCACCGCCGCGACCAGGGAGCGGTGCACGGGGGAGAGCTCGGCGAGCTCCCGCGAGGTCTCCCAGCCCAGCCGCCGCAGCAGCAGGTCCACCTCGGCGCGCGCCCCGGCCACGGCGGGGTCGGCCTCGTCCGGCTCCGGGCCCTGCGGCAGCGCCCACAGCGCCGCGCCCATGCGGATCGTGCGCCCCAGGGAGTCGTCGTCGACGTGCGCGAGGACCTCCTTGGCCGTCGCCACCGGCACCCGGCCCACCTGGATGAGCGCCCGCACCAGACGCAGCCTGCGCAGATGCCCGTCGTCGTACGCCGCAGTCGTCGCGTTGACCTGACGGCCGGGCGGCAACAGGCCCTCGCGCAGGTAGTACTTGATCGTCGCGGTGGACACACCGCTGCGCTCGCTCAGCTCGGCCAGCCGCATCTCTTGCGCCTCCCATCGGGTAGTGGCACTATCCAAGCACGAGCCGGTCGGATAGTGCCGCTCACCAACACATCTCAGGGGGAGCCATGCCGGGCAGGTCCGTCACCGCGGGACGCACCACCGCCGACGCCCACGGGGAGGTGGTGGTCCTCCTGATCGGCATGCGCGTCAACCACTTCTGGGCCGTGCACCACTGGGGGCCGGTGTTCCTCGCGATGGTCCGCATGCTGCGCGAGCTGGGCCGGGACAAGAGCCAGGGGCTGCTGCGGCACGTCCTGCTCACCGCGTCGCCCCGGACGTACTACGTCGTCCAGTACTGGGAGTCCAAGGAGCGGCTGTACGCGTACGCGCACTCGCCGCGGATGTTCCACCACAAGGCCTGGGCGATCGCCAACCGCAAGGAGCGGGAGGGGAAGGTGCGGCAGCACGTGGGCCTGTGGCACGAGACATACATCGTGCCGGAGGGCGCGTACGAGGCGATCTACATGGACATGCCCGCCTTCGGCCTCGCGGCGGCGCACGGGCAGGTGCCGGTGGAGCGGCGCGGACGGCAGGCGAAGGACCGGCTCGCGTACCGGTCGGGCTGACGGCGCGCTGAAATGCTGCCGACGTGCGTAAAGGCTGCCGACGTGCGTGAAGGCTGACGGCGCCCGGAAGCGCCGACGGCGTTCCGAAAAGGGGAGAGGGCCCGCCGCGGCGTTGGGGCGGGCCCTCTCCCTGAGGTCGTACGACGGTCTCGCGCGGCTCAGTTGGTGCGGCGCAGGGCCTCGGAGAGGCGGCCGGCCGCGTCGATGACGGCCTGGGCGTGCATGCGGCCCGGGTGCCGGGTCAGGCGCTCGATGGGGCCCGAGACGGAGACCGCGGCCACCACGCGGTTCGACGGCCCCCGCACCGGCGCGGACACCGAGGCGACGCCCGGCTCCCGCTCGCCGATCGACTGGGCCCAGCCCCTGCGGCGCACCCCGGACAGGGCCGTCGCCGTGAAGCGCGCGCCCTGCAGGCCCCGGTGCAGCCGCTCCGGCTCCTCCCAGGCCATCAGGATCTGCGCGGACGAGCCCGCCTTCATGGTGAGCGTCGAGCCGACCGGGACGGTGTCCCTGAGGCCCGAGAGGCGCTCGGCCGCCGCCACACAGATGCGCATGTCGCCCTGGCGGCGATACAGCTGGGCGCTCTCGCCCGTGACGTCGCGCAGATGCGTGAGCACCGGGCCCGCCGTGGCGAGCAGCCGGTCCTCGCCCGCCGCCGCGGCCAGCTCGGCCAGGCGCGGGCCGAGGATGAACCGGCCCTGCATGTCCCGCGCCACCATCCGGTGGTGTTCCAGAGCCACGGCGAGCCGGTGCGCCGTGGGTCGTGCGAGTCCGGTGGCCGCGACCAGTCCCGCGAGGGTGGCCGGACCGGACTCCAGAGCGCCCAGGACAAGGGCTGCCTTGTCCAGGACGCCTACGCCGCTAGAGTTGTCCATGAAACGATACTTGCGTCTCACTCTGTGAAACGCAAGTTCAAAATTCCCAGGAACCCGCCACCCTGGAGGAGCGATCCGCCGACCAACGGATACGCGACCGACGTCCGGCATGCGCGAAGAGGGGGCCGGCGGCGGCGAACTCATTCTCTAGTTGGGCCGGCGCACGACGCCGGTCGGAGGGAAAGCGATGGGTAGGACACTCGCGGAGAAGGTCTGGGACGACCACGTCGTCCGGCGCGCCGAAGGCGAGCCCGACCTCCTCTTCATCGATCTGCACCTGCTGCACGAGGTGACCAGCCCGCAGGCCTTCGACGGCCTCCGGCAGGCGGGTCGCAAGGTGCGGCGGCTCGACCTCACCATCGCGACCGAGGACCACAACACCCCCACCCTCGACATCGACAAGCCCATCGCGGACCCGGTCTCGCGCGCCCAGCTGGAGACCCTGCGCAAGAACTGCGCCGAGTTCGGGGTGCGCCTGCACCCGCTGGGCGACGTCGAGCAGGGCGTCGTCCACGTGGTGGGACCGCAGCTGGGCCTGACCCAGCCCGGCACCACGGTGGTCTGCGGCGACTCCCACACCTCCACCCACGGCGCCTTCGGCGCCCTCGCGTTCGGCATCGGCACCTCCCAGGTCGAGCACGTGCTCGCCACCCAGACCCTGCCGATGGCGCGCCCCAAGACGATGGCCATCACCGTCGACGGCGAACTGCCCGAGGGCGTCACGGCCAAGGACCTCATCCTGGCCATCATCGCGAAGATCGGCACCGGTGGCGGCCAGGGCTACGTCATCGAGTACCGCGGCTCCGCCATCGAGGGGCTGTCGATGGAAGCCCGCATGACCATCTGCAACATGTCCATCGAGGCGGGCGCCCGCGCCGGCATGATCGCCCCGGACGAGACGACCTTCGCCTACATCCAGGGCCGCGCCCACGCCCCGCAGGGCGAGGACTGGGACGCCGCCGTGGCGTACTGGAAGACCCTGCGGAGCGACGACGACGCCGTCTTCGACGCCGAGGTCCGCATCGACGCCGCCTCCCTGGCGCCGTTCGTCACCTGGGGCACCAACCCGGGCCAGGGCCTGCCGCTGTCCGCGAGCGTCCCCGACCCGGCTTCGTACGAGGACGCTTCGGAGCGCCTCGCCGCCGAAAAGGCCCTGGAGTACATGGGGTTGACCGCCGGACAGCGGCTGCGGGACATCGAGGTCGACACCGTCTTCGTAGGCTCCTGCACCAACGGGCGCATCGAGGACCTGCGCTCGGCGGCCGCCGTGATCGAGGGGCGCAAAGTCGCCGCCGGCGTACGGATGCTGGTCGTGCCCGGCTCGGTGCGGGTCGCCCTGCAGGCCGTCGACGAGGGCCTGGACAAGGTCTTCACCGCGGCCGGCGCCGAATGGCGGCACGCGGGCTGCTCGATGTGCCTGGGCATGAACCCCGACCAACTCGCGCCCGGCGAGCGCTCCGCCTCCACCTCCAACCGCAACTTCGAGGGCAGGCAGGGCAAGGGCGGCCGCACCCATCTGGTGTCGCCCCAGGTGGCCGCCGCCACCGCGGTGACCGGCCGTCTGGCCGCGCCCGCCGACCTCACCGACACCCCCGCGACCGCCGGAGTCTGATCAGCCATGGAAGCCTTCACCACCCACACCGGCCGGGCCGTCCCGCTGCGCCGCAGCAATGTGGACACCGACCAGATCATCCCCGCCCACTGGCTGAAGAAGGTCACCCGCGACGGCTTCGAGGACGGGCTCTTCGAGGCCTGGCGCAAGAGCGACGACTTCGTCCTCAACCTGCCGGAGCGCCGGGGAGCCACCGTCCTGGTCGCGGGCCCCGACTTCGGTACCGGATCCTCCCGCGAGCACGCCGTCTGGGCGCTCCAGAACTACGGCTTCAAGACCGTCATCTCCTCCCGCTTCGCCGACATCTTCCGGGGCAACTCGCTCAAGAACGGGCTGCTCACGGTGGTCCTTGAGCAGGAGACCGTGGACGCCCTGTGGGCCCTGACGGAGGCCGATCCCGAGGTCGAGATCACCGTTGACCTGCGGGATCGCCAGGTTCGGGCCCCCGGGGTCACGGCGGACTTCGAGCTCGACGAGAACGCCCGCTGGCGGCTGCTCAACGGCCTGGACGACATCAGCATCACGCTCCAGAACGAGGCGGACATCGCGGCCTACGAAGCCCTCCGCCCCACCCACAAGCCGAGCACCGCGCGGGTCTGACACCCCCTCGCCGGCGGCCGCGCGGGCCGCGACCCACCCGATGTACCCCCAATCGTGGACGGTTGGGGGTACATCCGTGTCCGGCCCCTTTCCGGTCCCCTTTGACCCCTGATGACCTGAACGGGTGGTCTCAACTGCCTTGAAGCGAAGGGAAGAAGAGGCTGGAAATCCCCTTGCACACAGTGGGTGCGGGTATCCTCAGGAAGGCGCCGGGCGGGGGTAGTTACCCCCTGCGGAGGCGACAACTCGCCCCAGATGGCACAATCGGTGCATGGGACGCGACGACCAACTCGAGCTCTACGGACTCGTCGCGGACCGGCTGAAGGAAGCGCACTCCCGAGTGCGCGCACTGCAAGTCCCGGAGGGCGTACGGATGGCGCTGACCCGGAAGCTGCTGGTCATTACGGCCGCGGCCAAACACGATCTCGCCGATGCGGCAAGGCGTCTGGAGCGATTGATGGCGTACCTCGACGAGGGCGACGAGGGCCGAATCCCCGAAGACGACTGATCGTCAAGCCTCAACGGACCTTCGAGGAACTCCTCGAGAGTCCAGAACGTTGCGGCACAAGGGTGATTAGCCCGTTTCGTGTTTGATTTGCGGTATATATCTGCCTAACGTGCGAAAAAGCCTGGCGCATTCGCTTCAGGCAATGTCTCCGAAGGGGAAGACGTGAACAAGGCGCAGCTCGTAGAAGCGATTGCCGACAAGGTCGGTGGCCGGCAGCAGGCCGCCGACGCCGTGGACGCGGTCCTGGACGCCATCGTCCGTGCCGTGGTCGGCGGAGACCGGGTTTCGGTCACCGGCTTCGGCTCGTTCGAGAAGGTCGACCGCCCGGCCCGGTACGCCCGCAACCCGCAGACCGGGGAGCGCGTGCGGGTCAAGAAGACCTCGGTGCCGCGCTTCCGCGCGGGCCAGGGCTTCAAGGACCTGGTGAGCGGCTCGAAGAAGCTCCCGAAGAACGACGTCGCGGTCAAGAAGGCGCCGAAGGGCAGCCTCTCGGGTGGCACTTCCACCCGTACGACGGTCAAGAAGGCCGCCGCGAAGAAGGCCACCACCGCCAAGAAGGCGACGGCGGCGAAGAAGGCCACGACGGCCAAGAAGGCGACGGCCACGAAGAAGGCCACCACGGCCAAGAAGGCCACGACGGCCAAGAAGGCGACGGCCACGAAGAAGGCCGCCACCGCCAAGAAGGCGGCCCCGGCGAAGAAGGCCGCCACGGCCAAGAAGGCGGCCCCGGCGAAGAAGGCCACCACCGCCAAGAAGGCCGCGGCGAAGAAGGCCCCCGCCAAGAAGGCCACGGCCAAGAAGGCGCCCGCCAAGAAGTCCACGGCGCGCAAGACCACCGCCAAGAAGACCACTGCCCGCAAGCGCTAAGGGCACTGGGGTACTCACGCGCCGGGCCGGGCTCCCGCTGGGGAGCCCGGCCCGCGGCGCGTGCGCGGCGGTGAACGTATACGAAGTGCGGCGTCCCGGGCCCCGGCTCAGAACGTCTGGAGCGTGACCAGCGTGATCCGGCGGGCCTCGCCCTCGCCGGTCGTCTCGATCCGCACCCGCTGCCCCGCGCGCAGCAGGCGCAGCCCGCCCGCGTCGAAGGCCGGAGCGTCGAAGGGCACCGGAGTGCCGTCGTCGAGCAGCACGCTGCCGGTGCGGGTGTCGGAGTCGTAGGTGTACGCGGTGGCCTGCATGAGCAGAAGCGTACTCAGTCCGGGATGAGCAGCCCGGCCGCCGCCGCGGCCGTGCGCGGGCCCACGCCGAGCGCGAGCGCGACCCGCAGGTCGCCGCCGGTGTCCACGTCCTGGCGTACGGAATCCACGTCGGCGAGCGACAGTTCCACGGCCCCCGACGCCGTGTGCCGGGCCCGGGAATCCGGGCCGAAAAGGGGCCGCAATTCCGTGCCGGGGGATCCGGACAGGAGCGTGGTGCCGATTCCCGCGGCATCGGGGAGAAACGCGCGGGGAAAAGTGGCGGCGAGGTCGAGGGCGCGGGTCAATTCGGCGGGGCGCAGGGCGGGCAGATCGGCGTTCAGGGCCGCCACGGGTGCCTCGGGCCGGGCCGCGCGGACCACCGCGGTGCCGTGTTCGAGGGCGGCGTTGAGGCCCGTTCCCGGAGTGTCGGGGGCGATGCGGGCGCCGAGTGCGGCCAGTTCACGGCCCGCCCGGACGTCATCAGTGACGACCACCACATCCCTTACCGCGGCGCTGGCGAGCGCGGCCGCCACCGTGTCCTCGGCGAAGGCCAGGGCGAGCGCGGGCCGCAGCCCCTCGCCCGCGGCGGGAGTGAGTCTGCTCTTGGCCCGTGCCAGGGGTTTGAGCGGTATCACCAGGGTCCAGTGCACGGGCGCTCCGTCCTTCCAGTCGCGCCCATTGTGGCCTGCCAGGAGCGCGGCGCCAGGGGCTGGGGTCGACGAAATGGCCGGTCAGCGGGGTGCCGGAGCGGCGTGGAGGCGGTGGCCGCGGACGGGTGGGCGTACGGTGTTCTCGACAGGACGGCAGCCTGGAGCGACACTTGTGCGGCCGACCAGGCTCATGGAGGAAGGTGTCCGAGTGTCCCGCCGCAGAATCGGCTTCTGGTACCGCCTGGCGGCCGTGATCTGTAAACCGCCGCTGCTGGTTCTGTTCAAGCGGGACTGGCGGGGAATGCAGAACATCCCGGCCGACGGCGGTTTTATCACCGCCGTGAACCACAATTCGTATCTGGACCCGTTGGTCTACGCCCACTTTCAGTACAACACCGGGCGGGTCCCGCGTTTCCTCGCCAAGCACGGCCTCTTCAAGAAGGGGTTCGTCGGGGCGGTCATGCGCGGCACGGGGCAGATCCCGGTCTACCGCGAGACCACCAACGCGCTCAGCGCCTTCCGGGCCGCGATCGACGCCGTCGAGCGCGGCGAATGCGTCGCCTTCTACCCCGAGGGCACCCTCACCCGCGACCCCGACCTGTGGCCCATGACGGGCAAGACGGGTGTCGCGCGCGTGGCCCTCCAGACGAGGCGCCCGGTCATCCCCATCGCCCAGTGGGGCGCCAACCACGTCCTGCCGCCGTACGCCAAGAAGCCCCGGCTCCTTCCGCGCAAGACGCACCGGGTCCTCGTCGGCGAGCCGGTGGACCTGGCGCGCTTCTACGACAAGGAGATGACCCCCGACCTCCTGAAGGAGGCCACGGAGGCCATCATGACGGACATCACCGCCCTCCTGGAGGAACTGCGCGGCGAGAAGGCCCCGCACAAGCGCTACGACCCGCGGGAGGCGCGGATCGCGCAGCGGCGCAAGGCCCGGGGCGCCGACGCCGGGCAGAGCCCCAGCGGCCTTACGGAGCAGGGCAGTTCACAGCAGGGCAGTGCGGAGGAGAGCAAGTGACCCGATCCCTGAAGGCCGCCGTCTTCGGCTCCGGCTCGTGGGGGACGGCCTTCGGCATGGTCCTCGCCGACGCGGGCTGCGACGTCACCCTGTGGGGCCGCCGCGCCGCACTCGCCGACGCGGTCAACTCCACCCGCACGAACCCGGACTACCTCCCCGGCGTCGAACTGCCGCGGAACCTGCGCGCCACCACCGACGCCGCCGAGGCCGCCGACGGCGCGGACTTCACCGTGCTCGCCGTGCCCTCGCAGACGCTGCGCGACAACCTCGCCGCCTGGACGCCGCTGCTCGCGCCCGACACCGTCCTCGTCTCCCTGATGAAGGGCGTCGAACTCGGCTCCGCCATGCGGATGAGCGAGGTCATCGAGGACGTCACCAAGGCCGCCGCCGAGCGCGTCGCGGTCGTCACCGGGCCCAACCTCGCCCGTGAGATCGCCGCCCGGCAGCCCGCCGCGTCCGTCGTCGCCTGCCGCGACGAAGCCGTGGCCCAGCGGCTCCAGGCCGCCTGCCACACCCCGTACTTCCGGCCGTACACCAACACCGACGTGGTCGGCTGCGAGCTCGGCGGCGCCGTGAAGAACGTCATCGGCCTCGCCGTGGGCATCGCCGACGGCATGGGCCTCGGTGACAACACCAAGGGCTCCCTCATCACGCGCGGGCTCGCCGAGACCACCCGGCTCGGCCTCGCGATGGGCGCGGACCCGCTGACCTTCGCCGGGCTCGCGGGCCTCGGCGACCTGGTGGCCACCTGCTCCTCGCCGCTGTCGCGCAACCACACCTTCGGCACCAACCTCGGCAGGGGCATGACCCTGGAGGAGACCATCGCGGTCACCAAGCAGACCGCCGAGGGCGTCAAGTCCTGCGAGTCCGTGCTCGACCTGGCCCGCAGGCACGGCGTCGACATGCCCATCACGGAGACCGTCGTGGGCATCGTGCACGAGGGCACCCCGCCGATGGTCGCGCTCAAGGAGCTGATGGCGCGCAGCGCGAAGTCGGAGCGCCGCTGAGGCACCCGGCCCGCCCGGCTGACCCGCAGGTCACCGGTGGCACACTGACTCCGCCGGGGCCAGCGGGTACGCTCAACGCGATATGAGCAGCGAGAACCTCCCCCAGAGCCCCCGCAAGCCGCGCGTCGCCGTCGTGTTCGGCGGCCGCAGCTCGGAGCACGGCATCTCCGTCGTCACCGCCGGTGCCGTCCTGCGTGCCATCGACCGCAGCAAGTACGAGGTGCTGCCGATCGGCATCACGACGGACGGCCGCTGGGCGCTGACCGCCGACGAGCCGGAGCGGATGGCCATCACCGACCGCAAGGTGCCCAACGTCGCCGACCTGGCCGAGTCCGCCGACGGCGGCGTCGTCCTGCCCGTCGACCCGGGCAACCGCGAGGTCGTCTACAGCGAGCCCGGCTCCGTGCCCAAGGCGCTCGGCGAGGTGGACGTCGTCTTCCCGATGCTGCACGGCCCCTACGGAGAGGACGGCACCCTCCAGGGCCTGCTCGAACTGTCCGGCGTGCCCTACGTGGGCGCGGGCGTGCTCGCCTCGGCCGTCGGCCAGGACAAGGAGTACATGAAGCGCGTCTTCACCTCCTTCGGCCTGCCCGTCGGCCCGTACCTGGTGATCCGGCCGCGCGAGTGGGAGAGCGACGAGAAGGCCGCCCGGGCGCGGATCGCGGACTTCGCGGGCGAGCACGGCTGGCCCCTGTTCATCAAGCCCGCACGCGCGGGCTCCTCGATCGGCATCACCAAGGTCGATTCCTTCGAAGGGCTCGACGAGGCGATCGCGGAGGCCCAGCGCCACGACCCGAAGATCATCGTGGAGGCACTGCTCCGCGGCCGCGAGATCGAGTGCGGCGTCCTGGAGTTCGAGGACGGCCCGCGCGCCAGCGTGCCCGCCGAGATCCCGCCGGTGCAGGCGCACGACTACTACGACTTCGAGGCGAAGTACATCGACTCGACGCCCGGCATCGTGCCCGCCCCGCTGACGCCCGAGGAGACCGCCGAGGTCCAGCGGCTCGCGGTCGAGGCCTTCGAGGCGACCTCCTGCGAGGGCTTGGTGCGCGCCGACTTCTTCCTCACCGAGGACGGCCGGTTCGTGATCAACGAGATCAACACGATGCCCGGCTTCACGCCGATCTCCATGTACCCGCAGATGTGGGAGAAGAGCGGGGTCTCCTACGAGGAGCTCGTGGACCGGCTCATCCAGGCGGCGCTGCGGCGCTCCACGGGGCTGCGCTAGCGCGCGGCGTCGGGGGCGGTCTGCCTCTCAGGGCGACTGCGGGCCGGTTGTGGCTGGTCGCGCCCACGCGGCGGAGCCGCACATCGACCCGGCCCCGCGCCCCTTCGGGGCGCTCCTGTACCGGGCGCCTTCCCGTATCGGAGTGCCCTTGCTAAGCGATTCCTTCCGGGATCGACTTCTTGACGGGGACGGCGAAGTCCGTGAGCGGGCTCACGCCGTCCCCCGTCCGCTGCTCGGGGATGGTCACCTCGACGTAGGCCTTGCGCAGCGTCGTGGTGAAGCGGAACGAGCCGTCCGTCCGCTTCTCGAGCAGCCAGCCCACGCCGTTCACGGTCACGCCGTCGGCTTCGGGATCGTTCATCTTCGCCGGTCGCGGCACCCCGCAGCGCAGTATGATCGCCGGGTCCCCCCACCCCGCGGTGAGCGGCGACGCGGGCTTCGGGTCACGCCGGTCGAGCCCGTCCACCTCGCGCGGCAGTCGCTCGTCCAAGTTCCGGCACAGCTCGGTGACGCCGGCGCCCGGCGAGGGAACCGCGGCCGTCCCCCCGTCGTCCGTTGAGGAGCAGCCCGCGCATGCGATCAGCAGTGCGAGGGCGGGCGGCCCGAGCGGGAGGCGGAGCCGGCGGGAAACGTTCACCGGCCAAGGGTAGACGGGGGCTACAAGTGCACGACCGGGCAGGTCAGGGTGCGGGTGATGCCGTCCACTTGCTGGACCTTGGCGACCACCATGCGGCCGAGTTCGTCCACCGTGTCCGCCTGGGCGCGCACGATGACATCGTAGGGACCGGTCACGTCCTCGGCCTGGATCACTCCCGGGATCTTGCCGATCAGCTCGGCGACGGTCGACGCCTTGCCGACCTCGGTCTGGATCAGGATGTACGCCTGTACCACGGAACCTCCAGGGCGGCCACGAGGATCATGTGGGGAGAAGGGACGCCACGGTACCGCGTCGCCGCTCGTCACGGGGAGACCCGGGGGAGCCGCGCCGCGCACATCACGGCGGACGGACAACAGAGGTTGACGGTCACGTCGACCGTACCGACGACAGGGACGGCTCGCGACCGCAAGCGGACCGCGGCAGAAGGAGCAGCACGCGCATGAAGGGCACCGTCGGCGAGTTGGGGGAGTTCGGGCTCATCAAGGAGCTCACCTCGCGGCTCACCTCCACTCCGGCCGTACGCCTCGGCCCCGGTGACGACGCCGCGGTCGTGGCCGCCCCGGACCGCAGGGTCGTGGCGAGCACCGACATCCTCCTGGAGGGCCGGCACTTCCGCCGCGACTGGTCCACGGCGTACGACGTGGGCCGCAAGGCCGCCGCCCAGAACCTCGCGGACATCGCCGCCATGGGCGCCGTGCCGACCGCGATCCTGCTCGGTCTCGTCGTCCCCGCCGAGCTCCCCGCGAGCTGGCCCACCGAGCTCATGGACGGCCTGCGCGACGAGTGCCAGGTGGCGGGCGCAGCCGTCGTCGGCGGCGACGTCGTGCGCGGCGACACCATCACCGTCTCGATCACTGCCCTCGGCGATCTGCGCAACCACGAACCCGTCACGCGCGCGGGCGCGCAGCCCGGCGACACGGTCGCCGTCACGGGCTGGCTCGGCTGGTCCGCCGCGGGCCACGCGGTGCTCTCCCGGGGCTTCCGCTCGCCGCGCGCCTTCGTGGAGGCCCACCGCAGGCCCGAACCGCCGTACCACGCGGGCCCCGCGGCCGCCGGGCTCGGCGCCACCGCCATGACGGACGTCAGCGACGGCCTGATCGCCGACCTCGGCCACATCGCGGAGGCCAGCAAGGTGCGCATCGACGTCCGCTCCGGCGACGTGGACGTGCCCTCGCAGATGAACGACATCGCCCAGGCGGTCGGCATCGACCCGCTCCAGTGGGTGCTCAACGGCGGCGAGGACCACGCGATCGTCGCCACGTTCCCGTCCGACGTGAAGCTGCCCGCCCGCTGGAAGGTCATCGGCGAGGTCCTCAACCCCTCGGCGATGCCGCAGGTGACCGTGGACGGCGCGCCGTGGACCAGCAAGGGCTGGGACCACTTCGGGGACAACGGAGGCCACGACTGATGGCGCCGCCGAGCGAGCCCCAGGGGGAGCCGCCGGGGCAGCCGGGCCTCGCGCCGCCCCGGGTGCTGACCGTCGCGGGCTCCGACTCCGGCGGCGGGGCCGGGATCCAGGCCGACCTGAAGACCATGCTCGCGCTCGGCACCCACGGCATGAGCGTGCTCACCGCCGTGACCGCGCAGAACTCCCTGGGCGTCCAGGGCGCCTGGGAGCTGCCGGTCGAGGCGGTCCGCGCCCAGTACCGCAGCGTCGTCGACGACATCGGCGTCCAGGCCGTGAAGACCGGCATGCTGGCCTCGGCCGAACTGGTCGAGGCGGTCGCCGAGTTGCTCGCGGGCACCGACGCCCCGGCCGTCGTCGACCCCGTCGGCGTGTCCAAGCACGGCGACGCGCTGCTCGCCGCCTCCGCCCTCGACTCCGTGCGCACGAAGCTGCTCCCCGTCGCCACGGTCGCCACACCGAACCTGGACGAAGTGGCGCAACTCACGGGCCTGCGCGTCGAGTCCGAGGAGGACATGCGGCGGGCCGCCGCGGCCCTCCTCGCGTACGGGCCCCGGTGGGTGGTCGTCAAGGGCGGCCATCTGCCCGGCGGCCAGGACGCCGTGGACCTGCTCACCGACGGCTCCGAGGAGCACTGGCTGCGGTCCGCGCGCCATGACAACCGCCACACGCACGGCACCGGCTGCACCCTCGCCAGCGCGATCGCCGCCCACCTCGCCAAGGGCCGCTCCGTGCCCGAGGCCGCGCGGGCCGCCAAGGAGTACGTCACCGGGGCGATCGCCGCCGGGTTCGCGCTCGGCGGCGGCATCGGCCCCGTGGATCACGCCTGGCGGTTCCGGGACGGCCCGGTTGCCGCGGAGGACCGGGGCAGGTCGTAAGCGGGGTCTCCTATGCCGATGGGGTACTCCTTGACCTCGACGGCGTCGGCGGCCTTCTCCGCGAGGCGCTCGAAGACGCCCGCGAGGAGGCGAGAGCCGAGCATCCGGTAGACCAGGTTGCGGGTGCGGATCCTGTTCTCGGTGGGGGGCGCGAGGAACGGCCCCGGGGCGCCCGGAACCATCCGGCGGCCCTTCGCGCGGTCGCGGACCTCCGCCTCGTACGCCGCGAAGGCCCTGGCGTGGTTCCCGCGCGCGGCCGCCAGCTCGCCCGCGAGGACGTACGCGCACACCAGGGCCGTCCCCGCGCCCGTGCCGCCCGTCGTCGCGCCGAACCCGGCGTCTCCCAGGAGCACGACGCGCCCCTGGGACAGCCGGTCGACGTGGACCTGGGCGATCGCCTCGAAGGACAGCTCGTCGGTGTCCTCCAGGGCGTCGAGGGCGTGCCGCGTGTGCTTCCAGGGCAGATCCGCGAACGTCTCGGCGAGGAGCGCCTTCTGCCCCGCGACGTCGTCGCGGTCATAGGCGAGCTGCTGCGAACGGAACACCAGGAACGCGCCGCCCCCCACCGGGCTGCCGTCGTGGTTGCTGATGCCGACCGCGCGTCCTGGCACGCTGCAGATCCGCGACGAGCGGTGCAGGCCCAGCACGTTGGGCATGGCGAACCCCGCCGCGTAGTACCCGAGGTGCCGCAGATGGCGCGACTCGTCGCCGAAGACGAGACGGCGCGTGGGGGAGTGCAGACCGTCCGCGCAGGCCAGGAGGCCGAAGCGGCGCGGCGCGCCCCGGTCGAAGGTCACGTCGATGCCGTCGAAGTCCTCCTGGAGGTGCGCGACGCAGTCCCCGAAGACGTACTCGACACGGTCCTTCGTCCGCTCGTACATGATCTGTGAGAGGGCGCCGCGGCAGATCTCCACGTCGCCGCTCATCAGGAACGCGGGCAGATCCACCCTCTCCTTGTCGTCGACGCCGACGATCGTGCGGCGGCCCATGTGCGTCCCGTGGCGGCGCACGTCGTCCCAGAGGCCCATGCGCTCCAGGGCGGTGCGGTGCGCGCGGCCCCGGAAGCCGACCGCGAAGCCGCCCCCGCGCAGCGCGGCGGCCTCCTCCACGACGGTGACGCGGGCGCCGTAGCGGGCCAGCCGGAGCGCGAGCGCCATGCCCGCGACGCTCGCGCCGGAGACGAGGACGGAGAGGCGGGAGAGAGGCCCGGGGGAGTGTGCTGTGTTCGTCATGGCAGGAGCTTCGAGGGGATGCCTTACCGATGGCTGACCATCGGCCGACAGGGGCTTACCAGGAGCCGGCAGTGACTGACCGCCTGCTCCTCGGCCGGTGGCCGGGCCGCGGGGCGGGCGGCTACCGCGTGAGCGCCGCCGTCGGCTCCCGCCGCCCCTGCTCGAAGGCCTTCTCGTACGTCTCCGGGGACAGTCGTGCCCGCACTGCGCGCTCTACGGGGGCCACGTCGGGGTCGCCCGCGATCAGCGTGCCCCGCAGACCGGCGGCCGCGCCCAGGAGCCGGGCGGCCTCCTCGGGGCCCGCCGCGGTGACCGCCAGCGCCTCGGCGACGTGGGCCCGCTCGTCGAAGCCGGTTCCGGCGCTGTCCAGGACGAGGACGCGGGCCCGCTCGAAACACTCCGCGGCCTCGTCCGCACGGCACTCGGCGAGCGCGGCGCGGCCGAGGCCGAGGAGGATCCGCGCCGTCTCGGCCACGCTGAACCAGTTCGCGGCGCACGCCTCCAGAGCCTCTCCGTAGTGCCCACGCGCGCGGGTGAGCTCACCGCGCAGCCGGGCCACGTCACCGAGGCCCCGCAGCGAGGTCGCCACCTTGTCGCGCACCCCGGCGGTGCGGGCGAGGTCCCCGGAGAGCCGGAAGTGCTCGGCGGCCTCCTCCAGGGCGCCGTCGTGCAGCAGGACCGTGGCGCGCTGGTGCAGCATGTCGGCGGTCTCCTCCGGGGCCGCCAGCTCCCGTACGTGGACGAGCCCCTCGTCGAGCAGGGCGAGGGCGCGCCCCCGCTCGCCGCGCCAGTCGGCGTACATCGCCAGCGGGTCGAGGCAGTTGGCCATGCCCCAGCGGTCACCGGTGTCCCGGAAGGCCGCGAGAGCCCGCGCGAAGGCCGCCTCCGAGGCGTCGACGCGGCCCGCCAGCTGCTGCTGGAAACCGTGCCCGAAGTCCAGCAGGGCCCGCCCCCAGGGATGCGCGCCGAGCTGCGCCCGGACCCGGTCCTCCGCCGCCCGCCGCGGCCCGCCCGCGAGCGACCACAGCACGATCAGGAAGGGCCGCCGCAGCGGCCCCCGCAGCGAGGCCAGGATGTCGTCCGCGCGCGCGAGGCGCTCCCGTTCCACCGGGTCGTCGCCCTCGCCCGTGAGCGCGTTGAGCAGGCACAGGGCGTACTCCTCCGCCAGGCCGTCCGGTACCTCGTCACCCACGGCCGCCAGCAGCCGCGCGGCCAGCGGCGCCCGCTGCCCGTACAGGCCGCGCAGCCGCCAGTACCAGGACAGGGCGGCCGCCAGCCGAAGGCCCGCGCGCGGGTCGGTGCGCACGTGGTGGTGCAGCGCGGCTTCGAGGTTGCCGTGGTCCGCGGCGAGGCGGTCGAGCCACGCCACCTGCTCCCCGCCGTGCAGGCGCGGCGCGCCCTCCTCCGCGCACCGCAGGAAGTACGCGGCGTGCGCGGCCCGCAGCGCGTCCTCCTCGCCCGCTTCGGCGAGCCGCCGGGCGCAGTACGCGCGGATGGTCTCCAGCATCCGGTACCGCCCGCCGGTCGCCTCGATGAACGACTTCTCCGCCAGGGAGGCCAGCGGGTCCTCGGGGTACGGCACCCCGCACACCGCGTCGACCGCGTCGAGTGTCGCCCCGGCCGGGAACACCGTCAGCCGTCGGGCGAGCCGCCGCTCCTGGTCGTCCAGCAGCTCCCAGCTCCACTCGACGACCGCGTGCAGCGTCCGGTGCCGGGGCGCCTTCGTGCGGTCCCCGCGCGACAGGAGCCGGAACCGGTCGTCCAGGCGCGCGGCCAGCTCGTCGAGCGTGAGGGTGCGCAGCCGGGCCGCGGCCAGCTCGATGGCGAGCGGCAGCCCGTCCAGGGCGGCGCAGACGGAGTCGACCAGGGTGGCCCGCGGGTGCCCCCGGCCGGGCGCGGGCGGCGCGAAGTCCGGGCGTACGGCGGCGGCCCGCTCCAGGAACAGCCGGGCCGCGGGTGCGGCGGCCAGCGGCGGCACCGGGCACAGCACCTCGCCGGTGATCCCGAGGGCCTCCCGGCTCGTGGCCAGGACCCGCACGCCCGGGCAGGCGCCGAGCAGCAGCCCGACGGTGCGGGCGGCGTCGTCGACCACGTGCTCGCAGTTGTCCAGGACCAGCAGCAGCTCGCGGCCCTCCAGGGCGGCCAGGAGCCGCTGCCTCGCGTCGCCCCCGCGCGCGTGGAAGCCGTCGCGCACCCCGAGGGCGCCGAGCACGGCGCACGTCACCGGCGACCCGGCGGTGAGCGGGGCCAGCTCCACGAAGCACACCCTGTCGGGCCCGGCGCTCTCCCGCTCCCGGGCGGCCTCCACCGCGAGCCGCGTCTTGCCCGCGCCGCCCGGTCCGGTGAGCGTCACCAGGCGGGACGACCCCGCGAGCAGGCCGCGGACGCGGGCCAGCTCCTCGGCGCGGCCCACGAGCGGCGTCAGCTGTGCCGGGACGCTCGGCCGCCGCGACGGCTCCGCGCCCCGCAGCAGCTCCCGGTGGAGCGCGGCGAGGTCCGGCGACGGGTCGGCGCCCAGCTCCCGCGCGAGGGTGGCGCGTGCCTCCTCGAACACCGCGAGCGCCTCGGCCGCCCTGCCGCCCGCGGACAGGGCCCGCATCAGCTGCCCGTACAGCCGCTCGCTCAGCGGCCGGTCCGCGAGCAGCTCCCGCAGCTCCGGGACGAGGCCGGGGCCGCCGCCGGTCGCCAGGTCGGCGTCGATCCGGTCCTGTACGGCGGCCAGCCGCAGCTCTTCCAGGCGGGTGGCGGGCGCGTGCGCGCCGGGCAGGTCGGCGAGCGCCGCGCCCCGCCACAGACCGAGGGCCTCGCGCAGCAGCGCGGCGGCCCGCGCGGGATCCCCGGCGGCCAGGGCGTCGCGGCCCACGCGCGCGAGGCGCTCGAAACGGTGGGCGTCGACGTCGTCGGGGTCGACCAGGAGCCGGTAGCCACCGGCGCCCGCCCGGATGTCCACGCCCAGCCGCCCGCGGAGCCGTGACACCTGGGACTGGAGGGCGTTCGCGGCACCGGCGGGCGGCCGCTCGCCGTACAGGCCGTCGGTCAGCCGCTCCACGGACACGGTGCGGCCCGCGTCCAGGAGGAGCAGGGTGAGCAGGGCCCTGGGGCGCGGACCGCCGGGGGCGACGGGTCCGCCGTCGGGGGTCCGTACGTCGAGGGGGCCGAGGATGCCGAACCGCATACGCCGGATTTTGGCAGGCGGCGGAGGTCCAGGAGGGCGCGAGGCGCCAGGAAGTGCGCGGAGGGTACGGGCCGTCGTACGCAACGTGGTGGTGCGGGCACGCGAAAAAGCCGGCCCCCGAGGGGACCGGCCTTCCGGTAACCGGCCAGGTGGCCGCGCAGAACTAGCGTCAGCGCGAGACCTTGCCGGCCTTGATGCACGAGGTGCAGGCATTGAGCCGCTTCGGCGTCCCGCCGACCACGGCACGCACGCGCTGGATGTTCGGGTTCCAGCGACGGGGCGTACGGCGGTGCGAGTGCGAGATGTTGTTGCCGAAGCCCGGCCCCTTGCCGCAGACGTCGCAGTTGGCAGCCACGGGTCACTCCAAAGACTTCAGATGCACTTACGGTTAAACCCGGCATGCCGGGATCAGAGCGAATGATCTGGGTGGCGGTGCCAGGGGAATGTCCCGATGTGTATCGGGCAACCGGAGCAGCATACAACGACTGCTTCGGTACAACGAAACTACCATGTCTCGCCCGGGGCCCGCCCCGCGCTCCCCTCCCGCACCGGGTCTACGCTGCGTCTCATCCCGCCGAACCGGCCGTTCCGGACGCTCTCCAGGAGGCGACAGTTGCCGCAGAACCTCGACGCGGTCGCGATCCGCGCCTGGAGCGCACTGGCTCTGGACGCGCTGGGGCAGGCCCGCGAGGAGATCGACGCGATCAACGTCTATCCGGTCGCGGACGCGGACACCGGGACCAACCTCTACTTGACCATGGAGTCGGCGACCCGGGCGGTCGACGCCGTCTTCACGGGCCTGGAGCCCGCCGGGCCCACCCGGGCCGAGGCCGTGCGGGCACTGGCGCACGGGGCCCTGATCGGGGCCCGCGGCAACTCGGGCACGATCCTCGCGCAGCTGCTGCGGGGCATGGCGCAGGTGCTGTCCGACGACGAGAGCGCGCCGGGTCCTGCGGGTGACGCACCTCACGCGGACGGGGAGCGCCTGGCGCTGGCGCTGCGGCGTGCGGCCCAGTCCGCGTACCAGGCCGTCGCCCACCCCGTGGAGGGGACGGTCCTGACGGTCGCCAGGGCGGCGGCGGAGGCCGCCGGGGCCGGGCGGCAGGCGGCCGACTGCGGCGCGGTGGCCCGCGCGGCCTACGACGGCGCCCGCGCGGCCCTGGCCGCGACGCCGGACCAGCTGGCGGTGCTCGGCCGCGCGGGCGTCGTGGACGCCGGGGGCCGGGGGCTCGTGGCGGTGCTCGGGGCGCTCGTCGGAGCCCTGTCGGGGGAGCGCGTGGGCGCCCGGAACCCCGCGGCCGCCTGGAACACCTGGACCTCCGCGAACGGCGGGCCGCGGCCGGACGGCCACGCGCGCGTAGCGGGCGCGGACGGCACGGCTTCCCCGGCCGCCGAGTGCGCCGAAGGCGTCGGCTCCGGCGCCGGACCGGCCTTCGAGGTGATCTACCTCCTGGAGGCGGACGACGACGCCGTCGCCCGGCTCAGGACCCGGCTCGACGCCCTCGGCGACTCCCTCGTCGTCGTCGGCGGCGACGGGCTGTGGAACGTCCACGTGCACGTGGACGACGCGGGCGCGGCCGTCGAGGCGGGGGTCGAGGCGGGCAGGCCGTACCGCATCCGCATCACGCACTTCGGCCTCGGCGACGCCCACGCCGTCCGTGCCGCGCAGCCGCCGCGCGAGCGCGCGCAGCGCGGCATCGTGGCCGTCGTACGCGGCGAGGGCCTGGGAGGCCTGTACGCGGAGGCGGGCGCGACCACCGTGCCCGCGCGCGCGGGGGAGCCGCCCGCGAGCGGCGAGCTGGTCCAGGCGGTGCGGCGCGCCCACGCGCGCGAGGTGGTGCTGCTGCCCAACGACGCCGAGCTGCGGCACACCGCCGCGGCGGCCGCCGAACAGGCCCGCTCAGAAGGCGTGCGCGTCGCCCTGATCCCCACCCGCTCCCCGGTGCAGGGCATCGCGGCGCTCGCCGTGCACGAGCCGGACCGGCGCTTCGACGAGGACGTCGTCGCGATGACGGCGGCGGCCGGCGCCACCCGGTACGCGGAACTGGCCGTCGCGGAGCGCCAGTCGTGGACGAGCGCGGGCATCTGCCAGGCCGGGGACGTCCTCGGCCTCATCGACGGCGACGTGGCGGTCATCGGGACCAAGGTCCCGGCCACGGCCGAGGTCGTCCTGGACCGGATGCTGGCGGCGGGCGGCGAGATGGTCACGCTGGTCCTGGGCGAGGAGGTCTCGGACGACGTGGCCGAGCGCCTCCAGAAGCACGTGCGCGACAGCCACCTGGCCGTGGACACGGTCCTGTACCGGGGCGGCCCGCAGTCGGCCCTCCTCCTCATCGGCGTGGAGTAGCCGCGGGGCCGCCCCACGCCGACGAGGGGTCGGGATTGCGGGCCCGGCCCCGGAATGTCAGTGGCGTGGTGTGCAATGGATCTCGTGCACGCGCTCCAAGAACCGCTGAAGAACGCCCTCGGCCAAGCCACCGCCAAGGTCATGGCCGAGCACCTCGACCTGCACACGGTGGGCGACCTCCTGCACCACTACCCCCGCCGCTACGCCGAGCGGGGCGAGCTCACCCGCCTCTCCGACCTCCCGCTGGACGAGCACGTCACGGTCGTGGCCCAGGTGGCGAGCGCCCGCGTCCTGAAGTTCAACGCGGGGCGCGGCCAGCGCCTGGAGGTGACGATCACGGACGGCAGCGGCCAGCTGCAGCTGGTCTTCTTCGGCCGTGGCATCCACAAGCCGCACAAGGACCTGCTCCCCGGCACGCGCGCGATGTTCGCGGGCAAGGTCTCCGTCTTCAACCACAAGATGCAGCTCGCCCACCCCGCGTACGAGCTGCTGCGGGCCGACAGCGAGTCCGCCGCCGAGGCGGTGGACTCCTGGGCGGGCGCGCTCATCCCGATCTACCCGGCCACCGCGAAGCTGGAGTCGTGGAAGATCGCCAAGTCGATCGACGCGGTGCTGCCCAGCGCCCGTGAGGCCCTGGACCCGCTGCCGCCCGCCCTGCGCGAGGGCCGCGGCCTCATCCCGCTCCCCGAGGCCCTCCTCAAGATCCACCGGCCGCACGCGAAGGCGGACATCGCGACGGCCCGCTCCCGCCTGAAGTGGGACGAGGCCTTCGTGCTCCAGGTCGCCCTGGCCCGCCGCCGCTTCGCGGACTCCCAACTGCCCGCCGTCGCCCGCGAGCCCCGCCCGGACGGCCTCCTGGACGCCTTCGACGCCAAGCTCCCCTTCGAGCTCACGGACGGCCAGCGCCGCGTCACCACCGAGATCTTCACCGACCTCGCCACGGAACACCCGATGCACCGCCTCCTCCAGGGGGAGGTCGGTTCGGGAAAGACGATGGTCGCGCTGCGCGCCATGCTCGCCGTCGTGGACGCCGGGGGGCAGGCCGCGATGCTCGCGCCCACGGAGGTGCTCGCGCAGCAGCACCACCGTTCGGTCACCGAGATGATGGGGGAGCTGGCCGAGGGCGGCATGCTCGGGGGCTGTGAGCACGCCACCAAGGTCACGCTGCTCACCGGGTCCATGGGCGCGGCCGCGCGTCGGCAGGCGCTGCTCGACCTGGTCACCGGCGAGGCCGGGATCGTCATCGGGACGCACGCGCTGATCGAGGACAAGGTGCAGTTCCACGACCTGGGCCTGGTCGTGGTCGACGAGCAGCACCGCTTCGGCGTGGAGCAGCGCGACGCCCTGCGCGGCAAGGGCAAGCAGCCCCCGCACCTGCTGGTGATGACGGCCACGCCCATCCCGCGCACGGTCGCCATGACGGTCTTCGGCGACCTGGAGACCTCCGTGCTCGACCAGCTGCCCGCCGGGCGCTCGCCGATCTCCAGCCATGTCGTCCCGGCGCAGGACAAGCCGCACTTCCTCGCCCGCGCGTGGGAGCGCGTCCGCGAGGAGGTGGAGAACGGCCACCAGGCGTACGTGGTCTGCCCCCGCATCGGCGACGACGAGGACGAGAAGGAGGCGGGCGCGAAGAAGGGCGGCAAGAAGTCCGCCGAGGACGAGGCCGCGGAGGCCACGGAGGCCGAGAAGCGGCCGCCGCTCGCCGTCCTCGACGTGGCCGAGCAGCTCTCCCACGGCCCGCTGCGGGGCCTGCGGGTCGAGGTCCTGCACGGCCGCATGCAGCCCGATGACAAGGACGCGGTGATGCGCCGCTTCGCCGCGGGCGAGACCCACGTCCTGGTCGCCACGACAGTGATCGAGGTGGGGGTGAACGTGCCGAACGCGACGGCGATGGTGATCATGGACGCCGACCGCTTCGGCGTCTCCCAGCTGCACCAGCTCCGCGGCCGCGTCGGCCGCGGCTCCGCCCCCGGCCTGTGCCTGCTCGTCACCGACATGCCGGAGGCCGGCCCGGCCCGCGCCCGGCTGAACGCGGTGGCCGCGACCCTGGACGGCTTCGAGCTCTCCCGCATCGACCTGGAGCAGCGCCGGGAGGGCGACGTGCTCGGCCAGGCGCAGTCCGGCGTCCGGTCCTCGCTGCGGATGCTCGCCGTCATCGACGACGAGGAGATCATCGCGGCGGCCCGCGAGGAGGCGACCGCCGTGGTCTCCCGCGACCCCGACCTGGAGCACCTGCCCGAGCTCCGCATGACCCTGGACGCCCTCCTGGACGAGAAGCGCGAGCAGTACCTCGACAAGGGGTGACGCGCCGATACGACCTATCGTGAAGGCAGGCCCCACCCCGGGGCCCCCGACAGGGCCCGCCCCCGGGCTCCGCCACGGAGCCCGCCCAGTGGCTCCGGGGCCCGCTCCCGGGCCCTGCCCCGGGCCCCCTCGCAGCCGAAGGACGCAGAGACCCAGATGACCCGCGTGATCGCCGGTACGGCCGGCGGGCGCCGCCTTTCCGTTCCGCCGGGCAACGGCACCCGGCCCACGTCGGACCGCGCCCGCGAAGGCCTGTTCTCGACCTGGCAGGCCCTCCTGGGCACGCTCGACGGCACCCGCGTCCTCGACCTCTACGCGGGCTCCGGCGCCGTCGGCCTGGAGGCCCTGTCCCGGGGCTCCGCGCACGCCCTGCTCGTCGAGACCGACGCCCGCGCGGTCCGCACGATCCGGGAGAACGTCCGGGCGATCGGCCTGCCCGGCGCCGACGTCCGAGCAGGAAAAGCCGCTCAAGTCATCCGGGAAAGCACCCCTAGCGCCCCCTATGACCTGGTGTTCCTCGACCCCCCCTATGCGGTGGGAGATGACGATCTCCGGGAGATCCTCCTCACACTCCGCTCGGGAAGCTGGCTCGCGGACGACGCGCTCGTCACCGTTGAACGCAGTACGAGAGGCGGAGTCTTCGACTGGCCGGACGGCTTCGAGGGGCTGAGGTCCCGTCGCTACGGCGAAGGCACGTTTTGGTACGGTCGCGCCGCCTCTACGTGCGACGAACAAGAAATCGCGCCATGACCCGACCGGAGAGCGAGGGACTTCCGTTGCGCCGCGCCGTCTGTCCGGGGTCGTTCGACCCCATCACCAATGGACACCTGGACATCATCGCCCGCGCCTCCAAGCTGTACGACGTCGTGCACGTCGCGGTGATGATCAATATGTCGAAGAAGGGCCTCTTCGAGATCGAGGAGCGCATCGACCTGATCCGTCAGGTCACCCGCGAGTTCGGCAACGTGGAAGTGGAGTCGTTCCACGGCCTGTTGGTGGACTTCTGCAAGGAGCGCGACATCCCGGCCATCGTCAAGGGCCTGCGCGCGGTCAGCGACTTCGACTACGAGCTGCAGATGGCCCAGATGAACAACGGCCTCTCCGGCGTCGAGACGCTGTTCGTGCCCACCAACCCCGCCTACAGCTTCCTGTCCTCCTCGCTCGTCAAGGAGGTCGCGTCCTGGGGCGGCGACATCGCGCACCTCGTTCCCCCGGTCGTGCTCGAAGCCCTCAACAAGCGCCTCGCCAAGGGCTGATCAGGGGCTACAGTCGTCCCGTCCGTCTCCCAACAAGCTGTAGAGAGTGGCGAGCCCGCGGTGGACGTGCAGAAGAAGATCGACGAGATCGCCGAGGCGGTCGGCAGCGCCAAGTCCATGCCCATGTCGGCCTCCTGCGTGGTCAACCGCGCACAGCTCCTGTCGATGCTCGAAGAGGTGCGCCAGGCCCTGCCGGGCTCCCTCGCCCAGGCCCAGGAGCTGATCGGCGGCCGCGAGCAGCTCGTCGAGCGGGCCCGGCAGGAGGCGGACCGGATCATCGAGTCCGCGCACGCGGAGCGCGGCTCGCTGATCTCCGACACGGAGGTCGCGCGCCGCTCCCAGGGAGAGGCCGACCGCATCGTCACCGAGGCCCGCCGGGACGCCGAGGAGATCCGTGCCGAGGCCGACGACTACGTGGACTCCAAGCTCGCCAACTTCGAGGTCGTCCTCACCAAGACCCTCGGCTCCGTCGGCCGCGGCCGCGAGAAGCTGCTCGGCACGGGCCCCGGCCTGGACGAGCACGGCTACGCGGACGAGGACGCCCCCGAGCGCAGCCACGACCCGGAGACGCTGCGCCGCGACGCCGACGCGTACGTGGACGCCAAGCTCGGCGCCTTCGAGGCGGTCCTCGCCAAGACCCTGGAGGCCGTCGGCCGGGGCCGCCAGAAGCTCCAGGGCCGCGCCCCCGCGGACGAGCTGAGCGAGCTCGGCGCGCACGCCGACGCCGAGCGCGCCGGGCGCACGGGCCACACCTCCGACGCCGACTACCTCGCGGACCTCGCCGAGACCCCCGAGCCCCCGCGCGCGGGGAGCGCACCGGCGGCCTCGGGCGCCCCTTCCGCACCCCGCGTCCCCGCCCAGGAGCCGTACGCCCCGCCGCGCCCCGACCACCAGCCCGATCCGTACGCGTACGACCAGCAGGGTCAGTACGGTCACCAGGACCAGTACGGCGGGCAGGACCCGTACGCCTACCAGCAGCCGTACGGCCAGCAGGATCCGTACGGCTATCCCCAGGACCCGTACGCGTACCAGCGGCAGGAGTACGCCCCGCAGCAGGCGCAGGGCTACGGTCAGCAGGGCCAGGCCCCCGCGGTGCTCGACGAGACCAGCCTCTTCGACACCACCATGATCAGCGCGGAGCAACTGCGCCAGTACGAGCAGGGGCGCTAGGGCCGCTCTCGCGCGGGTCCGGCCGGTTCGCCGGGGCCGGATTGGGCCGAGAGCGATTGGTCCAGTATCCTGGCTCTTCGGTCGCGCGTATGTCCGCGATCAGCGCTGCCCGCTCAGGCCTCGGTTCCGAGGCGTCCGCGTGGTGGCCCCCTTGCCCCATCCCAGGATCTCGAAAGCAGGAAAAGCCCTGAGTACGCGCCTCGACCACCGCAACCCCCTCGTGTTCGACACGCACGAGCTGGGCCGGCGTCCCGGTGCCATGCAGCGGCTGACCCGCACCATCGACGCTCCCGGCGCCCCGGCGCCGTTCGGTGTCGAGGGTGTCGTCGGAGTGCCCGAGGGCGCTCCGGTGGAGCTGGAGATCCGCCTGGAGTCGGTCATGGAAGGGGTGCTTGTCACAGGCACCGCCCGTGCATCGGCCAAGGGGGAGTGCGTAAGGTGTCTGGAGCCGCTCGAGCTGGAGCTCGACGCGGACTTCCAGGAGATGTTCTCGTACCCTGACGCCGACGACCGGGGCCGCGCAGCGGAACCGGCCGACGACGCCGAGGAAGACGAGGACAGGCTCTTCATCGAGGACGGCATGTTCGACCTCGAGCCCGTGCTGCGTGATGCGGTGGTGCTCGCACTGCCGATGCAGCCGGTGTGCCAGGAAGACTGTGAGGGTCTGTGCTCCGAATGCGGAGCGCGGCTCACGGGCGACCCGGACCACCACCACGATGCCGTCGACATCCGTTGGGCGGCACTGCAGGGACTCGCCGATTCCATCAAGGGCGGCGAGAAGGACGAGATGAGCGGCGGCGCGCCTCGATCAGCGCACGCCGACGAGAAGCAGGAGAAGTAGCCGTGGCTGTTCCGAAGCGGAAGATGTCGCGCAGCAACACGCGCCACCGCCGGTCGCAGTGGAAGGCTGCGGTCACCCCCCTGGTTTCGTGTGAGCGTTGCCAGGAGCCGAAGCAGCAGCACATCGCGTGCCCGAGCTGCGGCACCTACAACAAGCGCCAGGTCCTCGAGGTCTGAGCGGCTGGTGAGAGGCGCTGTGTCTAGCCCTAAGAAGGCGGAAGACGCCAAGATGGCAGACAGCAACAACGCGGCCTCGTCCCACACGCTTCTGGAAGGGCGGCTCGGGTACCGACTCGAGTCCGCCCTTCTGGTGCGCGCGCTGACCCACCGTTCGTACGCGTACGAGAACGGCGGTCTGCCGACGAACGAGCGTCTGGAGTTCCTCGGGGACTCCGTGCTCGGCCTCGTCGTCACGGACACGCTGTACCGCACCCACCCCGACCTGCCCGAAGGCCAGCTGGCCAAGTTGCGGGCCGCGGTGGTCAACTCGCGTGCGCTTGCGGAGGTGGGCCGCGGGCTCGACCTCGGCTCCTTCATCCGGCTCGGCCGGGGCGAAGAGGGCACGGGCGGCCGGGACAAGGCTTCCATCCTCGCCGACACCCTGGAAGCGGTGATCGGCGCGGTCTATCTGGATCAGGGCCTCGAGGCGGCGAGCGAGCTGGTGCACCGGCTCTTCGACCCGCTGATCGAGAAGTCCTCGAACCTCGGAGCCGGCCTGGACTGGAAGACCAGCCTCCAGGAGCTCACCGCGATGGAGAGCCTCGGCGTGCCCGAGTACCTCGTCTCGGAGAGCGGACCGGATCACGAGAAGACCTTCACTGCTGCCGCCCGCGTCGGAGGCGTCTCGTACGGCACCGGCACCGGCCGCAGCAAGAAGGAAGCGGAGCAGCAGGCCGCGGAATCCGCGTGGCGTGCGATCCGCTCGGCCGCGGACGAGCGTGCCAAGGCCGCCGAGAGCGGCAAGCCGGACGAGGGCGACGGTCCGTCGTCCCCGGGCGCCGCGACCGCCTGACCAAAGGCTCAGCGCACCCCCGCAGGACTCGGTCCCGCGGGGGTGCGCTCTGTCGTCGGATCCCGCGGCGGCGGCCCCGCGCCCGCGCGGTACGCTGCCACGACCATCAGCGCGTCCCACCCGAGGAGAGCCGTGCCCGAGCTGCCCGAGGTAGAGGTCGTGCGGCGGGGCCTCGCGCGCTGGGTGGCGCACCGGACCGTCGCCGACGTAGAGGTGCTGCACCCGCGTGCCGTCCGGCGGCACATCGCGGGCGCGGACGACTTCGCGCACCGCCTGAAGGGGCAGCGCATCGGCGCCCCGAGCCGCCGCGGCAAGTATCTGTGGCTCCCCGTCGAGGACACCGGCAGTGCCGTCCTCGCGCATCTGGGCATGAGCGGGCAGCTCCTGGTGAAGACCCGGGAGGCCCCGGACGAGAAGCACTTGAGGATCCGGGTCCGCTTCGCCGACGACGTGGGCACGGAGCTGCGCTTCGTCGACCAGCGCACCTTCGGCGGCCTCTCGCTGCACGACACCGCCCCGGACGGGCTGCCCGACGTCATCGCGCACATCGCCCGCGACCCGCTGGACGAGCAGTTCGACGCCGAGGTCTTCCACGAGGCACTGCGCCGCAGCCGTACGACCATCAAGCGCGCGCTCCTGAACCAGTCGCTGATCAGCGGCGTCGGCAACATCTACGCGGACGAGGCGCTCTGGCGCGCCCGGCTGCACTACGAGCGCCCCACGGCCACCTTCACCCGCCCGCGCACCTGGGAACTCCTCGGTCACGTACGGGACGTGATGAACGCGGCGCTCGCCGTCGGCGGCACGAGCTTCGACAGCCTCTATGTGAACGTGAACGGGGAGTCGGGTTACTTCGACCGGTCCCTGGACGCGTACGGCCGCGAGGGCGAGCCGTGCCGCCGGTGCGGCACGCTCATGCGCCGGCGGCCCTGGATGAACCGCTCCAGCTACTTCTGCCCGCGCTGTCAGCGTCCGCCCAGGCCGTCGCGGCTGTCATAGGCGCGCTGGGCCTCGCCGACGGCGTCCTGGGAGCCCTCCACGAAGTGGATGAGCGCGAGCAGGTGCTCGGCGATCCGCCGGCCGAGCGGGGTGAGCCGGTAGTCCACGCGCGGCGGGTTGGTGGGCTGGGCCTCGCGGTGCACCAGGCCGTCCCGCTCCAGGGCATGCAGCGTCTGCGACAGCATCTTCTCGCTCACGCCGTCGACGCGGCGGCGCAGTTCGTTGAACCGGAACGTGCTGTCGTGCAGCGCGCCGAGCGTCAGCGCGCCCCAGCGTCCCGTCACGTGTTCGAGCGTGGTCCGCGAGGGACAGTTCCGGGCGAACACGTCGTACGCCAGATCCGGATCGGAGGTCTTCTCGGCGGGTGCGGTGGAGTCCATATCACAAGCGTACTCGGGCGCAGCGCTAGCCGAGAGATTGCGCTAACTAGAAGTTAGTGCTTTCCTTGGTGCAGCGGTGAGCACCTGGGTGCCGCCGTCGTCCCCGAACGCGCCCACCCGAGGAGCACCCCCATGACCAGCCCCGTCGTCGCCATCGCCTACCACTCCGGCTTCGGCCACACCGCTGTCGTCGCCGAGGCCGTGCGCGCCGGTGCCGTCGACGCCGGTGCCACCGTGCACCTGGTCAAGGTCGACGAGATCACCGACGCCCAGTGGGAGCTCCTGGACGCCGCCGACGCGATCGTCTTCGGCTCGCCCACCTACATGGGCACCGCGTCGGGCGCCTTCCACGTCTTCGCGGAGGCCTCCTCCAAGCGCTGGTTCACCCGCGCCTGGCAGGACAAGATCGCCGCGGGCTTCACCAACTCGGCGTCCAAGAGTGGTGACAAGCTGCACACGCTCCAGTACTTCCAGACGCTCGCCGCGCAGCAGGGCATGCACTGGGTGAACCTCGGCCTGTTCCCGGGCTGGAACTCCTCCACGGGCTCCGAGAGCGACCTCAACCGCCTCGGCTTCTTCTCGGGCGCCGCTGCCCAGACCAACTCGGACGAGGGCCCGGAGGCCGTGCACAAGGCGGACATCGCCACGGCCGAGCACCTCGGCCGCCGCGTCACGGAGACCGCGCGCGCCTTCGTCGCGGGCCGCGCGGCCGTCGCGGCCTGAGCCGCCGCCCGCCGGGACCGCTGCCTGCGCGGGGCGCGGCGGTCCGGGCCGCGCGGGGCGGGGGTTCCTCAGAAGCCGAAGTCCTGCGTCCACCACGGGCCGCCCGGCGCGAAGTGCGCGCCGACGCCGAGGGTCTTGTAGTCGCAGTTGAGGATGTTCGCCCGGTGGCCCGGGCTGTTCATCCAGGCGTCCATCACGGCCTGGGCGTCGGCCTGGCCGCGGGCGATGTTCTCCCCGCCGAGGTCCTTGATCCCGGCCTTCTCGGCGCGGTCCCACGGGGTCGCGCCGTCCGGGTCGGTGTGCGAGAAGAAGCCGCGCTCGGCCATGTCCGCGCTGAACCCCTCGGCGAGCGCGGCCAGCCTGCCGTCCGCGCTCACGGGGCGGCAGCCCACCTTGGCGCGCTCCTCGTTGACCAGCGCGAGCACCTGGGCCTCGGCGGAGCTGTCCCCCGTGGACGGCTCGGGCCGGGGCACGGGCGGGGTGGGCTCGGGCTCGTCGGCGCGCGGCGGGGCGGGCTTCTCCGTCTTCTCGTCCGGGGCCTCGTCGCGGTCGGCCCGGTCGGCGTCGTCCCGGTCCTCGCCCCGGGGCGGCTCGGCCGGGGGCTTCTTCGACGGCTTCGCGGACGGCTTGTCACTGGCCGCCGGTGAGGGCGTGGGGGCCGGGGCCTCGGCGCGCCCCGTGCCGGGCGCCCGGGCCGGGCCGCGCTCGGCGGTGCCGGAGTCGCCGCCCTGCGGGTCCAGGTCGGAGGGGGAGGTGGCGGAGCTCATGGCGCCCGCGCCGTCGCTCCCGCCGAAGGTGTAGGTGTCGCCGCCGGGCAGCAGCCCCGAGGCGACCGCGACGGCACCCATGGCGACGGCGGCGGAGACCCCGAGGAGCCCGGTGCGCACCGGCGTGGCCGCACGGGCCTTGCGGCGGTGCGAGCGCGGCCGGGACCCGGTGCCGGAGGTGACGTCGGGGCCAGGGGTGTGGAACGGCCCCACCGGGGTATCGGGGGAGGCAGGGCTTTCGGCGGCGTCGGACGGGTTCGCGTGATCGGCGCGGCCGGTGGCGGCGCGGCCGGCGGCGGAGCGTCGGTGGCGTCCCATGTCTGGCCTTTCGTCGAGACGCCCGGTCATGTGCCCCGGCGTCGTCCTGACGGTCCACGTGACTCGCCCGTACGGGTGAGGCGCGTCGAGTCGCGACTGTACGCGATGGCACAAGGGGGCGAAGTGCTCCCTGTGCGATTGGCCGGTTAGCGTGCACCTTATGAACGAAGAAGTCCGGCTCACCGCCTGGGTGCGCGGCCGTGTGCAAGGCGTGGGATTCCGCTGGTTCACGCGGGCCAGGGCCCTGGAGATCGGCGGCCTGAGTGGTTTTGCTCTCAATCTCGACGACGGCCGTGTGCAAGTCGTCGCCGAGGGCCCCCGGGCCGGGTGCGAGGCGCTCCTCGACTGGCTCGAGACGGGCGACACTCCCGGCCGGGTCGACGGTGTGACTGAGATCTGGGACACGCCGCGGGGCGGTTACGACTCGTTCGCGATTCGCTGACGCCGCGCCTCCGGGGAGCCGGCGCACGCGCGGTCCTCCTGGGGGCGCGACGGCCCTCTGGGGCAAAAAAGGCCTGGTGATTGCCAAGAAGCCCTTGCCGTGGCAGGCTCCGCGGGTAAGGATGATCTCCACACCCCCAGGGCCCCGAAGGAGAGGCGCCGCAGCGGATTCGACCGCCGTGTGCCCCCGGGATGCCCGTCAATACGGGGTGTGATCGTGTTGACCGTCAAACTTTTTGGTGAGACGCTGGAAGCCCCGCGCATCCTCGCTGTTTGGCATGTGAGAACGGCCAAGTAAGACCCAGCAAGAACCGAAGAGTGCCAGGCACCGCGGGTGCGATTCCCTCACGACCCACACCGATTCGGTCGGTCACTCAGTGTGGAGGACCATCCATCATGGCAAAGGCGCTTCTCGGTTACGTCGGCGGCAGCGACCCGCGACTTCTCGCCGAGATGCGACGGCTCCAGCAGCGCGTCCAGGACCTGGAATCCGAGCTGGTCAGGATCCAGGCGGAGAACGACGCGCTGACGGCTGCCGCTTCTCACGAATCGCTCCTGGAGAGCATCGACGTACCCCAGGCGGAGCCTGCGCTCACCTGACCCACGCCACCCCGGGCCCGGCACTTCGCACGTCCCCGTGACGTACTCCCGCGTATCGCCAAGTGCGCGGGAACGCCGGAACGGCCGCGTGGGCGGTGCGACGTGGTCACGATGCCCGTATCAACCGCTTGACCCAAGAGCTCTGCTTCAAGAGATCTGCAAGGGACGCTTCGGCGTCCCTTCTTCTTTTGTCGTCCGCCGTGTCGTGCCGGACGCACGCCGTGCGTGCGCGGGACCGGGAGCCGGACGCCGAACGGTCAAGCCGTGCCCAGAACTTGGCTGTCCATGCCCCGGTGCGAGGTCATTCCTTGACTCTGATGTGCCCTGCACCTTCCTCCGTGAAACGGCCCGTGCGTTCCCTCGGTGAACTCTCGGCGAAAGGTAGAGTCCAGCGGCGTGCACCTCAAGGCCCTGACACTGCGCGGCTTCAAGTCCTTCGCGTCCGCCACGACGCTGAAGTTCGAGCCGGGCATCACCTGCGTCGTCGGACCCAACGGCTCCGGCAAGTCCAACGTCGTGGACGCGCTGAGCTGGGTCATGGGGGAGCAGGGCGCCAAGTCGCTGCGCGGCGGCAAGATGGAGGACGTGATCTTCGCGGGCACCACGGGCCGCCCGCCGCTCGGCCGCGCCGAGGTCTCCCTCACCATCGACAACTCCGACGGCGCGCTGCCCATCGAGTACGCCGAAGTAACGATCACGCGGATCATGTTCCGCAACGGCGGCAGCGAGTACCAGATCAACGGCGACACCTGCCGTCTGCTCGACATCCAGGAGCTGCTCTCCGACTCCGGCATCGGCCGCGAGATGCACGTCATCGTCGGGCAGGGCCAGCTCGACTCCGTCCTGCACGCCGACCCCATGGGCCGCAGGGCCTTCATCGAGGAGGCCGCGGGCGTCCTCAAGCACCGCAAGCGCAAGGAGAAGGCGCTGCGGAAGCTGGACGCGATGCAGGCCAACCTCGCGCGGGTGCAGGACCTCACCGACGAGCTGCGCCGCCAGCTCAAGCCGCTCGGGCGGCAGGCGGCCGTCGCGCGCCGCGCCGCCGTCATCCAGGCCGACCTGCGCGACGCCCGCCTCCGGCTGCTCGCCGACGACCTGGTCGGCCTGCGCGAGGCCCTGAACACGGAGGTCGCCGACGAGGCCGCGCTCAAGGCCCGCAGGGACGCCGCCGAGGCGGAGCTGAAGGCGGCCCTGACGCGCGAGGCCCAGCTGGAGGACGAGGTCCGTCGGCTCACCCCGCGCCTCCAGCGCGCCCAGCAGACCTGGTACGAGCTGTCGCAGCTGGCCGAGCGGGTGCGCGGCACCGTCTCGCTCGCCGACGCCCGGGTCACCAGCGCCACCTCCGCGCCGGCGGAGGAGCGGCGCGGCCGCGACCCGGAGGACATGGAGCGCGAGGCCGCCCGCGTCCGCGAGCAGGAGGCCGAGCTGGAAGCCGCCCTGGAGGCCGCGCAGCACGCCCTCGACGACACCGTCGCGCACCGGGCCGACCTGGAGCGGGACCTCGCCGCCGAGGAGCGGCGCCTGAAGGACGTGGCCCGGGCCATCGCTGACCGGCGCGAAGGCCTCGCACGGCTCGGCGGCCAGGTCAACGCGGCCCGTTCGCGGGCCGCTTCCGCCCAGGCCGAGATCGACCGGCTCGTCCTGGCGCGCGACGAGGCCCAGGAGCGGGCCGCCGCGGCGCAGGAGGAGTACGAGCAGCTCAAGGCCGAGGTCGACGGGCTCGACGCGGGCGACGCGGAGCTCGGTGAGCGGCACGAGGAGGCCCGCCGGGCCCTCGCCGACGCCGAGGCCGCGCTGGCGGCGGCCCGGGAAGCGGCCACCGCCGCCGAGCGGAAGCGGGCCGCCGTCGCCGCCCGGCACGAGGCGCTCGCGCTCGGGCTGCGCCGCAAGGACGGCTCGGGCGCGCTGCTCGCCGCGAAGGAGCAGCTCACAGGCCTGCTCGGGCCCGCGGCCGAACTCCTCTCCGTCGCGCCGGGCTTCGAGGTGCCGGTGGCGGCGGCGTTCGGCGCGGCGGCCGACGCCATCGCCGTCACGACGCCCGCGTCCGCCGCAGAAGCGATCCGCCTGCTGCGCAAGCAGGACGCGGGGCGGGCCGCGCTCCTGCTCGCGGGGGCCGCCGACACCGAGGGGCCCGCCCCTACGGGCGAGGCCGCGGGCGGGGCCGCGGAGGACGGGCCGCCCCGCGCCGCCGACCTCGTGCGCGGCCCCGCCGAACTGCTGCCCTCCGTGCGGCGGCTGCTGCGCGGCATCGTCGTCGTCGGCACCCTCGAGGACGCCGAGGACCTGGTGTACGCGCACCCGGAGCTGACCGCGGTCACCGCCGACGGCGACCTGCTCGGGGCGCACTTCGCACAGGGCGGCTCCGCGGGTGCGCCCAGCCTCCTTGAGGTGCAGGCCGCGGTGGCCGAAGCCGCCGCCGAGCTGGACGAACTCGGCGTGCGCTGCGAGGAGTTGACGCGGGAGCAGCGGGCCGCCGACGAGCGGCGCCGGGAGTGCGCCGCGCTCGTGGAGGAGCTGGGGGAGCGGCGGCGCACCGCCGACCGGGAGAAGTCCGCCGTCGCGCAGCGGCTCGGCGGCCTCGCGGGCCAGGCGCGCGGCGCCGCCGGTGAGGCCGAGCGGTCCGCCGCGGCCGCCGCCAAGGCCCAGCAGGCCCTGGAGAAGGCGCGGTGGGAGGCCGAGGAGCTGGCCGAGCGGCTGGCCGTGGCCGAGGAGATGCCCGCGGACGAGGAGCCGGACACCGGGGTGCGGGACCGGCTCGCGGCCGACGGCGCCAACGCCCGCCAGACCGAGATGGAGGCCCGCCTCCAGGTCCGTACGCACGAGGAGCGGGTGAAGGGGCTCGCCGGGCGGGCCGAATCGCTCGACCGGGCCGCCCGTGCCGAGCGCGAGGCACGCGCGCGTGCGGAGCGGCACCGGGCCAGGCTGCGGCACGAGGCCGCGGTCGCCGCGGCCGTCGCGTCCGGGGCCCGTCAGCTGCTCGCGCACGTCGAGGTCTCCCTGGTCCGGGCCGAGGAGGAGCGGGCGGCGGCCGAGCGGGCCAGGGAGGCGCGCGAGCGGGACCTCGCCGCCGCGCGGAACCAGGGGCGCGACCTCAAGGCGGAGCTCGACAAGCTGACGGATTCGGTTCACCGGGGCGAGGTACTCGGCGCGGAGAAGCGGCTGCGGATCGAGCAGCTGGAGACCAAGGCGCTGGAGGAGCTCGGTGTGGAACCGGCGGGGCTCGTGGCCGACTACGGGCCCGATCAGCTCGTGCCGCCCTCGCCCCCCGCCGAGGGCGAGGAGCTGTCGGAGGACCCCGCGCATCCGCGCAACCAGCCGCGGCCGTACGTCCGTGGAGAGCAGGAGAAGCGGCTGAAGTCAGCCGAACGGGCGTACCAGCAGTTGGGGAAGGTCAATCCGCTCGCCCTTGAGGAGTTCGCGGCCTTGGAGGAGCGTCACAAGTTCCTCTCCGAGCAGCTGGAGGACCTGAAGAAGACCCGCACCGACCTCCTCCAGGTGGTGAAGGAGGTCGACGAGCGCGTCGAGCAGGTCTTCACCGAGGCCTACCGGGACACGGCCCGGGAGTTCGAGGGCGTCTTCAGCCGCCTCTTCCCGGGCGGCGAGGGACGGCTGATCCTGACCGATCCCGACAACATGCTCGCCACGGGTGTCGACGTCGAGGCCCGTCCGCCCGGCAAGAAGGTCAAGCGGCTCTCGCTGCTCTCCGGCGGCGAGCGGTCGCTGACGGCCGTGGCGCTCCTGGTGTCGATCTTCAAGGCGCGGCCCAGCCCGTTCTACGTGATGGACGAGGTGGAGGCGGCGCTCGACGACACCAACCTCCAGCGGCTCATCCGCATCATGCAGGAGCTCCAGGAGGCCTCGCAGCTCATCGTGATCACGCACCAGAAGCGCACGATGGAGGTCGCCGACGCGCTCTACGGCGTTTCGATGCAGGGCGACGGCGTCTCCAAGGTGATCAGCCAGCGGCTGCGCTGAGCCTTTCTTGATCAACTTCATTCCGCTTCAACTCTTGAAGTCAAACCGTGACCGGTGTTGATTCAGCTGGTTCTCCATGAGGTATTGACTTCGAAACTTGAAGGCATAGTCTCTGCAACGTTGCTTTTACCTTCAGGTGGTGGGCGGCGTGAAGTTGTGCGCCACTTGAAGAGCTCGCCCCCACCCCGGCAGCGACGCCGGTGGCCCGAGGAGTACACGTGACCAGCACAGCGCAGCCGCCGACACCACGGGCCCGGGAGGCCCACCCGGACCATCTCGGCCATGTCATCTTCATCACGGCGGCAGCCGCGATGGGCGGATTCCTCTTCGGTTACGACAGTTCCGTGATCAATGGCGCCACGGTGGCCATTCAGCACCGGTTCGACGTGGACGCCAACCTGCTCGGCTGGATCATCGCCACCGCGCTGCTCGGCTGTGCCGTCGGCGCCGCCGTCGCCGGCCGGGTCGCGGACCGCATCGGCCGCATCCGCGTCATGCAGATCGCCGCGGTCCTGTTCGCGGCCAGCGCCATCGGCTCGGCCCTGCCGTTCGCCGCCTGGGACCTGACGGTGTGGCGCCTCATCGGCGGCATCGGCATCGGCATGGCCTCCGTGATCGGCCCGGCCTACATCGCCGAGGTCGCGCCGCCCGCCTACCGGGGCCGCCTCGCCTCCTTCCAGCAGGCCGCCATCGTCATCGGCATCGCCGTGTCGCAGCTGGTCAACTGGGGCATCCTGAACATGGCCGACGGCGATCAGCGCGGCAAGCTCGCGGGCCTCGAAGCCTGGCAGTGGATGCTCGGCGTCATGGTCGTCCCGGCCGTCCTCTACGGCCTGCTGTCCCTCGCGATTCCCGAGTCGCCGCGCTTCTTGATCTCCGTGGGCCGCGACGCCGAGGCCCGCAAGGTGCTCGCCGACGTCGAGGGCAAGGACGTCAACCTGGACCAGCGCATCGCGCAGATCAACATGGGCATGCGCAGCGAGCACAAGTCCACGTTCAAGGACCTGCTCGGCGGCCGGGGCGGCTTCCTGCCGATCATCTGGATCGGCATCGGGCTCTCGGTCTTCCAGCAGCTCGTCGGCATCAACGTGATCTTCTACTACTCGAACCAGCTGTGGCAGTCGATCGGCAAGGACCCGTCCAGCTCGTTCCTGTACTCCTTCGAGACCTCGATCGTGAACATCGTCGGTACGGTGATCGCGATGGTCCTGGTCGACCGCATCGGCCGCAAGCCGCTGGCCCTGATCGGCTCCGCGGGCATGGCGGCGGCCCTGTTCACCATGGCGTGGGCGTTCTCCTACCGCAGCGGCTCCGGTGACGACGTCTCGCTGCCGCACGCGCAGGGCCTGGTCGCGATCATCGCCGCCAACGCCTTCGTGCTCTTCTTCGCCTTCTCCTGGGGCGTGGTGGTCTGGGTGCTCCTCGGCGAGATCTTCCCCAACCGCATCCGCGCCGCCGGTCTCGGCGTGGCCGCCTCCGCCCAGTGGCTGGCCAACTTCGCGATCACCAAGACCTTCCCGAGCATGTCCGAGTGGTCCCTGAGCGGCTCGTACATCATCTACGGCGCCTTCGCGGCCCTCTCGATCCCCTTCGTCCTGAAGTTCGTCAAGGAGACGAAGGGCAAGACCCTGGAGGAGATGGGCTAAGACCCCGCTGCCCCCTCCTCCTGCGGAAAGCTGCCCCGGCTCAAGGACCCGACGTCCCTGAGCCGGGGCAGTACGCGTTCGCCGAACAGGCGCAGGCCCCGCCAGCCCTCGTCCACCGGCATCCCGCCGACCAGCGGATGCAGCACGAGGCTCGGCGCGCCGCCCGCCGCGTGCGCCACGCACTCGTCCGGCGTGAGGACGCGGTACACGCCCTCCGCGCGCAGCTCGTCGACCGTCGTGGCCGTCGACCGCACCGCCGAGCGGACGCCGCCCGACTGCCAGGACGCGTAGGCGCGCGCCTCGTGCAGGAAGTGCTCGCCGTACGTCGCCCAGGCGCGGTCCGGGTCCTCGGCCAGGTGCAGCAGCGGGGTCTGCGCCGCGGGCATCGTGGTCCAGCCCTCGGTGCCGTACTCCGTGAGCTTGCGCCGGTAGTACGCGTCCAGCTCCGGCAGGTGCGCGCTGGGGAAGAAGGGCAGGCCGAGCCGGGCCGCGCGGCGCGCCGCCGCCCGCGAGGAGCCGCCCACCAGGAGCAGCGGATGGGGCCGGGTGCCGGGGCGCGGCGTCACGCGGACCCTGCGCCCGCGGAAGGTGAACTCCTCGCCGGTCCAGGCCCGCAGCAGGGTCTCCAGGAGCTCGTCCTGGAGCGCGCCGCGCCGGGCCCAGTCGACGCCGAGGGCCGCGTACTCCTCGGGCCGGTAGCCGATGCCCGCCACCGTGACCAGGCGGCCGCCGCTGAGCAGGTCGAGCACGGCGACGTCCTCGGCGAGGCGCAGCGGGTCGTACAGGGGGCCGATGGCGGCCGAGACGGTGACGAGGACGCGTCGGGTGGCGCCGAACACCGCGCCCGCGAAGGTCAGCGGCGAGGGGAGCCAGTTGTTGGCCGCGCCGTGGTGCTCCTCGGTCTGGACCGTGCTGACACCGTGGGCGTCGGCGTAGGCGGCCATCTCCACGGCGGCCCGGTAGCGCGCGCCGAGCTCCCGCGACGCCGGGTCGACGAGGTTGAAGCGGACGACTGTGACGGGCATGCGCAACGTCCCCCTTCACCGGGACCCGCATCGGCGGCGGGCCGTGGGCGGCGAAGGGGGACGCTAGCTGACGCAGTGTCAGATGAACAGGGGCGTACGGCAGCCGGGCCGCCGGGGACGGCCCGTCGGGCTCACGCCTTGGCGGAGACCGGCTCGGCCGCGGCGGCCGGGGCCTTCGCGTCGCCCTCGGGGAGCGGCTGGCGCGGCAGGAGCGCGTACAGCGCCCCGGCGACCAGGATCGTCACGAGCCAGCCCAGGCCGTTGCGGCCGACCCAGGACGTGGCGAGCGGGCCGCTGAACCAGTCGACCTTGGTGAAGAGCAGGCCCACGAGGAGCGCGACGGCCCAGGAGGTCATCGCCTGCCAGGCGAAGCCCGCCTTGTACCAGTAGACGCTGGTGCGCGTGGTGTCCATCAGGCCTTCGCCGTCGTACGTCCTGCGGCGCAGCATGTCGATGCCGAAGACGCCGATCCAGGCGGAGAAGGCGACGGCGAGCAGCGTCAGGAAGGAGATGAACGAGCCCATGAAGCTCGTCGCCACGTTCATCAGGAGGTAGCCGAAGATCAGGCTGATGATCGCGTTCACGCTGACCGCCCACGCGCGCGGGACCTTGATGCCGAGGGTCATCGCGGTGAAGCCCGCCGAGTACATCGACATCGAGTTGATCAGGAGCATGCCGATCAGGGCCATGATCAGGTACGGCACGGCGATCCACGTCGGCAGCAGGTCGCCGAGGAAGGCGACCGGGTCCTGTGCGGAGGACAGGCTCGGCGTGGAGACGGCCATGACGGCGCCCATCAGGACCATCGGCACGACGACGATCGCGGCACCGCCGACGGCGTGGCCGACCAGCGGCTTGCTCGGCGCCGTGCGCGGCAGGTAGCGGGTGAAGTCCGGGCCGGTGGGGACCCAGCTGATGCCGCCCGCGGCGATGGTGCCGATGCCCGCGATCATCATCGCGGTGGAGCCCGCGGGCTTGTCGAAGACCTGCGACCAGTCGGTGTTCTTCAGGAGGTAGACGAGCACCAGGACGCTGAACGCGCCGAAGAGGTACGTCGACCACTGGCTGCACACGTGCAGCACCTTGCGGCCGAGGCCCGAGATGAGGAACGTGGCGGCGACGAAGGCGAGCAGGGTGACGACCTTCAGGGCCGTGTTCGCCTTCACGCCGAAGCAGATGTCGAGCACGGTGAGGATCGCGTACGCGCCCGTGACCGCGTTGATCGTCTCCCAGCCCCAGCGGGCGACCCAGATCAGCGCGCCGGGGAAGAGGTTGCCGCGCTGGCCGAAGACCGCGCGCGAGAGCGTCATGCCCGGCGAGCCGCCGCGCTTGCCCGCGATGGAGACCAGGCCCACCAGGCCGTAGCTCAGGACGGGCGAGACGAGGGCGACGACCAGGACCTGCCAGAAGTTCAGCTCGTTCGAGACGATGAGGCCCGCGCCCATGGTGAGCAGCAGCACGCTGATGTTGGCGGCGACCCAGGTGGGGAACAGCTCGCGGGTCCTGCCGTGGCGTTCGGAGTCGGGGACCGGCTCCAGACCCCTGGTCTCCAGGGCGCCTTCGTGTTCGGCGGTTTCGGCGGTGGTGCTCATGAGGGGGAGTTCCGTGCCTCTCGCTCGGTCTGCGTCGACGTTGTCGCAGCCGGTGGGGGTTTTCTTCGGATGGGACTCTACGCGCGTTGACGCAGCCTCTTCCATCGTACTTTAGTCCGAGTAATCCCGGCTAGTGGCCTATGTCTTTTGGAGGAAGCCACAAGGGGGGCCCGTGGGCGAGCCATGACTGATACTGGGTGGGTTATGGAAATCGTCATCCTCGCTGTAGTCATCGCCGTGGTCGTGGTCGGCGCGATCGGCGGGCTCGTCGTCGGCAGCCGCAAGAAGAAGCAGCTGCCGCCGTCCCAGGCCCCGTCGAGCACGCCCACCATCACCGCACCCCCCGCCGAGCCGCACGTCGGCGACGAGGCCGAGACGCCGCGCGACGAGCCGCGCCGCACCATCGAGGAGGTGGACCTGCCGGTCGCCGAGCCGTCGGCGTCCGCCCCCGTCGTGGTCGAGGAGCCCGAGGCTCCCGAGGCCCCCGAAGCCCCGGAGATCGAGACCCCGGAGCCCACCGCGGGCCGCCTGGTGCGGCTGCGCGCCCGCCTGTCCCGCTCGCAGAACGCGCTCGGCAAGGGCCTGCTGACCCTGCTCTCCCGCGAGCACCTCGACGAGGACACCTGGGAGGAGATCGAGGACACGCTCCTCACCGCCGACGTCGGCGTCGCCCCCACCCAGGAGCTCGTCGAGCGGCTGCGCGAGCGCGTGAAGGTGCTCGGCACCCGCACCCCGCAGGAGCTGCGCACCCTGCTGCGCGAGGAGCTCCTCCAGCTCGTCGGCACGGACTTCGACCGCGCCGTCAAGACCGAGTCCGGCCTGGAGACCCCGGGCATCGTGATGGTCGTCGGCGTGAACGGCACCGGCAAGACCACCACCACCGGCAAGCTCGCCCGCGTCCTCGTCGCCGACGGCCGCTCGGTCGTCCTCGGCGCCGCCGACACCTTCCGCGCCGCCGCCGCCGACCAGCTCCAGACCTGGGGCGACCGCGTCGGCGCCCGCACCGTGCGCGGACCCGAGGGCGGCGACCCGGCCTCCATCGCCTTCGACGCCGTCAAGGAAGGCATCACCGAGGGCGCCGACGTCGTGCTCATCGACACCGCGGGCCGGCTGCACACCAAGACCGGCCTGATGGACGAGCTCGGCAAGGTCAAGCGCGTCGTCGAGAAGCACGCCCCGCTCGACGAGGTGCTGCTCGTCCTGGACGCCACCACCGGCCAGAACGGCCTGGTCCAGGCCCGGGTCTTCGCCGAGGTCGTCGACATCACCGGCATCGTCCTCACCAAGCTCGACGGCACCGCCAAGGGCGGCATCGTCGTCGCCGTCCAGCGCGAGCTGGGCGTGCCGGTCAAGCTGGTGGGCCTGGGCGAGGGCGCGGACGACCTCGCGCCCTTCGAGCCCGAGGCCTTCGTCGATGCCCTTATCGGCGACTAGGCGCTTCGCGGGAAGCGCGGTGCCGAACCTGCGGGCCGCCGGTGGCTGGTCGCGCCCGCGTGGCGGAGCCACATATCGGCACAGCCCCGCGCCCCTTCGGGGCGCTGCCGTGCCGCGGCGGCCTACACCGTGGCCGCTCAGCCGCGCGGATCAAGGAGAAGGGCCCCACCCCGGGGTGCAGCCGGGGCGGGGCCCTTCCGTATGGGGCGGCCGACGCGCGGGGAGTGCGCCCCCGCGCGCGTGCGGGGCGTTACGCCGGGGAGCGGTGGGCCACGTACGCCAGCGTGCCGAGCACGAGACGGGCGTGCGGAGGGCTCGTCGCCGAGTCCGGGTCGGGGGCGCGCAGCCAGCGCACCGGGCCGAGCCCGCCGCGGTCGGAGGGCGGCGCGGTGATGTGGCTGCCGGGGCCGATGCCGTGCAGGTCCAGGGCCGCGTCGTCCCAGCCCATGCGGTAGAGCAGCTGGGGGAGTTCGGCGGCGGCGCCGGGCGCGACCAGGAAGTGCGTGCGGCCGTCGGGCGTGGCCGCCACCGGGCCGAGCGGCAGGCCCATCCGCTCCAGGCGCACCAGGGCCCGGCGCCCGGCGGTCTCCGCGACCTCGATGACGTCGAACGCCCGGCCGACCGGCAGCATCACGGCCGCCCCGGGGAACTGCCCCCAGGCGTCGGTCACTTCGTCGAGCGTGGCGCCCGCGGGGACCTCCGGCGCGAAGTCGAGGGGGTGTGCGCCGGGGGCCGGACACCCGGCGGCGCCGCAGGAGCAGCGCCCGTCCTGGGCGCGCGCCCCGGGCACCACGGCCCAGCCCCACAGGCCCGTGTACTCCGCCACCGCCGTGCAGTCGGACGCGGCGCGGCCCCGCCGCCGCGACGTGGCGCGCGGCTCCTTGGGCTCCTTCGCGCGGCCGGGCTCGCGGTCGCCCGTGCCCCGGGCCGTCCCGCCCGTGTCCTTCGCCTCCGGGAGTCCCGAGTCCTTTGTTCCGCGGTCACCGGAACGGGGCTCTTTGGTCCCCCGGATGCCGCCGATCGTGAAGCCCATGCCCCCTCCAACGGGTCGAGTGCGCCGTGGTTACGTGACGGAATCGGATCGTGACTCTCTGTCTTAAGCTGTCTTGAGCCGTCTTGAGTGGTGCCCGGCGTCACTGTTTGGACGTCTCAAGCCGACTTTCGCTGACTTTCGCCGACTTCCGCCGCCAAGTGCTCGCGGCGCTCGGGGGATTCGGGGGTGGTGTGACCCGCGACCCGCGCCCCTGCGTGCTCCGTTCCGCCGACTCTCGGTTGTTCTGTGTCAAGTGAATCGCGTGCGGCGGTCCGGGAGTTCATTCGAAGGGGTGGCGAATGGTGGCGTTTCCGGGATCGCCCTCGCCGGAGAGGTGATCGTAGGATTACTTTCAGTGCATGGAGTCGGGAGCAGTGCGCGCCCGCGGGTATGCCGGAGGCAAGTCGGCTTCCCGTTCGATGGGTGACATTCTCCGGACGGGCGGCCGCGGCACGCGGCATTCTGTTAGGGCTTGACCGAGGACCGCGTACAAGTGTCTTGAGGGATGGGGGCGTTCCAGTGGGCGGCAGTAGCGGTGGCGGTACGAACGCCGAGAAGCGCCCGAACGAGATGCTCACCTCTTGGTTCGTGCGCAGCGGCTGGTCGAAGGGCGAGCTGGCGCGGCAAGTGAACCGCAGAGCCAGGCAGTTGGGCGCTCATCACATCTCCACGGACACCTCCCGCGTCCGGCGCTGGCTGGACGGGGAGAATCCGCGCGAGCCCATTCCGCGCATCCTCTCCGAGCTGTTCTCGGAGCGCTTCGGATGCGTCGTCGCCGTCGAGGACCTCGGCCTGCGCGCCGCCCACCAGTCGCCCTCCGTCTCCGGCGTCGACCTGCCCTGGACCGGGCCGCAGACGGTCGCGCTCATCAGCGAGTTCAGCCGCAGCGACCTGATGCTCGCCCGGCGCGGCTTCCTCGGCACCTCGCTCGCCCTGTCCGCGGGCCCCGCCCTGATCGAGCCCATGCAGCGCTGGCTGGTGCCGGGCCCCTCCACCGCCCAGGTGGTGGCCGAGCCCGAGCCCCAGCAGTACGCCGGCAGGCGGCCCGGCCGCCTCTCCAAACCGGAGATGGACCTCCTGGAGTCCACCACGGTGATGTTCCGCCAGTGGGACGCCCAGTGCGGCGGCGGCCTGCGCCGCAAAGCCGTCGTCGGCCAGCTGCACGAGGTGACCGACCTGCTCCAGGAGCCCCAGCCCGAGTCCACCGCCAAGCGCCTGTTCAAGGTCGCCGGTGAACTGGCCGAGCTCGCGGGCTGGATGAGCTATGACGTGGGGCTCCAGCCGACCGCCCAGAAGTACTTCGTCCTCGCCCTGCACGCCGCCAAGGAAGCGGGCGAGAAGCCCCTCGGCTCGTACATCCTCTCCAGCATGAGCCGCCAGATGATCCACCTCGGCCGCCCCGACGACGCCCTGGAGCTCATCCACCTCGCCCAGTACGGCAGCCGCGACTGCGCGAGCCCGCGCACCCAGGCGATGCTGTATGCGATGGAGGCCCGCGCCTACGCCGGAATGGGCCAACCGGGCCGCTGTAAACGGGCGGTGCGCATGGCCGAGGACACCTTCACCGACGCGGACGACTGGGACGAGCCCGAGCCGGACTGGATCCGCTTCTTCTCCGAAGCCGAGCTCAACGGCGAGAACGCCCACTCCTTCCGCGACCTCGCCTACGTCGCGGGCCGCAGCCCGACCTGCGCCTCCCTCTCCGAGCCCGTCATGGAGCGCGCCGTCGAGCTCTTCGGCAAGGACCCCGAACACCAGCGGTCGTACGCGCTGAACCTGATCGGCATGGCCACCGTCCACCTGCTCCAGAAAGAGCCCGAGCAGAGCATGCTCCTCGCCAGGGACACGCTGGACATCGCCAAGAAGGTGCGCTCCGAGCGGGTCAACACCCGGCTGCGCAAGACCGTCGCCAACGCCGTGCGGGACTTCGGCGACGTCCCGGAGGTCGTCCACTTCACCGACCAGCTCGCCCAGGAGATGCCGGAAACCGCGGAGGCCGTCTGACGGTCCGAGGTCCCGCCGACCCTCCAGGGCCCCGGCCCGACGCCCCAGGACTCCGGTCGCGGCAGCCCATCCCGAACAGCCCGACTCGGCTCCCCCATGCCAGGTCATCCGGATGGCGCCGCGGCCGGGCTGCTTTTGCGCCCGAACCGCCGCCGCTCTCGCGGACCGGGGCGCTCGCCGTGGGGGTCGCCCAATCGATGGCTGGGGTTTTGGGAGGATACGTTCCGCCCTCCGGTTCTGGCGTGCAGTTCATTCACGCGTAACACGCCCGACCTCTTCGTCACTGCCGCGAAACATCGAGCGGCACTGGCCGAAACCGCGCTGCGCCAACCTCGTGCCGCATAACCGGTCCACCGTCCTCGCACCGCAGAGGCCGGACCGCACGGGCCGCATCCGACGACGAGGAGACTGCGATGCCCCCAGGCATCCGGCTTGCCGCAGACGCCCCGGAGCTGTCTGCCGCCAACACCGGGTTCATGCTCATCTGCTCCGCCCTGGTGATGCTCATGACGCCGGGTCTCGCCTTCTTCTACGGGGGCATGGTCCGCGTCAAGAGCACCCTGAACATGCTGATGATGAGCTTCATCAGCCTGGGGATCGTCACCCTCCTGTGGGTGCTCTACGGCTTCTCCCTCGCCTTCGGCACCGACCACGGCAGCCTCATCGCCTGGGACTCCGACTACGTCGGGCTCGGCGGAATCGGCCTCACCGAGCTGTGGGACGGCTACACCGTCCCCGTCTACGTCTTCGCGGTCTTCCAGCTCATGTTCGCGATCATCACGCCCGCCCTGATCAGCGGCGCCCTCGCGGACCGCGTGAAGTTCACCGCCTGGGCCCTGTTCGTCACGCTGTGGGCCACGATCGTGTACTTCCCCGTCGCCCACTGGGTGTGGGGCACCGGCGGCTGGGCCTTCGAACTCGGCGTGATCGACTTCGCGGGCGGCACCGCCGTGCACATCAACGCGGGCGCCGCGGCCCTCGGCGTCATCCTCGTCATCGGCAAGCGCGTCGGCTTCAAGAAGGACCCCATGCGCCCGCACAGCCTGCCGCTCGTGATGCTCGGCGCCGGCCTGCTGTGGTTCGGCTGGTTCGGCTTCAACGCCGGGTCCTGGCTCGGCAACGACGACGGCGTCGGCGCCCTGATGTTCCTCAACACCCAGGTCGCCACCGCCGCCGCCATGCTCGCCTGGCTCGTCTACGAGAAGCTGCGGCACGGCGCGTTCACCACGCTCGGCGCCGCCTCCGGCGCCGTCGCGGGCCTCGTCGCCATCACTCCTTCCGGGGGTTCCTGCTCCCCGCTCGGCGCCATCGCCATCGGTGCCGTCGCCGGACTGCTGTGCGCCATGGCCGTCGGCCTGAAGTTCAGGTTCGGCTTCGACGACTCCCTCGACGTCGTCGGCGTCCACCTCGTCGGCGGCGTCACGGGCTCCCTCCTCGTCGGCCTCTTCGCCACCGGCGGCGGCCAGTCCGACGCCAAGGGCCTCTTCTACGGCGGTAACCTCGACCAGCTCGGCAAGCAGGCCGCGGGGGTCGGTGCCGTCCTCGCGTACTCCTTCCTCGCCTCCGCCGTGCTCGCCCTCCTCATCGACAAGACGATCGGCATGCGCGTCAGCGAGGACGAGGAGGTCGGCGGCATCGACCAGGTCCAGCACGCCGAGACGGCGTACGACTTCAGCGGCGCGGGCGGCGGCACGGCGCCCCGCACCACGGCCGCCGTGCCGGGCCCGGTGGCGCAGACCGCCGCCGCCGCGGAGCCGAAGAACAAGAAGGTGGACGCATGAAGCTCATCACCGCGGTGGTCAAGCCGCACCGGCTCGACGAGATCAAGGAAGCCCTCCAGGCCTTCGGCGTCCAGGGCCTGACCGTCACCGAGGCCAGCGGCTACGGACGCCAGCGCGGGCACACCGAGGTCTACCGCGGCGCGGAGTACACCGTCGACCTCGTCCCCAAGATCCGCATCGAGGTCCTCGTCGAGGACGGCGACGCCGAGCAGCTCGTCGACGTCATCGTGAAGGCCGCCCGCACCGGCAAGATCGGCGACGGCAAGGTGTGGACGCTGCCCGTCGAGACCGCCGTCCGCGTCCGGACCGGCGAACGCGGCCCCGACGCCCTGTAACCCGCCCACGGCGCCGCGTCGGGGGCGCCGTGGACACCGTGCCGTAACCGCCCTGGACACCGTGGAGAACAGGAGCCGCCGGGTGACGAGTGTGGACGTACGAACCGAGACCGAAGATCCCGGACCCAGCGGCTACGCGGCGGCCCGGCTGCGCCTCCTGCACCAGGAGGCGCGGTCCGGGCCGCCGCGCCGTGCGGCCCTCGCCGAGCTGACCGACGGCTGGCTCGGCGGCCTCCTCGCCGCGGGCACCGCCGACCTCGCGGCGCTGCGCGGGGCGGCCCTCGTCGCCGTCGGCGGCTACGGCCGCGGCGAACTGTCCCCGCGCAGCGACCTCGACCTGCTGCTCCTGCACGACGGCAGCGCCGAGCCAGGCGCCCTCGCGGCCCTCGCCGACCGCATCTGGTACCCGGTCTGGGACCTCGGGCTCTCCCTCGACCACTCCGTCCGCACCCCCGCCGAGGCCCGCAGGACGGCCGCCGACGACCTCAAGGTCCAGCTCGGCCTCCTCGACGCCCGGCACGTCGCGGGGGACCTCGGCCTCACCACGGCCCTGCGCACCACGATCCTCGCCGACTGGCGCAACCAGGCGCCCAAGCGGCTCCCCGAGCTGCGCGAGCTGTGCGACGAACGGGCCGAGCGGCAGGGCGAGTTGAGCCACCTCCTCGAACCCGACCTGAAGGAGGCGCGCGGCGGCCTCCGGGACACCACCGCCCTGCGCGCCGTCGCCGCGTCCTGGCTCGCCGACGCGCCCCGCGAAGGCCTCGCCGAGGCGCGCCGCACCCTGCTCGACGTACGCGACGCACTGCATCTGACCACCGGCCGCGCCACCGACCGCCTCGCCCTCCAGGAGCAGGACCAGGTCGCCGCCGAACTGGGCCTCCTGGACGCCGACACGCTGCTGCGCCAGGTCTACGAGGCCGCCCGCACCATCGCCTACGCGGGCGACGTCACCTGGCGCGAGGTCTCCCGCGTCCTGAGGTCGCGCGCCGCCCGGCCACGCCTTCGCGGCCTGCTCGGCGGCGCGCGGACCACCGCGGCCGAGCGCTCGCCGCTCGCCGAGGGCGTCGTGGAGCAGGACGGCGAGGTCGTCCTAGCCCGGGCCGCGCGCCCCGAGCGCGACCCCGTGCTCCCGCTGCGCGCCGCCGCGGCCGCCGCCCAGGCGGGCCTGCCGCTCTCCCTGCACGCCGTGCGCCGCCTCGCCGCCACCGCCCGGCCGCTGCCGACGCCCTGGCCCGCCGAAGCCCGCGAACAGCTCGTCACCCTGCTCGGCGCCGGCCGTCCCACCGTCCAGGTCTGGGAGGCCCTGGAGGCGGAAGGCCTGATCACCCGGCTCCTGCCGGACTGGGAGCGGGTGCGGTGCAGGCCGCAGCGCAACGCCGTGCACACCTGGACCGTGGACCGCCACCTCGTCGAGACCGCCGTACGGGCCTCCGCGCTCACCCGCCGCGTCGGGCGGCCCGACCTGCTGCTCATGGCCGGGCTCCTGCACGACATCGGCAAGGGCTGGCCCGGCGACCACTCCGTCGCCGGGGAGATCATCGCCCGTGACGTGGCGACCCGGATCGGCTTCGAGCAGGGCGACGCCGCCGTGCTCGCCCGCCTCGTCCGCCACCATCTGCTGCTCGTCGAGACCGCGACCCGGCGCGACCTCGACGACCCCGCCACCGTGAAGACGGTGGCCGAGGCCGTCGGCACCCGGGGCACCCTGGAGCTGCTGCACGCGCTCACCGAGGCCGACGCGCTGGCCACCGGCCCCGCCGCCTGGTCCTCCTGGCGCGGCTCCCTGGTCGCGGACCTCGTCCGCCGCGTCGACGCGGTCCTGGCCGGCAACGAGCCGCTCGAAGGCGCCGAGCCGCCCACGTCGGCCGAGCAGGAGCGGCTCGCCCTGGAGGCGTTCCGCACCGGCGGGCCCGTCCTGTCGCTGCGCTCCCGGGCCGAGCCGGACCCGGACGGGCCCGCCGAAGGCCTCGGCGTCGAGCTGCTCATCGCCCTGCCGGAGCGGCCCGGGATCCTCGCGGCCGCCGCCGGGGTGCTCGCCACCCACCGCCTGACCGTCCGCACGGCCGAGCTGCGCGTCCTGGAACTGCCCGCGGAGGTCGGGGGCTCGGTGCTGCTGCTCGACTGGCGGGTGGCCGCCGAGTACGGCTCCCTGCCGCAGGCCGCCCGGCTCCGCGCCGATCTCGTACGGGCCCTGGACGGCTCCCTGGACATCGCGGGGCGCCTCGCCGAACGGGACGCCGCCTACCCCCGGCGGCGCGGGGTGCTCGCCCCTCCGCCGCACGTCACCGTCGCGTCGGCGGGCTCGCGGCGTGCCACCGTCATCGAGGTCCGGGCCCAGGACGCGCCTGGCCTGCTGCACCGGATCGGGCTCGCCCTGGAGGCGGCCGGGGTGCGGGTGCGCAGCGCGCACGTGTCGACGCTCGGGTCGAACGCGGTGGACGCGTTCTACGTGACCGGGGCCGACGGGGGGCCGCTGGCGGAGGAGCGGGCGGTCGAGGTGGCGCGGGGGGTGGAGGGGGCGCTGCGGGCCTGAGAGGGCCCTGCGCCGTGCCGGGTTCCGCCTCCGCCCGTCGCCTGACGGCCCTTCGCCCGTCGGATGACGGCAGGCAGGGACGCTTGGCTTGCCGGGCCCGATACCCTGGGGTGCAACGCTTACCATCGCCGACCCTGAGGACCGACTCCGCCGTGTTCGATACTCTCTCCGATCGCCTCGCAGCCACCTTCAAAACCCTCCGGGGCAAGGGCAGGCTGTCCGAGGCGGACATCGACGTCACGGCGCGCGAGATCCGTATCGCCCTGCTGGAAGCCGACGTGGCGCTGCCCGTCGTCCGTGCCTTCATCAAGCAGGTCAAGGAGCGCGCGGTCGGGGCCGAGGTCTCGCAGGCCCTGAATCCTGCCCAGCAGGTCATCAAGATCGTCAACGAGGAACTGGTCGCGATCCTCGGCGGCGAGACCCGCCGCCTGCGCTTCGCCAAGCAGCCGCCGACGGTCATCATGCTCGCCGGTCTCCAGGGCGCCGGTAAGACCACGCTCGCCGGAAAGCTCGGCCACTGGCTGAAGTCGCAGGGCCACTCGCCGCTGCTCGTGGCCTGTGACCTCCAGCGTCCGAACGCCGTGAACCAGCTGAGCGTCGTCGCCGAGCGCGCGGGCGTCGGCGTGTACGCCCCGCAGCCGGGCAACGGCGTGGGCGACCCGGTGCAGGTCGCCAAGGACTCCATCGAGTACGCGAAGACCAAGGTCCACGACGTCGTCATCGTCGACACCGCCGGCCGCCTCGGCATCGACCAGGAGCTGATGCAGCAGGCCGCGGACATCCGCGACGCGGTCAGCCCGGACGAGGTCCTGTTCGTCGTCGACGCCATGATCGGTCAGGACGCGGTCAACACGGCCGAGGCCTTCCGCGACGGCGTCGGCTTCGACGGCGTGGTGCTCTCCAAGCTCGACGGCGACGCCCGCGGTGGCGCGGCCCTGTCGATCGCGCACGTCACCGGCCGCCAGATCATGTTCGCGTCGAACGGCGAGAAGCTGGACGACTTCGACGCGTTCCACCCGGACCGCATGGCGTCCCGCATCCTCGGCATGGGCGACATGCTCACGCTGATCGAGAAGGCCGAGCAGACCTTCTCGCAGCAAGAGGCCGAGAAGATGGCCTCGAAGCTGGCCTCCAAGAAGGGCCAGGACTTCACGCTCGATGACTTCCTGGCGCAGATGGAGCAGGTCAGGAAGATGGGGTCGATCTCCAAGCTCCTCGGCATGCTGCCCGGCATGGGCCAGATCAAGGACCAGATCAACAACCTGGACGAGCGGGACGTCGACCGCACGGCCGCGATCATCAAGTCGATGACGCCGGGCGAGCGCCAGGACCCCACGATCATCAACGGCTCGCGCCGCGCCCGTATCGCCAAGGGCTCCGGCGTCGAGGTCAGCGCGGTGAAGGGCCTGGTCGAGCGGTTCTTCGAGGCCCGCAAGATGATGTCCCGCATGGCCCAGGGCGGCGGCATGCCGGGGATGCCCGGGATGCCGGGCATGGGCGGCGGCCCCGGTCGGCAGAAGAAGAAGCAGAAGCAGGCCAAGGGCAAGCAGCGCTCGGGCAACCCGATGAAGCGCAAGCAGCAGGAGGACGAGGCCGCCGCGCGGCGTGCCGCGGCCGAGGAAGCCGCCGCGGGCGGCGCGTTCGGCCTGCCGGCCGGGCAGGGCGGCAAGGACTTCGAGCTGCCGGACGAGTTCAAGAAGTTCATGGGCTGAGCCCGGACCGTCGTGTGAGTGCGCTGGGGCGCCCCTTCGTGAGGAGGGGCGCCCCAGGCGCGTTCGGCGGGGGATCGGGGGCCGTCCGCGCGGGTGCCGGGCGGGTTTTTGTGACGTAACGTCCGCTTATGAGCAACCCCGTGCCGCCGCGCCAGAAGCCCGAGCAGCCCTGGCGCTCCGAGGGCGCTCCGGAGCCGCCGCCCGCACCGCCGCCCAAGCGGAAGATGCCGGGCGGCTGGGGCGGGCTCATCCTCACGGCCCTGATCGTGTACCTGATCGCCAACCTCGTCCTCTCCTTCTTCAACGACGGCGACGAGCCGACCATCTCGTACACCGAATTCAGCAAGCAGGTCGACGACGGCAACGTGTCGAAGATCTACTCCAAGGGCGACGCGATCCAGGGGCAGCTCAAGAAGGAGCAGAAGGACCCGGACGGCGACGGGACGTATACGAAGTTCACGACCCAGCGGCCCGCGTTCGCGGACGACAAGCTGTGGCAGGACCTGACCAAGAACAAGGTCACGGTCACGGCCGAGCCGGTGGTGCAGGAGCGCAGCTTCCTGTCGAACCTGCTGATCTCGCTGGCGCCGATGCTGCTCCTGGTGGTGCTGTGGATCTTCATCGCGCGGCGGATGGCGTCCGGCATGGGCGGTGCGGGCGGGATGCTCGGGCGCAAGCAGCCGCCGAAGCCGGTGGAGCTGGAGCCGGGCAAGAAGCGCACCACGTTCGAGGACGTCGCGGGCATCGACGAGGTCGAGGGCGAGCTGAACGACGTCGTCGACTTCCTGCGCAACCCCGACGAGTACCGGAAGATGGGCGCCCGGATGCCCGGCGGCGTGCTGCTCGCCGGGCCGCCGGGCACGGGCAAGACGCTGCTCGCGCGGGCGGTGGCGGGGGAGGCGGGGGTGCCGTTCTTCTCGGCGTCGGCCTCCGAGTTCATCGAGATGATCGTGGGTGTCGGTGCCTCGCGGGTGCGGGAGCTGTTCGCGGAGGCCCGCAAGGTCGCGCCCGCGATCATCTTCATCGACGAGATCGACACCATCGGGCGGGCGCGCGGCGGCGGCAGCGGCATGGGCGGCCACGACGAGCGCGAGCAGACGCTCAACCAGATCCTGACCGAGATGGACGGCTTCTCCGGCTCGGAGGGCGTCATCGTCATCGCGGCCACGAACCGGGCCGACATCCTCGACCCGGCCCTGACCCGCCCCGGCCGCTTCGACCGGATCGTGAACGTCTCGCCGCCCGACCGGGACGGCCGCGAGGCCATCCTCAAGATCCATACGCGGGCGATCCCGATGGCGGACGGTGTCGACCTGGCCCAGGTGGCGCGCACCACGCCGGGGATGACCGGCGCGGACCTGGCGAACCTCGCCAACGAAGCGGCTCTCCTCGCGGTGAAGCGCAAGCAGTCCGCCGTCACCCAGTCCGACCTCTCCGAGGCCCTGGAGAAGGTCCAGCTGGGTGCGGAGCGGCCGTTGGTCATGCCGGAAGAGGAGCGGCGCCGGACGGCGTACCACGAGAGCGGGCACGCCCTGCTCGGCATGTTGCAGCCGGGCGCCGACCCCGTCCGCAAGATCACCATCGTGCCGCGCGGCCGTGCCCTCGGCGTCACGCTCTCCACGCCGGACTCCGACAGATACGCGTACACGGAGGAGTATCTGCGCGGCCGCATCATCGGCGCGCTCGGCGGCATGGCGGCCGAACACGTCGTCTACGGGGTCATCACCACGGGTGCCGAGAACGACCTGGAGCAGGTCACCAACATCGCGCGCGGGATGGTAGCCCGCTGGGGCATGAGCGAGCGCGTCGGCCGGCTCTCGGCCCTGCCGAACGACGCCCAGCAGGCGTACGGCCTCGCCGCCGCTCCGGAGACCCTCGACACCATCGACGGCGAGATGCGCCGCATCGTGGACGAGTGCTATGACAGCGCCTGCCGCCAACTGCGGGATCACCGCGGCCAATTGGATGCCCTGGCCGACGCCTTGCTGGAGAACGAGACCCTGGAGGAGGCGGACGCCTACCGGGTGGCCGGAATCACCCGCCTCACGAAGGACGGCTGAAGCCGAGGGGGGCAGACACGACGGTGTGCGGGCCAGTCGTGATCTATGGGGATGACGGCTATGTCTACGGAGAGGGTGGCTACGGCGTTCGGGCGATGAGGTAGCGGAAGACGTTCGGCATCCATATCGTGCCGTCGCGGCGCCGGTGCGGGTGGAGGGCCTCGGTCAGCTCCTTGTCGACCTGCGCCTGGTCCGTCGCGCCGACCGCCGCGTCGAACAGGCCTGTGGACAGGAGCCCGCGGACGGCGCTGTCCATGTCGGCGTAGCCGAAGGGGCAGGCCACGCGGCCCGAGCCGTCGGGCCTGAGGCCCGCGCGCTGCGCGACGTCCTCCAAGTCGTCCCGGCAGGCGGCACGCCAGCCGACGGCACCGCGCAGAGGGTCGGCGAGTTTCGTCGCCACCCGGAGCACCGACGAGGTCGTGCAGCGCTCCGGCGGGCCCCAGCCCACCAGGACCACCGGCGCGCCGCGCTCGGCGAGCGGCGTCGCGACGTCGAGCAGGGCCGACAGGTCGTCGGCATCGCCCGCCGTGCACCCGATCGGCTGGAACGCGGTCACCAGGGTGTACGCGGGCACGTCCGGCGCGGCGGCGTCCCCGGGGGAGCCCTGGAGGAGGCGCGTGCCGGCGTGCGCGGCGAACGGTCCCTCGGGCGTGAGGCGTTGGCGGGCGAGGGCGAGCCGTTCGGGCGCCGTCGGCTCGACGCCGGTCACCGTCGCGCCGCGCGAGGCCGCCATCAGCAGGGCGAGCCCGGAGCCGCAGCCCAGGTCGAGCAGGCGGGTGCCCGCGCCCACTTCGAGTCGTCGGTACACCGCGTCCACGAGGGGGACCAGCATCCGCTCCTGGATCTCCGCCCAGTCACGCGCGCGTGCGCACCGGTCCACACGTGGGGGTGCACCCGCGCGCGGGAGGTGTGGGTGCACGAGCGTAGGTGTCATCGAAAGCGCCCCAATCCGCTGAGAGTCGTCCAGCTGATTCCTTACGATGCGTCCGCCCCCATGACGTGCGTTCGCTCTCCCCCGTATGCCAGGGAACTCCGCTTCCGCCGTGGCGTCCAGAGGTTGTCAGGCAATGCTTGTGTGCCCCCGTCGTGCGCCCCTGCGGAGCGATAATTCCGGACCCTTCAGACGGCTCGGACGTACCATGCGCGCCATGGCAAAGGCACCCGTACTCACGCCCCGCGGGGACGACTTCCCCCGCTGGTACCAGGACCTGATCAGCAAGGCGGAGCTGGCCGACAACGGCCCGGTGCGCGGCACCATGGTCATCCGCCCGTACGGCTACGGCCTGTGGGAGCGGATGCAGCAGGACCTGGACGCGCGCATCAAGGGCACCGGTGCGCAGAACGCGTACTTCCCGCTGCTCATCCCGCAGTCGTATCTGACGCGGGAGGCCGAGCACGTCGAGGGCTTCGCCCCGGAGCTCGCCGTCGTCACGCACGGCGGCGGCAAGGAGCTGGAGGAGCCGGTCGTGGTCCGGCCCACCTCGGAGACCATCGTCAACGAGTACTTCTCCAAGTGGGTGCAGAGCTACCGCGACCTGCCCCTGCTGATCAACCAGTGGGCCAACGTGGTCCGCTGGGAGCTGCGCCCCCGGCTGTTCCTGCGCACCTCGGAGTTCTTGTGGCAGGAGGGGCACACCGCCCACGCGACGTACGAGGACGCGCGGGACTTCGCCGCCCGGATCCACCGGGACGTCTACGGGGCCTTCATGCGGGACGTCCTCGCGATGGACTTCGTGCTCGGCCGCAAGAGCGCCAAGGAGCGCTTCGCCGGGGCGATCAACACCCTCACGCTCGAAGGGATGATGGGCGACGGCAAGGCCCTCCAGCTCGGCACCAGCCACGAACTCGGCCAGAACTTCGCGCGCGCCTTCCAGACCCAGTACCTGTCCAAGGACGGCACGCAGGAGCTCGTCTGGCAGACCTCCTGGGGCGCCACGACGCGTCTGGTGGGCGCCCTGGTGATGATGCACGGTGACGACGACGGGCTGTGCGTGCCGCCGCGCCTCGCACCCGTGCAGGTCGTCGTGCTCGCCGTGAAGGACGACGAGGCCGTCCTCGCGAAGGTCCGCGAGGTCGGCGAGCGGCTGACGGCGGCGGGCGTGCGCGTCCAGGTCGACGACCGTACGGACGTGCCGTTCGGGCGGCGCGCGGTCGACTGGGAGCTCAAGGGGGTGCCGGTGCGCGTGGAGGTCGGCCCGCGCGATCTGGCGGGCGGCACCGCGATGCTCGTGCGCCGCGTCGCGGGCGGCAAGCGGCCCGTGGCCCTCGACGCCCTCGCCGCGCTGCTGCCCACCGTCCTGGAGGAGGACCAGGAACTGCTCCTGGCCCGGGCCCGGGAGCGCCGTGAGTCCCGTACGAGCGAGGTGACCGGCGTGGAGGAGGCCGTGGAGGTCGCGTCGGCGGGCGGCTGGGCGCGCGTTCCGTGGTCCGCGCTCGGGCCCGACGGCGAGGCCCGGCTCGCCGAGCGCGGCGTGACCGTACGGTGTCTGGTCACGGAGGACGGGGCGGTGCCGGACGCCGATGAGACACCCGGTAACGTCGCCCTCGTAGCGCGCGCTTATTGAGACTTGGGGTTCCGGTCGGGCTGCCTTCGGGGCGCCTTCCGGGGCTTCTCCTGGGCGACGCCTTGCGTCCTGCGCAACAGGCGCCCCGGCGCGCGGAGTTGACCCGAGCGCCGGGGCGTACGCGCCGCTACGTACCGGCTTGATGCGAGCTGCGAGGCTTCTCCGCAGATCAGCGCACCCGCCCTCGTCCGGACGCATCAACGGCAACTGACGGGTAAGTGCAAAATATTTGAGATGCCCCGGAATGGAACCCGGAGGCACCTCGGCTCGTTGTCACGACGTGAGCACGACACCACCTGTTCTCGCCGCAGAGCTGGCACAGGCGTGGGCCGATATTCAGCGGCACCACCCTGAGCTGCCGGACCTAGCCGCGCCCGAATCCCTGATCGGAGAGTCGTCGTCCGCCTGTGGCGCCGAGCTCTCCTTCGAGCGACTGCTGCATGAAGCAGTCCACGGCATCGCCGCAGCCCGCGGTGTGCGCGACACTTCACGCGCGGGCCGCTACCACAACCGCAGATTCCTCGCGATCGCCGAGGAGATGGGCCTCGACCATCCCGAGGAGCCGCATCCGAGCAGCGGCTTCTCCCTGGTCACGCTCAACCCCGAGGCCAAGAAGCGCTACCGCCCGACGATGGACCGGCTCCAGCGCGCCCTCAAGGCGCACACCGCCGCGACCACGGCGGACACCACCCGCACCTTCCGCGGCCCGGCCGCCCGGCACGGCTCCTCCGGCGGCGGAGTGCGCGTGAAGGCCGTCTGCGACTGCGGGCGCAACGTCCGCGTCGTGCCGTCGGTGCTCGCCCAGGCCCCCATCATGTGCGGCGGCTGCGGGAAACCCTTCCGCATCCCGGAAGTGGTGGGCGTGGGCGCGGGGTGACCCCCCGCGCGGGGGTGATCGTTCTCCCCAGGGCGGCGCCGCGCCCTGGGGTGCCCCTCGCCCGCGGCCGGGGGCGCTGTTGCCGGAACGGAGGCACCCCTCCCGGGCCGGTGGGTGGGCGCGTCCCGGGCCGGTGGGAGGCGAGGTCGGCCGAGGGCGCCCGTCTCGGGGTGTGGCACAATGGCTAGCTGTACTCGACAGCCGCACAGGACCCCTCTCTCCTCCGGCTGACGCGTCCATCGGGCCACTCGGGTACCGCAACCCCACGCGGCATCTCGTTGTGCCCACCCACGTCAAACCAGGAGAACCCACTCCCGTGGCAGTCAAGATCAAGCTGAAGCGTCTGGGCAAGATCCGTTCGCCTCACTACCGCATCGTCGTCGCCGACTCCCGTACCCGCCGTGACGGCCGGGCCATCGAGGAGATCGGTCTGTACCACCCGGTGCAGAACCCGTCGCGCATCGAGGTCAACGCCGACCGCGTGGCGTACTGGCTCTCCGTCGGCGCCCAGCCGACCGAGCCCGTTCTCGCCATCCTGAAGAAGACCGGCGACTGGCAGAAGTTCAAGGGCGAGCCCGCCCCGGCGCCGCTGCTGCAGCCCGAGGTCAAGTCCGCGCGCCCGTCCTTCGAGGCCGTCAGCGCCGAGGACGAGCCCAAGGGTGAGGCCATCACCCAGAAGGCCAAGAAGGCCGACAAGAAGGCGGACGAGGCCAAGGCCGAGTCCGCCGAGTCGACCGAGGCCTGAGCATGCTCGAGGAGGCTCTCGAGCACCTCGTGAAGGGCATCGTCGACAACCCCGACGACGTGCGGGTCGCCTCGCGCAACCTGCGCCGCGGGCGCGTCCTCGAAGTCCGGGTCCACCCGGACGACCTGGGCAAGGTGATCGGCCGTAACGGCCGCACCGCACGCGCCCTGCGCACCGTCGTGGGTGCCATCGGCGGCCGTGGTGTCCGCGTCGACCTCGTCGACGTGGATCAGGTTCGCTGATAACCGCACGTAGCACCGGCTCGGGCCGGGGAGGGCTTCTGAGCCGTCCCCGGCCCGAGCTCGTTTTCGGGCCCCGGCCCCAGTCGCAGGTAGGGACAGGAGAGACACCAGTGCAGCTCGTAGTCGCGCGGATCGGCCGCGCCCACGGCATCAAGGGCGAGGTCACCGTCGAGGTGCGCACCGACGAGCCGGAGCTGCGGCTCGGCCCCGGCGCCGTGCTCGCCACCGACCCCGCCGCCCGGGGACCGCTGACCATCGAGACCGGCCGGGTGCACAGCGGCCGGCTGCTGCTGCGCTTCGCGGGCGTCAGCGACCGCACCGGCGCCGAGGCGCTGCGCAACACCCTCCTCATCGCCGAGGTCGACCCGGAAGAGCTGCCCGAGGACGAGGACGAGTTCTACGACCACCAGCTGATGGACCTCGACGTCGTCACCACGGACGGCACCGAGGTCGGCCGGATCACGGAGATCTCCCACCTGCCCTCGCAGGACCTCTTCATCGTCGAGCGGCCCGACGGCAGCGAGGTGATGATCCCGTTCGTCGAGTCCATCGTCACCGAGATCGACCTGGAGGAGCAGCGGGCCGTCATCGACCCGCCGCCCGGCCTCATCGACGACCGCGCCGAGATCGCCTCCAGCAGGGACGCCGAGAGCGCCCCGGAGGGCGACTCCCAGGGCGACGCGCAGAGCGACTCCCAGGGTGACGCGCAGGACGCCTCCGAGGGCGGCTCCACGGCCGTGCGGGACGCCCGGAGCGAGGGCGACGCCTGATGCGGCTCGACGTCGTCACGATCTTCCCCGAGTACCTGGAACCCCTGAACGTCTCGCTCGTCGGCAAGGCACGCGCCCGCGGCAGCCTCGACGTGCACGTGCACGACCTCAGGGAGTGGACGTACGACCGGCACAACACGGTCGACGACACCCCCTACGGCGGCGGCCCCGGCATGGTCATGAAGACCGAGCCCTGGGGCGACGCCCTCGACCAGGCCCTCGCCGACGGCTACGAGGCGGGCCGCTCGCAGCCCGCCCTGGTCGTCCCGACGCCCAGCGGGCGCCCCTTCACCCAGGAACTCGCCGTCGAGCTGTCCGAGCGCCCCTGGCTGGTCTTCACGCCCGCGCGCTACGAAGGCATCGACCGCCGCGTCATCGACGAGTACGCGACCCGGATGCCCGTCTACGAGGTCTCCATCGGCGACTACGTCCTCGCGGGCGGCGAGGCCGCCGTCCTGGTCGTCACCGAGGCCGTGGCCCGGCTCCTGCCGGGCGTGCTCGGCAACGCCGAGTCCCACCGCGACGACTCCTTCGCCCCCGGGGCCATGGCCAACCTCCTGGAGGGCCCCGTCTACACCAAGCCCCCCGAGTGGCGCGGCCGCGGCATCCCGGCCGTCCTGCTCAGCGGCCACCACGGCAAGATCGCGCGCTGGCGCAGGGACGAGGCGCTGCGCCGCACCACCGCCCACCGGCCCGACCTGATCGAGCGCTGCGAGGCCTCCGCCTTCGACAAGAAGGACCGGGAGATGCTCTCCATCCTGGGCTGGGAGCCCGAGCCCGGCGGCCGATTTTGGCGCAAGGCGCAGGACGTGGAAGAATAGGCAGCTGCTGTGCGTCCAGCGTGCGCCCCTGCCACAGGGGGACACGACGCCCGCCCGACGCGTCCAGCGGCCTCCGTGCCGCGAGTTTCCCCGGAAACGCCCGCGCGTACGGAAGCACCCCGAATCTCATCCCGACATTCCGTTGATGACCTGTGGCATCAGCGAGGAAGCAGACGATCATGTCTCACCTGCTCGACTCCGTCGACTCCGCGTCGCTGCGCAGCGACATCCCGGCCTTCCGCCCGGGTGACACCGTCAACGTCCACGTCCGCGTCATCGAGGGCAACCGCTCCCGTGTGCAGCAGTTCAAGGGCGTAGTCATCCGCCGCCAGGGCGCCGGTGTCCGCGAGACCTTCACGGTCCGCAAGGTCTCCTTCTCCGTCGGCGTCGAGCGCACCTTCCCGGTGCACACCCCGATCGTCGAGAAGATCGAGCTCCTCACCCGCGGTGACGTGCGTCGCGCCAAGCTGTACTACCTGCGCGACCTGCGCGGCAAGGCCGCGAAGATCAAGGAGAAGCGCGAGAGCTGAGCTCTGGCGCGGGTCCACAGCGGGGCCGGATAGCATCTGGCCCCGATGGACACCGAAGCACAGGACGCGGAGCGCGACCGCTCCTCCACACCCCCCGAGTCCACCCCCGCGAGCGCGGGCGAACCGGACACGGAGGGCACGGAGGAGCGGTCGCGCTCCGCTTTCGCGTCCTTCGTGGCCTGGCTGCCCGGCGGCCGCCTCACCCTGGGCGCGCTGTTCAGCGTGGCCGTCCTGCTGCTCGTCACCACCTTCGTGGTGCAGCCCTACGAGATCCCGAGCGGCTCCATGGAGCCCACGTTCCGGGTCGGCGACCGGATACTCGTCAACAAGTTGGCGTACCGTTTCGGATCCGGGCCGCAGCGCGGTGACGCGGTCGTCTTCGACGGCAGCGGCTACTTCGGGAACGCCGACTACGTGAAGCGGGTCGCGGGCGTCGGCGGTGACCGGGTGGTCTGCTGCGACAAGCGGGGGAGGATCAAGGTGAACGGCCAGCCGGTCGACGAGCCCTATCTCTTCCCGGGGGACGAGCCCTCCACGGTGGACTTCGACGTCGTCGTGCCCGACGGCAGGATCTTCGTCCTCGGTGACCACCGCAGCGACTCCAGCGACTCCCGCGACCACCTGGGGTCCCCGGGCGGCGGCATGATCCCCGTGGACGACGTCATCGGCAGGGCCGACTGGATCGCCTGGCCGCTCGGCCGGTGGACCTCGCTGAAGCGCCCCGACGTGTACGCGCGCGTGCCGGCACCCGGCGGCGCCCATGGGTAGCCGCGGCCGGGCGAAGTCCCCCCAGCAGGACGACACCGGCCTGCCCACCGGCACCCGCCCGACCAGCGGCCCCGTCCTGCCCGGCCGGGCCGAGCGGCGCAAACTGGCCAAGAAGGTCAAGCGCCGCAGACAGCGCTCCGCGATCAAGGAGATACCTCTCCTCATAGGCGTCGCCCTGCTCATAGCGCTGGTCCTGAAGACCTTCCTGGTGCAGGCCTTCGTGATCCCCTCGGGCTCCATGGAGCAGACGATCCGCATCGGGGACCGCGTCCTGGTGGACAAGCTCACCCCCTGGTTCGGCAACAAGCCCGAGCGCGGTGACGTCGTCGTCTTCAAGGACCCCGGCAACTGGCTGGAGGAGGAGCGGGGCAAGAAGCAGGACGACCCCGTGGTGGTCAAGCAGGTCAAACAGGGCCTGACCTTCATCGGCCTCCTCCCGTCCGACGACGAGCGCGACCTGATCAAGCGCGTCGTGGGCGTCGGCGGAGACACCGTGAAGTGCTGTGACAAGAACGACAAGGTCACCGTCAATGACGTCCCGCTCGACGAGCCGTATGTGCACCCGGGCAACAAGCCGTCCGACTTCGCCTTCGAAGTGAAGGTCCCCAAGGGGCGCCTGTTCGTCCTGGGCGACCACCGCGCGGACTCCGCCGACTCCCGCTTCCACCGCAACGAGAAGTTCAGCGGCACCGTCTCCGAGGACGAGGTCGTCGGCCGCGCACTCGTCATCGCCTGGCCCTTCGGCCACTGGCGCAAACTGGAGGAACCCGATACGTACGCGTCGGTGCCCGACGCGCCCGACGGGTCGGACACGGCCACAGGTGCGTCGCATAGGGTGGCCCCCGGCGATCGCAATGGAATGACCGGGCTCCCGACCCCTGCGGAACTCCCGCTCGTTATGGGAGTGGTGGGCCTGCGTCGCATACGGGGCAGGCAGCGGCACGGACTGAGGAGTGGATGTGGGGGATGTGGCGGTCGGCGCACGATCCGGACACGAGGGGCCCGAGGAGCGGCCGCGGCACTCCGGGGAGCCCGCGCCCGCGTCACCGGCGGGCGGCGTGAACGCCGCTCCTGACACCCCGGCCCCGGGGAACGCCGGAGCGCCGGGCGAGCCCGGTACGCCAGGCCCGCCCCCCGGTGCCGCACCCGGGGCGCCGGAGCAGCAGCCCGGCGCGGGGGGTGCCGAGCCGCCGAAGCCGCCCGAGCCGGCGAAGGGCAAGAAGCACAAGTCCTTCTGGAAGGAGCTGCCGCTCCTCATCGGCATCGCGCTGGTCCTGGCCCTGATCATCAAGACCTTCCTGGTCCAGGCCTTCTCGATCCCCTCGGACTCGATGCAGAACACGCTCCAGCAGGGCGACCGGGTCCTGGTCGACAAGCTGACGCCGTGGTTCGGCTCCGAGCCCGAGCGCGGCGAGGTCGTCGTCTTCAAGGACCCCGGCCACTGGCTGGACGGCGAGCCCACGCCCGACCCGAACGCCGTGCAGCGGGTGCTCGGCTGGATCGGCCTGATGCCGTCCGCCGACGAGAAGGACCTCATCAAGCGCGTCATCGGCGTCGGCGGCGACACCGTGGAGTGCAAGGGCACCGGCCCCCTGAAGGTCAACGGCAAGGCGTTGAACGAGCCGTACGTCTACCCCGGCAACACCCCCTGCACCGACGACGACCAGGGCGGCCAGTTCAAGATCACGGTGCCCAAGGGCAAAATCTGGGTCATGGGTGACCACCGGCAGAATTCGCTGGACTCCCGCTACCACCAGAACCAGCCGGGCGGCGGCTCCGTCCCCGTCGACAACGTCGTCGGCCGCGCCTTCGTCATCGCCTGGCCCCCCACCCGCTGGGGAACGCTGCCGGTCCCGGACACCTTCGACCAGCCCGGCATCAGCCAGGCGATGAGCGCGGCACCCGCCGCCCTCGGCCTCGCGGGCGCCGTGCCGCTCGTGCTGTGGCGCCGCCGCCGCACGGCCCGCGCCGCCTGATCCCCGGCGGCACCAGGGTTTCTGGCGGGGGTACCGCCGGGTAGTCTGCCGTCCCAGATCGCCGATCTTCCGTGGTCCGGTCCCGTCAGCGCCCGTCGGCCCCGTACGCCGGTCCGCCGCCGGAGCGGGGCGGCGGGGTCGTCTCCGAGCCGGGGGAGCACTGGGATGAGCAGCAGGACACGTCGTACGGACGAGGGCCACGGACGGCTCGGCAGCGTGCTGTCGGGGGTCGCCGTGGCCCTCGGCTGTGTCCTCTTCCTCGGCGGCTTCGTCTGGGGCGCCGTCCTCTACCAGCCGTACACCGTGCCCACCGGCTCCATGACGCCGACCATCGGCGCGGGCGACCGGGTGCTCGCCCAGCGGATCGACGGGGACGACGTGCGCCGTGGTGACGTCGTCGTCTTCCGGCAGAAGTCCTGGGGCAACCTGCCCATGGTCAAGCGGGTCGTCGGCATCGGCGGCGACAAGGTCGCCTGCTGCACGGACGGCAAGCTGACCGTCAACGGCAAGCAGATCGCAGAACCGTATCTCTCCCGGGGCATGGACAGCGCCATACCGTCCACCACCGTCCCCAAGGGGCGCCTCTTCCTGCTCGGCGACGAGCGCAACGGCTCCCTGGACTCCACCGCCCACCTGGAGGAGGCGGGCAACGGCTCCGTGCCCCGCAGCGCCGTGAAGGGCCGCGTGGACGCCGTGGCCTGGCCGCTGGACGGCATGCTCGACCGCCCCACCGGCTTCGACGCCCTGCCGGGCGGCACGTCCGAGCCCGGCCCGCTGCGGCTCCTCGTGGCGGCGGTCGTGGCCGGTGCCGCGCTGGTGCTCGGCGGGGCGGCGTACGGGCCCGTCGCCGGTCTGGTGCGCCGGGGCGGGCGGGACCGCAGCGGGGTCACGGAGACCGCCGGTGTCGGCTGAGGGCGCGGTGGCCGGGCGGCCGCTGCGGAAGGTGGCCCGTGTCGTGCTGCTCGACGAGCGGGACCGGATCCTCCTGCTGCACGGCCATGAGCCGGGCGACCGGGCGGACGACTGGTGGTTCACGCCGGGCGGCGGCCTGGAGGGCGACGAGACGCGCGAGCAGGCCGCGCTGCGGGAGCTGGCCGAGGAGACCGGCATCACGGACGTCGAGCTCGGCCCGGTGCTGTGGCGGCGCGTGTGCTCCTTCCCGTTCGCCGGACGGCGCTGGGACCAGGACGAGTGGTACTACCTGGGGCGCACGTCCCAGACGGCGATCCGGGCGACGGGCCTGACCGACCTGGAGCGGCGCAGCGTCGCCGGAGCGCGTTGGTGGACGTGCCCGGAACTGGCCCGGGCGCATGAGACGGTGTATCCGACCAGGCTCGCCGAGCTGCTGCGCAAGCTGCTCGACGAGGGTCCTCCGCAACGGCCCGAGACCCTGGACACGGAAATCGTGTAGAGGCCTCCGGGACTGGCGCACAATAGGGGGACGCACGGCTGAAGGGGAACATGCCATGAGCGCCGAGGACCTCGAGAAGTACGAGACCGAGATGGAGCTGAAGCTCTACCGGGAGTACCGAGATGTCGTCGGTCTGTTCAAATACGTGATCGAGACCGAGCGGCGTTTCTACCTCACGAACGACTACGAGATGCAGGTGCACTCGGTCCAGGGTGAGGTGTTCTTCGAGGTCTCCATGGCGGATGCCTGGGTGTGGGACATGTACAGACCGGCCCGCTTCGTCAAGCAGGTGCGCGTACTCACGTTCAAGGACGTGAATATCGAGGAGCTCAACAAGAGCGACCTGGAGCTGCCGGGCGGCTGATGCCGATCCCCGTGTGGGTGACGGAGTTGTCCACAACCCGTCGGTAGCACACCAAGATCCACAAGGTGCGGCCCGTCTCGCGACCGTTGATGTCGGAGGTGGTGCCGACATGAACGCACGAGGCGCACTCGGCAAGTACGGCGAAGGACTGGCCGCCCGGCGGCTCGCCGAAGCCGGAATGACGGTCCTGGAGCGCAACTGGCGCGGAGGCAGGACCGGAGAGATCGACATCGTCGCCCGCGACGGCGACGTGCTGGTGGTCTGCGAGGTGAAGACCCGCAGGGCGGCGTCCTTCGAGCATCCGATGGCGGCGGTGACACCCGCCAAGGCCGAGCGCCTGCGCGGGCTCGCCGAGCGCTGGGTCCAGGAGCACGGCGGAGCCCCACCGGGCGGTGTGCGGATCGACGTGGTCGGCGTCCTGCTGCCCGAGCGCGGCGCACCCGTGGTGGAGCACGTGCGGGGGGTGTCCTGATGGGATTCGCGCGTACGTGCTCGGTGGCCCTCGTCGGGGTGGAGGGCGTCGTCGTCGAGGTGCAGGCCGATCTGGAGCCGGGCGTCGCGGCGTTCACACTGGTGGGACTCCCCGACAAGAGCCTCACGGAGAGCCGTGACCGGGTCAGGGCGGCCGTCGTCAACTCGGGCGGCGAATGGCCCCAGAAGAAGCTCACGGTGGGCCTGAGCCCCGCGTCCGTGCCCAAGGGCGGCAGCGGCTTCGACCTGGCGGTGGCCTGCGCGGTCCTCGGCGCCGCGGAGCGCATCGACCCACGGGTCCTGGCCGACATCGTGATGATCGGCGAACTGGGCCTCGACGGCCGGGTGCGACCGGTGCGCGGAGTGCTGCCCGCCGTCCTCGCCGCGGCCGACGCGGGGTACGAGCAGGTGGTCGTCCCCGAATGCACGGCGGCGGAGGCCGCGCTCGTGCCCGGTGTCTCCGTCCTCGGCGTCCGCAGCCTGCGCCAGCTGATCGCGGTGCTCACCGACGAACCCGTGCCGGACGAGGAGCCGGACGACTCCGGGCGGCCGGACCGGCTGATGGCCGGTCTCAGCCTGCCGGGCGCCGGACTCGGTGTGGACGTGGGCGGCGCCGGTCCGCAGGGCCACGACCACGCGCACGATCTGGCGGACGTGGTGGGCCAGTTGTCGGCGCGTACGGCGATGGAGGTGGCGGCCGCGGGCGGGCACCACGTCTTCCTCCACGGGTCACCGGGCGCGGGCAAGACGATGCTCGCCGAGCGGCTGCCGACGATCATGCCCAGGCTGACCAGGGCGGAGTCCCTGGAGGTGACGGCGGTCCACTCGGTCGCGGGCATGCTGCCGCCGGGCAAGCCCCTCGTGGACATCCCGCCGTTCTGCGCGCCGCACCACTCCTCGACCATGCAGTCCCTCGTCGGCGGCGGCAGAGGCATCGCCCGCCCCGGAGCGGTCTCCCTGGCACACCGCGGCGTGCTGTTCCTGGACGAGGCGCCGGAGTTCAGCACCCACGCGCTCGACGCCCTGCGGCAGCCGCTGGAGTCCGGGCACGTCGTGATCGCCCGGAGTGCCGGGGTGGTGCGGCTGCCGTCGAGGTTCCTCATGCTCCTCGCGGCGAATCCGTGCCCGTGCGGCCGGTTCAGCCTGACCAGTGACGCCTGCGACTGCTCGCCCAGCAGCGTCCGCCGCTATCAGGCCCGGCTCTCCGGGCCGCTCCTCGACCGGGTCGACCTGCGGGTCGAGGTGGAGCCCGTGACGCGCGCCGAGCTGACGGCGCGGGGAGCACGGGGCGAGACCACGCGCGTGGTGGCCGAGCGCGTGCGGGCGGCCCGGGAGCGGGCGGCCGAGCGGTTCAAGGACACGCCCTGGCACACGAACAGCGACGTGCCCGGCCATGAGCTGCGCACCCGCTGGCACGCGCTGCCCGGTGCGCTGACGGAGGCGGAGCACAGCCTGGAGCGCGGACTGCTGACCGCGCGCGGCCTGGACCGGGTCCTGCGGGTCGCCTGGACCATCGCGGACCTGGCGGGCCACGACCGCCCGGACGAGGGCGACGTGGGCCTGGCGCTGCAACTGCGCACGGGGGTGCCGCGCGGGGTGCCCATGGTGGTCGGGGCCCGCACGTGAGCGCGGAGCGGGGCGGCGGTCGCGAGGGCGTCTCGCCGGGGACGGAGCCCGCACGGCCCCCGGGCCCGGCGGGGCCGGGGGAGCCGGGGGAGCCGCCTGCGGGGCCCGACCCGCACCGGGACGCCCTCCCGGGCACCGGTCCCTCCCCGGACCCCGGCCCCGTGCTGGATGAGGAGCGGCTCGCCCGGGTCGCCCTGACGCGGATCCTCGAGCCGGGGGACCCCGTGGGCGGGTGGTGGCTGCGGGAGTGGGGCGCCGCGGTGGTGCTGAGGCGCCTTGAGGAGGGCGAGGAGCTGCTGCCCGGGGTGAGCGCCCGGCGCTGGGAGGGGCTGCGGGCGCGCGCCGGGCGGACGCGGCCGGAGCGGGACCTGGAGGTCGCGGCCGCGGCAGGGGCGCGGTTCGTGACGCCCGCGGACGCGGAGTGGCCGGCGCAGCTCGACGACCTGGGGGACGCGCGGCCCGTGGGGCTCTGGGTGCGGGGGCGGCCCTCGCTGCGGATCTGGGCGCTGCGTTCGGTGGCCCTCGTGGGGGCGCGGGCCTGTACGGAGTACGGAGCGCACATGGCGGCGAGCCTCGGGGCGGGACTCGCCGAGCGCGGTTGGGTGGTCGTGTCCGGCGGCGCCTACGGCGTGGACGGCGCCGCCCACCGGGGTGCCCTGGGCGCGGGCGGCGCCACCGTGGCGGTGCTCGCGTGCGGGGTCGACCGGCCCTATCCGCGCGGCCACACCCAGTTGATCGGCAGGATCGCGGAACAGGGCCTCGTCGTGGGGGAGTTGCCGCCCGGCGACCACCCGACACCGAGCAGATTCGTCCTGCGGAACCGGGTGATCGCGGCCCTCACCCGCGGCACCGTCGTCGTGGAGGCCGCCTATCGCAGCGGCGCGCTCGTCACGGCGCGGGCCGCGCGCGACCTCGGGCGGTTCACGATGGGCGTGCCGGGGCCCGCCACCAGCGGCTTGTCGGCGGGCGTCCATGAACTCCTGCGCGGGGACGCGGTCCTGGTCACCGACGCCGCCGAAGTCGCCGAGCTGGTGGGGGACATGGGGGAGCTCGCCCCGCGGCGGCGCGGCCCCGTCGTGCCGCGCGACCTGCTCGCCCCCGGCGCGGCCCGGGTCCTCGCGGCACTGCCCGCCCGCGGCACGGCCGCGGTCCCCGACGTGGCGCGGGGTGCGGGCACCAGTGCGGACGACGCGGTCGCCAGGTTGTACGAACTTCGCTCGCTGGGGTTCGTCGAACGGCAGGGCGACGGCTGGCAGTTGACACGCCAGGCGTTTCTGTCGGTCTTTCCCGAGGGGGGTGATACGTGACTGTGCGTATTCCGCCGGATGGATGACGGCGCGGCGTGCATCTGACGGCCTTGGGAAACGGTGCAGTTGGCGCCTTAGATCCATTACGCAGAGCGACGGGGGCAGACCGCTCGGACGTAAAGCGGAACGTATCTGCGTACGCGCGATCCCATACTCTTCGCTCACCGCGACACTTCAGTCACGCTACGCTCACGACGAATCCGGTGCAGACAGGCAATCAGACGGACAACCTCATTCACTTCACGCAAACCCCCACCCGAACCAGTTCCGACAACCTCTCAGGTCCACGGCAGAACGGCTCAAGGCGACGCATGCCCCAGCACACCTCCGGGTCCGACCGGGCGGCCATTCCCCCAGCCGCCCGTAGCGGCGAGCAGGAGCGGCGGCCTCCCGCGCCCTCGTCGCTGGACGAGCTGTGGCGGTCGTACAAGTCGACGGGCGACGGGCGGCTGCGCGAGCAGTTGATCCTGCACTACTCACCCCTGGTGAAATACGTCGCGGGCCGCGTCAGCGTGGGCCTTCCGTCCAACGTCGAGCAGGCCGACTTCGTCTCCTCCGGCGTCTTCGGGCTCATCGACGCGATCGAGAAGTTCGACATCGAGCGGTCGATCAAGTTCGAGACGTACGCGATCACCCGCATCCGCGGGGCCATGATCGACGAGCTGCGGGCGCTCGACTGGATCCCCCGGTCGGTGCGGCAGAAGGCGCGCAATGTGGAGCGGGCCTACGCGACCCTGGAGGCCCGGCTCAGGCGCACGCCCTCGGAGGGCGAGGTGGCCGCCGAGATGGGCATCCAGGTCGAGGAACTGCACGCGGTGTTCAGCCAGTTGTCGCTGGCCAACGTCGTCGCCCTGGAGGAGCTGCTGCACGTCGGCGGCGAGGGCGGCGACCGGCTGAGCCTGATGGACACCCTGGAGGACACCGCCGCCGACAACCCGGTCGAGGTCGCCGAGGACCGCGAGCTGCGGCGGCTGCTCGCCCGCGCCATCAACACGCTGCCGGAGCGCGAGAAGACCGTCGTCACGCTGTACTACTACGAGGGCCTCACGCTGGCCGAGATCGGCAATGTGCTCGGTGTCACCGAGAGCCGGGTCAGTCAGATCCACACCAAGTCGGTGCTCCAGTTGCGGGCGAAGCTGGCCAGTTTCGGTCGCTGAGCGAGCTGAATCGTCCCTTCCTGGGCGGCGCTGTCCACCGCTCCCCCGCTCCGTTCGCGCCGCGGGTGTGCCTCGCCGCGCCCTCGCGGCCAGGAAGAGTGCCTGCCTGGCGGCCTCCCCTGGCGCGGGGCGCGTCCGTAAAGTGGAGGCGTGCCAAGGATTCGAGCGGCCTCTGTGGCCGAGCACCGGTCGATGCAGCGCGGCGCCCTGCTGGACGCCGCGCGCACCCTGCTGTCCGAGGGCGGGACGGATGCGCTGACGTTCCCCGCGCTGGCCGAGCGCACGGGGCTCGCGCGCTCGTCCGTCTACGAGTACTTCCGCTCCCGCGCGGCCGTCGTCGAAGAGCTCTGCGAGGTCGACTTCCCGGTCTGGGCGGCGGAGGTCTCGGCGGCGATGGAGCGGGCCGGGACGCCCGAGGGGCAGATCGAGGCCTATGTGCGCCAGCAGCTCGCGCTGGTCGGGGACCGGCGGCACCGGGCCGTGGTCGCGATCTCCGCGAGCGAGCTGGACGCCGGGGCGCGGGAGAAGATCCGGGCCGCGCACGGGGGCCTGGTGACCATGATCGTGGAGGCGCTCGACGCCCTCGGTCATCAGGAGCCCCGGCTGGCGGCCATGCTGCTCCAGGGCGTCGTGGACGCGGCGGTGCGGCGCATCGAGCTCGGTGTGGCCGAGGAGCCCGAGGCCATCACGGAGGCGGCGGTGGCCATGGCCCTGCGGGGCGTGCGGGGCTGAGCCCCGGGCCCGAGGTGAGGCCGAGGCCCGGCCCGGCCTCAGCGGCACTCGGCGGTGGGCCGTGCCCGCCTCTCCCCGAAGCCCCGGCCTCGCCCGGCCGGGGGAGGATCTCCTCGCCCCGCGGCACGGCCGCCCAGAGCCAGGGCGGCCACACCGACGGCGGCGTCCCGGCGCCCGTCAGCGGCAGCAGCCGTGACGGCCCTCCGCCCAGCAGCCACGGCGGCAGCAGGCCCAAGGGGTTCAGATACGCCGTGGCCCGGCGCAGGCCCCAGTGCAGGCATGCCGTGGGGCAGTGGTAGCGGGCCGAGGCCTCCACCGTGCCCAGGAGGTCGCCGGTGGAGACCTCGGCGCCCTTGCGCACCGACGCCCGTACCGGCTCGTAGGTCGTGCGCAGTGGCGGATCTCCCGTGCCCGCGAGCTCCACGGTGAGCACGCCCCGGCCCGCCACCCGGCCCGCGTAGGAGACCCGCCCCGGCGCCACCGCCCGCACGGGGGAACCCGGGGGCGCGGCCAGGTCCACGCCCCTGTGGCCGGGGCCGTACGCCGTCGCCGGGGGCTCCCAGCCCCGGACGATCCAGGGGTGTGCGCCCACCGGCCAGGCACCGCCCACGGCGGGCACCGGGTCGACGGCCGCCAGGGCGATCGGGGGCGGCAGCGCGGCGAGGAGCGCGAGCACGGCCGAGGTCAGGATGCGTCGCAGACGAGACATGCCAGAACGGTCCCGCGCCGCCGCGATCCGCAGGGATCTTGGCCGGGAACTGTGGACTACCAGCCGGTTGTGGACAGCGGCGTCACCCGGCACCTCGCGGGTCCCGTACACTTCATGTGGCGATCCGGGTCACCGGGTCGACTTCGCACGCCCCGGCACCGGGCTCTCGCAGCCGCCGGTGTCAGCGCCTTTCGGTCCCGCACGCGAGTGCGTGGCACGGCGCGCGGCAGGGCGTCAGGACACAACCGAGAAAACCAAGGAGTACGGCCATGGCCGTCGTCACGATGCGGGAGCTGCTGGAAAGCGGCGTCCACTTCGGTCACCAGACCCGTCGTTGGAACCCGAAGATGAAGCGCTTCATCTTCACGGAGCGCAACGGCATCTACATCATCGACCTGCTCCAGTCGCTGTCGTACATCGACCGCGCCTACGAGTTCGTCAAGGAGACCGTCGCCCACGGCGGCACGGTCATGTTCGTGGGTACGAAGAAGCAGGCGCAGGAGGCCATCGCCGAGCAGGCCACCCGCGTCGGCATGCCCTACGTCAACCAGCGCTGGCTGGGCGGCATGCTCACCAACTTCTCGACCGTCTACAAGCGCCTGCAGCGCCTCAAGGAGCTTGAGGCCATCGACTTCGAGGACGTGGCCGCCTCCGGCCTCACCAAGAAGGAGCTGCTGGTCCTCTCCCGCGAGAAGGCCAAGCTGGAGAAGACCCTCGGCGGTATCCGCGAGATGCAGAAGGTGCCCAGCGCCGTCTGGATCGTGGACACCAAGAAGGAGCACATCGCGGTTGGCGAGGCCCGGAAGCTGAACATCCCGGTCGTCGCGATCCTCGACACCAACTGCGACCCCGACGAGGTCGACTACAAGATCCCGGGCAACGACGACGCGATCCGCTCCGTCACCCTGCTCACCCGCGTGATCGCCGACGCCGTCGCCGAGGGCCTCATCGCCCGCTCCGGCGTGGCCACGGGCGACTCGAAGCCGGGCGAGAAGGCCGCGGGCGAGCCGCTCGCCGAGTGGGAGCGCGACCTGCTCGAGGGCGAGAAGAAGGCCGACGAGAAGGCCGCTGACGCCGAGGCCCCCAAGGCCGAGGCCGAGGCCGAGGAGGCCCCCAAGGCCGAGGAGAAGGCCCCCGAGGCTCCGGCCGCGGACGCCGCCGAGCAGGCCTGACCTCAGCATCGGATGCTGACGGCGGGGGCCCGCGCCACGAGCGCGGCCCCCGCCGTTCACCCGTAGATCTTCGACTTCGAGAAAGACTTCAGAGAATCATGGCGAACTACACCGCCGCTGACGTCAAGAAGCTCCGCGAGCTCACCGGCGCCGGCATGATGGACTGCAAGAAGGCGCTCGACGAGGCCGACGGCAACGTCGACAAGGCCGTCGAGGCGCTGCGCATCAAGGGCCAGAAGGGCGTCGCCAAGCGCGAGGGCCGCTCCGCCGAGAACGGCGCGATCGTCTCCCTGATCGCCGACGACAACTCCACCGGTGTCATCGTCGAGCTGAAGTGCGAGACGGACTTCGTCGCCAAGGGCGAGAAGTTCCAGGCCGTCGCCGCCGCGATCGCCGCGCACGTCGCCAAGACGAACCCGGCCGACCTCGAGGCGCTGCTCGCCTCCGAGATCGAGGCCGGCAAGACCGTCCAGGCGTACGTCGACGAGGCCAACGCCAACCTCGGCGAGAAGATCGTCCTCGACCGCTTCGCGCAGTTCTCGGACGGCTTCGTCTCGGCCTACATGCACCGCACGATGCCCGACCTGCCCCCGCAGATCGGTGTCCTCGTCGAGCTGGACAAGCCGAACGCCGAGGTCGCCCGCGGCGTCGCCCAGCACATCGCCGCCTTCGCGCCGAAGTACCTCACCCGTGAGGACGTTCCGGCCGAGGTCGTCGAGTCCGAGCGCCGCGTCGCCGAGGAGACCACCCGCGCCGAGGGCAAGCCGGAGGGCGCGATCCCGAAGATCGTCGAGGGTCGCGTCAACGGCTTCTTCAAGGACGCCACCCTCCTGGGCCAGCCGTACGCCCTCGACAACAAGAAGTCCGTCGAGAAGGTCCTGCAGGAGGCCGGTGTCACCCTGAAGCGCTTCTCGCGCATCAAGGTCGGCATCTGAGTCCGCACCACGATCGCCGGTAGACCCCGCTAGGGTCTACCGCGGTCGACCGCGTGCGCAGCGGCGCGCGCGACGGCCGTGACGTCGTAACGCGAGGGCCGTGCCGAGAGCGACGGTGCGCCTCGTACGCGACGGACGACCGCAAGATCTGACGAGGAGGCCATTGCCGAGCATGGGATGAACACCACCCCACCGGCAATGGCCTCTTCGTATGTGCACCACAAGGAGAACTCCATGACCAAGGCCGACACCAAGACTGACGACGGCAAAGTGGCCGGGCGCTTCCTGCTGAAGCTCTCCGGTGAGGCGTTCGCCGGGGGCGGCGGCCTCGGCGTCGACCCCGACGTGGTGCACAACATCGCCCGCGAGATCGCGGCCGTCGTGCGGGACGGCGCGCAGATCGCCATCGTCATCGGCGGTGGCAACTTCTTCCGCGGCGCCGAGCTCCAGCAGCGCGGCATGGACCGGGCCCGCTCCGACTACATGGGCATGCTCGGCACGGTCATGAACTGCCTGGCCCTCCAGGACTTCCTGGAGAAGGAGGGCATCGACTGCCGCGTGCAGACCGCCATCACCATGGGCCAGGTCGCGGAGCCGTACATCCCGCTGCGCGCCGTGCGCCACCTGGAGAAGGGCCGCGTCGTGATCTTCGGCGCCGGCATGGGCATGCCGTACTTCTCCACCGACACCACCGCCGCCCAGCGCGCTCTGGAGATCGACGCCGAGGCCCTGCTCATGGGCAAGAACGGCGTCGACGGGGTCTACGACTCCGACCCCAAGAAGAACCCGGACGCGGTGAAGTTCGACTCCCTCGGCTACGGCGAGGTCATCACCCGCGACCTGAAGGTCGCCGATGCCACCGCCATCACGCTGTGCCGGGACAACAAGCTGCCCATCCTGGTCTTCGAGCTGCTCACCGAGGGCAATATCGCGCGAGCGGTCAAGGGTGAGAAGATCGGCACGCTCGTCGGCGACCAGGACTCCCGGGCCTGAGCCGAGGACGTCCGTCCCGCACGAGGCCCCACCGGGCTCCGGGGGCTCCCCGGGATTCCTCGGGGCTCCGAGGCGCCTCGGAGGGATGGACAAAGCCCTGCCGGTCGGACACCGTGCAGGAAAGAGACGCGACGCAGCCGGCCGATCCATGGAAGCCGGGCCCACTCAAGACACGCAGGAGCAAGTGGTGATCGAAGAGACCCTCCTCGAGGCCGAGGAGAAGATGGAGAAGGCCGTCGTGGTCGCCAAGGAGGACTTCGCCGCGATCCGCACGGGCCGTGCGCACCCGGCGATGTTCAACAAGATCGTGGCCGACTACTACGGCGCGCTGACGCCGATCAACCAGCTCGCCTCGTTCTCGGTGCCCGAGCCGCGCATGGCGGTCGTGACGCCGTTCGACAAGACCGCGCTGCGCAACATCGAGCAGGCGATCCGCGACTCCGACCTCGGCGTCAACCCGAGCAACGACGGCAACATCATCCGGGTGACGTTCCCCGAGCTCACCCAGGACCGCCGCAAGGAGTACATCAAGGTCGCCAAGACCAAGGCCGAGGACTCCAAGATCTCGATCCGTTCGATCCGTCGCAAGGCCAAGGAGGCCTTCGACAAGGCGATCAAGGACGGCGACATCGGCGAGGACGAGGGCCGTCGTGCCGAGAAGGAACTCGACGACCTCACCGCCAAGTACGTCGCCCAGGTCGACGAGCTGCTCAAGCACAAGGAATCCGAGCTGCTCGAGGTCTGACCCGTCGGGTCTGCCGAGTCGAGCGACGTCTGATCTAGGTCTGAGGAATCCGATTCCGTGAACGACACTTCCTGGGGGGCGCCGTCCAGAGCCGGGTACTGGGGGGCGCCCGACCAGGGGCCGGTCCAGGGTGCTGCCCCGGTGGGTCCCGCACACGATGCGCACGCGCTGAATCCGTCAGAGACTCAGCCCATGCCCATCGTTCCCGACGTAGCCGCGAGCGGCGGACACCAGGACGACGACCGGGGGGCTGCTCAGTCGAGCGGCCCCCTGTTCCGTGACGAGACCGCGCACGCCGCGCACGCGGCGCACTCTTCGAACCCCGCGCAGAAGCCGCAGGAGCCCATGACCGGCGCACCACAGCCCGCCCCAGCACCGCAGAAGAAGAGCGCGGGGCGCGACCTCGGGGCGGCCATAGGGGTCGGGGTGGGCCTCGGTGCCGTCATCCTCGCGTCGCTGTTCTTCAAGAAGGCCGTCTTCGTCGGCGTCATAGCGGTCGCCGTCGTCGTCGGCCTGTGGGAGCTCACCTCCCGTCTGCAGGAGCGCAAGGCCATCAAGGCGCCGCTGGTGCCGCTCGCGGTGGGCGGCGCGGCGATGGTCGTCGCCGGGTACGTGCGCGGCGCCGAGGGTGCCTGGGTGGCGATGGCACTCACCGCGCTCGCGGTACTCGTCTGGCGTATGACGGAGCCGCCCGAGGGCTATCTCAAGGACGTCACCGCCGGCGTCTTCGCGGCCTTCTACGTGCCGTTCCTCGCCACCTTCGTGGCGCTGATGCTCACCGCGGACGACGGCCCGCAGCGGGTGCTCACCTTCCTGATCCTGACCGTGGTCAGCGACACCGGGGCGTACGCGGTCGGCTGGCGCTTCGGCAAGCACAAGCTGGCGCCGCGCATCAGCCCCGGAAAGACCCGGGAGGGCCTGCTCGGCGCGGTGGCCTTCGCCATGGCGGCGGGCGCGCTGTGCATGCACTTCATGATCGACGACGGCACGTGGTGGCAGGGCCTCCTGATCGGCCTCGCGGTGGCCGCGAGCGCGACGCTCGGCGACCTCGGCGAGTCCATGATCAAGCGGGACCTCGGCATCAAGGACATGGGCACGCTGCTGCCGGGCCACGGCGGCATCATGGACCGGCTCGACTCCCTGCTGCCGACGGCGCCGGTGGTGTGGCTGCTCTTGGTGGTGTTCGTCGGGTCGGGGTGACCCCTCGTCCCCGGGGTGGCGCAACCTCGTTGGTGCAGCTCGGCTGACCTGGTGTTTCTTGCGTGAGGGGCCCGTTGTCCACAGGCGGCGGGCTCCTTGTCGTATCTCTGGGACAATAGAGCCATCATGCCCAAGCCCGGAGAACTCACGTTTGTCGCGCCGCGCGGAGCCAAGAAGCCGCCGCGGCATCTCGCCGACCTCACGCCCGCCGAGCGCAAGGAGGCCGTCGCCGCCATCGGCGAGAAGCCGTTCCGCGCCAAGCAGCTCTCGCAGCACTACTTCGCGCGGTACGCGCACGACCCCGAGCAGTGGACGGACATCCCGGCCGGGGCCCGCGGCAAGCTCCAGGAGGCGCTGCTTCCCGAGCTGATGAGCGTCGTGCGGCACATCAGCTGCGACGACGACACCACGCGCAAGACGCTGTGGCGCCTCTTCGACGGCACGCTCGTCGAGTCCGTCCTCATGCGGTACCCCGACCGGGTGACGATGTGCATCAGCTCCCAGGCGGGCTGCGGCATGAACTGCCCGTTCTGTGCCACGGGCCAGGCCGGCCTCGACCGGAACCTGTCCACGGCCGAGATCGTGCACCAGATCGTGGACGGCATGCGGGCCCTGCGCGACGGCGAGATCCCGGGCGGCCCCGCGCGGCTGAGCAACATCGTCTTCATGGGCATGGGCGAGCCGCTGGCCAACTACAACCGGGTGGTCGGCGCGATCCGCCGCCTCACCGACCCCGAGCCCGACGGCGTGGGCCTGTCCCAGCGCGGCATCACCGTCTCGACGGTCGGCCTGGTGCCGGCCATCCACCGGTTCGCCGACGAGGGCTTCAAGTGCCGCCTGGCGATCTCCCTGCACGCGCCCGACGACGAGCTGCGCGACACCCTCGTCCCGGTGAACACCCGGTGGAAGGTCCGCGAGGTCCTGGACGCCGGCTGGGAGTACGCGGCGAAGTCCGGGCGGCGGCTCTCCATCGAGTACGCACTGATCCGCGACATCAACGACCACGCCTGGCGCGGTGACCGCCTCGGCCGCCTCCTCAAGGGCAAGCCGGTGCACGTCAACCTGATCCCGCTGAACCCCACGCCGGGATCGAAGTGGACGGCCTCGCGCCCCGAGGACGAGAAGGCCTTCGTCGAGGCCATCGCCGCCCACGGCGTGCCGGTGACCGTCCGCGACACCCGAGGTCAGGAGATCGACGGCGCCTGTGGACAGCTCGCGGCAGCCGAACGCTAGCGCGGTACGCTGGCCGGAACATCTGCATATTCCGACAGGGGAGCGCCACAGCGCTGAGAGTGCGGCACCTGACACAGGCCGGCCGCAGACCCTCTGAACCTCGCCCGGGTCATTCCGGGTAGGAAGTTCGGTCACCACTCAAGCTGTTGCGCCCTGCCCGCGAACCGTCCGGTCCGCGGGCAGGGCCGCGTCTTCTCCTGGTCACTCCAGGAGGAATGAACTCACGTGAGCACCACCAAGAAGGCCACGCTCACCGCGGTCGCGGTGGGCCTCGGGCTCGTCGCCGTCTCCGCGTGCGGCTCGGGCGGCGACTCCGGCGGCTCCTCGCAGGGGTCCAAGGACGTCACCCTGGTCAGCCACGGCTCCTTCAACGTCTCCAAGGACGTCCTGAAGGACTTCGAGAAGCGTTCCGGGTACAAGGTCCGCGTCCTCAAGGACGGCGACGCGGGCCAGGCCGTCAACAAGGCGATCCTCACCAAGGGCAACCCCCAGGGTGACGTCTTCTTCGGCGTCGACAACACCCTGCTCTCGCGCGCCCTCGACAACGGTCTCTTCCAGCCGTACGAGGCCAAGGACGCGGGCCTGGTGAAGCCGGAGTACCGGCTCGCGAAGGGCGAGCGCCGCGTGACGCCCGTCGACAGCGGCGACATCTGTGTGAACTACGACAAGAAGTACTTCGCCGACAAGAAGCTCGCGCCGCCGAAGACCTTCGCCGACCTGGTGAAGCCCGCGTACAAGAACCTCCTGGTCACCGAGAACGCCTCCACGTCCTCGCCCGGCCTCGGCTTCCTGCTCGGCACCGCGGCCGCGTACGGCGACGACGGCTGGCAGGGCTACTGGAAGAAGCTCAAGGACAACGGCGTCAAGGTCGTCGACGGCTGGGACCAGGCCTACAACCAGGAGTTCTCCGGCTCGGCGGGCGGCCGCAAGGCCAAGGGCGACCGGCCGCTCGTCGTGTCGTACGCCTCCTCGCCGCCCGTCGAGGTCCTGTACGCCAAGCCGCAGCCGAAGCAGGCCCCGACCGGCGTCGCGACCGGCACCTGCTTCCGGCAGATCGAGTACGCGGGCCTGCTCAGCAACGCCAAGAACGCCAAGGGCGGCAAGGCCCTGCTCGACTTCCTGTCCGGCAAGGAGTTCCAGGACGACATGCCGCTGCAGATGTTCGTGAACCCCGTGCGGGAGGGCGCGCGGGTGCCGAAGCTGTTCCAGGAGTTCGGCGTCGAGGTCGCCGAGCCCGGGACCATGGCCCCCAAGAAGATCGCCGACAACCGTGAGCCGTGGGTCAAGTCGTGGACCTCGCTCGTACTGAAGTAGCGAAGGCCCCGGCCCGCAGGGGTCGGCGGCCGTCGCGGGGAGGCGCGGCGCGGCTCGGGCTCATGGCCCTGCCCGTCGTGTTCTTCGCCGTCTTCTTCGCCTATCCGGTCGCCGCGATCGTCGCGCGCGGCCTGAAGGTGGACGGCGCCTGGCAGTTCGGGCGGATCGCGGACGTGCTCGGGCAGTCCGACATCCAGCACGTGCTGTGGTTCACCACCTGGCAGGCGCTCGCGTCGACGGCGCTCACCCTGCTGGTCGCGCTCCCCGGCGCGTACGTCTTCGCGCGCTTCGACTTCCCCGGCAAGCAGGTGCTGCGGGCGGTCGTCACCGTGCCGTTCGTGCTGCCGACCGTCGTCGTGGGCACCGCTTTCCTCGCGCTGATCGGGCGCGGCGGGCTCTTGGACGAGCTGTGGGGCGTCCGCCTGGACACCACGGTGTGGGCGATCCTGCTCGCCCACGTGTTCTTCAACTACGCCGTGGTCGTGCGCACCGTCGGCGGTCTGTGGGCCCAGCTCGACCCGCGCCAGGAAGAGGCCGCGCGGATGCTCGGGGCCTCGCGCACGCGCGCGTGGCGGACGGTGACGCTGCCCGCGCTCGCGCCCGCCGTGGCGGCCGCCGCGCTGATGGTCTTCCTGTTCACGTTCACGTCCTTCGGCATCGTACAGATCCTCGGCGGACCCACGTACGCGACGCTCGAAGTGGAGATCTACCGGCAGACGGCCAACCTGCTCGACCTGCCGACGGCCGCCGTCCTCACCCTCGTGCAGTTCGCGGCGGTGGGCGGGGTCCTGGCCGTGCACGCCTGGACCGTGCGCCGGCGCGAGAGCACGCTCCGCCTCGTCGACGCCGCGACGACGGCGCGCAGGCCGCGCGGGGCCGGGCAGTGGGGGCTGCTCGGCTCCGTGCTGCTCACCGTGGCCGTGCTCGTCGTGCTGCCGCTCGGCGTCCTGGTGCAGCGGTCCCTCGACGGCCCGGAGGGGTACGGCTTCGCGTACTACCGGCAGCTGACCTCGACGGAGGGCGGGGCCTTCCTGGTGCCGCCCGTCGAGGCGATCGGGAACTCCCTGACGTACGCGGCCGTGGCCACCGTCATCGCCCTGGTCGTCGGCGGGCTCGCGGCCACCGCGCTGACCCGGCGCGCGGGGCGCCTCGTGCGCGGCTTCGACGCGCTCCTGATGCTGCCGCTCGGCGTGTCCGCCGTGACGGTCGGCTTCGGCTTCCTCATCGCCCTGGACGAGCCGCCGCTCGACCTGCGGGCGTCCTGGTTCCTGGTGCCGCTCGCCCAGGCCCTGGTGGGCGTGCCGTTCGTGGTCCGTACGATGCTGCCCGTGCTGCGCGCCGTGGACGAGCGGCTGCGCGAGGCGGCGGCCGTGCTCGGGGCCTCGCCGCTGCGGGCCTGGCGGGAGGTCGACCTGCCGCTGGTGCGCCGGGCGCTGCTCATCGCGGCCGGGTTCGCCTTCGCGGTGTCGCTCGGCGAGTTCGGCGCGACGGTGTTCATCGCGCGGCCGGACAACCCGACCCTGCCGGTCGCGGTGGCCACCCTGTTCGGTCGCCCCGGTGACCTCAACTACGGGCAGGCGATGGCCCTTTCGACGATTCTCATGGTCGTGTGCGCGGTGTCGCTCCTGCTCCTGGAGCGGCTGCGCACGGACCGTACGACGGGAGAGTTCTGATGACCGCCACGGCCTCCGCGGGGAGCGCGCCGGGCGCGCTGCTGCGGCTCGACGAGGCCACCGTGCGCTTCGGCGCGCGGGCCGCGCGCACCCCGCACACCGCGCTCGACGCGGTCGACCTCGACGTCGCCGAGCACGAGATCGTGTGCGTGCTCGGGCCCAGCGGCAGTGGCAAGTCCACCCTGCTGCGGGCGGTCGCCGGGCTCCAGGCGCTCGACTCCGGGCGGGTCGTGCTCGGCGGCCGCGACCAGACCGGGGTGCCCGCGCACAAGCGGGGCGTCGGCCTGATGTTCCAGGACCACCAGCTCTTCCCGCAGCGCGACGTGGCGGGCAACGTGGCCTTCGGCCTGCGCATGCGCGGCGTGCCGCGCGCCGAGCAGGCGCTGCGGGTGGCGGAACTCCTCGATCTGGTGGGTCTGCCGGGGGCGCAGAAGCGGGCGGTCGCCTCGCTGTCGGGTGGTGAACAGCAGCGGGTCGCGCTCGCGCGGGCGCTCGCGCCCCGGCCGCGTCTGCTGATGCTCGACGAGCCGCTCGGCCAGCTCGACCGCTCGCTGCGGGAGCGCCTGGTCGCCGAACTCCGGGAGCTTTTCCAGGAGTTGGGGACGACGGTGCTCGCGGTCACGCACGACCAGGGCGAGGCGTTCGCGCTCGCCGACCGGGTCGTGGTGATGCGGGACGGCCGGATCGCGCAGTCCGGTACGCCTCTTGAGGTGTGGCGCAGGCCCGCCGACGAGTTCGTGGCGCGCTTCCTCGGCTTCGACAACGTGGTCGACGCGGCGGTCACCGGACCGGCCGCCGCGACCGTGTGGGGCAAGGTGCCGGTGCCGGACGGCACGGCGGACGGCCCCTGCCGCCTGCTCGTACGCCCCGCCGGAGTGCGGCTCGTGGGAGCGGACGAGGGGCTCGCGTGCGTGGTGACGGGGCGGACGTTCCGGGGCACGCACGTCGCCGTGCGCCTGGAGCCGGTCGGCGGTGAGGGCGCGCCCCGTCTGGAGGCCGCGTGCGGACTGCGCGACGCGCCGGAGCCGGGCGCGCGCGTGGGCGTGCGCTTCGCGGTGGAGGAAATCGTCGTGCTGCGGCGGGGAGCGACGTCCTAGGCTCGGCCCATGGCCAGCCTTCCGTACGAGCGTTACCGCGACCAGGTCGCCGCCCAGCTGGAGAGTCTGCGGGCGACACTGGACGGCGCCGATCTGTCGGTGACCGTCCCCACCTGCCCCGACTGGACCCTCGACCGGCTCGTACGGCACACGGGCGGTGCCGTGCGCTGGGTCGAGCTGCATGTGCGGACCCGGGCGACGGAGAACATCCCCGACGCGCAGGTGCCCGGTTTCGAAGGGCCCGAGGGCGGGGGCACGGCCGCGCTCGACGCGTGGCTGGCCGAGACGGCGGAGATGTTCGACGCGACGCTGCGGGGCGCCGAGGCCGGTACGCCCGTGTGGTCCTGGGCGGGGGAGGCCACCGCCGGGTTCTGGGCGCGGCGCATGACGCACGAGGTGGCGATCCACCGGGCGGACGCGGCGATCGCCGTGGGCGCCCCGTACGAGCTGGCGCCCGACGTGGCCGCCGACGCCGTCGACGAGTGGCTGGACATCGTGCGGTTCGTGCAGTTGGCGAAGGCGGATCCGCGCGCCGCGGAGCTGGTGGGGGAGGGGCGGACCCTGGGGTTGCGCGCGGTGGACGCCGGGGTGCAGTGGCTCATTACGCTCGGGCCGGACGGGGTCACGTGGGCGCGAGGGGACGCTGAGGCGGATGTCGTGCTGCGGGGGCCGTTGACCGAGGTGCTGCTCGCGTTCTATCGGCGGCGGGGGCTGGACTCCGGGCGGGTCGAGGTGCGGGGGGATCGGGGCTTGCTGGAGTTCTGGCTGGCGAGGGCCTCGTTCGGCTGAGCCTCGTCCGTGCCGGGGCCCTGTTGAACGGCTGGGCCGCACCTAGGCGCTGTGCCCACCCTTCCCCAAGCTCTCGGCTTCGCTCGAGCAGGGGATGCCCCACTCGCCCTGCGGGACGATTGCCCACAGCAGGGACGCAATTGCCTCCTCCATGTCGTCCACCAGCGCGATCCGTCTCGCCATCGGGCGGTCGGCCGCCAAGGCCTGGAGGAGGGGCCAGGCCGGGAGGCGGGTGGTCCAGTGGGTGCGGTCGACCAGGACCATGGGGGTGGGCTCGCCGCGGGACTCGTAGTAGTTGGGGGTCGCGTTGTCGAAGATCTCCTGGACCGTGCCGGCCGCGCCGGGCAGGAAGACGACGCCCGCGTTCGAGCGGGCGAGCAGCCCGTCCTCGCGCGTGGCGTTGGCGAAGTACTTCGCGACGTGCGCGGCGAACGCGTTCGGCGGCTCGTGGCCGTAGAACCAGGTGGGGATGGAGACGGACGCCCCGCCGTCCGGCCACCGCTCCCGCACGGCGAACGCGGCCCTCGCCCACTCGGTCACCGACGGAGTGAACGACGGCGCCTCGGCGAGGACGCCGAGGGCTTCGTCGAGCATGGTGTCGTCGTACGGGGCGGCGTACGCGCCGAGGTTCGCCGCCTCCATCGCGCCGGGCCCGCCGCCCGTCGCCACCGTGAGACCGGCCCGCGCGAGGGAGCGGCCGAGCCGGGCCGCGCCCGCGTACGCGTCCGTGCCGCGGGCCATCGCGTGGCCGCCCATGACGCCCACGACCCGCGCGCCGTGGAGGAGTTCGTCGAGCGCGTCGGAGACGGAGTCGTCGTGGACCGCCCGCAGCATCGAGGCGAAGACGTCCCCGTCGGCCTTGGTCCGCTGGAACCAGGCGTACGCCCGCGCGTCCGGCGTGGCGTCGTACCCGCCGTCGGCGAGGCCCGCGAACAGGTCGTCCGGTGTGTAGAGGCGGGCGAGGTAGGGGTCGAAGGGCAGCCCCGGCACGGGCGGGAAGACCAGGGCGCCCGAGGCGCGGACCCGAGCCGCCGCGTCCTCGTGCATGGGGCAGCCCAGGAAGACGGTGTCCGTGGTGTCCACGGCCAGCAGCGCGTCCGTACGGCCCGTCAGGTCGACCGCCTGGACGCGGTATCCGGCCAGTGAGCCGTGTGCCGCGACGACCTCGTCGAACTCGGCGAGCGTCTCGATCTCGCGGTCGCCGGGGTGCGGGGCGGATGCTGCGGAGGGGCGCATCCGCCCATGCTAGGCACCCGGCGGCGGGGACGGTGGGGTCAGCCCTCGACCTGGGCCGGGTCCATCCACATGATCTCCCAGGTGTGGCCGTCGAGGTCGTCGAAGCTGCGGCCGTACATGGTGCCGTAGTCCTGGGTGCGGCCCGCGGTGCCGCCCGCCGCGACGGCCTTGTCGACCACCTCGTCGACCTCGGCGCGGCTCCCGGCGCTCAGACAGAGCAGGACCTCGCTGGTCTTCGTGGAGTCCGCGATCTCCTTGGTGGTGAAGTCCCGGTAGCGCGCCGTGCCGAGCAGCATCGCGACGATGGTGTCGCTGATCACCACGCAGGCGCAGTCGTCCGACGTGAACTGGGGGTTGATGGTGTAGCCGAGCTCCGTGAAGAACTTCTTGGAGGCGTCGACGTCGGACACGGCCAGGTTCACGAAGATCATCTGCTGGTACATGAGGTGTCTCCCGCTCGGGTGTGGCGTGTGGGTGCGGTGTGCCTTACGGAGGGGTAGAGGGGGGGCCGGGCGAGAACTCATCGGTGGTGCGGAAGTCTTTTCGAGCGGACGGGGGCGGGGCCGCGCGGGAGCGCCCCGGGATCCGCCCCCCTTCCCGGAAGCGGCGGCTTTCCTGAGCCGCGCCTCAAGCCGCCAGCGGCATCGCCGACAGCTGTGCCACCAGCCAGGTCAGCGGGCCGAACGTGGCCGCCAGCACACCCGTGCGCAGGGCCGCGGAGCCCCGGAGCAGCGACGCGGGCGCCCCGAGGCGGACCAGGGCCGCCTGGGTCGAGGCGCGGGCGCGGCGGGCCTCGGTCGCCGCGGTGGCCAGGGTGAGCACCGTGCAGCCCGCGACAAGGAGCGCGCCGAGGGTGGTGAGCGGGCCGATGTCCGCGCGGCCTCCCGCCGCGTGCAGGGTGGTGAGCGCGTACGCGCCCGACGCCACCGCGCACACCACGCCGAGGGGCTGGCCGATCCGCCGCGCCTCCCGCATCAGGACGCGCCCCGCGAGCAGCCGCAGCGCCCCGGGACGCACCGCCTGGAGCACGCGGCCGCACAGATGGGTGAGGCCGGGCCCGGCGAGCGCGAGGCCGAGCGCGGTGAGCGCCCACCCGGTGAGCACCCCGGCCGGGCTGCCGTCGATGCCGCCGGGCATGCGCAGGCCCGGTGCCGCGTCGGCGCCGCTCGCGTACGTCTCGACGGCGAGCCCGGCCGCGAGCAGGGCCACGCCCCACGGCAGGCCGCCCGGCGCCGGGGGCGGTGCGTCGGGGTCGGGCGGCTGCGCGCCGGGCTTCGTGCGCCGTGGCCGCAGCGTGAGCGCGACCGCGCAGGACGCGCCGAGCGGGGCGAGGGCGAGCAGGGTGAGCGCGGCGGCGAGCGGCAACGGCCGGTCGGCGGCGAGGAGTTCGGCGGCGGCCCCGTCGAACGGCAGGCCGGTGAGGTCGCCGCGCAGGTGCAGGAAGAACAGCAGCGCCACCATGGATCCCAGGGCGCAGGCCACCGCCGTGTTCATGGCCGAGACGACCATCAGCCGCCCGGGGCCGAGGCCGACCGAGGACAGCCCGGGGCGCGGCTTGGTGCCGGGGTCGGTACGGGCCACGGCGACGGCGAAGTACCCGGTGGCGGCGAGCGGCAGCGCGCACCAGGCCAGGCGCGCCGCGGCGCCGCCGGAGCCGGGGTGGCCCAGGGCGTAGCCGAGGGCGCACAGGAGCAGGAACCCGGTCCCGGCCGCCGCGGTGGCGACGAGCAGACGGCGCAGCAGGACCAGGGGGTGGGCGCCGCGCGCTAGACGGAGAGCGAGCACGCGGCCCGGCCTTCCGTGTCGGACCCGCCGGGCCGCCCGGAGCCCCCCGGCCCGCCGGCGGCGGCACCGGGCCGGCCGGCGGCTCCGGCCGCGCCCGCGGTGGCCGACCCGCCCGGGGCACCGGCCCCGCCCGGAGCGCTCGGCCCGCCGGATCCGCCCGGCCCGTCCACGGTCCCGCGTGCGGCCCCGGCCCCGTTGGCTGAGGTGGCGGGCGCCTGTTCGTCGCCGGGCAGGTGCAGGGTGTGCACGTGTCTGCCGTCGAGGAGGGCGACCGTGCGGTCGGCGAGGGCGGCGACCTCCGCGTCGTGGGTGGCGAGGACGACGGTGATGCCGTGCGAGCGGGCGGCCGTCGTCAGGGTGCGCAGGACGTGCGCGCGGTCGGTGCTGTGCAGCGGCGCGGTGGGCTCGTCCGCGAAGAGGACGGCGGGGGCCGCGGCGAGGGCGCGGGCGACGGCCACGCGCTGGCACTCGGCGCGGGTGAGGGCGTGCGGCCGCTTGCGGGCGCAGTCGCCCACGTCGAGGCGCTCCAGCCACTCCAGGGCCGCGCGCTTGGCGGTGCGGTGCGGGGCGCCGCGCAGGAGCAGCGCGAGCGCGGCGTTCTCCCAGCCGGTCAGCTCGGGGACGAGCGAGGGCTCGGGGTCGATCCAGCCGAACCGGTCGCGGCGCAGCCGTTCCCGGACCAGCGGGCCCATGGTGTGCACGGGCGTGGAGTTGAACCAGACCTCGCCCCGCTGGGGCGGCAGTTGGCCGGACAGACAGCGCAGGAGCGTCGTCTTGCCGCTGCCGCGCGGGCCGCCGACGGCGAGGATCTCGCCCTCGCGGACACCGAGCGAGACGCCGGTGAGTGCGGGAGTGCCGTTGAGCGTGACGTGCAGGGCACGAGCCCACAGCACGTCGTTGTCCGGCGGGGCCACCATGGGCGTACACCTCGGTTCAGATCAGATTGCCTCCCCCGTACGGGGGAACGAAGGCTGGGCCGATCGGTCACTGGGCACGCTAGGTATTGGTGGCGGGACCCCGGACAAGGACGCGGCCCGGGCGCACCCATCTCACTCGGATGGGTGCGCCCGGGCCGGTGTCGTGCCGGGTCAGATCTTGGTCCAGGCCTCCGTCAGGACCTGCCGGACGATGCCCTCGATCTCGTCGAACGTGGACTGGTCCGAGATCAGCGGCGGCGACAGCTGGATGACGGGGTCACCGCGGTCGTCGGCGCGGCAGTACAGGCCGTACTCGAAGAGCTTCTTGGAGACGAAGCCGTAGAGCACGCGCTCGGACTCCTCGTCCGTGAAGGACTCCTTGGTGGCCTTGTCCTTGACGAGCTCGATGCCGTAGAAGAAGCCGTTGCCGCGGACGTCGCCGACGATCGGCAGGTCGTGCAGCTTCTGGAGGGTGCTCAGGAACGCGCCCTCGTTGTCGAGCACGTGCTGGTTGAGGCCCTCGCGCTCGAAGAGGTCGAGGTTGGCGAGGCCGACGGCCGCGGAGACGGGGTGGCCGCCGAAGGTGTAGCCGTGCAGGAAGGTGTTGTCGCCCTTGTAGAACGGCTCGGCGATGCGGTCGGAGACGATGGCCGCGCCGATCGGGGAGTAGCCCGAGGTCATGCCCTTGGCGCAGGTGATGATGTCCGGCACGTAGCCGAACTTGTCGCAGGCGAACATCGTGCCGAGGCGGCCGAAGGCGCAGATGACCTCGTCGGAGACGAGGAGCACGTCGTACTTGTCGCAGATCTCGCGCACGCGCTGGAAGTAGCCGGGCGGCGGCGGGAAGCAGCCGCCCGCGTTCTGCACCGGCTCCAGGAAGACCGCGGCGACGGTCTCGGGGCCCTCGAAGAGGATCTCCTGCTCGATCTGGTCGGCGGCCCAGCGGCCGAAGGCCTCCGGGTCGTCGCCGTGGATCGGGGCGCGGTAGATGTTGGTGTTCGGCACCTTGTGGGCGCCGGGGACCAGCGGCTCGAAGGGGGCCTTCAGGGCCGGGAGTCCGGTGATGGACAGGGCGCCCTGCGGGGTGCCGTGGTAGGCGACCGCGCGCGAGATGACCTTGTACTTCGTGTGGTTGCCGGTGAGCTTGTGGTACTGCTTCGCCAGCTTCCAGGCGGTCTCGACGGCCTCGCCGCCGCCGGTGGTGAAGAAGACCTTGTTCAGGTCGCCCGGGGCGTAGTGGGCCAGGCGCTCGGCCAGTTCGACGGCGCTCGGGTGGGCGTACGACCAGATGGGGAAGAAGGCGAGGTCGGCCGCCTGCCTGGCGGCGACCTCGGCCAGCTCGCGGCGGCCGTGCCCGGCCTGGACCACGAACAGGCCCGCGAGACCGTCGAGGTACTTCTTGCCCTGGTCGTCGTAGATGTAGGTGCCCTCGCCGCGCACGATGGTGGGCACGGGCGTGTTCTCGTACGACGACATGCGCGTGAAGTGCATCCACAGGTGGTCGTACGCGGTTTTGCTGAGGTCCTTGCTCACGGCTATCGGGTTCCCCACATGTAGGTCTGCTTCTTCAGCTTGAGGTAGACGAAGCTCTCGGTCGAGCGCACGCCGGGGAGCGCGCGGATCCGCTTGTTGATGACCTCAAGCAGGTGGTCGTCGTCCTCGCAGACGATCTCCACGAGCAGGTCGTGCGAGCCCGCGGTCATCACCACGTACTCCGCCTCCGGCATCGCGGCGACGGCGTCGGCGACCGGGTCCACGTCGCCCTCCACGTCGATCCCGACCATCGCCTGGCGGCGGAAGCCCACGGTGAGCGGGTCCGTCACGGCGACGATCTGCATCACGCCCTGGTCCAGGAGCTTCTGGACGCGCTGGCGCACGGCCGCCTCGGACAGGCCGACGGCCTTGCCGATGGCCGCGTACGGCCTGCGGCCGTCCTCCTGGAGCTGTTCGATGATGGCCAGGGAGACGGCGTCGACCGAGGGCGATCCGCTCTGGCCGCGGCCGCCACCGGTGGCGGGGCGGGTGGTCGCCCCCTCGCGGGGGCTGCTGGGGTCTGTGCTTCGACTGGCCACGACTTCACTGTGCACGAGGTCTCGTCAGTTACGCAAGGGCGGATCAATGAAATTCGTTGCTTCAGGACTCTTGGCTTGCGGATTTCGCAGTCCTGGGCTGCTGGGTATGTTGAAAGCGTCGGTGTACGGACTAGGGTGGGTGTCTCATCCACTGGACACTGACTGGAGGGCCGGAAGTGAGCACCGAGCTGCGCCGTCTGCGCAACTACATCAACGGAGAATTCCGGGACGCGGCCGACGGACGGACCACCGAGGTGATCAACCCGGCGACCGGTGAGGCGTACGCCGTGGCGCCGCTGTCCGGCCAGGCCGACGTCGACGCGGCCATGAAGGCCGCCGCCGACGCCTTCCCGGCCTGGCGCGACCTCGTGCCCGCCGAGCGGCAGAAGGCGCTGCTGAAGATCGCGGACGCCTTCGAGGAGCGCGCCGAGGAACTCATCGCCGCCGAGGTCGAGAACACGGGCAAGCCGATCGGCCTCACCCGCTCCGAAGAGATCCCGCCGATGGTCGACCAGATCCGCTTCTTCGCGGGTGCGGCCCGGATGCTGGAGGGCCGCGCCGCCGGTGAGTACATGGAGGGCCTGACCTCCATCGTCCGCCGCGAGCCGGTCGGCGTCTGCGCGCAGGTCGCGCCGTGGAACTACCCGATGATGATGGCCGTGTGGAAGTTCGCCCCGGCGCTCGCCGCGGGCAACACGGTCGTCCTCAAGCCGTCGGACACCACCCCGGCGTCGACCGTCCTGATGGCCGAGATCATCGGCTCCGTCGTGCCGCCCGGCGTCTTCAACGTGGTCACGGGCGACCGTGACACCGGCCGCATGATGGTCGAGCACCCGACCCCGGCGATGGCCTCCATCACCGGCTCGGTGCGCGCGGGCATGCAGGTGGCCGAGTCGGCCGCCAAGGACCTCAAGCGCGTCCACCTGGAGCTCGGCGGCAAGGCGCCCGTCGTGGTCTTCGAGGACACCGACCTGGCCAAGGCCGTCGAGGACATCTCGGTGGCGGGCTTCTTCAACGCGGGCCAGGACTGTACGGCCGCGACCCGGGTGCTCGTCCACGAGTCCATCCACGACGAGTTCGTCACCGCCCTCGCCAAGGCCGCCGCCGACACCAAGACCGGCCTGCCCGACGACGAGGACGTGCTGTACGGCCCGCTGAACAACGCGAACCAGCTGGCGCAGGTCTCCGGCTTCATCGACCGGCTGCCCGCGCACGCCAAGGTCGAGGCGGGCGGCCACCGGGTCGGCGAGAAGGGCTACTTCTACGCGCCGACCGTCGTCTCCGGGCTCAAGCAGGACGACGAGATCATCCAGAAGGAGGTCTTCGGCCCGGTCATCACCGTCCAGTCCTTCACGGACGAGGCCCAGGCCGTCGCCTACGCCAACGGCGTGGAGTACGCCCTGGCCTCCTCGGTGTGGACCAAGGACCACGCCCGTGCGATGCGCATGTCCAAGGTCCTCGACTTCGGCTGCGTCTGGATCAACACGCACATCCCGCTGGTCGCCGAGATGCCGCACGGCGGCTTCAAGAAGTCCGGCTACGGCAAGGACCTCTCCGCCTACGGCTTCGACGACTACACCCGCATCAAGCACGTCATGACGTCGCTCGACTGACGTCGGGGCCCCGCGCGGGGCTGACGTTCTGAGTCGTCTTCGGGGCGGGCGGTGGACACCTTGTCCATTGCCCGCCCCGCGTGCGTGAAGTGAGGGTGGGGGCATGACAGTTGCCGCACGTCGTACGTTCCTCAAGGGCATCGGCGCGGCCGGGGTCCTCGGCGCCCTCGCGGGCTGCGGGGTGCCCGCCGCGTACGTCGACGCCTCGGACCGCGCCGCGAAGGACCTCTCCGGCCGGGAGAAGAAGCTGACGTTCGCCAACTGGCCGCTGTACATCGACACCGACGACGAGGACAAGACCAGGCGTCCCACCCTCGACGCCTTCGAGAAGCGGACCGGCATCGACGTCCGCTACACCGAGGAGATCAACGACAACGACGAGTTCTTCGGCAAGATCAGCCCCTCCCTGATGAACCATCAGGCAACCGGCAGGGACCTCGTCGTCATCAGCGACTGGATGTGCGCGCGCTTCGTGCGCCTGGGCTGGGTGCAGGAGATGGACCGCTCCCGGCAGCCCAACGTGGCCGAGCACCTCGACCCGATCCTGCGCACGCCGCACTTCGACGAGGGGCGCCGGTACTCCGTGCCCTGGCAGTCCGGCATCACCGGCATCGCGTACAACAAGCGGCGGCTCGGCCGCGAGATCCGGCACGTGTCGGACCTGTGGGCCGACGACCTGAAGGGCCGGGTGACGCTCCTGTCCGGGCTCGACGAGGCGTTCGCGCTGCTGATGCAGGGCGACGGCGTCGACGTCGGGAAGTGGACCGGGGACGACTTCCACCGCATGTGCGACCGCCTGGAGAAGCGCGTGCGCGGCCATCACATCCGCCGCTTCACCGGGAACGACTACATCAAGGACCTCGCCTCCGGTGACGTCCTCGCCTGCCAGGCCTACAGCGGCGACGTCATCCAGCTCCAGGCCGACGACCCCGACATCGCGTTCGTCGTCCCCGAGGAGGGCGCCGAGCTGTGGGCCGAGTCCCTGATGATCCCCAACCTCGCCCGCCACAAGGGCAACGCCGAGCGCCTGATCGACCACTACTACGACCCCGAGGTCGCCGCCTCGCTCGCCGCCTGGGTCAACTACGTCTGCCCCGTGCCCGCCGCCCGTGACGTCCTCGCCTCCTCCAAGGACAAGGACCTGGCCGCCCTCGCCGATGACCCCCTGGTCTTCCCCGACGACGCGATGCGCCGACGCCTCGCGATCGCCCGGGACATCACGTCCGCCGAACGCACGGAGTTCGCCCGCCGGTGGAACTCCCTCGTGGGGCTGTAGACCCGCACGGCGCGGTACGCCGGCCCGCCGCGCACGTCTACGCGCCGGGCGCGAGCACCGCGTCCCAGGCGGCCATCGCCCGGTCCACCGTCTTGTCCAGGGTCGCGCGGGACGCGCCGTCGCGGGCCTGGACGGACATGCCCTGGACGACCGTGGTGTAGAAGGCCGCCACGGCCTCCGTGTCGGTCGCGGCGGGGAGTTCGCCCTCCTCGACGCCGCGGCGCAGGCGCTCGGCCATCATCTCGGCGCCCGACCGGCGCCAGCCCGCCAGGTGGTCGCGCACCGGTGCGTTCGCCGGTGAGCAGTTGGTGGCGGCAAGCACGATCATGCAGCCGGTCGGCCGGTCCCGGTCGGTGTACGCGCGCGCGTTCTCGCGCAGGACCGCCTCGACGGCGCCGCGCGCGGTGGGGACCTCGGCGAACGCACGCGTCATGACCGAGCCCTCGGTGACGCTGTACAGCGTCACCGCCTCCTGGAACAGCCGTTCCTTGGAGCCGAACGCGGCGTACAGGCTGGGCGAGGCGATGCCCATGGCCGAGGTGAGGTCGGTCATCGACGTCGCCTCGTACCCGTGCTCCCAGAACACCTCCATGGCCCGGCGAAGGGCCGTCTCCCGGTCGAAGCCCCGGGGCCGTCCGCGTCCCGCCACGCTCCCCACCTCATTTCTGTAGTGACTGACAAATATAGGTCTTGACGTGGTGGAACACGCGTGTGAAAGTTTCTGTGCCGATCGACACAGAAATCGGTGGGCGGTACGCGACCGCGCGGGCCGCCCTCGCGCACGACGGATGTGGGGCAGGGAATGACGGACCTCCAGGGCAAGGCCGCGCTGGTCACGGGCGGCAGCCGGGGCATCGGGGCGGCGATCGTCAAGCGGCTCGCGCACGACGGCGCCGACGTGGCGTTCACCTATGTGAGCCCCGCGGGGAAGGCGAAGGCCGAGGCCGTCGTCGCCGAGGTGGAGGCGCTCGGGCGGCGGGCGGTGGCCGTCCAGGCCGACGCGGCGGACGCGGCGGCGGTCACCGGGGCGGTGGAGCGGGCGGCGCGCGAGCTCGGCCGCCTCGACATCCTCGTGAACAACGCGGGCGTCTTCCCGAGCGGGCCGGTCGAGGAGGTCTCCCTCGACGAGCTGGACCGCACCCTGGCGATCCACGCCCGCGCGGCCTTCCTCGGCGCCCAGGCCGCGCTCGCGCACCTGCCGGAGGGCGGGCGCATCGTGAGCATCGGCAGCAACCTCGTGGGCCGCGCGCCGTTCCCCGGCATCGTCCTCTACTCGATGAGCAAGTCCGCCCTGATCGGCTTCACCAAGGCCCTCGCCCGCGAGCTCGGCCCGCGCGGGATCACCGTCAACCTCGTCAACCCCGGCTCCACGGACACCGACATGAACCCGGCCGACGGCCGGAGCGCCGACTTCCAGCGCGGCCTGTCCGCCCTCGGCCGCTACGCGCAGGCCGACGACATCGCGGCCACGGTGGCGCACCTGGTGGGGCCGGGGGGCCGCTCGATCACGGGCGCGGACTTCACGGTGGACGGCGGCACCAACGCGTAGGCGCTTCGCTGGATTGGGCGTTACTTCGTCTGCTGGCCGTCGGGGGCTGGGCGCGCAGTTCCCCGCGCCCCTTCGGGGCGCTGCCCCCCCCCCGCTAAGAGGCCTCCGCTCGGTCCTGGGCCGCCATGACCTCGTCGCCGTGGGTGAAGGCCCAGGCGCCGAAGGCCTCGATGGGCGGGAGCAGGGTGCGGCCCAGGGCGGTGAGGCCGTACTCCACGTGCGGTGGGGAACCGGGGTACGACCGGCGTGTCACCAGGCCGTTGTACTCCAGGCGCCGCAGCGTCTCGGTCAGCACCTTGGAGCTGATGCCGCCGATCCGCTCGCGGAGTTCCCCGGGGCGGCGCGGGCCGTGCCGCAGGGCCCAGAGAGCCACGGCGTTCCAGGTGTGCGAGAGCAGGTCGAAGGCCAGCCGGGCGCGGCAGTCGGCGAGGAAGTCATGGGGTTCGCTCACGTACCGAATGGTGCCTGAGGTCTTTCCTACGGTCGTGTCGTGCCCCGGTCAGGGGCGTCACAGCGGGAGGAACAGGCATGCGGATCGGCGTACTCGGCACGGGGAACATGGCGGACGCGCTCGGCGGGCAGTGGGCGCGGGCGGGGCACGAGGTGTTCGTGGGCGGGCGGGACGCGGCGCGGGCGGCCGAGCTCGCGGCGCGGATCGGGGCGGCCGGGCACGGATCGCCGCGGGACGCGGCGGAGTTAGGCGACGGCGCCGTGCTGCTCGCGCTGCCGTACGGGGTGGGCGAGGAGGTGGTGACCGGGCTTGCCGACGCCTTGCGCGGGCGGGTGCTCGTGGACTGCTGCAATCCGGTGGGGGAGGGGTTCACCCTGCTCACGGGGCGGGGTCCGGCCGCCGCCGAGCGGCTCGCGGCCGCCGCGCCCGGTGCCCGCGTGGTCAAGGCGTTCAACCTGTGCCACGAGAGCGTCTGGCGGCTGACGCCGCCGGTCTTCGACGGGCAGCGGCTCGCGGTGCCGGTGTGCGCCGACGACGCCCAAGCGCGCGACGCCGTGGGGGAGTTGACGCGCGCCCTCGGCTGTGTGCCGTACGACGCCGGTGGCCTCGGGCGGGCCGGGCTCGTGGAGGCGACGGCGGCGCTGCTCATCGGGCTGTGGGTGGGCGGCGGCGTGGACGCGCGGGCGATCATGCCGCCGTTCGACCGGGCCGGGGGCTGACGCGGCCGGGGCGGGCTACGGTTTGCGGGCCACCGCGCCGTACTGGGGGACGGTGGGGGCCTCGGGGCAGCGCCAGCGGGAACAGGGCTCGATGCCCGGTTCGATGAGGTCGAGGCCCTCGAAGTACGCCTGGAACTCGGTGCGGGTGCGGCCGGTGATCGGCGGTGTGGCGTTCTTGTTCCAGAAGTCCATCGCGGCCTGGTTGTCCGCCCCGCCGACGTCGGCGTCCAGGGTGGGGTGGGTCACCACGAGGTAACTGCCCGACGGCACCGCGTCCATGAGGGTCCGTACGATCCGGAGCGTGTCGCCGGTGTCCGGGATGAAGTTGAGGATGCCGAGCAGCAGCACGGCGACCGGCCGGGTCAGGTCGAGCGTGGCGGCGGCGGCCTCCACGATCTCGCGCGCGTTGCGGGCGTCCTGGTCGACGTACGTGGTCACGCCCTCGGGCGAGCTGGTCAGCAGCGCCTGGGCGTGGGTCAGCACGATCGGGTCGTTGTCGACGTACACGATGCGGGCGTCCGGGGCCAGACGCTGCGCGACCTCGTGGGTGTTCTCGCCGGTGGGCAGGCCGGTGCCGATGTCCAGGAGCTGGCGGATGCCCCGGTCGCCCACGAGGTGGGCGACCGCCCGGCCGAGGAACGCCCGGTCCGCGCGGGCCACTTCACCGATGCCGGGGAACATCTCGGTGACCTGCTCACCGACGGCCCGGTCCACCTGGTAGTTGTCCTTGCCGCCCAGCCAGTAGTTCCACACCCGGGCGTTGTGCGCGATGTCCGTGCGGATCCTGCCGGTGCTGTCTGCCGTCACGCCTGCGGTTCCTTCCCCGTCCCCTGGCTCGGCCGCCCCAGCACGGTGGCGAGCGCGTCCATGCGGTTCGTGGTGATCGAGTCCACTCCGTGGGACACGAGCTTACGCATGGTGCGACGGGTGTCGGCGGTCCAGGCGGAGATCAGGTAGCCCTGCCCGTGGACGTGGTCGACGAGTTCCCGATTCACGAGCCCGAAGCGGTAGTTGAGCCAGCGCGGCGTGACCGCGGCGAGCAGGGCGGGGCGCGGCGGCGCGAGCGACTTCCACGTCAGCGAGGTCTCCGCCGCCGGGTCCGCGGCCCGCACGGCGAGCATGGCGGCGGGTCCCCCGCAGTAGTACACGCGCTCCGCCGCGCCGCACTCGCCGATGACGCCGACGACCGTGCGGACCGTGTCCGGCGCCGGGTCGGGGAGGTCCACGAGGACGCGGTGCCCCGCGGTCTCCTTGAGCGCCTCTTCCAGCGTGGGTACGCCGCCGCCGGTGACGCCCCGGACCTCGGCGGCGGAGAGCACGGCCAGCGGCCGGTCGTGCTCCCACAGCCGGTCGAGGGCGGCGTCGTGCAGCAGCACGGGGACGCCGTCGGCGGTCAGGCGGACGTCGATCTCCACCGCGTCCGCGCCCCGGTCGAGTGCCGACCGCAGGGACGGCAGGGTGTTCTCGCGGACGCGGTAGGGATCGCCTCGGTGGGCCACGGCAGTCAGGGTGCGCATGGGTTCATTGTGGCCCGGGGGGTGGTGCGGGGATCAGCGCGACAGCCACGTCCCGGTGTACGCGTCGATCTCCTCGCTGATGCGGCGCTTGCCCGCCTCGTCGAGGAAGGACGCCTCCACGGCGTTCTTCGCGAGGGCCGCGATGCCGCGCTCGTCGAGGTCGAGGAGGCGGGCGGCGACGCCGTACTCGTTGTTGAGGTCGGTGCCGAACATCGGCGGGTCGTCGGAGTTGATCGTCACGATGACCCCGGCGTCCACGAACTGCTTCAGGGGGTGCTCGTCGAGCGTGGTGACCGCGCGCGTCGCTATGTTCGACGTCGGGCAGACCTCCAGCGGGATGCGGTGCTCCGCGAGGTGCGCGAGGAGCTCGGGGTCCCGGGCGGAGCTGGTGCCGTGGCCGATGCGCTCGGCGCGCAGATGCGTCAGGGCGTCCCAGACCGTCTCGGGGCCCGTGGTCTCGCCCGCGTGCGGCACGGAGCGCAGGCCCGCGGCGATGGCCCGGTCGAAGTACGGCTTGAACTGCGGGCGCGGCACGCCGATCTCCGGGCCGCCGAGCCCGAAGGAGACCAGGCCCTCGGGGCGGATGCCGTCGGTGGTGGCGAGGCGCACGGTCTCCTCGGCCGCGACGAGGCCCGCCTCGCCGGGGATGTCGAAGCACCAGCGCAGGACGACGTTCAGCTCCGCCTCGGCCGTCTTGCGGGCCTCCTCGATGGCGGCCATGAAGGCGCGCTCGTCGATGCCGCGGCGGGTGGAGGAGTACGGGGTGATGGTCAGCTCGGCGTAGCGCACGTTCTGCCGGGCGAGCTCGCGGGCCACCTCGTAGGTGAGGAGGTGGACGTCCTCGGGGGTGCGGATGAGGTCGACGACGGACAGGTACACCTCGACGAAGTGCGCGAAGTCCGTGAACGTGAAGTAGTCCGCGAGGGCCTCGGGGTCCGTCGGCACCTTGGAGTCGGGGTGGCGGGCGGCGAGCGCGGAGACGATCCGGGGGGAGGCCGAGCCGACGTGGTGGACGTGCAGCTCCGCCTTGGGCAGACCTGCGATGAAGCTCTGAGCTCGGGATGCGGTGGTCTCGGTCATGGTTCCTCCCCGGAACAAGGCTGATCGGCTGATCGGGTGACCCGCGTGAGGTCCGGCTCATCGTAAACAGGCCTTCGGCCCTACGGGGCCACGGCCCGGCCCCGGTCTCCCGGCGGGGCGGCACCCGGGGCCCTGCCCACGGCGGGCGGGGCCGGTGGTGTCAGCGCAGGCGCTCTCTCGCTGCCATCAGGGCGAAGCCCAAGAGGTTCAGGCCGCGCCAGGAGGCCGGGTCCTCGGCCCGGGGGTCGTCCGCGGCCAGGCCGATGCCCCAGACGGGGTCGACGGGGCTGGCCTCGACCAGGACGCGGTCGCCGGTGCCGGCCAGGTACGCCCGCAGGGCGGCGTCGGAGGCGAACTTCCGCTCGCTGCCCTCGGCCACGACGGCGAACCGCTCCCGCTCCCACACGGCCCCGTCGAAGCCGCGCACGAGCCGGCCGGCCCGCTTCGCCTCGGCGGGCGTACGGGCGGTGAGCACCGCGCGCTCGGCCTCCGCGTCGCCGAACAGACGGGCCTTGGCGGCCATCATCCAGTGCTCCGCCGTCGCGTACGCGACCCCGTCGGCGGTGAAGGGCGAAGGCCACCACTGGCTGAAACAGCTCGCGCCGAGGGTGCCGTCGCGGCGCGGGGCGTGCCCCCAGAAGTGCACGTACTTCACCCGGCGACCCGCCCGCACCGCGGCGGTCAGATCGGCCACCGAACGGATGTCGTCCGTGCCGGTGCGCGTGGCCGAAGGCCTGCCGGACCGCGTGTCCGCCCCCGTGTTCTCGCTCATGCACGCCACCCTGGCACGCGCCACGGACATTCCGTCCGGCCTTTTCCGGGGTGACTCGACACCTGGTCGACAGATTCCGTCGCTTAACCAAAAGGCAACTACGGAATCACTTGTTGGACTATCGACCCTCTGTCAGGATCGGCACTCAAATCGATCTGGAACTACGCCGCTCCCTCTTCGAGGCCGGGCGGCGGAGGAGAGCGGCATGCACACATTCCAGGCGCGCGATGAGTTCTTTCCGGCACGGGAGCACTTCGCGGACGGCGCGCAGTACATCGCGGGGCGGCTCACCCACGGCACCTCGGGAAGGCACCACGCGGTCGTGGACCCGGCCACGGGCGAGGAGGTGCTCGGCTACGAGCTGGCGGGCGCCGAGGACGTGGACGCGGCCGTGGCCGCCGCGCGCGCCGCGTTCCCCGGCTGGGCGGGCGCGAGCCCCGGCGAGCGCTCCGACGCGCTGCACCGCTTCGCCGCCGAGCTGTCCGCCCGCGCCGAGGACCTCGCCCGCGCGGAGACGGTGCAGTGCGGCAAGCCGATCAAGCTGAGCCGCGAGTTCGACGTCCCGGGCACCATCGACAACACCGCCTTCTTCGCGGGCGCGGCCCGCCACCTCCAGGGCCAGTCCGCGGGGGAGTACGACGGCGGCGACCACACCTCCTACGTGCGCCGCGAGGCCATCGGCGTGGTGGGGTCCATCGCGCCCTGGAACTACCCCCTCCAGATGGCCGCCTGGAAGGTGCTCCCCGCCATCGCCGCCGGGAACACCATCGTCCTCAAGCCCTCCGAGCTGACGCCGCTCACCTCGCTGATGTTCGCGCGGGCCGCGACCGCCGCCGGGATCCCGGACGGGGTCGTCAACGTGGTCGCGGGCGCGGGCCGCGACGCCGGTGAGCAGCTCGTGGGCCACCCGGACGTGGCCATGACCTCCTTCACCGGCTCCACGGGCGTCGGCAAGCGGGTCGCGGAGGTCGCCACCGCCACCGTCAAGCGCCTCCACCTGGAGCTCGGCGGCAAGGCCCCCTTCGTCGTGTTCGACGACGCCGACCTGGAGTCCGCCGTGCACGGCGCCGTCGCGGGCGCCCTGATCAACACCGGCCAGGACTGCACGGCCGCCACCCGCGCCTACGTCCAGCGGCCGCTGTACGACGCCTTCGTCGCCGGGGTCGCCGACCTGATGGCGACCGTGCGGCTCGGCGACCCCTGCGACCCGTCAACCGACCTGGGCCCGCTGATCTCGCACGCCCACCGCGACCGCGTCGCCGGTTTCGTCCAGCGGGCCCGCGGCTACGCGCGCGTGGTCACCGGCGGCGAGGCCCCCGAGGGCCCCGGCGCCTACTACAGGCCCACCCTGATCACCGGGGCCGCGCAGGACAGCGAGGCCGTCCAGGCGGAGATCTTCGGGCCCGTGCTCGTCGTGCTGCCCTTCGACAGCGACGACGAGGGCATCCGGCTCGCCAACGACACGCCGTACGGGCTCGCCGCGTCCGCCTGGACCCACGACGTGTTCCGCGCGGGCCGCGCCACCCGCGAGATCAAGGCCGGGTGCGTCTGGGTGAACGACCACATCCCGATCCTCAGCGAGATGCCGCACGGCGGCTACAAGGCCTCCGGCTACGGCAAGGACATGTCCGCCTACTCCTTCGAGGAGTACACGCAGATCAAGCACGTCATGTTCGACAACACCGCGGTGGCCAGGAAGGACTGGCACCGCACGATCTTCGGGGACCGATAGTCAGCACGGGCCCGGGCGCCGCGAGACCGGGCGGCGCCCGCCCCCTCACCCTCCCGCAAGGGACCCTCCCGAAAGGGCAGACCAGCGCATGGAGCAGTACGAGCCCGACCGCCTCTCCCCGGCCCAGCGGGCCGCCCTGCGGCGCGGCCTGACCAGCGGCCGGGCCGCGCTCACCCGCCGCTCGCTGCTGCGCGCCGGCACCGGCGGCGCGCTCGCCGCGGGCGGGCTCGGCGCCCTGAGCGCCTGCGGCATCCCCGCCGCGGGCAAGGGCACGGGCGGCATCGCCGCCGAGGACCGCTCGGCGAAGGAGAAGCGCGTGTCCTTCTCCAACTGGACCGAGTACATGGACGTGGACGACGACAAGCGGCGGCCCACCCTCGACGCGTTCACCAGGCGCACCGGCATCACGGTCAAGTACACCGAGGACATCAACGACAACAACGAGTTCTTCGGGAAGGTCAAACCGCAGCTCGCCGCGGGCCAGGACACCGGCCGCGACCTGATCTGCGTCACCGACTGGCTGGCGGCCCGGCTGATCCGCTTCGGCTGGGTGCAGAAGCTCGACGCGGCCCAGCTGCCGCACGCCTACACCAATCTGTCCGCCCAGTTCCGCTCGCCGGACTGGGACCCCGGACGCGCGTACTCCTACCCCTGGACCGGGATCTCCGCCGTCATCGCGTACAACAGGAAGGCGACCGGCGGGAAGGAGATCACCTCCGTCTCGCAGCTGCTCGACGAGCCGAAGCTCAAGGGCCGCGTCGGGTTCCTCTCCGAGATGCGCGACACCGTTGGCATGACCCTGCTCGACATGGGCAAGGATCCGGCCGCCTTCAAGGACGACGACTACGACGCGGCGATCGCCCGCCTCCAGAAGGCCGTCGACAGACGCCAGATCCGCCGCTTCACCGGCAACGACTACACCGCCGACCTCGACAAGGGCGACATCGCCGCGTGCGTGGCCTGGGCCGGTGACGTCGTCCAGCTCAAACTGGCCAACCCCGACATCGAGTTCGCCATCCCCGACAGCGGCTACATCGTCTCCACGGACAACCTCCTCATCCCCAACAAGGCGCGCCACAAGCGCAACGCCGAGCGGCTCATCGACTACTACTACGAGCCCGAGCCCGCGGCCCGGCTCGCCGCGTTCATCAACTACGTGTGCCCGGTGGACGGCGTCCGTGACGAGCTCGCCAAGATCGACCCGAAGGCGGCCCGGAACCCGCTGATCCTGCCGGACAAGGAGATGGCGGCGAAGTCCCACGCCTTCCGGTCGCTCACGCCGAAGGAAGAGACGGCGTACGAGGAGAAGTTCGCCCGGCTCACGGGCTCCTGAGCCCGCCCCCACGGGCCGCACCGGACCCGCCCGCGGCTCCCCGGCCCCCCGCACGGCGCCCGCCGTCCCGCCCGCTCACCACTCCTGGGAAGAACTCATGACCGAAACCAGCGGCGACGTCCGCCTGACCGGGATCAGCAAGACCTACGGCTCCTTCACCGCCGTCCACCCGCTCGACCTCACCGTGCCCCAGGGCTCGTTCTACGCCCTCCTCGGCGCGTCCGGCTGCGGCAAGACCACCACCCTGCGCATGATCGCGGGCCTGGAGGAGCCGAGCTCCGGCACGGTGTGCCTGGGCGAGCAGGACGTCACCGCGCTGCCGCCCTACAAGCGGCCCGTGAACACGGTCTTCCAGTCGTACGCGCTCTTCCCGCACCTCGACATCTTCGAGAACGTCGCCTTCGGCCTGCGCCGGCGCGGCATCAAGTCGGTGAAGAAGCAGGTCGGCGAGATGCTCGACCTCGTCCAGCTCGGCGAGCAGGCCCGCAAGAAGCCGCACCAGCTCTCCGGCGGCCAGCAGCAGCGCGTCGCGGTGGCCCGCGCGCTCATCAACCACCCCAAGGTGCTGCTCCTCGACGAGCCGCTCGGCGCCCTCGACCTGAAGCTGCGCCGCCAGATGCAGCTGGAGCTCAAGCGCATCCAGACCGAGGTCGGCATCACCTTCGTCCACGTCACGCACGACCAGGAGGAGGCCATGACGATGGCCGACACGGTCGCGGTGATGAACGGCGGCCGCGTGGAGCAGCAGGGCGCCCCGGCCGAGCTGTACGAGAATCCGCGCACCACCTTCGTCGCCAACTTCCTCGGCACCTCCAACTTCATCACGGCCGAGGTCGACTCGGCCGCCGGTGACGACGTGGTCCTCCGGGCGGGCGACGGCAAGCTGCTGCTGCCCGGGGCGCGATGTAGCGCCGCGACTAGCCCGGGCGGCAAGGTCCTCGTCGGGGTGCGCCCCGAGAAGATCACCCTGACCCACGCCGACGACGCGGGCACCGTCCCCGACGGCCGCAACCGCATCACCGGCCGCGTCGTCACCTCCAGCTTCATCGGCGTCTCCACCCAGTACGTCGTCGACAGCCCCGTCTGCGACGCCTTCGAGGTGTACGCGCAGAACATCGAGCGCGACACCCGGCTGACCCCGGGCGCCGAGGTCGTCCTGCACTGGAACCCCGCCCACACCTTCGGCCTCGACGCCGACCAGGACGTCGACGCGGGCGTCGAGAAGGTCGAGGAGGACGCGTGACGGCCCCCGTCAAGGCGCCCGTCGAGGACGCCCCCGCCGCCGAAGCCCCCGCCCGGCCCCGCAGGCGCGGCCGCCTCGTGCCCTACTGGCTGCTGCTCCCCGGCATCCTGTGGCTGGTCGTCTTCTTCGCCCTGCCGCTGGTCTACCAGGCCTCGACGTCCGTGCAGACCGGCTCCCTCGAAGAGGGCTACAAGGTCACCTGGCACTTCGCCACCTACTGGGACGCGCTCGGCGACTACTGGCCGCAGTTCCTGCGCTCGGTGCTGTACGCGGGCGCCGCCACGGTCCTGTGCCTGCTGCTCGGCTATCCGCTGGCGTACCTCATCGCGTTCCGCGCGGGGCGCTGGCGCAATCTGATCCTGGTGCTCGTCATCGCCCCGTTCTTCACGAGCTTCCTCATCCGCACGCTCGCCTGGAAGACGATCCTCGCCGACGGCGGGCCCGTCGTCGGCGCCCTGAACACGCTGCACGTCCTGGACGTCACCAGCTGGCTCGGCGTCACCGACGGCGACCGCGTCCTCGCCACGCCGCTCGCGGTGGTCTGCGGACTCACGTACAACTTCCTGCCGTTCATGATCCTGCCGCTCTACACGTCCCTGGAGCGCATCGACCCCCGGCTCCACGAGGCCGCGGGCGACCTCTACGCCCGTCCTTCCACGACGTTCCGCAAGGTCACCTTCCCGCTGTCGATGCCGGGTGTCGTCTCCGGGACGCTGCTCACCTTCATTCCGGCCGCCGGTGACTACGTGAACGCCGATCTGCTCGGGTCCACCGACACGCGCATGGTCGGAAACGTCATCCAGACGCAGTTCCTGCGCATTCTGGATTACCCGACGGCGGCGGCCCTTTCGTTCATCCTGATGGCCGCCATTCTGATCATGGTGACGTTCTACATCCGCAAGTCGGGGACGGAGGATCTGGTCTGATGGGCCCGTTCATCGCATTCGGCCGTCTGCTGCGCCGGAACCTCGTCGTCATCTTCGGGCTCCTCACGCTCGGCTATCTCCTGCTGCCCAACGTCGTCGTCACCGTCTTCTCCTTCAACAAGCCGAAAGGCCGTTTCAACTACTCCTGGCAGGAGTTCTCCACCGATGCCTGGCAGGACCCGTGCGGCGTCGCCGACATGTGCGGCTCGCTCTCCCTCAGCCTGCAGATCGCCTTCCTCGCGACGCTCGGCGCCACCGTCCTTGGCACGATGATCGCCTTCGCGCTCGTGCGCTACCGCTTCCGGGCGCGCGGCGCGGTCAGCTCGCTGATCTTCCTGCCCATGGCGATGCCCGAGGTCGTCATGGCGGCCTCGCTGCTCACCCTGTTCCTCAACATGGGCGCGCAGCTCGGCTTCTGGACCGTGCTGATAGCCCACATCATGTTCTGCCTGAGCTTCGTGGTGACCGCGGTGAAGGCGCGCGTGATGTCGATGGACCCGCGTCTGGAACAGGCCGCGCAGGACCTCTACGCCGGGCCCGTGCAGACCTTCCTGCGGGTCACGCTGCCGATCGCGGCGCCGGGCATCGCGGCGGGCGCGCTGCTCGCCTTCGCGCTGTCCTTCGACGACTTCATCATCACGAACTTCAACGCCGGATCGACTGTGACCTTCCCCATGTTCGTCTGGGGATCCGCGCAGCGGGGTACGCCCGTTCAGATCAATGTGATCGGCACGGCGATGTTCCTCATCGCCGTCGTTCTCGTACTGGCAGGAATGCTGATCGGAAAGCGCCGCGCGAAGCGGGCGCGCTGACCTGAGGGAAAGCGGTGCCCGTGCGGTTCCCAGCAGCTCTGTGCAGCTCTACGCATTTCTCAAGGGAGTGGAAATCATGGCCCCTGCAGCCATGAACCGTTGGACGAAGTCCCTCGCCGAGGCCAAGCCGGCCCCGTACTGGCTGGACGGTCCGGACCGACCCGAACCCGAACCCGCGCTCGTCGGTGACGAGCGTGCCGACCTGCTCGTCGTCGGCGGCGGCTACAGCGGCCTGTGGACCGCCCTGATCGCCAAGGAGCGCGACCCCGGCCGTGACGTCGTCCTCGTCGAGGGCCGCGAGATCGGCTGGGCCGCCTCCGGGCGCAACGGCGGCTTCTGCGCCGCGTCCCTCACCCACGGCGTGCCCAACGGCCTGGCCCGCTGGCCGGACGAGATCGCCAGGCTGGAGGAGCTCGGCGCCCGCAACCTCGACGAGATCGAGGCGGCCGTCGAGCGGTACGGCATCGACTGCGACTTCGAGCGCACCGGCGAGATCGACGTCGCGACCCAGCCGCACCAGCTCGCCGAACTCCACGAGATGTACGAGGAGATGGCCGCGCGCGGCCTCACCGGCTCCGCCGAGATGCTGGACGCGGACGAGCTGCGCTCCCAGGTCGACTCGCCGACCTTCCTCGGCGGCTTCTGGGACCGCGACGGCGTCGCCATGCTGCACCCGGCGAAGCTCGCCTGGGGCCTCAAGCGCGTCTGCCGCGAGCTCGGCGTGCGCGTCCACGAGCACACGCCCGCCCTGGAGCTGGCCCCCGCCGGCGCCGGGATGGCGATCCGCACCCCGTACGGCAGGGTCTTCGCCCGCCATGTCGCGCTCGGCACGAACGTCTTCCCGTCCCTGGTCAAGCGGGTGCGCGCGTACACGGTCCCGGTGTACGACTACGCGCTCATGACCGAGCCGCTCACCCCGGACCAGCTGGCCGCCATCGGCTGGAAGAACCGCCAGGGCCTCGGCGACGCGGCCAACCAGTTCCACTACTTCCGGCTGTCCGCCGACAACCGCATCCTGTGGGGCGGGTACGACGCGGTCTACCCCTTCGGCGGCAAGGTGCGCGCCGAGTACGACCACCGCCCCGAGACGTACGCGAAGCTCGCCGGGCACTTCTTCACCTGCTTCCCGCAGCTGGAGGGGGTGCGGTTCACCCACGCGTGGGGCGGCGCGATCGACACGTGCTCGCGCTTCTCGGCGTTCTTCGGCACGGCGCACGGGGGCCGGGTCGCGTACGCCGCCGGATACACGGGCCTCGGCGTCGGTGCCACGCGCTTCGGCGCCGACGTGATGCTGGACCTCCTCGCGGGCGAGCGCACCGAGCGGACCGACCTGGAGATGGTCCGCTCCAAGCCGCTGCCGTTCCCGCCCGAGCCGTTCGCCTGGACGGGGGTGACCCTGACCAAGTGGGCCCTGGCCCGCGCGGACGCCAACGGGGGCAGGCGCAACGCCTGGCTCAGGACGATGGACAGGCTGGGGCTCGGCTTCGACAGCTGACCCCGCGCGGCGCGCGGGTGGACATCCGCCCGCCGTCGTCCACCGGCGTACGCCCTCACCGTGCTGTGACACGCTTCACTACCAGTCAGTAGCTGAATCCGCGTAACGCCCGGCCCCCGAAGCCCTCTCCCTCGTGTCAGGCATTCGTACGGCACACGAAGACAGGGAGGTCCGACCGTGAATGGTTCGGGCGCCAAATCGGCGGTGGAGTGGCTGGTGTCGGTGGCACCGGATCCGGAGGCCTGTCGCTGGGAGTGGGAACGCAACCCCCTCGGGGTCGCGCTGCTCCCGGCCGGCAGGCTCTGGGACGTACTGATCCTGCCGGGTGAGCTCGGCTATCCCACGCTGGACGTGCTGACGCGGGTCGTCGACCGTCCGGGCCCGGTGCTCGCCGACTTCGGCGACGCCCGGATGGGGTTCTTCGTGCCCCCGGGCACGGTGGCCCGCTGGGTGGGCACGGGGGTGCGCGGCGCGGGCCGCGGCACCTGGATCGTCGTGCCCTTCCCGGGGCGCTCCACGGGCGCCGTGCGCTGGCTGATCCCGCCGGACGGCTCGGGCACGCTGGTCGACCCGGCGCTCCTGGAGCTCGCGATGCACGAGGCGGCGGCGCGCATCGCGCGGGACGCGCGGGCAGAGCGGGATGCCTGGGGCGCCGCCCCTCGCGACCCGGATGAGCCGCACCCGGAGTGATCCCCTGCGCTCCGTTCTTAGTGACAGGGACTTGACAAGGGCATTGGTCTGGACCAGCTTGAGTATGTCCTGCTCTCCAACACCCCCACCTCTGGAGGCAGTTGTGGCACTCGTTTCTCGCCCGCGGGTTCGTCGTGGCTGGTCGCGCAGTTCCCCGCGCCCCCGGGGGGCGCTCCCGTGTGCCGCTCTGGTGCTCGCGGTGTGCGGCATGCTCGCGGTGCAGAGCCCGGCGGGCGCGTCGGACGCGCGCGGCCCCCGTAGGGCGGCCGATCCGCTGCCCGCGCACGCCCTCGTCGGCTACCTCCACACCAGCTTCGCCAACGGCTCCGGCTATACGCGCCTGGCCGACACCCCGGCGAGCTGGGACGTCATCGACCTGGCCTTCGGGGAGCCGACCTCCTCGACCTCCGGCGACATCCGCTTCGGCCTCTGCCCCAAGACGGAGTGCCCGAACGTCGAGACGAAGGACGAGTTCAAGGCCGCCGTCAAGGCCAAGCAGGCCCAGGGCAAGAGGGTCCTGATCTCCATCGGCGGCCAGAACGGCCAGGTCCAGCTCACCACCACGCAGGCCCGCGACAAGTTCGTCGCCTCCGTGTCGGCCATCATCGACGAGTACGGACTCGACGGTCTGGACATCGACTTCGAGGGCCACTCCCTCTCCCTCAACGCGGGGGACAGCGACTTCAAGAACCCCAAGACCCCGGTGATCGTCAACCTGATCTCCGCCGTGAAGACCCTGAAGGCCAAGTACGGCCCCGGCTTCACCCTCACCATGGCGCCCGAGACCTTCTTCGTGCAGCTCGGCTACCAGTTCTACGGCCCCGGCCAGTGGGGCGGCGACCCGCGCGCGGGCTCCTATCTGCCGGTCATCCACGCCCTGCGCGACGACCTCACCCTGCTGCACGTCCAGGACTACAACTCCGGCCCGATCATGGGCCTCGACAACCAGTACCACCAGATGGGCGGCGCCGACTTCCACATCGCCATGACCGACATGCTCCTCACCGGCTTCCCGGTCAAGGGCAACGCGGCCAACGTCTTCCCGCCCCTGCCCCCGGAGAAGATCGCCATCGGCATGCCCGCGTCCCCGCAGGCGGGCAACGGCCACGTCGCGCCCGGCGAGGTCAACAAGGCGCTCGACTGCCTCACCAAGAACACCAACTGCGGCTCCTACAAGCCCCACGGCAAGTGGCCCGCCCTGCGCGGCCTGATGACCTGGTCCATCAACTGGGACCGCTTCAACAACGGGGAGTTCTCGAAGAACTTCGACGCGTACTTCGGCTGAGCGACACGGCCCCGAGCAGCCCCCCGCACAGCAGCCAGCTCGCCAGGACGTCCGCGGGCCAGTGGTAGCCGCGGACGACCAGGCCGAGCCCGACGGCGAGGTTCACCAGGACGCAGACCGCGGTCAGGGTGCGGGGGGCACGCAGGAAGGGGAGGAGCAGCAGGGCGGCGGCGCCGTAGGCGACGGTGGCCGTCGCCGTGTGCCCGGAGGGGTAGTAGCCGGTGCCGTCCATGCCCGGCGGGGCCCCGCGGTCGACCGCGGCCTTCAGAGGTACGACCAGAGCGGGCACGGCGGCCATGGCGAGCGCCGCGACCAGGGGCGCGAGCCACCACCGGTCCGCGCCGGCGCGGAAGCCGCGCCACGCCGCGTAGCCGAGGGCGGCGGCGAGCACCGGCAGGGCGACGGCCGTGTTGCCCAGGTCGGCGAAGAGCTCGGCGACGGGGCGGGGGAGCAGGGCGCCGGAGAGGGCGCGGCCGAGGCGTTCGTCGAGCCGGCGCACGGGGCCGTCGACGACGATCTGCCAGGTGAGCAGGGTGAGGAGAAGACCGCTCACCGCGAGCAGGAGCAGGGAAAGGGTCGGCCGCCCCGGAACAGGGGGGGTAGTTCCGGGGCGGCCGAGAGGACCGGGCTGCCGCGCGCCCCGGGGGGTGTGGGACGGGCGGCCATCCGATCGGTGAGGAGTTCCGGAGCGCATGGCTCCAGGTGTGTGCGCGAAGGCACGTCCAGGGCGGGGCTGGGGAGGCTCCGACCTGGTGTCGCCCACGGTCTCCCGTGAACGGGGTGTTTCTCTCATCTGCAGAAACCGTACGTCAGTAGTTCGGGGGCCGACAGCCGGAAGCGGGTCCCGCCATGGGGCTCCCACACCTTCTTCACAGGCCCTGACCGTCACCCCAGGTCACGATCGGTGTACCGGGCGAGATCCGCACATGTCAGGAGGTGCGCCACGGACGGCACCGGGGCCGCCCCCTCGGTGGGACGGCCCCGGTGTCAGAGGTCCAGACAGGTGCGGCGCGCGCGGGTGCGCGCCGGAGCGGTCAGACCGTCGCGAACGCGGCCTCGATGATGTCCAGGCCCTCGTTCAGGAGGTCCTCGCCGATCACCAGCGGCGGCAGGAAGCGCAGGACGTTGCCGTAGGTGCCGCAGGTCAGGACGAGCAGGCCCTCGGCGTGGCAGGCCTTGGCGAGGGCGCCGGTCGCCTCCGGGTTCGGCTCCTTCGTCGCGCGGTCCTTGACCAGCTCGATCGCGATCATCGCGCCCCGGCCGCGGATGTCGCCGATGATGTCGAACTTCTCGGCCATGGCGGAGAGCCGGGCCTTCATGACGGCCTCGATCTCCTTCGCCCGGGCGTTGAGGTCGAGCTCCTTCATCGTCTCGATGGCGCCGAGCGCGCCGGCGCAGGCCACCGGGTTGCCGCCGTAGGTGCCGCCGAGGCCGCCCGCGTGCGCGGCGTCCATGATCTCGGCGCGGCCGGTGACGGCGGCGAGCGGCAGGCCGCCCGCGATGCCCTTGGCCGTCGTGATCAGGTCGGGGACGATGCCCTCGTCCTCGCAGGCGAACCACTGGCCGGTGCGGCAGAAGCCGGACTGGATCTCGTCCGCGACGAAGACGATGCCGTTGTCGCCCGCGAACTTCACGATCTCCGGCAGGAAGCCCTTGGCGGGCTCGATGAAGCCGCCCTCGCCGAGCACCGGCTCGATGATGATCGCGGCGACGTTGTCGGCGCCGACCTGCTTGTTGATCATGTCGATGGCCTGCTTGGCGGCCTCGGGCCCGGCGTTCTCGGCACCGGTCGGCCAGCGGTAGCCGTACGCCACCGGCACGCGGTAGACCTCGGGCGCGAACGGGCCGAAGCCGTGCTTGTACGGCATGTTCTTCGCCGTCAGGGCCATCGTGAGGTTCGTGCGGCCGTGGTAGCCGTGGTCGAAGACGACGACGGCCTGGCGCTTGGTGTACGCACGGGCGATCTTGACGGCGTTCTCGACGGCCTCGGCGCCGGAGTTGAACAGGGCCGACTTCTTGGCGTGGTCACCCGGGGTGAGCTCGGCGAGCGCCTCGGCGACCGCCACGTAGCCCTCGTACGGGGTGACCATGAAACAGGTGTGGGTGAAGTCCGCCAGCTGCGCGGAGGCGCGGCGCACGACGGCTTCGGCGGAGGCGCCGACGCTGGTCACCGCGATGCCGGAGCCGAAGTCGATCAGGCGGTTGCCGTCGACGTCCTCGATGATGCCGCCGCCCGCGCGGGCCGTGAACACGGGCAGCACCGAGCCCACGCCACCGGCGACCACCGCGGTGCGGCGGGCCTGCAGCTCCTGGGACTTCGGCCCGGGAATGGCGGTGACGACGCGGCGCTCCTGGGGAATAGCGGTCATGAGAGCTCCTGGGGGTGGTGGGTCGTGCGGACGTCCTCGGGGCACAGCGGCTTTCCGGGCGCGTTCTCGGTCTTTCTCCGCAGGTTAGGGGCGGGCGGTGGCGGCGGGCATGCTCCATGGGGGAGAGGTTCGGCGTGGCGGTTGTCCGTGGTGGACATAGCCACGCGGCGGGCGTCGCGGCGCCCGGCCCGTGGTGTGATCGGCGTGCGCGCGGCCCAACGGCGGCACCCGGGCACTAGATTGAGCCGCGCACCAGCACACAGGGCCAAGACAGGGCAGGTCAGGGGGCAAGGGCCATGACTTCCGACGGCACGTACGACGCTCGCGGCACGCACGCCACTCCGGTGCCGCGCGTGGCGCCGCCGCGCGGCGGCGCCACGGGGGAGGCGGCTCCCGCCGTGCCGCCCAGGCCCGCACGGGCGCCGGGCGCGCCGCCACAGCCCCAGGGCGAGGAGTTCCTCGCCTGGCTGCGCACGCCCCGGCCGAAGGCGGCCCCCGGCATCTGGCGGTTCGGGCACAAGGAGAGGCCCGATCAGGAGCCCGAGGTCATCCCGACCCGGCAGCTCCTGACGGGCGCGGGGATCGCGTTCCTCGTGGGCTGGCTGATCTGGTCGCTGCTCAACAACAACTACCTGGGCAGCTGGTGGATCGTTCCGCTGGAGCTCTTCACACCGGACTCCTGGCGGTACAGCGACAGCAAGGTCGTCAACCTCCTCGTCTGGGACGGCTACACCCTCCTCATCGTGCTCGCCATCATGATGGGCGCCGGCAAGGTGGGCCGCTGGGACGAGATCTGGCGCCGCTTCGTCGCCCCGCGCCTGCGCACCAAGGCACCGGTGGAGGCCGAGCCCGCGCCCGAGGAGGACCCCGCCCAGTGGCCGAAGCTGCGGGCCGGGGGCGCGGGGGCCGCCGCCGACCGGCTCGCCGCCGACGCCCGCGCGGGGCTGATGCGGGACATCGACGCCGCCCGCATCGCCCGCGCCTGGCGCTCCGTGCGCTCGGGGAACAACTCCCTCGCCGCGTTCACCGACGCCGTCGTGCGCGACGGCGCCGCCGCCTGCCCGCACCCCTCCGGGGACCGGGACCTGCCCGCGCGGGCCGCCCGGCACGACCTCGCCACCGCGCAGGTGCGGCTCGGCACCACCGTGGACGACCCGCGCAACCCCTACGCCTACCGGGGCGCGGGCCTCGCCGTCGGCCCCGGTCTGATCGGCACCTCGCTGCTCGCCGTCGGCCCCGCGGGCTCCGGCAAGACCGGCAGCGTCGTCTGGCCGATCGCCGAAGGCCTGTGTCTCCAGGCGCTCGCCGGGCGCGCCGCCGTCGTGGTGGTCGGCGCGGCGGGCGCGGGGCTCGGCCCCAGTGACGACTACGACGTGGTCGTCCGCATCGGCCAGCCCGAGTCCGAGTACGACCTCGACCTGTACGGCGGCGCCACCGACCCGGACGAGGCCGCCGCCGTGCTCGCCGAGGCCCTCGTCGGCGACCTCGTCGACCCGCACCTGGGCGCCGACACCCGCCGCTCCACGACCGTCCTCGCCCAGCTCCTCGGCCCCTACCGCGCCGTCCACGGCACCTTCCCCTCCGTGCCCGAGCTGCGCGCCCTGCTCGACGGCGTCCCCGAGCCGCTCGACGCCCTCCGCAAGGGGCTCCTGGAGCTCGGGCACGAGGTCATGCTGCGCGACCTCGACGCCCGCGCGCGGCAGTCGGGGCACCCGGGCGACATCGGCGCCACCCTCGCGGACCGGCTCGCCCTGCTCGACCGGCCCGCGTTCGCCGCCTTCTTCGACACCTCGGGCCGGAGCACCCCGTTCTCGCTGCGCGCCCTCGACCACCCCGTACGGGTCCGCGTCGACCTGCCCGAGCGCGGCCACGCCGACGCCTCGCGGATCCTCGCCCGGCTCGTCCTCGCCCAGTTCACGGCCAGCGCCGCCGCCCGCGAGGACCGCTCGCTGTTCGCCTGCCTCGTCCTCGACGACGCCACCGGCACGGTCACCCCCGAGGCGGTCCGCCGGATCCAGCGGCTCAGGTCCGCCAACGCGGGCGTCGTCATGACCCTGCGGACCCTCGACGACGTGCCCCGCCCGCTGCGCACGCCGCTGCTCGGCGCCGTCGGCTGCCGCATGGCCCTGTCCGGGCTCACCCCCTGGGACGGGCAGGACTTCGCGGAGGTCTGGGGCAAGGAGTGGACCGAGGCGCGGGACGTCACCGACCGGCAGATCATCGCCGAGACCCCCGCGGGCAAGGTCCTGCACGTGCTGCGCCGTGTGATCACCGGACGCGCGCCGACCGCCCGCGCGGTCACCGTCCGCCAGGTCGAGCGCGAGCGCTGGTCGGCCTCCGAGCTGGCCCACGCGGTGCCGCCGGGGCACGCGGTCCTCTCGCTGACGGACGTACGGGGGGAGCACGCGCCGCCGCTCCTCGTGGACCTGCGGAGCTGACGGTCCCGAGCCTCGGGTTCCGGCGGGGGACATACCCGGCAGGGCGCCCGTGGCGACCGTACGGTGAGGCAGAATCGACGGTAGCCGTCATACGCGGCGGCCAAGAGATCATGTGCCGCTCGGTGCGCTCGCCGGGCGTCCACGTGACCGCCGTCCGCCGCCGCGGCCCCCGCCCCACCACCCGCACGCGGTCCGCCGCCCCGGCGCCCGCCCCCGCCGTCGTACGACCTGAAGGTCCCATGCCCCCCACGCTCGCCTCGCTCGTCCAGCACTCCGCGCTCAAGCTCACCGTGCGTGCCGGCGAGGACCGCCTGGACACCCCCGTGCGCTGGGCCCACGTCAGCGAGCTCGCCGACCCCGTGCCGTACATGGAGGGCGGCGAACTGCTCCTCGTCACCGCCCTCCAGCTCGACGCGGAGAACCCGGAGGCGATGCGGCGGTACGTGAAGCGGCTCGCGGGCGCGGGCGTCGTCGGCCTCGGCTTCGCCGTCGGCGTGAACTACCCCGACATCCCCGAGGCCCTCGTCGACGCGGCCACCGCGGAGGACCTGCCGCTCATCGAGGTGCCGCGCCGCACCCCCTTCCTGGCCATCAGCAAGGCCGTGTCGGCCGCCATCGCCGCCGACCAGTACCGCGCCGTCACCGCGGGCTTCGCCGCCCAGCGCGAGCTGACCCGGCAGGCCCTCGGGGACGGCCCCGAAGGGCTGCTCGGCGCGCTCGCCGGACAGGTCGACGGCTGGGCCGCGCTGTACGACGCCTCCGGGGCCGTCGTCGCCACCGCGCCCGAGTGGGCCGCCCGCCGCGCCGCCCGCCTCACCCCGGACGTCGAGCGCCTGCGCGAGCGCACCGCCCCCGCGAGCCTCGTCGTCGCCGGGGCCGAGGACCGGGTCGAACTGCACTCCCTCGGCACCGGGCGGCGACCGCGCGCCGCGCTCGCCGTCGGCACGGCCTCGACCCTCGGCACCGCCGAGCGCTACGCCGTGCACTCCGCGATCGCCCTGCTCACCCTCACCACCGAGCGCTCCCGCTCCCTGCACGCCGCCGAGGCCCGCATCGGCTCCGCCGTCCTGCGCATGCTGCTCGCCGGGGAGCCGGACCACGCGCTGGCCGTCGCCGGTGACCTGTACGGCGAGCTGCTCGACGCGCCCTTCCGCCTCCTGGTGGCCGAGTCCGCGACGCCCCCGGCCGCCGAGGACGAGGGCGGCTGGTCCGCGGGGCTCGTCGACGCCGTCGAGTCGGCGGCCGCGCGCTTCGGCGAGGCGCTCCTCGTCGTGCCGGACGGCGAGCGGCTCGTGCTGCTCGTCGCCGACGGCGGGGCCGCACAGCGGGCCGCCGTCGAGCACGTGGCGCGGGTCGAGGTCGGGCGCCCCGAGCCGGCCGACGGGCCCGGGCTCCTGGTGGGGCTCTCCGCGCCCGCGGGGACCGTCGCCGCCGCCCCCGCCTACAAACAGGCCGAGCAGGCCCTGTCCGTGGCGCGGCGGCGCGGCAAGGCCCTCGTCGAGCACGAGGAGCTGGCCGCGGGGTCGGTCCTTCCGCTGCTCGCGGACGAGGCGGTGAGGGCGTTCGCGGACGGGCTCCTGCGGGCGCTGCGCGAGCACGACGCGACGGGGCGCGGGGACCTGGTCGCCTCGCTGCGGGCGTGGCTGTCGCGGCACGGGCAGTGGGACGCGGCGGCCGCGGACCTCGGCGTGCACCGGCACACGCTGCGCTACCGCATGCGGCGGGTCGAGGAGATCCTCGGCCGCTCCCTGGACGACCCGGACGTCCGGATGGAGCTCTGGCTGTCCCTGAAGGCGACGACCCCGGTGGACTAGCCCTGACATTCCGGTGTGCCGGGGGCCGCCACTACGCCGACTCGGACAACCCCGACGCGAAACCTCCACCCCTACGGTGGACCCCGTACTGCTGAAGACGAACCTCCGCGAAGGGCCGGGATTCGTATGACTTCCATTCACGCCTTCTGGGTCGCCGGTCGCCAGGCCACCGGTGAGACCACGCTCGACGTCACCTCGCCGTGGGACGGGCGACTCGTCGGCAAGGCGGCCGTCCCGACCGACGCCCAGGTGGAGGAGGCCGTCGCCGCGGCCTACGCGGTCCGCGACGAGTTCGCCGCCACCCCGGCCCACGTCCGCGCCGCCGCCCTCGCCCACGTCTCGCAGCGCCTCGTCGAGCGCACCGAGGAGATCGCGCAGCTGATCTCCGCCGAGAACGGCAAGCCGGTCAAGTGGGCCCGCGGCGAGGTCGGCCGCGCCATCTCGGTGTTCCGCTTCGCCGCCGAGGAGGCCCGCCGCTTCAACGGCGGCGAGGCCCAGCGCCTGGACACCGACCAGGGCGGCCAGGGCCGTCTCGCGCTCACCCGCCGCTTCCCGAAGGGCGTCGTCCTCGGCATCGCGCCGTTCAACTTCCCGCTGAACCTGTGCGCCCACAAGGTCGCCCCGGCGATCGCGGTCGGCACGCCGATCATCCTCAAGCCCGCCCCGGCGACCCCGCTCAGCGGTCTGATCCTCGGCGAGCTGCTCGCCGAGACGGACCTGCCCGCGGGCTCGTGGTCGGTGCTGCCGGTCGCCAACGACAAGATGCCCGCCCTCGTCCAGGACGAGCGCCTCCCGGTCATCTCCTTCACGGGCTCCGACAAGGTCGGCTACCAGATCATGGACTCGGTGCCGCGCAAGCACTGCACCCTGGAGCTCGGCGGCAACGGCGCGGCGGTCGTGCTCGGCGACTTCTCCGCCGAGGAGGACCTGGACTGGGCCGCGAGCCGCATCGCGACCTTCTCCAACTACCAGGGCGGCCAGTCCTGCATCTCCGTGCAGCGGGTCATCGCCGACGCCGCCGTCCACGACCGGCTCGTGGCCAAGGTCGTCGAGGCCGTCGAGGCCCAGGTGACCGGCGACCCGTCCGACCCGAAGACCGACGTCGGCCCGCTGGTCAGCGAGGACGCGGCCAAGCGGGTGGAGTCCTGGGTCGACGAGGCCGTCCGGGCGGGCGCCACGCTGCTCACCGGCGGCAAGCGCGACGGCGCCACGTACGCGCCGACCGTCCTCGCCGACGTGCCGGGCGACGTCACCCTCGCCCACGAGGAGGTCTTCGGACCGGTGCTCACGATCACCAAGGCGGACGGCGAGCAGGCCGCCTTCGACGCCGTGAACGACTCCAAGTACGGCCTCCAGGCGGGCGTGTTCACGCACGACCTCCAGGCGGCCTTCCGCGCCCACCGCGCCCTCGAGGTCGGCGGCGTCGTCATCGGCGACGCCCCCTCCTACCGCGCCGACCAGATGCCGTACGGCGGCGTGAAGCAGTCCGGCGTCGGCCGCGAGGGCGTCCGCTACGCCATGGACGACTACACGTACGAGCGCGTCCTGGTCCTCACCGGTCTGGCGCTGTAGCGCACCGACCGACACGGATACGGCCGGAGCCCCCCGCGCACAGCGGGGGGCTCCGGCCGTATCCGCGCATTCGCTGCGCGAGGGCTGGTGAGGACGGGCGGAATCGGGTACCAACGATCGAGTAGCACCGGTGAGTAACCAGCAGCCGGTTCTACGCCGATTCATGATCGGTCCACGATCCCGACTCGCGGCGAGGTGAGCCTCATGACCGCACCAACCACCCCCCCGTCCCCCGCGTCGAAGCCCTCGGTCACCGAACGCGAGGCCCGCCAGGTCGCCGAGGCAGCCCGTGAGCAGGACTGGCGCAAACCGAGCTTCGCCAAGGAGCTCTTCCTCGGCCGCTTCCGCCTCGACCTGATCCACCCGCACCCGCTGCCCGCCACCCAGGACGCCCAGCGCGGCGAGGAGTTCCTGGCCAAGCTGCGCGACTTCTGCGAGACGGAGATCGACGGGGAGCGCATCGAGCGGGACGCGCTCATCCCGGACGAGGTGATCAACGGCCTCAAGGAGCTCGGCGCCCTCGGCATGAAGATCGACACGAAGTACGGCGGCCTCGGCCTGACGCAGGTGTACTACAACAAGGCCCTCGCGCTCGTCGGCTCCGCCAGCCCCGCGCTCGGCGCCCTGCTGTCCGCGCACCAGTCGATCGGCGTCCCGCAGCCGCTGAAGATCTTCGGCACCCAGGAGCAGAAGGACGCGTTCCTGCCGCGCTGCGCCCGCACCGACATCTCCGCGTTCCTGCTCACCGAGCCGGACGTCGGCTCCGACCCGGCGCGGCTCGCGACGACCGCCGTGCCCGACGGCGACGACTACGTACTGGACGGCGTGAAGCTGTGGACGACCAACGGCGTCGTCGCGGACCTCCTCGTGGTCATGGCCCGCGTGCCCCGGTCCGAGGGGCACAAGGGCGGCATCACCGCGTTCGTCGTCGAGGCGGCGTCCGAGGGGATCACGGTCGAGCACCGCAACGCCTTCATGGGCCTGCGCGGCCTGGAGAACGGCGTCACCCGCTTCCACCGGGTGCGCGTCCCGGCCGCGCACCGCATCGGCCCGGAGGGCGCGGGCCTCAAGATCGCCCTGACCACCCTCAACACCGGGCGCCTCTCGCTGCCCGCGATGTGCGTGGGCGCGGGCAAGTGGTGCCTGAAGATCGCCCGCGAGTGGTCGGGCGCCCGCGAGCAGTGGGGCAAGCCCGTCGCGCACCACGAGGCCGTCGGCTCGAAGATCTCCTTCATCGCGGCCACCACCTTCGCCCTCGAAGCCGTGCTCGACCTGTCCTCGCAGATGGCCGACGAGGACCGCAACGACATCCGCATCGAGGCCGCCCTCGCCAAGCTGTACGGCTCCGAGATGGCCTGCCTCATGGCCGACGAGCTGGTGCAGATCCGCGGCGGCCGCGGCTTCGAGACCGCCGCGTCCCTCAAGGCCCGCGGCGAGCGGGCCGTACCGGCCGAGCAGATCCTGCGCGACCTGCGCATCAACCGCATCTTCGAGGGCTCCACGGAGATCATGCACCTGCTGATCGCCCGGGAGGCCGTCGACGCCCATCTGAAGGTGGCGGGCGACCTGATCGACCCGGACAAGACCCTGTCCGACAAGGCCAGGGCCACAGCCGCCGCCGGGGCCTTCTACGCCCGCTGGCTGCCCAGGCTCGTCGCCGGCCCCGGCCAGCTGCCGCGCGCGTACGCCGACTTCGCCCCGGCGGGGCACCCCGACCTGTCCGGTCACCTCCGCTACGTCGAGCGCGCGGCCCGGCGCCTGGCCCGCTCCACGTTCTACGGGATGTCGCGCTGGCAGGGCCGCATGGAGACCAAGCAGGGCTTCCTCGGCCGGATCGTCGACATCGGCGCGGAGCTGTTCGCGATGAGCGCGGCGTGCGTGCGCGCCGAGCTCCTGCGCACCACCGAGGCCCACGGCCGTGAGGCGTACCAGCTGGCCGACGCCTTCTGCCGCCAGTCCCGCATCCGCGTCGACGAGCTGTTCGGGCGCCTGTGGACCAACACCGACGACCTGGACCGCAAGGTCGTCAAGGGCGTCCTCGCCGGTACGTACACCTGGCTGGAGCAGGGCGTGACCGACCCCAGCGACGACGGCCCGTGGATCGCCGACGCGACGCCCGGGGCGAGCCGGAGGGAGAACGTCCACCGCCCGATCCGCTGAGGCCCGGAGCAAGGGGCGGGCCTGGGCCGTCCCCGCGAGGGCACACGCCACAATGGTGGGCATGAGCGAAAGCCCCGCACCCCTCGCCGACCCGCACCTCGTCTTCGACCCCGGCACCGCCGACGGGCCGCGGGAGATCGTCGTCCTCGGCTCCACGGGGTCGATCGGCACGCAGGCGATCGACCTCGTGCTGCGCAACCCCGACCGCTTCCGGGTCACGGCCCTGTCCGCCGCGGGCGGCCGGGTCGCGCTGCTCGCCGAGCAGGCCAGGCGCCTGCGGGTGCGGGCCGTCGCGGTCGCCCGCGAGGACGTGGTGCCCGCGCTCCGCGAGGCGCTGCGCGAGGAGTACGGGGCCGGGGAGCCGCTGCCCGAGATCCTCGCGGGCCCGGACGCGGCCACCCAGCTCGCCGCCTCGCCCTGCCACACGGTCCTCAACGGCATCACCGGCTCCATCGGCCTCGCGCCCACGCTCGCCGCCCTGGAGGCGGGCCGCACCCTCGCGCTCGCCAACAAGGAGTCGCTGATCGTCGGCGGCCCGCTGGTCAAGGCGCTCGCCGAGCCCGGCCAGATCATCCCGGTCGACTCCGAGCACGCCGCGCTCTTCCAGGCCCTCGCCGCGGGCACCCGCGACGACGTCCGCAAGCTCGTCGTCACCGCGTCCGGCGGCCCCTTCCGCGGCCGGACGAAGGCCGAGCTCGCCGACGTCACGCCCGAGGCCGCGCTCGCGCACCCGACCTGGGCGATGGGCCCGGTGATCACGGTGAACTCGGCGACCCTGGTGAACAAGGGCCTGGAGGTGATCGAGGCCCACCTCCTCTACGACATTCCCTTCGACCGCATCGAGGTCGTCGTACACCCCCAGTCGTACGTGCACTCCATGGTCGAGTTCACCGACGGCTCGACGCTCGCCCAGGCGACCCCGCCGGACATGCGCGGGCCCATCGCGATCGGGCTCGGCTGGCCCGAGCGGGTGCCGGACGCGGCGCCCGCGTTCGACTGGACGAAGGCCTCCACCTGGGAGTTCTTCCCGCTGGACACCGAGGCGTTCCCGTCGGTGGGGCTCGCCCGGCACGTCGGGGAGCTCGCGGGCACGGCCCCGGCGGTGTTCAATGCCGCCAACGAGGAGTGCGTGGACGCCTTCCTGGCGGGCGCGCTGCCGTTCAACGGCATCATGGAGACCGTCACCCGGGTCGTCGCCGAGCACGGCACACCGCGGACGGGAACCTCGCTGACCGTGGCGGACGTCCTCGAAGCGGAGACCTGGGCCCGGGCCCGGGCCCGGGAACTGACGGCTTCGACCCAGACGACCGCGGAGGCTCGTGCATGACGACCTTGATGATGATCCTCGGCATAGTCGTCTTCGTGATCGGGCTGCTCTTCTCGATCGCCTGGCACGAGCTCGGCCATCTGTCGACCGCGAAGATGTTCGGCATCCGCGTACCGCAGTACATGGTCGGCTTCGGCCCGACGATCTTCTCCCGCAAGAAGGGCGACACCGAGTACGGCATCAAGGCCATCCCGCTCGGTGGCTACATCCGCATGATCGGCATGTTCCCGCCGGGGCCGGACGGGCGTCTTGAGGCGCGGTCCACCTCGCCCTGGCGCGGCATGATCGAGGACGCGCGCTCGGCGGCGTTCGAGGAGCTCAAGCCCGGCGACGAGTCCCGGCTCTTCTACACGCGCAAGCCGTGGAAGCGCGTGATCGTCATGTTCGCCGGGCCGTTCATGAACCTGATCCTGGCCGTCGTGATCTTCCTCGGCGTGATGATGACCTTCGGCATCAGCACCCAGACCACCTCGGTCGGCAAGGTCTCCGACTGCGTCATCGAGGCCGGCCAGAACCGCGCCACGTGCGAGAAGGGCGACAAGCCCGCCCCCGCCAAGGCCGCGGGCCTCAAGGCGGGCGACAAGATCGTCGCCTTCCAGGGCAAGGACGTGGACGACTGGTCCACGCTCCAGTCGCGCATCCGCGAGACCATCGGCCCCGCCACCATCACCGTCGAGCGGGACGGCAAGCGCGTCGACCTGCACGCCAACCTGATCAAGAACCAGGTCAGCAAGACGGACGGCGACGGCGGCTACGTCGAGGGCAAGTACGTGTACGCCGGATTCCTCGGCTTCACCCCCGCCTCCGGCATCGTCCAGCAGTCCTTCGGCGAGTCCGTCGACCGCATGGGCAACATGATGGAGAACGGCGTCGAGTCGATCGTCGCCCTGCCCTCCAAGATCCCCGACCTGTGGAACGCGGCCTTCGGCGACGGGGAGCGCAAGCAGGACTCCCCGATGGGCGTGGTGGGTGCGGCCCGCGTCGGCGGTGAGGTGTTCACCCTGGACATCCCGCCGCAGAACCAGATCGCGCTGATGCTGTTCCTGCTTGCCGGGTTCAACCTCTCGCTGTTCCTGTTCAACATGCTGCCGCTGCTGCCCCTGGACGGCGGTCACATCGCGGGTGCAGTGTGGGAGTCGCTGCGCCGGAACGCGGCGAAGGTCCTGCGGCGACCGGACCCCGGCCCGTTCGACGTGGCGAAGCTGATGCCCGTGGCCTACGTGGTGGCGGGGATCTTCATCTGCTTCACCATTCTGGTCCTGATCGCCGATGTGGTGAACCCGGTCAGAATTTCCTAGCCGTACGAAGTTTGAGGCGGCCGGGCACCGTGTGTGCCCGGCCGCCTTCGTATGTGCGGTACCGCCCGCCAATGGGTGGACATCGGGGCGGGATGTGCCTGGGGCCTGTGGGGTGCCGTAATCTCGAACCCGCGAACAAGCGATGTTGCAGCGCGATGCCGCGAAGCCCGGAGCCCGCCGAACTCGGGACCTTGATCCATACTTGGGGATGCACGCCAGATGACTGCCGTTTCTCTCGGAATCCCGTCCGTTCCGACCAAGCTGGCCGACCGCAGGGTCAGCCGCAAGATCCAGGTCGGGTCGGTGGCCGTGGGCGGGGACGCACCGGTGTCGGTGCAGTCGATGACGACGACGCGTACGTCGGACATCGGGGCGACGTTGCAGCAGATCGCGGAGCTGACGGCGTCGGGTTGTCAGATCGTGCGGGTGGCGTGTCCTACGCAGGACGACGCGGACGCGTTGGCGGTGATCGCGCGCAAGTCGCAGATTCCGGTGATCGCGGACATTCACTTCCAGCCGAAGTACGTGTTCGCGGCGATCGACGCGGGCTGTGCGGCGGTGCGGGTGAACCCGGGGAACATCAAGCAGTTCGACGACAAGGTCAAGGAGATCGCCAAGGCCGCGGGCGAGGCCGGCACGCCGATCCGCATCGGCGTCAACGCGGGCTCCCTGGACCAGCGTCTGCTCGCGAAGTACGGCAAGGCCACGCCGGAGGCGTTGGTGGAGTCGGCGCTGTGGGAGGCGTCGCTGTTCGAGGAGCACGGTTTCCGGGACATCAAGATCTCGGTCAAGCACAACGACCCGGTGGTGATGGTCAATGCCTACCGGCAGCTGGCGGCCGCCTGTGATTACCCGCTGCATCTGGGTGTGACGGAGGCGGGTCCGGCGTTCCAGGGGACGATCAAGTCGGCGGTGGCGTTCGGTGCGCTGCTGGCGGAGGGGATCGGTGACACGATCCGGGTGTCGCTGTCGGCTCCTCCGGCGGAGGAGGTCAAGGTCGGCATTCAGATCCTGGAGTCGTTGAACCTGCGGCAGCGGCGTCTGGAGATCGTGTCGTGTCCGTCGTGCGGGCGGGCGCAGGTGGATGTGTACAAGCTGGCGGACGAGGTGACCGCGGGGCTTGAGGGCATGGAGGTGCCGCTGCGGGTGGCGGTGATGGGCTGTGTCGTCAATGGTCCGGGTGAGGCGCGGGAGGCCGATCTCGGGGTGGCGTCCGGCAACGGCAAGGGGCAGATCTTCGTCAAGGGCGAGGTGATCAAGACGGTGCCCGAGTCGAAGATCGTGGAGACCCTGATCGAAGAGGCGATGAAGATCGCGGAGCAGATGGAGAAGGACGGCATCCCTTCGGGCGAGCCTGAGGTCAGCGTCAGCTGAGGCCCCTGCCCCGGCCGGGGCCAGGCCCTGGCCGGGGGCGCCGCCTCTTCCACCCGCCCGCCCCGTGACACTCGGGCTCCGCCCGCCCCCGACGCTTGGCGCCGTCCGGCGGTGGGCGTGCAGCCGCCGCTACCGCGGCGGCGTCTCTCCCGCCCACCCCTGACACCCCGGCTCCGCCCGCCCGGCCCCGACGCGTGGCGCCGTCCCGCCGTGGTCGCTCCACCGCGCTGCGCGAGCCGGGCTCACCGCACGCCCCCTGCTGCGGGCAATCGTCCCGCAGGGCGGGACGGGTGGGCACAGCCTCAGGTGCCGCCCAGCCCTTGTGCACAGGCCCCGGCCCAAGCTCTTGACAGCTCCGATGTATCGCAGGACCTTGTTCGGACAGCTCGGCCAGGAGCGTGCTCACTCGTACGCGCTCCCGTATCCGTCGATGCCCGGGGGAGCCGCCGTGTTCCGCACGAAGCGCAAGGTCCGTCCAGGTGAAGGGCGTGCCCGCGGGCAAGGCCTCGCGAAGCTGTCGCTCATCCGGAGAGCCCCAGGTGCGGGGCTTTTGGCAGTGATTCATCCGATGAAAACGGCACGCGCCGCAGCGAATCCCCGCCCGAGGCGCCGAGGCGCCCTGCCCCTGTGGGCCGCCGTCCTGTCCCTCGTCGGCGGGCTGCTGTTCGCCGGGAGCGCGAGCTCCACCGCCCGGCCCGGGGACACCCTCGCCGACCCGCCCCGCCAGCAGCCGCTCCGGGACGCCACCGCCGGGCTCTTCCTGCACTGGGGCATGTTCACGAGCCCCCGGCACGACGACTGCGCGGCCTGGGAGAAGGCCGTCACCGACAGCGGCTGGACGCCCCAGTACTGGGTGGACGAGGCCAGGAAGCTGGGGGCGAGCTACATCGTCCTCGCCACCTTCCACTCCCGCCTCGGCTACGCCCGCCCCTGGCCCTCGAAGATCCCCGGCTCCTGCTCCACGCGGCGCGACTTCCTCGGCGAACTGATCGCGGCGGGCGCGGCCAAGGGCGTCCGCACGATCCTCTACATGACCGACGACCCCAAGTGGCACGACGAGCAGGGTGTCGAGACCCTCGACTCGGCCGCGTACTCCGCCCACAAGGGGCGCGACGTCGACCTCACCACGCGCCCCGGCTTCGGCGAGTTCAGCTACGAGAACTTCTTCGAGGTCATGGACGGCTACCCGAAGCTTTCGGGCTTCTGGATCGACAACGACAACGAGTACTGGGAACAGCACGAGCTCTACGAGCAGATCCGCGAGCGGCGCCCGGACCTGACCCTGAGCAACAACAACGAGGACACCCCGATCATGGACATGGTGTCCCACGAGCAGAAGACGGGCATGACCCCGCCCTACGACCAGCCGTCGGCGATCTGGACGCCCATGCCGCGCCTGACCGAGTCCTGCTACAAGGTGCCGAGCACCGGCGCCTGGTGGTACGACGGCCAGGACCGCCCCGTCGACACGGGCCTCAACGTCGGCCGGTACGTCGCCAACGCGGGCACCTCCATCAAGTCCCTCATGGACCTCCAGGCGATGGTCGACGGCCGCTTCCCGCCCCAGCAGCGGAAGTTCACCGACTTCATGAAGGACTACCTGCCGCCGATCCGCGAGTCCCTGCACGGCGTCGACGGCGGCGGTTACGCCCACGGCGGCATGCAGCCCGGCGCCTGGAACGACGGCGCGTACGGCTACGTCACCGTCAGCCGCGCCCGGCCCACCACGCAGTACGTCCACGTCACCACCCGGCCCACCGGCGGCGACCGGATCGAGCTCCGCGACAACGGCTACCGCGTCACCGAGGTCACCGACCTGCGCACCGGCGAGCGCCTGCCGTTCGGCCAGCGGGACGGCCGCCTCACCATCCGCTCGATCGACGACTGGGACGCCTACGACACCGTCTTCAAGGCCGAGACGGCCCCGCAGCGCTACGGCGTGTACCCCACCGGCTCCGTCAAGGCGAGCCAACCGCAGCTCACCGACGGCGACTTCACCACGTACACGGACAACGGCGGCGCCCTGCCCGCCTCCTTCACGCTCGACCTCGGCCGCGTCAAGAAGGCCGCGTACCTCGGCGTCAACCAGCGCGAGTGGTCTCCCACCCACAACCGCTCCACCTTCGGCAGGCCCGAGGACTCCGCCCGCATCAAGGACTACACGGTGTCCGCCAGCGACGACGGCGAGCACTGGCGCCGGGTCGCCGCGGGCGAGCTGGAGAGCGCCCGCGGCATCCGCTTCGTCGACCTCGGCGACGGACTGCGGACCCGCTATCTGAAGCTGGACGTGGCCACCACCTGGAGCGCCCCCGGCGCCCCGAACTTCTACCGCCGACTCAAGATCGACGAGATCCAGGTCGGCCACGACCACGTGCGGCGCCGCTGACCGCGGGGGCCCGGCCGCCCGGCCGCCCCCGGCGACCGGGCGGCACCACGGAACCTCGCCAGGTACAGTGCGGAGATCAGCAGACCGTATGGTGAGGCCCCGCCGTGTTGACCCAGACCACCACCAGGGTCCTCGAACCGAGTGACCTGGACGCCGCACTCGCCGTGCTCGACCGCGAGCCGGTCGCCAATGCCTTCGTCGCGGCCCGGGTGCAGGTCGCGGGCCTCGACCCGTGGCGCCTCGGCGGCGAGATGTGGGGCTGGTACGCCGACGGCATGCTGGAGTCCCTCTGCTACGCGGGCGCCAACCTCGTGCCGATCTGCGCCACCCCGCGCGCCGTGCGCGCCTTCGCCGACCGGGCCCGCAGGACCGGCCGCCGCTGCTCCTCCATCGTCGGCCCCGCCGAGCCCACCGCCCGGCTCTGGCGCCTGCTCGAACCGTCCTGGGGGCCCGCCCGCGAGGTCCGCGCCCAGCAGCCGCTCATGGTCACCGACCGGCTCCCCGACGACGTCACGCCCGACCCGTACGTCCGCCGCGTCCGCAAGGACGAGATGGAGACGATCATGCCGGCGTGCGTCGCGATGTTCACCGAGGAGGTCGGCGTCTCGCCGCTCGCCGGGGACGGCGGCCTGCTCTACCAGGCCCGGGTCGCCGAACTCGTCGGCTCCGGCCGCTCCTTCGCCCGCATCGACCGGGACGGCCGGGTCGTGTTCAAGGCCGAGATCGGCGCCGTGACGCCCCGGGCCTGCCAGGTGCAGGGCGTGTGGGTGGCCCCCGAGTACCGCGGCCGGGGCCTCGCCGCCCCCGCCATGGCCGCCGTCCTGCGCTACGCCCTCGCGGACGTGGCCCCCGTCGTCAGCCTGTACGTCAACGACTACAACACCCCGGCCCGGGCGACGTACCGAAAAGTCGGCTTCGAGGAAGTCGGCGCGTTCATGAGCGTGCTGTTCTGACCGAGCGCGGCCCCCTGCGGCAGCGAAGTAGGGTTCCCGCATGACTGACGACGTCGTGATCGGCCCCCTCGACCTGGCCACGCGGGTGGACGAGGCACTGCGCGTGCAGGCACTCGCCTTCGGGCTCGGCGACGACGAGGTGGCCGTGCGGCGGCAGATCGTGCTCCGGCACCTCACCTACCCGGGCGCGCGGGCCCTCGGCGCCACCACTCGCGACGGGCGGCTCGTCGGCTTCGTCTACGGCATGCCCAACGACCGCGCCCACTGGTGGTCCACCGTCGTCGAGCCCTATCTGCGGGCCCGGCGCACCGACGGCTGGCTCGACCACTCCTTCGTGATCACGGAGCTGCACGTGCGGCCCGGCTACCAGAACCAGGGCATCGGCCGCACCCTGATCACCGGCATCACGGACACCGCCGCCGAGCCCCGCTCGATCCTCTCCGCGATCGACGCCGAGAGCCCGGCCCGGGGCCTGTACCGCTCGCTCGGCTACACGGACCTGGCCCGCCAGGTGCTGTTCCCCAGCGCCCCCAAGCCGTACGCCGTGATGGGCGCCCCGCTGCCGCTCGCGCGCCGAGCGGCCCCATGACCGATTTCCGCCCGCGCCCGTGCCCCGGATAACCTGCGCCCATCATCTTTAGGTAGCAGCCAGGGGGGATTCAGCCCGTCCGGCGCTTGAGGACGAGGCCGAAGGCCGATTCACGGCACCGGACGCCCCCGTCAGAGGAACGCAGGAGTTCATCATGGCCCAGGTCCAGCGCATGTCCCGGTTGATGGTCAAGACACTGCGCGACGACCCGGCGGACGCCGAGACGCTCAACCACAAGCTGCTGGTCCGCGCCGGTTACGTACGCCGCACCGCCGCCGGCATCTGGACCTGGCTGCCGCTCGGCAAGAAGGTCTACGAGAACGTCGCCCGGGTCGTCCGCGAGGAGATGGACGCCATCGGCGGCCAGGAGGTCCTCCTGCCCGCCCTGCTGCCCAAGGAGCCCTACGAGGCGAGCGGCCGCTACGAGGAGTACGGCGACCTGCTGTTCCGCCTCAAGGACCGCAAGGGCTCCGAGTATCTGCTCGGCCCCACCCACGAGGAGATCTTCACCCAGGTCGTCAAGGACCAGTGCGCGTCCTACAAGGACCTGCCGGTGATCCTCTACCAGATCCAGACGAAGTACCGCGACGAGGCCCGCCCGCGCGCGGGCGTCCTGCGCGGCCGCGAGTTCCAGATGAAGGACTCGTACTCCTTCGACACCAGCGACGAGGGCCTCGCCGAGGCCTACGCCCTGCACCGCGCCGCCTACCAGCGCATCTTCGAGCGCCTCGGCCTCGACTACCGCATCGTCTCCGCGGTCTCCGGCGCGATGGGCGGCTCGGCGTCGGAGGAGTTCCTGGCCCCGGCCCCGGCCGGCGAGGACACCTTCGTCGACTGCCCGGCGTGCGACTACGCGGCCAACACCGAGGCCGTGACCTTCGCCCTGACGCCGGTCGAGGGCGCCCAGCACCCCGCCGCCGAGGACCTCGACACCCCCGACACGCCGACGATCGAGACCCTCGCCCAGCACCTGGGCGTCCCGGCCTCCGCGACGCTGAAGAACCTGCTCGTCAAGGTCGACGGCGAGATCGTCGCCGTGGGCGTGCCCGGCGACCGCGAGGTCGACCTCGGCAAGCTCGCCGAGCACCTCGCGCCCGCCGAGGTCGAGCTGGTCACCGCCGAGGACTTCGAGGGCCGCGACGACCTCGTGCGCGGCTACATCGGCCCGCAGGGCCTGGAGAAGGTCCGCTACCTCGCCGACCCGCGCGTCGCGCCCGGCACGGCGTGGATCACCGGCGCCAACAAGCCCGACACGCACGCGAAGAACGTCGTCTGCGGCCGTGACTTCGAGGTCGACCAGTACCTGGACGTCGTCGTGGTCCAGGAGGGCGACCCCTGCCCCGCCTGCGGCGCCGGGCTCAAGCTCGACCGGGCCATCGAGATCGGCCACATCTTCCAGCTCGGCCGCAAGTACGCCGACACCTTCCAGCTCGACGTGCTCGGCCAGAACGGCAAGCCCGTGCGCGTGACCATGGGCTCGTACGGCATCGGCGTCTCGCGCGCCGTCGCCGCCCTGGTCGAGCAGACCGCCGACGAGCAGGGCCTGTGCTGGTCCAAGGAGATCGCGCCCGCCGACGTCCACGTCGTGGCCGCGGGCAAGGCCGTGCAGACCGAGCTCGCGCTCGACGTGGCCGAGCAGCTGAACGCCGCCGGGGTGCGGGTCATCGTGGACGACCGCGCCGGGGTCTCTCCCGGCGTCAAGTTCACCGACGCGGAGCTCATCGGCGTCCCGAAGATCCTCGTCGCGGGCCGCCGCTCCGCCGAGGGCGTCCTGGAGCTCAAGGACCGCCGCACCGGCGAGCGCGAGGAGCTCCCGGTGGCCGACGCGATCGCCCGCCTCACGGCGTAACGGCCCGCGAACGCCGGACGGGCCGGAGGCCGCCGCAAGCGGCACTCTCCGGCCCGTCCGGCGCTGTCGCGCGCCCGCGGTGAGGGGCTACAGCCAGTCCGCGAACTCCAGGAGCAGCTCCGCGTCCTGGGCGCGGCCCACGCGCAGGGCCCGGACGCCCGACTCCACGGCCCGGAACAGCGTCCACCCCCGCAGCCGCTCCTGGTCCACGTCGAGGGACTCGGCGAGCCGCTTGACGCGCCGCCGCGTCACCGCCGCCCCGGACGGCGTCGCGATCAGGTCCTCGACCCGGTCCCGCACGAGCCGCGCCAGGTCGAACGCGCACTCGCCCACCACCGGATCGGGCCCCACCGCCAGCCACGGCACCCGCTCGGCCGCGAGCACCTTGCTCTGCCGGAAGGTGCCGTGCAGCAGCCGCTCCTCCGGCGGGTCCGCGAGCAGCTCCGCGCGCGCCGCGAGGGCCGCGTCCACCAGCGGGGCCAGGTCCGGGTCCGGCTGGGCCCGCATCGCGTCGGCCTGCCGCCCCGTCCGCTCGGCGACCGTCTCGAAGCGGTGCCCGGCGGGCGGCGCCACCCACAGCCGCCGCAGCGTCCCCGCGGCCTCCAGCATGGACTTGGCCTCGGGCAGGGAGCGTACGGAGACGTCCCGCTGGAGCCGTTCGAGCAGCAGGACGCCGTCGCCGGGCCCGGTCTGACCGTCGTCGAGCAGCCGCACCGCCCCGAGCCCGCCCCAGTGGGCGAGCGCGGCCCGCTCACCGGCGGGCCGCGAGCGCGGCGGCACCAGCTTCAGGACGGCGGGGGACCCGTCGGCCCGCCGCACGAGCACGACGAGGCTGCTGCGGCCCCCGGGCACCTGCACCCGCTCGACGGTCAGGCCGAGCCCGGCGACGGCCTCATCGGTGCGCGTAGCAAGGCTCCCCAGCCAGCGGTCGGTGTCCGCGTCGCCCGGCGTCTCGCCGAGCGCGCGGACGAGGCGCGGCGGCGGTTCGAAAGCCATGCGCGAGGTGTTCCTTTCCCAGCCCGGTCCCAGCAGCGCTGGGGTGCGTGTGCGGTGGCGGGATCACGCCCGCGGTGCCGCGGACGGGTCCCCGGACCCGCCGGCCCGCTCGGCGAGCCCAGGGAAGGCTACGCTCCCGCCGCGCCACCGCGCCGCCCGGACCGCCGCCTCCCGCAGCGCCTCGGCCGCGACGGCCCGCGCGTCGCCCTCGGCGGCCCGCACCAGATCGGCGTACACCCCGGCGAGCCGCTCCTCCAGGGCGGCCGCGAGCCGGACGGCGGCCGCCGCGTCCGGCACCGGGAACGGCAGCGCGTACGCGGCCGCCGACGGCTCCGGGTCCCCGTCCAGCCTGCGCACCGCGCGGCGCAGCTCGTCACGGCGCGCCCGGTGCGCGTCGTAGGCGGTGCGGGCCTCGGCCCGGCGGGCGTCGCCGACGCGGCCGCCGACGACCCCGTAGCCGTACACGGCCGCGTGCTCGGCCCGCAGCGCCGCCTGCACCGCCGCCAACTCGTCCTTGCGCGCGCTCACTTGTCGTCCCCCTCGCCGTTGCCTTCGGCGCCCTTCTCCGTCAGCAGGTACGCGTGCGCCGCGCCCGCGGCGGCGACGGACGCGAGCAGCCGGGCCAGCTCGCCCGGCGCGTCCAGGAGCTGCTTGCCGCGCCGCCGGGCCAGCTCGCGCTCGGCCGCCGCGAGCAGGCGCAGGGCGTCCTTGCGGTCGCCGGGCACGGGCGGCTCGGCCGCGCGCTCCGAGGCGGCCGGGGCCGGCTTCGGCCCGCCGTCCGCGAAGGCCTTCGCGTGCCGGGCCACCTCATCCCGCAGCGGCCGCAGCCGGGCGGACAGGGGGGCGTGGGCCGCGATCACGGCGTCGTAGCGGCGGAGCAGCTCGGCGCTGTCGCGGGCCGCCCGGGCGCGCAGCCGCTCGGCGTCGGCGGAGCGCCCGTCGCCGGACCCGGCGTCCGAGCAGCCGGTGAGCAGCACCGCGCCGGCGGTCCCGGCGAGCAGACTTCTGCGGCGCGGCCCGGGTCGGGACCGCGAGAGGGTGGGATACGACGGCACGGCGGGCGTCCTCGGGAGGCGGGCCGGGAGGGCGCGGGGCAGGGCGTCCCTCGGACGGCGAACGGTGGCGGCGGCACAGAACGGGCCGAGGCCCGGTGATCACCGTACCTTCGCGCCCTCCTCGCACGCGTGACCGGCTCGGTCCCGCACGCGCGTACGGAGCCGGGGGACGGGCACCCGGCCCGGTGGACGGCAACACCCTCCCGGACCGGATACCCTTTGACCAGACACGCGACGATCCCACAACAGCACACGCGGCCGAGGAGTCACCCGGATGAGCACCACCCAGAGCGAGAGGCTGCGGGAACTGCTGGAACCGCTCGTCAGCTCCCAGGACCTGGATCTCGAAGAGATCGAAGTGGCCTCGGTCGGACGCAAGCGGGTGCTGCGAGTCGTCGTCGACTCCGAGGACGGCGTGGATCTGGACCGCATCGCGGATGTGAGCCGTGCGCTCTCCGCGAAGCTCGACGAGACCGACGCGATGGGCGAGGGTGAGTACACCCTGGAGGTCGGTTCCCCGGGCGCCGAGCGCCCGCTCAAGGAGCAGCGCCACTACGAGCGCGCCATCGGGCGCCTCGCCCGCATCCAGCCCGCCGACGGCGCCGACGTGGTCGCGCGCATCGTCGGGGTGGACGACGAGGGCGTCGACCTGGAGGTGCCCGGCGTGAAGGGGCGCAAGCCCACCGCCCGCAGGCTGGCCTTCGGCGACATCGTCAAGGCGCGCGTGGAAGTCGAGTTCAGCCGCAAGGACGACAAGAACATGAAGGAAGAGGAGGAGGCGTAGCCGTGGACATCGACATGAGTGCCCTGCGGGGCCTGGTGCGGGAGAAGGAGATCTCCTTCGACCTGCTGGTCGAGGCGATCGAGTCGGCCCTCCTCATCGCCTACCACCGCACCGAGGGAAGCCGCCGCCACGCGCGCGTGAAGCTCGACCGGGAGACCGGGCACGTGACGGTCTGGGCGAAGGAGGACCCGGAGGACATCGAGGAGGGCCAGGAGGCCCGCGAGTTCGACGACACTCCGTCCGACTTCGGCCGGATCGCGGCCACCACCGCCAAGCAGGTCATCCTGCAGCGGCTGCGCGACGCCGAGGACGACGCGACGCTCGGCGAGTACGCCGGGCGCGAGGGCGACATCGTCACCGGTGTGGTGCAGCAGGGGCGCGACCCCAAGAACGTGCTCGTCGACATCGGCAAGCTCGAGGCCATCCTGCCCGCCCAGGAGCAGGTGCCGGGCGAGGAGTACCCGCACGGCATGCGCCTGCGCAGCTACGTGGTCCGGGTGGCCAAGGGCGTGCGCGGCCCGTCCGTGACGCTCTCGCGCACGCACCCGAACCTGGTCAAGAAGCTGTTCGCGCTCGAGGTCCCCGAGATCGCCGACGGCTCCGTGGAGATCGCCGCCATCGCGCGCGAGGCCGGGCACCGCACCAAGATCGCGGTCCGCTCGACCCGCTCCGGGCTGAACGCCAAGGGCGCCTGCATCGGCCCGATGGGCAGCCGCGTGCGCAATGTGATGGGCGAGCTCAACGGCGAGAAGATCGACATCGTCGACTGGTCGGAGGACCCGGGGGAGATGGTCGCCCACGCGCTGTCCCCGGCCCGGGTCAGCAAGGTCGAGATCGTCGACCTGTCCGGCCGCTCCGCCCGGGTGACGGTCCCGGACTACCAGCTGTCCCTGGCCATCGGCAAGGAGGGCCAGAACGCCCGCCTCGCCGCCCGGCTCACCGGCTGGCGGATCGACATCCGTCCGGACACCGAGCAGCCGGGCCAGGACGGCGGGAACTGACCTTCGCGAGGGGGGATCGCGCGGGTCCGGAAATCCGGTTGCGCGAGCCCCCCTCGCCCTGGTCACGTTACTGATCAAGACAACAACCGTTCGATTCTTGCCCCAAAGGGGTGAGGTCGGTACGGGGAGGTAGACTTAAGCGTGTCTGGCCGGACGCAAGCCCGCGCATGCCCTGAGCGCACCTGTGTGGGGTGCCGGGAGCGAGCGGCCAAGGACGAGCTGCTGCGGATCGTGGCGATCGAGGGCACCTGTGTCCCCGATCCACGCGGTACGCTGCCCGGCCGGGGTGCGTATGTACACCCCGCCCTGGTCTGTCTCGACCTGGCGGTCCGCCGCCGGGCGTTCCCGCGGGCCTTCCGGCTCCAGGGACCGCTCGACACGGCGGAGCTGCGCGGGAATCTCGAGGCGGCCGAGACCGTTGCCGAGCAGGCAACACCGTAAGACGTGCCGCACGGAGCCCCTGTGCGGTCCTGGTACCTCGCGAGTTGGAAGTAGGTCGAGATTGCGATGAGCACTCGATGAGTACGCGATGAGTACGCCCATGAAGTAGCGACGGTCCGGCGGTAACCCGGACCTAAAAGGAGCGAAGTGGCTAAGGTCCGGGTATACGAACTCGCCAAGGAGTTCGGAGTTGAGAGCAAGGTCGTCATGGCCAAGCTCCAGGAACTCGGTGAATTCGTACGTTCGGCGTCCTCGACGATCGAGGCGCCCGTAGTACGCAAACTGACTGACGCACTGCAGCAGGGCAACGGCTCCGGCAAGCCCGCCCCGCGCAAGTCCGCCGCGAAGCCCGCGGCACCGTCCCCCGCGCAGGCCGCCCGTCCGGGTCCGGCCGCGCCCAAGCCCGCGCCGCGTCCGGCGGCCGCGGAGAGCCCGGCCAAGCCCGCGGCCGCCCCGGCGACCCCGGGTCCGCGTCCGACGCCGGGCCCGAAGCCGCCCGCGCCGAAGCCGGCTCCGGCCGCGCCCGCGGCTCCGGCTCCGGCCGCTCCGGCCCCGGCCGCGCCCGAGTTCACCGCGCCGCCGTCGCCGGCCCCGGCCGCGGCGTCCTCCGGTGCTCCGGCCGCGCCGCGCCCCGGCGCCCGTCCCGGTGCCCCGAAGCCCGGTGGCGCCCGTCCGGCGCCCGGCCAGGGTCAGCGTGGCGGCGACCGTCAGGGTGCTCCGCGCCCCGGCGGCCAGGGTGGCGCCCCGCGTCCGGGCGGTGCCCGTCCCGCGGGTCCGCGTCCGGGTAACAACCCCTTCACGTCCGGCGGCTCCACCGGCATGGCGCGCCCGCAGGCGCCCCGTCCCGGCGGTGCCCCGCGTCCCGGCGGCGGCCAGGGCGGCCCCGGCGGCGCCCCGCGCCCGCAGGGCCAGGGCGGTCCCGGCGGCGCTCCCCGTCCGCAGGGCCAGGGCGGTCCCCGCCCGACCCCGGGCGGCATGCCCCGTCCGCAGGCCCCGCGTCCCGGCGGCGGCCCCGGCGGCAACCGTCCGAACCCGGGCATGATGCCGCAGCGTCCCGCCGCGGGCCCGCGTCCCGGCGGTGGCCCCGGTGGCGGCCGCGGTCCCGGCGGCGGTGGCCGTCCGGGCGGTGGCGGCGGCGGTCGTCCCGGCTTCGCCGGTCGTCCGGGTGGTCCCGGTGGCGGCGGCGGCTTCGCCGGTCGTCCCGGTGGTCCCGGTGGCGGCGGCGGTCGTCCGGGTGGTCCCGGTGGCGGCGGCGGTGGCTTCGGCGGCCGTCCCGGCTTCGGTGGCCGTCCGGGTGGTCCCGGTGGCCGTGGTGGCACGCAGGGCGCCTTCGGCCGTCCCGGCGGTCCCGCGCGTCGCGGTCGCAAGTCGAAGCGGCAGAGGCGCCAGGAGTACGAGGCCATGCAGGCCCCGTCGGTCGGCGGCGTGATGCTGCCCCGCGGCAACGGCGAGACCGTTCGCCTGTCGCGCGGTGCCTCCCTCACCGACTTCGCCGAGAAGATCAACGCCAACCCGGCGTCGCTCGTCGCGGTGATGATGAACCTCGGCGAGATGGTCACGGCCACGCAGTCCGTCTCCGACGAGACGCTGCAGCTCCTCGGCGACGAGATGAACTACACGGTTCAGATCGTCAGCCCCGAGGAGGAGGACCGCGAGCTGCTCGAGTCGTTCTCCATCGAGTTCGGCGAGGACGAGGGCGGCGAAGACGCGCTCATGTCCCGTCCGCCGGTCGTGACCGTCATGGGTCACGTCGACCACGGTAAGACCCGCCTGCTCGACGCCATCCGCAAGACGAACGTCGTCGCGGGCGAGGCCGGTGGCATCACCCAGCACATCGGTGCCTACCAGGTCGCCACCGAGGTCAACGGCGAAGAGCGCGCGATCACCTTCATCGACACCCCGGGTCACGAGGCGTTCACCGCCATGCGTGCCCGTGGTGCGAAGTCCACCGACATCGCGATCCTCGTGGTCGCGGCCAACGACGGTGTGATGCCCCAGACGATCGAGGCGCTGAACCACGCCAAGGCGGCCGACGTGCCGATCGTGGTCGCGGTCAACAAGATCGACGTCGAGGGCGCCGACCCGACCAAGGTGCGCGGTCAGCTCACCGAGTTCGGTCTGGTGGCCGAGGAGTACGGCGGCGACACGATGTTCGTCGACATCTCCGCCAAGCAGGGTCTGCACATCGACTCCCTGCTTGAGGCCGTGGTCCTGACCGCGGACGCCTCGCTCGACCTGCGGGCCAACCCGGAGCAGGACGCGCAGGGCATCGCGATCGAGGCCCACCTGGACAAGGGCCGCGGCGCCGTCGCGACCGTCCTGGTCCAGCGCGGTACGCTCCGCGTCGGCGACACGATGGTCGCCGGTGACGCGTACGGCCGTGTCCGCGCGATGCTCGACGACAAGGGCGAGAACGTGGAAGAGGCGGGTCCGTCGACCCCGGTCCTCGTCCTCGGTCTCACCAACGTCCCGGGCGCGGGCGACAACTTCCTGGTGGTCGACGAGGACCGTACGGCCCGTCAGATCGCCGAGAAGCGCGCCGCCCGCGAGCGCAACGCCGCGTTCGCCAAGCGCGTCCGCCGCGTCTCGCTCGAGGACCTGGACAAGGTGCTCAAGGCCGGCGAGATCCAGCAGCTCAACCTCATCATCAAGGGTGACGCTTCTGGTTCCGTCGAGGCCCTGGAGTCCTCCCTGCTCCAGCTGGACGTCGGCGAGGAGGTCGACATCCGCGTGCTGCACCGCGGCGTGGGTGCGGTCACCGAGTCGGACATCGACCTGGCCATGGGCTCCGACGCCATCGTCATCGGCTTCAACGTCCGTGCGGCGGGCCGTGCCGCGCAGATGGCGGAGCGCGAGGGCGTCGACGTCCGCTACTACTCGGTGATCTACCAGGCCATCGAGGAGATCGAGGCGGCCCTCAAGGGCATGCTCAAGCCGGAGTACGAAGAGGTCGAGCTCGGCACGGCGGAGATCCGCGAGGTCTTCCGCTCGTCCAAGCTGGGCAACATCGCGGGTGTGCTCATCCGCTCCGGCGAGGTCAAGCGCAACACCAAGGCGCGCCTCATCCGCGACGGCAAGGTCATCGCGGAGGAGCTCAACATCGTCGGTCTGCGTCGCTTCAAGGACGACGTCACCGAGATCCGCGAAGGGTTCGAGGGCGGTATCAACCTCGGCAACTTCAACGACATCAAGGTCGACGACGTCATCGCGACGTACGAGATGCGCGAGAAGCCGCGGGCTTAGCGTTCGCAGGGTCGGGGGTTGCTCCGGGGCTTGGCCCCGGCGCGACCCCCGACCCCTTTTCGGCGCTCCGCGCCTCGTCCTCGAACGCCGGACGGGCTATGAACAGCCCCTCCGGCGTTTGAGGAGCGGGGTCCGGGGCGGAGCCCCAGGAAACGGGACGGGTAGGGGCGGCGGGGGCGAAATCCCGTCGAGCGATCCGCCCGTTCGTTGTACCGTTCTGGGTGACCCCGCCGCGCACTGGCGGGCCACCGATCCCGGACCGGCGGGTTATCCGGGCACACATGTTTGTGGGGACGCTGTCCTTCGACCTGCTCCTCGGCGACGTACATTCGCTGAAGGAGAAACGCTCCCTCGTCCGCCCGATCGTGGCGGAACTCCAGCGGAAGTACGCGGTGAGCGCGGCCGAGGTCGGCCACCAGGAACTGCACCGCAGGAGTGAGATCGGCATCGCGCTGGTCTCCGGGGACGCGGCGCACCTCACCGAGGTACTGGACCGGTGCGAACGGCTCGTCGCCGCCCGGCCCGAAGTGGAGCTGCTGTCGGTACGGCGGCGGTTCCACGGTGACGACGACGAATGACCCCCTGAACGACCAGCGACGAGCACAGCACAGAAGGAGACGGAGCAGTGGCCGACAACGCGCGGGCGAAGAGGCTGGCGGACCTCATCCGAGAGGTGGTGGCCCAGAAGCTGCAGCGCGGGATCAAGGACCCGCGGCTCGGCACGCATGTCACCATCACGGACACCCGGGTCACCGGTGACCTGCGGGAGGCGACCGTCTTCTACACGGTCTACGGCGACGACGAGGAGCGCGCGGCCGCGGCCGCGGGCCTGGAGAGCGCCAAGGGCGTCCTCCGCTCCGAGGTCGGGCGCGCGGCGGGTGTGAAGTTCACGCCGACGCTGACGTTCGTGGCGGACGCGCTGCCCGACAACGCGCGGGCCATCGAGGACCTCCTCGACCGGGCGCGCGCCTCGGACGCGAAGGTCCGCGAGGCCTCCGCGGGCGCCGATTTCGCCGGTGAGGCGGACCCGTACCGCAAGCCCGGTGAGGACGAGGAAACGGACGGCGACGCCGCCTCATGACCAAGCGCACCACCACCACGGACGAGAGGGGCGAGCGCGCAGCGCTCACAGACAAGGGCGGCGGTGGGAGACGGGAGGACGGACTTGTCATCGTCGACAAGCCGTCCGGCTTCACTTCGCACGACGTGGTCGCCAAGATGCGGGGCATCGCCAAGACCCGCCGCGTCGGCCACGCGGGCACCCTCGACCCGATGGCCACGGGCGTCCTCGTGCTCGGCGTCGAGCGCGCCACCAAGCTCCTCGGCCATCTGGCGCTGACGGAGAAGGAGTACCTGGGCACGATCCGGCTCGGCCAGTCCAGCGTCACCGACGACGCCGAGGGCGAGATCACGGCCTCCACCGACGCCTCCGGCATCGGGCGGGACGCCGTCGACGCGGCCGTCGCCAAGCTCACCGGCGACATCATGCAGGTGCCGTCGAAGGTCAGCGCCATCAAGATCGACGGCAAGCGCTCGTACAAGCGGGCGCGCGAGGGCGAGGACTTCGAGATCCCGGCCCGGCCGGTGACGGTGTCGTCCTTCCAGGTGTACGACGTCCGCGCCGCGGTCGCCGAGGACGGCACGCCCGTGCTCGACCTGGTCGTGTCCGTGGTCTGCTCCTCCGGTACGTACATCCGGGCGCTCGCCCGGGACATCGGCGCGGACCTCGGCGTCGGCGGGCACCTCACGGCGCTGCGCCGCACCCGCGTGGGCCCGTACAAGCTGGACTCGGCGCGGACCCTCGACCAGCTCCAGGAGGAGCTGACGGTGATGCCGGTCGCGGACGCGGCCGGCGCGGCCTTCCCGCGCTGGGACGTGGACGCCAAGCGGGCCCGGCTGCTCGTCAACGGCGTGCGGATCGAGATGCCCGAGGAGTACGCGGGTGCGGGGGCCGTGGCCGTCTTCGATCCCGACGGACAGTTCGTGGTCCTGGCCGAGGAGTCGCGCGGCAAGGCCAAGAGCCTCGCCGTGTTCGTCTGACGGCCCTCGCGCGGGCCTGCCGGGGAGCGGCGCTTTGAGCGCCGCTCAAGGCTGCTGGGCCTGACGGCACTTGGCCTTTCGCGCTGTGGAGCGGCGGACGACTGTCCGCCGCTCCACAATCCCCCCCAAGGAAGGTCTATCCACGCCCACCCGGGCTTTCACCCCTATGAGCAGGCGCTCGGAGTGAACCACGGGAGCGGAAGGGGGCGCGTTCGGCTCGCGTTCTGTCCCGCTGATCACCGCCGACCTACGGTCGGAGGAACGGGGGTCGGGAAGCGGTCGGGGAGGTGCGCGCATGGCGGGACGTGGCCCGCGGGCCCGGGGCGGCGGGGACCGGGCCCGGGGCCGGAGCGGGGCGGCCGCGGAGCCGGTCGACGGCGGCGGGCCCCGGTGGTCCCTGGTACGGATCTGCGACCTGGCGGGGCGCCCGCGCGGCGCCGGGTTCGCCGCCGACGACCTCGGCACCGTGATCACCAGCCACGAGGCCGTCGACGGTCTCGCCCGGATCGTGCTGCACGCGGCGGGCGAGCGCACCTGCGTCGTGGCCGCCGACGCCGTGACGGCCCTCCCCGGGGCCGACCTGGCGCTGGTGCGCACCGAGGGCCTCGGCCTCAGGCCGCTGCCCGTCACCGTGCGCGGGACCGTGCCCGTGGGCTCGTACGTACGGATCGCCGCGGGCGGCTGGCGGCAGGCGCGGGTCCTGGACTCCGCCTCGGTGACCTATGCCGCCACCGACCGCTTCCACGTCCTGGACGCCGCCATGGAGCTCGCCATCGGCACGGACGGCGCCGACGCCCTGCGGCTCGGCGGCGGGGCCGCGGGCGGGCCCGTCGTGGACGCCGCGTCCGGCGCGGTGCTCGCCGTCCTCGCCACCGCCGTGCACGCCCCGCACCGCGCCGCCGGTTTCGCGGTGCCGCTGCGGGAGGCGGCCGCCGCCGACCCGGACGGACCCCTCGCCGCGCTCCTCGCCCGCAACGCGGCCACCGTGCCCGCCTACGGGCCCGATCTGAACCTCGCGGGCGCGCTCCAGCTGACCGCCACCTCCGTGGGCTCCGACGGCCCCGCCGCCCCCGGGCCCGAGCTGGTCGAACGGCCCGACACCGCACGGGAGTTCACCGACTTCACCAGCGGCCCCGCGCGCGTCCTCGGGCTCGTCGGCGACCCCGGCACCGGGCGGACCACGGAGCTGGCCGCGCTCGCCGCCCGCCGCGCCCGGGGCGGCGCGCCCGCGCCCACCCTGTGGCTGCGCGGCGCCGATCTGCGCGACGCCGACACCTGCGTGGCCGACGCGGTGGCGCGCGCCCTGGAGCGGGCCGGGCGCATCATCGCCGCCTCGGACGAGAACCACCCGGCGGGCGAAGGCCTCGGCGACATCTCCGCGGGCCGCGTCGCACGGCTCGTCCGGGACGCCGGGCGGCCCCTGCTCCTGCTGCTCGACGGGCCCGAGGAGATGCCGCCCGTCCTCGCCCACCGCCTCGCCGAATGGAGCACGGGCACCGCCGGATGGCTGCGGGACACCGGGGCGCGGCTCGTCGTCGCCTGCCGTGCGGAGTACTGGGAGCGGGCCGGGGAGCACTTCCCCGCAGCCCTGCTGCACACCGGGGCCCAGACCGCCGCCGGCCGCCCGGGGCCGGGCGTTCCCGGCGCCCTCGGGGACGCGCTGCCCGGCTGCGTACGGCTCGGGGACCTGCCGGAGCCGCAGGCGCGCCGGGCCCGCGCGCGCTACGGCATCCCGGACGCGGCCCTCGCCGCCGCCGACGCCCGGCACCCCCTCGCGCTGCGGCTGCTCTCCGAGGTCCGGGCCGCGCTGCCCGGCGAGCCGCCGGGACGGCCCGGACGGGAGGAGATCCTCGCCGCCCATCTGGACCTGATGAGCCTGCGCGTCGCCGTCCGCCTCGCCGCGGCCAACGGACTGCGCGGGACGGCCGTGCGCCGGCTCGCCGCACGGGTGGCGGGCCAGGTCCACGAGGCGGCGCGGCGGTGCCTCGGGCCGGGGCAGGGGGAGCTCGACCGGGCCGCGTTCGAGGAGGTCTTCCCGTGGGGCTCCCTGCCGGGGCCCGACGGCTGCACCGGCTGGGCCTCCGCGGTCCTCGCGGAAGGCCTCATGGTCCCCGCGGGCACCGGGTACCGCTTCGCGCACGAAGAGGTCGCCGACTGGCTCCAGGGCACCCATCTGGACGTGGAGGGCGCCCTGACGTCCCTCGTCTTCCGCCACGCCGAGGGCCCGGCCCCGGCCACCCGCTCCCTGCCGGTGCCCCGGCACCGGATCGGCCCCGTGCTCGAAGCGCTGCTGCTCGTCGAGCGGCAGTGGGGCGCGGGGGAACTCGCCGTGTGCCTGGCCCGGTTGGCGGCCGCCGTCGAGGCGCTCGGCACGACGGCCGTCCGCGGCGCCGCGCCACCGGAGGGCGCCCAGGACGCCGCCTGGTGGGCCAGGCACCTCCTGGGCGAGGTCCTCCTGCGCGTCCCCGACGCCAGCCCGTATCTGGACGTGCTCCGCGAGATCGCCGCGCACCGGCGGTTCCCCCCGGCCTTCTGGATGACCCTGCCCCTGCCCGACGCCACCCGCTACGACCTCCTGCGGGCCGTCGTGCCCCACGACGGCCCGCCCGGCACGCCGGGCCGCGTCCTCGACGCGGTGGCCGAGCACCTCGCCGCCGACCCCGGCGCCGTCCAGCGCCACCTGACGCGCTGGTTCACCGACGAGAGCCCCCTGCGGGCCACCCCCGACGCCACCGTCGCCTCCGCCGCGCAGGCCCTGCTGCACACCCACCGGCACCGCGCCATCGACGACCTCACCGAAGCCCTGGCCGACTGCGCGCACACCCGCGCCGACGAACTCCTCGGCGCGCTCGCCGAGGACGAGCCCTCGGCGGTGTGCCGCGCCGTCGACCGCTGGGCGCGCGACGACCGGGCGGCGCGCCGCGTGGCCGCCGTGGTCTGGGGCCTGCGCACCGCCCGGCACGCCACCGGCGACGCCGACCGCACCCTGCTGCGGTACGCGGCCTACGCGCTGCTCGCCCGCCCGGGGGACGCCTCCCTGCACGGCGCGGCGCTCGCCCTGCTCGTACGGGACCCGCAGACCCGCGCCCGGCATCTGCCCACCGCCCTGAAGGCGTTCGCGGCGGGCGACCCGTGGCTGCCGGGGAGCGCCCTGGCGGCGGCCCTGACCACCGACCCCGATCCGGTGCTCGCGGCCTTCCGCGCCCGCCTCCACGGCCCCGGCACGGCGGCCGGAGACCTGCTGCGGGACCTCGCGGGAGTGACCTCGCCCGCCCTGGCGCGCCGCGTCGCGGCCCTGGTCCGCGACCACGCGGAGCAGTGCCCGGAGTCCGCGGGGGCCGTGGCCACCTACGTCGACCTGCTCCTCGACCGGGGCCCCGGCGTGCGGGCCGTGCTGTTCCCGACGGTCACCGCGCTGCTGCGGAGCGGCGCCACCCAGGTGCGCCGTGCCCTCGCGCCGGTCCTCGCGGCGCCCGGCGGCCAGGCCTCGCGGCCGCTGCGCGCGGAGCTGCTCGACCTGCTGCTCGCCCAGGAGCGGGACCCGGACGTCGTCGAGGCCGTGCTGCGCGCGGTCGGCGAGCGCGGCGGCGACGCCGAGCGGGACCGGCATTTGGTGCAGCGCGCGGGCCTGCTGCTCGGGCGCACGCCGGAGGGCGCGATCCGCTTCGACCGCGTCCTGGTGGACCTGGCGCGGCGCGCGCCGGGGTTCGCCGGGCGCCTCGCCCGCTGGATGGCGGACGCCCCGCAGGACTGGGCGGCCCTCATCGGCCCGAGCGCCCGCCGCACCGTCGAAGGGGTCGCGGACGCCGTCCCCGTGTCGGCGTGAGCTCCCCAAGTCGGCGTGAGCACCACCACCCCGGCCGATGCGAGCGACAACGTGTCGGCATGGCACTCTTAGACCTGCGCAATCGGCAAGGGAACGTACACACGTACGGGACGTACACGGGTTCGGCGAGGAGCGAAGACAGTGCAGCGCTGGCGTGGCTTGGAGGACATTCCCCAGGACTGGGGGCGCAGCGTCGTCACCATTGGTTCCTACGACGGCGTGCACCGCGGTCACCAGCTCATCATCGGCCGCGCGGTGGCCCGCGCGCGCGAGCTCGGCGTGCCCGCCGTGGTCGTCACCTTCGACCCGCACCCCAGCGAGGTCGTGCGCCCCGGCAGCCACCCGCCGCTGCTCGCCCCCCACCACCGGCGCGCCGAGCTGATGGCCGACCTCGGTGTGGACGCCGTGCTCATCCTGCCGTTCACGACCGAGTTCTCGAAGCTGTCGCCCGCCGACTTCGTGGTGAAGGTCCTCGTCGACAAGCTGCACGCCAAGGCCGTCGTCGAAGGCCCCAACTTCCGCTTCGGGCACCGCGCCGCGGGCAACGTGGAGGTCCTCGCCGAGCTCGGCGAGACGTACGACTACGAGGTCGAGGTCGTCGACCTGTACGTGAGCGGCGCGGCGGGCGGCGGCGAGCCGTTCTCGTCGACGCTCACCCGGCGCCTCATCGCCGAGGGCGACCTCGCGGGCGCCCACGAGATCCTCGGCCGCCCGCACCGCGTGGAGGGCGTGGTCGTCCGCGGCGCCCAGCGCGGCCGCGAGCTCGGCTTCCCCACGGCCAACGTGGAGACGCTGCCGCACACCGCGATCCCCGCCGACGGCGTGTACGCGGGCTGGCTGCACGCCCAGGGCGAGGCCATGCCCGCGGCCATCTCCGTCGGCACGAACCCGCAGTTCGACGGCACCGAGCGCACGGTCGAGGCCTACGCCATCGACCGCGTGGGCCTCGACCTGTACGGGCTGCACGTGGCCGTGGACTTCCTGGCCTTCGTGCGGGGGCAGGCGAAGTTCGAGTCCATCGAGGCGCTGCTGGTCGCCATCGGCGACGACGTCAAGCAGGCCCGGGCGCTCGTCGAGGGCTACGAGGCCGACCGGGGCTGAGGTTCATCGCCCTTCGGGCTCGTCCTCAAACGCCGGACGGGCTGTGGGGGTCGCTCGCCGTCGCCCAGTGACAGGCCACTTGGGGGTCGCCCCCGCCCGACAGGACCGGCAGGTCCTTCGTACGGCAGTCCCGGGCCACCCCCGCCCGCTCCGCCTCGCCGCTGGCGAGGACCTGGCAGCGGACGTGGAAGCGGCAGCCCGACGGGACGCGGGACGGGTCCGGGGGCTCGCCGGTGAGCACCACGGGCTCGCCCTCCGCCTCCGGCAGAACCGACAACAGGGCCTTCGTGTACGGGTGCTGAGGGGCCGTCAGGACCTCTTCGACGGCTCCCGTCTCGACGATGCGGCCCAGGTACATCACCGCCACCCGGTCGGCGATGTTCCAGGCCAGGCCCAGGTCGTGGGTCACGACGAGCGCGGAGAGGCCGAGCTCGTCCCGCAGCCGCAGCAGCAGGGCGAGGATCTCGCCGCGCACGGACGCGTCCAGGGAGGCCACCGGCTCGTCCGCGACGATGAGTTCGGGCTCCAGGACCAGCGCGCCCGCGATGACGACGCGCTGGCGCTGGCCGCCGGACAGCTCGTGCGGATAGCGCAGGAAGAACCGCTCCGGCGGGCGCAGCCCCGCCCGTGACAGGGCCTCGGCGACGGCCGCCCGCTCGTCCCCCGCGTACCGGTGGATGCGCAGGCCCTCGGCGACCGCCTCGTACACCGTGTGCCGCGGGTTGAGCGACCCGCTCGGGTCCTGGAGCACCAGCTGGACGCGCTTGCGGTACGCCTTCAGGGCGCGGGAGCGGTGGCCGAGCGGCTTGCCGCCGAACGTGACCCGGCCCGACGTGGGCGGCACCAGGCCGAGCAGCGAGCGCGCGAGGGTCGTCTTGCCGCAGCCGGACTCGCCGACGAGCGCCACGATCTCGCCCGGCCGGATGTGGAGGTCCACGCCGTCCACGGCCCGCGCCGGATCCGCGCCGTGCCGCCCGGGAAACGTGATGTGCAGGTCGTCGGCCGCGAGCAGCGGCGCCGCTGCCGCCGACGGCACGGGCGGCGTGGCGGGGGAGTGGGTGGTCATGCGCGTCTCCTCGCGGCCGGGGGCCAGGGCGGGCGGATCGGGGTGCGCGGCCCGGTCACGGCGCCCCGTCCACGGCCGCCGGGGCCTGCTGGGCGGGGACCTGGGAGCCCACGTGCACACAGGCCGCCCGGTGGGCCGGGCCCGCGGCGCGCAGGGCCTGGTCCTGCTCGGCGCAGGAGTCGAGGGCCACCGGGCAGCGCGGATGGAACGTACAGCCCCGCGGGAGCGCCGAGGGGTCCGGCGGGTCGCCGGGCAGGCCGCGCGGCGCGTACCGCGAGCCGGGGTCCCCGACGCGCGGGAAGGCCGCCGAGAGGGCCTTGCCGTACGGGTGCTGGGCCCGCTCGTACACCTCCCGGGCCGGGCCCTCCTCGACGACGCGGCCCGCGTACATCACCGCGAGCCGGTCGCAGGTGTCGGCGAGCACCGCCAGATCGTGGCTGATCATGATCAGGCCGAGGTCCTGCTCGGCCACGAGCTGTTCGATCAGGCGCAGGATCTGGGCCTGGATCATCACGTCGAGTGCGGTCGTCGGCTCGTCCGCGATGATCAGGCGCGGATCGCAGGCGAGCGCCATGGCGATCATCACGCGCTGGCGCTGGCCGCCGGACAGCTCGTGCGGATAGGCGTCCGCGCGTGCGCCCGGAAGGCCCACGTGTTCCAGCAGCTCACGGGCCTTCTTCTTGGCGCCCGCCGGCGTCGCCTTCTTGTGCAGCAGGATCGGCTCGGCGATCTGGTCGCCGATGCGGTGCACCGCGTTCAGCGAGTGCATGGCGCCCTGGAAGACCACGGAGGCGCCCGCCCAGCGGACCGCGCGCACCCGGCCCCACTTCATGGTGAGCACGTCCTCGCCGTCGAGGAGGACCTCCCCGGTCACCCTCGTCCCGGCGGGCAGCAGCCGCAGCAGGGCCAGGGCGAGCGTGGACTTGCCGCAGCCGGACTCGCCCGCGACGCCCAGCTTCTGCCCGGCGCCCACGGTCAGGTCGACCCCGCGCACGGCGGCGGCCCCGGACGCGTACGTCACTTCGAGGTTCCTGACGTCGAGCAGGGGCTGCCCGGCGTCCTGTCCGGCCGCGGCCGGGGGGTCGGTCGCGGTGTGCGCGGTGGTCACGGATGCCTCTGGTTCGGCGGTCAATGGGACACCCCCAGCCTGGGGTTGAGCACGGACTCCACGGCCCGCCCGCACAGCGTGAACGCGAGCGCGACCACGGCGATGGCGATGCCGGGCGGCGCCAGGTACCACCAGTCGCCCGCACTGACGGCACCCGCCTCGCGGGCGTCCTGGAGCAGCCCGCCCCAGGAGACCGCGGTCGGGTCGCCGAGGCCGAGGAAGGCGAGCGTGGCCTCGGTGAGGATGGCGCCCGAGATGACGAGGGTCGTCTGCGCGAGCACCAGCGGCATGACGTTGGGCAGCACGTGGCGGAGCATGATGTGGGTGTGCCCGCCGCCGAGGGCGCGGGCCCGCTCGATGTAGGGGCGGGACTCGACCGCCAGCGTCTGCGCGCGCACCAGACGGGCCGTCGTGGGCCAGGTCGTGACGCCGATGGCCAGGATGATCGTGCTCAGGGAGCCGGACATCACGACGGCCAGGGCGATCGCGAGCACCAGCGTGGGCATCACGAGGAACCAGTCGGTGACGCGCATCAGGACCGTCCCGTACCAGCCGCGGTAGTGCCCCGCCGTGATGCCCACGACCGTGCCGATGGCCACGGACAGGAACGCGGCGAGCAGCCCGATGGTGAGGGAGATCCGCGCCCCGTACACCAGGAGCGCGAGCAGGTCGCGCCCGAACTGGTCGGTGCCGAGCGGGAACTCGCCGTTGGGGGACTCCATGGCGTCGCCCGGCGCCCGGGTCACGCTGTCCGCGTCCGAGCCGACGAGCAGCGGCGCGAAGACCGCGGCGAGCGAGATCAGGACGAGCACGGCGAGGCCGAAGAGCCCCGCCCGGTGGGTGCGGTACTCGCGCCAGAAGCGGGCCGCGGAGTGCCGTCGGCGCGCCCAGGTGAGGGCGCGGGGGCGGGGCGCCGGGGCCGGTGCGGCGCTCGTCTCGGTCGTCATCGTCCCACCCTCGGGTCGAGCAGCGGATAGATCACGTCGGCGACCGTGTTCATGAGGATCACCGCGGTGGCGAAGACGAAGAACAGGCCCTGCACCAGGGGCAGGTCGGGCACGCTCAGCGCCTGGTAGAACAGGCTGCCGAGGCCCGGCCAGGAGAAGACGGTCTCGACGAGGATCGCGCCCGCCACCACGGTGCCCAGGTTCACGAACATCAGCGTGACCGTCGGCAGGAGCGCGTTCGGCACGGCGTGGCGGCGGCGCACCAGGTCGTCCCTGAGCCCCTTGGCGCGGGCCGTCGTCAGATAGTCGCTGCCCATCTCGTCGAGCAGCGAGGAGCGCATGACGAGCAGCGTCTGCGCGTATCCGACGGCGACGAGCGTGAGCACCGGCAGGATCATGTGGTGCGCCACGTCCACCACGTACGCGACGCCGGTCTCGTCGCCGCTCTCCATGCCGCCGGTCGGGAAGAGGCCGGGCAGCGGCCCCGCGCCCACCGAGAAGGTGATGATGAGCAGCAGACCGAGCCAGAACGACGGCACCGAGTACAGGGTCAGGGCGAGCCCGGTGTGGAACCGGTCCCCGATCCGGCCGTTGCGCCACGCCGCGCGCGTGCCGAGCCAGATGCCGAGGAGCGTGTAGAGGACGTACGCCGTCCCGGTGAGCCACAGCGTCGGCCCGAGCGCCTCGGTGATCTTGTCCATGACCGGGGCGTGGAACTGGTACGACGTGCCGAAGTCCCCGGTGAGGACGTTGCCGCAGTAGTCGGTGAACTGCTTCCACACCGGGTCGTCGAGGCCGAACTCGGCGCGCATCGCCGCCAGTTGCTCGCTCGACACGCGGCGCCCGCCGGTCATCTGCTTCACCGGGTCGCCCGGGATGAGCCGGAAGAGGAAGAAGCTCGTGACGAGCACGGCGAACATCGAGACGAGCGCGCCGCCGAGCTTGCCCGCGACGTACGTCAGATAGGCGGTGGTGTTGCGGGCCCGGGGGCCGCGGCTCCGGCGGCCGGCCGGTGTGGCCGGGCCGGACGCCGCGTCCTCCGCCTCGGCGGCGAGGAGCGCCGCCGCGCTGTTGTCTGCCGCGGTCATGCGCTGCTCGCGGTGTGGGTCGCGGGGTTCTTCGTCATCCGTTACTCGCGGTCCTCTGCGGTCGAGCGGCGGCGCAGGGCGATCAGGGCTCCGCCGCCCACGACCACCGCCGCGGCGACGGCGATACCGATGATGACACCGGTGGAGCCGCCCCCATCGGAATTGCCGTCCCCACTCGCCGGGGTCGCCGACCACCAACTCCAATAGCCGTCCTGGCCGTAAATGTTGCCCGCGGCCTCCGGCATGGTGGTGATGGACTTGATCTGGTCGGTGCGGTAGGCCTCGACGGCGTTCGGGTACGCCATCACGTTCATGTAGCCCGAGTCGTACAGCCAGGACTGCATCTGCCGGACGATCGCCGCGCGCTTGGCCGGGTCGTACTCGGCGAGCTGCTTCTCGTACAGGTCGTCGAACTTCTTGTCGCAGATGAAGTTGTCGGTGGCGGCGCTCTCCTTCGCCTTCTCGGGGAGCGCGGCGCAGGTGTGGATGCCGAGGACGAAGTCCGGGTCCGGATTCACCGACCAGCCGTCGAAGGCGAGGTCGTACTCACCGGCGTACCAGGGAACGGAGACGTCGTCGAGACAGTTCACCTTGAGCCCGATGCCGAGGTCGCCCCACCACTCCTTGAGGTACTTCCCGACGGCCTTGTCGTTGGGGTCGGTGGCGTGGCAGAGGATGCGGAAGTCGAGGGGCTTGCCGTCCTTGCCGACGCGCTTGCCGCCGCTGTTCTTCTTGTACCCGGCCTTGTCCAGGAGGGCCGCGGCCCGCTTCGGGTCGTACGCGAGCCTCTGGTCCGGGGACGGCTGCCAGGCGTACTCGGAGAAGCGCGGCGGAATGTATCCGGCGCCCTCGACGGCGTTGCCCTGGAAGACCTTGTCCACGATCGTCTTGCGGTCGACGGACAGGAAGAGGGCCTGCCGCACCCGCTTGTCGAGCAGCGCCGGATGGCCGTCGCCGAACTTCTTCCCGTCCCGGGTCCGCGCCCCCGGGTTGGTGGCGATGGCGAAGAAGCGCCGCCCGGGGCCGTTGTTCACCTTGATGTCGGACTCGCCCTTGAGGCCGTTCGCCTGCGCGGGCGTGAGTGCGGGCTGCCCGGCGACGAAGGACACCTCGCCCTTCTTGAGCGCGGCGACGGCCGCGTCCTGGTCCTTGTACGTCTTGAAGACCAGCTCGTCGAACTTCGGCGCCCCGCGCCAGAAGTCCTTGTTGGCCTTCAGTCGCACGTACCGGTCGACCTTGAAGTCGGAGAGGACGAAGGGGCCGTTCCCGACGACGGGGAAGTCCTTGTCGTTGTTGAACTTGGAGAGGTCGTCGACCTTCTCCCAGACGTGCTTGGGCACGATGGGGACGTCGAGCGCCGCCATCGTGGACTGCGGCTTCTTCAGCTCGATGACGAGCCGGGTGGGGGAGGGTGCCGTCACCTTCTTGAAGTTGGTGACGAAGTTGGAGTTGGCGGTGGCCGTGCCCTCCTTGGACATGATCTTGTTGAACGTCCAGGCGGCGTCCTCGGCGGTCGCCTTCTTCCCGTCCGACCACGTCGAGTCGGACCGGATGGTGTACGTCCATGTGAGCTTGTCCGCCGACGGCTTCCATTCGGTGGCGAACCCCGGGACGGTGTGGTTGTCCTTCGGGTCGTAGTTCGTGAGGTACTCGTACGTCAGCCGGTGGATGCTGGTGCTGAGCAGCCGCTGGGCCAGGAACGGGCTGAGCGAGTCCACGCTCTGCGCGACCGCGACGGTGAGCGTCTTCTTGCCGTCGCCCTTGGCGTGGGCCTGCTGCGGAGCCGGGTTGAGCGGTGTCGCGAGCCCGGCCGTGAGGCCGAGGGCGGCGAGGGCGCCGCCCGCGACGAGGAGCCGGGAGCGGCTCGTGCTGGTTCTGCCGTGCTGATCTCGTGTGTCCATGGGTCGGTGACCTCGCGTCATCGCTCGCGCAGGGATGGCTGGTTACGACTGAGTACGGCTGGTGTACATGGGGTCGATCAAGGAGGGCCCGTTGGATGCTGTGTGTCTACCAGCGCCAGTCTGCACGCGTCAACGGCCGGTGAACCCCATGTGGCCTGCGGAAATAACGAGTTGACCGGGATTTCATCCGCATTGGTCAAGACCACTGAAGCCTCCCAGGCCAGGGGGTGACGCCCTGGTCAGCCGTTCCTCCCCGTCCCTGCTCGGCTAAGCATGCGCCCAAATGGGGCGGGCCCGCACCGAGTGACGGCACGGGCCCGAAGGGTGGAACGAGAGCTACTGCTGAGGTGGAGCCATCTGCCCAGGCCCCGGCGGGGGCTGCTGGGGGTAGCCCCCGGGGGCACCCCCGTACGGCTGGGCCCCCGGCACGGGATACCCCTGCTGCCCCGACAGCCCCTGCTGCCCCGGCAGCCCCTGCTGCCCCGGCAGCCCCTGCTGCCCCGGCAGCGGCGGAGCCACCCGCGGCGGCGGGTTCCCGTCCGAGGTCCACAGCCCCTGTGCCTGCTGCGCCCGGGTGAAGTCCTCACCCACCATCGCGGCCAGCGTGAAGTACGCCTCCCGCACCTTCGGCCGCATCATGTCGAGGTCGACCTCGGCCCCGGCGGCGAGGTGCTCGTCGAAGGGCACCACGACCACCCCCCGGCAGCGCGTCTCGAAGTGCGACACGATGTCCTCCACCTTGATCATCTTGCCGGTCTCGCGCACCCCGGAGATGACCGTGATGGACCGCTGCACCAGATCCGCGTACCCGTGCGCGGAGAGCCAGTCCAGCGTCGTGGAGGCGCTGGACGCCCCGTCCACGGACGGCGTGGAGATGATGATGAGCTGGTCGGCGAGGTCGAGCACCCCGCGCATCGCGCTGTAGAGGAGCCCCGTGCCCGAGTCCGTCAGGATGATCGGGTACTGCTTGCCGAGGACGTCGATGGCGCGCCGGTAGTCCTCGTCGTTGAAGGTCGTGGACACGGCGGGGTCGACGTCGTTGGCGATGATCTCCAGGCCGGACGACGCCTGCGAGGTGAAGCGCCGGATGTCCATGTACGAGTTGAGGTACGGGATGGCCTGGACGAGGTCGCGGATGGTCGCCCCGGTCTCGCGCCGCACGCGCCGCCCGAGCGTACCGGCGTCCGGGTTGGCGTCGATGGCGAGGATCTTGTCCTGCCGCTCGCTGGCGAGGGTGGAGCCGAGCGCGGTCGTCGTGGTCGTCTTGCCGACGCCGCCCTTGAGGCTGATGACGGCGATGCGGTAGCAGGAGAGCACCGGGGTGCGGATCAGCTCCAGCTTCCGCTGCCGCTCGGCCTCCTCCTTCTTGCCGCCGAGCCGGAACCGGGAGCCGCCTACGGGACGGCTGCTCTTGGTCTTCTGCTTCTTGTTGTTGAGCAGCCGGTCGGAGGACAGCTCCACGGCCGCGGTGTACCCGAGCGGCGCCCCCGGGTTGGTGCGCTCGCGCTGATCGTGCCGCACGGGCTGCGGCCAGGCGGTTCCGGTGCGCGGGTCGACGGGCGCCTGCGGCTGGGGTTGCTGCGCCTGCGCGGCCTGGACGGGAGGCAGGGGCTGCGCGGGCGGGAGCGGCTGCGGGGCGGGCTGCGGCGGCTGGGCCTGCGGGGCCTGCGGGGTCTGCTGGGGCACGGGGGCCGGGGGAGTGGCCTGGGGGAAGCCGTAACTGCCTTGGGGAGCAGGCGGGTTGGCCGGATGGGCGTAGCCCGGCTGCGGCTGCTGCGGCGCGGCGGCGGCCTCGGGCGCGGCTGAGGCGGGGAAGCCGTACCCGCCCTGCGGTGCGGCGGGCGGGACCGGCCCGGTGGGCGCGTTCCAGGCCTGCGGTACCGGCGCGGGGGCCTGGGGCTCGACGGGCGGCTGGGCCTGGGCCTGCGGCGTGGCAGGGGGCGCGACCTGGTTCTGCGCGGGCCACTGCGGCGCGGCCGCCGGTGCGGCGGGCTGGAACGCGGGCGGCAGCGGCGGCAGTCCGCCCTGCGGCGCGGGCGGCGGGCTCCACGCGGGCGGCGCGGCGTCGGGTACGTCGGCGGGCGCGGCCTCCGGTGCCGCCGGGGGAGCGACGGCTTCGGCCGGGGCGACGGGCACCCCCGTGGGAGGCGGAGCGACGATCGGGGCCCCGGTGGGAGGCGGCAGGTTGACGGGCGGACCGGTCGGCGGCACGTCGGCAGGCGGGCCGGTGGGCGCCGGGGTGTCGGCGACCGTGCCGAAGGAGGGCGGGACGTCGACGGGGGCCCCGGTGGGCGGTGGCGCGTCGACCGGCGGGGCGGAGGCGGGCGCGTCCACGGCGGCCGCGGGGGCGGAGCCCTCCCGGCCCTCGCCCTCACCGGCAGCCCCTGCTTGAGCCGCACCGCTCACGGAGCCGTCGAAAGGCGTGCTGCGGGGGGTGGCGGCGTCGGAGGCTGTGCTGGTGGGGGCCGTGCTGTGGGGGGCGGTGGCGTCGGAGGCTGTGCTGGTGGGGGCCATGCCTTGGGGAGCGGTGGCGTCGGGCGCCGCGCCGGTGGCGGCCGAGCCGTGCGGAGCGGCCGCGTCGGACGCCGCGCCAGTGGAAGGCGTGCCCTGCGAGGCCGTGCCTTGCGAAGGTGTGCCCTGCGAAGCCGCGGCATCGGACGCCGCGTCAACGGAAGCCACCTCCCCGGGCGCCGCATCCCCGGGGCCCGGGTAGCCGGAGGCCACCGCATGGGAGGCCACCTCTCCGGAGGCCGCCTCGCTGGAGCCCGCCGCATTGGCAGTCACCTCGCTGGAGCCCGCCTCACGGGAGGCCGCCGCATGGGAGGTCACCTCACGGGAGCCCGCCTCGTCGGAGGCCACCGCACCGGAGCCCGCCTCCCCCGAGGCCACGTCGCCGGACGGCACCGCACCCTCCGCGGCCGCACCCTTTGCGGCCAAGTCCTCCGCGGCCAAGTCCTCCGCAGCCGCAGGCTCCCCGACCGCAGCCGAGCCTTCGGCACCGCCCTCCTCCCGGGCCTCTCCAGCCTCCTCGGCCTCACCGGCGGCCTGGTCCTCGGGCCGGGCGGCGCCCTGCTCTGCCATCTCCCGCTTCAGCGCGGCAGCGGAGAACCGCATGGTCGCCCCGCTCTCCAGGTCGCCGCCCTCGGCCCCGGCACCGGCGACGGCCCCGCTCCAGTCCGAGGCCCCGCCGGAGACGGGCGGAGCCGTGGGGGGCGGTGGCACGGTCCAGTCCCGCTGGAAACCGCTGCCGACGGGAAGCTTGGGCACGGCCGTCACGGGAGCAGGGGCGGGAACACGACCGGAATCACCCGCCCTAGTACCAGTACCGGAACCAGTACCAGGGGCGGAAACGGAACCGGCGCCGGACGCCCCCGCGGCCTCACCCCCAGAGGGCTCGGCGTCGCCCGAGAACGGCGTGGACACGGGCGGAGGAGGCGTGGACACCGGCGGCGCGGCCGACGTGTCCTGACTGCTGCCGGAGGCGTTCTGCGTGTACCAGGCGGGCGGGGCGTAGTCGATGGTGAACTCGCCCGTCGTCTCGGCAGCGGACTCCGCGTCGGACTGATCGTCGACGGGTGTGTCCCAGCCGCCGCGGATCTTGTCCCGATCGCTGTTCACAATGCCTCCTGGTGTGCTCGAGCACGCTCATGCCGTGGTGGGGGGCGACCGTTCCTGTCGTCCGATCCGCCTGGCTCTCCCCGTGGGACGGACGCGTGTGCCCCGCTCGCGGGTTCTGACGTCGTGTCCCGTCCCAGCCTAATCACCAACAGCACGAGCACGGCAGGCCAGTCCGCCCCCGGAACGACGTCCTTCACGCCACGTCTCACTCAAGGACGGTCAACGACTCCCCACCATCACGAGCAAACCGGTCGCACACCGCCAAACGTCATGAAAAGCCCCTGCGGAAAAGGAAAGAGAGGGCGGAAGCGGCACTCACCGCTTCCGCCCTCTCCGGGCTCACCGCGCACCCGGCCGCTCGGCCGGGTGCGTCTCACTCCGACGGCTCGGCCGCGGGCATGCCACCGTTGTGCGGGGCGGGCTCCAGGTCGAACTCCCCGTCCCGCGCGCCCAGTACGAAGGCGTTCCACTCGGCCTTGGTGTACCGCAGCACGGTCTCGGGTGCGAGGGACGACCGCATCGCCACCGCGCCGTCCGGCAGATGGGCGATCTCCACCCGCTCCTCGTGCGCCTCGGTGCCGGGGGCGCTCTGCCATTCCACCCCGGAGATGTCGAGAGCGTAGAGCTCGTTCTTCTCGCGCTCCTTGCGCGCCCTGACTTCCTCGTCCTGTGCTTCGGCCATGGCGGAACGGCCCCTTCCCGACGTACGAACGCGCTGTGCGCACACCCTACTTGGCGGCCGACGCCCGCGGAGCGCATACGACCGGTCACGGCCGCGCGGCCGCCCGCGGGGTCACGACTTCTTGAGCGCGGCCAGGGCGTCCCGGGCGTCGGACTTGATCATCTTCTCGACCTCCTGCTCGGAGGGCGCCTTGGAGCTGCCGCTCGTACTGCTCCCGTACCAACTCCACTGGAGCTCGAAGGTGAACCAGCCGTCCCGCACGCCCAGCGTCATGCCGCCGAACTCCTTGGGCCCCGTCTTGCTGCCCGTCGACGACCGCTTCTCCACGACGAGGAAGGCCTCGTCGCCGAAGCCGTCGACGGGCTTCGTCTCGTACGCGTACGCGCCCTGCGAACGGTCCTCGAACCCCTTGTAGAGGGAGGCGAACTCGCCCTTGGGCTCGCTCTTCTTGTGCCACTGCGCGGTGCTGTTCACGAAGACGCTGCTGTAGTCGCTCGCGCTCGCGTCCTTGTCCTTGAGGCTCCAGTTGCAGTTGTTGACGTCGAGGCCCTGCTGCCGGGACGCGTAGTGGCTGTTCGGATCGCTGCCGAGCCGCGTCTCGTAGCGCTCCTTGAAGGCGTCGATGGTGACGGCGTCGCAGAGGTTCTTCTGGACGCGGTACCCGGCGAGGTCGGCCTCGCCGTCACCGCCCCCGAGCGTGCCGCCCGCGAACAGCACCCCCGCCCAGACCGCCGACGCGACCACCGCGCCGCCGAGGCCCCACACCCAAGGCGGCACGGGTCTCTTCGCCGCGGGCGGCGGCCCCTGGGGCGGGAAGGCGGGCGGCTGCCCGGCCGGGGCCGGGGGCTGCGCGTAGGGGCTCGGGGGCACCGGGCCCGGCGGCTGCTGGAGGTAGGGGTTCTGCTGGTACGGATTCGGCTGCTGCGGGCCGGGCTGCTGCGGCGGTATGGACATGGTGGGCAACGTACCCAACGCCCGTGCTGGAACCCGCCAGTCCGGCGGTATCCGCGGCCGTCGCCCCACGTGCGGGCGGTCGGCAGGAGGACACCGGCGTACGGAGCCGCGCGGCCCTTCCGTACTCTGCCTTCGGCGCTGACCCGTTGACGTGCGGCGCCCCAGTGTCATCCCGCCTCTTGGTCGACCCGGAGAAAGGCGCCCCAGCGTGAGCCAAGGCCCACCCCGTTCCCAGTTCACCCAGTCCGTCCTGGCCGTGGACAACGCGCGCAAACAGCGCCGCACGCGCCTGCTCGCGGGCCTGGCCGGGCTCCTGGCCCTCGTGCTGTGCGCGGGCGGCTGGATGGTCTGGGCCGCGGCCGACGACGGCGAGGCGGGGAACCAGGGCGCGAAGGCCGTCCAGCAGGCGCCGGACGCCATCAGGGACACCGTCGAGACGGCCCCGAGCTCCCCCGTGGGCCACCTGGCCGTCGACTACCGGGAGAAGGGGTTCGCGAAGCGGTTCGGCCGGGACGCCTCCGTGCGCGCCCCCGGCACCTGGGCCACGGACGAGACCCTCGTACGCGGTGTGGGCGGCACCCTCAAGGGCTTCGAGGTCGGGACGTCCAAGGAGGTGTGGTCGACCGACCTGGGCGGACCGGTCTGCGGTACCACCCGGCACGTCACCGCGGACGGCCGCACGGCCGTCCTCTTCCAGGAGCCCACGAAGCCCGCCGAGGACGACGACAAGAAGAGCGACGGCAAGAACAAGAAGAAGGCCGACAAGAAGAGCGACAAGAAGAGCGACAAGAAGGACGACAAGAAGGGGAGCAAGAACAAGAAGAAGGGGAGCAAGAAGGACGACAAGAAGAAGGGCGACGACAAGAAGAAGGGCAAGGGCAAGAAGGGCCGCGCCGACACCCCCGCCCCGGCACCCTGCACCCAGCTCGCCCTCGTCGACCTCGACACCGGCAAGAAGCTCTGGCAGGTCGCGCTCCCCGACGCCGAGGACGCCTCCCCGACGAGCACGAACGTGACCCTGACCCGCGGGACGGTCACCGTCGCCTGGGGCCGGGGCTCCGTCGCGTACGACATGAAGGCCGGGAAGCCGCTCTGGCGGGACACGCGCCCCTCGGCGTGCGAGAACGCGGGCCTGGCCGGCGGGAACGTCCTGCTCGCCCTGCGCCGGTGCGGCGCCGACGCCGACCGTACGTACCGCGTCCAGCGCCTCGACCCGCGGACGGGCAAGCCGCAGTGGACGTACAACGTCGCCAGCGGCGTGCAGCGCGTGCACCTCGTGTCGTCCGAGCCCGCCGTGGTGGCCGTCGCGGTCAGGGGCCCCGGCGTGGACAAGCTGCTCGCCCTCGACGACCTGGGCGCCTACCGGTCCACGGTCGACATGCCGGAGGGCCGCTACATCGACGACTGCTTCACGGCCCGCTTCGGGACCGTGGAGACCTGCGACGCCATCGTGGCGGAGCGCGACCGGCTGTTCCTCGCGACCAAGCCCAAGGACCCCGAGGTGAACCGGATCGTCTCGTTCGACTTGGCGACGGGCAAGGTCGTCCGCAGGTTCGACTCGCGGGGCCGCGGTGCGATGTACCCGCTGGAGCTCAGCGGCGGCAAGCTGCTCGCCTTCCGGGGGAGCGCCGACGGAGTCGCCCCGGACGCCGTCGTGAGCCTGGACCCGGAATCGGGCAGGGAGACCCCGTTCCTGCTGTTCAGCGTCCCGGACGCCGCCGGACCCGTGAAGCCGGGGGAGACCGACGTGCTCGTCGAGGGGGGCCGGGTCTTCATCGCCCCCAAGGAGCTGCGCGCCGAGCGGGGCGAGGACGGGGAGGGCGCGGCCTACGGCGCCCTGGGCGTCGAGGGGGCGTGACCGGCGGACACCCGGCGCGCGACCCCCGGCAACGCGTCATGGGACCCGCCCCGGACCGCCCCCACGGCGGTGACGGAGAGCCGACACGCCCAGGCTGGTACGCTGTGTAACGCTCGCTTGTCTGCGCACATCCCCAGGCCCCCGGCCGGTGGACCGCGCGACGCGGCATCCCGCCGCAAGGCGGACCCCACCTCTCCCGGGTGGACCCCCTGCCTCCCGAGTACCGGAAGCACCCCTGAGAAGAAGACCAGGGGCGCTCGGAGGCGAACAAGGACATCACAAGGAGTTCGCGTGTCGCTCGACGCCGCCACGAAGAAGCAGATCATGACCGAGTTCGGCCAGAAGGAGGGCGACACCGGCTCCCCCGAGGTCCAGGTCGCGCTGCTCTCGCGCCGCATCTCGGACCTGACCGAGCACCTGAAGACGCACAAGCACGACCACCACTCCCGTCGTGGTCTGCTGATCCTGGTCGGCCAGCGTCGCCGCCTGCTTCAGTACCTGGCCAAGAAGGACATCCAGCGCTTCCGTGCCCTGGTTGACCGCCTGGGCATCCGCCGCGGTGCGGCGGGCGCCAAGTAAGACGCCGTGAAGGGAGCGGTTCCCACTCGAAGCACTCGAAGGGGGCCGCTCCCTTTGCTGTACGTGCGCGGTGTCACCGACGCTTTGTAGTCTGGTGACGTCCGACACAGCCCCGGACGTGCAAGCGGGGCCCGGCGCGCCCGCGCGGGCCTCACCGCACGACCACGGGCACAACCACATAAGGAGAGGCGCACCCAGCCGCCGCCGGTCCTCGGTAGTGGTCTCCGGGATACGCGAGTACGAGTCCCCGGGGGCTTCGATCGAAGACCGGCCCGCACCCACGGCGCGCTTCTCCGCACCGCTCCCACGCCACACGGGCAGGGGCGGACCCCGGGCCACACGGGCCCAGGGGTGAAAAGACGATACGTAACGGAGAAACCGCTAGTGGAGAACGAGACCCACTACGCCGAAGCCGTCATCGACAACGGCACCTTCGGCACCCGCACCATCCGCTTCGAGACGGGCCGCCTGGCCCGTCAGGCCGCCGGCTCCGCCGTCGCCTACCTGGACGACGACACGATGGTCCTCTCGGCCACCACCGCGTCCAAGAAGCCCAAGGACCAGCTCGACTTCTTCCCCCTGACGGTGGACGTCGAGGAGCGGATGTACGCGGCCGGGAAGATCCCCGGTTCCTTCTTCCGCCGTGAGGGCCGCCCCTCCGAGGACGCCATCCTCACCTGCCGCCTCATCGACCGCCCGCTGCGCCCGTCCTTCAAGAAGGGCCTGCGCAACGAGATCCAGGTCGTCGAGACGATCATGGCGCTCAACCCCGACCACCTGTACGACGTGGTCGCGATCAACGCCGCCTCCTGCTCCACGCAGCTGGCCGGCCTGCCCTTCTCGGGCCCGATCGGCGGCACGCGCGTGGCGCTCATCAAGGGCCAGTGGGTCGCCTTCCCGACGCACACCGAGCTCGAGGACGCCGTCTTCGACATGGTCGTCGCCGGTCGCGTCCTCGAGGACGGCGACGTCGCGATCATGATGGTCGAGGCCGAGGCCACCGAGAAGACCATCGAGCTCGTCAAGGGCGGCGCCGAGGCGCCGACCGAGGAGATCGTGGCCGCCGGCCTGGAGGCCGCGAAGCCCTTCATCAAGGTCCTGTGCAAGGCCCAGTCGGACCTCGCCGCCAAGGCCGCCAAGCCCACCGGCGAGTTCCCGATCTTCCTCGACTACGAGGACGACGTGTTCGAGGCCCTCACCGCCGCCGTCAAGCCGGAGCTGGCCCAGGCGCTGACCATCGCGGGCAAGCAGGAGCGCGAGACCGAGCTGGACCGCGTCAAGGCGCTGGCCGGCGAGAAGCTGCTCCCGGAGTTCGAGGGCCGCGAGAAGGAGATCTCCGCCGCGTACCGCTCGCTGACCAAGGCCCTGGTCCGTGAGCGCGTCATCAAGGAGAAGAAGCGCATCGACGGCCGCGGTGTCACCGACATCCGCACCCTGGCCGCCGAGGTCGAGGCCATCCCGCGCGTGCACGGCTCCGCCCTGTTCGAGCGCGGCGAGACCCAGATCCTGGGCGTGACGACGCTGAACATGCTCCGGATGGAGCAGCAGCTCGACACCCTTTCCCCGGTGACGCGCAAGCGCTACATGCACAACTACAACTTCCCGCCGTACTCCACCGGCGAGACCGGCCGCGTCGGCTCCCCCAAGCGCCGCGAGATCGGCCACGGCGCCCTCGCCGAGCGCGCCCTCACCCCGGTGCTCCCGACGCGCGAGGAGTTCCCCTACGCGATCCGTCAGGTCTCCGAGGCCCTCGGGTCCAACGGCTCGACGTCCATGGGCTCCGTCTGCGCCTCCACCATGTCGCTGCTGAACGCCGGTGTGCCCCTGAAGGCCCCCGTCGCCGGCATCGCCATGGGTCTGATCTCCCAGGAGATCGACGGCGAGACGCACTACGTCACCCTCACCGACATCCTCGGTGCGGAGGACGCCTTCGGCGACATGGACTTCAAGGTCGCCGGCACCAAGGAGTTCGTGACCGCCCTCCAGCTCGACACCAAGCTGGACGGCATCCCGGCCTCCGTCCTGGCCGCCGCCCTGAAGCAGGCCCGCGACGCCCGCCTGCACATCCTCGACGTGATGATGGAAGCGATCGACGTTCCGGACGAGATGTCCCCGAACGCGCCGCGGATCATCACCGTCAAGATCCCGGTGGACAAGATCGGTGAGGTCATCGGCCCGAAGGGCAAGATGATCAACCAGATCCAGGAGGACACCGGCGCCGACATCACGATCGAGGACGACGGCACCATCTACATCGGTGCCGCCGACGGCCCGGCCGCCGAGGCCGCCCGCGCCACGATCAACGGCATCGCCAACCCGACCATGCCGGAGGTCGGCGAGCGCTACCTGGGCACCGTCGTGAAGACGACGACCTTCGGCGCGTTCGTGTCGCTGCTCCCGGGCAAGGACGGTCTGCTGCACATCTCGCAGATCCGCAAGCTCGCCGGCGGCAAGCGCGTGGAGAACGTCGAGGACGTCCTCGGCGTGGGCCAGAAGGTCCAGGTCGAGATCGCCGAGATCGACTCCCGCGGCAAGCTCTCCCTGATCCCCGTGATCGAGGGCGAGGACGACGCCGACAAGGCCGAGGACGCGAAGGACGACGCCGCCAAGTGACGTCCCGTAGCTCCAAGGCGACGGCCCGCACCTCTTCGGAGGCGCGGGCCGTCGCCCGTACCCAAACCCTGATCAAGGGCAGCAACGGCATCGGCACGGTCCGTAAGACCACCCTCCCCGGTGGGCTGCGCGTCGTCACCGAGACCCTCCCGTCGGTCCGTTCGGCCACCTTCGGCATCTGGGCCCACGTGGGCTCCCGCGACGAGACCCCGTCCCTGAACGGTGCGACGCACTACCTGGAGCACCTCCTCTTCAAGGGCACCAGGAAGCGCAGCGCCCTGGACATCTCCTCCGCGATCGACGCCGTCGGCGGCGAGATGAACGCCTTCACGGCCAAGGAGTACACGTGCTACTACGCGCGCGTGCTCGACACCGACCTGCCGCTGGCCATCGACGTGGTCTGCGACATGCTCACCGGCTCGCAGATCCGCCAGGAGGACGTCGACGCCGAGCGCGGCGTCATCCTCGAAGAGATCGCGATGACGGAGGACGACCCGGGCGACTGCGTGCACGACCTGTTCGCGCACACGATGCTCGGCGACACGCCCCTCGGCCGTCCGGTCCTCGGCACGGTCGACACGATCAACGCCCTCACCGCGGACCGCATCCGCCGCTTCTACAAGCGGCACTACGACCCCACCCACCTGGTCGTCGCCGCCGCGGGCAACGTGGACCACCAGAAGGTCGTCCGCCAGGTCCGCGCCGCGTTCGACAAGGCGGGCGCCCTCACGCGCACCGACGCCACGCCCATCGCCCCGCGCGCGGGCGTGCGCCGCGTCCGCACCTCGGGCCAGGTCGAGGTCGTCGACCGCAAGACCGAGCAGGCCCACGTCATCCTCGGCATGCCGGGCCTGGCCCGCACCGACGAGCGCCGCTGGGCCATGGGCGTGCTGAACACCGCGCTCGGCGGCGGCATGTCCTCGCGCCTGTTCCAGGAGGTCCGCGAGAAGCGGGGCCTGGCCTACAGCGTGTACTCGTACACCTCGGCGTTCGCCGACGCCGGACTGTTCGGCGTGTACGCGGGCTGCCGCCCCAGCCAGGTCCACGACGTCCTCAAGATCTGCCGGGACGAGCTCGACCACGTCGCCGAGCACGGTCTGACGGACGACGAGATCAGGCGCGCGATAGGCCAGCTGGCGGGCTCCACGGTCCTCGGCCTCGAGGACACCGGCGCGATCATGAACCGCATCGGCAAGAGCGAGCTGTGCTGGGGCGAGCAGATGTCGGTCGACGACATGCTGGCCAGGATCGCGGAGGTCACCCCGGACGAGGTGCGCGAAGTGGCCCGGGACATCCTGGGGCAGCGGCCTTCGCTCTCCGCGATAGGCCCGCTGAAGGACAAGCAGGCCGCCCGCCTGCACGAAGCGGTGGCCTAGGCCCGGGACTCCCGGACCCAGGCCCCGTCCGACCCATAACTCGGTTAAGGAAACAGGCAGATGAGCAAGGTGCGCGTGGCGGTCATCGGCGCCAAGGGCCGGATCGGCTCCGAGGCCGTACGAGCCGTCGAGGCGGCCGACGACATGGAACTGGTGGCGGCCCTCGGCCGCGGCGACAAGCTGGAGGCGCTGGTCGAGGCCGGCGCCCAGGTCGCGGTCGAGCTGACCACACCCGGTTCCGTGATGGGCAACCTCGACTTCTGCGTCCGGCACGGCATCCACGCCGTCGTCGGTACGACGGGCTGGACCGACGAGCGCCTCGCGCGGCTGCGCGGCTGGCTGGACGCCGCCCCGGGCACCGGCGTCCTGATCGCGCCGAACTTCTCCATCGGCGCGGTCCTCACCATGAGGTTCGCGCAGCTCGCGGCACCGTACTTCGACTCCGTCGAGGTCGTCGAGCTGCACCACCCGCACAAGGCCGACGCCCCCAGCGGGACCGCCACGCGCACCGCCCAGCTCATCGCCGAGGCCCGCCGGGCGGCGGGCAGCGCCCCGCAGCCGGACGCCACGGAGACCGCCCTCGAGGGCGCCCGCGGCGCGGACGTCGACGGCGTCCGCGTGCACGCGGTGCGGCTGAACGGCCTCCTCGCCCACCAGGAGGTCCTCCTCGGCGGCGAGGGCGAGACCCTCACGATCCGCCACGACTCGCTGCACCACAGCAGCTTCATGCCGGGCATCCTCCTGGGTGCCCGCAGGGTGGTGGAGACCCCGGGCCTCACCTTCGGCCTGGAACACTTCCTGGACCTGGACTGAGCCGAGCCGAAGCCATGCGCGCAAAGATCACCTACGCCGTCACGGCCGCCGTCCTGGTCGTCTACTTCGTCCTGGTCGGCAGCCGTGGCGTGCTGCTCATACAGCACGGCACCGTGCTCACCGTGACCTTCGGGGTCGCGGTGCTCGTCCTGCCGGTCATCGGCGTGTGGTTCCTGTGGCAGAACACGCGCTTCGTCCAGCGTGCCAACCGGCTCGCGGCCGAGCTGGAGGCCGAAGGCGGCCTGCCCGTCGACGAGTTGAGGCGCACGCCCAGCGGGCGCATCGACCGCGACTCGGCCGACGAGGTCTTCGCCCGGCGCAAGGCCGAGACGGAGGACACCCCGGACGACTGGCGCTGCTGGTTCCGCCTCGCCATCGCCTACCACGACGCCCGGGACACCCCCCGCGCGCGCAAGGCCATGCAGCGGGCCATCGCCCTGCACGAGGGCAGGCCGCTGAGCGTCTGAGGGCCCGCGCCCGGTGCCGTACGGACGGACGCCCCGGGTGCCGTACGAGCGGGGGCTAGGCCGTACGGCCGTATTCGTCCGCCCACACCTCGATGGTGTCGGCGGCGCGGTCGAAGGCGGTGCGGCGCGCGAGGAAGTCCGCCCCGCGGTCGGTGAGCAGCGTCGCCCGCTCGCCCGCGGGCCGGTCGAGGCGGACGAGCGTCAGGGCCTGCCCCTGCACCGTGCGGGGCAGCCCGAGCCACCGCACGGGCTGCTGAACGGTGCGCACGGCGGCGATCCGCGCCCACGGCACGGTCCGGGTGCGGAAGAAGGTCACGTGGCGCAGGCCGTGCGCGCTGACCCAGGTGCCCACGCGCAGCAGCCGGACGGCGGCGCAGATGACGAGTGCGGCCACGCCCACGCAGACGCCCGCGCCCGGCAGGGCGCCCGCGAAGGCGATGATCACGGCGGCCACGAGGACGAACGAGGCGAGGAGCAGCAGTACGGCCGCGGCGGCCACGCGCCAGGGACCCGGGCGGTAGGGCCGCCGCCAGTGGTCGCGGTCGTCGAACGGGAGCGCGACGTCCTTGCCCGCGTCGTCGAAAGCGCGGTCCGCGGTCAGGAAAGGCAGGGGCACGGCTGGTCCTCACTCACTCCACGCACGGGTTGTGCCCGGTGAGGCTATCGAGCCGTGTCCCCTGCTACCAGCGTTGGGGGCCCAAGGGGGTACCCGACGGGGCCAAGGGGGTGCCTCGGCGCCCGTCCGTGTCGTACGCGGCCGTCAGCGGCCGTCGGAGGCCTCGGACTGCTGGGTCTTGGCGGGCGACTGGTCGGCGGACATCGCGGGCATGCCGAAGAGCACGGAGCCCACGAGACCGGCGACCACGGTGAGCCCGATGAGCGTACGGCCCACGAGCTGACCGGCCGTGGCGCGCTGACGGGGTGGGGGAGTGACATTGCTGCGGAACTTGTCGGCTTCGGCGATGAAGGCGAACGGGACGGGCTCTCGCCGACGGAACATGGGGCGCGCTTCTCCTCACGAGTCTCGAACGGAACTCTGTCACCTACACAGACGCTCGAATCGACCAAAAGGTGCCCAGTTTCGGCAAATTCGCCGAAGATTGTCATGAGGGGTCACCGCACGGCCGATTGCCCGAACTGCACCCCGGAGGGGTCACCGTCCCGTGACGCACGCCGAGTTCGACGGCCGCGGCCGCGGCCGTCCCGACCGCCGGGCCGGGGCACATCCGGCCCGGCACGGCACAGATGTACGGACGGGCCGATAGAAGTGTCCGTATTGCGGCATTTCTAGAAGTTCATCTAGCCTGATCAAACGGACCCGGCACTGCTTGAACCCCCGAGCAGGCAGTGCCGGGCTCCCTGAGTGTCAGACCCAGCACATCCCCCGAGGGGCGACCCCGCGCTGAGCAGCGAGTAGCGTGTTACCCATGGCTCCGACCTCGACTCCGCAGACCCCCTTCGGGCGGGTCCTCACCGCCATGGTCACGCCCTTCAGGGCGGACGGCGCACTCGACCTCGACGGCGCGCAGCAGCTCGCCGCCCACCTGGTGGACGCAGGCAACGACGGCCTGATCGTCAACGGCACCACCGGCGAGTCCCCGACCACCAGCGACGCGGAGAAAAACGAGCTCGTACGGGCCGTCCTCGAAGCGGTCGGCGACCGCGCCCACGTCGTCGCGGGCGTCGGCACCAACGACACCCGCCACAGCATCGAGCTGGCCCGCGCCGCCCGGGCCGCCGGCGCCCACGGCCTCCTCACGGTCACCCCGTACTACAACAAGCCCCCGCAGGAAGGCCTCTACCGGCACTTCACCGCGATCGCCGACGCCACCGACCTGCCGGTGATGCTGTACGACATCCCGGGACGCAGCGGCGTACCGATCAACACCGAGACGATCGTGCGTCTCGCCGAGCACCCGCGTATCGTCGCCAACAAGGACGCCAAGGGCGACCTCGGCCGAGCCAGCTGGGCGATCGCCCGCTCCGGTCTCGCCTGGTACTCCGGTGACGACATGCTCAACCTGCCGCTCCTCTCGGTCGGCGCGTGCGGCTTCGTCTCCGTGGTCGGTCACGTGGTCACGCCCGAGCTGCGTGCTTTGCTGGAGGCGTACCTCAACGGCGACGTGCAGAAGGCCACGGAGATCCACCAGAAGCTGCTTCCGGTCTTCACGGGCATGTTCCGTACGCAGGGAGTGATCACCAGCAAGGCGGCGCTCGCCCTGCAGGGACGCCCCGCGGGACCGCTGCGGCTGCCGCTCGTGGAGCTCTCGCCGGAGGAGACGGCCCAGCTCAAGATCGATCTTGCGGCCGGCGGGGTACAGCTCTAAACACAGACTTCACAACTCAATACGCAACACATCCGCAGGCCAGGTGCCTGCACCCACAACTGCTACTGCACGAACGTCACGCGCGCCACGTGCCCCGGAGGTACGTGGCGCGCGTGGTGAGGAGAGTCTTTTGAGTCATCCGCATCCTGAACTCGGCGCTCCGCCGAAGCTCCCGAAGGGCGGTCTGCGGGTCACCCCGCTCGGCGGCCTCGGCGAGATCGGCCGGAACATGACGGTCTTCGAGTACGACGGGCGTCTGCTGATCGTCGACTGCGGAGTGCTCTTCCCCGAGGAGGAGCAGCCCGGAATCGACCTGATCCTGCCGGACTTCACGTCCATCCGTGACCGCCTCGACGACATCGAGGGCATCGTCCTCACGCATGGCCACGAGGACCACATCGGCGGTGTCCCCTTCCTCCTGCGCGAGAAGCCGGACATCCCGCTGATCGGCTCCAAGCTGACCCTCGCCCTGATCGAGGCGAAGCTCCAGGAGCACCGCATCCGTCCGTACACGCTCGAGGTCGCCGAGGGCGACCGGGAGCGCCTCGGCCCCTTCGACTGCGAGTTCGTCGCGGTCAACCACTCCATCCCGGACGCCCTCGCGGTCGCGATCCGCACCCCCGCGGGCATGGTCGTGCACACGGGCGACTTCAAGATGGACCAGC